>CAVOUV010000001.1:0-132683 GCA_963699655.1 uncultured Actinomycetota bacterium
AATCTCCAGTGAGGTCGAGGCATGCGGCGACAGCCGAATGTGTTCGGGCCGAACGGTTGCCGCGATACCCGCCGCGTTGAGGGCGGCGCCGATCTGCTCAGGCGGATGCTCCGGCAACGTGAACGCCAGAATCCCGGCCCGCCGCTCGCGTGCGGACACGATCTGCGCGCCATGCGACAGGAGCACGTCTTCGAGCGCCTCTACCCGCTCCGCGATGTGCGCGGCGATCGTGTCGACGCCCGCCTCCTCGACCAACTCCAGCGCTGCGGCGAACGCTCCGGAGGTCACTGGGCTCAAGTTCGATATCGACCACGCCGCGGCCGTGCTGTCAGCGGGGTGGATTTCGTCGTCGAACAGGCCGGGGTCGCGCGCACCGGTCCAGCCCGACAGCACCGGATCCATCCTTTCCAGCGCCCGGTCCGACAGCATGGCGAACCCGGTCCCCCAGCCCGCCCGCAGCCATTTCTGCCCGCCCACGACCAGGATGTCGGCCACCTCCCACGGTGCCTCGATCACGCCGAAACCCTGAATGCCGTCGACGACCAGCAGTCGGTCACCGACGATTTCACGCAAGGCGGCCAGGTCGGCGCGGTAACCGGTGCGATAGTCGACGGCGCTGACCGAAACGATCGAGATGTCGTCGGTGAGGGCTTCGGCGACCCGGTCCGCAGTGACGTATCCGGCCGGCAGGCGGCGCACGGTCAGTCGCCCGGCCTGCTCGGCCCTGGCCCACGGGTAGGTGTTGGCCGGGAACTCCCCGGCCGACACCAGCACCGCGCCGCCCGGGGCATTGAACGCCGCCTGCATCAGCCCAAGGCTGGTGTTCGGCTGCAGGACAATGTGGTCGATGTCGCTGCGGCACAACCGCGCCGCGGCAGCCTTGGCGCGGGTCTCCTCCCTCATCAATTCGTCAACAGTGGCCGGCCCCGCGTGCGTCGCTTTCTCCGATAGCCGGGCCGTGGCGTCCAGGACGGCATGCGAGGGCGGTCCGAAGCGGGCGAAGTCGAGATAGCCCGCCTGCTCCGAGAACTGCAACAGGTAGCGCGGCGAGATGGGCCTCACGCGAGCACCCGTGCCAGAAACTGTCGCGTGCGTTCGTGTTTCGGCGCCTTGAGAAGGCTCTCGGGCACGCCGCTCTCCACGATGGCCCCGTCGGCCATGAAGACCACTTCGTCGGCGGCTTCGGCGGCGAATGCGATCTCGTGGGTGACGACCACCATCGTCATCCCCTCTTCGGCCAACGTGTTCATCACCGAGAGCACCTCGCCCACCAGCTCGGGGTCCAATGCCGAGGTCGGCTCGTCGAACAACATCAGTTTGGGTTTCATCGCCAGGGAGCGAGCGATCGCCACGCGTTGTTGCTGGCCCCCGGACAGCTGAGCCGGGTAGGCGTCGCCGCGCTGGGCCAGGCCGACCCGGTCGAGCAACTCGAGTCCGTCCTTGCGCGCGATGTCGGCAGCGATGCCCAGCACTCGGATCGGGCCCTCGATGACGTTCTCCAGAGCGGTGCGGTGACCGAAGAGGTTGAACCGCTGGAACACCATGCCGATATCGCGCCGCTGCTTGGCGACGTCGCGTTCCCGAAGTTCGTAGAGCTTTCCGTTGCGCAGTTCGAACCCGATCGGCTTGCCGTCCACCCACACCTGGCCGGCGTCGATGGTCTCGAGATGGTTGAGGCAACGAAGGAACGTGCTCTTACCCGCCCCCGACGGACCGAGCAGGCACACCACCTGACCGCGGCGCACCTCCAGATCGACCCCCCGCAGTACCTCGGTATGCCCGTAGCTCTTCCGCACACCGATCGCTCGCAGCAGCGGCTCAGACACGGGCACCCCTGGTCAGCGGAATGGCCCGCAGCGCCTTGGCGGCCTGCGCGGCGACGCTGCGCTCGGCGGCGCCGAATGTGCGCTCCAGGTAGTGCTGGCCGACGCCCGCCACCGTCACCACCACCATGTACCAAATCGCCGCGGCGAACAGCGTTTCCATCACCAAGAGGTTTTGGGACGAGATGTTGTTGGACGCGTGGAGCAGCTCCGTCACGCCGATCACCGACGCGATCGAGGTGCCCTTCAGCATGTTGATGAAGTCGTTGCCGGTCGGCGGGATGATCACCCGCATCGCCTGCGGAAGCACCACCCGGCGCAGCGTCAGACTCGGCGCCATACCAATCGATTTCGCGGCTTCGGTCTGCCCGCTGTCCACACTGTTCAGCCCCGCGCGCACGATCTCGGCCATGTACGCGCTCTCATTGAGCGCCAACCCGAGCAGCGCCGCGGTGAACGCGCTGACGAGGACGTTGGTGGGCTCATCGAGGAGATATCCGCCGAAGGGCAGCGGGATCGAAATGGTCGGAATGACCAGCGCCAGGTTGTACCAGATGAGGATCTGCAGCAGCACCGGCAAGCCCACGGAACAACCAGATGTAGGCCGAGGCAAACCAATTCGCAACGGGATTCGCGCTGCGGCGCATCAACGCGATGACGGTCCCGATCACGATGGCGACCGACTGCGCGATGACGGCGAGCACCACGGTGTTGACCAAGCCGACGATCATCACGCGGTAGACCACGAAGTCGGGCACCGACGCCCAGTCGATCTGCGCCTGCGCCAGCGCGACGAGCAGAGCTGCGAGCAGGGCGATGATGACGACCGCGCTGACCCATCGGCCCCAGTGGCGGAGCCGGACGATCGGCAGGGCTTCAGGCTCAGGGCGAGCGAGCGACGGGGGAAGGCTCAGGCTCCATTGATGGCGGGCTCCTTCAGCGCGCCTTGTTCGACACCCCAGCTCTGCAGAATCTTGAGGTAGGTGCCGTCGGACACCAGCTCGCCCAGCGCCCGGTTCACCGCATCCCGCAGCGCGGCGTTGGTCTTGGCGAAGCCGATGCCGTACGGTCCGCCTTCGATCGGCGGGCCAGGCACGACCTCGAAAGTGTTGCCGTTGCCCGCGGTCCGGGAGATGTACACGGCGCTGGGCAGGTCATTGAGAATCGCCGCGACCCGCCCGGTGCGTAGCTGATTCTGATTCTGGGTGTCGCTGTCGGTGGCCGTCACGGTGATGGCGGGCTTGCCGCCCTGCACACATTTGTCGCTCTGCGCGGCGGCGAACTTCTGGTGACTGGTGCCCTGCACTACGGCAACGTTTTTGCCACACAACGTGTCTGGACCGGTGATGCCGTCCGGGTTGCCCTTCTGCACCATGATCGTGATGCCGGAGGAGAAGTAGTCGACGAAATCGATCTGCTGCTGACGCTCCTTGGTGTCGTTCATCGCAGCCATGGTCATGTCGATGCGGCCGGACTGCAGGCTGGTGATCAGCGAGCCGAAGGCCATGTCCTGGTACGCCATCTTCACGCCGAGTTTGGATCCAACGGCCTTGGCGAGATCGACCTCGTACCCGATCGGCGTCTTGCCGTCGGTGGCGTAGAAGTTGTTGGGCGCCGATTGGATGTTCGAACCGACATTCACGGTCTTGGACTGCACGACCGCAGGCGGAAGAGCGGCTGTGAGTGCCTGGTCCGGCTCGATGGCGGCGATGAGGGCGCTGTTGTCCGGGATCGCCGACTGGCCGCCCCCGGCGGCCGGTGGGCTTGCGCTGTCGCCGCCGACCCCGCTTCCACAAGCGGTGATACCGGCAGCGAGGGCCCCGACGATCGCGCATGAAGAGCCGAGAGCGGTGCAGCAGGCGTGATCGCATCATGACCTCCAAAAGTGTGATGCGCGTGACATTACAACAATTTGTTGAAGTCGTCTCTACAAAATGTTGAAGCGATTCCGCTGGCCGGCGCCCCGCTCTGCTGCACCTAACGCGGTGTAGTGCGATGCGAAATCCGCCCTGACGCGTTTTAGCTATATCGCCTTCAAGGAGAGATGACGCCATGGACGGGATCGCCACCGTTGCCTATCGCCCCACCTGTCATGACCGCGAGCACTGACGTGACCTCGACGACCGGCTTACCGGTTTCCGTCTCCGGGTTGGATCTACACCTGGATCGCCCCGACGGCCGGGTGCGCGACAGCGTGATGGACGCCATCCGCGACGCCATTCGCTCGGGGCGACTGACACCGGGTACCCGGCTTCCCTCGAGCCGCGCGCTGGCCGTCGACCTCGGTGTCGCGCGCAACACCGTGGCGCGCGCATACGCCAAACTCATCGCCGAGGGTTGGCTGACATCACAACATGGCTCGAGCACGCTGGTCTCTGACCGCGCGGCGGAGGTTGTCCGGTCCGTCGCCTCACCGCCTCCGCGACGGTCATTGCCCCGAATAGCCCACGACTTGCGGCCCGGCCATCCGGACCTGTCGTCGTTTCCACGGGCAGAGTGGAGCCGCGCGGTCACCCGCGCGCTCAATGCTGCGCCGTCCGAGGCGTTCGGCTACGCCGACCCGCAGGGCCGGCCCGAGCTTCGCCACGCTCTCGCGCAGTATCTGGCTCGAACTCGGGGAGTTCGGACCCGACCGTGCCACATCGTCGTGTGCTCGGGGGCGGCCGAAGGGCTGAGGCTCGTCGCCGGCGCATTGGCAGATGCCGGAGTCGCCGCGGTGGGCGTCGAGGCGTTCGGCCTGTCCTCGCAGCGGGCGTCGCTCGCCACGGCAGGAATGCATTGCCCCCCAATGACAGTGGACGCCCATGGTGCTGACGTCATGGCTCTCGACGACATGGCAGAGGTGGGCGGTGTCCTTCTCACACCTTCGCACCAGTTCCCACTCGGCATGTCTTTGCATTCCGACCGCCGCACAGCGGTCATCGACTGGGCGCGGCGAACCGGTGGCGTGATCATCGAAGACGACTACGACGGAGAATTCCGATACGACCGCGGCCTTATCGGCGCGCTACAGGGCGTCGATCCCGAACACGTGATCTATATGGGCACAGTGAGCAAATCGCTCGCGCCGGGACTTCGGCTCGGCTGGCTGGCATTGCCCGAACGACTCGTCGGAGCGGTGGCCCGGCAGAAGGGCGAAACCGAGGAGACAAGCGGCTTCGTCGAGCAGTTGGCGATGGCCGAGTTCATCGGGTCCGGTTCCTATGACAGACACATTCGCACGATGCGCGCCCAATATCGGCGCCGCCGCGAGGAATTGGTCACCGCTCTCGCCCGGTCATCACCCAAGAGCACCGTTACCGGGATGCATGCGGGTCTGCATGTGGTGCTCGAGCTTGCTGGAGGCGACGAGAGTGAACTGTCTCGTCAACTCGCGTGGCGACAGCTCGGCGTGAAGGGACTTGATCTGTATCGTCATCCCGAAACCAGCAGCGAACGCGACGGTTTGGTGATCGGGTACGCGGCGCCGGCGCCAAGCGCGTGGTCGGCGGCGCTGGAGGCGCTGGTAAGGCTGCTGCCCTGACCTAACCGGCTCAACTGGCCCCTTCTCGCCGCGCCGAAGTGGCCCACGACGAGCGCGGTACCGCGGTTAGCGTCGAAGGCATGGGGGTAGTGGGCAATACCGAGACCACCGATCTGCGCCCGCCGGAACGCCGGCCGACGTCGATGCGAGCGGTCGTCGCGCGTGAGCGCGCCGCCGGTATTGATGGGCTGGCAGTGGCGGAAATGCCGTACCCCCACGCCGCCGAGAACGATGTCATCGTGCAGGTGTACTCGGCGGGTTTCACTTCGGGCGAACTCGACTGGCCCGGCACCTGGACCGATCGTGCCGGCCGTGACCGGACACCGACCATCCCCGGCCACGAAGTCTCCGGGGTCGTCACCGAATTGGGCTACGGCACCGCCGGGCTGACCGTCGGCCAACGAGTCTTCGGGTTCACCGACTGGTGCCGAAACGGCACGCTGGCCGAGTTCGTTGCGGTGGAGGCGCGCAACCTTGCGCCGCTGTCGGATGGGATCGACCACACCGTGGCCGCGGCCCTGCCGATTTCGGGGATGACGGCATGGCAGGGACTTTTCGTTCACGGACGACTCCGGGCGGGACAGACCGTCCTCATCCACGGTGCTGCCGGATGCGTCGGATCGGTCGCTGTGCAACTGGCGCGTGAGACCGGGGCCTGGGTGATCGGGACCGGTCGCGCCGGCGACCGCGAGACCGTGCTCGGCCTGGGCGCGCATTATTTCGTGGACCTGCACCATGACCGGCTGGAGGGCATCGGCGAAGTCGACATGGTGTTCGACGTGATCGGCGGTCGAATCCTTGATCGCTCGGCGGCATTGGTCCGTGCGGGCGGAGCCCTGGTCAGCGTCGCCGAACCACCGCGAGTCCAGCCCGACAACGGCCGAGCCGTCTTCTTCGTCGTCGAGTCCGACCGCATGGCGCTTGCCGCGTTGGAGCGCCGGGTTCGGGACGGACGGCTACGTCTTCTTGTCGGGACGACATGCCCCCTGGAACAGGCTCCTGCTGCGTTCGACCCGGCCGATCGTATTCGCGGCAAGGCCGTGATCCGTGTCATCGACGATGCGCGGCCGGCGACAAGTGGGTCGATCCCGAAAGATGGTAGATCGCGGGACCTGCTGCCGGAGTAGCTATTTGAATCTCGGCAATGGCGCGCGAAGTCTCCGCTTTGGTGCGCGGTCCGTTGAACGGATGGCCGGTGACTGGTGGGTCCTGGCACGAAAGTGACTGTGAGAGATATGAAACGAACTAGCGGGAATGCCCTCGCCAGCCCGCCTACCGGCGCGGTCCACCCGCAGCTGAGAATTTCACCAGGCGCCAGCGCACTGTGTGTTCTCGCACCGTCGATCGAGATCCTGATATGTCTGCGGTTCGTCCAGGGTTTCGCCGGTGCCGCCGGTATCGTCATTGCCCGCGCTGCCATCGCCGATCGCGGCTGCAGGGGACGTGGTGCCGTGCAGCTCTTTTCAAACATGAATTTCACCGCAGTGCTCGTGCCGATAGCAGCGCCGGTACTCGGCGGCGTGCTGGTTACCTGCCTGGGCTGGCGCGCCGTCTTCGCCGCGCTGGCCGTCATGAATCTCTTGACCCTTCTCGGCGTGGTTGTCTTCGTCAACGAGTCGCTTCCCGAGGAACGTCGGCGTCCCAGCGGGCTGAAAGCGTTGGTCGCCAGCACATGCAGCGTGCTCATCAACCTCCACTACCTCGGTTACACGGCCATGACGGCCTTCATCGCGGCGGCCATGTTCGCCTACGTGTCGGCCTCACCGTTCGTTCTGCAAGATATCGTCGGACTGTCGCCGGCCGCGTTTTCCTACACCTTGGCTTCGTGTTCCGTTGCGGTTGCCGTCGGCAGCGCCGTCGCACGGCTCACCGTCAGGAGCGTCGCACCACGCCGGATGTTGGTAGGCGGGGTCATTGTGCTCGTGACGATTACCGCCCTCATCCTGCTGACGGTCACGATCGGCGGAGTGCGTCCCTACGGGCACGCCGCCATGCTCGCAACGACAGAGGTTTACCACGCCGCGGGTACCGGATCGGCGATCCTGGGATCCCTTCAGTACACAGCCGGTGCAATCGCCTCGCCGCTGGTGGGCGCGGGCGGTCGACACAGCGCCGTACCGATGGGCGTGGTGATGTTCTGTGCGGCCGCGGCGGCAGCAGCCTCGTTGTTGATCCTCACTCGCGGGCACGTCGCCAACACAAAAGGCGCTCGCACACCTCCGTAACGCGTGCTGCCCACGCTTCACCATCTTGCCGCAATTCTGCCTCAAACTCGCGGCCCGGCTTCGCTTTTCGGTGTCGTGCCTAGGTTTCATCCCGATCGATCACGAAAGGGCATCGCGATGGCGAAATTTCTCGCGTACCAGTCTCCTGCGATGGGTCATTTCTTCCCGAGCAGCGTGCTGCTGACGGAGCTGCGTTGCCGGGGGCACGACGTCGCCTTGCGGACCCTGGCCGCCGGTGTCGAGGCCGGCCTCGACATGGGTTTCGCCGCCGAGCCCGTCGATCCCCGCATCGAGGCCCTGCCGCTGGATGACGGCGGCGCAGCGAATCCGCAGGAGGCGTTGTTGCGAGTGCGACGTGTGTTCACGCGGCGTGCCGAGTACGAGGTTCCCGATCTGCGGAAGGCGATCGACGACGTTCGCCCGGACGCGCTGATCGTCGACCCGAATTGTTGGGGTGCATCCGCACTCGCCGAAGCCAGCGGGTTGCCGTGGCTGTCGTTCTGGGCCTTCCTGCCCTATCTGCGGTCGCAGGGAGTGCCACCGTGGGGACCCGGGCTGCGGCCGTGGCCGGGCCCGGTCGGTCGGCTCCGAGACGCGCTGCACGGGCGCAAGTTCACCGCGCTCGACTCGTGGGTCCGCCCGCTCAACAACGTTCGCGTCCGGTTCGGCCTCCGCCCGCTGACATCGCTTGACGACTACGCGCGGCGGCCGCCGTTGGTGCTCGTGGCCACCGCCCAACCGTTCGACTACCCACATCCGGACTGGGACGACTCCATCCAGCTCATCGGTCCCTGCTCCTATGACCCGGCGCCGTCGACTGCGCCGGACTGGCTGGCGCCGATCGACCGCCCGATTGTCCTGGTATCGACGTCCTCGGAGGACCAGGGCGATTCCGAGCTGGGACGTGTAGCGCTGGCCGCACTGGCAGAGGAGCCGGTCCACATCGTGGCGACCTTTCCGGCAGGCGTGCCGGAAGACATCAGGGCACCGGCCAACGCCACGGTGTGCGAGTTCGTGCCCCACAGCCAGGTGCTGGACCGCGCGGCATGCGCGATCACCCACGGCGGAATGGGCGTCACCCAAAAGGCTTTGGGGCGCGGAGTACCGGTGTGCGTGGTGCCCTACGGACGGGATCAGTTCGAGGTCGCGCGGCGTGTGGAGGTGGCCCAATGCGGCACTCGGCTGCTGCCCAAACATCTCACCGCTCCCCGGCTGCGCGAAAAGGTTCTCCACGCCATGGCGATGACCGGGGGCGCCCGCCGCGTCGCCGCCGGATATGTGGCGACCGGCGGCGTCGCCCGTGGTGCCGACCTGATCGAACACCGAATGCTCGCCTCAGCGCGACCCAAGCCGTCGGATGCGGCCTAATCCCCCGTCCGCGAAGCCCGTCCCAATCCTCAGGAGGTCTCATGACTCGTCACTCAGTGCTTCTCGTCCCGGGCGCGTATCACAGGCCCAGCCACATGGATCCGCTCGTCACTGAACTGTCGGGTATCGACGTCCATGCGGTGGCGCTGACAAGCAGCGGTGATGACCCGGCCACCCTGAAGGACATGCATGCGGACGCCGAAGTGATCGCGCGAGCAGTCGCAGCCATTGACGGGCCGGTCGTTGTGGTGGCTCACTCCTATGGCGGCGTACCCGCCACCCAAGCATTGTCGGACGCGAAGAACGTCGAACGGATAATCTATCTCGCCGCAATGCAGCTCGACGCCGATGACTCGTGTTTATCTCCCGCCGGAGGGATGCTGATGCCGTGGGCGGAGCGCCACCGCCGTGACGGAATCGGCGACTACATCGAAGCTACGACGCCCATGACCACCTTCTACAACGACGTCGACACCGCGACCGCCCAACGCGCCGCCTCTCAAGTCTGTTACCAGTCCTACGCCTCGTTCGAACAACGACTGACCGAAGTAGCGTGGAAGACCACCCCGAGCACTTATGTCATCTGCGAGGCAGACAACGCGATCCCTGTCGTCGCACAGGAGTCGATGGCTCAGCGCGCCGATGACGTCCATCGGCTGAAGACGTCGCACTCTCCGTTTCTTTCGCAACCCGCCGCGGTCGCCCGGCTCATCCGGCTTTCGCTGGGCGATGAAATCGGTTTGCCGCAGAACGGTGTTGTACAAGAATCAATGGAAAGGATGAACCAATGACCAGCCCCAACCTGATATTCAATGACGCTGCCGGCGCCGGGTTTCCGCAGACGCCGGCGGCGACGGCCGCACTGGCCGTGGCCACTCGTTTCTACTCACCCGCGTTGCTCAACCACTGCGTCCGCTCCTACTTGTGGGGGGCCATGTACGGCGCAGCGCACGGCATCGCCTTCGACGACGAGCTTCTCTACGTCTCGGCAATGCTTCACGACATCGGCCTCACTGACGTATTCGACAGTCACCGAGTGCCCTTCGAGGAGGCGGGCGGGGACCTGGCTTGGGTCTTCGGCGTGGCGGCGGGTTGGCCGGCTGATCGGGCGGACAGGGCGACCGAGATCATCGTGCTGCACATGCGCGGCGACGTCAATGCGGCCACCGACCCCGAGTCCCACATCCTGCAGGTCGCGACCAGCTGGGAGGTGGTCGGACGGCGCCCGGAGGAGTTCCCGGCGGAGGCAAGGACCGAGATACTCGCGCGCTACCCCCGGCTTGGATTCGGTAGCGAATTCCTGGCGTGCTTCAACGACCAGGCGAAGCGCAAGCCGGGCAGCGCCGCCGCCGCGTCGGTTGCCAATGATGCTGACGGCCGCATCAAGGCCAACCCGCTCGACAGGTAGGCGAGCATCCACTGGCCGGCACGACGCCAGCTTCAGCCCCGGAGTAGGGGTGTGACGAGGTCGAGCGCGGGTTGGAGGTGCTGCTCCAACGAGTCTGTGTCGGTGGCTGCCCACCTGCAGAGGGCGCCGATGAAGGAGTCCTGGAGCAGGAAGGCGGCGGCCCGGGTGTCGAGGTCCTTGCGCAGTTGCCCGGCTTGCTGACCCTCGTCGAGGACCGCTCGGATTGACTCGGCGGTCTGACCGTGGCCGGCGCCGAAGGGTCCGCCACACCGGATCCAGATACGGGTCATAGGACGTCTGTCGGCGCTGTCGGAATCGTAGAGCGTGGTGGCGACTTGGAGGCCCTCGACGATGCGGGCGACGGCGTCCGACGCGCTCGCCGTGGCGATGCAGTCGTGGATCTCATCTCGGCGCCGGTCGATCCACGCGTGGGTGACGTCTTCTTTGCCTGGGAAGTGGTTGAAGAAAGTACCCCGGGCCACATCGGCGGCCGCGGCGATCTGGTCGACGGTCGTCGCGTCGTAGCCCTGTGCGATGAACAGGTCGATGGCGGCATCCACAATCCGCTCGCGAGTCTGCTGCTTGCGTCTGGCTCGGCGGTCGATGGCGGTGATGCCTGTCACATCGGCGAATGTATCACAGTTCAGTTTTGTACTTCAATATAGTTATAGACTCAAGTACAGTCCCGCCGTTAATATATGCGCGGTGAGGTGCCGATTTGATCGTGAAAGGAGATCGCTATGTCAGCTCCATCCGAGGCTCGCGAAGCGCGGCTCATGCGTCGATTCGAGGAGTTGACCTCTTCCGACGCGCAACTTGTTGCCGCCCAGCCTGATCCGGCGATCACCGCCGCACTTGACAGTCCCGACATGGTGCTCGTCGATGTGATGCACACCGTGATGGCCGGCTACGCCGACCGCCCAGCCCTGGGCGAGCGCGCCGTCGAGTTCGTCACCGACGCCGCCGGTCGCACGGTCCCGCAGTTGCAGCCCCGGTTCAATACCCTGACCTACCGCGAGACATGGGCCCGGGTACGGGCGCTGGCGCACGCCTTGGCGGGTGACCCCGTGCGGCCCGGGGACCGCGTCGCCACGCTGGGTTTCATCAGTGCGGACTACGCGATCGTGGACATGGCGCTGCCGCTGACCGGCGCCGTCGCGGTTCCGCTGCAGACCAGCGCGCCGCTGCACCAGCTGCACGCGATCCTGGTCGAGACCGAGCCGGTGGCGATCCTGTGCAGCGTCGACCACCTCGACGCCGCCGTCGAGCTCGCGCTGACCGCGCACGCGCCCCGGCGTCTGGTGGTGTTCGACTACCACCCGCAGATCGACGACCACCGCGAGGCATTCCAGTCGGCCACCGCACGCCTGACCGACCTGCACGTCAGCGTGGAGGCGCTCGATGACGTGATCACGCGGGGGGCGACGCGCACCGACGGCCCGCAGATCACCCGCGGTGACCGCGACGCTCTGCGGATGCTCGTCTACACCTCCGGCAGCACCGGCACCCCCAAAGGGGCGATGTGGACCGACCATTTGGTGACCAAAGACTGGCGCGGATGGGTGGTCCCCGGCTGGGACACCGACCGCAGGCTTCCGGCCATCACGTTGAACTTCATGCCGATGAGCCACGTGATGGGGTGCACCATCCTGCATGCCACGCTGGGCGCCGGCGGGACTGCCTACTTCACGGCTCGCAGTGACCTGTCGACCCTGCTGGACGACCTCACACTGATCCGTCCGACCAAGCTCGACCTGGTCCCCCGCGTCTGGGAGATGCTGTTCCAGCAGGTGCAGAGCGAAACCGACAGGCGAGCCCACGACGGCACCGACCGGGAGACCGTCGAGGCGCAGGTGATGTCCGAGCAGCGCGAGAAACTCATTGGCGGGCGGCACTTCTCAGCGACGTCGACGTCCGCGCCGCTCTCAGCGGAACTGCGGTCCTGGGTCGAGCGGTTCCTCGATATCCACCTGCTCGAGGTCTACGGGTCGACCGAGGACAGCGTCGTGCTGGTCGACGGACGGATCGCCCGCCCACCGGTCAGCGAGTACCGACTGGCCGACGTGCCGGATCTGGGTTACTTCAGCACCGATCGTCCGCATCCGCGCGGCGAGTTGTTGGTCAGGTCAAGGGATGTGATCCCCGGTTACTACAAGCGGCCCGAGGTTACCGCCGAACTGTTCGACGCCGAGGGCTGGTATCACTCCGGTGACGTGTTCGCCGAGACCGCCCCGGATGAGCTGGTGTACGTCGACCGCCGCAACAACGTGCTCAAGTTGTCGCAGGGCGAATTCATCGCGGTCTCCAAACTCGAGGCAGCCTATGGCACTCACCCTTCGGTGCGACAGATCTTCGTCTACGGCAACAGCGCCCGCTCGTATCTGCTGGCGGTGATCGTCCCGACCGACGAGGCGCTGGGTAGCGTCGGCGGCGACCTCGCCGCGGTCAGGCCGCTGCTGAGCGAGGCGTTGCAGCGCATCGCTCGGGACGCCGGGCTGCGGGCATACGAAATCCCCCGCGACTTCGTGGTCGAGACCACGCCGTTCACCCTGGAAAACGGTCTGCTGACCGGCATCGGCAAGTTGGCCCGCCCCCAGTTGAAGCAGTACTACGGACCCGTACTCGAGCAGCTCTACGCCGACCTTGCCGACGACCAGGCCGACGTGTTGCGCTCGCTGCGCCAGGACGGCGCGCAACGTCCGGTTCTCGAGACCGTCGGCCGGGCCGCCGGCGCGCTGCTCGGCGCCGCCTCGACCGACGTGGCGCCCGATGCCGCGTTCACCGACTTGGGTGGCGATTCCTTGTCGGCCTTGACCTTCGCCAACCTCCTGCACGTAATCTTCGACGTCGACGTCCCAGTCGGGGTGATCGTCAGCCCGGCCAGCGACCTGGCCGCCATCGCCGCCTATATCGACACCGAGCGCGGCGGCGGTAGCAGGCGACCCACCTTCGCAGCGGTCCACGGCCACAGTGCGGTCGAGGCGTATGCCGGCGAACTGACCCTCGAGAAGTTCATCGACGCAAAGACATTGGCCGCTGCCCCCGATCTGCCACTACCGAGCGGGGAGGTGCGCACTGTGCTGCTCACCGGCGCGACCGGGTTCCTGGGCCGCTACCTGGCCCTACAGTGTTTACAGCGAATGAGCCTCGTCGGCGGCAAGGTCATCGCTCTGGTCAGGGCCAAGTCCGATGACGAAGCGCGCCGCAGGCTCGATGCCACCTTCGACGGTGCTGACCCGAGCCTGCTCGAGCACTACCGGTCGCTGGCCGCCGAGCACCTCGAGGTCCTCGCCGGCGACAAGGGCGAGGCGAATCTCGGTCTGGCGCAACCGACTTGGCAGCGTCTGGCCGACACCGTCGACCTGATCATCGACGCCGCCGCGTTAGTCAACCACGTACTGCCCTACAGCCAGTTGTTCGGCCCCAACGTCGTGGGCACCACGGAGCTCATCCGCATCGCGGTGACCACCCGCATCAAACCCTTCGTCTACATCTCGACGATCAGCGTGGGCGACGGCATCGCACCGGGCCGCTTCGTCGAAGACGCCGACATTCGCGAGATGAGCCCCGTCCGCAGCATCGACGACAACCCCGCCACCGGGTATGCCAACGGCTACGGCAATAGCAAGTGGGCCGGCGAGGTACTGCTGCGGGAGGCCAACGATCTGTGCGGTCTGCCGGTGTCGGTGTTCCGCTGCGACATGATCATGGCCGACACCACCTACGTCGGACAGCTCAACCTGCCCGACATGTTCACCCGGACGATGCTGTCGCTGGTGGCCACCGGCATCGCGCCGGGCTCGTTCTACGAGTTGGACGCCGACGGCAACCGGCAGCGGGCCCACTTCGAAGGGTTGCCCGTCGAGTTCATCGCCGACGCCGTGTCGACCATCGGCGCGCACCTCTCCGCCGAACAGGGCGGATCCTTCGCGACCTACCACGTGATGAACCCCTACGACGACGGCATCAGCATGGACACGTTCGTCGACTGGCTCATCGAGGCCGGCTACCCGATCAACCGGGTGCCCGAGTATGCGGTTTGGCTGGCCCGCTTCGACAAGGCATTGCGGGCGCTGCCCGAGGCCCAGCGCCGCGCATCTCTGTTGCCTCTGCTGCACAACTACCAGCAGCCCCAACACCCGATCAACGGAGCAATGGCGCCGACGGACCACTTCCGGGCGGCGGTCCAGGACAACAAGATCGGACCGGATAAAGACATCCCGCACATCACCGAGCCGGTGATCGTCAAATACATCACCGATCTGAAGGTGCTTGGATTGCTCTGAGCAAACAGCGAAACTGCCCAGACGCGGCTCAAACCCGTGGCGGCATCGCCTTTCTGATGGCTTCCGCGGACTCCTGATCACGTGTCTCGTACATCTGCGCCGCCGTGGTCAGTTTGCCGCCGTACGCATGCGCGTTGCCGGCCAGCGTCGCCATTTCCGTGGCCACCGAAGCCTGAGCCGCCTGGCAGGCAGCACCGGTCTGCAATTGCGGCACTGCCGCGGACGCTTCTCCCAGTGGTGCGTCGGCTTGCAATGCGGACAAACTGTGCCCCGCCCGTTCGAACTCGCGGCCGACGCTGCGGAGAACGTCAGGATCCACCTTCAGGAGGCCGTCGGAGGTACTCATCGATCAATCCTCGGATCAGTCTCGGCAGGACGAGTCGGGGCGGGCGCGCGATGTTGCAGTGCGGGAGGCGTTGTCTCCGAGGGGCTCTCACTCGAGCCACCGGCCGTCGGTGCCCTCTGCGCCTCGGATTGGCCAGGCTGTGCGCCGTCTTCGCGGTCTCGGTCGTCGTACGGGGCCTCGTCCGGGGGCATCTCGTTCGACTCCTCGGCGTGCTGCCTGTCCAGATCGAGTTCGTCCGGCTGTGCAATCGTGCCATCGCCGCCCGATCTGTCGAGTTGCCCACCCAATCCGCCGAACTGCCCCATCAGACTTTGAGCACCCTGCATGATGCCCTGCGGCACTGCCGCAGCCATCCCCATCATCTGCATCGGCAGCTGTCCGGCCTGCTGGGCCATCTGCATGGGCATGCCCATCAACTGGCCCATCTGCCCCATCGGGTTCGCCTGCGAAGAGGCGGCGTTCTCGGCTGTGGCGGTGCCGGTTTGATTTCGTGCTTCGATTCTCCTACCGAGCATCTCGTCTGTCCGCTCATAGGTGTCGGCGGCGGAAACGACCTTGGTGGCCGTGTCCGTCGCGCCCGCTTTCACGGTAGGCATCTCCGCCAGGATCGGGCCTTCGGCGAGTGGCACCTCTCCCGTGATCGCCGTCGACAACGGGTCCGTGCCGCCGGGCGGGGTGAAGGGCGGAGGCGCCAGGGGCAGGTTTCCGGCTTGGTCGAGGAGCCCGAAACCGCCCTCCCGTACGAGTTCGAGGTCGATTGACAGCGGCCGGGTCATCGCGAGCCCACCTCAGAACCGGATGTTCCGCAGGACGTCGAAGACGCTGGCGATCCACAACAGCAGCGGAATCACCGCGGCGATCGCTGCGCCATCAAGCAGTTCGAGAATCCGTTTGGTCACCGGCGACACCCGTCGTACCCCCTCGGCTGCGCCGACCAGGATCATCGCCACGATGGCCGCCGACACATAGCTTGCCAATATCAGCCACGCAGTGCCGGGATACCACTGAGACAGCTTCACCATCACACCGGTCGGAATGACGACGGCCGCCGTCAGAAGCGACCAGGCGCACCAACGCTCGGCGTAGAGGCGTGACCGGAACCCGCAGATCGTCGCGACCAGGCCGGCGACGATGAGGCTGTGCACGAAGAAATGCCCTTGTACGACAACCGCGATCGCACCCGCCGTCAGGACCAGTGCGCCGGCCGCCAGGAAGCCGACGAGCAGCCTCTTCGCGAGTTCACTTCGTTCGGTCAGGCGTGCCGCGGAGTCCGGCACTGACGCGATGATCGCCTGCCACGTCGAGGTCTCCTCGTCGGAAGCGCTCGTCGTCGCGACCGGATCGAGCAGTTCTTCGTTGGCGACCGTCTCGCCCGGCGCCGGTATCGGCGGGAGCGCGATGCGCGCCACGGCGACAGTCAGTTTGGCGGCGTTCGTCACGACGACCAATCCGAACGCGATGGCACCGGGGGGCACCCAGTAGTCCCACCCGTAGCCGTACGCGACGGCGGCCAGGGTGACCGCGATCGCCGTCACCGCCAGGAACGACGCCAGTTCCGCTCGTCTGCGCGGTCCTCCGCGGGTGGCCAACGTCAACAGCAAAACGACGGCGCCCGCACCCGCGATCTGCGGCGCCCCAATCGAATCGACCCCGCGGGGCAACGGCACACCCAGCGCCGTCGCCGCCGCCCACACCGGCAGCGATGCCGCCAGCAGACTTTCCGCCATGTCGATGGATTCGTACCGGTTCTTCGACACCGCGGCGCCGATGAGCAGGGCGAGGCCGAAGACTCCGAGCGCCACCGCCCACCACCAGGCATGGCCGGTTTCGGACCACACCTTCATGGCCACCGCCGTCATGGCCAGCGCCACCATCGGAATCGCCAGCCCGATAAAGCGGTTCAGTGCGCACCGGTCGAATTCGGGCGACTCGTCGAGCACCGCGATCGCATCGATGACATCCTCGACGAGTGGCCGGTAGCGCTCGGTGCGGCTCACGGAGACCAGAGTCAGCAGTGACCCGTCGACCACCCCTGCGTCGTCGAGCGACTCACCCGACTTCAACGGAGGCGAGCCCGGTCGCGCGAACGCCCAGACGCCCTGTGCCTTGAAGTCGAAGCCCGCCAACACATCGGCGGGCGTGTCGTCAAGCAGGTCCGCCAGGACCGACACGGTCTCGTCGATGTACGCCTCGATCGGCGCCGCCGCGGGCAACACCAGATCGGTCATGCGCCGGCCGGTGAGGATCGTGACTCGGGTAGTCGACGGCCGGCCGGGCGTGACGCTCGACGAAGTTGGTGCGGGGGCGGTGGTGGTCAACGGCGTTCGAGCCTGTCGAAGTCGTCGGACAGCGCCGCGCCCAGCTCGACGATTCGGCGTCGGAATGACTTGCTCAGCAATTCCAGCTGAATCTCGGTACCCGCTGCGATGTGCTTGTCCCACGGCAACACGACGACTCGGCCCGGCGGGACGTGCCGTTCGAACTGCTGCACCACGTCCGTGACGTCGATGTTGGGCTTACCCGGCACAACGTGATTGATCACCACGCACGAGCGGCCCAAGAGATCCTGGTATCCGTTCTGCCGCAACCAGTCCATCGTCACGGCAGCTTGGCGGGCGCCGTCGATGGATGCACTGGCGACGATCACCAATCCGGAGACCGTCGACAACACGCCACGAGACGCCGGCTGGAACAGCCCGGACCCGCAGTCCGCGAGCACAAGGTTGTAGTACCGCGACACGATGTTGGTCGCGCCCTTCCAGTCATCGTCGTTGAACTCGCGGCGCGCCCCGCTGTACTCCTCCGAGGAGAGCACTTCGAGGTTGGCATCGTTCATGCTGGTGTACGCGCGGATGTCGTTGTAGCGCGTCAATTCCTGATCCGACAGCAGGTCCGATACGGTGGCGGCGGATTGCCGTCCCGCCCGGTCTGCCAGATTGCCTCCGTCGGGATCGGAGTCGATCGCCAGGATCCGGTCACCGCGGACCTTGCTCAGGGTGGAGCCGAGGGCGACGGTGATCGCCGTCTTTCCCACGCCGCCCTTGAGCCCGAACACGCCGATCTGGTAAGAGTCCCTGGCATTTCGACGAATGCGGGTATGCAGATCCAGCTCGTACAGTTCATCGGGAGACAATCCGAGATTGATCCGAGTCAACATGTAGAGCACGTGCCGCCAGCCGCGCTGCGACGGCATCTTCACCGCAGAGCGGACACCCACGTGCGACAGCGCGTCGATGGCGCGGTGGTTGCCCATCGCCGCCGCCGACGTCGGCGCCGGTTGGCCAACCGGCTCACCGCTGCGCCAGACTCCGTTGGTCTCGGTCTGCGGTTCTGCGAAGTGCTGCGTCGGGGCCGGTGCCGGTGCGATCCTCGGGGCCGGCGCGGGCATCGGGCGCTGCTGCTCATACCGCGCACCCGCGGGGGCGTTGGCCTGCGGTGCCCGCATCATTCCGTTGTTCGGAATCCGTTGCGGCCCAGTGGATTGCGGCGGCATCTGGGTGGTGATCTCAGCGTGCCGTGGGGGAGGCGCGGGCGCTGTCTGTGTGCGTGCCGCCGCGACCGGCATTGGTCCGGACACTTCGC
This sequence comes from uncultured Actinomycetota bacterium, assembly GCA_963699655.1. Taxonomy (GTDB): domain Bacteria; phylum Actinomycetota; class Actinomycetes; order Mycobacteriales; family Mycobacteriaceae; genus Mycobacterium. The sequence goes on from CAVOUV010000001.1 coordinate 18,562, forward strand.
CGTGCCCCTGGCCGCCGGTCGGGTGCGGGCCAATGTCAGCTGATGCCGGCGTTTCGCGGTCGCTGTTCGTGTTGTCCTCGTCGGCGGTATCAACCGTGTCCGGGGAGTGGAATAGCCGGTCATAGTCGGCCGACATGAGTACCTCTCATCATTTGTTGTGTGCAGCCGGGGCTTGAGGTGGGCGAGAAGATGCGAGCAGCTGATCGCCCACCTCATTTCCGCCCGCTTCTAGCCGCTGGTGAACGAGTTGCCCACCATCTTGTTCGTCTGGGCCATTGTGTGGCCGGCATCGCCGATGGCGGCCGACAGATTGTGCAGGGCTTCGTTCATCTCGTTGGAGTTCTGCTGCCACTGATTGTGAGCCTCCTGCCACGACATGGACGCATCGCCCTCCCAAATGCCCGCGAGGTTCTTGATAGCGCCCTCACCTTCCTCGAGAGTGCTGCGGATGTATTGCGCTTGAGCCGCAATGTCACCCGAGGAACCCTCGATACCCATGAAGTCATATTCCATTGGCATGGTCTCTTCCCTTCGGTTCTCTACTTGTGACTAGTGCCCGGGCACCAAGTTCGCGGCGACCTGGTTGATGCCGTCACTGCCGTCGACGTCAGCCGTCACGTACTGATGGCCACCCTGCTGAATGTTGTGCGAGATGTCCGTCAGAAGCTGCGTCTGCTTGCGCGCGGCCTCCTCGTACTGCGTCAACGCCCGCTGTGCTGCCATGCCGGCCTGCTCGCTGTGCAACTGCGTGGCCAAGGCGGCGGCGGAGTTACCGACGTTGTTCATCGCCGTCGTCAGCTGCGTTGCAATCGTGTCGAAGTTAGCCGCCGACGAGAACATCGCCTCGGCTTCGGTCCTCAACGGTTGTCCCATACTGACTCACCTACTCTCTTCTGATCTCCTAGTGCTTCCCGCCGCAGGGAGCGGCGAGTCTTCCGACCGAGGTGCGGTCGGCAAGTTCGGGGTGGCCGGTTACCAGTCGTCCTCTTCGTCATCGTCGAGGTCGTGCTCGAGCGGTGCGGGGGCCATCAGCCCCGGCTTCGATCCGCCACTCTTGGCGCCGCGGCCCGTCATTCCGATCGGTCCTGACCCACCCGCACCGCCGGCACCCACGGGCGCCAGTCCTGCAGCGCCGGGACCCGCACCGGCACCGGCGGCCACCGACACCGGCGACATCGCCGGGTCTGCGGGGCTGCCGACAAGGCTCGCCATCAAGGGAGTGCGCGCAGACGAGCCGCCTGCGCCGGGCAGCGATGCCGCGCGGACCAGGCCCGCACCCACCCCGGCGCCGGACCCTCCGATCGCGGGGTGGTTCGAGAACGGCGGAGCGCCCATCAGGCCGAGCTGCGCGCCCTTGTCGCCGCCCATTCCACTGAAAATCGATGTCATCTGCTGCAGCGGCTGGGTCAACTGTTGAAAGGGCTGCGACACCCCCTGCATCGCCTGCTGCGGCATTTGACCGACCGAGGAGGCGAGTTGGGTCGCCATGGAGACCCCTTGCTGCATGCCTTGCTGCATCACCTGGTCCTGCGACTGACCAAGCGTGCTCGCGTGTTTGGCGTCATCCTCCGCGAGAATGCCGGGCTGGGATGCGGCGGCCGCAGCGCCGCCGGCGGTCACCCGGAGGGTCTGCAAGGTGGCTTCACCGCTGACTTTCGTAAACGTCGCATTGCGGGTCATGGCGGCGGGCGCCCTCATCGCACCGGAACTCATGCCGAAGGCCTGCGCGCTCTCGACCATGCCCGGGACGACGACCGGCTTCGGCGGGCTGATCGGTTCGAATGTGGCGTTGACCGTCGTATGCCCCTCGTATACGCCCATCACCTCCGCAGCGAGATCCCACATCCGTTGGTAGTCGAGTTCGGTCAGCGTGATCGGAAGCCGGTTGATCTCCATGAAATTCGTGGATTCGAGGACCGCATGGGTGACGTGGTTGAGCTCGATCTCGAACATCTGCGGCGTGGTCAGCGCGGCGGTTGTGTAGCTGGCCGCCTGCGCGCCGGCCTGCGCCGCCCGCTTGAGCGCCTGCAGCGACAGCATGCGTAGCCACAGGATCATCGGAATCGTTGCTGCGACAGCACTCTCTGCCGCGGTTCCGGTCCACAGCCCCTGAAGCGCATGCACGCTCGCCATCAACTCGTCGGCCTGAGTCTCGAGCTCGATGGCGAGTGCCTCCCACCCCGCGGCGGTCTGGAGCATGGGCGCTGCGCCGGCTCCGGTCGTCAACCGTGAGGTGTTGACCTCGGGTGGCATCGCACCCCAGATCGGGGGGATGAAAAAGGGAATTGTCGCCATGTCTCAACGGTCTCCGGTGCGGACCTGAAGCAGCTAGAGGCTCACCGCGTTGGCACCGTCGGTGGTGGTGTAGGTGTTTGTGATCTCGATGAAATGTGCACCTAGGCGGGCGATCTCTTCCTGCGCGATCGCGTTCAGCGCCGTTGCCTGCGCATTCTCTGCCGCGAACGCGGCCATGGCGTGCGCCGACACCTCTTCAACACCTGCGGGTGCCTCCGGTGTCGCTGCGACCGCGGCGGTGGTTCCGGCCGCGAATCCCCGCAGTCCATTTGCGGCGACCTGGCCTCCGACGCCGATGACGCCTTCGTTGTGACTCAGATGATCCATTTGCCGTTGCTCCTAACTCTGTCGAAATTCAGTGCTGATGCCGCCACCGGACACTCGGCAGCAATCGCTCGATCCTACCGAAGTGATTTCCCGATCCATTTGCTACCCCAAAGCACTGAGCGTTGCTGTGCGCTCTCCGTTCGATCTTAACCCCGCCCGAGGAGTGCTTCTGACACCTATTCCTCGGGCGGATCGACGTACGCCGCCTGGATGACCTCTCTGCCGTCCGGGGTGACGAAGAATGCCTGCCCGGGTGGCCTCTTTTTGACCAGGATCTCCCTCGCCGGGAAATCGGTCTTCTCGCCGGACAGGAACATCGTCGGCGTCCCCGCGCCGTAGGCGGTGCCGACGAACTTGTCCATGGACGCCCGGTGGGCCTGACTCATCTGGCACGTGACGATGAGGTGCAGGCCGATGTCGGCGGCCGCGGGAAGCAGGGGCGCGAGCGGCATGGTGGGCGGGCCCATCCCGCCTGCGGCGACCACCATGTGCCAGTCGTCGACCAGCAGCACGATGTCGGGCCCGGTCCACCAGGACCGCGACCTCAGCTGTGAGGCGGTCAGGTCGGCCGGCGGCAGTCGCTTCTTCAGGAAAACCGCAAGGGCCTGCATCGCCTCGTCCAGACTCGCGTGGTTTCGATTGATCGCAGCTGCCCCGACCAAATGTGATTCGGGTACGGCGTCGAGCAGACCCGAGCGGTAGTCCGCGAGCATGAACCGCACCTGATCGGGACTGTTCCGCGTGCAGATCGCCTGCGCGATCGCGTGCGCGATCCGGGTCTTGCCCGACTTCGGCGCCCCGAAGATCAGCTGATGCGGCGTGGTGTGCATGGGGTTGAAGGCCACCGTCAGATCAGACTCGCGAATGCCGACCGGAATCGTCCAGCGGGTCCGGTAATCCGCGTCGGGTCCCGGTGGCTGCGGATCGAGCTCACGCAGGTGGATCCGCTCGGGGAGCACCCGGACCCGTGGGGCCTGCTCGGTGTGGCGCGCCGAGATCTGTTGGACCGCCGCCGTCAGCGCCGGGCCCAGGTTCTCGGCACTGCGTACGCCGTCGAGACGCGGAACGCCGACCATCAAATGGTGACGTTCCATTGCCACCGCCCGGCCGGGGCGGTTGGCGGGCACCTCGCGGGCGATCCGGTCGATCTGCGTCTCGTTGACATCGCCGAGACGGAACTCCACCTTGGTGCCGAGGTAATCCCGCACCCGCGCACGCAATTCCGTCCAGCGCGGAGTCGCGATCACCGTGTGCACCCCGTAGGCCAGGCCCTGGCCGGCGATGTCCTGCACGACCGGCTCCAGGCCGGGGAATTCGGAGGTGAACGCGGGCCACCCGTCGATGACGAGGAACACGTCGCCGAAGGGGTCCGCGGACACCGGATGGTTCTGGTCGTCGCGCATCTGCCGGTAGGTCGCCACCGACCCGACCCGGTATTGCTTGAACACCGCCTCGCGTTGCCGCAGAACGGCTTTCACCTCCGCCACCACACGGTTGACTCGGTCCGGCTCGGTGCGGGTCGCCACCCCACCCACGTGGGGCAGGTCTTCGACGTACATCAGCCCACCGCCGCCGAGGTCGACACAGTAGAACTGGACTTGTCGCGGGGTGTGCGTGGCGGCCGCCGACAGGATCAGCGTTTGCAAAAACGTCGACTTCCCGGTCTGCGGGGCCCCACCGACGGCGATGTTGCCGCTGGCGCCGGCGACATCGATGCCCCACACGCCCTGGCGGTGGCGACGCGGTTCGTCCATCACGCCCAGCCCGAACCGCAAAGACTGCCGCTGATCGTCCGACTCGACCAGTTCGTTGACCGGCGTCGGCTCTGCCAGCGGTGGCAACCACATCCGATATGCGCGGGTCTCCCCGGTCGTCAGTTGGTCGAGGACGACCTCCCGCAATATCCGCTGGCCGGCGTCGGTGGTCATGACGTCAGCGCCGTATCGGTCACCGGCGCGGCCGTGAACTGATGGATCCGCAGCCGCCGCGGTCCCTGTGGGCGGAATTCGCTGTTGCTGTCGACCTTGAGTTGCGCTGTCGGGACGTAGTTTTCGCCGGTGTAGACGCTGTGGAACTTGACTGGGTCTTCCATCCCCACCCGCAGGAATCCGGTGCCGCTCTCCTTGTTCGAGATGTACTGCGCCTCAGGTGTCCCGATGACGGCCTTGGACTCCGCCGAGCTGGTGGTTCGCAACGCGATGCGATAGGTGAGGTTGGGCTCCAGCTTGTCGATACGCGCACCGCCGGTGTTCAACGACTGGGTGGCCAGCAGCAGGTGCACCCTCAACGATCGGCCGACGCGGCAGATCCGGTCGAACAGGGCGATGAAGTCCGGGTGATTCTGCAAGAGCTCGGCGAATTCGTCGACCACGACGAACAGCGTGGGCAGTGGCGCGAGTTCGGCGCCGCGTTCGCGGTGTTTCTCGTATTCGGCCACACCGGACAGTGCGCCTGCCGCACCGACCTGCATGCCGGCCTGGCGGAGAATGGACTGCCTGCGGTCAAGCTCACCGGTCAGCACTTCGCCCATGCGGCTGACGAGTTCGGCTTCTTCCTCCATGTTCGTGACGACGGCCGCGGTGTGCGGAAGCTTTTCCATGCCGAGGAAGGTCGAACCGCCCTTGAAGTCGGTGAGCAGCAGGTTGACCTGGTCGGGGTGATGGGTGGCAGCGAGCGAGAGGATCAGCGTCCGGAGGAATTCCGACTTTCCGGAACCTGTCGTGCCGATCAGCATACCGTGGGGCCCGGCGCCGAACTCGGCGCCTTCCTTGATGTCCAGGTACATGATCTCGCCGGTCTTGAGTTCGTGGCCGAACGGGATTCGCAGCCGGTCCCTGTCGGAGTCGGTGAACATCCGCCACCGGTTCGGCGTGACTTCCTCGATCGTCTGCGCACCCACGATCTGGTGCCATTCGGTGGCGACCTTCATCTGCACCCGGGTGTTCTTGTCGATGATCGTTCCGGTGATGGACCATCCGGCCAGCTTGCGCGCGATGCGCGAGGCGTGTTCGGGTGTCATCCGGTCGACCGTGGTCGCCACCAGGCGGAAGTTCTGGTTAGGCAACCGATCATCGGCGCTGCCGTCCGCGTCGACCCGAAGCCGGTAGGCAGAGCCCCGGTGGTTACCAAGCGTGATCACCGTGACGCCGGCCCGGCCGTCCACCGGGAAGCCGGCCTTGCCGCCAGTGAGATCGATGACGACGACATATGGTCCGCCCGGCGCCGCATCGGGTGAGTGCGGGCCGCGGGCGGTCAGGTCGGACAGGCCGTCGGGCCGGGTGAACACCATTCGGGTAGGGCCCGCGGCGTCGGTGTCGCTCTGGTGTTGAACGTGCGGCAACCACTTCAGCCACGCCCAGTGCGCATCCTCCGGGTTCTCGGTGAGCACCCGCAGCTGCAGCAGGTCCGGCGGATGGAACACCGCCAGGTGGCAGATCATCGCGGTCAACAACCCGGCCGCGCCGTCCGGGTCACCACCGACGGCAATGGTCGGAAACGTCTTGAGCTGCACCAGCTTCGGACAGTCATGGATCAGGCCGTGGGTTCGCAGGAACTTCGTCAACCACATGTGGCTCACGGGCTCGAGGTGTGGCTGCGGCGCCCCCTGCGGTCCCGTGAGTTCGCCACCGACCGCCGGCTTCAGCAACCGGTCGACGGCGGGTTCGGCGCCGATGCCGATCCGCGTGGCCGCGTAGAAGTCGGCGTTCGCCGGCCGTGACCATTGTCGGTTGGTTCCGATTATCGACAGCAGGTCATCGGGGTGCGGCGCGTGGTAGTTGAAGAAGGTGACCTGCGCAGCGGCCGAGGAGGTGACGCGGGTCCGCAGACCCGCGAGGTACCTCAGATACTCCTTGCGGTCGGCGTTGATCTCGGGCACCCGCTTGCCACCCGAGCCGCCGCCGACCATCATTCCGGTGGCCGCCATGACCATCATCAGCGGCATCATCAGCATGTACGGCGACAGTTGACGGATGCCGGTGAAAATCATGATCGCGACCATGCCCACCATGCAGCCGCCCATCACCCACGGCAGGGCCTTCTGCATGGCCGACGGCGGGATGTCGATTCCCAGGTCGTCGGGCGGAGTCACGTTGATCTCGCCAGGGGTCAGGCGCGGTCCCCGCTTGATGATCGGGGTGAATTTCTTGGTGGTCATCCCCCGCCTCCCGCCAAGGCCGGTTGCGTGGTTCCGGCGTCGATCTTTCTGGGATTCGGGTCCGCGGGCAGAGTGTCGTGCTCCACCAGTGCCGCCTCCTTCGACAGCACCGGTCCGTCGACCAGCAGACTGACCACCTGCCACGGTGCGGTCTTGGGCGCGGTGAGTCCGAGATTGCCGGCGGTTTCTTCGTTCGGCACGCCATAGCGCACACCTTGCGGGTCGATGTAATACAGGCTTTCGCCGTAGCGCGGATCCGGCGATTGCAGCCGGATGTACTGACCGCCGTTGATGTAAACCGTTGCATTGCCGCCGATCTGCCTGATGCCCATCGGCAGTGAAGACACCGCGATGGGCAACCGGCGTCCCGCTATCACCGTGGTCTTCGGCGCCTGGTCACCGGGCTCGCGCTCCCACGCCCAGCACAGGGTGGGCGCGTCATTGCGCAACAGAACGTCCAGTGGCTTGTCGGGCAGCGGCGACACATAGACCTGCTCGGCAATCCTGGCCACCGTGCTGGCCTCCACCGATGGCGGGAACCAGCCCGAACGAGTTCGAGGCACGCAGCGCCGCGGCCGTCGTGTCGTTGACCCTGGCAACGCTGTCGGGCAGCACCACGTAGTGCTGCTCGCCGTCCTCGGTGGCCACCTTGAACACCGATCCGATCACCAGATTCGGCGGCAGGCCAACGGTATTCGGGACCGCCCGCGGCGGGGACGGGCGGCAGTTGCCACGGGCCCACATTCGGCAGCGCGTTGAACAAACCCTCGGAGATCGGGGTGGCCTGTGCGGTCACGGGTATTCCGACCGCTGACGTCACGGCCCGGTCGGCCAGGTCGATGGCATGTCGGCCCGCGCTCGTGACGAGCCAGTCATTGCCTTGAAAGGCGACCAGCATCGCCTGGTCGGGCCGCATGGCGCCCACCGAGGCGTCGGTAACCAAGGGCAGTATCACCACCGAGGTCTCGACCGTAGGCGCGACGCTTTCGGCCCGGGTGACGTTGTCGCACAGCGTCCACATCGATTCCCCGGCGCCCGAGACCGGCGTTGCGTACGGGGCTCCGGGAATGCCGATCGGTTGTCCCTTGGGCATCCGATTCAGCTCATCGGATTTGACCGCGGTCGGATTGTCCGCGCTGCCGAGAACCAGCCGCGCCGACGTCAGGTTGTAGACCGGCCGCAGCTGCCCGCTGTTCGGCAGGACGACATAGAGTTGATTCGTGGTGCGATCGACCAGAAGGAGTCACCGCCGCGCTTTCCGAGCGGCTTGAAGTAGGCGAGCAACGCCGCACCGAGGCAGACCAACACGGCGATGACGATGCCGGCAAAGACGGCTCGGCTGTAGAACTGCAGCGGATCATCGAACATCCGCGTGTCGCGGCGCACGATCGCGTGCTCGACCCGGCGCAGCAGAAAGCGCCAGCCGCTGACCTGGACCTTGGTGGTGAGTCGAAATCCTGCCATCCCTTACTCGCTGATGCTCAGGCGTCCGTGGACGGCGGTGATCGCCGCCGCCATGTCCTCGCCGTTGATCTCGCTGAGTTGTTCGACACCGAGGCTGTCGAAGTCCAGCGTCCGGGCCAGCCGCATGTCGCGACTCTGCTCGCCGGCTTCCACCAACTGCCGTGCGTAGCGCCCGTTGCCCGCCACGTCCAGCGCCGGTTTACCGTTGACCGCGCGCTGGCTCAACAGCGTCGCGGCATCGAACACGCTCTTGGCGGCCTCGTCGCTAAAGCACGAATCGTTGGCGGCAGCGAGGACTTTGGCGATGTCCACGATCTCGTCCGGCGAGTAGGCGTCGAACTCGATGCGGGTTGAGAAGCGGGACCGCAGCCCGTCGTTGGATTCGAGCAGGCGGTCGATGTCGTTGCCGTAACCCGCGATGATCACCACTAATCGGTCGCGGTCGTTCTCCATCCGCGCCAGGAGCATGTCGAGCGCCTCGGTTCCGAACGGGTCGGCGCGGCCGTCGCGCTCCTGCACCAGCGTGTAGGCCTCGTCGATGAACAGCACCCCGCCCATCGCCCGGTCGATCGCGCGCGCGGTCTTCACCGCCGACTGGCCCTCGTACTCGGCAACGAAGTCTTTGCGCGACGTCTCGACGAGTTTCGGCTCAGCAATGACGCCGAGGCCGGCCAGGATGTTGGCGACCACCCGGGCGATGGTCGTCTTACCGGTTCCCGGCGGACCGGTGAAGATCATGTGCTTGGACGCCTGCGCGACCTTCATCCCGCGGGCGGCGCGGACTTTCGCCATCTGGGTGGCGGCGCGGTAGCGCTCGATCTGCTCCTTGACCCGGGTGAGCCCGATCTGGCGGTCCAATTCCGCCTGCGCGTCGGCGAGAAGCTTCTCCCGCCCGGAGTTATCCGCAACCACGCTGGACGGGTCCCACGGATCGTTGCGGGCAGCGATCTTCTCGGCAGTCGTCGTGCTCAACCGGTATGCAGGGTCCTTGAGGGCTGTCGTGACTTTGGGTTCGGGGTGGGTGGCCTGAAGCCATTCCAGCAAGGCGACGGCGGCGTCCTCATTGCCCTGGCTGCGCCGGGTCATGGCCAGATACCAGGCGATCGCCGGCGCGCAGGCCTCTCCCGCCGGAGACGAATTCGACTCGCTCAGCCGCCGTTCGGCTTCGGTGAACAGACCCAGGTTGGCCGCCGCGACGCCATGCGCCACACCGGCGGCCGCCGCCAGGAACTTGTCCGGCCACGCCCGGCACCGCGGACCTCATCGATCACGTCGGTCCAGCGTTCGGCCGCGCCGTAGATCACCGTCTTGACCCACGACACCAGGTGTTCGACGCCGGCGGACGGAATGCCTCCAGCGCCTCCATCGCGTCGGCGTAGTTTCCTTCGGCGGCTTCGTTGACCGCGAATCCCATGGTGATGGCCAGCGGGGAATTGACCGGATAGGTGATGTCGCCGTACTGGCCGCCGATCGGAATCCGGGCGTTCAGGCTGTTCATCGCGATTTCGGCGGCCCCGGCGAGTTGCCCGAAGTTGGTGCGCGAGTACCATGCCCGGAACAGCGTCACCCGATCGGTGTCGCCGCAGCGGATCCTGCCGACCCAAGCGTCGCAGGCGGTTTCATCGAGATTGGTGATCTCGGTGAAGATCTCCAGCGAGCGGGTGGGAGCGCTGGGCAGCATCCCGATCGCCGTGCCGAACAGGCTCGACAGATGTTCAGTCATGGTCACCCGCATAGCGGGTCGTGAACAGCTCCGCTCGCGCGGCGTCGGCATCTTCGGGCGACGGCAGATCGAGGTCGCGCGCAGGAAGTCGCGCGTCGCAACATTGTCATGGCCCTGCGCGCGCATGCCCTCGAGGATGAAGGAGTACTGAGCGGACCTGGCGTCCTGGGTGGCCAGGCCTGCGACGACGACGATCTCCTCGGCGAGGGCGGTTTCGGTCAGCGCGGTCGCCTTCGGCGACAGGTCGATCTGTTGCACCCGGCCGTCCATTACGTCGTGACCGTCACGGTGCCGGGCGGGTTGGTCACCGAGAACAGTGGCATCAACTTCGTCGTCCGCGGACTGCCCGAAGGCGTCGGTCAGGCCGTTGTCGTCGGCAGCATCCGATTGTCGGCCGCACCGTACTCGCCGAGTACGGCGAGGTCCGACTTTTTCGTACCCGCCCTGCCGGCGAGAGAAGTCCAGCGCCGCGAGGTCATCGTGGTCGCGATTTCAGGATCTGTGTGGCGGAGTGTCGTCCACTGTGATCGCCTTTCTCAGTCGAAATCGGGTCGGTGCACCGTGTCGTTTGGTCGAACCACTTGCCGGACGGGAGAAACTCGGTCAGGCCGTCGACGGCGCGCTCGAGGTTCTCGGGGCTGCCGGGGAGGAAGCTGCCGTAGAGCTCACCGTTGACCCGCCGCGGAATCGACACGATCCTGCCGTGCTCGGAGTCGAGAACTCCGGCCCGACGCCTGCCTGCGAATACGTCCCTCCCGGGTGACGCTCGTTCGCGATGATCTCCACCCAACTGCCGGGATTGCCGATCATCTCCGATAGATCCGCGCCGAAGCAGGGGATATGCCGTAGTTCGCTAGCTGGCCAGGGGTGCGGCAGTCGGCCAACTTGGTGGCGATAGCCGTCAGCGGTTCGACGTTCGCGGGGCGGCCGTACCGATGACCACGTTCAACATGCCCGCCAGGCCGATCTGGGGAGCCACCCGCTGCAGGACCAGCATCTCTTCGTCCCGTGCGGCGACGACATGCCGTTCGCCCTTGCGACACACCACAAAGCGCACCATTTTGCCATCGACGTCACGGCGCCACCACCGGCAGTCGAGCGTGCGATCGGGGCGGCTGAGTGTGTCACCATGGCGGCGACCTCGGGGTGGGGCCGGCCGAACGCGGTCGAGAATACCCTGTGCGGTCAGGTCGCGGTGAACTGGTCCCAGACGACCTCGTCGCTCAATTCGAGTTGGGGATGTTCGGCCGGATGCCAAGGCCAGCGGGAAATCGATCAGTTGCAGCCGGTCGGCGATGACCAGCATGCCGTCGATGGTGACTTCGACACCCACTACGTCGTCGTAGTGAGTCGGCTCGCGTCTCTGGCTTGCGGGTTGGCCATGATCACCGCGGCCGCATCGACCTGAATCGAGTCGGACGCCCGATCGCGCGGTCGACGGCTTCGTAGCGCCCGGCCGCGGCGTAGGTTGTCCCGCAATCGAGTCGGACGCCTCCGCCATGGCATTGGCGGCATTCGCGGGCGCGCTGGATGGCCTCGACCGCGCCGCCGTGTCCCACGCGATGACGCCGTGCGATATGCGGATCGCGTGTCGACCCCGGATCACACTTCGGTGGCCGCGCTGATCTCGGTTGCCGCCTTCTGTGCTGGACGGACAGGTCGCGTAGGTGGGCCGTCGTGACGTGCAATGTGTCGCGGGACATGAGGCATCGTCTCCTGTTCGCTAATCCTGCGGTCTTGTGGCTGCCGGTGGCGCGGACGGCCGTCCGGCGTCGCGGCCTGACCCTCGGATGGGTACACGGCCCGCCGGGGACGATATCTTCGTCGGCCGCCGCTTCCGGTGTGGGTCGTCGTCGGATTCGCTGTCGCGCTTGGGTTCCTTTGGGCGACGGTCCTCGTCGTCTCGACTGTCGTCGTCCGTATTGGGCGCAGCCGTCGGCGTCGCGGCCGATCGGCCGGTCGTGGCGGGTGCAGCGGTCAGCGACAGACCCCCTGCCGGCAACGCGGCCAGCGGGGCGAGCCATCGAGGCGACCAGGCCGAGTGCCGGATCGGACATCGTCGATGGCGTGAACGGGACGCCGGTGGCGCTGCAGCCGGAGGCGCAGAAAGCGTTGGCGCGAAAGACGCAGGCGTGGCACCGATCCCGGCCGCGATTTCCACTCGCGGTGGCCGGTGCGTCCGAAGTTCACGCGCGGTGGCGCGACGTATCCGCCGGGGCCGCCGCGTCGGTGGGTGCCCGCTCGGTTCGATCGACGTGGTGGGCGGGCGGGACCTCGCCCGGCCGTGATAGTGGTGGCGGCGGTGGAGTGAACAGATCCGTTGTGGTCAGCGGATTGCGCGCCGTCGGCGGCATCGGTGTACAGCTGCACCGCTTGCCGGAGTTGAGCGGCGTTCTCATCGTCTCCCGCGAGAGGTCGTTCAGCTCGACACTGCAGATGCTCAGGGCGCTTGGACGGCGGCCAATTCGATGGCGACTTTCGCCCTGCCTGACGGTCCGGCGAATTCCGGGGACGAAGGTCGACGCCGCTGAGGTCGCCCAGGTAATTCGACTGGTCGTCCATCTTGTCGCGATGGTAGGTCGACTTGGTACGCCTCTCGCGCGAGCGCGTTTGCACGCTGCGGTCCAGGAGCGACCGTGTTCGTGCGGCCGGCTTGCGGCTGGTTTGCCATCGATAGGCATCGGCGCCCGCGCCCTCCCAATCGTCGTGGGTATGGCGGAGGACACGTTTCGGTGGCCGGTTGAACCGCGCCAGGCCTGACCGAACGGCTCGCCGACTTCCGGGTCTCCGTACCCCGTGGTATCCCGCATCCCGCGGATCACCAATTGGCCCGCCTCGATGACCTCGGAGCCGACGGCCTGGCGGCAAGAGGCCGGCCGCCCGAAGGCGACGACGGTGGCGGTGATCGCGCCGTCGACGACGTCGCCCGACCGCGCGGAGGTCGCGCAATAACTTTGCCGAGCCCTCGACATCCCCGAACATGCTCATACCTCGAACCCCTTCGCCCAAGCGAGCGTACCAGCGGAGGAACTACCTCCAGGACACGAATTGTGCGGCGGGCAACGCCTCTAGGGGTCTGCACCGCGTCACCGCCAGCAATGTGACATCAGTGTAGCGAATGGGATCCACAGCCTGTCCAGGCGGAGTTTCTCCGACTTCCGCCGCGCTCAGCGAATGACCACTGTGCTCACAACAGTGGCGTCATCATCCCAGGCCGCCTACGGCGCGGCAACGCCCCCGCGGACGCGTAACCCCTGTCGCGTACCGCTGCCGTCAGACGGCTGTCGGCGTTGGACCACGCACAACGAATAGCGCGCCGCATGGTCGTTGAATTTGCTGAACGTCGGCGGCGTAATGACGCAGGCGCCGTAGTTGATACTGAAAGGCGGCCGATCCACCCACTCGCAAGATTCGGAGGAGACACGCAGTGACCAACCGCGATGACGCATTGCGGAGCGAGCCCGGGTGGACTGGCCCCGAGGAATCCGCCTCCGAACGGCCCCGCCGAACCGGAGCCCACAGCTCGCCCCGCGCCTCCGGTGCCGTCAAGGCCACCGATCGACTTCGTCGAGCCGGACCCCGACGACGACTTGGGACATGAGGCTTATGAGGCTCGCGACGACGCGACCCCGCCCCCACCTCCGCCGATGTCGCCTCCGGCATCGCTCCCGCCCCCACCTCCCGAGGCACCGCCGCCGTCCGGGAGCCCGACCGTCCCGGCGGGAGCTTCCGTCTCCCGCCAGCCCGCTACGGACCCCCGCCGGGGCCGCCTCGCGACACGGGCCCGGTGCCGACCGCCAATCGCCCCGCCGCCGGGACCTGGAACCGCCTGCCAACTGGCCGCCCCCGCGCCCCCCGCGCCCCCCGCGGCCGCCGAGCCAGGGACAGCAGCAATACAGTGGCCCGACCACGCACAGTGGCCCCCGAGGTCCGGAGACGCGCGGCGCCCCGGCCGCGCCTGCCGGGCACCTACGCCGACCGGATCCGCGCCGACGAGCTCGTCCCCACCCGCAAGCCCCTCCCGGACGTGGCTGGCGGCTGGCGGTCTCCAAGGTCACCTTCGGGCTGATCAACCTCGGGCCGTCACCCGCGGAACGTCGCCTCGCCGAGCTGGAGGCCAAGATCGGGCGGCGCTACGCGGCCACTACAAGATCGGGGTGATGGGCAAGGGTGGCGCAGGCAAGACGACGGTGTCCGCCTGCATCGGTTCGGTGCTCGCCGAGCTGCGTCAGGAAGACCGGGTCGTCGCCGTCGACGCCGACACCGCGTTCGGCAAGCTCGGCAGCAGGGTCGATCCGAAGGCACAGGGCTCGTTCTGGGAGCTCGCCGGTGATCAACACCTGGAGACGTTCGCCGACGTCCGCAGCCGGGTCGGCAACAACTCGGCAGGACTGTTCGTGCTGGCGGGGGAGGCGACGCCGGCCCGCCGCCGGGTGCTCGACCCGGCGATCTACCGCGAGGCCATCTCCCGCCTCGACCGGCACTTCACAATCGCCATCATCGATTGCAGCTCGACGATGGACACCCCCGTCACCCAGGAGGTATTACGGGACCTGGACGCCATGGTCGTGGTGTCCACGCCGTGGGTGGACGGCGCGGCCGCGGCAGGGCAGACGCTGGACTGGCTGGCCGCCCGGGGCCTGACCGGGCTGCTGCAACGCACCGTCGTGGTCCTCAACGACTCCGACGGCCACGCCGACAAGCGCACCAGAACGATTCTCGCGCAGCAGTTCTCGAGTCAGGGACAGCGCGTCATCGAGGTTCCGTTCGACGGGCACCTGCGCCCCGGCGGTGTCATCGACGGGACCCGCGAGATGTCGCGTTCCGCGCGCGAGCGGTTCCTCGAGATCTGCGCTGCGCTGGCCGCGCACTTCCCGACGCATGACGATCGGTCGCGCGAACGGCGATGAACGCAACGCGCTCAAGCGATCTGGGCGACCAACTCCTCGATGGCCTCGACGTCTGAACCCGGAGACCGGTTCGTCGGCCTCGGCCAGTTCGATGGTGTCGCTCGGAAACCCCTGCGGCCTGGGCGGTTTCGGGCACCGTGAGGTTCGCACCGCGGCGCGCAGCGTAGAGCCGCTGTCCCAGCGTGGCGTGCGGTGCGCCGGCGGCCCGTGACATCAGATCGTCGTACAGGCTGCGGACGGTGCCCAGCGCCCTGATCAGGGACGGCGTCACCCGACCGATTCTCGCGGCGCGCGCGGCGACCGCTTCGAGTTGACGGAGGTCCGCCAGGATCGCCGTCACTCGGGGCGTGAACGCGGGGTCGTGAACCGCGGGTAGCGATGCGACCGTCGAATTCAACGTGTTGACGGCCGTGAGGACCGCCTGCGCGATCAGCGACACCTCGTCGCCGCCGGTGCCGATCGGCGACGCGGCAGCGGATTCGTGGTGCCGGATCGGTTCGCCCCTGCGGAGCCTCGTGATGGTCCCGGGTGGCCACCGCAGGACTTCCTCGAGCTTTGCCCTGGTCCGTTCCCTCGGCCAGCTCCGGCCCTTCTCGAAGGCGATGAGCGCGCCTGCGTTGATGATCCCGTCCGCGGCCAGGCTGCGTTGGCTGATGTCGAGTTCGCGCCGGCGTGCCGCCGCGGCCGCCCCCGCTCTGGCCAACCCGGGATCCAAAGCCTCGGTCGATTCGTCGATCGACTCCGCGTTGGTCATGTCCCGGGGTTCCTCGTGCTATGTGGTCGGCTCGCCGTGCACATCGTACCGAGCGGCGGGGACACTGCTACGACTTGACTCGGCGATTCCTCATGATTCCGTGTCAAAGCTACACCTTGTCCAAGACCAGAACCGAATCGTCGCTACACAACGATGGTCTTCTCCGGAGTGCGGCTCTGTTTCCCCAGGCGAGCCTGTATAGCCAGCTCACGCCTGCTTTCGCGGGTGCTTCCGTCGATCGCGTGTCAGGTTTTCCGAAGCCGGACGCAACCCTTCCGTTGCATTAACTGTTGCGTTGCTACGGTTTGTTCGTTACCTTTGGCGCACTGCGGCAAACGAGCCGCCCAGCGCGCAGAGGAGCGACATCGATGAACGCAATGCCGTTTGACGAAACACCGGTCGGCGCATGCACCAGCGACCCCGAGCGGTGGACCACCAGAGCTGACGACGAGGCCAAGACCATCTGCCGGGCGTGCCCCCGCCGGTGGATGTGTGCCAGGGAGGCATGTGAACTGCCCCGCGCGGAAGGGCTGTGGGCCGGCATCTACGTTCCCGAGGCCGGCCGCGGACGGACGTTTGCTCTGCGGCAGCTCAAGTCCCTGGCGGAGCGCAACGGCCACCCGGTGCGCGCACGCCGCGTCTATTACGCCGAGAGCGCCTGACACCGCGGCCGTTCGCCGCCGGTCCGAGGGGTCGGCGGCGAGCGGGTGGTGCACCAGCCCAAGCCCATTGAGCTGGTGTGGCTGTCGCAGGGTCAGCGGTGATTGGCTCGGTGCTTGGCCCACGCCATCCGAACAAGGTAGGCGGGCGACGGGGGCAGCCAGCCGAGTTGCTTCGCCTGACCGAGATCGTCCCGATTTGCCCAGTGCTCAATGATCTTGCCGTCTTCGCAACGGAACCAGTGGGACTGGGTGATGGCGAAAGCCTTTCCCGTTGGCGGGAATACGGTATCGATATCCCCGGTCGCCGTGTAGAAGGACATCGGCGCGACATGACGCCCGTTCATCGTCGAATTCACGGTGACGACGTTGCCTTCGACCGCCGCAAGATGGATGTCGTAGCGTAGTTCCGCGAATGCCGCACGCAGCCACCCGGCCAATTCCTCGAAAGCACGCGGACCTGTGCCGCGCGCGGACGGCGGCGCCGCGATGCGTTCGCGGGTGAATCCTTCTGGATGTATGACGGCGTCGAAGTCGGCGCTGGTTCCGCTCGCCATGCAGTGGATGCTGCGGATCGCAACCGATTTCAGGTCGCCGGCCGTGTCGCCGTCAGTGGAATGCACAACCATTTCTTCACCAGCCTCAAATCCCTCAGCGTTCATGGTCGGTCCGCTGCCGAACGGTCCGGGGCCAGTTCGACCGCCAGTGGATCCGCGGGAGTTCTCGCGCCCCCACATCGTTCGGCCAGCGCCTCGGCTCGCCTTGCGCAGTGGAGCGCGGCAGCTTCTCGGCCGTCACGGCTGTACACGGTGGCCGCGTGCGCGGACGCGTCCATGGCGGCGATCACGTCGCCCATGACTTCAAAGTCGTCGGATACCGAGGCCAGGCCTGCCGCGTCATAGCCGTGCAGGGCGGAGGCGAATCGAGCCGCCAGGTTCATTCGACGGCCTTCGACGATTGCTTCGAGTTCGCCCAATCGCGTCGTCGTCGTACCGTCACCGAACTGGGTGGCGGCCTGCAGGCACAGCAATTCCGCACCGAATTGTCCATTACTGCAGGCAGTTCCAGCAGCCGAGCGCGCCATGGCGGCCGCCTCCCTGGGCCTACCCTCGGCCGCGGCGACCCACGCCCCCGCGAGCGCTCGCTCGTGGTCCAGAAATACCCAGCTGGAATGACGCAGCTGCTCGAGAGTGGCCAGCGCGCCGGCCGCCTCGTCCGCTGATCCGAGCATCGCGAGTGCGATCGTGCGCGGGACCTGGTACCGATACGCCCAACCGTTGCTCTCGCCGGCCGCGGACAAGGCATCGGCCGCCGACCCCAGGAGCGAGCAGGCGTCCTGGAGCTGACCGGCGCCCAAAGCCGCCCGGCCCACGATCGCGGTGCTGAGAAGCTGCGCCACTCCGGGAAGGTCGGCTGCTTGTTCGCGCACACGGTCAGCTACCTGCGCGGCGTTGCCGACGCGGCCACACGTCAGCAGAGCCCCGACATGCGCGTCGGCGATGATGAGCATCATCTGCGGGGCATCCAGGCAGCGGGACGCCACGGTGTAGCCCCTGTCGGCGGCGACCAGCGCGTCGCTGACGCACCCGGAATCTGTTGCTGCGCCGGTGATCGCCCAGGCGACCTCGGCCCCGACGACGGTGGGCAGGCTGTCCGTCAACACGTTCCTCGCTGATGTCGCCGCCGCTGCGGGCTTGCCCATTGCGAACCAGTAGACGGTGAGGAAGGCGTCGATACAGCCGCGGTTATTCGGAGGTGTTGTCCGCGAGACCTCATCGATGAAAGTTTTCGCGCCCTCGGGGTCGGCCAGCGCCCAGAGCCGGTTGCTGGCCCGAAGGATGATGTACCGGACGTACTCGTCATCGGTCAGTTCGCCGGCGGACATCTCCGCGAGGACGGCATCGGCCTCGCGTCCGCGGCTGAGCCACGACAATGCGTGCACCCGAATGAAACTCGCGTCGGTTCCGGCTCCGGCGCGGATCGCCGCATCGGCCAGGCGATCCGCCAGCGCCATATCTGCCAACCACACCGCGCCCTGGGCGGCTCGGATCAGCAGGTCCGGATCGGACTCCTGCTCGGCACTCCACGCAAACGCTGCCCGGATGTTGTCGGCCTCCGCCAACGCCTGCTCGAGGAGCTGCTCGTGACCGGCGCGTGCCTCGGTATGCAGCGCGTCGACCATCGCCATGTAGTGATCCCGGTGCTGCGTGCCGATTTTGTTTTCCTCGGCGGCGTCGCTCAATTTCTCGGCAGCGTACTGACGCACCGTCTCCAGCATGCGGAATCGGGTCTGGTCGGGGCCGGCTTCCGCGACGACCAACGATTTGTCGACGAGCTGCGTGACCTCGTCTAGCACTTGGTAGCGCTCCGTCCGGCCGCCGGCGGCGACTGCGTGGGCGGCGGTCAGATCGAAGCCCCCTCG
Organism: uncultured Actinomycetota bacterium; assembly: GCA_963699655.1. Lineage (GTDB taxonomy): Bacteria > Actinomycetota > Actinomycetes > Mycobacteriales > Mycobacteriaceae > Mycobacterium. The sequence continues at coordinate 37,272 of CAVOUV010000001.1, forward strand.
GAACATTGCCAACCGACGAAACATGACGCGTTCGAGGTCGGTCAACAGATCGTGAGACCAGTCGACCGACGCCCGCAAAGTCTGTTGGCGGGCCGTCAGGGTGCGCGCGCCGCCAGTGAGGAGATTGAATCGATCATGCAGACCAGCGGCGATCTCGGTAACCGACATCGCTCGCACTCTCGCCGCGGCCAGCTCGATCGCCAGCGGCATCCCGTCAAGACGCCGGCAGATCTCCGTCACCGTGGCGGTCGTGTCTTCGGTGAGGCTGAAGTCGGGACTGGCCCGCTGGGCCCGGTCGGCGAACAACTCGATCGCCTCGTCCGGAATGGACAGCGACGGAATTCGCCACGTCACCTCGCCCGGAACTCCCAGGGGCTCTCGGCTCGTCGCCAAGACGATCAGTCTCCGACAGCTGCTCAGCAGCGCTGCTGCGAGGTGGGCGGCCGCATCCAGGAGGTGTTCGCAATTGTCGAACACGAGAAGCATCTGCTGCTCACCGATGAAGCGCGCCAGTGTGTCGGTCGTTGGTGGGCCCAGAGGGTCGAGCAATCCGAGGGCGCGGGCTACCGCGACCGGAATGTTCTCGGGGGTCGCGACGGGAGACAGGTCGACGAACCACGCCCCGGATTGGTATTCGTCAGCCGCGGCGGCGGCCACCTGCAATGCGAGCCGGGTTTTGCCGGCGCCGCCCGCGCCGGTCAACGTTGTCAGCCGATTCTGGGCGAGCAACTCCCGCACATCCTTGATCTGCTCGCCGCGGCCCACAAAATTTGTCAGCTGGGTCGGAAGATTGTGAGTCCCAATGGTATTAGGCGACCGTAGCGGAGGGAACTCGTTACGCACGTCAGAATGACAGAGCTGCACCACTTGCAACGGGCGCGCGACACCGCGTAATTGATGTGCCCCCCGATCCACCAGCCAGGCATCCGCCGGAAGCCTCTTGACAACCATTGCCTCGGTCGCCGCCGACAGCACAGTCTGTCCCCCGTGTGCCAGATCTCGCAGGCGTGCCGCCTGGTTGATGGTCGGCCCCATGTAGTTCGACTCGTTGCGCAGTTGCACCACGCCTGTGTGGACACCGATCCTCATCCTGATCGGGGCCAGTGGCACGCGCTGTAGGTCAAGTGCGCACGCCACCGCGTCGTTCGCATGGACGAACGCAACCACGAAACTGTCACCCTCACCCTGTTCGACCGGCCGCACACCGTGATGCGCAGCGACGAGTTCGCTCAGCGCGCGATCAAGGAGGGCAACCGCCCGGCTCATTTGGTCGGGCTGGGTGTCCCACAGGCGGGTGGACCCCTCGATATCGGCGAGCAGCAGCGTCACGGTACCCGTCGGCAGCAACTCGCTCATGCGCACGTCGCTCCAGCTCGACGGCGGTGAGTCCGCCGTACGTCGATGTCTCTCATGCTAGCCAGCGGCTAGCGCCGGCGAGCGGTGATCCACCAGCGAAAATCCGTGTAGTTGCGGGAGCGCGGCCGACGACGCAGCCCCTCGCGGCAGACGGCCCCCTGCCATCCCGAACGTCGCCGCCACGGTTGCGCCGAGTGGAATATCGCGCCGGGGCGCACAGTTAGATGATGCGACGGTGCCGTTCATGCCCCGGGCCCCAAACCAGAACCGTCGCTTCGTGCGACCACTCGCCGAGAGGCGTCATGGCGGCACCGTCCCCAACTTTGCCTCGCAGGGCGCTCACCAGGTATCGACGAACCGTCTGCTCGTACGCTCAGGTTCGGCGGCCGTGGCCGCGCTCAGCGTGGCGGCGATGAGGCCGCGAGTGTCGGCGGGGTCGATCACGTCGTCGATCTCGAACAGCTGAGCGGCGTTGAGCGCCTTGGCATTCTCCTGCGCGGCGGCCGTTGCCTGACGGACACGTTCCTCCCGCTCATCGTCATCGGCGATGGCGGCCAGCTCTTCGCGCAGCCCGAGCCGCACTGCGCCCTCGAGTCCCATCGGACCCAGGTGCGCACCCGGCCAGGCCACCGTGAGCACCGGTTCGTGCAGGCTCCCGCCGACCATCGCCTGCGCCCCCAACCCGTACCCGCGGCGCAGCACGACCGCCACCAACGGGACGCTCAGCGCGGCCCCGGCGACCAGCATTCGCGACGCGCGGCGCACCAGACCCTCGGCCTCCGCCGCGGGGCCGACCATGTAGCCCGGACAGTCCACCAGCGAGACCACCGGCAACCCGAACGCGTCGCAGAGTTGCAGGAACCGGGCGGCCTTGTCGGCCGCGGCGGCGGTGATCGCACCGGCCGTGAAGCGCGTGTCGTTGGCGATCACGCCCACCGCCCTGCCCTCGATCCGCGCCAGCGCGGTCACCATCTCGCGGGCGAAGCGCGGGCGCAGAAACGTCACCGAGCCGTCGTCGGCGAGCGTCTCGATGACCGGCGTGACGTCGTATGCGCGCCGGGCGCGCTCGGGAACCATTGTGCGCAAGCGTGTTTGGTCGGCGGCCTCGCCGGGTGCGGTCGGGCCCTGGAAGTAGCGCGAGCAGCCTCTTGGTGGTGGCGACGGCCTCCGCCTCGTCGGCGACGACGAGGTCCACCACCCCGTTGGGCGCCTGCACCGCGATGGGTCCGACGTCGTCGGGATCAACCTCGCCCAGCCCGCCACCGGCGATCATGGCCGGACCGCCCATGCCGATCGACGCATCCTCGGTGGCCACGATGAGATCGGCGCACCCGGCGATGACGGCGTTGCCGGCGAAGCAGCGGCCCTTGACGATCGCGATCCGCGGCACGAGGCCCGACAGCGCCGCCCACAGCTTGAACGCGCGCGCGTCGAGCGCGGAGACCGCCGGATAGTCGGTGTCGCCCGGCCGCCCGCCGCCGCCCTCGGCGAAGAACACGGTGGGCAGGCGCATTCGCTCGATCAGTTCGAAGAGCCGGTCCTTCTTGCGGTGACCGAGTGCGCCCTGGGTGCCGGCCAGCACGGTGTAGTCGTAGGACAGCACCGCGCACGCACTGCGTTCGCCGCCGAACAGGTCGCCGTTGATGCGTGCGGTCCCGGCCACCAGCCCGTCGGCCGGCGTGCGCGCGATCAGGTCGTCGGTATCACGCCGGAACCGCTGGGCGGCGATCGCGAACCGCCCGTACTCGACGAAGGTGCCCGGATCGATCAGGTCGACGATGTTCTCGCGTGCCGTGCGCCCGTGTGCGGCGTGCCGTCGCTCGACGGCGTCCTGACGTGCGGCGTCTTCGGTGAGCGCGCGCCTCCGGAGCAGTTCGGCGTGGTCGTCGCGGAGGGGCTCGTCAGGCATGGCGTCCGATGTTATCCACTCAGCCGGCGTGCCACGCTCTTGCGGCGAGGAGTTCGGGCACCAGGATCTCGGTGAGTAGCCGGACGTCGTCGTCGGTGTCGCCCGGATAGCGCAGCTCATAGCGCGCGCCGGGTACGGGCGCACCGACCCCCACCACGATGCTGTCCCGTGCGCTCGTCCACTCGGCGAGCTGCGGCTCCCACGCCGAACCCGCGAATACCAGCAGCCGGTAGTCGGTGGTCTTGGTGAGGTAGACGTCGACGTGACTCCAGTCGCCGGTCTCGCAGCCGACCGCAGGCAGCCGGGGCCCCTCACGTAGCATCAGGGCGCCCTGTTGGGCTGAACAAAACCGGTGCGCGGGTGCGGCCAGATGGGTACCGGACGGCCCCAGGAGAAGTTCGGAAACCTCAGGAAGCCAGTCGGATTCGGTGCCGATCAGATGTTCGGTCGCGTCGGCGGCGGTGGCGACCGCCGTGGCAAGCGACGAGGTGTCCGCGCCGGTCACGAGCAGTTCGAGGGCGATCAGCATCACCAGTGTGTGTTGGTAGCTGCGGCAGGCCACCCCGCCCATCTCGAGCTGTGCGTCGAGTGTGACGACCGCGTCGCAGCGTTGCGTGATGGCCGAATCCGCAGTGTTGGTGAGCGCCACCGTGCGCACGCCGGCAGGCAGTCGCGTCAGGGCATCGAGGGTCTCCACCGAGCCGCCGCTGGCCGACGTCGCGACCACGAGCGTGCCCGGACCCCACGCCGGCAACAGCCGTGACGAGGCCAGTTCCGACACGGCGACAACGCCCCGGGCCCGCATGCGGGCGGCGGCCGTGCCCGCGGCGTACGCCGAGGACCCCATGCCCAGCAACACGATGTGTTCAACGTCGGACGGTACTACCGCGGCCCATGGGTTGCCGTCGCGCAGCATCGCCGACAGGCGCCGCAGCGCGTCCGGCTTGCCAAGCAGGTCGGCGATGAATCCGTCGGGCTTCACGGCCGTTTCGCCGCATCGAGCAGCGCCGGCAACGCCGCGTCGGGTACGTAGGTCCAATCTGGCAGATGCCTTGCGGCGTATACGATCTCGCGCAGCACCTGCTGGAGTTGAAATGCCCGCAACGGGCCTGCGTCGTATAGCTCGCCGCAGCCGAGTGCGTCCATCCGCTCAGCGTAGGCGCGCAGGAACGCGGCCCGGGCGCGAGCACTGGCTTCGGCCAGCGCTTCAGAATCGAGGTCGGTGTACTTCAGGGCGACGATTGCGGCGTGCGCCAGTGACTGCGCCATACCGGCCACGTCGAGCACCGCCGGGATAGGCCGCGCACGTTGGGCCGCGGGCAGCACGGGGTTGCCGTCGAAGTCGGTCACCACGAGCCGGCCAGCACCTCGCAGCACCTGTCCCACGTGCAAGTCGCCGTGACCCGCGATGACGCGAGCACCGTCAAGTACGGCCAGCGAGCCCAGTATTGCCTCGATCTCCGGGCGACGCGCGGTGACCAGCTCGGCGCTCACCGAATCGCCGCAACTGCAGGCGGTTTCCAGCACTTCGAACGCGTCGTCACGCCATCGCGCAGCGTCGTCGGCGGTGGCGAGCGTGGCGGTGCCCGACAGTCCGGCGTGCATGCCGGCCACCAACTCGCCGACGTCCGCGGTGGCCGCGACCAGTCCGTCGTAGGACCGGGACAGTGCCGCCTCGGTGATCAGATCGACTGCCCAGCTCCATCCGTCGACCGCGTCGGCGATGAACTCGTCGACCCCGGCGACTACGGTCTCGGGGCCGTCCGGCGGATGCCACGTGACGAGGCCCCACGGGGTCGGCATGCCCCGGAAACCCGCGTCGCGAAGGACGCTGATACGCAGCGGTGCGGGGTGGGGCCCCTCCTGCAGGTGCGTCGCCCACTTGACCACCGCCACCTCGCCCACGATCACCGACTCATTGGTCTGGTCGACACCGACAGATCGTTCGCCCTCGGCCGGTAGCGACGTCCACGACCGGATGGTGAAGTCCCCCAACGTCGTCGAGTCCTCGACCCGGGCCAACAGGTCGAGCAGGGCCTCGGCGACCCCGTCACCCGGACGGGCCCTGCGCCACCGGCCGCCATCTAGGACCATCGGCACCGCCGCCGGAGCGCCGGCAGCTGACACGATCACCAGTCGTGCGTCCTCGGCTATATCAAGCACGCCTAGCGGCTCAGCCATCTCCGCGCCTTGCGACAACCGTTCGGCGTGATCGTCGCGGAGAGGTTCGTCGGTCACCGCGGCAGCTTATCCACAGGCGTTGCCCGGACCGCGCGGTTCTGTCGGCCGCCCGGCTTAGCGTGCAAACATGACGAACTGGATCAACACGGTCAGCCGTGACCACGTCGAACGTGGCGTGCAGGGCCGCTTCACCCAGGCCAACCACGGCAAGCCCCACATGCTGCGCAAGATGGCCCGCGGCGACTGGATTGTGTACTACTCACCGAAGACCACCTATCCCGACGGGGACCCCCTGCAGGCCTTCACCGCGATCGGCCGGGTCGCCGACGACGAGCCGTATCAGGTCGAGATGTCGCCCGACTTCCAGCCGTGGCGGCGCAACATCGACTTCCTCGATTGCGCCGACACGCCGATCCGGCCGCTGCTCGACGAGCTGGAATTCATCGAGGACAAATCCCGGTGGGGCTACAAGTTCCGCTTCGGGGTGTTCAAGATCAGCGACCACGACCTCGCGGTCATCCGCTCGGCGATGACCCACCCACAAGGCGGTTGACTCGGTCGTGGACCGTCCCGAACGCCGGTCGGGCTATCCCCCACTGGGCGTTTGCTGCTGGCTTCACCCCTCGTCTGGGCGCCAACTGCGATGACTCGAACCGCGATGAGCGCAAGGCTGCTAATCACGAATGGGCTGGTGCCGGCCGAGGAATGAGGATGCGCCATGAGGACCGGATTGAAAGCATTGGCATCCGCTGTCGTGTTCGGGGTCCTCGCCATTCCCCTTCCAGTGGCGCCTTCCGCTGCTGCCGACGAGTCACCGCTGCCTGGAATCTCCACGGTCCAGCCGGCAGCCCGGCATCAGAGGCCCGGCGATGTGGAGATAAATACCTCTCGCACAGTTCATTTCGCGCGTCTCTATCCTGACTTCGCGAGCAAGGGTGTCTATCACCACGGACACCACGCACACTGAGCGCACGACATCGCAGCCCGAAGGGACGTACCGATCATGGACATCGCCAGCACCGACACCGCGCTCGTGTTCATCGACCCACAGAACGACGTGCTGAGCGACAGCGGAACGAGTTGGGGCGTCGTGGGAGCCAGCGTGACCGAGAACCGCACCGTCGAACACATGGAGGCGCTGTTCAAGGCGGCCAAGTCGGCTGGATACGAGTTTGCGACACACACCTTTTCCCGATCCGGCGCCCTGAGCTTGACGGGCTTCGACGGCTCGGGAGCCGACTGGCTCGATCGTTTCAAGCCCTACATCGAGGACGGTAAGACCGTCGTCGCCAGCCCGCACAAGGTGTGGGGGCCGCAAACGAATGACCTGGTGCTTCAGCTTCGCAAGCGAGGGATCGCAAAGGTCATCCTCGGCGGCATGTTGGCGAACATCTGCGTTGAAGCCCACCTGCGGGACCTGCTCGAGCGCGGATTCGAGGTCGTCGTCGTGAAGGACGCCACCGCGGGCCCCCGACATCCGGAGTGGGGTGACGGCTACCAGGCCGCGATGATCAACTACCGGTTTCTCGCCCATGCCGTGATGTCCACCGATGAGGTGCTCGCAAGCATGCGCCCATAGCCGCGGTCCGCAACCGTGCTGCACAGCCCGGGAGCGCTAGTCTGAGTTCGTGAGCAACACCGACGCGGCCCCGGCCGAACTGGCCTGCACGGCTTCGCCATTCGCCGGCGTGCTGCATCCGCGTGAGGTGCCGTTGGGCGGCCCGCGCGCCATCATGGTGCGGCGCACACTGCCGCAGCGCGAACGATCGCTGATCGGGGCGTGGTGCTTCGCCGACCATTACGGCCCGCAGGATGTGCGCAGCGGACCCGGGATGGACGTGCCGCCACATCCCCACACCGGATTGCAAACCGTCAGTTGGCTGTTCAGTGGCGAGGTGGAGCACCGCGACAGTGCCGGCGTGCACGCGATGGTGCGCCCCGGCGAGCTGAACCTCATGACGGCCGGGGCCGGGATCTGCCACTCCGAGGTGTCGACCCCGGCGACCGGCGTGCTGCACGGAGTGCAGTTGTGGGTCGCGTTGCCCGAGTCCGACCGCGATACCGGTCGCGACTTCGCGCACCATGTGCCGGAACCCCGCTCGCTCGATCGGGCCACGCTGCGGGTCTTTCTCGGCGAACTCGCCGGCGACCGGTCGCCGGTACACACATTCACCCCGCTGCTCGGTGCGCAAATCGACCTCGACCCGCGCGCCCACCTGGCCCTCGACGTCGACCCCGTATTCGAGCACGGTGTCCTGCTCGATCAGGGCAGCGTGGAGGCCGCCGGCTCCGTCCTGGACGTGGCGGACCTGGCATTCCAGGCTGCGGGCTCAGACGGGCTCACAATCATCAACCGCGAGGATCGCCCGGCCCGGGTGGTGCTGCTCGGCGGGCCGCCGTTTCCCGAAGAACTGGTGATGTGGTGGAACTTCGTCGGGCGCAGCCACGCCGATATCGTGGCCTACCGAGAGTCATGGGAGGACCAGCACGACCGCTTCGGGCGGGTCGAGGGATACCGCGGCAAGGTGTCGCGGTTGCCCGCTCCCCCGCTGCCGAACGCGACCCTGCGGCCGCGTCCCAACCCCGCGAACTAGGCCGCCGACTCGGCGAAGGTGAACGCCGTGCCCACCGCGTTGGGTATGAAAGCGTCCGGCAGCGCGGCCGCGAACCGGTGCTGCGCCTTCCAGCCCGTGCAGTGGGCGGGCACGAGGACGTCGGGCGCCATCTCGCTGAATGCGGTCACCGTCGGCCCGATGATGGGCTCGAACACCGCTCCGGTCAGGTGGAAGCCGCCGATCATGGCGTGCAGCCGGTCCACCCCCGTCAACCGCATGGCGTGCCGTGCGATGTTCACCGCGCCGGCGTGGCCGCATCCGGTGAGGACGACCAGCCCCCGGCCGCGGACGTTGACCACCAGCGCCTGCTCGTCCATGATCAGCGGGTCCGGCTCCCACTTCCCGCCGCGCCACGCCTCGTGGTTGGGCATCCCGCGCTCGAACTCCGTGGTGCGGTCGACCTCGCCGGTGATCAGCACCGAGCCGTCCAGCAGCAGCGACGGCTGGCGCCGCTCGATCACCTCGAAACCCTCGGCCTCGATCGCCGAGCGGCTGAGCGTCGGCAACTCCATGGGCGGTGTGCTGGGCAGGGCAAAGCGGCGCCGACTGAAGACGAGCGGGTGGACGGCCAGCGGCAGACCGCTACGGCCCCGCAGCCGCATCAGTCCCGGGAAGCCGCCGTCGTGGTCGGGATGGCCGTGGCTGAGCACGACGGCCTCGATCGCCGACGCGTCCAGGCCCATGCGCTCGAAGTTCGTGGCCATCCCGTCGGGCGAGATCCCGGTGTCGAACAGCAGGGTGTGCGTGCGGTTCCCGCGACGGGTGGTCACCAGCGCAGAGAAGCCGTGTTCGGCGATCAGGCCGGTCGAGGTGCGGCCCTCCTCGAACTGCTCGGCCGCGACCGGTGGCACCCGGCCCATCCCGGTCCGCCGGGCCGGGCCCATGTCGCCCATCAGCGCGTCGTAGCTGTTATCCACCAGCGTGGTGATGGTGATCTCGTCGACCGGTTCGAGAGTGATCGGATCTACCGCGGTGCCGGCCGCCTCACGCGGCGTGGATGCGATAGCCTCTGCGGCCGTGCCGCCGTCATCACACATGGTCTCATTTTGCTCTCGCGACCGGCCGGCCGTTCCGCGATGAGGTCATTCCCACACACCGGTGGGGCGACGGTACCGTCTGGATCAGACCCGGCGTTATTAAGGAGAACAGTGATTACCGATAAAACCGGCGCACCCACGACCGTCACGAAGGAATCCGACCGCTTCACCATCGCCGTCGATGGCCAGGCAGTCGGTTTCACCGAATATGTGGACCGCGACGGACAACGGACTTTCCCGCACACCGAGGTGGACAGCGACTTCGGCGGTCGCGGCCTGGCAACGATTCTGGTTGAGGAAGCACTGCAGTCGACGCGCGACGCCGGCCTCCGGATCGTGCCGGTCTGCCCCATGGTCGTTGCGTTCGTCGAGAAGCACCACGAGTACGACGAGATTGTCGACTCTGCGCCGTAGGCGCTTGGCTCATCTACCTGATTGTGTTGGGACGCTTGGCTTCAACCGACAGCGGTCACCAGGCGCACCGTTGTGGCCGAATTACGCACCCTTCGCAGCTGAACGCCACCTCTCCGGATATCGGCAGCGTTTTCGCGGTTAGTAGTGCCTTGGCACGGTAGAAGGGCTGACCTCGTGACGGAACGACCGCGTGCGGAGATCGTGGACGCACGCCAATGGGCGCCGGCGCAGACTTTCAGCGAATTTGCCCGGATCTGCTGCGGCCCACCTCACCTGAACCTGTTGAGCGACTCGGATTTGTTCTCTCTCACTTTTCGTGTGGGTGAGATCGGACCTATCACCCTTTCGGAAGTAGTCGTCGGCACCGACACATGGCTGGACAGCTGCGAATTTTGCAGCACTTACCGGGTACTGGTGCCTCAGTCGGGCCACGCCGTTCTCTACGCTCCGGAGGGTCTCCGCGAGGCGCGCTGGGCAGCGGGCAGCAAGTTCGTCTGTTTGAAAATCAACGGCCGCAGCGTAAATGCTGCTCTCAGCGAAGCACTCGGGCGGGAGAATAGATCGAGAGTCGACTTCAATCCCGTCATGCCGACCGAGGCGGACCCCACGCGAAGCTGGCTGAAAATGCTGCTGCTGTTGAGGGAACAACTCTTCCGACAAGACAGCATCCTGAATCAGCCGCTTGTCGGACTGCCGTTTGCCGACAGCCTGGTGCGTGGATTCGTCTTCGCCGCAGACCATTCCGACCGCGACGCGATGACGGGCGAAACGCCGCGGGCTGCGCCGCGCGCAATTCGAATGGCCATCGAGATCATGGAAGAGGAAGCGCATCTGCCCCTGACTGTCTCGTCGATCGCTGCGCGCAGTTACATCAGCGTCCGCGCGCTACAGAAAGGTTTTCGGGACCATCTGGGCACGTCTCCGCTGGACTACCTGCGGCAGGTTCGGCTGCGTCGTGCGCACGACAGCCTGCTCGGTTCCGACCCGTCGACGGCCACCGTCGGCGACGTAGCTCACCAGTGGGGCTTCACGAATCCGAGCAGGTTCGCCGCCGCGCATATCGCCCGTTATGGCGAACGGCCCAGTGTCACTCTGCGCCGGTCCAAGTCATGAGCGACAGAGACTGACCGGCAAATGGCGAAGGCGCCGGCCCGATATCGTCAGTCGCGATGATTACACAGGATCATGCGGACTCCTCCGTCGGCCGCGGCGGGCCGTCGGCATTCTTCGTGCCCGACGGCGACGAGTTCGTGCCGCTGCCCATCGCCCGCGGCCCGTGGGGCGAGACGATCAGCGGCAATTACGTCGGTGGCATCCTCGGCCATGTCCTGGAACGCGACGCCGGTGATCCCGAGTTCCAGCCCGCGCGACTCACCGTCGACCTGTTTCGGCCTGCGGCGCTGGCGCCGGTCCGGGTCGACACCACCGTCACCCGTCAAGGGCGGCGTCTGCGACTCGTCGATGCGGTGATGACGCAGGGCGACACCGTCGTCGCCCGGGCCAGCGGCCTGTTTCTGCGGCGCGGCGAGCAACCCTCTGCGGAGATCTGGTCCTCGCCGGTGACCATGCCGCCGGTGCCGCCCACACCCGATCCCCTTCCCCGCGGCCTGGCGATGCTGGTGTGGACCTACGGCAAGAACGAACACGTCCCCGGCCCCGGTTTCGGGCTGGAGGCATGGCAACACGCCGGCCCGAAGTACATCTGGGTGCGCGACATCCGGCCGTTGATCGACGGCGAAGCACTCACGCCGTTCACCCGCGCGGCGATGGCCGGTGACATGGTCAGCTCGCTGACCCATTTCGGCGCAGAGGGCTTGCAGTTCATCAACGCCGACTACACGCTGACGCTGAGCCGGCTACCGGAAGGGCCGTACCTGGGCCTGGCGGCGCTGACCCACTACAGCCACGACGGCGTCGCGACGGGGGTCGCCACGATCGTCGACCAACGCGGGCCGATCGGCAGCGGGGTGGCCACCGCGTTGTCCAACCCCGGCTTCAGCCCGGCGCACCCTTAACGGGGCTTGAGGATGAAGACCGGGATCTCCCGGTCGGTCCAGCTCTGGTAGGTGTCGAAGTCGGCGTACGTCTCGACCAGCTTGGGCCACAGCCGCGCCCGGTCCTCAGGGGTCGCCAGAACGGCTCGCACCGGTCGCCTTTCGCGGCCGATCTCGACGTACACATCCGGGCCGGCGAGCAGATTGTGGTACCACTGCGGGTTCTGCGCTCGACCGCCCATGGACGCCACGATGATCACGTCGTCGCCGTCGGTCATGAACACCAGCGGTGAGGCGAACGTCTTGCCGGACTTGCGGCCCCTGTGTTCGAGCAGCAGCGTCGGCACCGGTTTCTTGAAGGCTGCGCCCACCCGCCAGTGGCCGCCGATCTTGCCACCGGATTTGCGGTAGACCCACGCGACCGCCTTGCTCGAGAATTTCATCGCCTTCGCGACGAGCGGCGAATCCAGCTGCTTGGGCTTCTTATTCGGATCCATCGGCTCCCCCTAGGTGCGACACGGTGCTGCCATCCGCCGGCATCGCCGGCATGCCGAACTTGCGGTGATCCCAGCTGAGCATCCGGGTCGGCACGATCCGCACGCAGATCCGGTTGTTCATCATCTGATCGACGAACGGGCGCATCTCGTCGGTGTACGGGCCGGTGTAGCGTTCCCAGACGCTGATGCCGACGCGCAGAGCGGTTTCCGGGTCGTCGACGATCTCGGCGCGCCCGTCGATCGACACCCCCCGCAGGGTGTCGTAGCTCTGGCCGTCCTCGATCATCACCGTCACCGTCGGGTCGCGGCGCAGGTTGACCGCCTTCTGCGACTTGGCCTTGGTTTCGATCCAGACCTCGCCGTCGACCACGGCGTACCACATCGCGATCAGGTGTGGCCGCCCGTCCGGCATCACCGTCGCCATGGTCGCGGTCCGGCTTCGCTCGATGAACTCGGCGATCTCGGCGTCCGACATCGCGATCTTCGCGCGCTCGTTCTTGCCCACGCCGAGATACTTTCAGGTCGCGATCGAGGTGACCGTCACCGGGATGCCGTTCAGTGCCCCGTTGCCGGACGGTTCGTCGAGGAAGTCCGGCGGCGAGAGGATGTTCGTGTTCACCCCGGGCGACTCGTTTGCCACCGCCATCCGCGTGCCGGGCCTGCCGTGGCCCCAGCCGTGGGGCATCGACACCACGCCGGGCATGATCGCCTCGGTCACTTCGGCGGCGACCTCGATGGATCCGCCCGACGACGTCACCGTCACCCGGTCCCCCGTCGTGATGCCCCGCTTGTCGGCGTCGTCGCAGTGCATCAGCAGCGTGCAGCGCTCCTTGCCCTTCATCAACGGCGGCACGTTGTGCAGCCACGAGTTGTTGGACCGCAGATGGCGACGGCTGACCAGGACCAGCTCATCGGGTGCGCGATCCAGACGCCTGGCCAGCCGGGGCAGATCGTCGAGCAGAGTACTGCGGCGCCAGCTGGATCTTGCGGTCCGCGGTGCCCAACACCTCGGGCACCCGCGGCACCATCGGCCCGAAATTGACGCCGTTCGGCTGGGCCTTCAGCTTGTCCAGCGTGAGGCCGTCGGGGTTCTCGCCGTACCTGTCGCCGAACGGCCCGGTGCGCAGCGTCAGGTCGAGGATCCGTTCCGGGCCCGCCGTGCTCGTAGTGCGCGCGGACCTCGGCGCCGTCGAGTCCCTGGGTGAACGCCATGTAGTCGAAGAAGCCGTCGTCGATCGCGCGCGACGTCGACCTCCTCGGCGGGCATGCCCGTGCACAGGCCGGTCAGCCGGATCAGGATCTCCCACTCCTCGGGAGCCTCGGCGTCGGGCCGGCGAAGACGGGAGCCGAATAGTTGGCGATGCTGTTGACGGCGAAGTTGAGAATGAGGTCGTCGTGGTGCGGCTGCTCCAGCGGCGAGGAGCCGGGCAGGATGACGTCGGCATGCCGGGTGGTCTCGTTGAGCCAGTTGTCGACGCTGATCATGCAGTCGAGCGTCGGGCAGAGCCTCGTCGAGCTGTGGCCGGCGGGTGTGGACAGCACCGGGTTTCCCGCGACGGTGATCAGCGCCTTGATCTGACCCTCCCCCGGTGTCGCGATCTCCTCGGCCAGGCACGACACGGGCACCTGGCCGAGCACCTCCGGGCGCCGCGGACCCTGGTGCGGTCCAGCGGCCGAACTCGGGTGCGCCGTCCTCCAGGCCCGGGATCGGCTGCACGGTGACCGACCACGCCGTCGGTAGCGGGAACATGCTGCCGCCCGTCGCGTCGAAGTGGCCGGTGAGGATGTTGACCACGTCGACGAGCCAGCTGGCCAGCGTGCCGAACTCCTGGTTGCACAGGCCGATGCGGCCGTAGACCACGGCCCGCTCGGTGCCGCGCAAGCTCGCGCGCCAGCGCGCGGATCCGGTCGGCGTCGATTCCGGTGACGCGCGCGACCCGCTCCGGGTGACCAGTCGGCGGCCGCGTCGCGCAGCTCGTCGACGCCGTCGATGTGCGCCTCGAGGTCACCGAGGTCGACCAGTCCCTCGGCGAACAGCACGTGTGCGACGCGCCAGCAGCAGCGCGGCGTCGGTGCCCGGCATGATCGGCAGCCACTCGTCGGCGCGCTCGGCGGTGCCGGTGCGGCGCGGGTCGATCACGATGACCTTGCCGCCGCGTTGCGGATGCCGTCGATCTCGCCCATCACGTCGGGCGCGCGAGCAGCGAGCCCTGCGACGCGCGCGGGTTCGCGCCCATCACGACCAGCAGGTCGGTGCGCTCGGATGTCGGGCACCGGGATCGTCCACATGCCGCCGTACATGAGGTGCGATGACAGTTCTTCGGCCACTGGTCGACCGTGCCGGCCGAGTAGATCATCGGGATGCCCGACATCCCCAGCAGCACGCCGACGTAGCGGCCGAGGGAGAAGGTGTGCGCGAGCGGGTTGCCGATGTACGCGGTGACCGCCTCGATGCCGTGCTGCTGCGATGACCGGCGCCAGCAGCTCGGTGCAGCGGGCGAACGCCTCGTCCCAGCGTGACCTCCCGCCATTGTCCGTCGCCGGACCATCGGCGGGCGGAGGCGGTCGGGGTCGTGGTGCAGGTGCCCGAGCGTCGTGCCCTTCGGGCAGAGGTAGCCCCGGCTCCAGACGTCGTCGCGGTCGCCGCGGATGCTGCGCGACCCGGCCGTCCGTCGACGTGGATCTCGAGGCCGCACATCGCCTCGCACAGCGGGCAGGTATAGAGGTGGCGCCCGTCCTCGCCGATACCGGCCAGGGCGTTGGTGTTGTCGGCCGCCATCGAGTGCCTCCATCTCAGCTTGTTGTGACACACTGTAACGACAAATTCCCAGAGGGGGTCGCGAATCGTGGAGGCAGCCGGGACTGCGACGCGGCACCGGCGGCAGGGCTCGCGGCGGGATCCCGAGATCGACACCGCGGTGCTGACTGCCGCGCGACGGCTACTGGTCGAGCGCGGGTACGCGGCGACGTCCATCGACTTGATCGCCACCACGGCCGGCGCGAGCCGACCCGCCGTCTACCGCCGCTGGAGTTCCAAGGCGCAACTCGTGCACGAGGCGCTGTTCCCCGACCTCGGCCCCGAATCGCCGGCGGACGACTTCGCCGGCGAGATCGTCCGCTTGTGCCGGGGAGCACTGCGGATGTACGGCGATCCCGCCGTACGCGAGGCAATCCCCGGTCTACTCAACGACTTACGCTCGGATCGTCGGATGCGGCGGCTGCTCAGCGATCGACTGGAGGCCGCCGCGCGTAGTCAGCTCGCCGCGCGGGTGGACGAGGCGGTCGAGCACGGCACCGCCCGCCCCGGCGTCGGCGCAGACACCATCATGGACGTCATCGCCGGCGGCGCCTGGTACGCCGTATGTGTACGCCGGATCAAAGACGTCGACACCGCCGCGACCGAACTCGGCGAGCTGGTGCTTCGCGGCATCCTGCGGTCCTGAAGCGTCAGCCGCCCATCAACATGGCGTACTGCGCGGCGGTCTGCTGCTGGGCCTCCAGCAGGTTCGCCCCGCTGATCTCGATGGCGTACCGGTCGGCGGCGGCCAGACAGTAGAACGACTTGTCCTGCAGCTGAAGGCACTTGCTGCCGTCCAGATGGTTCACGCCCTTGGCCGGCTGCGACGTCGGCGACAGTTCGGCGAAGAAGCCGTCGACGATCTTGCCCGCGCTCTGGCTGTCTTTCGTCTGGTAGACGTTCGCCTTCGCCATGGCGACCAGATCCATCCCGGTGTCGGCGAACAGCTTCGCGGACCGGGTCGGGTCGCTCTGGTAGTGCAGCGCACCACGGCGCTCGTACGTCGTGTCCTGGACGGTCGCCGCGTCCTTCGGGTCCACCGGCAGCGTGCGGGCCAGCAGCCCGGTCGGGTCGAGCGAGATGTCGGCGAACTCCGACGGATCGGTCGCGCGGAACTGGTCGATGACGGGCCCTTGCATGTCAATGGTTTTCGCGGCCAGCGCGGCCGCCGCGTCGAGCCCGTCGGCCGACTGTGCCAGCTGCATCAACACGTACGGACCGTGCTGGGTGAAGGAGCGCACCGCGGTGAGATCGGGGCCGCCCGTGCGTGAGGTGATCGGGTAGCTCGCGGCCGTCGCATCCGGATGGCCGGGAATCGGCACCTTCTGACCGCCAGGGCCGACGGCCTGCATCGAGGCGTTGCCCATATCGGCCGCGGCCGCCGCCGCGGATGCCTCGTCGGGGAAGCGCAGCACGGCGTTCAGCAAGGCCGTCTTGCCCTCCGCGGTTCGCGCCGACGCGAAGCCGTTGATCAGTTGGTGCTGGCCGGCGGCGCTCGCCACCCCTTCCGGTCCGAGAAGCGTCAGCGCGGCGGCGTTCTGGACCACCACCGCGCCCGGTCCGAAGACGGTGGTCATCGCGGGGTCGACCTCCCACGGGCCGACGACGTTGTTGGCCATCCGCTGCGCCTCGATCAGCACCGCCCGCGCCGGATCGCCGACCACCCCGAGTGGCGGGCCGGGCTTGGTCGGGTAGGGCCCGACGTCGAGTTGGCTGAGATCGATCGTGGGCGTCGGCGCAGCGGCTTCGCTCTTGACCGCGGTGCCCTCGGTCTGGCCGGAGCACCCCCCGGCGAGCAAGGCGATGACCGCCAGGATCGCCGACGCCGCCGTGATGTTCCGGACTCTTCCAGAGGGCATCCGCGTGCCCCCGACACCGTGCCGCATTCACCAGAAGCTACCGTGCGCAGCGCCGAATTCCGGGCGCGACCGCCCGTGGCGGTCGAAGCAATTGCCGGGCGGCTGCAAGGCGGCGCAGACGCGGCGGGTCATCTGTGATTCAGAGACTCCGCGCATCGTGATTGTGGGCGAAGGGGGACTTGAACCCCCACGTCCCGAAGGACACTGGCACCTGAAGCCAGCGCGTCTGCCATTCCGCCACTCGCCCCAACAACCGGGGGAGCCTATCACGCGCGACGCCCCGTTCCCCAACCGTACCCACGGCGCCGGAAGGCCCGCGGAAGCGCATATCTGCGTGTCGGGTTCGCACGCCTGACCTGCTCCGATCAGATTCTCAGAATTCTGTTGGTCCCGCACCGCTGTGCAGGGCCGATAGCATGCAGTAAGGATTGTCGCGAGGCGACACGCTGGCGCGCGGGCGCATGAGCAGGAACGACGGAAAACGACGAGGGAGGCGAGCAGTTATATGGGTCTGGTCGATCGATTCGAGCGCAAGCTCGAGTCGACCGTCGGCGACGCATTCGCCCGCGTTTTCGGCGGATCGATAGTGCCGCAAGAGGTAGAAGCCCTGCTCCGCCGGGAAGCCGACGGCGGCGCACGCGAAGTGCACGGCGGGCGCATTTTGGCACCCAACGACTACGTCATTACCCTCAGTGTGCCTGACTACCAAAAGGTGAGCACCGACCCGGACCTCACATCAGCTACTTTCGCCAAGCACTTGGAGGGTTACATCCATGAGCAGGGATGGCAAACGTATGGTGATGTTGTCGTCAGCTTCGAGCAGTCACCGAACCTGCACACCGGACAGTTCCGCGCGCGTGGAGCGGTCAATCCCGACTCAACCACTGGCGAAGCCGCCCCACCGCAACGAGACCGTGCGTTCACCGCAGAATCAGGAGTACCACCGATGACCGACAACCCGAATTACCGCGGCGGCCAGGGGCAGGCGCGGCCCGGCGACGAGTATTACGACGAGCGGTACGGCCGCCAGCAGGACGAGGGCCGCCAGGAACCGCGCGGTCAGTATCCGCCGCGGAGCAGGGCGGCTACCCACCGCAGGGCGAGCCGGCGTATCCGCCGCGTCAGGGCTACCCGGAGCAGGGTGGCTATCCCGACCAGGGTGGCTACCCCGACCAGGGCGGCTACCCGCCTGCGAGCTACGAACAACGTCCGCCGGCCGGGTACGGCCCACCGCAGGGTGGCGGCTACCCGGACCAGGGCTACCGGCAGGGCGGATACCCTCCGCCGCAGGCCGGACAGCCCGGCTACAACGCGCCGGCCGGCGACTACGACTACGGCCGTCAGCCCGGCCAGGGCCGCGGCGGCGAGCAGCGGCCGGGGTATCCGGATCAGGGCGGCTACCCCGACCAGGGCGGCTACCCGGACCAGGGCGGCTACCCGGACCAGGGCGGCTACGGCGGACAGGCATACGGCCGCCAGGACCAGGGCTACGCACAGCCCGATTACGGCCGATACGGCGAGGCCCCGGCGGGCGGCAACTACGGCGAGCCCGGATACGCCGAACCCGCCGGTAGCGGGTACGACTATGGCCAACCGGCCGGCCGGCCGGCTACGCGGGCTACGGCCAGGGCGACTACCCGGCCGGCGGCGCGGCGGTCACACTGCAGCTCGACGACGGCAGCGGCCGCACGTACCAGTTGCGTGAGGCGCAACGTGATCGGCCGCGGCCAGGACGCCCAGTTCCGCCTGCCGGACACCGGCGTGTCCCGACGGCACCTCGAGATCCGCTGGGACGGTCAGGTCGCCCTGTTGTCCGACCTCGACTCCACCAACGGCACCACCGTGAACGGCGCGCCCGTGCAGGAATGGCAGCTGGCCGACGGCGACGTGATCCGGCTCGGCCATTCCGAGATCATCGTCCGCGTTCACTGAGGCCCGGCCGGTCGAAGTCGCGGGCAAGCTGTTCGCTTCCCCCTCACGTCGTTCTCCGCCCAAGTATCGTGACGGTGCCGAAGGTGGCTGAGCTGATCGCGTCGCCGATCAGATCGGCGGGCGACGAGCCGCTCGGCGACGGTGACGGAGAGGACGTCCGATGCAGGGGTTAGTACTGCAGCTCACGCGCGTCGGATTTCTGTTGTTGTTGTGGCTGTTCATCTGGTCGGTGCTGCGGATCCTGCGCACCGACATCTACGCCCCGACGGGTGCGGTCATGGTGCGGCGCGGCCTGGCGCTGCGCGGGTTCGTTGCTGCCCAGTCGGGCACGCCGCACGTCGCCCGGCAGCTGATCGTCACCGAAGGGGCGCTCGCCGGCACCCGCATCACGCTGGGCAGTCAGCCGGTGCTGATCGGCCGTGCCGACGACTCGACCCTGGTGCTCACCGACGACTACGCCTCGACGCGGCACGCCCGACTGTCCCCGCGAGGTTCCGAATGGTACGTCGAGGACCTAGGATCGACCAACGGCACATACCTTGACCGGGCGAAGGTGACACGGCGGTACGGGTTCCGATCGGCACGCCGGTACGAATCGGCAAGACGGTGATCGAGCTGCGCCCGTGACACTGGTGCTGCGCTATGCGGCGCGCAGCGACCGCGGGCTGGTCCGCGCGAACAACGAAGACTCGGTGTACGCCGGCGCCCGCCTGCTCGCCCTCGCCGACGGCATGGGCGGCCACGCCGCCGGCGAGGTCGCCTCGCAGCTGGTGATCGCGGCGCTGGCCCATCTCGACGACGACGAGCCGGGCGGCGACCTGCTGCGCAAGCTCGACTCGGCCGTCCGCGAGGGCAACTCGGCGATCGCCGCACACGTCGAGGCCGACCCCGAACTCGACGGCATGGGCACCACGCTGACCGCAATCCTCTTCGCGGGCAACAGACTTGGGCTGGTGCACATCGGCGACTCGCGCGGCTACCTGCTGCGCGACGGCGAACTCAACCAGATCACCAAGGACGACACCTTCGTCCAGACCCTCGTCGACGAGGGCCGCATCACCGCCGAGGAGGCGCACAGCCATCCGCAGCGGTCGCTGATCATGCGTGCGCTGACCGGCCACGAGGTCGAGCCGACGCTGATCATGCGCGAGGCCCGCGCCGGCGACCGGTACCTGATCTGCTCGGACGGACTGTCCGACCCGGTGAGTCACGAGACCATCCTCGAGGCCCTGCAGATCCCCGATGTCGCCGAAAGCGCCGACCGGCTCATCGAACTGGCGCTGCGCGGCGGCGGGCCGGACAACGTCACCGTGGTGGTGGCCGACGTCGTCGACTACGACTACGGCCAGACCCAGCCGATCCTGGCCGGCGCCGTATCGGGTGACGACGATCAGGCGGCGCCGCCCGAATACCGCGGCGGGCCGCGCGTCGGCGTTCAACCCGCGCCGCAACGCAGCCCAAACGCGTCCTGCCGCGAACCGGAAGAGCCCGAGCCAACGCCGCGGTCGCGGCGCCGGATGCTCATCGCCGCGGTGCTGCTCGTTCTGGTCGTGCTCGCCGGCCTGGCAGTCGGCCGCGACATCGTCCGCAGCAACTACTACGTCAGCGAGCACAACGGCGTTGTATACGATCATGCGCGGTGTTCAGGCTCCTTCCTCGGCATGCCGCTGCAGGAGCCCTATCCCTCGGCTGCCTCAACGCCCGAACGAGCTGTCGCGTCATCCCGTCGACGCAGTCCCACGACGACCTGACTGCCGGCTGCTCGGCATCGACGATCATGCGGCCGTCGGAGCGGGCCCAGGTGATCGCCGGGCCTGCCCGTCGGGAGCTCGACGACGCCATCCGCAGATCGAGGAACTCGGCGCTCAGCTCGGTGCTGCCCATCTGCGCTGCCGCCGCACCCCGGCACCTCGACCAGACACGACCCCACCGCCACCCCCGCCCGCCCGCACCGCCCGGACTCCCCGGAACCCCCTGGGCGCCAAGCGGGACCCACCTCCTCCGAGCGATGCGCCCGCGCCCGAGACGCCGACGACGGTGACCGCACCCGCGCCGCCACCGCCGCTCCGTCACCGTCCACTCCCCGCCCCGTCGCCGGCGCCGACCGTCACCGCGCTGCCTCCCCCCCCGCGGAGCCGGGAACGGACTGCCGGGCAGTGTCATGACGCACGCAGCCGCACTGCGGTCGCCGTCACGCCGCCGCTGCCCAACCGCCGCAACGCCGAGCTGTTCCTGCTCGGCTTCGCCGCGGTGATCACCACCGTGGCGCTGCTTCTCGTGGAGGCGAACCAGGAGCAGGGCCTGCACTGGGATCTGGCGCAGTACGCCGTCGCCTACCTCGCGCTGTTCCTCGGCGCGCACCTGGCCGTGCGCCGGTTCGCCCCGTACGCCGACCCGCTGCTGCTGCCCGTCGTCGCGCTGCTCAACGGCCTCGGGCTGGTGATGATCCACCGGCTGGATCTCGCCGACGGGCGACCGACGTCGCGGGTGCCTGGGCGGCCCGACGCCAACCAGCAGATGCTGTGGACCTGCTCGGCGTTCGGCGTTCTCCCTCGTGGTGCTCTTCCTGCGCGACCACCGCATGCTGGCGCGCTACGGCTACGTGTGCGGGCTGGTCGGCCTGGTGCTGCTGGCCATCCCGGCCGTGCTGCCCCGCTCGATGTCCGAGCAGAACGGCGCGAAGATCTGGATCAGCTGCCCGGCTTCTCCATTCAGCCCGCTGAGTTCTCCAAGATCCTGCTGCTGATCTTCTTCGCCGCCGTGCTGGTGGCCAAGCGCAGGTGTTCACCACGCGGGTAAGCACTTCCTCGGCATGGACCTGCCGCGGCCCCGCGACCTGGCGCCGCTGCTGGTCGGCCTGGTCGCCTCGGTCGGCGTGATGGTCTTCGAGAAGGACCTCGGCACCTCGCTGCTGCTGTACGCCTCGTTCCTGGTGATGCTGTACATCGCCACCGAGCGGGTCAGCTGGCTGATCATCGGCCTGGTCCTGTTCGCCGTGGGAAGCTTGCCGCGTACCACGTTTTCGCCCACGTGCAGGTCCGCGTGCAGACCTGGCTGGACCCGTTCGCCGACCCCGACGGCGCCGGCTACCAGATGGTGCAGTCGCTGTTCAGCCTCGCCACCGGCGGCATCTTCGGCACCGGGCTCGGCAACGGTCAGCCCGGCATCGTGCCCGCTGCGTCCACCGACTTCATCATCGCCGCCATCGGCGAGGAACTGGGCCTGGTCGGCCTGGCCGGCGTGCTGATGCTCTACACGATCCTGATCATCCGCGGCCTGCGGACCGCGATCGCCGTGCGCGACAGCTTCGGCAAGCTGCTGGCCGCCGGTCTGGCGTCCACGCTGGCGCTGCAGATGTTCATCGTCGTCGGCGGCGTCACCAAGCTGATCCCGCTGACCGGGCTGACCACCCCGTTGATGTCCTACGGCGGATCGTCACTGCTGGCGAACTACGTGCTGCTGGCGTTCCTGGTGCGCATCTCGCACGCCGCACGCCGCCCGATCGTCGACCCGCCGCAGGCCACGCCGATCGCGGCGGCCAGCACCGAGGTGATCGAGAAGGCATGAACACCTCGCTGCGCCGCATCTCCGTCACGATCATGGTGCTGATCGTGCTGCTGCTCGCGAACGCCACCTTGACGCAGGTGTTCAACGCCGACGGCCTGCGGTCCGACCCGCGCAACCAGCGGGTGCTGCTCGACGAGTACTCGCGCCAGCGCGGCCAGATCTCGGCGGGCGGCAGGTGCTGGCTATTCGGTGTCGACCGAACGGCCGGTACCGGTTCCTGCGCGTCTACCCCAACCCGCAGGCCTACGCACCGGTGACCGGCTTCTACTCGTTGCGGTACTCGAGCACCGGGCTGGAACGCGCCGAGGACAACATCCTCAACGGCTCCGACGAGCGCCTGTTCGGCCGCCGGCTGGCCGACTTCTTCACCGGCCGCGATCCCCGCGGCGGCAATGTCGCGACCACCATCGACCCGCAGGTGCAGCAGGCCGCATGGGACGCGATGGAGGAGGGCTGCAACGGGCCGTGCAAGGGCGCGGTGGTGGCGATGGAACCGTCGACCGGCAAGATCCTGGCGATGGTCTCGTCTCCGTCCTACGACCCGAACCTGCTCGCCAGCCACGACGTGGCGAGCAGCGCAGGCCTGGCAGCAGCTGCGGGACGACCCCGACTCGCCGCTGGTCAACCGCGCGATCTCGGAGACCTACCCGCCCGGGTCGACGTTCAAGGTGGTCACGACTGCGGCGGCGCTGCAGGCCGGTGCCACCCCGAGACCCAGCTGACCGCGCAGTCCACGATCCCGCTGCCGGACAGCACCGCAACACTGGAGAACTACGGCGGCCAGCCCTGCGGCGGCGGGCCGACGGCATCGCTGCGCGACGCGTTCGCGAAGTCCTGCAACACCGCGTTCGTCCAACTCGGCATCAACACCGGTACGGATGCGTTGAAGTCCACCGCCCAGGCCTTCGGGCTCGACAGTCACCTCGCCGCTGATCCCGCTGCAGGTCGTGGAATCCACCGTCGGACCGATCCCCGACAAGGCTGCCCTCGGCATCTCGAGCATCGGGCAGAAGGACGTGGCACTGACACCACTGCAGAACGCGCTGGTCGCCGCAACCATCGCGAACAACGGGGTGACGATGCGGCCGTACCTGGTCGACAGCCTCAAGGGACCCGACCTGGCCAATATCAGCACCACCGCTCCGCAGGAAGAGCGGCCGGGCAGTCTCCCAGCAGGTCGCGGATACACTTACGGACTTGATGGTCGCCGCCGAGCAGGTGACTCAGCAGAAGGGAGCCATCGCCGGCGTGCAGATCGCATCCAAGACCGGCACCGCGGAGCACGGGACCGATCCGCGCAACACCCCGCCGCATGCCTGGTACATCGCTTTCGCTCCAGCTCAGGCACCCAAGGTGGCGGTCGCGGTGCTCGTCGAGAACGGCGGCGACCGGCTGTCTGCCACCGGGGGCGCCGTCGCCGCCCCGATCGGTCGCGCCACAATCGCCGCGGCGTTGCGGGAGCGCTCGTGAGCCCCCGCGTCGGAGTGACCCTTTCCGGTCGCTACCGCCTGCAGCGGCTGATCGCCACCGGCGGTATGGGCCAGGTGTGGGAGGGCGTGGACTCCCGGCTGGGCCGCCGGGTCGCGATCAAGGTACTCAAGGCCGAGTACTCCGACCGACCCGGAGTTCGTCGAACGGTTCCGGGCCGAGGCCCGCACGGTCGCGATGCTCAACCACCCCGGCATCGCCAGCGTGTACGACTACGGCGAGACCGAGATCGACGGCGAGGGCCGCACCGCGTACCTGGTGATGGAACTGGTCAACGGCGAGCCACTGAACTCGGTGCATCAAACGCACCGGCCGCTTGTCGCTGCGGCACGCGCTCGACATGCTCGAGCAGACCGGCCGCGCGCTTCAGGTCGCACACACCGCCGGGCTGGTCCACCGGGACGTCAAACCCGGCAACATCCTGATCACGCCCACCGGCCAGGTGAAGCTCACCGACTTCGGCATCGCCAAGGCCGTCGACGCGGCGCCGGTCACGCAGACCGGCATGGTGATGGGCACCGCCCAGTACATCGCGCCGGAGCAGGCGCTCGGCCACGACGCCACCGCGGCCAGCGATGTCTACTCGCTGGGAGTTGTTGGCTACGAATCTGTTTCGGGTAAGCGGCCCTTCATCGGAGACGGCGCCCTGACGGTGGCGATGAAGCACATCAAGGAGACCCCGCCCCCGCTGCCCGCGGATCTGCCGCCCAACGTTCGCGAGCTCATCGAGATCACCCTGGTGAAGAATCCGGGCTACCGGTACCGCTCTGGCGGTCCGTTCGCCGACGCCGTGGCCGCGGTGCGGTCCGGCCGTCGGCCGCCGCGGCCCGAACCAGGCGCCGTCCATCGGTCGGGCCACCCCCGCGGCGGTGCCGTCGGCGGCGCAGGCTCGCGCCGCCGCGGACCTCACCGGCCGCGCCCCCGCCCCAGCGACCGCCGCGAGGGCAAGGGCCAACACCGGCGTCCACCGGCCCGCCCCGCCGCCGCGACGCACGTTCTCGTCGGGCCAGCGGGCACTGCTGTGGGCGGCCGGGGTGCTCGGCGCCCTGGCGATCGTCATCGCCATCCTCATCGTCCTGAACGCCCAGGATCGCAAGGAAAAGGAAAGCCCTCAACCCACGGTCACCAACACCATCACCCAGACGACGCCGTTCCGATCACCTGCCGCCCTGCCCGCACCTGGTTGGACGCGACAGGGGTCCGTCGGTCATGGTGGGGAGAACATCGGGGCACCCCGACTTGACGCGCCGGCGTCACCCGCGACGTGGCGGGGGATTCCCGCCGGCCCCAGAACAGACAGCAGGATGACCACCCCACAGCACCTGTCCGACCGGTACGAACTCGGCGAAATCCTCGGCTTCGGCGGCATGTCCGAAGTCCATTTGGCGCGCGATCTGCGGCTTCATCGCGACGTGGCGATCAAGGTGCTGCGTGCCGACCTTGCCCGCGACCCCAGCTTCTACCTGCGTTTCCGTCGCGAGGCCCAGAATGCCGCCGCGCTGAACCACCCCGCGATCGTCGCGGTGTACGACACCGGCGAGGCGGAGACGCCGACCGGCCCGTTGCCCTACATCGTGATGGAGTACGTCGACGGGGTCACGCTGCGCGACATCGTGCACACCGAGGGACCGATGCCGCCGAAGCGCGCCATCGAGGTGATCGCCGACGCCTGCCAGGCCCTGAACTTCAGCCATCAGCACGGCATCATCCACCGCGACGTCAAGCCCGCCAACATCATGATCAGCAAGGCCGGCGCGGTGAAGGTGATGGACTTCGGCATCGCCAGGGCGCTGGCCGATGCCAACAGCGTCACCCAGACCGCGGCGGTCATCGGCACGGCGCAGTATCTGTCGCCCGAACAAGCCCGTGGCGAGAAGGTCGACGCACGCTCCGACGTCTACTCGCTGGGCTGCGTGCTCTACGAGATCCTCACGGGCGAACCGCCTTTCGTCGGCGACTCCCCGGTAGCGGTGGCCTACCAGCACGTCCGCGAGGACCCGGTGCCGCCGTCGCAGCGCCACACCGGGATTTCGCCGGAGCTCGACGCCGTGGTGCTCAAGGCCCTGGCCAAGAACCCCGACAACCGCTATCAGACCGCCGCCGAGATGCGCGCCGACCTGGTGAAGGTGCACAGCGGGGAGCCGCCGGACGCGCCGAAGGTGCTCACCGACGCAGAGCGCACGTCCCTGCTGTCGTCGACGCCGTCGCACCGGGCCGAACCCGTCGACCATCTGCCGCGCCAGCAGACGCAGTACGCGGAGCGGGAGCGCAGCGGTTCGGTGGCCCGCTGGCTCATTGCCGTCGCGGTGCTCGCCGTGCTGACCGTGGTGGTGACGCTGGCGATCAACGTCTTCGGTGGCGACACCCGCGATGTGCAGGTGCCCGACGTCAGCAACCTGGTGTCGGCCGATGCGATCGCGTCACTGCAGAACAAGGGGTTCAAGACCCGCACCCTGCAGAAGCCGGACTCCACGGTGCCGCCCGACCACGTCATCGGCACCGACCCGCAGGCCAACTCATCTGTCGGCGCGGGCGATGAGATCACGATCAGCGTGTCCACCGGTCCCGAGCAGCGTGAGGTCCCCGACTGCGAGAACTCGACTTACGCCGAGTGCGTGGAAAAGCTCAAGGCGGCCGGTTTCGGCAAGTTCACCCAGGCGGGAAATTCGTCGCCGCCGGGGATGAAAGACCGGGTGCTCGCCACGAATCCGCCGGCGAACCAGACCTCGGCGATCACCAACGAGATCACGATTGTGGTGGGCACGGGTCCCGCGACCGCGCCGGTGCCCGACCTCAAGGGGCAGACCATCGAGAGCGCGACACAGATCCTGAACGCGTCGGGATTCACCAAATTCGTCCCCGTCCCGATCGATGGAACCGCGCCCAATGGACAGGTGCTCGCGACGAATCCGCCTGGTGGGCAGACGGTTCCGCAGGACACGTTGATCCAGGTTCAGGTGTCGCAGGGCAACCAGTTCATCATGCCCGACCTGACCGGGATGTTCTGGACCGACGCCGAGCCACGCCTGCGGGCGCTCGGCTGGACGGGCGGTCTGGACAAGGGTGCCGACGTGCAGAACAGCGGGCAGAAGACCAATGCCGTTGTCAGTCAGAGCCCGTCGGCCGGTACCGGTGTGAACTTCGGGGCACGCATCACGCTGAGTTTCGCGTCGTAGCCGCCGCCACCGCGTCGGCGACCTCGGCTTCGAGCCGGCGAACGAGGGCCTCGGCCGGCGCGGTGCCGCAGTAGGACAGCCAGTTCGCCAGCATCCGGTGTCCACCCTCGGTGAGGATCGACTCGGGGTGGAACTGCACGCCGTGGATCGGCAGTCCGACGTGGCGCACGCCCATGATGACGCCACCCTCGGTGCGCGCGATCACCTCCAGTTCCGCGGGAACGGTCATCCGGCAGGATTGTCAGCGAGTGATACCGCGTCGCCGTGAAGGGATCGGGAAGGCCTTGCAGCACACCGGCATTGGCGTGGTGGACG
Organism: uncultured Actinomycetota bacterium; assembly: GCA_963699655.1. Lineage (GTDB taxonomy): Bacteria > Actinomycetota > Actinomycetes > Mycobacteriales > Mycobacteriaceae > Mycobacterium. The sequence continues at coordinate 64,409 of CAVOUV010000001.1, forward strand.
GTGCTCGTCTTGCCGTGCAGAAGCTCGGGTGCACGGTCGACGGTGCCGCCGAATGCCACCCCGATCGCCTGATGTCCGAGACACACCCCCAGCAGCGGAGTCTCCGCCGCGGCGCACGCCCGCACCAACGGGATGGACGCGCCCGCGCGTTCGGGGGTGCCGGGTCCGGGGCTGAGCAGGACTCCGTCGAACTCCTCGGCGGCCTTGGCGACATCCGCCTCGGTGGCCAGGCGGGCGTCGTCGTTACGCCAGACGTCCGCGTTGACGCCGAGCTGGCCCAGATACTGGACCAGGTTGAACACGAAGCTGTCGTAGTTGTCGACCACCAAGACCTGCATCCGGCCAGGTTACTGGGTCATTCCCGCAAAGGCTCAATAGCCGATCGGCCCGATGGGCTTGGCGAAGCGCATCCGCACCGGCTCGCTGTGCCCGACGAGTTCGACCTCGGTGCGAGGCTCCTCGGTGTAGCCCAGGCCGAACCGCACCACGTACTGCTTGTAGAGCGTGACGAACGGGGCTGCCGCCAACGCGGCCTGCATCGCGCCCGCGTCCCCGATCGCGGTGATGACATACGGCGGGCTGTAGGTGCGGCCGTTGAGCAGCAGGGTGTTGCCCACGCACCGCGGCGCCGAGGTTCCGATGATCCGCTGATCCTGCATCTGGATGCCCTCGGCGCCCGCGCTCCAGAGGGCGTTGAGAACCGCCTGGATGTCCTGCTGGTGGACCACCAGGTCGTCGGGGGAGGCGTCGCGTGGGAACCGGCCCTCGGCATCTCGCTGGGCGTCGTTGAGCGTCACGACGAGGCCGGGCCCGCGCATCGGGTCGAGGCCCGCGTCAACGGCCAGCATGTCCGAGCGCCTGGTGATCGCCGCCAGCGCCGCATCGGCTCCGGGCGAACCGCCGTGGTGGGTGTCGACCGCCGTCACCAGCGAGTCGCGCTCCGCGTTGAGCCGATCGACCGAGTGCTGGGTCTCGCGCACCAGGTCGACCAGGCGGGGCGCGTCGCTGCGGCGGATCTCGCTGCCACCGGAGACGCCGTGGGTGGCCGCCAGCAGCAGCCCCGCCAGAAGGCAGACGATGGGGACGCCGAAACGCCAGGCGGTGCGGCGCCCGCCCGTCCGCGCGTGCGGTTGGTCCATCGGCCTGCCTCCAAGGATTCGGGCCTGACAGCCAGGCTGAGTTAGGCTCGTGGCTACATCGTCGCACCGTGTGCCCCCGAATACCCGCGAAGGTCCCCATGCCCAAGTCCAAAGTTCGCAAGAAGAACGATTTCACCATCAATCCGGTGAGCCGGACCCCTGTCAAGGTGAAGGCCGGCCCGTCCGGCACGTGGTTCGTCGTGCTGTTCTGCGGGCTGATGTTGCTCGGCCTGGTGTGGCTGCTGCGTCTTCCAGTTGGCGGGGAGCGGTCCCGACGCTCCGAGCTTCCTGCACGTGGATGGCGAATCTGAAGACGTGGAACTACGCGATCGCGTTTGCCTTCATGATCTCGGGGTTGTTGCTCACGATGCGCTGGCGGTAGCAGCGGAGTCCACGGGTATGAATTTATTTTGGACTCCGTGCGTTACCCGTTTAGCAACCTTGCGGTCACCGGATCACACCGATGTGATTCATCCCCATTGGGGATAGCACCTGTGGATAACCTCATTAGCAACGGTAAAAGGGTGTTATTAGACCGTGCAGCAAACTAACTGGGGTCCGCCCGCCCTCGGGCTCGCGGGGTGTGCCGATGGCCGGTGTGATCTTGGCTGTCGGTGCTGTGACGCTGATCACAGACCCTCCGGGCCGCATCTTGGTCGGCATTGCCGCGGTGGGACTACTTGTGTTTGCAAGCCTCTCGTGGCGGGCCCGGCCGAAGCTGGCAATCAGTGACGACGGCCTGATCGTCGGCGGCTGGTCCCGCCCCAGCCTGCTGCAGCGCAGCGACATCAAGCTGATTCGCATCACCGAGTTCCGCCGGATCGCGCGCAAGGTTCGGCTGCTCGAGATCGATACCAGCGACGATCGGTTATTGGTGTTCACCCGCTGGGACCTGGGCACCGACCCACTGAACGTCCTCGACGCCCTCACGGCCGCCGGCTACGCCGGCTCGCGTCCGTGATGACGGCTTCGTGATTACGGCGTGCCCGGTTGCCACCGGGCACGCCGAACTCGCTAGGAGACGGTGATCGACTCGATCACGACTGCATCCGTCGGCCGGTCGCCGCGATCGGTCGCAGTGGTGGCGATGGCGTCGACGACCTTCTGCGACTCGGGCTCGACGACCTCGCCGAAGATGGTGTGCTTCCGATTCAGGTGCGGCGTCTTGCCGACGGTGATGAAGAACTGCGAGCCGTTGGTGCCCGGCCCCGCGTTGGCCATGGCCAGCAGATACGGCTTGTCGAACTGCAACTCGGGGTGGAACTCGTCCTCGAACTGGTAGCCGGGGCCGCCGCGGCCGGTGCCGGTCGGGTCGCCGCCCTGAATCATGAAGCCGTCGATGACCCGGTGGAAGACCGCGCCGTCGTAGAACGGGCCGGAGGCGCTGCCCGAGGCGTTCTCGGTGCTGTAGTCCTTGGTGCCCTGCGCGAGACCGACGAAGTTGGCGACGGTCTTGGGGGCGTGATTTCCGAAGAGTGCGATCTTGATGTCGCCGCGGTTGGTGTGCAGAGTCGCGGTCGCTGTCTGAATGGGGCTCGTCACGGGATGTCAGTGTGCCACGCTCGCTTCGACGCCCAACCGGGCACCGCCGCGTCACGGATGGTGGCAGGCTTGGTAGCGATTTCCATTCACGTTGCAGAAAGGTGCGCCATGACCTCGAAGACGGATGTCCGGTTGACCTCAGGCCAGCGGCTTGGCCGCGGTCTCAAGTACTCCACGGTCGGACCGGTCGACGTCGCTGTGGGCGCCCTGGGGCTCGGGCTGAACTCGGCCCACTCGTCCGCCACGTGGGTCGGCGATCGTTATCGCAAGAGCCGGGTGGCCCGGCAGCTGCGGGCGGAGCTCTCGGCCGCACAGGACACCCTGGCGCACGAGTTCGCCGCCGCGCACGAGGTGGTGTCGAACCTTCCGCAGGCTCTGCAGGAGGCGCGTAAGCCGCGGCGCCGCCGCCGACCGCTGTTGATCGCCGCGCTCGCGGGGGTGGTGCTGGCCGGGGGAGCGGTGGCGTTTTCGGTCATCCGTCGGTCGTCACAGCGTGAGCCGTCCGTCGCGAGCCAGTCGCGGCCGCCCAGCGTCGACGTCTCGCCCAAACCGTAGTTTGCTGCGGTGAATCGCGATGGCCGTCTCCGTCTTTGACCTCTTCTCGATCGGTATCGGGCCATCCAGCTCGCACACGGTCGGGCCGATGCGCGCCGCGGGCCGGTTCGCACGACATCTGGCCGCCGACGGCCTGCTGCCCGGCGTCGAGCGCGTCCGCAGTCGAGCTGTACGGATCCCTGGGCGCGACCGGCGCCGGCCACGGTACGCCCGGGGCCGTCGTGCTCGGGCTGGAGGGCTGCGAGCCCGAGACCGTCGATCCCGCCGTCGCGCGAGCCCGCGTCGAGGAGATCAACGCGGGACGGAAGCTGCTTCTCGCCGGCACCCACATCGTCGACTTCGATTCGACTGCCGACATCGTTCTGTCTTTGCACGCCATGGATTTTCACAGCAACGGGATGGTCTTCCTGGCATACGGCGACGGTGACGAACCGGGCTAACCCGGCGGGTGTACTACTCGGTGGGTGGCGGATTCGTTGTCGACGAGCAGGCGGCACTCGGCGGATGAGCGTGCGGACGACGACGTGCCGTACCCGTTCGACACCGCCGCGCAGTTGGTCGCGCTGGCGACCGAGAACGGCTGCAGCATCGCGGCATTGATGGCCGCCAACGAGGCGGTGCTTGCCCGCCGGCCCGATCTCTGCGCGGCGGATTGCTGCGCATCTGGTCGGCGATGCGCGAATGCGTGGATCGCGGGCCTGACCGCTGCATGGCACGCTGCCCGGCGCATTGCACGTCCGGCGCCGCGCACGTTTGCTGGCCGCCGCGCTCGAGGCCACGCCCAATGACCCGCTGTACGCGATGGACTGGGTGACGGTCTACGCGCTGGCCGTCAACGAGGAGAACGCCGGCGGCGGCCGGGTGGTGACGGCGCCGACCAACGGCGCCGCCGGCGTGATTCCCGCGGTGCTGCACTACTACTGGCGGTTCGTGCCGGGCGCCACCGAGGACGGCATCGTCGAGTTCCTCCTGACGGCGGGCGCAATCGGGCAGTTGTTCAAGGCGAACGCGTCGATATCCGGAGCGGAGGTGGGCTGCCAGGGCGAGGTCGGCTCGGCCTGCTCGATGGCGGCCGCCGGTCTGGCCGCGGTGATGGGCGGAACGCCGGCAGCAGGTCGAGAATGCCGCCGAGATCGGCATCGAGCACAACCTCGGCCTGACGTGTGATCCGGTCGGCGGCCTGGTGCAGATTCCGTGCATCGAACGCAACGCGGTCGCATCGGTCAAGGCGATCACCGCGGCCCGCATGGCGATGCACGGCGACGGCACCCACCACGTCAGCCTCGACACCGCGATCAAGACGATGCGCGACACCGGCGCAGACATGGCCGACAAGTACAAGGAGACGTCGCGGGGCGGACTGGCACTCAACGTCGTGGAATGTTAAGCAGTCTGCGGCAGACGGCTGGTTCATTCTTGTGGAGCCTAGGAGATTCGAACTCCTGACATCTGCCTTGCAAAGGCAGCGCTCTACCAACTGAGCTAAGGCCCCTTGTGCCGGTCAGGACGGCGCGTCGGCCGCCACGTGCCAGACCTCGACGTCGTGCCGGGATTTCCAGACCGCGGCGGCGACGGCCGCGGTGATCCCGAAAGCGAGTAGAAACACCAGCCTCAAGGTATGCACCTTTCCGTGGGGCTAGGAGGACTCGAACCTCCGACCTCTTCGTTATCAGCGAAGCGCTCTAACCGCCTGAGCTATAGCCCCGAAATCCGCACTGGACCGAGCGACGAGATTACCGCAATCGCAGGCTCCGGCCCAAACCCGCCGACCCGGGAGCGATGTGACCTAGTCGCGATCCGCCAAGGTCACTTCGATGCCGCCGACCAGATCGGTCGTCAGGTTGTAGATGAACGCGGCGGCAGTCGCCATCGCGGTCAGCAGCACGATGTTCACCAAGCCGACCAATGCCGCGCCACCGAAGATGGTGCCGCTGGACACCAGCTCTCCGCCGCTGCCGCTCGCGCTCGTGAGCAGATCGCCCACATTGCTGTTCAGCTTGCTCCACACACCCATGCCGCCGAGCACCAAATAGAGGAACGCGACGGCGATCATCCAGACGAAGAACAGCGCCACCGAGAGCACCAGCGACACCTTCAGCGTGCTCCACGGGTCGACGCGGCGAATCTGCATGCTCGCCCGCACCGGACCCTTGTGACGGGTGGCCGCCGCCTGGACACGGCTGGTGGTGGCCGTCGACCGACTCGCGGGCTCCGATGTCGTGCGTTCGGTTACCGGCTTGGCGCTGCTGAGGCGGGCGGGGGACTGGTCCGGACAGATCAGGCAACTCGCTCGCGTAGGCCTCGCGGCCGCGGCTGCCTCGGGCCGGCCCGCCTCGGCACGGTGCGGACGCTCGGCGCGCCGCGCGGGCTGTCCGACTCCTGCGCCGGGGCGGCCGAGCCCGACATGAACCGGTTCAACCTGGCGTCGAGGCCCTGCGAATGGGTCGTCGACGTCTCGCTGCGCGGCGAGTCCGTGCGCGCCTGGGGTTCGGTCGGCTTGCGCAGCGACTGCGCCTCGCGCCCGGCCCGCCGGCCCTCGCTGCCACGGCGGAACATCGGCGAGCGAGCCGCCTTCGTGCGCCGGGCCGGACGACCCGGGGGCGGAGCCGTTGGCACCGCCGGCCCCGTCGCCTGCGCGCGGGTATCCGGGCTCGTTCGGTGAACTCACCTACGGCTCCTCACTGGTCACGTGGCTGTCTACTCGCCAGGTCGGTGTTGACCTCGTCGGTGCTGTCGCCTCTCCTCGGCATTGCGCGCAACAGCAATCAGTGTGTCGCCCTCGCCGAGGTTCATCAAGCGAACTCCCTTGGTCTGCCGTCCGGCCTTGCGCACCTGACGTGCGGCAGTCCGAATGACACCCCCACCGGAGGTGATGGCGTACAACTCCGTGTCGTCGTCGACGATCAGCGCACCGACCAGACTGCCACGCCTGCGGTCGTACTGGATCGTGAGGATGCCTTTGCCGCCGCGGCCCTGGACCGTGTACTCCTCGATCGCGGTGCGCTTGGCGTAGCCGCCGGCCGTCGCGACCAGCAGATACGTGCCCTCCCGGACGACGTTCAGCGACAGCAGCTTGTCTTCCTCGTTGAACCGCATGCCCTGCACGCCCGAGGTGGCCCGGCCCATCGGACGCAGCGCCTCGTCGGTCGCCGAGAACCGGATCGACTGCCCCTTGGCCGACACCAGCAGCAGATCCTCGTCGGCCGAGCACAGCACCGCGCCGACCAGTTCGTCACCGTCGCGCAGATTGACCGCGACGATGCCGCCGGAGCGGTTGGAGTCGAAGTCGGTCAGCTTGGACTTCTTCACCAGACCGTTACGGGTGGCGAGCACCAGATATGGCGCATCCTCGTAGCTCTGGATCTGGATGACCTGGGCGATGCGCTCCTCGGGCTGGAAGGCCAGCAGGTTAGCGACGTGCTGACCACGTGCGGTCCGCGACGCCTCCGGCAGGTCGTACGCCTTGGCCCGATAGACCCGGCCCTGTGTGGTGAAGAACAGGATCCAGTCGTGCGTGGAGCAGACGAAGAAGTGGTTGACGATGTCGTCCTGCTTCAGCCCGGCACCCTGCACGCCCTTGCCGCCGCGCTTCTGGCTGCGGTACAGGTCGGTCTTGGTGCGCTTGGCGTAGCCGGTCTCGGTGATCGTCACGACCACGTCCTCGCGGGCGATCAGATCCTCGTCCGTGACCTCGCCGTCGGCTGCCACGATCCGGGTCCGCCGGTCGTCTCCGTGCTTGTCGACGATCTCCTTGAGTTCGTCGTGCACGATGGCCCGTTGCCGCTCCGGCTTGGCCAGGATGTCTTCCAGGTCGGCGATCTCGGCCTCGATCTTGGCCAGGTCGTCGACGATGCGCTGGCGTTCCAGGGCGGCCAGGCGACGCAACTGCATGTCGAGGATCGCCTGCGACTGGATCTCGTCGATGTCGAGCAACTCGATCAGGCCCTGCCCGCGCGACATCCACGGTCTCGGACGCGCGGATCAACGCGATCACTTCGTCGAGCGCGTCGAGCGCCTTGACCAGACCGCGCAGGATGTGGGCGCGTTCGTTGGCCTTGCGCAGCCGGTAGGTGGTGCGCCGCACGATGACGTCGAGTTGGTGCGCGACGTAGTACCGGATCAGCTGGTCGAGCCGCAGTGTGCGCGGCACGCCGTCGACGATCGAGAGCATGTTGGCGCCGAAGCTGGTCTGCAGCTGGGTGTGCTTGTAGAGGTTGTTCAGCACCACCTTCGCCACGGCATCGCGCTTGAGCTCGACGACGATGCGCAGGCCGACGCGGTCACTGCTCTGGTCCTCGATGTTGGAGATGCCGCTGAGCTTTCCGTCGCGGACCTGCTCGGCGATCGAGGTGATGAAGTTGTCATGGTTGACCTGATAGGGCAGCTCGGTGATGACGATGCCGGTGCGCCCGCGGCTGTCCTCTTCGATCTCCACCACGCCGCGCATCCGGATCGAACCGCGGCCCGTCTTGTAGGTATCGGGAATCCCTTGCGAGCCAACGATCAACCCGTAGGTGGGGAAGTCCGGACCCTTGACACGCTCGGTGACCGCCGCCAGCGTGGCCTCTTCGTCGGCGTCGTAGTTGTCCAGGCACCAGTACACCGCCTCGGCAAGCTCGCCGAGGTTGTGCGGCGGGATGTTGGTGGCCATGCCGACGGCGATGCCGCCCGAACCGTTGGCGAGCAGGTTGGGGAACCGGCTCGGCAGGACCGTCGGCTCCTGCACGCGCCCGTCATAGTTCGGGATGAAATCGACTGTCTCCTCATCGATTTCACGGAGCATCTCCATCGCCAGCGGTGTCAGTCGAGCTTCTGTGTTGTGACTGACGAAACCGTTGGTGATGAACGCGTGGTCGGCCGTATCGACCCGAAGGCTGTACACCGGCTGGACGCCGGCGTCTGTCACCGACGAGACCCGTGCGTAGTGGAACCGGCCGTCGGTGAGTTCCGTCTCGATGGCACGGACGTCGGGGTCGTCGCCGTACCGCTCCCGGAACACGCCGAGAGCACGACTTATGACGGAATTCGACTGATTTTTCATCATAATCCGTACTGTCGGCGCGCATCACCGCGATGTCGCCGGGCCGGATCTCTTCGATCAGCTTCCACAGCAGCGTCGGCACGCCCGCGAGGTCCACCAGGCACAGGAGCGGGTGGTTCCCCGTCCCGGTGATCTTGAAGCCCTCGACCGTGTGGACCGATGCGTCTGGATGCTCACCCGAATGGAACAGCCGATCCGCAAGTACCGGATTACCGTGTCGATCAAGGACTTTGAGATCGATGACGTTATCGGAGTTCGGCTGTGCATCCGGCACGATGTCGGCGATCGGAACCGTTCCTCCCTCCGGGAGCGAGACAGCCGCATCGCCGGTAACGCAGTACCTCATGGCGGCCGGCGGATCGTTACCCGGCGAACCGAAGTTACCCTGGCCGTCGACCAGTGGGTAACGCAGCGACCACGGCTGCGCCATCCGGACCAGGGTGTCGTAGATCGACGAATCACCGTGCGGGTGGTAGTTACCCATCGTCTCGGCAACCGAGCGCGCCGACTTGGCGTGCCCGCGGTCGGGCCGGAAACCGGAGTCGAACATCGCATAGAGCACGCGGCGGTGCACCGGCTTGAGGCCGTCGCGAACCTCCGGCAGCGCGCGGCCGACGATCACGCTCATCGCGTAATCGATGTAGCTGCGCTGCATCTCCTGCTGGATATCGACCGGTTCGATACGGTCGGTGTCGCGCTTCGTCGCCGGGCGGCAACGTGGTGTCAGTCATATGCTTCAGCCGTAATGGGTCAGCTCGGAACTCAATCGCAATGCGTCTTAAACATCCAGGAAGCGAACATCTTTGGCGTTGCGGGTGATGAAGCTGCGTCGGGCCTCGACGTCCTCGCCCATCAGGATCGAGAACAGCTCGTCGGCCGCGGCCGCATCGTCCAGCGTGATCTGGCGTAGCACCCGCACCGACGGATCCATGGTGGTCTCCCACAGTTCCTTGGCGTCCATCTCGCCGAGACCCTTGTAGCGCTGGATGCCGTCTTCGGTGTTGATCCGCTTGCCCGCGGCGCGACCGGTCTCCAACAGTCCATCGCGTTCGCGGTCGGAGTAGGCGAATTCCGGATCGCTGCGCTGCCACTTCAGCTTGTACAGCGGCGGCTGCGCAAGGAACACGTGGCCGTTCTCGATGAGCGGCTTCATGAATCGGAACAGCAGTGTCAACAACAGCGTGGAGATGTGCTGGCCGTCGACGTCGGCGTCGGCCATCAGCACGATCTTGTGGTAGCGCAGTTTGGTGAGATCGAACTCGTCGTGAATGCCGGTGCCCAGCGCGGTGATGATGGCCTGGACTTCGGTGTTCTTCAGCACCCGATCGATGCGGGCCTTCTCGACGTTGATGATCTTGCCGCGCAGCGGGAAGTATCGCCTGGAACATCGAGTCGCGACCGCTCTTGGCCGAACCACCCGCCGAATCGCCCTCGACGACGTACAGCTCCGACTTCCGCGGATCGGTGGACCGGCAGTCGGCCAGCTTGCCGGGCAGGCCGCCAATGTCGGTCGCGCTCTTGCGGCGCACCAGTTCCCGGGCCTTGCGCGCGGCGATTCGCGCCTGTGCCGACGAGACCGCCTTGTTCACAACGGTTTTCGCTTCGGCAGGGTTGGCTTCGAACCAGTGGCTGAGCTGTTCGTTGCAGATCTTCTGCACGAACGACTTCACCTCGGTGTTGCCGAGCTTGGTCTTGGTCTGGCCCTCGAACTGCGGCTCGGACACCTTCACGGAGATGACCGCGGCCAACCCCTCGCGGATGTCGTCGCCGGTGAGGTTGGCGTCCTTCTCCTTGAGCAGCTTCTTGTCCTTGGCGTACTTGTTGACCACCGTGGTCAACGCCGCCCGGAAGCCCTCCTCGTGGGTGCCGCCCTCGTGGGTGTTGATCGTGTTGGCGAAGGTGTGCACGGACTCGGAATAGCCGGCGTTCCACTGCATGGCCACCTCGATCTCGTGACCTTCGCCCTTTCCGGCGAAGTCGACGATGCTCTGGTGGATCGGGGTTTTCGTCCGGTTGATGTGCTTGACGTAGTCGACCAGACCGCCGGGGTAATGGAAGGTGCGGTTCTTCACCTTCTGCGGGCTTGCCGCCTCGGCGGCCTTCTCCTCGGCCGACTTCGGCGCCTCGGCCGTATCGCTGACGACCTCGTCGATCACCTGTTCGGCGGGGACTCGCTCATCGGAGAGGGTGATGGTCAGCCCCTTGTTGAGGAACGCCATCTCCTGCAGCCGCCGAGCCACCGTCTCGAAGTCGTAGTACGGTGGTCTCGAAGATGTTGGGGTCGGCCCAGAACCGGACGGTCGTGCCCGTCTTCCTGGTGGCCGCGCCTTCTTTCAGCGTGCCGGGCACGGCGTGGTCATAGAACTGGTGCCACTCGTGGCCATCGCGGGAGATGTCGACTTCCAGCCGTGTCGACAGCGCGTTCACGACGGAGACACCCACCCCGTGCAGGCCACCACTCACGTTGTAGCCGCTGTTCTCGCCGCCGAACTTTCCGCCGGCGTGCAGCTGGGTCATGACGACGTCGACGGTCGGCGCACCACTGGCGTGCATCTCTACCGGGATCCCGCGGCCGTCGTCGCTGACCTCGACACCGCCGTCCTCGAGGATCCGGACGCCGACCTTCTGGGCGTAGCCGGCCATTGCCTCGTCGACGGCGTTGTCCACCACCTCCCACACCAGGTGGTGCAGGCCGCGCTCGCCAGTGGAGCCGATATACATGCCCGGGCGTTTGCGGACCGCCTCCAATCCTTCGAGGACGGTGATCGCGCTGGCGCCATATTCTTTCTTCTTCGCAGCAGCCACAGGCGGAAGCTTCCCTACTTTCTGGTGGGGATGGGGCTCTGGCGGTACTCGTCACCGCCGGCAAGTCATGCGGTCAGTCTACCGTCAACCTCTGTCAGGACCGACTCTGAGGCGGCGTTTCCACATAGCTATTCGCGCCGTCTGTGGAATTTCTCGATCAGAGGTGCGTCAAGACGCTTGAGAAACGGCCTCGCTGCGTTGTGGTGGCTCTCAGCCAACGGTGATTTCGGCGCCTATCCGTACGTGTCACGGGGGCCGCGGCCGGCGATGTGGTAGGCGCCCTTGCGCCACGACGGCGCCACCGGCCCGACAATTTTCAGCGAGTTGACCACACCGTCGCCCACCGCGGCGGCGATCTTGGCCAGCAGTTGCGCCTGGACCATTCGTAGTTGGGTGGCCCATGCCGTCGATTCCGCCGACACCGTCAGCACGCCCTCGTTGAGCGTCGTCGGGATCGCATGAGCGGCGATCTGCTCACCGACTACGGCCGGCCACCGTCCGAACACCGACCCCTCCGCGACCCGGCTCGACCACCCGCGGGTCTTCGCCAGATCGCTCGTCACCGCCCCCAGCAGTTGCGGATCCCGGCCGTCGGGGCCAGGCCCCGACCACCGCCGGCGACTGGTGCCGGCCACCCGACGCGATGACGCCCCCCGGCCGCGACCCACGTCTTTCCCCTGCGTACGCGCAGCGCCGCGGGCCTCCTCCAGAGTGCGCCGCACCAGGTCCATGCCGGCGAGAGCACCGAGGTGCGGTGGCGGTCCCAGTTCGGTGCTGTCGGTGTTGTCGTCGTCTGTCATGAGCTCACCATCGAGGTCCGGCCCGTGTCGTCGTCACGCATCGCGATCTCGATTCTGCGGGCATCCCAATCCGCGGGAATGTCATCGTGCACCGCTGCAGTGACGAGCACCTGCTCTGCTGACGCGGCGACGCTGGCCAGCGCCTGCCGCCTGGCGTTGTCGAGTTCGGCGAACACGTCGTCGAGTAGCAGCACCGGATCACCCCCGTCGGAACGTAACAACTCGTAGGCCGCAAGCCGCAGCGCCAACGCCATCGACCACGACTCCCCGTGGCTGGCAAAGCCTTTCGCCACCTGATCGCCCAGACGCAACTCCAGGTCGTCGCGGTGGGGACCGACCAGGCAGACTCCACGCTCGAGTTCGGCCTCACGCCGACGCGACAGCGCATCAAGCAGTGCGGCTTCGAAGATCTCGGCGCTGTCGTTGCCGCCGGCCGCCTCTTCTTCGACGACCTCGACGCCGCTGCGGTAGCGGATCGCCGCCGGACGCGAGGCCGGTGCGAGTAACTGGTAGGCCTTCTCGACCTCCGCTGCCAGGTGATTGACGAGGCTGACGCGCGCGGCGATCAGTTGTGCGCCGTGCGCCGCGAGATGGCCGTCCCACACGTCCAGAGTGTCGAGCACACTGCGGTCACCGCGATGACGCGCGCCCGACGCCGTCTTCAACAGCGCCGTGCGCTGCCGGAGCACCTTGTCGTAATCCGCACGCAGCGCCGCCACCTGGGGCCGCCGCGTGGTCGCGAGTTCGTCGAGATATCGCCGCCGTTCACTGGGATCGCCACGAACCAGGGCCAAATCTTCGGGAGCGAACAACACCGCGCGCAGGACGCCCAACACTTCACGTGCCGCGCGGACGGGGGAGCGGTTCAGTCGCGCCTTGTTGGCCCGGCCCGGATTGATCTCCAGGTCGATAGCGAGCTCGCGGCCGTCGCTCACCACGATGGTGGAGACGACTGCCCGCTCGGCACCGGCCCGGATCAACGGCGCGTCGGACGCTACCCGGTGAGATCCGAGAGTTGCCGAATACCACAGCGCCTCAACGAGATTGGTCTTCCCGAAACCGTTCGGGCCGACGAAGACCGTGCGACCCGGCTCGACATCGAGTTCGATCCGCGCCCACGAACGGAAATCGGTCAGCGCCAGGTGACGGACGTACACCTATCCTGACTCGCTGATCCTCTTGACGGCGTGGCCCCCGAATTGGTTGCGCAAGGCGGCCACCGCCTTCATGGTCGGTGAATCGTCCTGCCTCGACAGGAAGCGCGCAAACAACGCGGCGGCGATGCTCGGCACCGGGACGCGCAGCCGGATGGCCTCCTCCACGGTCCACCGACCTTCGCCGGAATCGTCTGTGTAACCAGTGATCTCGGCCAGCTTCGGATCTTCCTTGAGCGCCTTGGCCAGCAGTTGCTGCAGCCAGGAACGGACCACCGTGCCATTCGTCCACGCCTGGTACACGGCCTGCGGATCGTCGATCAGCTTCTCCGCGGCCAGCATCTCGTACCCCTCGGCATATGCCGTCATCAACGCGTACTCGATGCCGTTGTGCACCATCTTCGCGAAGTGGCCGGCGCCGACCTGCCCCGCATGGACGAACCCGTCCTCCCGCGGTCCGGGCGGCCGCAGCGTGTCGAAGATCGGCATGGCGCGTTCCACGGCTTCGGCGCTGCCGCCGACCATCAGGCCGTAACCCTCTTTCAGGCCCCAGATTCCACCCGACACTCCGGCGTCGATGAACGCGACACCCTTCTCGTCGAGGAGCTTGGCGTGCGGCGCATCCTCCGTGTAGCGGGAGTTACCTCCGTCGATGACCAGATCGCCCGCGCTCAACACGCCGGCGAGGGTTTTGATCGTTTCGTCGGTGATCGGACCCGACGGCACCATCACCCAGACCACCCGCGGTGCCTCGAGCGCCTCCGCCAGTGCTGCCAGGGTCGGGACGTCTGTCACTTCGGGGCGCGGGTCGTAGCCGATCACTTCGTGGCCGCCCTCACGCAGGCGTTCCCGCATGTTGAAGCCCATTTTGCCCAAGCCGACCAGACCCATTTGCATGTGCGCGCCTCTTTCGTGGCGGTAAGGCCGGTCAGCCCGGAAGCCGCACCGGCATCAACAGATAGACGTAGTCGGTCTGGGCCGCCGGGAATGGGCCGCCTGCTCCGACACTTCCATCATCCTCACCTGCCGGACGCAACACCGCGGGACGGCTAGGTGTCGTGAAACCGAACGTCACCCGCTCCGAGTGCAGTGATCCCAGCCCGTCGGTGAGATAGGTGGGGTTGAACGCGATGGTCAGCGGGTCACCCGAGAACTCGACGGGAAGATCCTCTTCCGCACGGCCGACGTCGTCGGCGCCGGCCGAGAGCCGTAGTACATCGTCGGCGAACTCCATCCGCACCTGCGCTCCACGGTCGGCGACCAGCGCGACGCGCTTGATCGCCTCGGTGAGTTCGGCGACACCGATGGTCGCGATCGCGGTGTGCTCGCTCGGCAGCAGCTGACGGAACTTCGGGAATTCGGCGTCCAGCAGGCGCGTGGTGCTGCGCTTGCCCTCGCTGCGTATTCCGAGCAGGCCTTCCTTGCCCACCGCCGCTCCGGCGCCCAGCGACAGGTGCACGTCGGTGCCATCGGAACCAGCCTTGGCGGCTTCGGCCAACGTCTTGGCCGGCACCAGCACCGCCGCTTCGATATCCGCGGACTCCGTGGACCAGGTCAACTCGCGGACCGCGAGCCGGAACCTGTCGGTGGCCGCCAAAACGACCTTCTCACCGGAAATCTCGACGCGGATACCCGTGAGCATCGGCAACGTGTCATCGCGACCGGCAGCGACAGCGACCTGACCGATCGCCTCCGCGAACAGCGCCGCGGACACGACACCCGTTTCCTCGGGAAGGGTGGGTAGCGTCGGGTAGTCCTCCACGGCCATCGTCGGCAGCGAGAACCGGGCGCTGCCGCACGTCAACGACACCCTGGTGCCTTCGACGCTGACGTCGACCGGTTTTGCCGGCAGGGCCCGCGTGATATCCGACAGCAACCGACCCGACACCAAAACGCTTCCAGGCGAGGCGATTTCGGCAGCCACCTGGACCTCGGCCGACACTTCGTAGTCGAATCCCGAGATTGTCAGCCCATCGTCTGACCCGGTGAGCAGCACGCCCGCCAGAACGGGGACGGTGGGCCTGGTCGGGAGATTTCGGGCCACCCATGCGACTGCATCGGCGAAGTCTTCTCGTACCAAGCGGAATTTCAAATCGGTGAGACCAGCCGTTGTCGTCGCCACGTCCATAGCGTCCCTTCGATCACCATCACAATAAGCGCTAAGCAGCGGTTTCCCGGTTTGTCACCACGCCCCACCAGGATGAGCTGGGGCGACCGTAACGGCTGTCGCTGAACCACCGTAGAGCTTTCCGCGTCAACTTGAAAGCTAATCGGTCGGGCTGACATCGAGCTCGGCAGATCGCACGGAAGGCGATGTGCAGACTGTGTCCCCAGGCCCCTTCTTCTAGGAAGAAACTTCAGAGATAAATGAGCAACAGTATTAGGGCCTGTGCAGATTGGGGATGAAGGCATGTCGGCCCTGCGTGGCCCGTGTGTCGTCTTGTGGGTGGGCTGTGGATCGTTTGGTGCCAGCGCCCCGCGGGCTGTGGACGTCGGCGGTGTTGTGTAGAAATTACGAACAAGTCCGCCGGTTGACCGCAGGTTGTCCACATACGTATCCACACCGATTTTGTGTGACGAGTGGTGCGACAGGTACGGAAGTTTTTCCAAGAATTTTGGGGGCAATCGATGCGCGGACCTGAACCCGGGTTGTCAGCGCTTGGAGCGCTGACGAATTCGGGTAGTGAGTTCCTTCACGTGGTCGAAAACTTCACGCCGCTCGGCCATCTCGCCGCGGATCTTCTTCTCCGCATACATGACGGTGGTGTGGTCGCGGCCGAAGGCCTGGCCGATCTTGGGCAGTGACAGGTCGGTCAGTTCGCGGCACAGATACATGGCGATCTGACGCGACTGAGCGAGCGCGCGGGTCTTACCGGGGCCGCGGAGCTCCTCGACCGTGGTCTGGAAGTACTCGGCGGTGGCGGCCATGATCGCCGCGGCGCTGATCTGCATCGTCGAGGCATCCGAGATCAGGTCGCGCAACACGATCTCGGCCAGTGACTTGTCGATCGGGGTCTTGTTGAGCGACGCGAAGGCCGTTACGCGGATCAGGGCGCCCTCGAGCTCGCGGATGTTGCGCTCGATGCTGCTGGCGATGAGCTCGAGCACATCGCCCGGGACATCGAGACGATCCATCTGTGCTTTCTTGCGCAGGATCGCGATCCGGGTCTCGAGTTCGGGCGGCTGAACATCAGTGATCAATCCCCACTCGAAGCGGGTGCGGAGCCGGTCCTCGAGGGTGGCCAGCTGCTTGGGTGGCCGGTCGGAGGAGATGACGATCTGCTTGTTCGCGTTGTGGAGCGTATTGAAGGTGTGGAAGAACTCCTCCTGGATGCCTTCCTTGCCTTCGATGAACTGGATGTCATCGACCAGCAGCACATCGATGTCGCGATAACTGCGTTTGAACGACGCCTTGCGGTCGTCGCGCAGTGAGTTGATGAAGTCGTTGGTGAATTCCTCGGTGGAGACGTACTTGACGCGCATGCCGGGGAACAGCCGTTGGGCGTAGTTGCCGGCGGCGTGCAAAAGGTGCGTCTTACCGAGGCCGGATTCGCCCCAGATGAACAGCGGGTTGTAGGCCCGGGCCGGCGCCTCAGCAATCGCGAGCGTCGCGGCGTGAGCGAACCTGTTGGATGCCCCGATGACGAACGTGTCGAAGGTGTATCGCCGGTTGAGATTGACCGAGGTGCTGTCGTCGGCGGTGGAGTTCGGGGCACGGTTGGCGAAGTACGTCGGCCAGCTCTCTTCCGCGCTGGCAAGCGCCTCGACATCCTCGTCCACCTCATCGGGTTCGGCTACCGCGGCGCCGCCGGTGAATCCAGGCGCGCTGTCGTCGTGCTCGTCGCTGCCGACGGCCGCGATCCGGACGCCGAGTTCGACCCGTTGACCCAGCTGGCGGCTGAGCGCGGAGATGATCGGCTCGCGGAGGTGACGTTCGATCTCGTTCTGCACGAACGGGGTCGGCACCGACAGCAGGGCAAATCCTTCGGTGATGACGAGGGGTTTGACGAGTTTGAGCCAGGCTCGTTGCTGAGGTGTGAGCGAGGGGAGCCGGGAATTGCCGCCACCGGCGATCCCATTGTTGACGGTCCCGGTCGGTTCCACGTCGCCGTTGAGTTCGGCAACCACGGTGTTCCAGACGGCGACGAAGGGTGGGTCGGGGTCAGCTGTCAACGACGAGTACCCCCTAAAGGCCGGTCGGAGGACGACCAAATGAACGATGACGATCTGTCCACATAGTTATCCACAGGCTGTGGAAAGAGAACAAACGTCGTCGTTCTGCTGTCTACCGGCAGGAACGCCGCGGGCCGGGGCTCGTCACAGTGATGATTCAATCTGTGGGCTCGCGACTTGGTGGGCATCCCCGCTTCGTTGTCCGTCGCCGTTTCGTTATCGAATCGGCATTGGCAGAAGCTAACAGTTTTCTGCCCGAGTGCCAACCGTTCTGCAACATTGATTGTGAGCAGATTCACAGGCTCTGGGAAGGCGTGACGGCTGTGGCAGCTGTGAAACGTCCCGTGGCGGCAGGGGCGGGTCCGGGCCAGGTTTGACCCAGCGAAATCTCGTCAGTACCCTCGAACAGTCGCCCGAAAGAGGTGATACGGCTGCGACCTAGAGACCATCTGGAGACCGCGCCGGCTAGCAAGTGAGACGGACGAGCTTAGTAACGGTAGACGGCGTCCCCACCGGTATGCGTTTTTTATCGGCGTGGGCGACGGATGCCACACGAACGAGGAGAGACAGCCGTGGCCAAGGGCAAGCGGACTTTTCAGCCCAACAACCGGCGCCGCGCGCGGGTGCATGGCTTCCGGCTGCGGATGCGGACCCGGGCCGGCCGGGCGATCGTGTCCAACCGGCGTGGCAAGGGACGCCGCTCGCTGACTGCGTGATTCGACGCAGGATCTAGCGCGGTGCTTCCGGCGCGCCACCGGATGACGCGTTCGACGGAATTCGGTGCCACGGTCAGTCAAGGGGTGCGGGCGGTGCAACCCGACCTTGTCGTGCACGCACTGCGTGCCGATCACGAGGGCGAGACCGGTCCACGCATCGGCTTGGTGGTGTCCAAATCCGTCGGCACCGCGGTGCAACGACACCGGGTGGCCCGGCGTCTGCGGCATGTGGCGCGCGGCGTTCTCGACGAACTCGACCCCGCCGATCGGGTGGTGATCCGCGCCCTTCCCAGTAGCCGGTATGCGATCTCGGCCCGACTCGAGCAGGAGTTGCGGACGGCGTTGCGACGAACGGGTCTGCACGGCAAGGCGCCTCGGTGAAATCGCCAATGGTTTCGGCCGGTGCACGAGGCGTGATCTTTCTCGTTCAGCTGTACCGCCACACGGTGTCCCCGTTGCGGTTGCCGACATGCCGGTTCACGCCGACCTGCAGCCAGTACGCGGTCGACGCCTTGACCGAGTTCGGTCTCGTGCGCGGCGGCTGGCTGGCGATGGTTCGGTTGTGCAAGTGCGGACCGTGGCATCGGGGAGGATGGGATCCGATACCGGAGCGCGGCGACCACTCGCATGAACGAGCTGAATACGCCGCAGCCGTCGACGATCGCCGGGTGAGCCCGGTGGAGCTAGGGGAGTTCGAGTCGCGTGTTTAATTGGTTCAGCCTCGACGTCATCTATTACCCGGTCTCGGCGATCATGTGGGTCTGGTACAAGCTGTTCGGCTTCCTCCTGGGCCCGTCGAACTTCTTCGCCTGGGGACTGTCGGTCATGTTCCTGGTCTTCACGCTGCGCGCGATCCTTTACAAGCCCTTTGTCCGCCAGATTCGCACCACCCGGCAGATGCAGGAGCTGCAGCCACAGATCAAGGCGCTGCAGAAGAAGTACGGCAAGGACCGCCAACGCATGGCGCTGGAGATGCAAAAGCTGCAGAAGGAACACGGCTTCAACCCGATCCTCGGATGCCTGCCGATGCTGGCGCAGATCCCCGTGTTCCTTGGCCTCTATCACGTATTGCGGTCGTTCAACCGGACGCAGGGCGGCTTCGGTCAGCCGAAGCTGTCCCCGGAGTTGAACCGGTCGCTGGGCAACTACGTGTTCAGCCCCACCGACGTGGCGCACTTCCTGGACGCCAACTTGTTCGGGGCACCGTTGGGCGCGACGATGATCCAGAAGACGGGTCTGGACGCGTTCACCGAATTCAACCGCCCCTCGGTGATCGCGGTCGGCGTGCCGTTGATGATCGCGGCCGGTGTCGCCACCTACTTCAACAGCCGGGCGTCGGTGGCCCGGCAGAGTCCCGAGGCCGCGGCCAACCCGCAGACCGCGATGATGAACAAGCTCGCGCTGTACGTGTTCCCGCTCGGCGTCGTGGTGGGCGGTCCGTTCCTTCCGCTGGCGATCATCCTGTACTGGTTCGCCAACAACATCTGGACGTTCGGTCAGCAGCACTACGTCTTCGGCAGGATCGAAAAAGAGGAAGAAGAGAAGAAGCGCGAAGCCCAGGAACGACGGGCGTCCAACGCACCACCGCCCGGGGTCAAGCCGAAGCGTGACCGCAAGGCGCCGTCCCCGACGAACGGGGTTACCGGAGGCGAGCCGGAGAGCACCGCGATCGAGGCCGCGCCGTTGGAGTCGTCCGACGGCGATGACGACAAGGCGGCCGGACCGACGAGTGCAGGTTCGAGTCCAGGCAAGTCGAATGCGCAAGGCGGGACTGCCAACCGGGCACCCCGGCCGGGAGCGCGGCCAAAGAAACGCAAACGTTAGCCGGGATCAGTTGACCGATACCGGCGGAAGAGGGAGAGACAAAGATGACAGACGCTGAGACGACGGAACGCAGCGAGACGCTGACCGAAGACGAGAACGGGGCGGCCGAGACGGCGCCGGCGGCGGCCACGGGCGAGGATCTGGAAGAGCGCTTGGTCGCCGAGGGTGAGATCGCCGGCGACTACCTCGAGGAGTTGTTGGACCTTCTCGACTTCGACGGCGACATCGACCTGGACGTCGAAGGTGACCGTGCGGTCGTCAGCATCGACGGCGGCACGGACCTCAACAAGCTCGTGGGCCGCAAGGGCGAGGTGCTCGACGCGCTTCAGGAGCTGACGCGCCTCGCGGTGCACCAGAAGACCGGCGAGCGCAGTCGGCTGATGTTGGACATCGCGCGCTGGCGCCGGCGGCGCCGTGAGGAGCTGGCGGCGCTCGGCGACAAGGTTGCACAGCGCGTGCTGGAGTCGGGGGAGCGCGAGGAGCTGTCGCCGATGACCCCCTTCGAGCGCAAGATCGTCCACGACGCCGTCGCGGTGGTGGACGGCGTGCACAGCGAGAGCGAGGGCGTCGAGCCGTCGCGTCGGGTCGTCGTCCTGCCCGACTGAATCGGAGTTACACCCATGTAGTTCGGGCTGGGCTGTGACGCCCGGGCCGGAGGAAGTGGGGGATGTTTCACGTGAAACATGCGGAGGTGGCCGCGGCGCCCCCAGCCGCGGCCGGCCTCTTCGGCGCTCGTTTCGAAACTGCGCGGCGTTACGCCGAGATACTGGCGGGTGCGGGTGTGGAGCGAGGGCTCATCGGGCCGCGGGAGATCGACCGGCTGTGGGATCGCCACCTGTTAAATAGTGTGGCGCTGGCGGAGTTACTCGATAGCGGGGAGCAAGTGGCCGACATCGGTAGTGGCGCGGGGCTGCCCGGGATACCGTTGGCGTTGGCCCGTCCGGACCTCCACATCACGCTCATCGAGCCGCTTCTGCGGCGTAGTGATTTTCTGCGCGAAGTAACCGCCGAACTCGGGATCGACGTGACGGTGATCCGCGGCCGGGCCGAGGACAAGACCGTACAGCGACAGGTCGGCGCGATGGACGCGGTGGTCTCCAGGGCGGTGGCGTCACTGGACAAGCTGACGAAGTGGAGCATGCCGTTGTTGAAGCCGGACGGGCGCATGGCTGCCCTCAAGGGGGAGCGTGCCGAGGAAGAGATCCGGGTCCATCGGCGTGTGATGAAGTCCCTGGGCGTTGTCGATGTAAGGGTGATGAAATGTGGCGAGGACTACTTGGAACCCGCCGCAACCGTGGTGGTGGCACGGTGCGGGAAGCCGGGACCGGTAGGCAATCGACCGATACGAACGGGCAGGAGAAGCGGATGAATCCGGTTCCGGATAGCAGCCAAGCCGAGATCGCTGAAGTACCGTTCGACAACCCACCGTCCCCCGATGTTTCACGTGAAACATGGACCGAGGCGACCTCTCCGGCCGCAACGGCCACGGCCGCAACGGCCACGGCCGAGGAGCCGTGGGCCCACGAGGTCGCCGCGGTGGACACCCCGATCGGCGCAGAGGCAGAGCGGGCGGTCCGCATTCTGCATCAAGCCAAGGGGAGTGGACTACCGCGGCCGCCGGTTCAGCGCGTCTTCACCATTGCCAACCAGAAGGGCGGCGTCGGCAAGACAACCACGGCTGTTAACGTCGCGGCCGCGCTTGCCCTGCAAGGTCTTCGCGTCCTGGTGATCGATCTCGATCCCCAGGGCAACGCGAGTACCGCTTTGGGCGTCGAGCACAGGGAGGGCACGCCGTCCTCCTACGAGGTGCTCATCGGCGAGATCCCCGTCGAGGAAGCCATGCAGAAAAGCCCGCACAACGACCGGCTGTTCTGCGTGCCCGCGACGATCGACCTGGCCGGTGCCGAGATCGAGTTGGTCAGCATGGTGGCCCGCGAGGGGCGCTTGCGCAACGCGCTGGCCGAGTTGAAGAACCAGGACTTCGACTACGTCTTCATCGACTGCCCGCCGTCGCTCGGGCTGCTGACGATCAACGCTCTGGTCGCTGCGCCGGAGGTGCTCATCCCGATCCAGTGCGAGTACTACGCGCTCGAAGGGGTGGGGCAGCTCCTGCGCAATATCGAGATGGTCAAGGCGCACCTCAATCCAGCGCTGAACGTCTCCACGGTCATCCTGACGATGTACGACGGACGAACCAAGCTCGCCGACCAGGTCGCCGAGGACGTCCGTGCGCACTTCGGCGATCGGGTGCTGCGGACCGTGATTCCGCGCAGCGTCAAGGTGTCCGAGGCGCCCGGCTACGGGATGACGATCCTCGACTACGACCCGGGATCGCGGGGCGCGATGAGCTACTTGGATGCGAGCCGCGAACTCGCGGAGCGGCGATGAGCGCTGCGCGAAGAGCAGACGGCCACGATGAGCGCTTGCGCGAAGAGCAGACGGTAACGATGAGCGCGTGCGCGAAGAGCAGACGGCAGAGATGACACGTATGAGCGAAGAGCAGACACAGGCGGACTTAGAAGGGACGGTTATGACCCAGCCGACGAAGAAGCGGAGCGGCCTCGGCCGCGGACTGGCGTCACTCATCCCCACTGGACCCGCCGACGGAGAGTCCGGCTCGATGGGCCCGAAAATGGGCGACGCGGCCGCCGATGCCATCTTCGGCGGTTCGCCCGTCGAGGCCGCACCCGACGTCGGGGCCGTCTACCGGGAAATCGATCCGTCGGCGATCGAACCGAATCCGCGGCAGCCACGCCAGGTGTTCGATGAGGAGTCGCTCGCGGAACTGGTGCACTCCATCCGCGAGTTCGGCCTCATGCAGCCGATCGTCGTGCGCGCGGTGCCCAACGCGCACAACGGAGTCGCCCGGTATCAACTCGTCATGGGGGAGCGCCGGTGGCGGGCGGCGCAGGAGGCCGGCCTCGCCACCCTTCCCGCGATCGTCCGCGAGACCGCCGACGACAGCATGCTCCGCGACGCATTACTGGAGAACATCCACCGCGCCCAGCTGAATCCGTTGGAAGAGGCGGCCGCATATCAGCAGCTGCTCGAAGAGTTCGCGGTCACCCACGACGAGCTCGCCGCCCGCATCGGCCGGTCGCGGCCACTGATCACCAACATGATCCGGCTGCTGAAATTGCCCATCGCGGTGCAGCGACGAGTGGCCGCCGGCGTGCTCTCGGCCGGGCATGCGCGCGCCTTACTGGCGCTCGAGGGCGGGTCCGATCGGCAGGAGGAACTCGCCGCCCGCATCGTCGCGGAGGGGATGTCGGTGCGTGCCACCGAAGAGGCGGTCACGCTGGCCAACCACGGCAATGCGGGTACGCCGCCGGCGCCTCGGCGCAAGCCGATCCACATGCCGGGCCTCCAGGATGTTGCTGAGCGCCTGTCGACGGCCTTCGATACTCGAGTGACGGTCAGCCTCGGCAAACGCAAGGGCAAGATCGTGGTGGAGTTCGGGTCGGTCGACGACCTGCAACGAATCGTCGACTTGATGAGCTCGACCAAGCCCTGACCGACGACACCCGGTAATTACGTCACTGTGACACAACCCGCTCCGCGGCGGGCGTCGGTGCCGCTTCGCAAAGGAAACTCTATGTGTGGCAACAGGATTCGGATAAGGCACGGAAGACGATGATCGAACGGGTTGAAAGCGGGCCGTGGTGGCCGCGCCCTTCTATCCTGGAGTGGCAGCCGTGCATGTCAGCACCGCG
Source organism: uncultured Actinomycetota bacterium (assembly GCA_963699655.1). Classification (GTDB taxonomy): domain Bacteria; phylum Actinomycetota; class Actinomycetes; order Mycobacteriales; family Mycobacteriaceae; genus Mycobacterium. The sequence continues at coordinate 87,871 of CAVOUV010000001.1, forward strand.
TAGAACCCGGGGAGTTTAGTGGCAGCGCGAATCACGCCTCTGCGGCTCGAAGCGTTCGAGCAGCTGCCCAAGCACGCGCGCCGGTGCGTGTTCTGGGAGGTCGATCCGGGGACACTGCCGGGCGGTGACGACCACCTCTCCGATCCCGAGTTCGAGAAGGAAGCCTGGCTCTCCATGGTGATGCTCGAGTGGGGCTCGTGCGGACAGCTCGCCGTCCACTGCTCCGACCGCGAGGCCGCGGCCGCGGAGGCGTACCCGGATGCGCCGGCGTCACTGGACACGGGGGACGATCCGTGTCTGGGCTATGCGTTCTATGCACCTCCGGGTGCGGTGCCCCGGGCGCGTCTGTTCCCGACCGGGCCGGTGAGCGCCGACGCGGTACTGCTCACGTCGCTCGGAATCGAGTCCGGGCAAAACGGGGAGGGGCTGCCTCGTAGCCTGATCGCCGCGGTGGTCGCGGATCTGGTCCGCCGCGGTGTCCGCGCGCTGGAGGCCTTCGGTCGCACCGCCGCGGTGTCCGAACTGGTGGACCCTGGCATGGTGCCGCCCGAGCTCAAACCCGCCGTGAAGGTGCTCGGCGACTGTTCGGTCGACCAGTGCGTGTTGGACGCCGATCTACTGCAGGATGCCGGCTTCGTCGTCGTCGCGCAGCACCAGTATTTTCCGCGGCTGCGGCTGGCGCTGGAACAGGGATTGGGCTGGAAGGCCGACGTGGAGGCGGCGCTGGAGCGGCTCCTGGAGAGCGCGCAGCTTCAGCAGCCCGTGGGCGCGGGGTCGAGCCGCCCCGTCTGACGCTGATTACGTCGGGCTGACCCGGCCGGCCTGATCGACGGACAATTCGTGCGCCAACAACTCGGCGAACGTGAATGTGCCCGTGGGACGGTCGTTCTTACCGAGCAGATACAGGCGCTTGACCGCGGCGAGGATGCCTTCGGCGACGGAGTCACGGGTCGCCGCCGAAACCAGCATGTCGCGGTCGCGCGGGTTGGTGATATAGCCGACGTCGACCTGCACCGTCGGCATCCTGGTGAGGCGCAACAGATCCCACGTCCGTCCGTGCACACGGCAGTCACGTAACCCCGTGCGCGCCACTACTTCTCGTTGAATGAAGTCAGCCAGATTGCGCCCGATGGTGGAGTGCGAGCCGTGCGAGTTGCCGAAGTGGAACGAGGCCACACCGTTGGCGGCGGGACTGGCCTGGGTGGCGCAGCGCAGGCTTATCATCAGGTCCGCGCCAACGGTGTTCGCCGTTCCGGCGCGCTCGGTGTCGTAGGGCGCGCGGTTGGCGGGTCGCGACAGGAACGTCTCCATGCCGATCGCGGTCATCCGGCCTTCGAGGCGACTTGCCAAGTCCCACAGGATGTCCGCTTCGCTGATCGGGCCGGCGGGACCGTTCATGATGAGACCGTGGTCGAGGCCGCCGCGGCCCGGATCGATGATGATCCGCTTACCGGAAAGCCGTGGTCCCGAACGGCGGACCAACTCTTCCTCGCGGATGGCGTGCGGAGAACCGCCAGTCACACGTGAACCGAGAAAGTACAAGGAGCGCAACGTTTCCGGGCCGCAGATGCCGTCGGGGTAGAGGCCGTATTCACGTTGGTAGGACATCAGCGCGTTGTGTGTCCCGAGCCCGAAGTGCCCATCGACCAGCCCGGTGTAGAAGCCCAGATCCTGTAGCCGGGCCTGCAGGGTGGCGACGTCGTCGCCGTACATCGGTGCGCCGAACTGATGATTAAGCGTGCGTGCGCCCAGGCGATACGAAGCCTCTTTGAGCGCACGGTAAGTCGCCTCACCGACGATGCCGTCGACGAGTAGTCCCCGGTGCTGTTGAAAGGCCCGAACCGCATGGTCGAGTTCGCTGTCGAAGACGTCCAGCGCGACGTGCTTACCGGTGGTCAGGTCGTCGTCGGGATTGCCGATGAGCCCCAACGCCGAAAGTGCCGCGCGGATCTCGGTGACCGCACCCCCGCGGTCACCGCGACGCAGACTCGACATACCAGGCCTTTCGGTCACGGATGCCAGCGTCGGTATCGCTGACAGAGCAAAGACAGGCTAGGCAGCATTCTCTCAGACGGATCCCCGTTTCGAGAAAACACCAGGCGGGGTGTCCCGCCGGCGGATCGTGGTGTTAGACCACGTCAGCGAGTTCGCGCAGCAGCGCGGCCTTGCCCTTTGCTCCGACGATGCGCTTGACCGCCTCGCCGTTCTTGAACAGGATCATCGTCGGGATAGAGACGACCTGAAAGTCACGCGCCGTGCCTGGATTCGCATCGACATCCAGTTTGACGACGCGCAGCGAGCCGGACTTCTCGGCGGCGATCTCCTCAAGCACGGGTGCGACCATCTTGCACGGTCCGCACCAGGTGGCCCAGAAGTCCACGAGCACGGGGGTGTCGCTGGACAGAACGTCCTGGGAGAACGATTCGTCGGTCACCGCCGACGTCGAAGCGGTCTCGGTCATTGTTGTGCTCCAATCAGATCAGTTTTCTCATTCTCGGAAGGCGTTGGCGCAGCGGCGTTTTCGGCGAGCCAGCGCTCGGCATCGATCGATGCCGAACAGCCGGTGCCCGCGGCGGTGATGGCCTGGCGATAGATGTGGTCGACCAGATCGCCTGCCGCGAAAACGCCGTCGATCGACGTGCTCGTGGTGTGACCCCGGACCTGAACGTATCCGTCCGCGTCGAGGTCCACCTGGCCCCGCACCAGTTCCGAACGTGGGTCGTGGCCGATGGCCACGAACACGCCGGTGACAGCCAGTTCGGACTCTTCGCCGGTGACGGTGTTGCGCAGCCGAATGCCGGAGACCTTCGGATCGCCCTCGATCGCGGCCACCTCTGTATTCAGCAGGAACGTGATCTTCTCGTTGCTGCGGGCGCGCTCCAGCATGATCTTGGAGGCGCGGAATTCCTCGCGGCGGTGGATCAGCGTCACGCTGCGGGCGAACCGGGTCAGGAAGGTGGCCTCCTCCATCGCGGAGTCACCACCGCCCACCACCGCGATGTCCTGGTCGCGGAAGAAGAAGCCGTCACAGGTGGCGCAGGTGCTCACACCCATCCCGATCAGCGCTTCCTCGCCCGGTACGCCGAGGTGGCGGGCCGCGGCGCCCATGGCCAGGATCACCGCGCGCGACTGATAGGTCTCATCGCCGACGGTGACCGTCTTGATCGGCCCATCCAGCGAGACGGCATCGACGTCTTCCATCCGCAGATCCGCTCCGAAGCGCAACGCCTGCTCACGCATCTGATCCATCAGTTCCGGACCGGTGATGCCCTCACGGAAACCGGGATAGTTCTCCACCTCGGTGGTGGTCATCAGCGCGCCGCCGAACTGGGTGCCCTCGAAAACCAGGGGCTGGAGCTGCGCGCGGGCCGCGTAGATGGCTGCGGTATACCCGGCCGGGCCGGAGCCGATGACGATCACGTCGTGAACGGTGGGTGTGGTGGACATACGAGCCTTTCTTCCTGCTCGGAACGAGTCGTACCCGTATCGGCACTTGTGTGCCTCGCGTGAGCGCGCTCAGCACCGCTGCACGTGTACAAACATCAGGGTAGGCCGCCGTGTTCCCTGTGGCCTGCAGGACAGGTTACGGCCGGGTGACCACGGTGTCGGCAAGCAGCCCCGCGTGTGCCGAGCTGCAATTCGGCTCGACCACCAGCGCCGTGACGGCCCCGGGGGTGTCGCCGGGCAGCAGCATCAGCACGCCGGGCCGACCCTGCATATCGATCGGACGCGCGCCGAGGACGGGGATGCTGGTGGCGTAGCCCAGGCCCGTCAGGCAGGATGCGCGCCGCGCGGGATCCGCAAGAGGCCCGTAGTCGGGCCGTTGCGAAAGTAAGTCCGCCATCTGTGGATCGGTCAACGGAATGGTCCGCTGTGGCCCCCGCGGCACAGTGAGGTATTCGGCAGTCGGGCCGGTCGACAGCGCCGGCGCGGGCTCACGGACCAGCATCATCACGCCGACGACCAGGGCGAGCGCCGTGGCGCCGAGACCTCCGATCAGCCCGGCCACCCGCATCCGGCGCATGCCCGGGCGGACGGCGTGAGATCGGGGGCGCCGAAGCGACGCGGCGATCCGCTCCGTCACCTCCGCAGGGACCTCGGGCGCCGACGACTCGTCGGACCCGAGCTCGGCCAGTGCACGCCGGACACGGTCGAGCGCCTCTGGGTCGGGTTCGCGGTCTGCGCCGCCGTCCATCGCTTCCCCCGCCGGATTCATCTCGCGCTGACGCTAGCCAGTGTCCTCCATGCAGTGTTGGACGCGGGCTCACCGGCTGCGGTTCCCGCCGCGCGGTACTGCGGTGACGGCCGCGCCCCGGTCGAACCCGTCGAGCACCTCGGCGAGCTTGGCCCGCGCACGTGAGCAGCGGCTTTTCACGGTGCCTTCGGGAACGCCGAGCATGCGGGCCGTCTCCGCCACCGAATAGCCCTGCATGTCGACCGCCACCACCGCGGCGCGCTGCTCGACCGGCAGCCGCATCAAGGCGCGTTCGACGACGATCGCGGTGTCCACCCGCGGCGTGGGATCGCCGACGTAACCCACGGGGCCGAGAGGGCCCGCCTCGTCGACGAGCGGGGTGGTCGGGTGATTCTTGGTGCGCCTCAGCCGGTCGAGGCAGGCGTTCACCACGATGCGGTACAGCCAGCTGCTGACCGCCGCATCATGCCGGAACGCCGGAGCCGTCCGGTGCGCCGACAGCAGGGCGTCCTGGAGGGCGTCGGCGGCGTCCTCGGGGTGGCGGCTGGTGATCAGGGCCAGTCGATACAGCTGGCGATGGTGCCGATAGAACAGCTGCTCGAACGCGTACCGGTCACCGGCGACGTGCGCGGACAGCAACTCGGCATCGGTCCGATTCGTCCCGCACGGCCCCTCGCAGATCCCCACAGCCGAACACTAAGGGCCGCCGAGGGCACCGCCCGACACAAGTTTGCCTGCCTGGGGATAGCCCGCTCAGGACGCGGCCTTGAGCGTGATCTCGGCGATGTCGGAGCGGCTCTGGCCGTTGACCGTCCCCAGCGTGGACACCCACACCAGCACGTTCGAGGTCGGCGAGGCGTTGTCCACCTTGATCGTGTTCGACCCGGGCTTGAGCGGGGTGGCCGGTGTCAGCACGGTGGTGTCGTCCAGCGACGACGGTGTCGGCGTTTGCGACGAACGGATCTCCACCGCGGTCCCGGTGCTGTCCAGGTTGACGGTCACCTCGCCGAGCGTGGTGGGCTGCGGCAACTGCAACATGAGCCCGACTCCGTTCTTGAAGTTCGGGAACGGAACGGGGTCGGTGTAGGTGTCGATGGGCCACACCGTGGACGCATTGCCGTCGATCGCCAACCCGGCCTGGTCTGCCGCGTCGGCCTCGCCTTCGGGCGAAAACACCGTCGCCCGAGTGGGTTTGACGATCTGGCCGGACGCGCTGGGCTGGGCGGACGACGAGCTGGGGGAGTTGAGCCCCAGTTGGTCGCCGAGGCCGCCGCCCACATCGCCGAAGATGCGGCTCAGCACCGTTGCCAACACGATCAGGGCGACGATGATGACGGCGCCGCCGACGCCCAGCCCGATCATCAGGCCCTTCTTGCGGCGCTGGGCGGCGTCGGGATCATCGGGACGCGGGCCGCCGCGGAAGCGGGCGGGTGGCGGTACCTCTGGCTCGTCGACGGGTGCGATGAGCTCGGTGCGGTCCGCGATCGCGGTGGCCTGCTGCAAAAGGTTCAGCAGCGTCGGAGCGCTCCGGATGCCGCCGCCCTCCTGGACGGCCCGCGCCGCAGCGGCCGAGATCTGGAACGGGATGTCCCGATCGACGGCTCGGGGCTCGATCGGCTGGCCGACGGGGTCGAGTTCGGCTGCGGCCAGCCCGCTGCGCACCCCGGACTCGGGTAGCGGCCAGCGGTTGATCAGCAGGGCGTAGAGCGCGGCGCCGATGCCGCGGATGTCGTCCTCGGGCGACGCGTCGGGAAGCGTGGCGGGGAAGGCCAGCGCGACGTCGCCTTCGATGCTCACCCGCACCCGGCTGGGATGGTCGATCGACAGCGCGACGCCAGACCGGTGCGCGGACTCGGCGGCGGCGGCCAGTGCCTGGATCGCCCGCGCCCCGCCGATCGGGGACGGCGAGGTCTCGGCCACCTCGGCCAGCGATCCGCCGCGGATCCATTCCGCGACCACCAAGCCGCCCGATCCCGTGCTGGTCACGTCGAGCACCCGGGCGACCCCGGGCATGTCGAGACGGCTCAGCTTGAGGGTGCGCGTCAGAATCTCCTGCAGTTCCGTATCGGGCAGCGTCGCGTCGGGGTCGACGAACGTCAGCGCGACCTGACGGTCCAGGGCGGTGTCCAGTGCCTGCCAGAACTGCAGGTTGGGCGGGCCGCCGTGGAACACCAGCAGCCGGTAGCGGCCACCCGCGATGGTGGCACCGGGAATCAGATGGACGTCCTCGTCGGACGTGGCGGACTCGATCGCCGGTTCGCGCGGCGGGGCGAACGCGATCGGCTCGCGGGTCGGGTCACCGCCGTAGTCGGCGGGCGGCCGGCCCGACGTGCCAGAGGGGCTCTTGACCGGCATCGGCGCCGTCCCGTTGGGAACCTCGGCGGTCTCATCCGGCACCCCCGGCATGGCGTCGGTCTGCGGCACTTCGGCGCCGAACTCGGCGGTCGCCTGATCGGACTGGAAATCGTCGGCGGGCACGTCGGGCTGGAAATCGTCGGCGGCCGGACGGGGGATCTTGGTGGTGGCCGCGACGTCAGCGCCAGACGCGGGGTTGCCTGCGGGTTCGTCGCTCACCGCTGGTCCTTTCCGCATCCATTCCCCGGCAACGCCGGCCGGTGGCCCGCGCCGGGCGGCCGTCGGGCCTTGACGCCGTCGTGACGCGGACGAATTCCTCTGATCAGCGTACGTGAGGGGGTCCCCCGACGGCGGTCGGTCGGGCGGCGCGGCGGGGGGTGCGGCTACCGCCACGCTCCGGCCGAGACGCCGTCGCACCGCGGCCAGCGCCGCGTGCGCTTCCGGCACGCGGGCGGCCAGCATCACGCCCGCGATGATCGGCACCATGATCAGACCGAGTACGGCCAGGCGCAGCAGTGAACCGGCGCCGCCCCAGTTGCGGGTCAGCGACTCCAGCCCGAGCAATCGGTCGACGACGTGGGCGACGAGTCCGGCCACCAGAGACGCGGCGATCGTCACGAGGATGGTCCGCACCACCTCGAGGCTGACGAGCCGGCCGCCCGGAGGCTTGAGTGCGGTGCGCAGGAGCACGTAGCCGACGGTGGCGCCGGCGAGGAAGCCGAGGCCGTTCGCCAGCCCCAGATAGCCGGCCACCAACTCGCGGTCGTCGGTCAGGTGCGGCGCCGCCAGCGATCCCGTGATCTTGACGACCGTGATGATGACGATCAGCAGGATCGGAGTCCACGGCTGCTCGCGGGCGTAGAACACCCGAAGTTGAAGCAACACAAGGGCGTACGGGATCAAGGTGAAGGCCGAGAGCGTGATCGCCATGCCCAGGTAGCCGGCGTCGACCTCGCCGAAGTTTCCGTAGGCGAACAGCGCGCTGCCGATCGCGGGACCGCCGACGGTCATCATCGCCACGATCGGTATCAGGGTGACCATCGTGAGCCGGGTGGCCAGCGACAGGTCGGCCAGCACGGCGGGCACGTTCTCGGCCGCGGCGTTGCGGCTCAGTCGCGGCATCACCACCGTGAGCACCGTGACGCCGATCATGCCGAACGGCAGCATCAGCACCAGCCAGGTGTAGTTGTAGATCGCGGGGCCGGACGCCGCTGCGGTACTGGCAATTTGGTTGCCGACGATCAACCCGATCTGGCTGATCAGCACATAGAGCACCATCGCCGCGGCCATCGCGCCGAACTTCTTGAGGCGGTCGTCAATGCCCCACAGCGGTCTCAGGCTGATCCGTTCCTGCCGGATCGCGACCAGCAGCACCACCGTCTGCGCACACACCCCCAGCGTCGTACCGATTCCCAGCACGAGCAGCTTGGCGTTGCCCATCTCAACGGGGTCGACCGAAAGCTCGCCGGGCACAAGTACATACAGACCCAACGTGACGATCGCGACCACGTTGTTAATCACCGGTGCCCACGCCGGCGGGCCAAATACGTTGCGAGTGTTCAGGATCGCCATGAACACCGACGACAACCCGTAGAAGATCACCTGCGGAAGAAGCAGATAGGCGAAGGCGGTGGTGAGTGGGCGGTTGACCAACGGGTCGCGGCCCAGCATGAGGCCGACCAACCAGGGAGCCGCCGCCACCGAGAGCACGGTGACCACGACCAGCAGCGCGGTGGACAGCGTGACGAGTCGCCGGACGAAATCGGTGCCGCCGTCGGGGTCGTCGCGTTCGGCGCGGGCCAGCACCGGCACGAAGATCGCCGTGAAGGTGGCCTCCAACACCAGCGCGGCGATCAGGTTGGGCAGCTGGTTGGCCACCGAGAATGCACTCGATAGCGCCGCACCCAGGATGGTGGCGAGCAGCACGATTCGGGTGAACCCGGTGAGCCGGCTGATCAGCGTCGCGAACGCCATCCCCCACGAGCGGGACACCACCGCCGCGTCGGTCAGTTCGGGACGGCCCGCACGGCGCCGCGGTGCGGGACCGCGCGGGAGCCGTTGCGGCGGAGGCCGGCGCGACGGCGGCGGGGGTACGTCCCGCCTGCGGGGAAAGTACTGCGGCATCGCACGGGGCGCGGGCTGGCCCGGCGGATAGCGATTGGGCGGCATCCGGCCCGGGTTCAGCGGCGGCGGGGGAGGCGGCCAGGGCCCGCGCGGCCCGGTGCTACTCATTACTCACCGCGCGCGGCACGGTCGACTTCTCCGGTCGCGCGGGGCCGGCATCGTCCCCGTACGCGAGGGCCACCTCGAGCGGATCCGGCCGGTCGAGGTCGGCACGGTCGGGCTGGCCACGGAAGCGGTGCCACAACCGCCGGCCGGCCAACAGGACCAACAAGGCGCCCGCCGCCAACGTGATGAAGAAGAGCACCTTTCCGTAGGCGTTTGAGTGCACGGACAGCCGCACCGGCTCACCAAGGGACAGCCCGTCGGCGGTGCGCAGCGCGACGTCCACCGCGACGCGCTGGGTGAAATGCACCTCGACCGGCACGCGCAGGGGCAAAAAGCCCGGCGGCAGCTCGATCTCGCCCGCGTCGGTGACCGTCATCCCCGGTGGCGCGTCGACCTGCAGGCGGACCCGGATCGGGACCGGCAGATCGTTGCGCAACACCAGCGGCAGCGGACTGTGCTCGGTGGCCAGCGTGTAGGACCCGCCCGGGTTGACGATCGTCACCGCGCCGAACATGTCGTCGACGGTGCGGCCGACGGTGGTGAGCCGCTGCTGCGCCAACCCGTTGCGGGCGTCCGCGGGCACCGACTGGCTCAGCGCGCGCAGCATGTCCTCCCGCAGCGGAGCGGTGTAGCCGATGCCCGTGAGGCCGGTCTGCGCATGGTGGTCAGCGCCCCGGTCAGGCCCCAGAGCCGGCCGACGACCGTGCCGATGCCCGAGACGACACCGTCATCGAAGTGGCCCCGCGGGTTGCCCAACGCGGAATCGGGCGCCGGGGCGACATTCTGGGGCGGCACGGCTGCGGCCTCGGCGATCACCGACGTCAGCGGGCGGGGCACCGCAAGCCCGGAGTGGATCGCCGTCGCCACGCCGGTGAGGATCGCCTGCGCGTCGTCGGCCTGCAGTGTCCAGACCGGCGGTGGCATCAGGATCTCGGTGCGCGGCTCCGCGTCGGGCCGCAGGCTGCTCCACAGCATCGCGCCCAGCGCATCCTGTCTGCGGGCCACCGACGAATCGTGCTTGAGCGGAATGTCCAGCGTCGGGTCGAGGTAGGTCGGCGAGACCGGTTGCGTGCCTGCGCCGGCCAGCGCGGCCCCCACGGTCGGATCGAAGGGTGCGGCCACCACGCTGGGCGAGTAGCGCACGGGGTTGAGGTCGGCGGTGACGGGCTCGCCCGCGCGGTCCTGCGCGGCGAAGTTCGCGGCGCCGATCGCGACGGTCGGCCCGTGCGCCGAGAGCAGGTCGACGGCCGGACCGGTGAGCGGGCCGTCACCGACGAGCGTGGCGCCGCGGGTGGAGGGCACACCGAGGATCTGATCCACGATGTCGGCCGCGCCGCCGGTCGCGATCGCGCTCAGCCCCGAATCGCCGACCCGGTGCAGCGCATCCAGGTCGGCCTGCGCATACGTCGTGGACGTCACGCACATGCGCTGCGCCAGCGCCTTGAGTCGATTCAGCCACGCCACCGCGACGTCCTGGCCGGTGCCGGGATGCGTCGGCGTGGTGGGCCCCGCGTCGGGTGCGTCGTTGACGACGTAACCGCCCGTCATCGCATTGACGGTGACCAGGAGATCGGGGTCGACTGCCACGCACATCGCGCTGCGCACCCGCCCGTCGGGATCGACCTGGGGGCTGGTCGCGAAATCGATCGCCGAGAGAAGGGTGTCGAGCCGGCCGCCCCCGGCAAGCGACGTGGCCAGCTCGTCGTCGATCAACCGCACCGGCGTGGTGCCGCCGGGTGCGCCCGCGGCCAGCCGCGGACGGTCGGCCAACGGCCACAGCATGGTGAGCCGCACGGGTCTGGAGGTGTCGGGTGGAATCACCGATGCCAGGGTGTCGGCCGTGGACTCGCGGGCGGGTTCCGGCGGCACCCCGAGAACCGGTAGCAGGAAGCGAGCATCGTCGAGACGGGCCGGCGCACCATAATCGGGGGTGCCGTTGACGTTGACCATCACCGGGTATACCCCGGGCTGCTCGATGTGCAGGGACGGCAACTCCGCCGAACGCAGGGGATAGGACAGGGTGAACGGAACTGCTTGGCCGCGAAGGAGTTCCGGTGCCAACGTGATGAAGGAGGCGACCGGCTCGAACTGATCGACGTTGCCGGTGAGGTTCGTCCGCAGGCCTGCGGAGGCGGTGACGGCCGCGGTGTGCTCGAGACGCACCATCACATCGCGCACCGGCCGGTCGCCGACGTTCTTCACCGTGCCCGCCACCGTGACCATCGGCTCGCTGGTGGTGGTCACCACGTCGGGCGTCACCCGGCCGATCTGCACCAGCAGGAACGGCGTGGCACCCGGCTCGACCGCGCCAGCCCTGGGGGCCTCGGGCACTCCCGCGAAAGCGGCCAGCAGCATCAGTAGCGCGGCGATGGCAAGCAGCCGAACGAGCACGGCGGTGGCTGCCACTCGCGGCGCCGCCGCAGATATGGTCACGGCCCTTGTCCGCAGCCGTTCGTCCGCCCGCCGGGCCGGGGTCGAGCGGATTCGTCGGACCGACGGTTGCGGGTGTGCGAATGCGTCTGGGCTCGCCGCCGAGGCGAGCTGCGTGGCAGCGGAGGCAGGGCCGCCGGACCGTCGGAATGCAGCTTGTCGATCAGCTCGCCTGCGACTTCGGCGAGCCGGCGTTCGTCGGCGTAGGCGAGCCGGGACGGCAGTTCCCTCAGCGGCACCCAGGCGACTTCGCTGACTTCGACGTCCTCGTCGCAGAGCTCGCCGCCGAGGAACCGCATCAGATAGTGGTGCACGGTCTTGTGGACGCGGCGGCCCTCGGTGACAAACCAGTAGTCGATGCTGCCCAGCGCGGCCAGCACGGTGCCCTGGATGCCCGTCTCCTCGGCGACCTCGCGGATCGCGGTCTGCTCCGCCGTCTCGCCGAGCTCGATGTGGCCCTTGGGCAGCGACCACAGCATCCGGCCACGCCGGTCGATGCGTCCGATCAGCGCCGCCACCTGGCCTTCCTTCGGCCCGTCGATACCGTCGATCACCAGCCCGCCCGCCGAGGTTTCATGCACGGTGCGCAGACGGTCCTGCGACCGCCGGGGCCGCGCCTTCTGCGGTTTGTTCTGACCGCCCGGCTGGTTCTTGGTGCCGCCTGCCGCGGCGTTGTTGCGATTGGTGTGTCCCCCGCGAGCGGGCGTTTCTCCGGGGACCGGACTCTTCTCACCGGTGGCCTCCGGCGGACCTGCCGCGCGTCGGCCGCGGCGCCTACCTCTGCGCCGTCGTGGTTTGGCCTGTTCGCCGTCCGACACCCAAGCGATAGTAGCTGCCGTGAACATTCGCTCTCGCCGCACTCGCCGGACGGTGATCGGGCCGTGACCACTAGGCTCATCGGACGTGCCGGATTCAGCTGCTGACGCCGAACTGCTTGCGGCTGCCCAAGTCGCGTTGAACGAGCATGGCGAGGTGCTGCGTGACCTCGGCAGAGTATTTGCTGACGCGGGTCACGAGCTGTACCTCGTCGGGGGCAGCGTGCGCGACGCGCTGCTGGGCCGGCTGCACGCTGACCTCGATTTCACCACCGACGCCCGCCCGGAACAGATGCAGAGATTCCTTCGCCCGTGGGCCGAGTCGTTGTGGGACACCGGGATCGAATTCGGCACGCTCGGCGTGGGCAAGGCCGACCTGCGCATGGAGATCACGACGTTTCGCGCCGACAGTTACGATCAGGTCTCGCGCAATCCGCAGGTGCGATTCGGCGACCGACTCGATGACGATCTGGTGCGGCGGGATTTCACCGTCAACGCTATGGCGGTGCGGATCACGCCGGACGGCCCTGCCGAATTCCACGATCCCCTGGGCGGTTTGGCGGCGCTGCGGGCCCGCGTCCTGGACACACCGTCGGCGCCGGAGGTGTCGTTCGGTGACGATCCGCTGCGGATGCTGCGCGCGGCGCGGTTCGCCTCCCAGCTCGGGTTCACCGTCGCGCCGCGGGTGCGGACGGCGATGACCGAGATGGCCGGGCAGCTCGGCCGCATCACCGCCGAGCGGGTGGCCGCGGAGTTGGACAAGCTCCTCCTCGGGGCGGATCCGGTGGCCGGTCTGGACCTGATGGTCGAGACCGGCCTCGGCGATGTGGTGCTGCCCGAGGTGGGCGCGATGCGGATGGCCATCGACGAACACCACCAGCACAAGGACGTCTATCAGCATTCGCTGACCGTGCTGCGGCAGGCGATCGATCTGGAGGACGACGGGCCCGATCTGGTGTTGCGCTGGTCGGCACTGCTGCACGACATCGGCAAGCCGGCCACCCGCAGGCACGAGCCGGACGGCGGGGTGAGCTTCCACCACCACGAGGTGGTCGGCGCGAAGATGACCCGCAAGCGGATGCGGGACCTGAAGTACTCCAAGCAGATGATCACCGACGTGTCGCAGCTGGTGTACCTGCATCTGCGGTTCCACGGCTACGGGGACGGCAGGTGGACGGACTCCGCGGTGCGCCGCTACGTCACGGATGCGGGTCCCCTGCTGCCGAAACTGCACAAGTTGGTGCGGGCCGACTGCACGACCCGCAACAAGCGCCGCGCGGCGCGGCTGCAGGCCAACTACGACGACCTCGAGCGGCGCATCGACGAGCTGGCGGCGAAGGAGGATCTGGCGCGGGTGCGGCCCGACCTCGACGGTAACGAGATCATGCGGATCCTCGACATTCCGGCCGGCCCGGAGGTGGGCCAGGCGTGGCGCTATCTCAAGGAGCTCCGGCTCGACCGCGGACCGCTCAGCCACGACGAGGCCATCGACGAACTCCACAAATGGTGGAACGCGAGGCGCGGACCGAGCGTCTGAATGGTGTGGACTACTGCCTCGGCGAGGATGGTTCGGCGACCATCTGGACGGCCGCACCGGACACCGATCTCGACGGTGACGGCGTGCTCGACGCGGTCGGCCTGGATTTCGACGGCGACGGCCGCCTCGATGACGCGATGGCCGACCTCGACGGTGACGGGCTGGCCGATCACGCCGCACTCGATCTGGACAATGACGGCCATCCCGAGGCGTCGTTCACGGATGACGGCAGCGGCACCTGGGCGGTGAGCGTCGACCGGGCCGGGCTATTGCGGTGGTTCGGCCTCGACGGCGTCGAGCACACCGGTGGACCGCTGGTGGACCTGGACGGTGACGGGCAGCCGGGCGAGCGCCTGGTGGACGCCGACGGTGACGGGCTGGCCGATCGGGTGATGGCGGGTCCGACCGCCTATGTCGACTCCGACGGCGACGGAACGTGGGACGTGAAGCTGACCGATGCCAACGGCGACGGCAAGGCCGACGCGGCCAATGAACTGCCATGATCCCGCGAGCGTGCGTGTCTGTAGCCGACACGCCGACCAAAACCGCGACATCGCGCACGCTCGCGTGCGCGCGGTCATGACAGCTGCTCGAGAAGCGCCTTCGCGTCCTGCAGGTCTGCGGTGTCGAACCCCTCGGTGAACCACTGATAGACCGGCGACAGCAGCGCTCTCGCCTCCGCTGCGCGACCGTCCTCGGCCCACATTCGGGCCAGGCTCGTCGCCGCACGGAGCTCCCACGACTTCGCCTGCCCGTCGCGCGCCACGGCAAGGGCACGCTCGAAGCAACTCTCCGCCCGGGCCCGGTCGGGGATCTCCTGCCGTAGCAACAGCTCGCCCCTGGTCCGGTGGACTTCGGCCTCGTAGAGCCGCTCGTCGTTGGTCTGCACCCAGTCAAGCGCCTCATCCGTCGCCGCCAACCCCGCGTCGCATTGACCGAGCGCGCCATAGGCGTCGGCCAACAGCGCCAGGAACCATGGCCACACCGCGCCAATCCCGAACGCCCGACGCCGGTCCATCGCCTCGCGGATGTCTGCGATACCCGCGGGCACGTCGCCCTGCTCCGCGGCGGCCCATCCGCGCGGCAACAGGCACCAGAGCGCGACCGCGTGAAGGCCGTGCTCGGCAGACACCTCCAGGGCCTCCGCCGCGTGTTCGCGCGCGGATTCCGGCTCGCGACGCAGTTGAGAGAGCTGCGCGGCGAACAACAGCGTTATGCCGATGCTGTAGGGATGCTGCAGCTCCCTGGCATAGGCCACGGTCTGTTTCATCGCAAGGCTCGCCTGACTCGGATATCCGAGCACCCAGTTCGCGAACGCATTCAGGTAGCGGCAGATGATCCCCGGGTTCTGGTTGTAGGCCGCGATGCCTTTGCGGTGCTGTTCGGGGTTGTAGAGCGCCAGGCCCTGGCGACTGTGGTCACGCACGACGAGGAAATCGCCCTGCCACCACGCGGCGTAGGCCACCATCGAATGTCCCGCCGCCAGCACGAGAGCGTCGTGTCGTGGTTCGGCCAGCGCGAGGAACTCTTCGGCCAGGGCTCGCGCTTCGACCACGTGCCCGAGCACGATGTGCGCGTACGCCAGCCCGGACAGCGCCGGGAACAGCTCCGGGGTGCTCCCGACGTGGCGCGCCAGTTCGCGGGCGCGGCTGTAGATGTGTTCGACGGATTGCGGGCCGTGCACGAAACTCGTCGCTGGACCGAGCACGAGCTGGAGGGACAGCTCCTGCTGGTCTCGTTCGCGAGACTCGGGCAGCGCGCCGAGCAGCTCCAGGCCACGGGTGGCGTGGTTGGCGGCCTCGTAGTTGGCACTGCGTTGCAATGCGTGCCGTCCGGCGGCAAGCCAGAAGGGGATGGCCCGCTCGGTCAGACCGGCTTCGGTGTAGTGCCGTGCCAGCAGCTCCGGCTGGGTCTCGACGACCTCGGGAAAGCCTGACTCCAACGCAACCGCGATGCGTTGGTGGTGTTGCTGCCGCGTGCTTTTCAACAGCGACTGGTATGCCGCGTCCTGAATGAGCGCGTGTTTGAACCGGTAGGTCGCCTCTGGCGGTATCCCCTGCTGGTGAAGGAACTCGGCAGACACCAACTGGGTGAGCCCGTCCTCGAGGACGTCGTCGCTCCATGGGGAGACGGCCCGCAGCACGCCGTAGGAGAAGGTTCGGCCGATCGCCGCGCCGAGCTGTGCCAACGCTTTGGTCGCCGACAGACGGTCGAGTCGCGCCATCAGCGAGTCGTGAAGGGTGTTCGGAATGGCGAGAGGCGGAAGGGGTCCGGCCAACTCATATCGGCCGGCCTGTTCCGTTAGCAAGCCCGACTCGATCAGCGTCTTGGTGAGTTCCTCGATGAACAGCGGCACCCCGTCGGTCTTGGCCACCACATCGGTGAGTATTTCGTCGGGCAGGTCCTTGCCTTGGGCCACGCGACCGATCAACTCGGTCGCGTCGTCGGGCGCCAGCCGCGTGAGACTGATTTCGGTGACGTCCGGATTACCCGTCCACGGGCTGAGGAATTCCGGTCGGCAGGTGAAGAGCGCCAGGAGGCGGGCCTCGCCAATCTGCTCCACGAGAAGCGTGAGGAACTCGACCGTGGTCGGGTCGACCCAGTGCAGATCCTCTACGACGAAAAGAACGGGCTGCTGCGCCGCTCTGCGCCGGATGATTGTCAGCAGCGCCTGCATCGTCTGTTGTTTCTGCTGATCCGGCGGTAGTTCCGGGAACGCGTGGCCGGCACCGGGCGGAATCGAGAGCAACGAGCAGAGATGGGGCAGTGCGTCCTCGAGCGGCAACCCGCTCTGCGAAAAGAACTCTTCCAACTTTCGGAGCTTGTCGGCCGCCGACTCGGACCGGTCGAAGCGAAGGACCACCCTCTCGAGGAGATCGATGAAGGGATAGAACGCGGTGTCCTGGTGGTACGGCGAGCCCTGGCAGGGAATGAACCACGCTTCCTGTTGGGCGACGTGGTCCGTCAGCGCATGCACCAACCGCGATTTGCCGATGCCCGCCTCACCGTGGACCAGAACAACCTGGACTCTGCCGTCGACGGCCCGGGCCCACCGCTCCTCCAGCAGCCGGACCTCGTCGGC
This sequence comes from uncultured Actinomycetota bacterium, assembly GCA_963699655.1. Lineage (GTDB taxonomy): Bacteria > Actinomycetota > Actinomycetes > Mycobacteriales > Mycobacteriaceae > Mycobacterium. The sequence continues at coordinate 104,514 of CAVOUV010000001.1, forward strand.
CCGGCCCACCAGCGGCGTAAGGGCGACGTTGCCGATCGCTTCGAGCCGCGTGCGGGCGGTGCTTTCATGAAGCACCTGGTAGACCGCCAGCGGCGCAACACCTTTCAGGGATGGCGTGCCCAGGGACCGGCAGTTGAAGTAGCCGCCGAGAAGTTGGTGGGTCAGCTCGCCGATCACCAAGGTGTTCGGCGCCGCGACGCCCTGCAGGCGGGCCGCGATATTGAGGGTGTCGCCCATGGCCATCATCTCGTGACGGGCTTCGCCCACCACCTCGCCGACCACGTTGAGCCCGGTGTGGCACCCGAGCCGGACCGCCAGCGAGACGCCGTGCTCCTTCGTCAGCGCCGTGTTGAGCGCTCCGACGGCCTCGACGATCCCGAGCCCGGTTCGGACAGCGCGCTGGGCGTCGTCTTCGTGGGCGAGGGGATAGCCGAAGAAGACCACCAGGCCGTCCCCGAGATATTGCGCGATGTAGCCGTCGAAGCGGTCGATCACCTGGCCGCACGTCTGGTAGTAGGCGCGCATGACCTCCCGAAAGTCTTCGGGATCGAGCTGACTGGACAGCGGCGTCGAATCCACCAGGTCGCAGAACAACACGGTGAGCTGGCGTCGCTCGGCGTCGGAGGGATCCGAGCCGCCCGGCACCCACACCAGCCCGTGCCCGTCCTCGCTGATGCGGTCGCGATGCGCGTACAACAACTCGGTGCGCAGCGCGTCGAGACGATCCTCGTCGAGGTCGAAATGTTCCTTCAGGGCGCGGTAGGAGACTCGTCCGCGGTTCCGGAGTAGCTCAACCGACTGGTCGAGCAGCGCGTAGAAGTCCATGACGCTCCCTCAAACGGGGCCAGGTCAATGGTGCGCCCAGAGCGGGGCGAACTTTGGGCGATTCGCTAACGCCCGGGACCCGGCGGCCCTGCGAACGCCTGCGCGATGGTCAACCACCGCTCGGAGTCGGCGCCCTCGGCGGTGACGTCGAGCGACGACAGCGGCCTGCGCTGGGTGACCAGCATGCAGAAGTCCTCCGCCGATCCGGTGACCCGTTCGGCCGCATCGTCGGGACCCCAGGACCAGGTCGAGCCGTCGGGGGCGCGCAGTTCGACCCGGACCGGATCCGTTGGAGGCGTCAATCCGTTGACGACGAAGGAATAGTCGCGGGTCCGCACCCCGATGTGGGCGATCGAGCGCAGGCGCCCGGTCGGCGTCCGTGGCACGCCGAGCGCATCCGCGACGTCGAGGCCGTGCGCCCACGTCTCCATGAGCCTGGCCGTCGCCATCGACGGGGCGCTCATCGGCGGCCCGAACCAGGGCAGCTTGCGGCCGTCGGCTACCGCAAGCAACTCGTCGTGCAGGCGCGTGCGGGTCTGGCGCCAGTCGGCGAGCAGCTGTGCGGGTGCGGTGACCGCCAGTTCTTCGGCGCCCGCGTCGACGAACCCGGCCGCGTTCTTCGCCGCCTCCTGCAGCGCGACCGCGAAGCCGGCCTCGTCGGTGACCGCCGTCAGCGCGACCCGGTCGGTCCACAGCAGATGCCCGATCTGGTGGGCGATCGTCCAGCCCGGCGACGGCGTCGGATCCGCCCAGCGTGCCGCCGGAAGATCGGCGACCAGGTTGTCGAGTTCGTCGCTTTCGGCCCGCAAATCGGCCACCACCGGCTCAGCTGTCGCCATGCCGCCACCCTATCCAGGTTGAGGTAAACGCCTGCCGAGGAAGGCGTGCAGCGCCAGCCCGACCAGGTACACGGCGGCACCGGCGAGCGCCAGCGCCGGTTCGTGGCCGTCGGCGGGAATGACGCTCGCGGCCACCGTGATTGCGGCGATGAACGAAACCCAGAACAGGGAGTCCTGGACCGTGAACACGTGGCCACGCAGCGCGTCGTCGACGTCGAGCTGCATCGCACTGTCCACGCACAGCTTGACGACCTGGCCGGCGACGCCGAGCAGGAAGCCGCACACGATCATCATCGGCAGCTGCAGGCCGGACGCCGCGAGTTGGATCACCGCGGCGAGCGCCAGCGCGCCGTTGGCAGTGACGTAGCGGCCCCACCGTCGGGCGGCGGCGGGCATCACGACGGCGGCGATCAAGAACCCGGCGCCGGTGGCCGCGGCGAACAACACGGTCATGCCGAAGCCGGCGACCTCCTGGGTATCGCTGTGCCGCACGATCACCAGCAAAAGCAGGCTGTTGATCCCGAAGACCATCCGGTGCGCGGCGAGCCCGGCCAGGGCGGCGGCCACCGATGGCACCGTCGCGACGGTGCGGATGCCGTGCACCCACCCGGTGGCCACCGCGTAGGGCGCCGACCCGTGGATCGCCCGCACGCTGTCGTCCGGGCCGAGCAAGTGGGGCGAGAAGCGCCATGCCAGCCACAGCGCCAGCGCGACAGGGACGACGACGATCAAGATGATTGCTGAGGCACCGGTGTCGTCGGATCCGAACAACCAACGGGGCACGAGCATGAAGATGGCGCCGAGGAAGGCTGTCGCGCCGCCCGTCGCGGTCGCAACCGAGTTCATCGACACGACCTGATGCCGCGGCACCACGTGTGGCAGCGCCGCCGACAGGCCGGACGAGACGAATCGGGTGAAGCCATTGACGATCAATGCGGCAACCAGAACCGGCAAGTCGGAGACGCCGGCCGCGAGCAGGGCGGCGACCACGACCACCATCAGCAGGCGGCCCAGGTTCGCGCCGATCAGCACGAGCCGGCGATCCCAGCGGTCGAGCAACGCTCCCGCGAACGGACCGAGCAGCGAGTAGGGCAGGTAGAGAACGGCGAACGAACCGGCGATGGCCCACGGCGTCGCTTCGCGCTCGGGGTTGAACAGGATCGCCCCCGCGAGCCCGGCCGCGAACAGGCCGTCTCCGAACTGACTCACCAGCCGCAGTTCCAGTAGTCGTTGGAACTCGGGCAGGCCACGTACCGAGCGCCACACCGCGATGGGTGCGCTGGCGTCGGCCACGGGATCACGTCCTGTTTCAGAGCGGTAGGTGACGATCGGTCAGATCATCGAACCCGACCCACAGTACAAATCTTCCGGCGGGCCGCGCTTGTTCGCCACGACGATCCGTTGCCGGTGCGATGATGTTCAGGTGGCGCAGTCAGAGGATCCGGAGGATTTCATCGCCCCTGCCGCGCACCGTGTGCGGGCCGGCACGTTGCTGCTCGCCAACACCGATCTGCTCGAGCCGACGTTTCGCCGCAGTGCCATCTATGTCGTCGAGCACAACGACGGCGGCACCCTCGGGGTGGTGCTGAACCGGCCCAGCGAGACCGCGGTGTACAACGTGCTACCGCAGTGGGCGAAGCTGGCCACCAAGCCCAAGACCATGTTCATCGGCGGCCCCGTCAAACGCGACGCCGCGCTGTGCCTGGCGACGCTGCGCGTCGGAATGGAGGCATCCGGCGTACCCGGCCTGCGGCATGTACAGGGCCGGATGGTGATGGTGGACCTCGACGCCGATCCGGACGCGATCGCCCCCGTGGTTGAAGGGGTGCGCATCTTCGCGGGCTACTCGGGCTGGACCATCGGCCAGCTCGAGGGAGAAATCGAGCGAGACGACTGGATTGTGCTGTCCGCGTTGCCAACCGATGTACTGGTGGAACCGCGTATCGACCTGTGGGCGCGGGTGTTGCGTCGTCAACCGCTGCCCATGTCGCTGCTGGCCAGCCATCCGATCGACATCAGCCGAAACTGAAACACCGTCCGCGCCAGGGCAAAAGGGCTCACTTACAGGACAGCGTGCATGTCGCGCAGGTGCCGCCGCAGCTGCCGACGGCCCCGGTGTTCTGCGCCCCGGCGGCCGCGGCGACCTTGGCGCTCTGCCAGCACCCGGCGGCGACGGTGCCCACCGCCCCGAGGACGCACACAACGATCACGACCATCCCGGTCTGCGGTGGGGCGGACAACGCCACCGCCCCGCCGGCGGCCAGCATGACCGCGGCGGCCAGCTGGGTGGGCGCGACCCCGCGCAGGACCTGGAGGACGAAGTCGCCGGACCGCGGCCGGGTCAGCAGCCAGACCCCGAGTGCGGCGGTCGCGACGGCGGCGCACAGACATATCACCGCGGCGATGAGCATGCGCCACACAATACGAGCCCCAACTTGAGTCCGTTGGTTGGGGCGTCCCCCGGGCGCCAGGCTTCGCCCGGGGGACGACGACTATCGGGGCCTACCCGGGCAGCCCCAGCAACTGCGGCGTTGCGGGCGGCAGGCCCGGCGCCGGTGCCGGTGCGGCCGGCGCGGGCGCGGCCGGCGCAGGAGGAGCGGGCGGTGGGGGAGCCGCGGGGTCGACGACCCTGAAGCCGTTGACGATCGCGTCCGTGGCATCGGCGGCGGCCACGACCTGGTCGACGCTGGTGGTCACCGACAGCGTCACCAGATACCTGTCGGGGCCCGAGTTCGCGATCACATGCCGCCGCGAGGTGTTCAGGGTCAGCGAGTTGTCCCGGTAGGTGCCCTCGATGACCGATGACGGCAAGCCGCCGAAGTCGGCCAGCGATCCGTCGGTGGCCCGCCAGGCCGGCAGCTGCTGGCTGTCGACGAACCCGTGGCTGATGGCCTCTTTCGGATCGAAGTCGCCGACCAGCTTGTAGACCACGAGCTGTGCGTTCGACGAGTAGAGGCCGTTGCCGCCGACCCTGTCGGCGATGACCGCGAACGCGTCCGGAACGTTGGGGTCGGGCACCTGCGCCCAGCCTTTCGGCACTGGCAGCACGATGTTGAGAGCTTTGAAGTCGCGGCTGGCCTGTGGTTCGAGCGTCACCCCCTTCTCTTTGAAGAAGTCGGCCAGCGTGCCCGACGAGGCTGGTGTGATCGTCACCGGCGGCGGCGCGGGGACGGGCGGTGGTGCCGGGACGGCGGGTGCCGCGACGCCGGCGGGCGCCGCGCCGCCGGCGGGTCCCAATGTGGCGGGGGCCACACCGGGCTGGGTGAGGGACTGCGGCATGGCGGCTGCGTTCGGCGCCACCGTGACCGTCTGGGTCACGGTGGCCGGCGCGGGCAGCGGCGGCTGCGGGACGATGGGCTCGGCGGACGCGGTGGTGGTGCCCGCGATACCGATCACACCGGCCGCCGCGGCGGCCACACCTCCTGCCAGAACCCGCCAGCGGCGGGCGTTCTCGATCATCGACAGCGACCCTTCTTTCTGTGGCGAGGGGTTCGTCACACCCCAGGTCAGGGGCCGACTGTATCGACCGTGGAGAGTCGGTCACCAGGGCTGGAACACACCTGGAACCAAGCTCTGACCGCGCGGTGATGGAACCGAGACCAACCCGTGGCCGACGAAGCGCCGAAATCGGGGCTTATACCCTGTTCACGTGACCGAATCGCCGACCGCTCCCGCCTCGGCGTCGCCGACCGACGCCGCAGCCGACACCCCACGGCACCGCTACACCGCGGAACTGGCCGGGGAGATCGAGGGCGCCTGGCAGCAGACGTGGGCCGAGTCGGGGACGTTCAACGTGCCCAACCCGGTCGGGTCGCTCGCACCCCCGGAAGGCACACCGGTCCCCGCCGACAAGATGTTCGTGCAGGACATGTTCCCGTACCCGTCGGGCGAAGGCCTGCACGTCGGGCATCCGCTCGGCTACATCGCCACCGACGTGTACGCCCGCTACTACCGGATGACTGGCCGTAATGTGTTGCACGCGTTGGGCTTCGACTCGTTCGGGCTGCCTGCCGAGCAGTACGCGATCCAGACGGGCACGCATCCACGCGCCCGCACCGAGGCCAACATCGTCAACTTCCGTCGCCAGCTGGGCAGGCTGGGGTTGGGGCACGACGCGAGACGTAGCTTCTCCACCACCGACGTCGACTTCTACAAGTGGACCCAGTGGATCTTCCTGCAGATCTACAACGCCTGGTTCGACCCGGCGACTCAGGCGGCCAGACCCATCTCCACCCTGATAGCCGAATTCGATTCCGGTGCAAGGAGTCTCGACGACGGCCGGTCGTGGTCGGGCCTGTCGGCGGGGGAGCGCGCCGACATCGTCGACTCGTATCGGCTGGTGTACCGGGCCGACTCGATGGTCAACTGGTGCCCCGGTCTGGGCACGGTGCTGGCCAACGAGGAAGTGACCTCCGACGGCCGCAGCGATCGCGGTAATTTCCCGGTCTTCCGCAAGCGACTGCGGCAGTGGATGATGCGCATCACCGCCTACTCGGACCGGCTGCTCGACGACCTGGATCTGCTGGAGTGGCCCGACAAGGTCAAGGCCATGCAGCGCAACTGGATCGGCCGGTCCACCGGCGCAGCGGTCCTCTTCGGCACCGACGCCGGTGACATCGAGGTGTTCACCACCCGGCCGGACACGTTGTTCGGCGCCACCTACATGGTGCTGGCACCCGAGCACGACCTGGTCGACACGTTGGTCGCCGACCAGTGGCCGGCCGGCGTCGATCCGCGCTGGACGTTCGGGGCGGCCACACCCGCCGAAGCCGTCGCCGCCTACCGGAGGACGATCGCCGCCAAATCCGACCTCGAGCGCCAGGAGAACAAAACCAAGACCGGCGTCTTCCTGGGCAGCTACGCGACCAATCCGGCCAACGGCCAACAGGTTCCGGTGTTCATCGCCGACTACGTGCTGGCCGGTTACGGCACCGGCGCGATCATGGCGGTGCCCGGTCACGACCAACGCGACTGGGAGTTCGCCCACGAATTCGGCCTGCCCATCGTCGAGGTGATCGCGGGCGGGGTTCTCACGCAGTCGGCGTACAACGGCGACGGTGACGTGATCAACTCCGACTACCTGAACGGACTCAGTGTCGCCTCGGCGAAGGAGGCGATCACCGACCGGTTGTCCGCCGCGGGCCGGGGCCGGGCGCGCATCGAATACAAGCTGCGGGACTGGCTGTTCGCCCGGCAGCGGTACTGGGGTGAGCCGTTCCCGATCGTCTACGACGCCGACGGCCGCGCTCACCCCCTGCCCGAATCGGCGCTGCCGGTCGAACTACCCGACATCCCCGACTACGCGGCCGTGCAGTTCGATCCCGACGACGCCGACAGCGAGCCCTCGCCGCCGCTGGGCCTGGCGACCGAATGGGTGCACGTCGAATTGGATCTCGGCGACGGTCTACGGTCCTACACCCGCGATACGAACGTGATGCCGCAGTGGGCGGGCAGCTCGTGGTACGAACTGCGCTACACGGACCCGTACAACAAAGAAGAGCTGTGCGCCAAGGAGAACGAGGCGTACTGGATGGGTCCGCGGCCGGCGGAGCACGGCCCGCACGACCCCGGCGGTGTCGACCTGTACGTCGGCGGCGTCGAGCACGCCGTGCTGCACCTGCTGTACGTGCGGTTCTGGCACAAGGTGCTCTACGACCTCGGCCACGTCACTTCCCGGGAGCCCTTCCGCAGGCTGGTGAACCAGGGCTACATCCAGGCGTTCGCCTACACCGACGCGCGCGGCGCGTATGTGCCGGCCGCCGAGGTCACCGAACGCGACGGCAAGTTCTATTACGAGGGCGCCGAGGTCAACCAGGAGTTCGGCAAGATCGGCAAGAGCCTGAAGAACTCGGTGTCCCCCGATGAGATCTGCGACAACTACGGCGCCGACACCTTGCGGGTGTACGAGATGTCGATGGGCCCGCTGGAAGCGTCGCGGCCGTGGGCGACCAAGGACGTCGTCGGCGCCTACCGGTTCCTGCAGCGGGTGTGGCGGCTGGTCGTCGACGAGGAAACCGGTAGGGAGCGCGCCGCCGAGCACGAGAGCATCGACGAAGAGACGCAGCGGCAGCTGCACCGGACCATCGCCGGGGTCGCCGAAGACTATGCGGCGCTTCGCAACAACACCGCCGCGGCCAAGCTCATCGAGTACACCAACCACCTGACCAAGCAGGGCGTGACGGCACGCGCTGCGCTCGAGCCGCTGGTGCTGATGGTCGCGCCGCTGGCCCCGCACCTGGCCGAGGAGCTGTGGCGCCGGCTGGGGCACGACACGTCGTTGGCGCACGGGCCCTTCCCGGTCGCCGACCCCCGGTACCTCGTCGAGGACACCGTCGAGTACCCGGTGCAGGTCAACGGAAAGGTGCGCGGTCGAGTCACCGTCCCCGCCGATGCCGATGCCGACACGCTGGAGGCCGCGGCGCTCGCGGACGAGAAAGTCACCGCGTTCCTCAACGGCGCCACTCCCAAGAAGGTGATCGTGGTGGCGGGCCGGCTGGTGAACATCGTCGTCTAGCGATCACCGAGATTGCCACGCCGGGCCGGACACGACAGTAATGTGCTGCCCGTGGGCAGAGACGTGTTAGCCAACGGCCGGGGACGCTGGTTGGCGTTGGCGGCTTCGATCGCCGTCGCTGCCGGCATGTTCTACGCCCAGGGCGCAGAGCGTCCGTGCTGCGCCGAGCTCCCGGCGGCCGCACCGACGGCGCAGGTGTCGGTGCCGCCCGGCGCACCGTCCGTCGACACTCCAGCGGAGGCTGAACTGCTGGCGGCAAGCGCGCCGGTCGCAAGCCAGGAACTCCCGTTCGCGCTGCCTGCCGGCGTCGCATCCGAGAACGGGTTGCAGGTCCACACCATCCGGGCCGCGCGTGCCATCAGCGTGATGTTTCCCGAGATCACCACCATCGGCGGCTTTCGCCAGGATCCGTTGAAGTGGCATCCGAACGGATTGGCGATCGACGTGATGATCCCCAACCACGACAGCGACGAGGGCATCGAACTCGGCAACCTCATCGCCGGCTACGCCTTGGCGAACGCGAAGCGATGGGGAGTGATCCATGTGATCTGGCGGCGGGGCTTCTACCCGGGCATCGGCGCACCCAGTTGGACGGCGGACTACGGCTCGGAAACGGCCAACCACTTCGACCACGTTCATATCGCGACCGACGGCGGCGGCTACCCGACGGGGAACGAAACCTACTTCATCTGAACTTCGCTCGGCAGGCCAGGTCACCTCGGGCGGACGATGACCTCGTGGATGTGGGCGTCGCGCGGGGCATTGACGGCATCGGCAATCACCTGCGCGACCGTTTCCGGGCTGAGGAACTGCGCCGCGTCGTACTCGCGGCCCTCGTAGGCGATCAATTCCTCTTGCATTCCGGTGTCTATCCGGCCTGGATGAATCGACGTGACCCGCAGCCCGGGCTCGTCGTTGCGCAGTGAATCCGCGAAGCCCCGCAGCGCGAACTTGCTGGCCGAATAGGAGGCCAGGCCCGGCGAGGCGTTGATGCCTGCGCCGGAGTTGACGAACACCACATGGCCGCGGGCGCTGCGCAGCGCGGGAAGCAACGGAAGCGTCAACGCCACCGCCCCAACGACGTTGATCGCCATGGTGGCTCGCCACTCATCGACGCTCGACTCGGCGACCCGCGCCGGGTACGAGACACCCGCGTTGTGGATCAACACGTCCAGCTCGACGATCGGCTCGACGACGGCCTCGATAGCGTCGACGTCACCGAGATCGATCGGCCAGGTGGTGGCGCCGAACCTCTCCGCGAGCTCATCCAGCGCGGCGGATGGCCGGCCGGCCAGGAACAGGGTGTGGGTGGGCGCCAGTGCGGTGGCGATGGCCGCCCCGACCCCTCGCGACGCTCCGGTGATCATCGCCGTCGGCATGTCGGTACCCTACCGATCTGCAAGTCGGGCCCGGCCGTCGCATGATGGACGCAATGCGATCCGATCACAACTTCGCTCCGACCCAGCTCGCCGCCCGGGCGGCGTATCTTTTGCGCGGCAACGACCTGGGCGTGATGACCACGGCGGCACCGCTGCTGTACCCCCACATGTGGAGCTGGGATGCGGCATTCGTGGCGATCGGGCTGGCGCCGCTGAGCGTCGAGCGGGCGGTCGTCGAACTGGATACGCTGCTGTCGGCGCAGTGGACCAACGGGATGATCCCGCACATCGTCTTTGCCAACGGCGTGGACGGCTACTTCCCTGGGCCGGCGCGGTGGGCGACGTCGGCGCTGGCGGTGCACGCGCCACGCGCCCGCCACACGTCGGGCATCACGCAGCCACCCGTGCACGCGATCGCGGTGCAGCGCATCCTCGACCATGCCCGCACCCGCGGTCGGTCCACCCGAGCGGTCGCCGAGGCGTTCCTCGACCGACGCTGGGACGACCTGGTCCGCTGGCATCGCTGGCTGGCCGAGGCGCGCGACCCGAAGTCCCGCGGGCGAGTCACGCTCTATCACGGCTGGGAGTCCGGAATGGACAACTCGCCTCGCTGGGACAGCGCGTACGCCGACGTGGTGCCGGGAACCGTGCCGGAATACCAGCGGGAGGACAACACGATCGTCACCGACGCCACCCAGCGCCCGTCGGATATCGAGTACGACCGGTATCTGTGGCTGCTGGAGGAGATGAAGTCGGTCCGCTACGACGACGAGTTGCTGCCGAAGGTGATGAGTTTCGCGGTGGAGGATGTGTTCGTCTCGGCGATCCTGTCGGTGGCCTGCGACGTGCTCGCCGAGATCGGCGAGGACTACAAGCGACCACACGCCGACGTCCGCGATCTGTACGCGTGGGGGAAACGGTTCCGTGCGGGCGTCATCGAGACCACCGACGAACGCACCGGTGCGGCAAGGGATTTCAACGTGCGCACCGAGCGTCTGGTGCCCACCGAGACGGTGGCGCAGTTCGCCCCGCTGTTGTGCGGCGGTCTGCCGCACGGCAAGGAGCGGACGCTGCTGCGGCTGCTGGAGGGCCCGCGATTCTGCGGGCACCCCGACCTGAAGTACGCGCTCATCCCGTCGACATCGCCGGTGTCGCGGGACTTCCGGCAACGCGAATACTGGCGCGGGCCGGTGTGGCCGGTGATGACGTGGCTGTTCTCGTGGTGCTTCGCCCGCCGCGGTTGGGCCGAACGGGCGCTCGTCCTTCGGCGCGAGGGTCTTCGGCAGGTCAGCGACGGCACCTTCGCCGAATACTACGAACCGTTCACCGGGGAGCCGTTGGGGAGCATGCAGCAGTCGTGGACGGCCGCAGCAGTGCTGGACTGGCTGGGCTAGTTACTCGGCCAGGCGCTCGAGCGGGGCCAACGCCTTGGTCAGCGTCTCGAGGTCTTCCTCGCTGAGCTTGCTCAGCAGCGTCGCCAGATGGGCCCGGCGGGCGGCCAGCGCCTCCCGGTGCTGAGACAGCCCGCGAGGCGTGATGTCGACGAGCACCGCCCGCAGATCCGACGGGTCACGGGAGCGTTTGACCAGGCCGAGCTTCTCCAGCCGGCGGATCGCCACCGTCGTCGTCGGGGTACGCACTCGCTCGTGGGCGGCCAAATCCGTCATCCGGATCGGTCCCTGGTCGAGCAGGGTCAACAGAATCGACAGCTGGGCCAGCGTGAGATCGCCGGCCTCCGCACGGTTGGCGGTGTCTCCGCGGCGGAGAACAGAGAACACCTTGGAGAGCACGCGCTGCAACTCCCCGGCGAGTTCGCCGACCGGCGATTCCGTGTCCACCATAATTGAGCCAGTCTAACCTGTCTGAGGCTGCCAAACTGCAGGACAGCGCGTTTAGCTTCAGAGAACCTGCGAAAGAAACCGACGCAGGCGGTCGGTCTCCGCGGCGTCGAAGATCTGCTCGGGCGGTCCCGACTCGACCACCTGCCCGTGATCCATGAACACCACGGCATCCGATGTCGACCTGGCGAAACCCATTTCGTGGGTGACGACGACCATCGTCATGCCGTCCGCACCGAGATCCGCGATCAACTCCAGGATGCCCTTGACCAACTCCGGGTCCAGCGCCGAGGTCGCCTCGTCGAAGAACATCACCTGCGGGGACATCGCCAGCGCCCGGGCGATCGCCACGCGCTGTTGCTGCCCGCCCGACAGCGTGCCCGGCCGTACGTCGGCCTTGTGCCGCAGCCCGACGCGATCCAGCTGCGCCAGCCCCAGTTCGCGGGCCTGCTCGGCGCCGAGCCGCTTGAGCTTGCGCGGCGCCAGGGTCACGTTGTCGAGCACCGTGCGGTGCGGGAACAGGTTGAAGTGCTGGAACACCATGCCGATGCGCTGACGCAACCGGTCGGGGTTGTCGGCCAGTACCGAGCGGCCGTCGAGCAGGATGTCACCGCGGTCGGGCTCGTGCAGCCGGTTCAGCGTGCGCAGCAGCGTCGACTTGCCCGAACCGGACGGTCCGATGACCGCCGCGGTGGTCCCGGCGGGCACGTCGATGTCCACCCCGCGCAATACCGGGTTCGGCCCGAACGCCAGGTGAATGTCGGTGGCGCTCAACGACACTGGTTCGGCAACCGCAGCCTCGGCCATCAGATCATCTCCTGCGAAGTGGACAGCTCGAGCGGATCTTCCTCACCGGGTTTGCGCCCTCGCCGCAGCCGGTTGTCGATGAAGTTGACCAGATGCGTCAGCGGGATGGTGAGCAGTAGATAGAACAGCCCGGCCGCCACCAGCGGGGAGAGGTTACCGGTCTGCGCGTTGAGGTCCCGGCCGACCTGGAAAAGCTCACGCTGGTTGGCGACCAGGCCGAGGAAGTACACCAGCGACGACGCCTTCAACAGCGAGATGAACTGATTCATCAACGCGGGCAACACCCGTCGGACGCCCTGGGGCACGACGATCAGCCGCATCGACGCCGGATAGCTGAAACCCAGGGCGCGCGAGGCCTCCAGCTGTCCGGGCTCCACGCTCTGGATGCCGGACCGGAAGATCTCCCCGACATACGCGGCGGCCATCAGGCCGAGTGCGGCGATGCCGAGCGGATACGGATTGTTTCCGGTCAAGCCGCCCACCACGGGCCCGACGCCCAATCCGATCAGCAGGATGATCACCACTTCCGGCAGCCCGCGGAAGATGTCGGTGTACACCCGCGCCGGCCACCGCAGCCAGCGGGACCGGGAGATCCCCGCGACGGCCAGGCCCATGCCGAGCACCAGCCCGATGACACTGGCACTGATCGTCAGGATCAACGTGTTCGGCAGGCCGGTCTTGAACAGGTCCGGGATGGCCTGCTTGTAGAGGTCCCAGTCCAGGAACGAGTCGGCCAGCTGCGACAGCGTCGATTTCGGCGCGACAGCCGCCGACGGCGCCTGCTGATGCTCGGCGGCGATCGCGGCGAAGTCCGGCAGCTGCGGTGCCGGCGCCGCCTTGGACCCCGGCTTCCAGCCGGGCGGCAACGCGCGCGGCACCCAGTCGGAGTACAGCCGCGACCAGGTGCCGTCGGCGATGACCGCGTCCAGCCCGGAGTTCAGGGCGTCGATCAGCGGGAGGTTGTCCTTGGCCACGGCGTAGGCGACGAAATTGTCCAGGCTGAAGGTGTTTTCGATGATCTGGGCGGGATCGCCGGACTGCACGGTGCCCTGCGCCTGTTGCGACGGCGCGACCCACGCATCGATCTGCCGCGTCTTGAGGCTGGCATACACGGTGTTGTAGTCCGGGAACTTCACCGGTTCCAGGTGCAGCGTGTCGATCACGTAGGCCTCCTGCACGGTGCCCTGGACCACGCCGATGCGCTGGCCGGCCGCCAGCTTGTCGAAGCCGGTGATCGGCGAGCCCGACGGGACGACCAGTGAGAAGTACCCGAAGTCGTAGCCGTTGGTGAAACCGACGGTCCGCCTGCGCGCATCGGTGGTGGTGATCGACGACGATGCGACGTCGAAGCGCCGCGCCGCCGTCTGCGCGAGCAGGCCGGAGAATTCGGTGCCGACAAAGTTGATCTTCAAGCCCAGCTTGTCGGCGATCGCGCGCAGCAGTTCGTTGTCGAAACCGGTGAAGTGGCCCTGCGAGTTGATGCAGATGCTCGGCGGCGCATCGGAGAGCGTGCCGACGGTCAGCGTGCCGGGCGCGCTCAGACCGAGCGCGTTGACGTCGACCGAATTCAGCGGCACTACCGTCGGTGTCGTGTACTTGTCCTCGGCCGGGCCGGTGGCGGCCTTCGCGAGATTCGTCGGCAGCGCGCTGGCGCTCTGCTCACCGGGTGGCGCGCACTGGTCGACGGCACCCGCCGGGCCCGCCAGACCGAGGCTGCCGACCAGCAGCGCGATCGACATCGCGACGAACAGCTTCAACAACCGCATCCCCAGCAAGGTAGTGGGTGCCACTGATTCGGCAGCGGCTTCAGCTCAATCAGAACGCAAACGAGGGACGCATGGCAGGCCCGGCGGGACTGAACACACCGCGCCGAACCAACTCGGCCAGCATGATCCTGGCCATCACCTCGGCGCGCTCGGAGCATGCGGCGCGCGCGGCGTCGGGGTCGCGCCGCACGATCGCGGCCATCTCGGTCTCATAGGACGGCAGCAACTCGTCGTGGTTGTTGAGGTATGTCATCCAGAACGCGCGGGGAATGAACGTGTGCGATGCGCGGATCACCGCCTGCAGGCGCGGGCCCGCGTATTCGTCGTTGATGACCTTGCGGAATTGCCAGGCCGTCTCCTGGAATACCCGCGCGTCTCTACTCGCGCGCATGCCGTCGATCAACGCGCCGAGCTGCTCGACGATGCGGGGCAATGCCTCCCCCGCGGCGCGCGCCGACGCGATTCCGCTCACCAGTCCGTGCAGTTCGTGGTGTTCGCGCACCACCTGCTCGTCGAACCGTTCGACGTATGCACCGCGGTGATACTGCGTGGACAGCACACCGTCATGTTCGAGCTGGACTACAGCCTCCTGGATGGGGACGCGGCTGAGTCCGAGCTCGTGCGCGATCTCGTTGCGATCGACTCGGTCGCCGGAGCGTAGTTTGCCCGTCAGCACCAAGTTGACGACATGCGAGACCACGAGGTCTTTTTCTTTGACTCCATACTTCTTGGGCATGGCGGCGACAGTCTCTCACGCCGCCTGCCCACTCCGGAGGTGTTACACCGCTTCAGTTTCCATCGGATTGACGACGGTCACGCCAGCGGCATAGTGCCTCGACCCGGGTCAGGTCGTAGTCGGGTCCGTTGACGCCGACGGTCAGCAGGCTGACCCCGAGGCCGGCGAGCGCATCCGCCTCGGCCAGCAGGGCATTTTCGGTGTCGCCCTCGACGCCGGCAGAGCGTTCGATGGTGGCCGGATCGCGACCGGCATCGCCGCAGTGCTTGGCCAGGACCTCGGCCTTCCGCGGGTACTCGGCGCTGCCGGAGAAGGAATGCCAGATGTCGCCGTGCTCGGCGACCTGACGCAGCGTCTTCTTCTCGCCGCCACCGCCGATGAGGACGGGGATGGCGCGGACCGGCGCCGGATTGAGTTTGGTCAGCCGCGATTTGATGCGCGGCAGCGCGGCGGCCAGATCGTCGAGCCGGCTGCCCGCGGTGCCGAAGTCGTAGCCGTACTCGTCGTAGTCCTTCTGTTTCCAGCCCGAGCCGATGCCGAGGATGAGCCGGCCGTCGGAGATGTTGTCGACGGTGCGCGCCATGTCGGCGAGGAGCTCCGGGTTGCGGTACGAGTTGCACGTCACCAGCGCGCCGATCTCGAGCCGCGACGTCTGCTCTGCCCACGCGCCGAGCATCGTCCAGCATTCGTAGTGCGCCCCGTCGGGATCGCCGTAGAGCGGGAAGAAGTGGTCCCAGTTGAAGGCGACGTCGACGCCGATGTCCTCGCAGCGGCGGACCGCGTCACGAATATGGCTGTACTGCGGGGAATGTTGCGGCTGCAGCTGCACGCCGACACGAATTTGGAAGGCCACGGCACAACCGTACTGTCGCCGTTGTGTCAACGCCGGGCGGGTCCGAAGTCATCCAATCAGGCGTCGAGAACTCCACGCAGGATGTCGACGAGTGCGTGGGGTTGGTCGCCCTGGACCGAATGCCCCGAGCCCGAGACCACGTGTGTGCGGCGGAAGCCGGGCGCGTTTTCGGCGAACGCATCGGCGTCGTCGTCGTTGACGAAATGCGAGTCGGCGCCGCGCACCAGCGTGGTGGGCATGGTGATGGACGGCACGTCGTCCCACAGGCGCTCGAACCCGTCCCCCTTGCGGAACGAGTCGTAGCGCCAGGTCCAGGTGCCGTCCGTCGAGTTGTTTGGAGTTGTGGAAGACACCGCGGCGCAACGACTTCCGATCGCGGTGCGGTGCCGCGGCGACGGTCACGTCGAGCATGGCGGCGAAGCTCGGGAACGTGCGGTCACCCTGGACCAGCGCGACGGTGCCCAGCTGCGCCTTGGTCATCTGCTCGTGCCGCCCCGGTGCGGAGGGGGTGACGTCGACGAGTACCAGTTCGGGCACCAGGTCCGGTTC
Source organism: uncultured Actinomycetota bacterium (assembly GCA_963699655.1). GTDB lineage: Bacteria > Actinomycetota > Actinomycetes > Mycobacteriales > Mycobacteriaceae > Mycobacterium. Next base: position 120,620 of record CAVOUV010000001.1, read on the forward strand.
GGAGGCGGCCAGCCGGAGCGCGGTCAGCCCGCCCAGCGACATGCCGACGACCAGCCGCGGTGTCGGCGCCCATTCGCGCAGCCGCGGTGCCAGGGTCTCGGCGGCCAGGCGCGGTCCGTAGTCGCCGTCGTCGCGCCACCCCGAGCGGCCGTGCCCCGGCAGGTCGACGGCCAGCGCAGGCTCGCCGAGCCCGAGGATCACGGTGTCCCAGGTGTGGGCGTTCTGCCCGCCGCCGTGCAGGAACAGCACCCGCGGCGGCTCGTCGCCCCACTTGAGCGCGCTGATCGGCCCTGAGTCGATGCGCCGCACCGTCGGCAATGGGCCAGTCGCGCCGATCTGCTCGGCGTTCTCGTGGAGCAGCCCGAACTCGTCGAGGCCTACGAGGTCGTCGTCGAAAACCACGACTCCATCTAACGCGAAACTGCGGGGAGATCGAGTTCAAGTCGAAATGACGATCTCCCCGCAGCGTCGTCGTAATTGTCAGCCCCGGCGGCGCGACCTCATCGCTTCGGGCCGCCTTCGCCGTAGTGCGCCGGACGGGTGGGCAGTGGAGGCACTGCCGCGGCGTGCTGCGGCCGGCCGGCCGGATGCTGGCCGGCGGGATCGTCGGCCGCCCATTTGTAGTCAGACTCCGGTGAGCGTTCGGAGGCCACGCGGCCGACCGGCCCGGCGTTCACGCGCCGTTCGCGGATATTGCGGCCTTCGCGCTCGGCCGTCGTCAGGTAGTTCTCCCAACGCTCCTGCATCGGCTTGATCAGGCCACCGCCGACGCCCACTATGAGAATGCCGCCGACGGTCGCCAACACCGCGATCAGAACGGGCAGCGTCACGGTCAATGCGATGCCCACCTGATTCAGCGCGGCGATGATGCCGAGTCCGAGAATGAAGACGCTGGCAATGGTGCCCAGCATCCGGCCGTACGAGAAGCCGCTCAACGCGTTCGAAACGATGTCGCGTACCGCAGCCGCGATCGCGGCGGCCACCACGACGATGATCAGCGCGACGAACAAATTGGGCAGGAACGCGACAACGCCCGAGATCAGATTGCTGACCGGATTGGGGCCGAAGACTCCGAAGGCGAATTGCAGAACGATCAGCAACAGCGCGAAGTAGACGATCTTGCTGACGATGGTGGAGGCGTCGTAGTTGCTTCGTGCCAGCGCCCGCCGGACGCCGCCGCGCTCCACCGCGCGGTCGAAACCGACCCGTTCGAGGATTTTGTCAACGGCCGTAGCGATCAATTTCGCCACGATCCAGCCGACGATAAGGATCAGGAGGAAAAGAATCACTTTGGGTGCGATGGCCAGTACCGACCCCCACATGTCTCTCAGTTGGTCTTGCATGGCGTGCTCCTTGATACGGGCCTGAGCTGCGGCAGTCTTAATTGACACTGGCGTCATACCCGCCTGCCATTTGCATAAACATGCGACGGAAAAGGCAACGGGGATCCCATTCGGGATCCCCGTTGATTGCGAGAGTCGAAGCGCTATCCCTCGATGAAGTTCTCGAGCTGGGTGCGGGCGATGTCGTCCGGCAGCTGCTTCGGCGGGCTCTTCATCAGGTACGCCGAGGCGGCCTCGACCGGTCCGCCGATGCCGCGGTCCTTGGCGATCATCGCGGCGCGCACCGCGTCGATGATGACGCCCGCCGAGTTCGGCGAGTCCCACACCTCGAGCTTGTACTCCAGGTTCAGCGGCACGTCGCCGAAGGCGCGGCCCTCGAGCCGGACATAGGCCCACTTGCGGTCGTCGAGCCAGCCGACGTGATCCGACGGGCCGATGTGCACGTCCTTGGTGTTGAACTCACGCTGCAGGTTGGAGGTGACGGCCTGGGTCTTGGAGATCTTCTTGGACTCCAGCCGCGAGCGCTCCAGCATGTTGAGGAAGTCCATGTTGCCGCCGACGTTGAGCTGCATCGTGCGGTCGAGCTGCACGCCGCGGTCCTCGAACAGCTTGGCCATCACGCGGTGGGTGATGGTGGCGCCGACCTGGCTCTTGATGTCGTCGCCGACGATCGGGACGCCGGCGTCCTTGAACTTCTTGGCCCACACCGGGTCCGACGCGATGAACACCGGCAGCGCGTTGACGAACGCCACGCCGGCGTCGATAGCGCACTGCGCGTAGAACTTGTCGGCCTCTTCGGAGCCCACGGGAAGGTACGACACCATGACGTCGACCTTGTTGTCCTTGAGCGTCTTGACCACGTCGACCGGGTCGACGTCGGATACCTCGATGGTCTCCGAGTAGTACTTGCCGATGCCGTCGAGGGTCGGTCCGCGTTGCACGGTGATGTTCAGCGGCGGAACGTCGGCGATCTTGATGGTGTTGTTCTCCGACGCGAAGATTGCCTCCGACAGGTCGAAGCCGACCTTCTTGGCGTCCACGTCGAACGCGGCGACGAACTTCACGTCGCGGACGTGGTACCGGCCCAGCTTCACGTGCATCAGGCCGGGCACCGTGGCGGTCTCGTCGGCGTCCTGGTAATACTGCACACCCTGCACAAGCGAGGACGCGCAGTTGCCTACACCGACAATCGCGACCCGCACCTCGGTGCTTTCAGTCATGACGATTTCTCCCATTTCTACTAACTCGGTTTGTGCTCAGCTGGTTACGGCTGCTGCTCGGCGCGTCCCTGCGCCGTTCGTTCCGCGGCTATCAATTCGTTGAGCCATTTGACTTCGCGCTCACTGGACTCCAACCCGAGCTGATGCAGCTGCCGGGTGTAGCGGTCGATCGAGCTGCTGGCCCGCGCCACTGCTTCACGCAAGCCCTCACGGCGTTCCTCCACCTGACGACGGCGCCCCTCCAAGATCCGCATCCTGGCCTCGGCCGGGGTTCGGTTGAAGAACGCGAGGTGAACACCGAATCCGTCGTCGGAGTAATTCTGCGGACCGGTGTCGGCCACCAACTCGGTGAAGCGTTGCTTACCCGAGTCGGTGAGTTGGTAGACGCGACGAGCGCGCCGCATCTTCGGGATTCCCTCTGGTGCGGCGTCCTCGACGATCAGGCCGTCGGCCTGCATGCGTCGCAGCGCTGGGTAGAGCGAGCCGTACGAGAACGCGCGGAACGCCCCGAGCAGACCGGTCAACCTTTTGCGCAGTTCATAGCCGTGCATGGGTGATTCCAGCAGGAGCCCCAGGACGGCGAGTTCGAGCATGAGGGCACCTCCTCGAAAAACTAGTTCACTCGTTACGGCGGTTCGACACCTCGCAGAAGTGTATCGCGCCGATATATACGGCGCTACATCGATGCGTATATCGAACGCGTTTGTCAGGCCGGTGTGGCGCCCGGTCAGCCGCCGGGGTAGTTGACCTGCTTGACGGTGCCGTCGTCGGCGAGCTGGATGTAGCCGCTGCCGAAGTCGCTGGACACGTACACGTCGATCGAGATCGCATCAGGCGTGGTCGGGTCGCGGCTGGGGTCGATGTTCAAATAGGTGCTCGTCACGTCGCCCGGTTTGATGCCGAGTGTCTCCGGTGCGCCGCGCAGCAGTCCGACGACGGCCTTGATGTCGAACTTGCCGACGTCGACCAGCCGGTCGTCGTCACTCTTGGCGCTCGTCGACGGGTCGCCCCAGCCGCCGCGGTAGGTATAGGAAAGCTGGCGGCGCTCGTCGGAGGGATCGGCGCGGTCCAGCACCGCGTACTCGGGATAGATGATCAACCGGTAGCCCATGGTGTCGCCGAACCGCTGCTGCATCTGTTCGACGAGGCCCGTCAGGCCGCCGAGCGAGTGCAGTTGCCTCGGCGCGCTGATCACCTTCGCCGGGATGCCGTCGGATTTTGCGCCGGGGTCCGAGGTGAAGCTCAGCGGCGAGGTCGTATTGCCGTAGAGGCCCCAGCCGATCGCGATGCCCAGCACGACGAGCACGCCGGCAACCGCCGCGCGCATCCCCCACCCGCTACCGGCGCCGCCGACCCTCGGGGGCTTGCGCAAGTCGGGCAGCTGAACCGGGGCGTTCGAGTTCTGCAGATCGTCGACGAGAGCCGCCAGCTCGCCCAGGGTCGTGGCATTGGTCGCGGCCTTGACCCGCTCCCCGTGCTCGGCCATCGAGAGCTGACCTTCGCTCAGGGCACTGTCCAGAACCTGACACGTGTCGTTCCGGTCGCTGTCCTTCGCGCGGGTGCCGGCTGTCTGCCTCGTAGCCACGACGATGATCGTAGGAGTTAGGTTGCCATCGCCGCAGACCAGATGGCCAACCTGACGCCACAGTGGCGCGGTCACGCCTCCCCGGCGGCAGGGCCGACGTACTCTGGTCTCCGTGCGACTGCAGCGACAAGTGGTGGACTACGCGCTTCGGCGCCGTTCCCTGCTGGCCGAGGTCTACTCGGGACGCACCGGCGTCTCGGAGGTCTGCGACGCCAATCCCTACCTGCTGCGGGCAGCGAAGTTCCACGGGAAGCCCAGTTCGGTGATGTGCCCGATCTGCCGCAAGGAACAGCTCACGCTGGTGTCGTGGGTGTACGGGGACCACCTCGGCGCCGTGTCCGGCTCGGCGCGCACCGCAGAGGAGCTGGTCCTGCTGGCGACCCGCTACGACGAATTCTCCGTGTACGTGGTGGAAGTATGCCGGACCTGCGAATGGAATCACTTGGTCAAGTCGTATGTGCTCGGCGCGATCCCGCCCCCGAAGAAGGGTTCGCGACGCACCCAGACGGCGCGCGGTCGCGCGCGCACGGCCAGTGAATAACGAAGAGCGCCACGACCGGTCAGCCAATGACGTCCGTACAGGGCAGGGGGCTGATGGTGCGGGTGCGCGTCCTTCTCGCCCACCCTCCGGCCCGCCCCGGCACCGCGCCGCGGGAGCCCCGCCCGACGACCGCCTGACCGCGGTTCTACCCGCGATCCGTGGCAACACCCCGGCGCATCTCCGCGACCCGATCGACGTGGTCAAGGCTGCGCTGGACGGGGTTCCACCGCCCAAGCCGCCGCCGCCACCGGTCCCGCCGCGCCGTCCACCGGGCGGAGGCGGACCACCCGGAGAGCCGCCTGCTCCGCGGACGAGCTTCGCCAGCCAGATCAACTGGAAGTGGGTGCGCCGCAGCCTGTACCTGGGGGTGGCGGTGCTCATCGTGCTTCCGCTGGTCACCTTCGGGATGGCCTACCTGATCGTCGACGTGCCCAAACCGGGTGACATCCGCACCAACCAGGTGTCGACGATCTTGGCCAGCGACGGCAGCGAGCTCGCGAAAATCGTTCCACCCGAAGGCAACCGTGTCGATGTCAACATCGACCAGATCCCGGTGCACGTGCGCGATGCGGTGATGGCCGCCGAGGACCGCGACTTCTACTCCAACCCGGGCTTCTCCTTCTCCGGATTCGCCCGTGCGTTCAAGAACAACATCTTCGGTGGTGACCTGCAGGGCGGATCGACGATCACCCAGCAGTACGTCAAGAACGCGTTGGTCGGCGACGCGCGCTCCGGTGTCGGCGGCCTCATCCGCAAGGCCAAGGAACTGGTCATCTCGACCAAGATGTCCGGCGAATGGTCCAAGGACCAAGTGCTGCAGTCGTATTTGAACATCATCTACTTCGGCCGCGGCGCCTACGGCATCTCGGCCGCCGCCAAGGCCTACTTCAACAAACCGGTCGAGCAACTCGACGTCGCCGAAGGTGCGCTGCTGGCCGCTCTCATCCAGCGGCCATCCGGTCTCGACCCCGCCGTCAACCCTGAGGGCGCGGTCGAGCGGTGGAACTGGGTGCTCGACGGCATGGTCGACATCGGTGCGCTGTCGAAGCAGGACCGCACGGCGCAACAATTTCCGCCGACGGTGCCGCCCGAACAGGCGCGCTCCGAGGACCAGACGACGGGACCCAACGGCCTGATCGAGCGCCAGGTGACCAAGGAACTGCTCGACCTGTTCGACATCAACGAGCAGACGTTGAACACCCAGGGTCTGCAGATCACCACCACCATCGACCCGAAGGCGCAGCAGGCCGCCGAGGGCGCGGTCTCGGAGGCTCTCGACGGCCAGGACCCGGACATGCGGTCGGCGGTGGTGTCCATCGATCCGCACAACGGCGCCGTCAAGGCCTACTACGGCGGCACCGACGCCAACGGATTCGATTTCGCGCAGGCCGGCCTGCCGACGGGTTCGTCGTTCAAGGTGTTCGCACTGGTCGCCGCTCTCCAGCAGGGCATGGGACTGGGCTATCAGGTGGACAGCTCACCGGTCGAGGTCAACGGCATCAAGATCACCAACGTGGAGGGCGCCGGTTGCGGCACCTGCAACATCGCCGAAGCCCTGAAGCGGTCGCTGAACACCAGCTACTACCGGTTGATGCTGAAGCTGAAGAACGGCCCGGCCGATGTCGCCGACGCGGCGCACAAGGCCGGCATCGCGGAGAGCTTCCCCGGCGTCGACCACACGCTGTCCGAGGACGGCAAGGGCGGTCCGCCGAACAATGGAGTCGTGTTGGGCCAGTACCAGACTCGGGTGCTGGACATGGCGTCGGCCTATGCCACGCTGGCCGCTTCCGGCGTGTATCACAAACCGCACTTCGTGCAGAAGGTGGTCAACGCCCAGGGCGAGGTGCTGTTCGACGCCGGCCAGCAGGACAACTCGGGTGAGCAGCGCATCGACAAGGCCGTCGCGGACAATGTCACCTCCGCCATGCAGCCGATCGCGGCCTACTCCAACGGTCACAACCTCGCGGGCGGACGCGCATCGGCCGCGAAGACCGGCACGAACCAACTCGGCGACACCGGCGCCAACCGGGACGCATGGATGGTCGGCTATACCCCGTCGCTGTCGACGGCGGTGTGGGTGGGTACCACCCAGGGCACGAAGCCGTTGGAGAACAAATACGGCTCCCCGGTTTACGGTTCGGGTCTGCCGTCGGACATCTGGAAGGCGACGATGGACGGTGCGCTGGACGGCACCGACAACGAGTCCTTCCCGAAGCCGGCCGAGATCGGCGGCTATGCCGGTCCGCCGCAGGCGCCTGCGCCCCCGCCGACACCCACGGCTCCGCCGACTCCGACGGAAACCGTGATCCAGCCGACCATCGAAGTGGCACCGGGCATCACGATCCCGCTCGGGCCGCCGACCACCGTGCCCATCGGTCCCCCGCCGCCCGAACCAGCTCTCGTATCACCCGGAGCGCCGGCCGTTCCGCCTCCGCCCCCGTGACCCGAACCGACGGCGACGGCGGCGCGCCGGACGAACCGGCCCCGGCGGAGGACGTCTCGCCGGCTTCGGCAGTATCGCCGGCTCCGCCGGCTTCGGCAGTATCGCCGGCTCCGCCGGCAGAAGACCGGCGGAGCTTCGACGAACGTGATCTGCCCAGCCGCACGGACACTCTGGGTGCTGCACTCTCGCGGAGTGGTCGGCGGACCGGTGGGTCGACACGCACTGATCGGCCGTAACCGGTTCATGACCCCACTGCGCGTGATGCTGATCATCGCGGTGGTATTTCTGGCGCTGGGCTACACCACGAAGGCGGCATGCCTGCAGACCACCGGCACCGGCACCGCCGATCAGCGAGTCGGCAACTGGCAGAACCAGCGCGCCTACTACGAGCTGTGCTACTCCGACACCGTTCCCCTGTACACCGCGGAACTGTTGAGCCTGGGCAAGTTTCCGTACAAGTCGAGCTGGCTCGAGACCGAGAGCAACGGCAAACCGAGGCTTCAATACGACGGGAAGCCGGCGGTGCGCTACATGGAGTATCCGGTGCTGACCGGCATCTACCAGTACGTGTCCATGTCGCTGGCGAAGACCTACACGGCCCTCACCAAGCTGGTGGCGGTGCCGATCATCGCCGAGGTGGTGATGTTCTTCAACATCGCAGCATTCGGTTTGGCGCTGGCGTGGCTGGTCACCGTGTGGGCGGCGTCGCGACTGGCCGGCCCGCGCCGGGTCTGGGACGCGGCATTGGTCGCCGGTTCACCGATCCTGATCTTCCAGGTGTTCACCAACTTCGACGCGCTCGCAACGGCTTTCGCGACCGGCGCCCTGCTGGCCTGGGCCAGGCGAAAACCGGTGCTGGCCGGCGCCCTGATCGGGTTGGGCGTGGCGGCCAAGCTTTATCCACTGCTGCTGTTCATCCCGCTGGTGATTCTCGGCCTGCGGACCGGACGGCTGCGCGAGGTCGGAAAGGCCGCGGTCAGCACCGTGCTGACGTGGTTCGTGGTGAACCTGCCGATCATGGTCCTGTTCCCGCGCGGATGGTCGGAGTTCTTCCGGCTCAACACCCGGCGCGGCGACGACATGGACTCGGTCTACAACATCGTGAAGTCGTTCACCGGGTGGCGCGGGTTCGACCCCGACCTCGGGTTCTGGCAGCCGCCCACCGTGCTCAATGCGGTGACCGCCGTTCTGTTCATATCGTGTTGCATCGCAATCGCCTACATCGCGCTGACGGCCGACAAGCGGCCCCGCCTCATGCAGGTGGCGTTCCTCGTCGTCGCAGCGTTCCTGCTGACCAACAAGGTGTGGAGTCCGCAGTTCTCGCTGTGGTTGGTGCCGCTGGCCGTGCTGGCACTGCCGCACCGCCGAATAATGCTGGCGTGGATGACAATCGACGCACTCGTCTGGGTGCCGAGAATGATGTATCTGTACGGCGAACAGAACCGCGGCCTGCCCGAGCAGTGGTTCACGGCCACCGTGTTGATTCGCGACGTCGCGGTCATCGTGTTGTGCGCCTTGGTGATTCGCCAGATCTATCACCCGGAACTGGATCTGGTGCGCAACCGCGGTCAGGTGGACGACCCGTCCGGCGGCGTGTTCGACGGCGCGCCGGATGAGCCGTCACGCCGGCTGCCGGACTGGCTGCGGCCGCAGTCCGACCGCACCCGGGTGACCGCGGCGCCGGAGGACGGCGCGGCCGATCGCGAATCGGAACCGGACCTCGCGGGCCAGCCGAGTACCTGAGGCGGCGGCCGGAAGTAATTGCGACGCAGCTGTTCGAGCGCCTGACCGCTCTCGACGCCGTTGGCCCCTACGAAGTGTTGCAACGGATCCCGTCGATCGACGTGGTGTTCGTCGGCCATCGCCGTGGCGAGGTGCGCACCGACAACGGAATGCTCGGCATGACCGTGAACAAGGCGTTCGCGGAACTCAGCCAGCCGGACGTGGTGGTCCTCCCGGGATCGGCACCAGGGTGCTGATCAACGACGACGAGGTGCTCGACTGGGTTCGCGAGGCGCATCGATACTCGCGGTTCACTATCTCGGTGTGCACGGGCGCTCTGGTGCTGGCCGCGGCGGAGCCATCCCCCCTCGCAAGCTGGGGGTACCCCCACAACGGTTTGACAGCGGCCACCCACTGGCGCGCCCAGGAGTTGTTCAATTCGCTCGGCGCGCAGTACGTGGCGCAGCGTGTGGCTTCTCAAGGTCGGTGTCCACTATTAGTGCCCTGAACTGCCCCGATACCGGGTGTCTCACTCGATGTCCACGCAAGCTTTTCTCACTCTTGTGTCCAGTCCAGAATTTGGGGTGAATGCAGGATGCCACCATGCTCGGGCGGTGCATTCGGGCAGGCGACTTTCGTCACGTGAAATCGTCCGTGACCGGCCCCTGTGGGGCTGCGAATTACCTGTATGACAGCGGTTTACGTACGTGTTAGCACCATGCAACGTTTCGAACGTGCGGTGAGGCGCTGCCGGAAGGGTCTGTGAACGTAGGTGACGATCACGGCGCTCACCTGCCGCTGCCGAGCGAACGTGTTCGGCCACCAGAGTCATCCCGCTGCCGATGTCGGGCTCACGACATCGGTGCTCACGGACTAGGTGCAGCAGTTGGGGTCGAGCACCGCGCACAGTGCGGCCAGGGAGCTGCGCTGGGCTCGGTGGTACACGTTCATGCCGCGGCGGTCCGAGGTGACCAAGCCTGCGTTACGCAGCTGGGTGAGGTGGTGGCTGACGGTGGACTCGGTCAAGCCGACGGCGGCGGCAAGCTCGCCACCGTTCTCCTCGCCCGTCGCCGAGGAGAACAGGTGCGACATGATCTTCACTCGGGCCGGATCGGCCAATGCTTTGAGCCGCAGCGCCACCTCCAGCGCCGCGGCGTCGGTCATCGGACCCGCAGCCACCGGTGCGCAGCACACCGGAGCGGACATATCGATCACAGGCAGCGCTTTGGGCATGAACCCCATCTTGCCACCAGTATTGACATATATCAAAAAGGTGGCATTCTGGGCTCGACGCGTCAGTTCGATATATGTCCCATCCCTGTGGAGGTCGAATCATGTCCCGTGTTCAACTCGCCCTCAATGTCGATGATCTCGACGAGGCAATCACGTTCTACTCCAAGCTGTTCAACACCACGCCGGCCAAGGTCAAGCCGGGCTACGCCAACTTCGCCGTGGCCGAGCCGGCACTGAAGCTGGTATTGCTGGAAAACCCCGGTAAAGGCGGCACCATCAACCACCTCGGCGTGGAAGTGGAGTCCAGCAAGCAGGTGCATGCCGAGATCGCCCGGCTCAGCGGTGAGGGGCTGTTCACCGATGAAGAGATCGGCACCACGTGTTGCTTTGCCACCCAGGACAAGGTCTGGGTGAGCGGCCCGGCCGGTGAAAAGTGGGAGGTCTACACCGTGCTGAACGATTCCGATACCTTCGGCACCAGCCCCCAGCACCTCGAGAATTCGGGCGACGGTGGGGGTGGTGTGTGCTGCGGCGGCACCGCTGCCCCGGGCGACGCGGGTCAACCGGCCAGCACCGCGTCCTGCTGCTGAACCCGAAGAACCGGCAGAGCCGGTTGCCCACCACCATCGCCGTGGTGCGCAACCGGCTACCCGCGTCTCGAGGGGGACGATGACCGATCTTCTGTTGGCCTTCTCAGCGGCAGGCACCGGGACAGTGCGGTGACGGATTCGGCAGCGGCGCAGTCCATCTTGGTGAGTGAGGCCAACCTGCGCCGCGTCCTGGTGACGCTGTGCCTGACTCAGATCACCAGCTGGGGGGTGTTGTTTTACGCCTTCACGGTGCTGTCGGTACGCGTGACCCAACAGGCCGGCTGGTCACCGTTCGCGGTCACCGCGGCATTCTCGGCCGCGCTGGTCACCTCGGCCGTGGTCGGCATCGTGGTGGGCCGATGGATCGACCGTCACGGCCCCCACGCGGTGATGACCATGGGCTCGGTGCTCGGGCCCCTCGCCCTGGCAGGCGTGGCGCTCTCGCCCACCTTTGGGTGGTTCGTCGCGGCCTGGACCGCCGCCGGTATGGCGATGGGCGCGGTGCTGTATCAGCCGGCGTTTGCGGCGTTGACCCGCTGGTACGGGCCACGCCACGTCGGTGCGCTGACCATCCTCACCCTGGTCGCCGGGCTGGCCAGCACCGTGTTCGCACCCCTGACTGCAGCCCTGGCCGACCATCTGCCCTGGCGCACCACCTATCTCGTCCTCGCCGCCGGACTGGCCGTGGTCACCATCCCGGCTCACTTCTTCGGATTGCGCCGCCCGTGGCCACCCGCCACGCAGCCGCACCTTGCGGAGCCACCCAACCGCACCACCCGAAGTCGGCCGTTCATCGCTCTCACCGCGGCGATCGCACTCGCCGCGTGCGCGTCCTACGCGATCATCGTCAACCTGGTGCCGTTGATGGCCGAACGCGGCATCAGCACCCAAACCGCCGCGGTCGCGCTGGGCCTGGGCGGCGTCGGCCAGGTGCTGGGCCGCCTGGGCTACCGGGCCCTGGTGCGGCGCCTCAGTGTCCGGGCCCGCACCGTGGCCATCCTGGCCGCCATCGCGGCCACCACCGCACTGCTCGGTGTGTTCACCTCGCTGATAGCGCTGGTGATCGTGGCGGTCCTGGCCGGGTTCGCCCGCGGCATCCTCACCTTGCTGCAAGCCACCGCTGTCACCGATCGTTGGGGCCCAACACATTACGGCCATCTCAGCGGGGTCCTGTCCGCACCGGTCACCCTGACCACCGCAATGGGGCCGTGGATCGGCGCCGCGTTGGCCGGCCTGCTCGGCGGATACGCCCCGATGTTTGTTCTCCTCGGCGGCATCGGGGTGCTGGCCACCCTCATCTGCCTGGCCGCCACCCCCACCCACCTCCCCAGCGATCGCCATCGGCCTGACCCGGTCACGCCACAAACGGCTCCGCACGACCCGGCCT
>CAVOUV010000002.1:0-162140 GCA_963699655.1 uncultured Actinomycetota bacterium
CCGTGACCGAACTGGCGCAAGCGCTTGTCGGAGGGATTCTCATCGGCGGCCTGTACGTCGCCATCAGCATCGGCTTCTCGCTGTCGTTCGGCGTCCTCGACGTCGTCGACCTCGCCGTCGGGATGTGGGTGGTGCTCGGCGCGTTCGCCGCGATCGTGGCCAGCGAGAAGCTCGGGGTGGACGCGTTTTTACTGCTCCCGGTCGTGTTCGTCGTCTTCGGGGTGGCCGGCTGGCTCATCGCGCCGCTGATTTATCGGGTCCGGACGAGTAAGTACGCATTGCCGGCGCTGATGGGGCTGGCGTTCACCTTCGGGCTCGCCACGCTGATCCGCGGCGGCCTGCTCACCGCGTTCGGCTACACGCCCCGCAACGTGCACACCGAGCTCGTTTCCGGCAACGTCGAGCTGCTCGGCATCACCGCACCCGCGATCCGGGTGGCCGGCTTCGCCTTCGCCGTCGTGGCCACCGGCCTGTTCCTGGCGTTCCTGTTCTACACCCGCACGGGTCTCGCGATCCGGGCCACCGCGCAGAGCAAGGAGAACGCCGGGCTGATGGGCATCGACGTGAAGCGGATCAGCAGCCTGGTGTACGCCATTTACACCGGCCTCACCGGGATGGCCGGCGTGCTCCTCGGCGCCATCTACGCGATGACTCCCGAGGTCGGCCTGCGCTACACGTTGTTCGCATTTTTCGTCGTGGTGCTGGCCGGGCTCGGTTCCGCGATCGGGGTCATGGCCGCCGGGCTGTTCCTCGGCGTGCTGCAGTCGCTGGTCACCACGTATGTGGGCGCCGACTACACACTGCTGGTGGTCTTCGGGGTGCTGTTCGTTGCGTTGCTCCTGTTCCCGCAAGGCATCTCGCGGCGGGGGCTGACATGAGTAAGCCCGCCTCCGGCGGCAACGCGGTCGTCAACCTCGGCGTGCTCGCCGTCGTCGTCGCGGTGCTCTTTCTGCTGCCGATGATGACGACGCCGTACTACGTCCGGGTCGCCACCGGCGTCGCGATGTGGGCCGGACTCGCGCTGTCCTGGAACGTGATCTGCGGGTACGCCGGCTACATCAGCTTCGGCCACGTCGCCTTCTTCGGCATCGGCGCCTACACCACGGCGATCCTGATGCAGCCCCAGCATGACTGGAACTTCTGGGCGACCCTCCCGGTCGCGGCCGTCATCGCCGGCGCCGTTGCGGCGCTGGTCGGCTGGCCGGCGCTGCGGCTGAAGGGGGCGTACTTCGCCATCGCGACCTGGGCACTGGCCGAGGCGGTGCGCGAGCTCGCCACGATCCTCGACTTCACCGGTGGCTCCCGCGGACTGACCACGCCGATCCACCTCGACGACACCTTCTTCTACTACACGATGCTCGCCACCTCGGCGATCGCCTTCGCCGTGTGCTACCTGCTGCTGGAACGGTCCCGGTTCGGATTCCGGGTGAAGGCGGTGCGCGACAACGAGATCGCCGCCCGCGCGCAGGGCATCAACACCACGCTCGTCAAGATCGCGGCCTTCGTCCTCAGCGCCATCATCCCGGCCGTCCTCGGCGGCATCAACGCGTACTGGATCACGTTCATCAACCCGGAGAGCGTGCTGAACACCATCATCACCGACCAACTGGTGGTGATGGTGCTCGTCGGCGGGCTCGGGCACGCGTGGGGTCCGGCGCTCGGCGCGACGGTGTTGTACCTATTTGAGGAGCAGCTCCGGGTCAGCTACGGCGAGACGACCGCCTACATCATCATCGTCGGCGCGCTGGTGATGGCGTTCGTGCTGTTTCTGCCCGACGGGCTGGTCAGCGTCGGCCGGCGAGCACGACGGATGCGGCTCGTACGCCAGCTGCTGGGCCGCGCCCGCGACGACGTCATGCCCCGGCGAACGGACAGCGAGACCGAGGAGGCCAGACGATGACGGTGTTGGCGGTCGACGACCTGTTCCGCTCCTTCGGCGGCATCCGCGCGGTCGACGGTGTCTCGTTGGACATCGAACAGGCGGAGATCGTCGGCATCATCGGGCCGAACGGCAGCGGGAAGAGCACCCTGTTCAACCTGCTCACCGGCGCCCTGAAGCCCGACGCCGGCACCATCTCGCTGTTCGGCCGGAACATCACCCGGCTCGCTCCCTACCGGATCGCCCGGGCCGGCCTGGGCCGCACCTTCCAGATCCCCGCACTGTTCGTGAATATGACTGTGCGGGAGAACCTTTGGACCGCCGCGGTGCAGTTCGACTGGGACAACGCCCGGGCCGACGCGGACGCCGTGCTGGAGCGCCTGGAGCTCACCCACGTCGCCGACGACCTCGCGAGCAGCTTGTCCGGCGGGCAGCAGCGGCTGCTGGAGATGGGCCGGGTGCTGATGCAGAAGCCGAAGGTCGCGCTGCTGGACGAGGTCGCCGCCGGGGTTCACCCGCGCCTGCGCCAGATCATGCTGGACGCCATCCGCACGCTGCGTGACGCGGGCACGACGTTCCTGGTGATCGAGCACGACATGGAGCTCGCGCAGGACATCTGCGACCGGATCATCGTGATGGATGCCGGAAAGATCGTGGCGCAGGGCAGCTTCGAGGAGATCTCGCACGATCCGCACGTGATGGAGGCGTATCTGGGGGTGTCGGCGGAGTGAGTGAACACCAGGGCAGCGACTCCCGGGAAAGCGTCGTCACGGTCGACGGCCTCGACGCGGGGTACGGCGGCGTGCAGATCCTGCACCAGGTGTCGATGACTGCTCGCACCGGCGAGGTCACCTGCATCTTCGGGCCGAACGGCTGCGGAAAGAGCACCCTGCTGAAGGCGATGGTGGGAGTGATCGACCCGTGGGCGGGCAGCGTCACGATCGACGGCGACGATCTCACCCATCTGCCGTCTCATCGCACCCTCGGCCGCGGGCTCGCGATGATGCCGCAGGGCGGCGGCGTGTTCCCACAGCTCTCTGTGCGCGACAACCTGCGTATCGGCGGCTACACGATCCGATCCCGCCAGCAGCTGGACCAGCGGATCGAGGAGCTGCTGGAGGAATTCCCGCGACTGCGCGAGCGGTATGCCGTGCAGGCCGGCCAGCTGTCCGGCGGCGAGCAGATGATCCTGTCGATCGCCCGCGCGCTCGTCTTGAACCCACGGTTCCTGCTGTTCGACGAGCCGTCCGCCGGCCTGTCCCCCAAGCTGGTCGGCGACGTCCTGGTACGCGCCGCCGAGCTCGCCCGGCGCGGCGTCGGCGTGATCATGATCGAGCAGAACATCCGCGAGGCGTTGCGGGTGGCCGACCGGATGTACGTCCTGGTGGCGGGGCGGAACCGGTTCGAAGGCACACCCGCCGACGTGGAGGACGACCGCGAACTCATGCACCTCTATCTAGGAGGCCGCTGAACGATGCACGGCCTCAGCCCGCGGCCCGCCAGGGCAACCCGAGAGGAATAACCATGTCCAACTACATCAACCGTCGACGCTTTCTCACCCGGGCCGGCCTCATGGTGGGCGGCGTGGTTGCCGGCCCGAGCCTGCTCTCCGCGTGCGGCGGCGACACGGGCGGCGGCGCGTCGAGCGACACGTTCAAGGTCGGCGCCGTGCTCGAGCTGTCCGGCGCATCCGCGACCGGTGGACAGATCGCCCAGCGCGGATACCAGCTCTGGGCCGACACGGTGAACAGCAAGGGCGGGCTGTCGATCGGCGACAAGAAGTACAACGTCGATTTGGTCGTGCAGGACTGCAAGAGCGATCCCGGCACCGCCGCCGACGCGACATCCCGGCTGGTCACCGAGGAAGGCGTGAACGCGATCTTCGGCGCGTACACCAGCGGCGTGCAGATCGCGATGGACCCGATCTGCGCCAAGTACAAGGTGCCGTGCATCGCCGGCTCGGCGGAGTCCCCCGGCATCTGGAAGAAGCAGCCCGCGTTCACTTTCGGCGTCATCCCCGCCGTCGACACCACGGCGGCCCGCTCGATCCAGTCGATCGTGGACATCGCGAATCCCAAGCCGGCCACGGCGGCGGTCGTCGGCGCCAACGAGCCGTTCTCCGACGACACCGCCCAGGGCTTCCGCTAGGGAGCCGAGGACGCGGGGCTGAAAGTCGCGCATTTCTCGCTGTTCCCGCCGAACGCCGACCTGGCGCCGGTCGCCAACGTGGTCGCGGCGCAGCGGCCCGACATTGTGGCGGTCGGCGGCCACGACGTCCTGCTGGTCGACTTCGTGAATGCGATGGCCGCGACCGGCTACACCCCGAAGGCGATCATCGAGCACTACGGGATCACCGATGCCTCCTTCGCGAAGGCGCTCGGCCGCCGCGCCGACGGCGTGATGGGGATCTCGGTCTGGTTGCCGACCGCGTCCTTCAGTGACGACCTGTTCGGCTCGGCCGCCGACTATGCGAAGGCATTCGAGGAGAAGCACGGCTCACCGCCGGACTACACCGCCGCCGGGTGCAGCGCCGCCGGGCAGGTGCTGCAGGCCGCGGTCGAGAAGCTGGGTGAGACGCCGTCGCTGTCCGAGGACGCCCGGGTCAAGCTGAACGACCTGATCGCCGCCACCGACCTGACGACCTTCTACGGACCGATCCGGTTCGCACCCGATGGCGACCACTTCCACAACAACACCGCGCTCGACCCGATGCTGGTCCAGATCCAGGGCGGGCAGGTCAAGGCGATCGCGCCGCCGGACTCGGCACAGGCGCAGATCATCTACCCGCTCGCCCCGCTGGGCTGAGCGCCTGCGGATCGACGTGACCGCGACCAGATGCGTTCGGCGGCTACGGATTTCGGTCGACGATCAGCGCCAGAAGCCGCGCTTCTTGAACTTCTTCTGGTCGCCTTCGACGTCCGTCCACTCCCCCGACGCGTAGCTGTAGGCCTGCTTGGCGCCGGTGCGGACGACGTCGAGGGTTCCGTCGTGGTTCTTGACGTATGCGTCACCGAAGCGCATGTACTTGTCGGTTCCGCCGTTGCGCAGTGTGACGCAAACCGTCATGGTCGTAACTTCGACGTGCTCAGCGCATCTTCTCGGGGATGGAGTTCAACGTGTGCAGGATGTGCACGGCCAAGTCGCTGGCCGCCTTGTCGCCGAGCTTGGAGTGAGCCTTGATCGTGTCCGCGACCAGTTCAAGACGAGTGATGTAGGGCGTGTGCAGGACTGTTGGCGAAGCCATGAGGATTCCTTTTTAGTCGAGCATGTCCGCTCGGAACCGAGCTGCCCGATATCCATGACCGTACGCCCTTCCCGTCAACCGCGTGGATGCCTGGTGGCATGAGACGTCATTTCCGATACGACGGAACGGCCACGGCCGCGAGGGGATTTCGCGGCGGCTGCCAGGAGCACGCCGACCGATTCGGCGATACCGGTCGCGATGTCATCGACCCCCGGCACGTTGTCGGGGCAGGCGCACACGCACAGATCCATCACATCGGCGTGGGACGTCACGGTGATGTTGAGCCCGCAACCTTCCATCAGCGGCGCTGCGGTGTGTATACCGACCACCCTGGCGCCGGCACAGTACGCCGGCCCCGGTTTACCGGAGACGAAAGCGACCGTGCCGTGGCATTTCGGGGTGCGCGATCGGGACAGGCCCAGCCCGGTGTAGACCTGCATCCCCGCGTGGACGACGGACGGCGCGAGCAGCGCCGCGATTCTCGCGAGATCTACTGCTGAGTCAAACTTTTCGTCGCTCAGGCTGTGTGCGGTATTCAGCCTTTCGGTGGCGGTGTACAGATTGGTCAGGACCTGCACCGGGTCGTCGAGCTGAACGGGCACGCGAACCTCCCCGATTGTCAGCGCCTTTCCCTTCTGTGCCGCATCGCCGGTCGGCCGCGAAAGCGGGACCTGCAACAGCAGCGGATCGTCGGGGATGACGTCGTATCGCTGCAGCCACGCACGCAGGGACAGCGTGCACGCGGCGAGGAAGACGTTGGCGGTGCTGCCGCCGAACGCGTTGCTGACCGCCTGCACATCGGCCAGCGGGATCGACACGAAGGCCATCGACCGCCGCTTGGTCAACGGCGCGTTGAACACGGTCCGCGGCACGGGTCCGCTCATCGACGACGCAACCGGCGATTCCTCGGGGAGCTCGCCTGCACCGCGCAGCCGGCGCCGCACACCCTGCAGCACAACACCGACAGCTTCGGCGGCCAGCCAAGCACCCATGATCTGGTTCTCGACGATCTCGCTCACAGAGTCCGTGACGATCTCGCTCAGCGACGGCGCGGGGCCCAGGCCGGCCTCAGCCGGCAGATTACCTACCGGGTCGTCCGGACCGCTGGTCAGCAGACGCTCCCACACCGACGCCGTGCTGTCGTGCCCGTCGCTGAGTACCGGCGACATCATCACCGCCAACGCCCAGCGGCCACCCGCCAGGCCGTCGATACTCCAGGCTTCCCACAGCGATCGACGCCAATCCGGTGGTCCAGCGCTGAGCTGCGCGACCAGATCGGCGAGCTCGCGCTCGCCCCCGGGCGCCGACGCCGTTGCGCTGTGAATGTATGGCGCGGGGTCGTAGTCGTCGACCTCGGCCCAGATGGGCTGCCCCATGCCCAACGGCTTGCCGACCAGTCGACTGCGGAAGCGCGCCAGACCCGGTAGCGCCGAGGCCACCAGCTCATGAAGCCGGCGATGGCTCAGGTGATCGGACGCCTCGAGGATGACCAGCGCAACGGTGTGTGCCGGTGTGGTCGTGGTCTGCGTATACAGCGCCAACGCATCCGCGGCCGCCAATCGAGTGACCATCAGCCCGTCCGCCAATCTCCGAGGCCGCTCACTCTACTCGCCGTGACCCCGATGGCGAAAGATGTTGCACGTCAACGCCCAAGCGCCCGAAATGAGATGTGGGCCGGTGGGAACATCCCACCGGCCCACATTTGACTCAAGCTTGTTAGACGGCCGTCACTCCGACTGCCTGAGGACCCTTCGCGCCCTGTTCGATGTTGAACTCGACACGCTGATTATCCTCGAGCGATTTGAACCCGCTCCCCTGGATCTCCGAGTAGTGAACGAACACATCCTCTGAGCCGCCATCGGGGGCGATGAAGCCGAAGCCCTTTTCGCCGTTGAACCACTTCACAGTTCCCTGTGCCATACTTATGCAACTTCTTTCATTCTGAATGGACGCTGAAAATGCGTCCTGCGGCTAGGGTATCACGCTCAGCGGCACCGACCGGTCCCCCAGTGATGACTTGTTTTCGTTTGCCACAAAACGTTTTTCGTATGTCGGCTATGCGCACTTCCCTGGTCGCGTCCGCCACGTGGATCCGGTCTGAATCGTTGAGAAGCAAGTGCTTTCAGGCACAGGCCGCGATGACCGATCATGATCGAGAACGACGCTTCGGTGGTTTCAGCGTGGCCGCCAGACCGGCGAGCAGGAGATCGAGGCCACGGTCGAGCTCGGCAGCGCCGTCATAATTGGCCAGGGCCGATGCCAGCGCCCGCACCTGAGGGAACTCGGTGACCGCCAGCCGATGCAGGCCCAGGCGCAAAATATCGTCGGTCTCCTCGGGTCGCTCGATGACCTCCTGCAACTCCGTGAGGATGTGGCCATGCAGATATCCGAAGAGCGCGCGGTAGATATGCAGGGCATCGGGGCCGCTGAAGCCGGCCGAGGTGAGGAGGGCCAGGACGTCCTCCAACGGCCGCAGCATTCCCGGTGGCCGTTGACCCAGCGGGGTGGCCAGGGGCCGAGTCACCAGCAACGCCACCACGTTTGGATGAGCGAGAGCCAACCGCCGGAAACCATGCGCGACGGTCCGCAACTGGCCGGTCCAGTCAGGATCTGACGTATCTACCTGGAGTTGCCCGAGCACGATCTCGGCGACACCGTCGAGCAATGCCGCCTTGCTCGGCACATGCCGGTAGAGCACCGTCGGATCCCGGCCCACCTCGTCACTGAGGTGGCGCATGGACAAGCCGTCGATACCGTCCCGGTCGATGATTCTCAGCGCCGCTTCCAGGATCATCGACCGGCTGACCGGACCGGCGTTTTGGCCATTGCCGGCGGAGCGATCAATTACGGCGGTGTCTGCATCGGACGCGGTCCGCCTTTTCGTCATCGCGCGCAACACTTCCCTTCGACTTGTCCCGGGTCAAGCACATCGTACGTTAACACTAAACGTCAACGACGTTGACATGCGGTGTCAAAAGGTGTGTACTGGAGATCTACCAGCAGATGAGCGGCGTTGAATGCTTGTCATCGTTGGCGTGGCTATTTTGGTCCTCGCCGCGATCGTGGGTGTGCTGAGTAATGCTGGGGCGGCCCACCCGCCGACCGATTTCTCCGTGTCCGGATATTGCCTCTCGGGGTCGACCGCCACGGTGTTCCTCTTAGGGATCCTGGTCGGCGCGGTGGCGCTGCTCGGCTCTGTAGCGCACACGACGCCCGATGCGCAGTTGCCGCCTTCAACGCCAACCGGCTTTCATCGACACGGGACCTCGACTCCCGGCTTGAACAAACTCCACCAAGGACATGCAATGAATGCTCTGATCGTCTGTCTCGTTGTTCTCGCCATTGTCGCCCTGATCGGATCGGCACTCTCGGTGAAGGTCGTGACGCAATACGAGAGGGGTGTGTTGTTCCGGCTCGGAAAGGTGGTGGGCGTCAAGGAACCCGGCCTGGCGCTGATCATTCCGGTGGTCGACCGCTTGGTGCGGGTGTCGCTGCGGATCGTGACGATGCCGATCCAGTCACAGGGCATCATCACCCGCGACAACGTCAGCGTCGACATCTCCGCGGTCGCCTACTTCCGCGTCGTCGACCCGGTGAAGTCGGTGATCGCGATCGAGAACGTGGACGCCGCGATCAACCAGATCGCCCAGACGACCCTGCGCAAGGTGGTCGGTCAACACACCCTGGACGACGCACTTTCCGAAACCGATGTCATCAACGCCAACATCCAGAAGATCCTCGATGTGGCGACCCTCGAGTGGGGCGTGGAAGTGAACCTCGTCGAGCTGAAGGACATTCAGTTGCCCGACAGCATGAAACGCGCGATGGCCCGGCAAGCCGAAGCCGAGCGGGAAAAGCGCGCCAAGATCATTGCGGCCGAAGGCGAATCGATGGCCGCCGCGGCGCTCGGTGAAGCGTCGGACACGATGATGGCGCACCCACTCGCCTTGCAACTGAGGAATCTGCAGACGCTGGCCGAGCTCGGAGTGGAGAAAAACACCACGGTGGTCTTCCCGGCGCCGATGATGAGTGCCATCGGCGAGATCAGCAACTTCCTCACTCGGGAAACCGCCGCCGCGAAAGGGATCACACTCCCGCCCCTGGCACGACAACCGACGAACGGTGCGACTGTCGAACCAGGGCACGCGGACGTCTGAACCTTCTCCGCGCTCTCGACCTACTCGATCGGTTTGTGACGGGCGCGGGCGCGGCGCACGGCTTCGTCCACGATTTGTTCAGCCACATCGGCCAACTTGCGGTGTTCGGCCTGGCTGATCGCCCGTAGGTTGGTGAACGCGTCCTCAACGCTGCACCCGGTACGGCCCCGGATGAGGCCGATCGCCTGATCGATCACCGGGCGCGTCGACAGCGCCGTTTGCAACTGGACAGTGAGAGAACGTGCGTCGGCGAGGATCTGCGCGTTGTGCACGGCGACTGCCGCTGGTTTGGCGAACAATTCACCGAGTTCGGCCGCGTGCTCATCGAAGATGTTCTTGCCGTGGGCGTATACGTTGATCGCCCCGACCACCTTTTCTGGCAGCAACAGGGGCAGCGACAGGGCACTGTGTACACCTAACCTGCCCACGCGCGGACCGAACCGCGGCCACATCTTCTCCCCACCCAACGACCCGGAACGCACCGTGCGGCGTTCCAGCGCCGCCGAGATGCAGGGCCCCTCGTGGAGAGTCACGTACTGGATTTCGTCGATCTTGGCGACAAACGGAGCGCTGGCCGCCAACGCCGCCACGATGTTGTCCGGCCGATCCAGCCGCAACAACGTCACTCCAGCACCGTCGGCGCCGGGTATCGCGCTCACTGCGAACGACGCCACCTCAGCCAACAACTCAGGCAACCCGAGGCTGCCCGCAACCAGGCCGGCGAGGTTGTCCAGGCCGGCTTGTAAATCGGCGTCATCGGCACGGAGCTGTTCCGATGTCCGCGATCCGTCCTCGCCTGCGGTCAACTCCGCCATCGCCGACCTACACCTGCGACTCACAGTCCGGCCAGCCGCCACGAGATGGCTCCACACTAATGAATTTGGGTGCCGAGTATGACGCCACGGGATCTCACCCTGCAAACCACTCCATGCGGTGTACCGTCGTAGGTGCTGAGAATCTCAGCTGGTCCGGGATGGATTCGGCTGCCCGCCGCTGAACCCAAGGAGCGCTGGCTCCGAGCCCCCACACGCCGGTGATCGTCGTCCGCCGGGGTCACCATGACTGAAACGATTTGTCCTCGCACCGAACCTCCATTACTCACCACGCGTCACGCCGCGCGTTTTGATACTCGATTTACGATGTCGGCGGTGGCCGTCGTCAGCGCATACGGCGACATCGACGGGTCGAACGCAAGCACCCTCATCGAATACGCACTCGCGAAAGCGGTGCGTTGCAGGGGATTGATCCTTGATCTCAGTGGCCTGGAATTCTTTGGCATCGACGGTTTCTCGGCGCTGCATAGAGTCTCGGTGTGCTGTGCCCGGGATGGCAGAGGGTGGGTGGTGGTACCAGGTGCGGCGGTCTCCCGACTGCTACGGCTCTGCGACCCCCACGGATCGCTTCCCGCCGTCGACACCGTCGGCGCAGCACTGGCTAACCTCCAGTAGTCACGCGCAGGTGCGTGACCGCTCGTCCCAGGCGTGTGCCGCGGACACGGGTCCGCTGCGCCGTTCCCAGCCCAATGATCGGGCCACCCAGTCGGCTGGCTGACCTCGCGCCGGTGGCGAATTTCCGTTCCGAAGCGGTTTCCGGTGCGTCGTCGGATGTCGCCACCAGGAATCCATCGGGAAGCGCCAGTTTATGGATCGTTCGCAGCGTCAAAAGATACTGGTGCACAAGCGATCCGCTGGTGTAGGGCAGGTCGTACTTGTCACACAATGCCCGCACCCGCGTCGCGATCTGCGCGTAGCGATTGCTCGGCAGGTCGGGAAACAGGTGGTGCTCGACCTGGTAGCACAAATTGCCGCTCGCGAACGCCAACAGCGGGCCCGCATCGAAGTTCGCCGCACCCAACATCTGTCGCAGGTACCAGTCGGCCCGCGTCTCGTGTTCGAGCACATCGACGGTGAATTTCTCCGCGCCGTCGGGGAAGTGCCCACAGAAGATCACCACATAGGCCCAGAGGTTGCGTAGAAGGTTGGCTACCGCGTTCGCGGCCAGGGTTCTGCGCCACCGCGATCGGCTCAGCGCCGGGAAGAGCACGTAGTCCTTGACCGCCTGCCGGGAGACCTTTCCGGCCAGCGCCCTCGCCTGGGTACGCCTATCGGCGGTCGGTAGCTGCCCGAGCGCGCTCAAAGTCCACGCCGTGCAGGGCGATGCCCCATTCGAAGGTGGCTGCCAAAAACAGGTTCTGAAGGGGCTGCAACAGATATTGGGGTTTCCACGGCTGATCGCGGGTCACCCGCATCACACCGAAGCCCAGATCGTCATCCATGTCGAGAACATTGCTGAACACGTGATGGCGATAGTTGTGCGAATACTTCCACTGCGAGGAGAGCCCGACCATGTCCCACTCCCACGTGCTCGAGTGAATTTCCGGGTCGTTCATCCAATCCCATTGACCATGAAGGACGTTGTGACTGATCTCCATGTTCTCGACGGTCTTGGCGAACCCCAGCGCCGCGGTGCCCACCACCCAGCCGGTCCGTGACCGGCTGCAGCCGATGATCAGCCGCGCCGCCACGTCGAGCGTCCTCTGGAATCTGATGGTGCGCCGGATATAGGCCGCATCTTTTTCACCGAGTGACTCTTCGATGTCGCAGCGAATGGCATCGAGCTCGTAGCCGAGGGCCTCGATGTCTGTCTGACTCAGATGCGCGTACGCAGCGATGTCGGCGATTGCCAATTGATATTCCGATGATCCTGCCTTGCGGCGTGGTGTGGGCTCGTGCGAGAACCCGAAGTGGGTGCGGACCACCGGCCGAGATCGACAGAGACGACGGCAGCGCGTCGGCGTGCCTCAACTCTAGATACGACAACGTCGTGCGTCAACACTGTATGTCTACGTCTGTGCAACGGAGTAAGGTCAGGGCATCGGGACCAACCAGGCCCCACGACCAAGGGGCCAGAATGTCTGACAAATCGCCTCGGCAAACCATGACCAAGAAGACCGGTAAATCCCTTAAGGAGAAGCGCGCCGCCAAGCACGCCAAGGCAGCGACCCGCGCCTCGTCTACCGAGGCGCTGCTGCATGACAAGAAGCACTAAGGCACAACACCTTTCGCTAGGTGTCCTGGCCGGCTCGCGCAAGGCGAATGAACGTCGACTGCCGATTCACCCGGCGCATTTCAGCAGGATCGATCGTCGGGTGCGGCCGCGAATCTTCCTCGAGCAAGGGTACGGCTCGGACTTCGGCGCGACGGACGACGCACTGGCCGAACTCGTCGGCGGAATCAGAACGCGCGACGAGCTGATCGCCGGCTGCGATGTCATTCTGCTGCCCAAAGTCCAAGCCGAGGACCTTGCGGAACTCAGGGTAGGACAAGTGGTCTGGGGCTGGCCGCACTGCGTTCAGGATACCGCCCTGACTCAGGTCGCCATTGATCGGCGCTTGACGCTGATCGCGTTCGAGGCGATGAACCACTGGCAGGCTGACGGCGGATTCGGCCTGCACGTCTTTCACAAGAACAACGAGCTCGCCGGCTACTGTTCGGTCCTGCACGCCATGCAACTGGCCGGAATCACCGGCAGCTACGGCCCGCGACTGCGCGCTGCCGTCATCGGATTCGGCGCCACTGCCCGCGGCGCGGTCACCGCGCTGAACGCCCACGGTGTCGACGATGTGCGTGTCCTCACCAACCGTGAGATCGCGGCCGTCGGTTCGCCGATTCACTCGACGCAGATCATCCAGATGAGACCCGACCCCGACGCACCCGACCAGATATGGGCGGATACCCCAGAGGAATCCGTCCCGGTGGCCCAATTGCTCGCGGACAACGACATCATCGTCAACTGCGTTCTCCAGGATCACCGACGCGCCCCTGGTCTTCCTCACCGAGAAGGACCTGGCCGCCTTCACCGCGGGAAACCTGATCGTCGACGTCTCATGTGACGTGGGGATGGGCTTCAGCTGGGCACACCCGACCTCATTCACCCAGCCCAGCATCGAACTGGCCAACGGTGTGCACTACTACGCCGTGGACCACAGCCCGTCCTACCTGTGGAACTCGGCGACGTGGGAGATCAGCGAGGCCCTGCTGCCGCACCTGGAGACAGTCCTGGCCGGCCCGGCGGCATGGGATGAGAACTCGACCATCTCGCGGGCCATCGAGATTCGCGACGGCGCCGTCTGCAACCCCGGCATCCTGTCGTTTCAGTATCGCGACGACGCGTATCCGCACGAGATCCGCGCCGTGGTGGCCGCGACGTCTTAGCCGATCGACACCAGCTCGTCGATCGAGTCCTGGGGAAGGTCGCCGTCCACGATGGCAGTCACGACCATCGTGTTCAGTGCGATGGCACCCTTGTGGTTGTCCAGGAACGCGGTGTCGGCGGCGTCGCGTCCGGTGGCGATGCGCACCAAGGTCTGCCGCGGCGCCAAGAGGGTTGCGTCGACCACCCGCCATGCCCCCTCGACGAACGCCTCGGCGACCGCGTGGAAGTCCATCGGGGACAGACCCGGCGCATACACCGCAACCAGACGGGCCGGCACATTCACGGCCCGCAGCAGCGCCACCACCAAGTGCGCGTAGTCGCGACACACCCCGTTCCCGGCGAGCAGGGTGTCCACCGCGCCGTCGATCGGATCACTGGAGCCTGGCACATAGTTCAACCGCGTCCCCACATATGAGGACACGTTCTCCAATAGCTTCGCCGAATCGCCGTAGTTGCCGAATTCCGTTGCGGCAAAACCGAAAAACTTGTCCGCCTCGGCGTATCGGCTCGGGCGCAGGTACAGGGACAGGTCGTATTCCGTCACCGGCGGCGGCTCTGCGCGTCCGACCACCGTCGCGGCATACTCGACCTTCAGGATGCCCTTCTCAACGTCCAATTTGTGGATACGGTTACCGTGCACACCGCTGATCTCCAAGGGCTGCACCGGGTTTCCGTCCAAGACAAAGGACAAAGATTCGGTCACCTCGGCATTGGGATGGGGCGCGACGGCGATCTGGAACTCCAGCGTCGTCGCATCCGTGACCTCGACCTCGAGCTCTGCGCCCACATCTCGTTTCATTGCGCTGATGATATGGGATTCAGCGGCCGACGCGAGTCGGCGTCTCTGGCGAACCGTCGCCACCGGCGGCCGCCCTGCGCAGAATACCTGCACGGACAATTTCTGTGACGGTCATCGACTTTCGGGGAGCCTCAGCGGGCGACTCACCCATGGCGGCATGGTTGCCGATGGCACGCGAATCGGTGATGTGCGTCATGACTTCTCACTATCTGCCGCCAAGGCGGCCGTACGTTGGTTGGCATCGGCAAGGGGCACCTCGTGCGATGCGGAGGCGCTCGGCCGCCGAATGGTCGCACGCCTGAGCCGCTGGTTGTTCATCGGCTCGCGCACGGACTTCTGATGCTCGAGCTGCCGTATCAGCTCACGCTTTGCTTCACCGAGCGCGCGAGTGAGGTCCGGGTTCTGGGCGACCGCTACCAGCGGCGGTAGGCCGGGCAGGCATGTGCGCAACATGATGCGCTGTTCCTTGCCGCCGCGGTCCTGCAGAGAGACTTCGACATCCACGTCATGCGGATCCCACCTGCCCAGGTGCGGCGCAAGCGTCGACAATGCCTCCACGACGTGCGGACGTTCCTTGGCCACGAAACCTGCGCCTACATGGATGGCGTTCTCGCGAAAGACTTTTTGTTGTTCGTGCTCGGGCTTGCTCATCGTGGTCGTTCTCCTTTGATGACGAGTGGCCAAGTGGGCATTCGAACTGTCCCGACGCGGGTCCCGTCCTGCAGTGCCCTGAACCCGATGTCCCGGGAGTCGAACGCTGCGGACGGCGGATCCGGGCTAGACACTCAGTAAACGCGCTGGTAGCCGCTTTGTCAACATTGTTGACGGACAGCGTTGGGGCAACCTCGCGGGGGTGTGGTCTACAGCTCCAACGCGTCGAGGAGACCCGACAACGGCACCGTCGCCACACCGATCGCGGCATCGCTGATGCCGTAGGGCAGCACCAGCGTCCCCCCGTGCACCAACCCGCCGCACGAGTAGACGACGTTGGGGACGTAGCCGTCCTGCTCGTCGGCAGCGGGGCTCAGCAGCGGCTGCCGAAGCTGACCGAGAACCCGTGTCGGATCCTCCAGATCGAGCAGCATCGCCCCGATTCGGTACGTCCGCATCGGGCCGACCCCGTGTGTGAGCACCAGCCAGCCGGCTTCGGTTTCGATGGGCGGACCACAGTTGCCGAGCTGCAAAACCTCCCATGCTCGGGCCGGCCGCTGAAAGCGCTCCGAGTCGGTCCAGACGAACGGATGATCGGAATAGGTAATCGAATTCGATTCGCGGTCTGACCGTGACATGGCCACGAAGCGCCCGCGGATCCGGCGCGGAAACAGTGCGAGCCCCTTGTTGGCCGCAGCCGTGCCAACCATCGACGTGGACTTGAACGAGCGGAAGTCCGCCGTCTCCAACAGCTGCTGACTGATCTGGGATCCGCTGTATGCGGTATAGCTGGCATAGAACGTCACCGTCCCGTCGTCGTCGACGAAACGGACGAAACGCGCGTCCTCCATGCCGGCCGCCTCAGCGCTCATCGCCGGCCACAGCACCCGTTCGGAAAGCTCGCTCTCGTCGGGGAATTCGACACCGTACGTCCGTTCGGCGATCGTCCGAATCAACGAGATCGTCCCGGTCGCATGCCCTCGCGTCCTGCGGTTCTTTGCAAGCTTGTCGAGCCGCTCGTCCAGGTCCGCTCGGGTGAACCGGTCGCCGAGTGCATTGAGCACGTAATCGGCAGCCTCACCGGCATCGTGCTGCCGCGCGAGCTCACTGCGCAGCACCCCGGCGTCCAGCAGAGTCGGCACGACCGCCCCGGTGCTCGCGAACCGGGACGGATCGTCGTTTGTGACGTTGCCCGCCGCGTCGACGAGGCCGGTCCGGAACCCGATTGACGAGAAGTGCCCCTCGCCGATGCCTCGCACGCTCATCACGAATCGCAGGCTGCCGGCCGCCGTTCCGGTCTGGTCCGGGTGAGCCACCATGCTGGGGTTGCACAACGCCGCCCCCTCGATCGCGTATTCGCTGGTGAAGACCGCCCCCAGCAACAACATTCGCGCCTCGGAGATACCCATGGCGGGGTCGAGCCGATCGGCGAGTTCACGGGCGTGCCCGCGAAACGTGTCCACCAGGTCGCGGTGCCTCCCGTCGAACCGGATGATGACGTCGTCGAGGGACGAACGCACCTCGCCCTCGTCAAGGGCCAGCACGCGAGCCAGCACAGCCGCCGCGCGGGAGTCCTGCCGCTCGAACGCCTCCTGCCCCGGTACGAACAGCCGGGTGATGACCCTCGACGGGTCGGCCGCGAGTCGCTGCGGGCTGCGCGTGACTAGTCCGGCCCGCACCGACGTCATTGAGGCACAGTCGATAAACGCCGAGCATGCTGCAAGGTCGAGATCACGGCCATCGTCGACTCCGCGCCTTGGTTACCGTTCACACCGTCGGCGTGCAGCCCGTCGTATCCGCCGCCCGTTTCCGGATTCCACATGGGCTGTCCCGCGTCGTTGTCGCCCATGAACCAGGCCGCTGCGGTCCGCACTCCGTCGGGCCAGTTCGGATTGGGGTCGACGACAGCGGCACGCGCGCACGCGTCAGCGAGCGAAGACACCTCGATCGGCTGTTGGTCGAACCCGGGCCTGGCGTCCTCGGCGCCTCTGCCCGCGACAGGGGTGGGAGACAAATGCCCGTCGGCAGTTTCGAAGTCGATGAGCCAGGCCAGTAAATCCAGGCCGCGCTGAAGCAGCGTCGCGTCGTCGAGCGCGGCCCCGGCCGCGATCATCGCCTCGGGGAGAACAGCGTTCGCGTAGGTCAGTCGGGGTTCGGGCCACGGCCACGCCGGGTCGTCGTTGGCAGCGGGCACCGAGGCGGCGTAGTCGGCGATCAGTGTGCGTGCCGCGGCGTGCTCTGGGTCGAAGGCGAGGAGTTCGGCGGCTCCGAGTGCCGCGAACGCCATCGCCCGCGGCCATTCCGACCGTTCCTGCGCGGCGCGTTCGAACTGCATGATGGCCGACTGGCGGACCCAAGCGACATTGCTGTGCGCGGCCGCGGTCCCCAGACCCCACACGCACCGCCCCCAGGCGTCCTCGACGGCCGGCTCGTCGACCCAGCGGCCCGTGCTGTCCATCCGATTGCGGCAGGCGCCGGCGAGGGCCTGCGCGTCGTTCAAGAACCGCAACGCCACTCCGGCGAGACCGTTCAGTGTTCGGTCGGGACGATGGTCCCGGGTGGTGACAATGAGCACCCGCGCCGCGTCGTCGGTGCAGTAACCGTGCTCGGGCAACGGGTCGTCGAGCCGAGCGTGCTCCAGAGTGCCGTGACGGTCCGTCAGCCGCATCAGATGGTCGAATACCGGAGCCGGCGAGATGGTGGTCATACCAGTGCCCGTCTGCGCGTGAGGGCCCGATGCGCCAGCTTCTGATAACCGCTCGCAATGACCGGCCAGGCCATGTCGGGTGCCAATCGGCGAGCCTCGGCCGCCATCGCGCCGGCGACCCGCGGCTGTGTCAGAACGCGGCGAAGGGCGGCCGCCAGCGCATCCGGGTCGTCATGGGGGACGACGATGCCGGCGCCCGTGCCGAGCAGCTCGACGGCGTGGGGGAACGCGGTGGAAACCACGGGCCGGCCGCTCGCAATGGCGTCGACCAGCACCCCGGAGGTCACCTGATCGGTCGAGTCGTAGGGCAGGACGACGACCGCGGCGGACTGGATGAGGGCGGTCAGCATCGCCACGTTGCGGTATCCGTCATCGAAGGACACCGCATCCGCCACGCCGCTGCGCCGCGCCTGCTCATGCGTGCGTCGCGGTACGCCTCACCATCGGTGGCCAGCACTTTCGGATGCGTTCGGCCGGCAACGAGGTACCGCGGTCGGCCCGGCAGATCCTTGAGGGACGGCATCGCCTCGATCACCCGCTCGATGCCCTTGCCGGGGCCCAGCAAACCCCAGGTCAGTAGCGTCGGTCGACCGCTACGCTTGACCGCGCCGTTGGTCGGGATGGTGGCGCCGTGCGCGAGGGTGCTCACCTTGCGGTGGTCGACGTCGAAGCCGTGGCACAGCCGTTGGCTGGCCGAGTCGGACATCACGACCAGCTGATCCGCTCGCGCCACCACCGCTTCGAGGACCCAACGCTGGTGTCGCGTCGGGTTTTTGAGGATCGTGTGCGCGATCACGATCGACGGGACGCGCAGGCCGTCGATGATGTCCAGCACTTCGTCTCCGTCGGCACCTCCGTAGATGCCGTATTCATGCTGGATCACCGCGACGTCGCTCTGATTCAGAAATCCGCGCACGCTGCGACGGATGCCGGCGAGCCGTTGACCAGCTCTCCGATGACACGGGTACTCGACGACGGAGTCCCGTCGGACACCCGCACGACGCTGACGTCGGAGCCGTTGGCGGTCAAACCCTTGGCCAACGCCGCGCTGAAGGTTGCCAGCCCACAGGCCGTCGGTGGATAGGTACTGAGGATGCCAAAACTCGGAGGGCTGGAAAATGCCTCAGCAACAACGGGAAATGACGACGAAAATGTGAAAGACGTGCTCAAAGGTGATCCCAACTGGCGGTTGTCACCTGCGTGTCCGGCGTGAGCGGTTGCTCGGTGCGGTCAGCGGAAAGCGGCAGACACATCCCGGACTGGCTGGGTTCCCAACACCGTTGACGGTACACCCCATTGGCTAACGTCCGCGCCTTCGGTACCAATCAGGCACCGTGACGAAGAGTCTCGATGCTTTCGAACCGTCGCGACATGCGCAGCGAAGTCGTTGAAAGACTTGTTTTTTGGATACCGTCTCTGCGGTTTGCTATCGAACGCCTCGCGCGCCTGCGGCGACGAGCAAATCGTCGACCGAAGTGACGTTGTCCGGTGCCGCCGCGGTCATCATCACCCCATGCGCCCGGTCCGGATCGGTGCGCGACGGAACGACCAGCAGAAGGAGCTTCTCGCGGCCGAGACCGAGCACTTCGACGGTGCTGGCCGGTTGCCGGTGGTATCCGTCGAGTCGAACGGCTCGTGCGCCGCTCAGAAGTCGTTTCGGCGCATTGGCCCATTCGGAGAGGTTGTACAACACGCGATCGATCGCGCCCAGGCGCACCGACAGTACAGCCAGCAGGTCTGGTAGCTCTTCGGCGAGGTCGTCGCCGCGCGGCCACCAAGCGCCATCGACGTGGCCATTTGTGGGCGCCTTCGGCTTCAACCGCAACCGCGGGGTGTTCTCGGGACCTGTGTGGCGCCGGCCAGAGACCGCGCGTTCTTCTTCGGGTGACATGGGGTGGTCCCGCCTTGGCTCGAAACGAGCCAATACTCTCGAATCGACGACGACACGATCTCAAATGGTCGCGCGCGACATGCCGCCAATACGGCCGACTGTACCTGCATCAACACACCGATAGCGGTCGACCAGTGAAAGTAACTGTCCCTCAAACGAATCGTGGCGTGGAGGGCGACACGTCACCCTCGATCGGAATCGTCACCGACAGCGTGGTCCCGCCACCCTCTGGGCTGGTGACCTCCAATCGTCCCGACACCGCCTCGACCCGGTCCTTGAGCCCGATCAAACCCGAACCATTACCCGTCACCGCGCCGCCGACTCCGTCGTCACTGATCGACATCCGGATCTCGTGTTCCTCCGCCACCACACGCACACGAATCTCCGTCGCGTTGGCGTGCTTGGCGGTGTTCGTCAGCGCTTCGGCCACAACGTAATACGCCGCCACCTCCACCGACTCGGACAGTCGCCGATCCACATCGACATCAAGGGTGACCGGCACTGGCGAGCGTCGCGCCAGCGTCCTGATCGCCGGGCCGAGGCCACCCCGCGACAGGATCGCCGGATGGATGCCGCGGGACAGCTCCTGCAGATCGGTATGGACCTCCATCAGATCAGCGACGGCACGGTCGAGGCCGTCACGGATCGCCTCCTGATCGGATTCCTTCAACGCCCGCAGCTGCATACCCAGCGATACGATCCGCTGCTGCGCGCCGTCGTGCAGATCCCGTTCGAACTCGCGCCGGGCGTGGTCGGAGGCGGCGACGACGCGCGAGCGTGACGCCTTCAGCTCCGCGCGGTTCTCCGCGTTATAGATCGCCGTGGCCACCAGATCGGCGAAATCGCCCACCTGATCCTCGGTTCCCGGCGGGAGTGGTTGCGCGACAATCGAACCCACAACTATCCCGGCTCGTACCTTGCCATTGACGACCACCGGCGCACCCACCCCCGAGCACACCTCCAGAGAGCGCATTCGGTCCGCGATCGCACCCTCCACGCTGGCGTAGTCGTCGATCCTGGCCGGCTCGCCCGTGCGCACGATTCGGGCGCTCAAGCTGTCACCGGTGAGCGGGAACCGTTCCCCGACAGCCATTGTTGCGCGGTCCGGGCTGTCCCGGGTGGCCAGCACGACGCCCTCACCGTCGTCGTAGCCCACGATCGTCACGTGCTCCACCCCCAGCCCGCGGGCCAGCTCGTTGACCGCCGTCGGATACACCTCCGATGGTTCCGCTCCGCGCGCGACCAGCGTCGCCACCCGCCGGAGCGCAGCCTGCTGTTTGGCCAGCGCCGTGACTTCGTCGTGGCTGGCCTCCAGCTCAGTGGTGATCTCGTGGCGGTCCCGCGTCGCGGCCAACAGCGCTTCCAGCGACGGCACGATCCGCTCGACTCGCTGCCGTGCGTCCGCCTCGAGCTCGGCCGGCACCAACAGCGTGCCCACCGCGTGGCCGTCGTCGTGCAACGTGATCGCGGCGCGGTCCGCGTCGCCTGGGATCTCGTCGCGGTCGAGCTCGGCGAACGGCAGTTCCAGCACCTCGGCGATCCGCGCACCGGCCGCGTCCAGCGCGGCACTGAGGTCCCCCGCGCGCAGTGTGGACCGCGCGAGCTCGGCCGACAGGTCGGCCTCCACGCGACGCTGCTCGGCCTCGAGGGCCCGCAACCGCGCCTGCCCGGCCAGCACGTTGGCCAGCAGCGCCAGGCTCAGGAACACCACCAGCGCAGGCACCAGGCTGTCGGCGCCTTCCGCGTGGAAGTAGGCGTACACCGCCGCGCTGGCCAGCGACGTCCCGACCGCGACGCGGATGCCCCACCCCGCCGACACCACCAGCACACCGAGCAGGAAGACCGCCCCGAAGGCGTTCTGCGGCGCGACCCTGCGCAGCTGCAGCACCAGCACGATTTCGAAGGCGATGAACGCCAGTGCGACGAGCACGCCGAGCCAGACCGGTGGCGCCGTCGGACGCAGCACCAGCGCCAGGGATCGCCGGTACAGCGTTTGCCATCGTGGGCTCGTCGTCGCGTCCACCGAGTGTGATCGTAGTGCGCCACGGTTTCGTCGATAACCGCGAGGCGCCGCCCGTGCGGGGCGCCGGTGTTCGGGCTCGCGGTGGTTCACGGCGAAGGTTCACGAGCTGGCGGTCGCTTTTCGCCGAGCCCAGCTACGCAGGCTCCGCCCCGCAGGCGAGCGACAGCGATGCAGACGCGCGTCCTGAACGCGAGAAGTCCACTGCCGAAGGTGCTTTGAGCGTTATCCCGGCACTCAAGCCAGCGGCTGCCCAGTGACCAGCTCAGGATGGTGCCTTGCGAGGTCTTCGAGGTAGCGTGGCGCGGCGATGCGGGCGACGTCGAGAAACGCCGCCAGCGCCGGAGATCCGTCTTTGGTGCGCCACGCAAGTGCAATCGGCCGATCCGGCAACACCCCCGCAAGCGGAACAAACCGGACTCCGAGCCGGCTCAGGTTGGCGAACGAGGTGGGCAACAGCGCGACCCCAATTCCGGCAGCGACCAGCGCGAGTACCGTCTGAATACGGGGCGCTTCGGCAACAACCGGGGGCTGGATGCGGTAGCGACGGAACAACTCAACCACGTCAGCGTATGTGGTCGGAGCGGCCGCCCTCGTCCACAGCACCATCTCCTGATGGGCTAGGTGTTGCGGCTGGATCGCAGTTTGCCCGGACAAGTCGTGGAGTTGAGGTCAATCTCCTCTCGAGTCTGATCAGTGCCCTGGCCAACCAGTCGGCGAGTTACGTTCTCGCTGACGTCATTCCCACGGCCATGGGCAACGGCCATCCGAGCATCGCTCCGTACAACACGTTCCAGACCGGGGACGGAACCCTGGTCCTGGCCATCGGCACCGATCAGCAGTTCGGACTTCTGTGCGATGCGATCGCCGGGGCCGACCTGAGCATCGACCCTCGATTCTCGACCAACGAGCGACGCGTCCGGCATCGTCACCAGCTGCGCGACGCGCTCATAACACCGACTCGCCGAACGCGGCGCCGCGGAGTGGACGTCGATACTGACCGCGGTAGGTGTGCCTGCCGGTTCGGTCAACAACATCAAGGAAGCCTTCGCTCTTGCCGAGCAGCTCGGTCTGCGGCCGATCGCCCAGTCCGACGGCGAGCCCGGAGTGCGGGGTCGCCACGTGGCCAGCCCCTTGACGTTGTCGGAAACGCCAGTCGCCTACCGACGAGACGCTCCCAAGCTGGGCGAACACGACAAAGACGTTCGTGCACTACTCGAATACCTGGAAACGCACGCGCATTTCAAGATCTAGGAGCCCGCATGAGGGCAACCGACACTCTCCGACTTGACCTGCGCCCGAACATCGCCAACGACACCATCCGGCTCGTCGTTCCCCCGACGAAGGCGTGGAAGCCGATCAGCGGCCGGTAACCGGAATGCTACGGAAAGTCATACGGGCGAAACACCAACGGTATACCGTCTGGAAGCGATGTCCGGTTGCAGCACGGAGGGTGCGTAATCCAGATGAGTGCTCTCGCGAGCCCGCTGCTCGATCCAGGCGCCAGCCCGCTGGACGCCCGCCGGCGCGCCGTCGTGCAAAGAGTTTCCGACGCCGAGCGTGCTCACATCCTCGCCCTTCCGAGCAATGATCCGCTCGACGCCAAACTGCGCTCGCGCGTACAGGCGACTGGGCCGGAACTGTTCGGCCAACCCACGGCCATTCGCGCGACACTGCAGCTCAACGCGGCAACCCTGGATACCATCGCGGATCGCCTCATCGATGGGATCCGCCGGGTGGTGCTTGTCGGATGCGGAGACTCGCTGGCGGTCATGATGGCCGCGCGCCAGGTGCTGGAGGGCATGCTCGGGGTGCCGTGCGAACCCATGCAGAGCCTGGAGTTCGCCTATTACCATGCGCATCTGGCCGATGCCGATACGGCAGTGATCGCGCTGTCCAGCTCGGGCGAGACCACCCGGACCGTCGAAGCGCTTCTGATGGCTCAGCACCGTGGATCGTATACCGTTGCGCTGACCAACACGGACGGCTCGACCTTGCAGATCGAGGCCGACACGGCCTTGAAGATCGAGGCCACCCGGGTCGGCTGGCCCACCCAGTCATCCACGGCGGCACTGGCGTTGCTGCTGGAGCTGGCTATCCGGGTGGGTGAGCGCCGCGTCCCGGGCCTGGCCGCCCCGCTGGGCTCCGCCTTCGACGAGTTGCCCGACCTGATGACCGAGGTGCTGCAGCGGATCGACCCACTCGTCGCCGAGATCGCCGACGATGAGGTCAAGGCTCATGTGCAGACCGTGCTCTTCGCCGGCGCCGGGCCGAACCTGGCGTCCGCGGTCATCGGCGCAGCCAAGGTCAAAGAGTGCACGACGCTGCACGCGATCGAGATCCAGGTCGAGGAGTATCACCACTACAACTCGCAGAAGGCGGGCGAACCACTGTTCCTGCTCTCCCCCTCGGGCCCGTCGGTACCACGCTCCGTCGACACAGGCACCGATGCGCTGCGCTGGGGCGGCCGGCTCTACGTCGTCACCACCGAAGGTGAACGCGCATTCGATGACCTGGGCGGCAGGCTCATCACGTTGCCGCCGGTACCGGAACCGTTGTCCCCCTTGCTGTATGTGTTGCCCGCCCAGCTGGTCGGCTACCACCTCGGCCTGAGTTGCCATGCCGCGGCGACCGCCCATGCCTGACAACTTGATCTGCATCGGCAACCTCACCATCGACGAGGCGGTGTCCCCGGCGGGCAAACGGAGTGAATCCGTCGGCGGGGACGCACTATTCGCGGCCCTGGGCGCCAAGCTGGCCGGAGGCGAACCCACCATCCTGGCCCCGCTCGGCAACGACGCCACCGCCGATCTGCTCGGCGCGATCCGCTCGGCCGGAACGGATCCGACCTCGCTGCCCCGTCGTGACCTGCCCACGGTGCGCAATGTGGTGCGCTACGACACGGCAGGGGGCCGGGTTTGGGAGCTGTTGCTTGGCGAGGCGCACTTCGAGAGGCTTTCGGTGCACCCCGCCGACCTGTCCGACGTGACCCTGGCCGCGCCCGGGATCCTGCTGTGCGGGATGGCACTGCACGCACAACTCGCACTATCGGCGTGGCTGCGGCGCCACAGCTCGGCGAGGATCTACTTCGATCCACAGGAGGACTACCTCGCCGGAAACGAGTCCGCGCTGCTCGACGCGGTCGGCACGTGTGATGTCTTCCTGCCCAGCCAGATCGAAGCTGCCGCCCTGGCCCGAACCTCCGACCTGAACTCCGCCGCAGCGGCGTTGCTGGCGCTGGGGCCGACGGTGGTGGTGATCAAACTTGCCGAGGCCGGCTGTCTGGTCGCGACCCGTGAAAGCCCCGAACCCACTGCCGTGCCCGCCGATGTCGTCGAACCGGTGGACAGCACCGGCGCCGGGGACACGTTCAGCGGGGCGTTCGCCGCCGAGCATCTGCGTAGCGGCGACGCGTACGCCGCCGCCCGGGCGGGAGCATCGGCGGCGCGGATCGCGGTGAGTGCCCCCGGGCTTGACGCACTGCTGGCCGCGGTCGTGTCGGGGGTGGCGCCGTGACCACCCGGATCACCGTGATCAACCCGAACACCTCCGCACAGTTGACGGCCACCATCACCGCGGCGGCGCAATCCGTCGCGGGACCCGGCGTCCGTGTCATCGGCGTGCGCCCCGCCACCGGCGTGGCGAGCGTGGAAAGCCACACCGAGGAGTCCGTCGCCGCCGTCGGCGTCATCGATCAGGTCCGTGTGCATCAGGCCGACACCGATGCCTTCGTGGTCGCCTGCTTCGGGGACACCGGCGTCGACGCGGCCCGCGAGGTCGCCACCTGCCCGGTGGTGGGGATGACCGAAGCCGCACTGCAGACCGCGTGCTTGCTGGCGCACCGGTTCGTCGTCATCACCATGCCGGCCCGCACCATCGCCCACAGCGAGCGCGTCGTGCGCGCGCTTGGATTGGAACACCGGTGCAGCGTGACGGCCGTCGATGCTCCGGTGGCCGGACTGGCGAACGGTTCCGGCCATCTGCTCGATGCGTTCGCCGGGGCCGCGCGCGGCGCCGGCCGCGCCGAGGCGGTGGTGCTGGGGTGCGCGGGCCTGGCCGGGCTCGTCGATCCGTTGGCGAAAGAACTGGACATGCCCGTCATCGACGGCGTCGCCGCGGCTGTCGGGATCGCGGCCGGCCTGGTCGCGATGGGCCTGAACACCTCGCGCGCCAACACCTTTGCCCCGGTGAGGTTGCCGTGACCGTGCTGTTTCGCCAGGTGTACGTCTACGACGCCGACGCCCCCGACGCGAGGACTGGACCCGTCGACGTGTTGGTCGAGGGGAACCGGGTCAGCGCGATCGGTGCACGCCTGGCCGCGGCAGGTGTCCGCATCGTCGAGGGCCACGGCCGGCACCTGCTGGTGCCCGGGCTGATCAACGCCCACTTCCATTCGCCGGCCAACCATCTCAAGGGCGCGGTGCGCAGCCTGCCGCTGGAGCTGTTCATGCTCTATGAGTCACCCGCAGACCCGGCGCTGATCCCAACCCCGCGCGAGGCCTATCTGCGCACCATGCTCGGTGCCATCGAGATGCTGCAGCGCGGCATCACCACCGTGCAGGACGACGCCTTCCTGATGCCATACCCCGACCCGCAGATCATCGACGCGGTGGCCTCCGCCTACCGCGACAGCGGAATCCGGGCCTTTCTCGCACTTGACCAGCCGGAGCTGACCGAGGCCGAAAAACTCCCTTTCACAACGGAACTCGACGAACCCGCCGCCTTCCACCTACCCGCACCCGCGGACGCCGAAGTGCTGCTCGACGCCTACGATCACCTGATCGGCACCTGGCATGGCGCCGCCGACGACCGCATCCGTGCGGCCGTGTCGATCTCCGCGCCGCAACGCGTCAGCTTGGACTACTTCGCCGCGCTGGATGACCTCGCCGAGCGTTATGGCCTCCCGCTTTACGCGCACATGCTGGAGACCAAGACGCAGCGCACCCTGATCACCGAGCAGCCGCGTTTCGCCGGCCGGTCGCTCGTTCAATTCACCGCCGACGCGGGCCTTCTCAAGCCGCACACCAACGTGATCCACGCCGTATGGGTCGACGACGTTGACCTCGATGCGATCGCCGAAGCGGGGTCGACCGTCGTGCACAACCCCGTCAGCAACCTGCGACTCGGCAGCGGCGTGGCGCCCTGGCGAGCTCTGCTCGACCGTGGCATCCCGGTGGCGCTGGGCACCGACGAGGCGATCTGCGACGACTCGGTCAACGTCTGGACCGTCGCCAAGACCGCGGGCCTGATCCACAACATCTCCGGACTCGACAGCGACGAATGGCCCACACCCGCAGAGATTCTGGACGCGCTATGGCGTGGCGGTGCTAGCGCCACCCGGCGCGACGACCTCGGGGCGATTGCGCCCGGCATGCTCGCCGACCTGGCCCTGGTCGACCTGCACGCCGTCGCCTTCACCCCGCTCAACGATCTGCGGGAGCAATTGGTGCACTGCGAGGACGGCCGCGATGTCGTGTTGACCATGGTGGCGGGCCGGGTGGTCGCCGAACACGGCCACGTCACCTCCGTCGACGAGGCGGCGCTGCTCGACGAGGCACGGGAGGTGTTCGCCGCCAAGGCGCCCGCGCTACGCGCCGCCCGCGCCGGTGCAGACAAGCTGTTCCCCGCCTATCAGCACCTCGTGCGCCGCGCCGCCGCAACCGATGTCGGATTCAGCCGTTGGGTGACACCATGACGAACCCCGCCCGCTACGCCTACACACCACTGCCCGCCCGCTCCGCGGGCACCTGGCCGAACGGCGCGCGACTGGCGATAGTGGTGTGCGTCGGCGTCGAGTCCTACCGATTCGGCAACGGCCACACCGAGGACGTGCTGCCCGGTGTGCCCGCCCCCGACTTGGTGAACACCGCGTGGCGGGACTACGGCAATCGGGTCGGCGCCTTCCGGATCTTCGAAATGCTTGGCGCCCTCGGCATCCCGCCTACGGTACTGCTGAACACGGACGTCTACGACGAGGCCCCCGACGTGCTGGCAGCGGCCCGGCAGGCAGGCGCCGAGGTGGTTGGGCACGGCCGGTCGAACTCGGATTCGCTGTCGCAGCTGGCACCCGACGCCGAGCGCGTCTACCTCAGCGATGTCGCCGAGCGTATCCGTGCGCACGAGGGCGCGCCACCGGGCGGCTGGTCGAGCCCCTGGCTCAGTCACAGCCCGGCCACGCTGGGGCTGCTGGTCGAAACCGGGTACCGCTACCTCCTCGACCTGCGGCTGGATGACCAGCCGGTCTGGTTACCCACGGAATCCGGTCCGCTGCTGGCCATTCCGTACAACGTGGAAATCAACGACTCGTCGACGATGATCGGCAGGCAGGCCTCCGCCCACGAATTCGCCGACATGATCGTCGACGAATTCTCCGAACTCGCGTCGACTCCACAGCCGCTGGTGATGAGCGTCGTGCTGCACTCGTTCATCACCGGGGTGCCGTTCCGGCTGCGCGCGGTGCGCCGCGCGCTCGAGGGTATTGCCGCCGCTGAGGGAGTGTGGCTGACGACGCCGCGCGAAATCCACCGGGCTGTCCTGGATTCGCCCAAGCTGTTCCCGCCGACGGTGGCGGTGACTCCGTGACCGAACCGGTGGCGAGCGTAGAAGGCTTCTCGCTGTCACTGGTGCGCAACGGGATTCGTACCAAGGTACTCGTGAGTGTCGACCTGCGCATCGGAGCGGGCGAGATCCTCGGGCTGGTCGGCGAATCCGGATCAGGTAAGAGCGTGCTCGCGTTGAGCCTGCTCGGGCTTCTACCCCAAGCCTCCCATCCACAGACCGAGGGCGCCGTCACCGTCGGCGGGGTGAACATGTTGCGCGCGAGAGAGTCCGAGCTGCGGGAGGTGCGCCGCGACCTGCTCGGCGCGATCTTCCAGGATCCGATGACCTCACTGAATCCCACGATGCGCATCGGCAGGCAGATCGGCGAACGCACCCACGACGACACCGAATCGGTGCGGCTGCTGGACACCGTCGGGGTCCGTGACGCCCAGCTGCGCCTGCGGGTGTACCCGCACGAGCTCTCCGGCGGGCTGCGGCAGCGGGTGATGGCGGCCATCGCGGTGGCCGGCCGGCCCGCGCTCATCGTCGCCGACGAACCCACCACCGCGCTCGACGTGACCGTGCAGGCACAACTGCTGGACCTGCTGCGCGAGCTGCGCGACGACTTCGGCTGCTCGGTCCTGCTGATCACCCACGATCTGGGCGTCGCCGACCAGATCGCCGACCGGCTGGCCGTTCTTCATCGCGGCGAGATCGTCGAAATCGGCCCGGCCGCAACCGTGATCCGCAACCCCGAGCACGACTACACCCGTTCGCTGCTGGCGTCGCGACTGAGCCTCACCATGCCCCGTGACGAACGGTTCGCGCGAACCACCAGCGACGCCGAACCGGCGGTCCGCATCCGCAACCTGCATCGCACATTCAGCGTGCGCCGCAGAGGCCGCATCTTCGGCAGCTCGCACGAGATCGCCGCGGTCGACGGGGTCGACCTTGACATTGCGCCGCACGAGTCGCTGGCAATTGTCGGCGAGAGCGGTTCGGGAAAGTCGACCCTGCTGCGCATCGTCGCCGGACTGGAGAAGCCGACGTCGGGGTCGGTCACGCTGACCGGGACCGGCGGCCCACAGATGGTGTTCCAGGATGCCGGTTCGTCGCTGACTCCGTGGATGAGCGTCCGAAAGACGTTGGCGGAGCGGTTGCGTCCGCTCGCGCTCGGTCGTACTGAGGTCCGCGAACGGGTGGCGGCGGCACTTGCCGCGGTGGACCTACCGCCGGAGGTCGCCGACGCCCGGCCCGGTGAGCTCTCCGGAGGTCAGCGTCAGCGCGTCGCGCTGGCCCGGGCCACCATGGTCCCGCCCGCGGTGTTGCTGTGCGATGAGCCCACCAGCGCGCTGGATGCCTCACTGGCCAAGAGTGTGTTGGCGCTCATTAGGGATCTGCGGGATCGGATCGGGATGACGGTACTGTTCGTCACCCACGACTTGGCTGTCGCCCGGTTGATGGGCGACCGCATCGCGGTGATGCGGGCCGGACGCATCGTCGAAATCGGGCCCGCTGAACAGGTGATCGCCGCACCAACCGAGGACTACACCCGCACGCTGCTGGCTGCGGTGCCCGAGATCGTGGGGGCGTCGTGACGGCGATTCTGGTGCCAAGGGGGCGTTTGCGCCCGCTATCGGTCGGGAGCAGGCGGCTCAGCAGGCCCACGGCGTGGGCCTTGGTCGGACTGCTCGTCGCGGTCACCCTACTGGCCGTTTTCGCCCGAGAGTTGGCTCCGTACAACCCGATTCAGCCGGTCGGTCCGATCAACCTGTCACCGATGAGTCCGGGACATCTGCTCGGCACCGATGGCATCGGTCGGGACCTGTTGTCGCGCACGCTGATCGGCATCCAGGTCAGCTGGCTCTCCGCGCTGGTGGTGGTGGCCAGCGGGCTGCTCGTCGGCGGTACCATCGGGCTGGTCGCCGGCGCGACCGGCGGCTGGGTCGATTCGGTGCTGCTGATGCGCATCACCGATCTGTTCCTCGCGCTGCCCGGGGCGCTGGTGGCGATTGCCATCGTCGCCGCGCTGGGTTCCGGGCTGGTGAACACGCTGATCGGGGTCGCGATCGTGTGGTGGCCGTACTACGCGCGCATCGTGCGTGGAGAGGTCAAGGCGCTGGCCGCCCGCCCTCACGTCGAGTCCGCCCGGCTGGCCGAGGTGTCGCGGCCGCGGATCCTGCTCGACCACCTGCTGCCCGGGGTGGTTCCCACCGCGGTGGTCAGCGCCAGCCTCGATATCGGCAACGTCGTTCTGTTGCTGGCCGCGCTGTCCTTCCTGGGACTCGGGCAGAAGGCACCCGCGCCTGAGCTGGGCGCCGACACCGCCCGCGCG
Organism: uncultured Actinomycetota bacterium; assembly: GCA_963699655.1. Lineage (GTDB taxonomy): Bacteria > Actinomycetota > Actinomycetes > Mycobacteriales > Mycobacteriaceae > Mycobacterium. The sequence continues at coordinate 30,439 of CAVOUV010000002.1, forward strand.
CTGAGCCAGCTGCTCAGTCAGTGGTGGGTGCCAGGAATCCCGGGCATCGCAGTGCTTGCGCTGAGCCTGATCGCCAACCTCGGCGGGGACGCGATCCGCAACCTGATTCCGGTGCGGGGGTAGGACGATGCTGGCGTTCCTGACCCGCCGGGCCGCTGCGGCCGTGGTCATCCTGCTCACGCTGTCGCTGCTGATCTTTGTGCTGCAAGCAATTTCGCCGGGAGACCCGGCCCGCGCGTACGTCGGGGCCAATGCCTCACCGGAGATGGTCGCCGCCGAGCGCCAGCGGCTCGGCTTGAACGACCCGTTCTTCACCCGATACTTCCATTTCCTCGGCGGTCTGTTCACCGGCGATCTGGGCCGGTCGCTGCGGACCCGCCAGCCGGTGGTCGCCGATATCGCCACCTACCTGCCCGCGACCGTGGAGCTCGTTGCCACCGCCTTTCTGATCGCCCTGGCGCTGGCAACGTGGTACGCGCTGTCGGGTGCACTGCGGTGGCCGGGCGCGGCGCTCGGCAGGGGGATTTTGCTGCTGTTGGCCACGGCACCGCCGTTCCTGCTTGCGCTCGTCGGCATCATCGTGTTCTTCGGCCAGCTCGGATGGTTACCCGCCCGCGGCGTCGGCGATTTCGACGACCCGGGGCCGTTCGGCATGCAGGCGGTCGACACCCTGCTGCACGGCCAGACCGACGCGTTTGTCGACGCGCTGGCGCACCTGGCGCTCCCCGCGGTGGTGTTGTCCATCGCGCCCGCGGTCGCGATCGGCCGGGTGTTCAGGTCGTCACTGCAGGCCGTGCTCGACGTCGACTATGTCCGTACCGCCCGCTCCAAGGGCCTGACCGAGTTCCAGGTCGTGGCACATCACGTGGTGCGCAACGGTATCGGGCCAGCTTTCTCGATGGGCGGGCTGCAGCTCGGGTTCATGTTCGCCGGGGTGGTCGTCGTCGAACAGGTCTTCTCCTGGCCCGGTATCGGCAACTATCTGGCCGCCTCCATCCCGGTCGCGGACTTCCCCGCGATCGCCGGCGTCACGCTCGTGCTCGGGGCGGTCTATGTGGTGTCCAACGTCGTCGTCGACCTGCTTCAGGCGCTCGCCGATCCGAGGGTGACCGCCGAATGAGAGTTTGTTCCATCAAGCGAAGGAGCACGTCATGCACACTCGACTGCTACGCGGCGTCGCCGTCTGCGCCGCGCTGACTCTGGCCCTGAGCGCCTGCAGTTCGGGCACCAGGAGCTCGACCGGCGGCGGAGACGGAGGCGCGGCCGGACCGCCGACAGATGGCACGCTGACCGTCGGGCTGCTCGGCGACATCGGGCAGCCGCCTGACCCCGATATCTACTACGCGAACAACGGCACCGCCATCATGATCAACACCTACGAGGGCCTGGTGCAGTACAAGAACAACACCGACACAGTGGAGATCGCACCACGACTGGCCGAGTCCTGGGAGGTGAACCCCACCCATGACGTCTATACATTCCACCTGCGCAAAGGTGTGACGTTCCACGACGGCACGCCGTTCACGTCGGCCGCCGTCGATGTCGCATTCAAGCGCCGGATCGCGGTCAAAGGTGGCGCGGCGTACATGGTCGATGTGGTCAAAAGCGTTGATACGCCCGATGATTACACCGCGATAATCACGCTGAAGCAGCCCAACACCGCATTCCTGAGCTACCTCGCGTCGCCTTTCGGCCCCAAGATGGAATCACCGCAGGGCCTCAAGTCCAACGCCGGCTCCGACGACGCCCAAACCTATTTGTCCTCACACGATCTGGGCACCGGACCCTACATGTTGACCACCGCGCAGACCGGGGTGAAGTATGACTTGACGCAGTACGACGGCTATTGGGGACCGAAATCGCCGTTCAAGAAGGTCGAACTGCCCGTCTACACCGATGAGTCCGCGCTGGAGCTGGCGTTCGACAACGGCACGGTCGACATGATCGCTGCCGCGCTGCCGTCGTCGAGTCTGGAGAAGTACGCCACCAAGGACGGCGTCTCCAACTACTTTCTGCCGACACTGCAGGGCGCGTTGGTGACGGTGAACCCGAGTCACGAGTTCTTCAAGAATGCCGACGCCCGCGTCGCGTTCCTCAAGTCGATCGACCAGCAGAAATTGGTGAGTCAGGTGCTGGGCAAGCGATCCGAGGTCGCCACGACCATGTACGCCAAGGGCATGATTCCGGGCGGCGGTGACCACCAGGCGATCTCCTACGATGCCGGTGCACTGAAGGCCTACGTCGGCGCGTTGCCTGCCGGCGCGAACAAGAATCTGGTGATCGGGTACGCGAACGGCAATGTCAACGCCCAATCCATGGCCAATATCGTGGTGGCCAACCTGCAGACCGTCGGGCTCAACGCCTCGGCGCAGGGTTACGACACGTCGACGGTGTTCGGCTGGATCAACAACCCGCCCACTGGTCCGGATGCATTCATCGACGGCAACAACGGTCCCGACGGCGGTGACCCGTACATGTGGGGACATGTGTTCTGGGACGCTGCCGGTGGCATCAACTATTTCGGTTGCGAGTCAAAGGAAGTCAATACGCTGCTCGATGACGGCCTGCGCACCGGTGATACGGCCACCTATGTCAAGGCCGGAGATCTGTACGGACAGACGGGGTACTTCCTGAACCTGTCGTACAACCAGAACTGGGTGGTGGCACAGAAGTGGCTCGCCCAGGTGCCGGAGAGTCAGAACATCGGCGCCAACGAGTTGAACTTCTCGCTGCTCGGTATCGCGGGTTGAGCGGGTCACTGAACGGTTCCGAGGCCGCCGCGTTCGCGGTTGTCGTTGTCGCGGCGCATCTACTGCACGGTGCGGGAGCGGATCATCCTGGGCCAGTATCCACAGGGCAGTCGGTTGCCCGAGCAACGCATCGGGAGGAAGTGGACGTATCGCGGGTACCGCTGCGCGAGGCTGTGCCGTGGCTGGAGCGTGACGGCTTCGTGCATTCCTACCCGCGGCGCGGAGCGGTAGTCGCCCGTTGGGACGAGAAGGCGATCGACGATCTGTTCGACGCCAGGCTGTCCCTGGAGGTCGGCGCGGCCCGCTACGCCGCGCGGCAGGTCGGGCGGGGTGGGTCGATGGATCCGCTGAACCATGCCCTGGCCGAGGCGCAGCGGGTAGTCGAAGCGGGCGACGCCTACGCAATTGCCCAGGGCAGCACGACATTTCACGAGACCGTAGTAGCGACGTCCACCAACGAATTGATGATCCGGCTGATGGGTGCCATCTCTGGGCGGATCACGTGGCTGTTCTACCTGACATCCGGGTTACCGGTCGATGAGGCGTTTCACGATCACGTGCTGCTGCGCGACGCCATCGCGTCAGCCAACGAGCGGGTCGCCGAGTCGGTCGCCTACGCGCACATCGAGCGGGACCGGGAACCGACCTTCGAGGCGATGCGTTCGCAGATGACTTAGACGCTCATCGGGCTTATTGTCCTTGGGCGCGCCTCTCGGTCGCCTTGGCGATGAGCTCCTTGACCTCTTCGAGGTGAAGCATCATCGCCGCCTGGGCGGCCACGGGATCGTGATCGCGGACGGCCTCATAGATGCGGTGGTGACCACGCGTCGAGATCCGCCGGCCGACGCGGGTGGCATGCGAATACTGCCGCACGTCGTGAGTCCATTCGCTGCTCCTCGCCTGCAGCGACTCGAGCAGCGGATTTTGTGCCGCGCGCGCCAGCAACGTGTGAAACTCGACATCCAACCGCAGCGACTCGGACTGCAGCAGGTTCTCATGCGATCTGTCCAGCACGTCGCTGAGCTGCAAAAGGTTCGAGGCGGTGGCCCGGCCGGCGGCCAGCGCGGCGATCGACGGCTCGATGATCTCCCGCAACTCAGCGGCGTGAACCGCCGAGGCATCCTGGGCGCCCAGACTGCGAAAGTCCTCAGAATTGCCCTGCACCGCAAGAACAGTCGTGCCACGCCCTGGCCGGCGCTCGATCAGCCTTTTGCCCTCCAGCTCGTGCATGGCCTCACGAAGAGTCGAGCGCGACACGTCGAAGGTCTCGGCCAACTCCCGTTCAGACGGCAGCCGCGAGCCGGGGGCCAGTTTGTCGGTAGCGATGAGCCGCTCGAAGTGCGCCGCAAGCACCACGGACATGTTCTGTCCACGACGCGGTACCGGCAGCTCGGTCATCGGCACATCATAGTCAGACGGTCCGGCCGAGTCGGCGCGATTACGCCATGTAAACGGCAGCCGGACCCACGTAAAAGCTTGGTAAACCAACTGATCTCGGATGTCGCAATGCGCGCTCGGACCCTAACGTCGCGGGAGTCACTTGGTCGGACCATCCGGCCAATCAGGAGGAATCGGGTTTATGACTTCACGAGCCGTGCGGACACTCGGAGCCGCGCTCTGCGCCGTCGCCGCCCTGGCCGGATGCTCGACGGACAGCGACAGTGCACGGCCCGCCTCGGGCGGCGACTACGCCGACATCGCCAACTCACCCGCATGCACCAAGCTTCGGCAGGATCACCCCGAGCTGGCCGGCAGGACGATGCGCAACGCGATCAATCCCTACACGCCCGGCTACGAGACCGTCGATCCCGACGACCCCGGCAAGTACCAGGGTTTCGACATCGACCTGGGCAACGCGATCGGCGCCTGTCTGGGATTCTCGGTGGGCTATGTGCCCGTCGGCTTCTCCGAACTGGTCCCGACCGTGGCCAGCGGGCGTGCCGACTGGATCCTGTCGAACCTGTACGCGACGAAGGAACGCGCCCGGGGTGGCGTGGACTTCGTCAGCTACTCAAAGGTTTTCGACGGCATCCTGGTCAAGTCCGGCAATCCGAAGAAGATCACCGGCATCGACCCGTCGCTGTGCGGCCTGACGGTGGCGTTGAACAAGGGCTACGTCGAGGTGCCGCTGGTCGAGGCGGTCGGCTCCACATGCGATGCCCAGGGCAAGCCCGGCCCGACCACCAGCCTGTTCGACAACAGCTCCGACTGCGTGCAGGCGATCCTCGCCGGCCGGGGCCGACGCGTACATGAACGACATCAACACCGTTAAGCGCTACATCGCCCAACATCCCAGTGATCTGGCGTCGGCGGACACCGTGATGCTCGACTACACGATCGGCGTCGGTGTGCCGAAGGGCAATCGCGGCCTGCGCGACGCCGTCGTCGGCGCCGTGACCGAGATCCAGTCCGCCGGCCTGCAGACCAAGCTCGCCGGCAAGTGGCAGCTCGACGAGAACGCGGTGGCGCAGCCCACCGTGCTCAGCGCCGACTGATGGACAAGTTCGCGCACTACCTGACGACCGGCTGGCTGCTCGACGGCATCGTCTTCACCTTGCAGCTGACCCTGTACGGCTTCGCCGGGGGTCTGCTGCTGGGGTTGGTGCTCGCCCTGGCTCAGCTGACCCGATTCAAGCCGCTCACCGTGGTTGCCCGCGCCTACGTGGTGATCTACCGGGGCACCCCGCTGATCCTGCAGATGGTCTTCGTGTTCACCGCGCTGCCCCACGTGGGGATTTCCTTTCCGCCCCTGATGGCCGCCTCGGTCGCACTGGCGATGAACGAGGCGGCGTTCTTCGCCGAGATCTTCCGCTCCGGGGTGCGCGGCGTCGACCCCGGCCAACTGGCGGCCGCGCGAGCGCTGGGGTTGGTACCCAAGGTGGTGGCGATGCGTGTCGTCGTGCCACAGGTGGCCCGGATATCTGTGCCCGCACTCGGCAACGAGGCCATCGCGACGATGAAGAACTCCGCGTTGGCCTCGATCATCGCGGTGCCCGAATTGACCTTGCGCACACAGCAGTTGACGTCGGCGACGTTTGACTATTTCTCCGTCTACTTCGCCACCGGCGTGATGTATCTTGCGTTGACCGGTGTGCTGACGGTGGTGCAGCTGCTGTTGGAGGACACACTCAACCTCGACCGCCGCCAGCGTCGATCGGCGCTGTCGCGGTTGGTGCCGACGCCGCGCAGCCAGCCCGCACCGGTCGAGCCACCCGCCGACACCCCACCCGATTTGGCGCCGGACGGCCCGCCTCGCAGCATCGGCTCCGAGCTGATCCGTCTGACCGGGGTGCACAAGTCCTACGGCGAGCACCCCATCTTCGCCGGTGTGGACCTGAGCATCCGGTCGGGCGAGGTGGTCGCCCTGTTGGGGCCCAGCGGTTCCGGCAAGAGCACGCTGCTGCAGATGATCAACGGGCTCGAGGACGTCGACGCGGGAACCATCACGGTGGCCGACGCCCGGATCGGCTTCGACGAGAGCGGACGTCGGCTGCCGGCACGCCAGGCCGCCGAACAGCGCCAGCGGCTCGGCATCGGGATGGTCTTCCAGCATTTCAACCTGTTCAGCCACCTGTCGGCGCGGGCCAATGTCGCCGGACCGCTGAACTGGACCGGCACCCCCAGGCCGCAAGCGGAGGCGGCCGCCGACGCCTTGCTGGCGAAAGTCGGTATGGCACAACGGGCGGAGGCATTGCCGCGGCAGCTCTCGGGCGGTCAGCAGCAGCGGGTCGGCATCGCCCGGGCATTGGCGCTCAACCCCCGGGTGCTGCTGCTCGACGAGCCCACCAGCGCGCTGGATCCCGAACTCATCGCCGGCGTGCTCGACGTCATCCGCGTCCTCGCCTACCGGCAGGGCCTGACGATGGTCATCGCCACCCACCAGCTCGGCTTCGCCAACGAGATCGCCGACCGAGTGGTGTTCATGGCCGACGGCAACATCGTCGAAGAAGGACCGGCCGCCGAGGTGATCGGTTCGCCCACACACGAAATCACCCGACGCTTCATGAACGCGATGCGCGCGGCGGAAGTCTAGAAGGAGTACACCCATGCCACCTGTTTCATCGGCCACGTCGGCCCGCACCGTCCTGCAGTCTGGGACAGGGCCGCTGCCCGGCCGGCACTACCTGCCGTCGCGGCCCGACGAGGTGCAGTGGGGCTGGCTGCCCAACGCCGCCACCTCACCCGTGATGGAGATCGACAGCGGCGACACGATCACCGTCGACACCGTCAGCCACGAAGGCATCCTCGAGGATCAGGGCCGCGACCCGGTCGGGTTTCTCGCCGAATTCGGTGTGCGCGAGGCCGAGGTGCTCGGCGACATGATCGCCATCGCCGCAGACGGCCCCCAGCACGAGATCGATGACGGACCTCACGTGGTGACCGGGCCGATCGCGGTGAACCAGGCCCGCGCCGGTGACGTACTGCGCATCGACGTGATGGTGCTGAGGAAGCGCGCGCCGTACGGCTTCATCAGCATGAGGCACGGATTCGGGGCGCTGCCCGAGGAATTGCCGGCCGACGGGATGATGTTCAGCCACTTCTGCGAAGTCGATCCGTCGGGTAGCCACGCGAGAATCGCTGTTGCAGAACGGTTCCTGCAGTTTCCGCTGGCCCCGTTCCTGGGCGTGATGGGGGTGGCACGCGACACCGGCGAGCCCGTCCCGTCGGTGCCACCGGGCGACCACGGCGGCAACATGGACGTCAAACACGCCGTGGCGGGCGCCACGGTGTTCCTGCCGGTGCAGGTCGACGGGGCGCTGTTCTACGTCGGCGACCCGCACTTCGCACAGGGCAACGGCGAGGTCGCGCTGACGGCACTCGAGGCACCGCTGCGCGCCACGCTTCGCCTCACCGTGCTTCACACCGACGAACGCATCGAGGCCATGGGTCCGCTGACGTCGCCGATGATCGAAACGACGTCGCACTGGATTCCCACCGGCATGGACGTCGACCTCGACGAGGCCATGCGCAAGGCCGTCCGAAATGCCATCGCGTTCCTGTCTCAGCGCTTCGCCATTCCCGAACCCGTTGTCATGGCCTACCTTTCGGCTGCCGCCGACTTCGAGGTCAGCCAGGTGGTGGATGCGGTCAAGGGTGTGCACTGCATGATCGCCAAGCGCGACTTCGCGGCCTGGTTCTGACCGAGCAGCGGCTGCGCCTGGTGTTGATCGTCGCGTAGACGCTGAAACCGATCAGCGTGCCCAGGGCGATCGAGAAGATCGCGGCGACGGCCGTGCCCAGCGTCGTGATGTCACCCTCGCCGGCGGGGACGTCTTGACCCGCGCCCCCAGCATCTCGAACGGCACCACGAGAAACGCGCCCACGGCACCCGAGTGCGTCGGCGACAGGATTACGCCGCCCACCTTCTGCCCCACCAGCGCCACCCCGACCGCCAATATCAGCCACAGCAGCGAGCCCTTCGGCGCCGACAGATAGATGTACAGCCCGATCGAGATGGTCGCTCACACCCGCGATTGTTGTCTGCCCGGTTGGGCGCCCGCATCGGGGTCGGGTTGTCCACCTCCGAGCGACACTTTCGCTCTCAGCGACACTGTCGCTCAGAGGTGGACACTCAATGCCTGGCGCCTACGTCGATGTCCGTTGTCGAATTCCTTGCCGCGGCGTCATGCTGCTGGGATCGTGGAGGCATGCGATCGATCGGCCGGGTTTGTGTGGCGATGGGCGTGGCCGGCGTGCTTGCCTTGGCCGCCGCACCGAGCGCGCTGGCCGAACCCATCGCGACGTGCACCAGCACGGTGGTCGACGGCGTGGAGACGGACCACTGCGTCGGCAATCCGAACGCCACCAACGACTACGACCAGCCGCGCGTCAACGTCAGACTCGACCTGGGGGTTGGTTTCGGGTTCTGATCATCCGGCTAATTCAGACGAGCGGCGCGAGCCCGGATCGCAGCAGGTTCACGCTGTCCGCGACGATCTGACCGAGATCGCCCGTGCATCCGCCGCGGCCCAACGTGAGATAGCGCCTCCACCCCACCAATTACCCTGCGCTGCATCGACTTTGTCGCTGAGAGGTTGGCGATCGGGGCCCGCAAGTTCCGCCCCCGCGTGTCCTCAGCAGGTGACGTCGACGTAGACGGTTTTGTTGGTCACCGTTTCGACGATGTCGTCGTCGGCTCCGGGCACTCCGGAGTCGGTGCGAACGAACGTCTGGCCGGGACGAACCGTGTTCAGCGTGCACTGATGTACCGCATCGCGGTCGACCCGGCTGACGATGACGTTGAAGCCCTGCGCCTGCAGTTGACTGATGGTGCCGTCGACCGGCGATGGGCCGGACGGAGCGGCCGACGCGGTGCCGGCCAGTCCGAATGCAGCGGATGCCAACGCGCCCGATATGAGTGAGGTGAAGAGGATCTTCTTCATGGTTGCACCTTTCTAGATGAGATCTGCGCCGATTCGCCAATACGGTGAAATCGTCGCTCTTCCTGCGGGTTTGGTCGCTATTCCCAGCGCGACAATGAACGCGGGAAATCCCGGTGTCGCGTCTCGGCGGGCAATTCGATTAGTTTGCGTTGCCTTCGCGGTCAACCATCACGCGGACAATTCGGTTCAACCATGGCGCCCCCTTCGCTTTTCCTGATACGCCCAAGCTATGCGCTGTCATCGGGTCAGTAATGAGTGGTGCACTACCCGAATTTCTGGGTGCGATCCGATATCGAATACGCATGGCACCCGGCAAAATGCGTGATTCCGCCCAAGTGAGCCGCCATTGGCTACCGTGAGGGACATGACAAATCAGTCCTACGCGGTCACGATTTCTCATCCGCCGGCCGCGCTTCTCCGCGCCGTCAATCCCCTCGTGGGCTTCCTGCTGGGCACTCCCCTGGCCGGACCACTGCGCAAGCAGATGATGGTCGTCAATGTGACCGGCCGGAAGACCGGTAACCGGTACTCAATTCCGTTGAGCGCGCATCTGATCGACGGTGCGATCTACGCGTTGACGAGCGCGCCCTGGAAGAACAATTTCCGGGCGGAGGCCCTGCGGAGGTCGTCCACAACGGCAAAACCACCGCGATGATGGGCGAGCTCATCACCGACCCTGCCGTCGTCGCCGACCTCTCCCATCGCTGCGCCCAGAACCACGGCGGCGTCAAGCGCGCCCAGACCATGATGGGCCTGAAGTTCCGCGACCAGCGCGTCCCCACCCTCGAAGAGTTCACCGAGGCCGCCAACCGCGAACACATGGCCGCCGTCAAGTTCACTCCCGCCCAGTCGGGCTAGTCGGCTACGACCTCACCAACCACCGAGGACGACGGGGATCAGGCCGTCACGCGTTGTCCGCGATCCACGCCGCGGTGAAGCGCTGTTCTTCGACGACCAAGTTGCTCAGACCGTCGCCGATGATGCCTTCGATCCTGCCGCCGACCAAGGGCACCTTGACGTCCACGGTCCCGCTGAACCGCACCCACGAGCCGGTCGGCGACGGGGTCAGCATCACCTGGCCCGCCAACGATATCGGCGCCCCAGGCACCGCGACGCTGACCTCGGCGCCCAACCGGTCGCTGCCGATCCTGCGCCAGGTCTCGGTGCGCACAGCCTTCACCCCACCGCGATTGAACAGAGCGACCAACCCGGGCACCCGGCTGACGAGTCCGGGCAGCTGTTCCCGGCGCACGCCTTGAGTGAAGACGACAGTCACGGTGCCGTCGGCATCGACGATCAGCGAGTCGAGCGCGGCGACCTCGTCGGCGGAGTCGGCGAACCGCGCGAGCCAGTAGCCCTCGTCGCTGAACGCCGAATGGACTTGGCCGGCGTCGGCCGGGGATTCGGCCGAGATATCGAAGGATCGCGGCACAGCGGCCACGCTACCGCGATGAAGCCTCGCGGGCAGGCGCCATCGACGCTGCGGGCTCAGCGGTTGTCGATCGCTCGGGAATGACCATCACGGGGATCGTGGAGTGCGCGATCACTGCGGCCGCCACGCTGCCCTGCAGGTGCCCGAGCAGCCCGCTGCGGCGGTGCGGTCCGAGCACGATCAGGCTGGCGTCGCGTTCGTCGGCGGCCGCGACGATGCCCTTCCACGTCGGCGCCGCCTCCACCGCCATGCACTCCGCCCGGAATCCGGCGTCAACGGCCAGCGACGCACCGTGGGCGGCGGTGCGCTCGGCCGCCTGCCGCACCTCGCCGGCCTTGTCGGCGTCGAAGTGCTTCGCGTCGATCGGCGTGAAGCCGACGTCCACGGGCTGCCACACGCAGACCACCACCGCGTATCGCCCTGGCGCCAGCTGGGCCGCCGCTTGTCTGATCGCACACGCCGCGCGTTCGGACCCGTCGTACGCGAACACCACCGGTCCGGCGGACATCGGCTGAAGTTCGTGGGCCGGCATCGTCATCACTTCAGCATGATCGATCGCGGCCACCCGCGTGGGCAGGCCCGGCCGGATCCGCGCCAGCAGGGGCGGGGAGTACCAGGCAGGGGAATCCCCGTCGAGGAACTCGTCGAGGTCGGGTTTTTGTGGTCGCGCTCCGCTGAGCGCGTAGATCGCCACCCCGAAGATGGCGCCGCCGACCGCCAGCCCGAAGCCGATCCACAGGGTGATGCCCGTGCCCGCATTGAGGTCACCGGGCAACGCATCGGCGATATGGGCCAGGATCGGCGCGACCATGAACGCGGCCACCGCCCGCAGCAGCTCGATGATCGCGAACACCCGCTGCAGGCTGCCCGACTCCAGCGAGAAGCCCGCGACGAACAGTGCCGGCGCGACCGTGGCTCCCAACGCCAGCCCGGTCAATGCCGAGCCGACCAACGCCAGCGGCTGGTTCGCCGGCAGGGCGAACCAGAACACGACGATGCCGGCCGCCAGCAGCGCCATGCCGGCCAGCGGCAGGTAGTGCATCGCGCGGCGCGAGATGACGAATCCGAACACGAAGGCCATCACGACGGCGCCACCCAGTTCGGGGAGATGAGCAGTCCGACCTGGACCGGGCTGTAGCTCTGCAGTAGCACGTCGGCCGTCAGTGCCGTCGCCGCGACGGACGCGGCCGCCGCGAACAGCGCCACGCCAACCCCGGCGACGGGGATCGCGCTGGTCATCATCGTGCGGATGGTCAGCAGCGGACGCCGGGCCCTGAACTGGTAAATGATGAGCACCACGATCAGCGCCAGCCCGCCGAGCATGGGCGCGGTGGCCGCCGCGTCTCCGAAGCTGTGGCTGGTGAGCTGCGCCGCGCCGACGAAGGCGGCGGTACACCCGACCAGCGCCAATCCGATGGCCCACAGGTCACGGGGCGCGTCGAGATCGGCGGGCGGGGCGTCGTCAAACGTCAGCGTCGCGAGGATCAGCGCCACCAGCGCGATCCCGGCGACGATCCAGAACAGTGGCCGCCAGGCATGCGCCTCCGCCTGCACACCTCCGATGAACGGCCCGAGCGCGACCGCCCCGAAGACGCACATGTTCATGATCACCGCGGTGTTGCGGAGTTTGTCCCTGGGAAACCCGATGGTCAGCGGCGGCGCGGCGGCGATCAACAGCATGCTCGTCGCCAACCCCTGCAGCACGTGCCCGCCGACGAACATGCCCGCGTTCTGCGCTGCCGCGGCAAGCACCGAGCCCACGACCAACAGCACCGCGTAGCCGAGCATCATCCTGCGCTGCGGCAGGTGCTGGGCGAACTGGACCGCGAGGACCGTACCCACCGCGTAGGCCGCGTTGCCCAGACCGGAGCTCAGGCTCATCGTCTGCGCGGACATGTGCAGATCCGCGGAGATCACGGGCACCAGCGGGTCGAGCGCGGCCGACAGAGCTAGATAGGGAATCAATGCAAAAGTGACCATGGCGGCCACTGCCGGATACCTTCCGGCGAGGGGTCCCTGGCGCATCAGCCGTGCCTGTGGATGACTGTCGGGTCCGTTCGGCGACGCCACGCCGCACGCGGACGATTGCAGATTTGGACGGGGCTGGGCACGCGGGGCTGCAACTTCGGCGCGGCTGATTTTATTCCCGTACAGCGAACTCCCAGGATTCGTCCCCTTCTCGACGCGGTGCGGCTACCCGATATACGGCGCGATCATCGCCCGATTACGGCCTGTTCGGACCAAGCCCGCGATGCGTTGCAGCGCCTCCCCGACAGAAGATGTGATGAGTGTCCGGTCTCGAATGTCGAGGACGCGTCGCTGCACCGGCTCGGCCACCAGCACCAGCGGGTTACCCTTTGCGTCGCAACCTCTTTCAACCGTCGAGACCAGGTTGCGGAGCAGTCCACGCTGTGCGCCGTCCGCGCCGCTCACATCGAGGATCAGCGGGCGGTCCAGTTTGGTGAATCGGCGCAGGTGGGCTACCACCACGTCATCCCATTGGGTGGTGCGGCCACCGGTGACGCTGACCAAGGTCGCGACACCGCTGAGTTGGGCTCGGATGACTGCACCATGGCAGGCGATGACATAGCCGAAGGGGGTGCGGGGCTGTACGGGCAGGGCGATCATGTGTCGGCACCGATCTGTTGAAGTCACTCCAGATTGATGCGCTGGTGGGACCGGTCATCCGCACCATCCGCATCCGGGCTGTGGGCTCAACCGTCGATGTCAGTTTATCGGCGTCACTGACATCCACCTGTGCGGCAGCTTCGAAACTGCCTGCATTCCAGCCGTTTCCGCACCGACATTCAGGTGACGTTCACATTGGTGAAGCGCTTTCTTCGCAGAAACTTAGCGCCCACACAGGCTGAGGTCAGCCGCGAAGCGCGTCGAGCCTCCTGCTGTCGAAGTTCTACTACGACGACAAAGACGACGAGGTGGTGGGCGAACCGGTTCCGCTGATCGTGGGCCGCGCTCTCGAGGACTGACGCGTTCAGTAGCTTTGCTGCGGCGGCCGGTGCTTCAGCGCGTACCGATAGAAGTCGGCGTTGTCGAGTCGCGTCGCCGCCGCCTCGTCGACGACGACCGTGACGTGCGGATGCAACTGCAGCACCGAGGCCGGGCAGCTGGCGGTAAGCGGCCCCTCGACGGCCGCGGCAACCGCCTCCGCCTTGTGCGCCCCCGTCGCGATGAGCACCAGGTGCCGGGCGGCGCTGATCGTGCCCAGTCCCTGGGTGATGACATGACGCGGCACCTCGTCGACGCTCGTTGAAGAACCGGGCATTGTCCTGCCGGGTCTGCTCCGTCAGCGTCTTGACCCGCGTGCGTGACCCCAGCGACGAGCCCGGCTCGTTGAACCCGATGTGCCCGTTGCCGCCGATGCCCAGCAGCTGAACGTCGACGGGGCCCGCCGTCGGTGATGAAGGCGTCGTAATCCTCTGCGGCAGCGAAGATGTCGTCGGCGACACCCGTCCGGGACCGTGCACGCGCGCGGAGTCGATGTCGAGTGGTCGGTGAACTCCGCCCGGATGACATGCGCATACGACTGCGGATGGCCCGGCGGCAACCGACGTACTCGTCGAACAGAAATGCCTGTACTCGCTGAACGCTGAGGCCTTCCTCCCGATGCCTGCGAATCAGCTCCCGATAGACCGACAGCGGCGACGAGCCCGTCGCCAGGCCCAGCGTCGTCGCGCCCGCGCGTACGGCCTGGTCGACGATGTCGGCGACAGTCACGCCGCACTCCTGTTCGTGCTGCTCTGATGATGACTTCCATCGATCACTTTCTGTCGTACGGACGGCATTCGGTTGACACAACAGGTTCAAGGCCGGATTACGCCTCGCTTGCGGCGCGGCCCAGGACGCGGCGCTCGAAGACCAGATCCCACGCCGTGTCCATGGCCGTGGCGATCGCGCCGACGAGGACGGCGTCGTCGCCCAGGTGCCCCCCGACGATGTCGGGAACCACCGGAATCGTCTCGGCGAGCTCTCGGTGCATCGGGCCGGCAAGCAGGTCGGCGTTGCGGCCGATACCGCCCGGCCAGCACGATCAGCCCGGGGTCGAGCACGGCGGTCACCACCGAGACGACGTGCGCAAGCTTCGACGCCTCATCCGCGACCACCCGCAACGCGCGTTCGTCGCCGTCGCGAGCCGAGTCGAAGACGGCCTTCGCCGTCGATGCAGCGCTCAGCCCGGCTTCGTGGGCCGCCGACACGACCGCCGTCGGCCGCCGCCACGACCTCCACCGGACCCGGCCGGTGCGCCGCCACGCCCGCCGGGACCCGGCCGTAGGGCAGGTCCGCGATCTCCCCGGCCGCGCCGTGCGCGCCGCGAAAGAGCTTGCCATTGACCAAGATTCCCATTCCGATGCCGGTGCCGACGGTCAGGCACGCCACCACGTCGACGCCCTGCGCTGCGCCCCGCGCGTGCTCACCGACCGCGCACAGATTGGCGTCGTTCTCCACGATCACCGTCGAGCCGTCCGACTCCAGCAGTGTCGAGACAGCTCGTGCAGCAGGCCGCGCCGTTCCCAGCCGGGCAGATTCGGCGCCCGGTGCACCGTGCCGCGTGGCCGCGTCCGGGATGCCCGGCGTCCCGAGGACGGTGACCACGATGTCGTCGCGGCGCAAGCCCGGCCTCCGCGACCGCACGGTCGACGGATTCCGCGACGGTGTCGCACCAACATGGCCCCCGAGCGGCTGCGGTTCGGCTGTTCGACGCGGGCGACTACGGTCCCGTCCAGGTCCGCGACCGCGACGTGGATCACGCGCCGGCCGACGTCGACGCCGACGATGTGGCCCGCGTCCGGAGCGGTGCGGTAGATGACCGCGGCCCGGCCGGGACGAGCCGCCCTCCGGCCGCATCGCACGCACCAGACCATGCTGCTCCAGATCCAGAAGCGCTTGCCCGACCGTCGGTTTCGAGAGGCCGGTGTCGACCGGCGATCTCGGGACGCGGTCGCCTCGCCATGCTCCCGCAGCCGGTTCAGCACCAGCCGCTGGTTCAGCGCGCGCATGCTCGCCGGCGTTCCCGCTTGCGGCGCAGCCTGGCCCACCACCGTGTCCGTCTCCGTTCCCGTCGGCAGCGAAATTTACAGGCAACTCTTCCACACCCGCCAGATTGTATGTTAAGAAACTTTCCTAACAAACAAAAAGTCACGGAGGTGCATCGTGAGCTCACCATCCGTCAGACCCCGGACAGTCCGGGCCGCGGTGTCCCCGCAGCCCGCACTCGAACGCAGGATCGGTCCGCTGCAGGCGACCGCGATCAACATGACCCAGATGTGCGGCATCGGCCCGTTCGTCACGATCCCCGCCATGGTCGCCACGATCGGCGGCCCGGAAGCGATGTTCGGCTGGATCATCGGCGCCATCCTCGCGCTCGCCGACGGCCTCATCTGGGCCGAACTCGGCGCCGCCATGCCCGGCGCCGGCGGCACGTACATCTACCTGCGCGAAGCCTTCCAGTACCGCACCGGGCGGCTGATGCCGTTCCTATTCGTCTGGAGCGCAGTGCTTTTCATCCCGCTGATCATGTCGACCGGCATCATCGGCCTCATCCAGTACCTCGGCTACCTGGTTCCTGGCGTGACCACCGACTCCGGGAACACCGCGCTGGGCAAGATCATCGGAATCGCCATCGTCCTGGTGATCATGGTGGCGCTGTTCCGCAAGATCGGCCAGATCGGCAACCTCACCACCGTGCTGTTCGTCGTCATGCTGGCCGCGGTGCTCAGCACGATCGTCGCCGCCTTCTCGCACTTCAGCGGCGCACAGGCCTTCGCCTTCACCCCCGGCGCGTTCAGCTTCAGCGGCGGCACGTTCTGGGCCGGCCTCGGCGCGGGCCTGATCATCGCGATCTACGACTATCTCGGCTACAACACCACCGCCTACCTCGGTGGTGAGGTGCGCGACCCGGGCCGCACCATCCCGCGCTCCATCGTCTTCTCGATCCTCGGCATCATGAGCCTGTACTTCCTGCTGCAGATCGGCGTGCTGGGCTCGATTCCGCTTGGACG
Organism: uncultured Actinomycetota bacterium; assembly: GCA_963699655.1. Classification (GTDB taxonomy): domain Bacteria; phylum Actinomycetota; class Actinomycetes; order Mycobacteriales; family Mycobacteriaceae; genus Mycobacterium. Next base: position 47,021 of record CAVOUV010000002.1, read on the forward strand.
AGTTGAAGAATGCCACGTCCGTCGCCTCCACGCGTGCTCGAGCAGGCCTGGGGATCCGGCACCGCACGGGCGATCACCGTCCTGATCGTCGTGGCGGCCATCGGTTCGGTGTTCGCCGGCCTGCTCGGCGGGTCCCGCGTTCCGTTCGAGGCGGCCCGCGACAAGGTGTTCCTGCCGGTGTTCGGTCGACTGCATCCGAAGCTGCACCTGCCCACCGCGGGCGTGCTCGACCATGGGCGCGATCACGATCATCGGCTCGCTGTTCACGCTGACCACGATCATCAACGCAGCGGTCGCGACCCTGGTCATCATCCAGTCGCTGGCCCAGGTCGCCGCGATCGTCGTGCTGCGCCGCCGCCAGCCGAATCTTCAACGCCCGTACCGCCAATGGCTCTACCCGGTGCCGACGATCATCGCGCTTGGTCGGCTGGGTCTACATCTACGTCTCCGCGACCTGGCTCTCGATCGGCTTGTCCCTGGGCTGGATCGTCGATCGGCGTCATCGCGTTCCTCATCTATGCCAGGGCCGAGCACACCTGGCCGTTCGGACCGAAGGAGATCAACGAAGCCTTCCTCACCGGCTCGGTCGAAGGCTCGGTCTAGGTCTACCCACGGAGATAGGCGAGGACGGCGAGGACACGGCGGTGCTGTTCGACGTCCGGCGGCAGCGCGAGCTTGGTGAAGATGTTGCGCGACGTGCTTCTCCACGGCGCCGTCGCTGACCACAGGGCACGCGGCGATGGCGGCGTTGGAACGGCCCTCGGCCATCAGCGCGAGCACCTCCCGCTCGCGCGGGGTCAGCTCGCGCAGCGGGTCGTCCCGGCGGCGCCGGACGAGCAGTTGCGCCGACCACCTCGGGGTCGAGCACGGTGCCGCCGCGGCGACCCGGCGCAGCGCGTCGAGGAACTCGTCGATCGCCGCGACCCGGTCCTTGAGCAGGTAGCCGATCGCGCCGGCGCCCCGGTGGCGGCGAACAGGTCGTCCGCGTACGACGACCTCGACGTACTGGGAGAGCACCAGCACCGGCGTCCGCGGCACCCGCCGACGTGCCTCGACCGCGGCCCGCAGCCCCTCGTCGGTGTGCGACGGCGGCATCCGCACGTCGACGATCGACACGTCCGGCCGGTGCACCTCGACCACGGCCTCGACCAGCGCGGCCCGTCGCCGACCGCGGCCACCACCTCGTGCCCGTTCTCGTCCAGCAGCCGCACCAGGCCCTCGCGCAGCAGCACCGCGTCGTCGGCGACCACGACCGCTGCAGCACCGTAGCTCCACGTCGGAGTCCTCGGTCGGCGCGGTGCCCGATTGGTCACACGGAGCTGCCGATCACGGTGGGGCCGCCGGCGGCTGACCACCTCAGTCGCCGCCCGGCACCCGGTCGGCCAGGCCGGCCAGACCGTGTCCCTTGGCCACGTGCGCGCCGCCGTCACCGTCGTCGACGATCTGCATCCCCAGTGCGCCCGGCCCGTTGGCTACGGTCACCCGCAGTTCGGCGGCGTGACTGTGCTTGGCGACGTTGGTGAGCGCTTCGGCCGCCACGAAGTACGCGGTGTTCTCCACCGCCGGGTCATCCGGGCGGCGTGTGGCCCAGGGCCGGATCGATGGCCAGCTCGACGGGACCGGACCCCGACCGGCCAGGGCGGCGAGTGCGCTGGGCAGGCCGCGGTCGCTGAGCATCGGCGGTGCGATGCCGCGGGACAGCGCGCGCAGTTCGTCGAGGGTGTCGCGGGTCTGGGCGATCGCCTCGTCGAGCGTCGTCCGGCGTGCCTCTGGGTCACTGTCGAGTTGCTGCCGCGCCCGGCTCAGGTCCATCGCCAGCCGCACCAACCGCTGCTGGGGGCCGTCATGGATGTCGCGCTCCAGCCGACGCAGCGCGGCCGCCTCGGCGGAGACGGCGGCCGCCTTCTGCTCGGTGAGCACACCGATGGTGTCCCGCATCTCGGCGACCCCGGTGAGCAGCCAGCGGCTGAAGGCGGCCGAGATCCATGCGCAGCCGCGCACCACGAACGGCAGTGTGACCAGACAGAGCAGACCCAGGGCGGTCTGCAGGCCGATCCGGGCGAATGCGCTGTCGCCCAATCCGATCAGCTGCGCCAGCGATCTGTTGTCGGGACCGCGCGGAATGCTCCAGTCCCAGGCGACGGTGAGGGTTCCCGCGATCGCGACCGACCACCAGGACACCACCACGGTGAAGGTGGCCACCGCGATCGGAAACTGGAGCACGGCGTGCGCCGCGTCGAGCCAGAACTGGATCTGGGCGATCGGTGTGATCATCCGTTTCCACACGCCGGCGCCCGACTCCGCCGCCCGGAACGTCGGGCGGACCCGCGGGCGGTTCAGCACCGCCGGGATGCGCAGCCGTTCGATGTCGGCGAACAGCCGGGTGGCGAACAGCGTCGCGGCGAGCACCGGCACGCCGATCACGGTGATCAGCAGGCCCAGCCCGGCCGACAACCCGGTCACGACGACGACGAAGGCCGCGATCGCGAGCGGCAGGCCGAGCAGCACGTAACCCGTATCGATGCCGAGCCGGCGGATGTTGTTCCTCACGGCATCGACGCTAGGCATCAGCCAGGTCCGCTCCCATCAGGGGCGCCAGCCTGTTCTTGGTAGGGCTAGCACCATGCAATCATGCAGACACCGCGAGCACGCAAAACTCATCGGCCGCATCTAGGCATGTTCGCGGTTGTCCACCTCTGAGCGACGTTGTCGCTCGCAGCGAAATTGTCGCTGAGAGGTGGCCAATTCGAAGAGCACTCTTCCGGCGCCGAACGCGGGAAACCAAGTTCGTCGTCGCTGGGTTGTCGCTCAGCGGCGGGCACTCGAGGCCGGCCGGCCCGCGTTCAGCCGTTCCCGCTGCGGCACCACGACGTACTTCGGGTCCTGCGTCGACTCCACGCCCGCCTCGAACACCCCGAACCGCTGCAGCGCGCTGCCCGCCAGCAGTGCCGCGCCCGATGCCACCAACACGGCACGGTTGCGACGTCCCACGACCGCGCCGACCGCGCCGCCGACCGTCAACATCTCCGACCAGTGCCGCAGCCGGTGCGCCTTGCCCGTCGTATAGGCCTCCGCGCTCAGCCCCAGCCGCTGCTCCAACACTCGGGACGCCGCCACCTCTAATGCAGCGCCCGCGACCGCCATTCGCCGCGCCGGGCCCGACTCCGACACCGGCGCCAGCATCATTCCCAGCCCACCACCGCTCGCCGCCGCCGACCCCGTGAACACGAACGGCAGATACGGGTGCGCCTCCCGCCACGCCGGAACCGCCGTCTGCGACAACAGAACTGCCGTGTACGACGCCACCCCCGGCGCCGTCGCCGCCGCCCACAGCCCCGCCGGGCGAGCCGCCCAGCCCATCAGCCGACCCGGCCGCGTCCTGCGCAACCGACCCGGCATCAACTCCGCCGCCGCAGCCAGGCCCGCGCCCGGTCCGTACGCCGTCAGCAGCCACGTGCCCATGCTCATCGGCGAGCTCGGCTTGGCCACCCGCAGCATGTGATGGAATCGCTCCGGCCGGCCCAGGTCGGCGATCAGGAAGTACAGGCTGCCCAGGATGCTCGCCAGCGCCCCGACCCGGCTCACCCGCCGCAGCCTCGGGCGTCCCGTCAAATCCGCCCCGGCGCCCAGCATCGCCGACCCCGCCGACAGTCCACCGAGAAACAGGTACGCCGCGATCATCCAGTTCCATGCCGGCGTCTTGAGGATCTGCTTGCCGTAATACGACCGGAATTCCGCCGGCGGCACCGCCAGCTCTTCTCTCCCGCCGCGGCCGCGGCTCATCTCCGCCGCCCCATGAACGCCGACACCGCAATGCCGACGAACGCCGAGGCCGCCATCCCGGCGAACCTCCACATCGCGCCCGCGTCTCGCGTCGGCACCACCGGATCGGGCGGCAGGCCGTACACCTCCGGCTCGTCGAGCAGCAGGAAGAACGCGCCGTCGCCGCCCACACCGTCGTTCGGGTCGTGGCCGTAGAGCCGCGCCTCGGTCACGCCGCGGGAATGCAACACCTCGACGCGCTGCGCCGCCCGCTCCCGCAGTTCGTCCAACACCCCGAACTGAATCGAATCGGTCGGGCATGCCTTCGCACACGCCGGCTCCAGCCCGTCGTGCAGCCGGTCGTAGCACAGCGTGCACTTCCAGGCCCGCCCGTCGCCCTCGCGCCGTTCGATCACCCCGTAAGGACACCCCGACACGCAGTACCCGCACCCGTTGCAAATGTCTTGCTGTACAACCACTGTGCCGAACTCGGTGCGGAACAGCGCGCCCGTCGGGCACACGTCCAGACATCCCGCGTGCGTGCAGTGCTTGCACACATCGCTGCTCATCAGCCACCGGAAGTCGGTGCGGGTCTCCAGTCCCGTCATGTCCCCCGGGCGCGAAAGCTCGGGCATCCCCAGATCGACCGGTTCGGCCCGTTCCGGCGCGGGCTGTTCGATGAAGGCGACGTGGCGCCAGGTGTTGGCGCTCAACGACCCGGTGTTGTCGAACGACGTCCCGAGCAGGTTGAACCCGTCATCGGGAACCCCGTTCCACTCCTTACACGCCACCTCGCACGCCTTGCAGCCGATGCACACCGACGTATCGGTGAAAAAGCCGACCCGCGAGGGATGTTCGGTATAACCCGCGTCGCCCGCCGGGTCCTCCAGCGGCCCGTAGAAGCTGTTGCCGCCCATCAGTCCTCCTCCGTGTGCAGCGTGGACGACCGAGTGGTGTCCAGCCGCGTTCCGGTGTCCGCCGTGATGCCCGCGCGGTCACGGTAGGCGGCGATGTAGTCCAGCAGCGCCGGCCCTCGCGGCCGCCGTCCCGGCTGGATGTCACATGTCGCGACCTTGCTCTCCTGGATGAACACGTTCGGGTCGAGGACGATCCCGAGCAGATCGTTCACCACGTCACCGTCGACCAGACCGTTGCCACCCCAGTGATAGGGCATCCAGATCTGGTGCACCACATGGTCTTCGATTCGCAGCGGTCGCATCCGGTCGGTGACGAACACCCGCGCGTCGACGGCCGTGCGGCTGGTGATCACGTGCGCCCACTCCATGTGCGTCAATCCCCGTTCGGCGGCCAGCTGCGGCGACACCTCCACGAACAGTCCCGGCTGCAGCTCCGCCAGATACGGCAACTGCCTGCTCATCCCGCCGGCCGTGTGGTGCTCGGTGAGTCGCGCCGCGGTGAACACGTATGGGAACACCGCGCCATGCGCCTCCGGCGGTGACGGGTTCGACGGATTGTCCTTGCGGCCGTACACCTTCCGCGTCGGATTGCCCTGCTGGGCATACATCGAGTTGCGCACCGGCGACTCGTGCGGCTCGTAGTGCGTCGGCAACGGACCGTCGAGCACGCCGTTGGGCGCGAACAGCCAGCCCTTGCCGTCGGCCTGCATGATGAACGGGTCGTCCCCGCGCAGCGCCTCCACACCCACCGCACCCTCGGGCGGGCGGTAGTCCGGCGGCTTCTTCTTCTCGAAGTCCGGTACGTCGTGGCCCGTCCACTCACCCAGCTCGGCGTCCCACCAGACGAGCTTCTTGCGCTCGCTCCACGGCCGGCCCTGCGGATCCGCCGAGGCCCGGTTGTAGAGGACCCGCCGGTTCATCGGCCAGGTCCAGCCCCACTCAGAATCAGAGGGGCTCTGCCCGCCGCCCGGTTCGCGCCTGGCCGCCTGGTTGACGTCGTCGGCATACACGCCGCTGTAGATCCAGCAGCCGCACATCGTCGAGCCGTCCGCCTTCAGCGACATGTAGTTTTCGACCGCTCGTCCCGTCGTCAGGTCGACGCCGTTGATGCGGCGCAGCACGTCCTCGCCGGACGGCTCGTCGCCGTCGTCCTCCATCTCGTAGTCCCACGACAGCTCGAGAAGCGGACGGTCCCGCTCATCGGTCGACTCCGCCAGCTTCTCCCGCAGGATGCGGCCCAGGTGGTAGAAGAACCACAGCTCGGAGCGGGCATCGCCGGGCGGCTGGACCGCCTTCTCCCGCCACTGCAGCATCCGCTGTGTCTGCGTGAACGTGCCGGCCTTCTCCACATGCGACGCGGCGGGGAACAGGAACACCTCGGTGCGACAGCTCTCCGGCGTGATCTCCCCGGTCTCGATCTCGGGGCTGTTCTTCCAGAACGACGCGCTCTCGATCTCGACGAGGTCGCGCACCACCAGCCAGTCGAGGTTGGCCATGCCCAGGCGCTGCAGCCGCCCGTGCGCCGAGCCGACCGCCGGGTTCTGGCCCAGCAGGAAGTAGCCGAAGACCTTGCCGTCGACCATGTCCATCACCGTGCGGTACGTGCCGTGGTCGCCGTTGATCCGCGGCAGGTAGTCGAAGCAGTAGTCGTTCTCCGCGGTGGCGTGCTCGCCCCAGTACTCCTTGAGCAGCGAGACCATGTAGGTATCCGCGTTGTGCCAGAAGCCTTTCTGGTTCACGCTCGTGATGCGCCCGAGGTAGTCCGCCAGCGTGGCATCGCCCGCCTTCGGCATCGCCAGATAACCGGGCAGCAGGTTGAACAGCGTCGGCACGTCGGTCGACCCCTGGATGCTGGCGTGCCCGCGCAATGCCATCACCCCGCCGCCCGGTCGGCCCATGTTGCCCAGCAGCAGTTGGATGATCGCCCCTGCGCGGATGTACTGCGCACCCACCGAGTGCTGCGTCCACCCCACGCTGTACACCAGCGCCGTGGTGCGCTCCCGGCCGGAGTTCTGCGTCCACGCCTTGGCGACCGCGAGGAACTCCTCGGCCGGCACGCCGCAGATCCGCTCCACCATCTCCGGGGTGTAGCGGGCGTAGTGCCGCTTGAGGATCTGATACACGCAGTTCGGGTCCTGCAGCGTCGGGTCCGCCGGAATGTCACCGGCAGCGCCCTCGATCGGCGCGCCCCCGGACCCGTGCTGATCCGGCGCGGCCCGCTCATGGGCGCCCGCACCGGCGTTGGCCGGCCTCGTCGACTGGTAGTGCCAGGTCGACGGGTCGTAGGACGCCGACTCGTCGTCATAGCCGCTGAACAGCCCGTCGAGATCCTCGGTGTCCTGGAACCTTTCGTCGACGAGGAACGACGCGTTGGTGTAGGCGCTGACGTACTCCCGGAAGTCCAGCTCGTTGGACAGGATGTAGTTGATCACCCCGCCCAGGAACACGATGTCACTGCCCGCGCGCAGCGGCACATGGCGGTTGGCCACCGCGCTGGTGCGGGTGAACCGCGGGTCGATGTGCACGATCTTGGTGCCCCGCGCCTTGGCCTCCATCACCCACTGGAACCCGACCGGATGGGCCTCGGCCATGTTCGAACCCATGATGACGATGAAGTCCGAATTGACGAGATCCTGCTGATAAGACGTCGCCCCGCCGCGACCGAAGGAGGCTCCCAGACCGGGAACCGTGGCGCTGTGTCAAATACGGGCTTGGTTCTCGATCTGCAGCGCGCCCAGCGCGGTGAAGAGCTTCTTGATCAGATAGTTCTCTTCGTTGTCCAGCGTCGCGCCGCCGAGGCTCGCGATGCCCATGGTGCGGCGGAGCGTGTTGCGGTCGGCGTCGAACTGCTGCCACGCCTTGCCCCTGGCGTCGAGAACGCGGTCGGCGACCATCTGCATCGCCGTGTCGAGGTCGATGTCCTGCCATTCGGTGGCATAGGGCGCGCGGTAGCGCACCTTGGTCAGGCGCTGCGGGCCCGTCACCAGCTGCTTGCTCGCAGAACCCTTGGGGCACAAGCGGCCTCGGGAGACCGGGCTGTCTGGATTGCCCTCGATCTGGACGACCTTGCCGTCTTTGACGTACACGTTCTGGGCGCAGCCGACCGCACAGAACGGGCAGACCGAGTGCGCGACGCTGTCGGCCTCGGCGGTGCGCGGCGTCAAGGTGAAGGACCGATTCGACTGGGCGGCCCGGCCGCGGCCAAGTGAGTCGTCGCCGATGAGCTGACGGTAGACCGGCCACGACTCGATCAACTTCTTGAAGTCCATCAGCATCCCTTCTGCTCGGCCTCTACCCCGCTCGGGTCTGATCAAACCACCTGACGCCTGCTGTCTTCGCACCGACGGGTGATCCGGCGCGCGTCAAGCTGTTCCAGCAACGGCACCGCGACCCGCCGGGTGGTTCCCAGCGCGCGGCGCGCGTCGCTGACGGTGAACGGCTGCGGCAGGGTCTTCAGGATCGCCGCCGCCCGGTCGAAAGCGTCGGCGCCCAGCACCACCCCGTCGGCGATCCGGGTCAGGCGGCCGACGCGGACCGCCGCGGCGAGCTCCTGCGCGCCGAGCTTGAGCCCGGCGAGGTCATCGGCCTCCGGGGCGCGGAACGGCTCGGCGGCCAGCCACTCCTCGACCGTGCGGATCGCCTGGTCGACGCGTTCGGGCAGCCTCGTTCCCGGCGGCCGGACCACTCCGTCGGCCGCCTCGAGCCCGGTGCCCTCCAGCAGCGGCACCACCAACTCGGCGGCGGGCAGCTCGGCCAGCCGGCGCAGCGTCTCGAGCGGCATGCCCGCCGCGACGTCGTGGTCGGCGGACCATCGCTGAACGGCTGCCACCATTTGCCGACGCCGCCGGTTCCACCAGTCGGGATCCACGACCCAGTCGCCGACCCGTTGCCCGGACTCCTGAAATCCCATGGCGCGCAACTCATTAGCCCGAGCACACACCGGCGGCCGGGCCCGGCCGGTGGCCAGCTCCTCGGCCCGTTCCCGGGCCGCGCCGCGCCGACGCAGCGGGGCCGGACGCACGTCGAGCACCTCGATGCCCGCGGCGATGCGGTGTTCTCCAGGGTCGCGCAGCAACCCGATGTCGCCGATGCGCAACGGCAGCGGCCGCGTGAGCCGCAGCCGCGCCGCGGCCGGCCCGAACGGACGCACGTGCACGGGTACGGCGGCGGACCCGATGTGCAGCACGAGCTGACGGTGCAGCTCACCGGCCGCGCGCAGCGCGACGTCGATCTCGGCCGTCTGCAGCCACGCGCCCGGGGTGCGGAGGGTGTCGCCCCGGCTGATGTGTCGGTGGTCGATCCCGCGCAGGTTCACCGCGACGCGCGCCACCGCGGCGACCTCGGCCTGGTCACGCTCGAGCGACTGCAGGCCGCGCACCGTCGTCCGGCGCCCGTCGTGTTCGAGTTCGTCGCCCACCCGGATGGTGCCCGAGGCGAGCGTCCCGGTGACGACGGTGCCCGCGCCGCGGACGGTGAAGGACCGGTCCACCCACAGGCGGACGTCGGCGCTTCGGTCCGGTTCCGGCAGTTCGTCGACCAGGGTCACCAGTGCGGCGCGCACCGCGTCCAGGTCGGTGCCGAGCACGACCGGCGCCCCGGACAGCCGCTCGCTCGATTGCGCGATGGCCGGTCCGGGATCGGCCAGGTCGGCCTTGCTGACCACCACCATCAGATGCCGGACACCGAGAGCGGTCAGCGCCGCGAGGTGCTCCTCGGACTGCGGCATCCACCCCTCGGTCGCGGCGACGACGAACATGACCGCCGGCACGGGGCCAACGCCCGCGAGCATGTTCGCGACGAACTTCTCGTGCCCCGGCACGTCGACAAACGCGAGCTCCCGCCCGGCCATCTCGGTCCAGGCGAAGCCGAGGTCGATGGTCAGGCCGCGGCGCTGTTCCTCGGCCAGCCGGTCGGGCCACATCCCGGTGAGGCGATGCACGAGCGTGGACTTCCCGTGATCGACGTGTCCGGCGGTGGCTACGACATACATGCCTTCACCGCGTCCAGCAGCTTCTCGTCGTCCTCGGGGGCGACCGTGCGCAGGTCTAGAAGGCACCGGCCACCCTCGAGACGCCCCACGACCGCCGGGGTCCCGGTGCGCAGCGGGGCGGCGTAGGACTCGGGCAGGCTGACCGCGGCGCTGGGCAGCCGAACGTCCGGGCGCCCGCCCCCGCCGACGGCGGCGATGCAGTCGACTGGCTGCGCGTCCGGGATCTGCGTGGCGAGCCGCCCGGCACGCGTGCGCAGGTCGGCGACGTCGACCGCCAGCGCCTGGGCCACGGGCGGCGGCGGACCGACCAGCGTGGCTTCCAGCGCGGCGAGGGTCAGCTTGTCGACGCGCAGCGCCCGCGCCGCGGGATGCCGGCGCAGCCGCTCGATCAGGCCGGCGTCGCCGAACAGCAGGCCAGCCTGCGGCCCGCCCAAAAGCTTGTCGCCGCTGGCCGCCACCAGGTCGGCACCGTCGCGCAGCACGGTCGTCGCGTCGGGCTCGTGGGGGAGCAGCGGGTGCGGGGTCAGCAGGCCGGAGCCGATGTCGACGACGAGCGGGACCCCCAGCCCGGCGAGTTCGGCGACCCGGACGGCCGAGGTGAACCCGGTGACCTGGTAGTTCGACGGATGGACTTTGAGCAGGAACCCGGTGTCCGGCCCGATCGCGTCCGGCGTAGTCGCGCAGGTGGGTGCGGTTGGTGGTGCCGACCTCGCGCAGTCGCGAGCCGGTCGAGGCCAGCAGCTCGGGGAGCCGGAAGCCGTCGCCGATCTCGACCAGCTCGCCCCGGCTGATGACGATCTCCCTGCCGGGCGCCAGGGTCATCGCGGCCAGCAGCAGCGCGGCGGCGTTGTTGTTGACGACGTGCACGCCACCGGCCGTGGGCACCGCCTCGGCCAGCGCGGCCAGCGCACCGCGACCGCGGCGGGCGCGGCGTCCGCTTTCCAGGTCGAACTCCACGTCGGTGGCCCCGCCGGCGGTGACCACCGCGTCCAGGGCGGCTTTCGAGAGCGGCGCACGGCCCAGGTTGGTGTGCACGACGACGCCGGTCGCGTTGATCACCGGCCGCAGGCTCGCGGCGCCGGCCGGAAGCGCGGCAAGGGCGTGCTCGGCGACCTCGCCGGGCTCGATCTCCCCGGCACGGGCCCGCTGTTGCGCTTGGGCGACAACGGATTTCACCAACGTTCGGCCGAGGACCCGCTCGGCCTCGGCGAGGCGCGGATCGGCGAGCAGCGCATCGGTGCGGGGCACGTGCCGTCGGGGATCGGTCATGGCGACAGCGGATGTATGGCGGAGGCGGACGGGAATCGAACCCGCCAGCGGCAGGGTCTGCCGCTCAGCGATTTTGAAGACCGTGCCGATCACCAGATCGGAAACGCCTCCGTGGTCCATACCAACCATCATGGCAAGCCTCCCAGGAAGCCCCACAGCCGACGCGGGCACGATGGACTCCATGGCCTACCGACTGACCCAGTACGCGCACGGCGGCGGTTGTGCGTGCAAGATCCCGCCGGGCGAGCTGGAGGACGTGGTCCGCGGTCTGCCGAGGGCCGCGCCGCGCGATCCGGTGGGCGAACTGCTGGTCGGGCTGGACGACGGCGACGACGCCGCCGTGGTCCGTATCGAGGGCGGCGTGGCGCTGATCGCGACCACGGACTTCTTCACCCCGGTGGTCGACGACGCGTACGACTGGGGCCGGATCGCGGCGACGAACGCGCTGTCCGACGTGTACGCGATGGGCGGGCGGCCGGTGGTCGCGGTGAACCTGCTGGGCTGGCCGCGCGACGTGCTGCCGATGGAGCTCGCCGCCGAGGTGCTGCGCGGCGGCCTGGACGTCTGCACGAAGCCGGCTGCCATCTGGCCGGCGGGCACAGCGTCGACGACCCGGAGCCGAAGTACGGGATGGCGGTCACCGGCATCGCCGACCCGGACCGGTTGCTGCGCAACGACGCCGGCAGCCCCGGCATGCCGCTGTCGCTGACCAAGCCGCTGGGCGTCGGCGTGCTCAACAGCCGGCACAAGTCGACCGGTGAGGTGTTCCGCGAGGCGGTCGAGGCGATGACAACGCTCAACGCGCGAGGCCTCTGCGGCGGCGCTGAAGGCGGGCGTCGAATGTGCCACGGACGTCACCGGCTTCGGTCTGCTCGGCCACCTGCACAAGCTGGCCCGGGCCAGCGGCGTCACGGCGGTGATCGACGCCGGCGGCCGTCCCGTACCTCGACGGGTGCGCGGGAGGCGCTGAAGGCGCGGCTACGTCAGCGGCGGCACCCGGCGCAACCTCGACTGGGTCCGCCCGCACGTCGACCTCTCGGCCATCGACGAGGACGAGGCGCTGCTGCTGGCCGACGCCCAGACCTCGGGCGGTCTGCTGATCGCCGGCGAGATTCCCGGCGCACCAGTCATCGGCGAACTCATCCCCCGCACCGAACACACGATCCTGGTGCGATGACGGTCGTCACGGTGTTGCACCCCGGAGCCATGGGCGCCGCGGTCGGCAAGCAGGCCCTGCACGGCGGGTCGACCGTGCGCTGGGTGGCGACGAATCGCAGCGACGCCACGCGAATACGGGCGGCCGCCGCCGGACTCGAGGAGCGCGCCGAGCTGACCACCGCACTCGACGGCGCCGATGTCGTGCTGTCGATCTGTCCGCCCGCACACGCCGAGGACGTGGCCCGCGAGGTCAGCGATTACCGCGGCATCTATGTCGACGCGAACGCGATCTCACCGGCGCGCGTCCAGCGCATCGCGGCACTGCTGCCGACGGCGCGGGTGGTGGACGGTGGCATCATCGGGCCGCCCCCGTCACGGTCGGGCACCACCCGCCTGTATCTGTCCGGCGACGCTGACGGCGTGGAGAAGTTGTTCGTCGGCACCGCGCTGGAAGTGGTCGTGCTGCCCGGCGGAATCGGCAGGGCGTCCGCGTTGAAGATGGCCTACGCGTCGTACCAGAAGGCCAGTCGGGTGCTCGCCGCCGTCGCCCACGCGCTGGCCGTCGAGCACGGCGTCCGTGATTATCTGACCCGCGAAGCGGATCTGCTGAACAGCTTTCCGCTCGCCGACGTCGACCAGTTCCCCGGCGTGGCCGCCAGGGCGTGGCGGTGGGCACCGGAGATGCGCGAGGTGGCCGACGCGCTGCGCGATGCCGCGCTCCCCGACGGCCTGGCGCTCGGCGCCGCCGCGGCCCTTGACCGCTGGACATCGGCCAAAGACCGGGACGACGTCGCCGTGACGGATGTGCTTGATCAGCTCATCGGGGACAGATAGCGGTTGTCCACCTCTGAGCGACTTTGTCGCTCACAGCGACTCTGTCGCTCGAAGGTGGACAACTGACTTGTCGGCTCAGGCCGCGCCGAACACCAGCGCGACGTTGTGGCCGCCGAACGCGAACGAATTGCTGACCGCGTAGCGGTAGTCGCCGCGGCGGGGACCGCCGGCCACCACGTCGAGATCGATCTCGGGGTCGAGGTTCTTCAGGTTCAGGGTCGGCGGCACGATGCCGTCGCGCAGGGTCTGCACGGTGAGCACCGCCTCCAGCGAGCCCGCCGCGCCGAGCGAATGACCGAGCGCCGCCTTCGGCGCGTAGACCGCCGGGGGTGGCCTCCCAGCGCGTGCCGGATGGCGTTGGCCTCGGCCAGGTCTCCGAAGGAGGTTCCGGTGGCGTGGGCGTTGACGTGGTCGATGTCGGTCGGTTGCAGGCCGGCCAGCTCGATCGCGCGGGCGATGGCGTCCCCGGCGCGCTCGCCATTGGGATCCGGCTTGACGACGTCGTAGCTGTCGGAGGTCATCGACGCACCCATCAGCCGGGCAAGGATCTTGGCCCCACGCGCCCTGGCGTGCTGTTCGGTCTCGACCAGCATGAGCGCGCCGCCTTCACCGAAGACCATGCCGTCGCGGTCCCGGTCGAACGGCCGGCAGGCCCCGGCAGGGTCGTCGTTGTCGGTCGACATCATGCCCAGTCGCGCGAACGCGGCGACGGGTACGGCCTCGATCCTGGTTTCGACGCCGCCGCAGATCGCGATGTCGGCCTCGCCGAGCACGATGTGTTGCCACGCCTGGGCGATGGCCGCGGCACCGGATGCATCGCCCACCAGCGGGGTGATGATGCCGGCCTTGGCCTCGCGATCCAGTCCGACGGCCGCCGCGGCCGCGTTCGGCATGTGCATCTGGACCGAGATCGGGGTGGCCGCCCGCGTGCCGCGCACGAGGAAGTCGTCATAGAGGAAAACCAGCGCCTCGGTGGAGGCCAGCGCGAGACCGCCAGAGACGGAAAGCCGCCGGGTGTCGATGTCGGGTGTCCCGGCGTTTTCCCACAGCCGCCGGGCCAGCACCATCGACATCTTCTGCATGTACGACAGTCGGCGCAGCTCGACGCGACTCAACCTCTCGTCGAGGTCTTCCTGCAGTTCACCGCCGATGTGAACGGCTGAGCCGAATTCCTCGACGAACCCTTTGTTCAGGGTGCGGATGCCGCTGCGGCCGTCGAGGAGCTGCTTCCAGGTGTCTTCCACGTCCGGACTCAGGGACGTGGTCGATGCGACCGCGGTGACGACGACATCTGGAAACCCGTCACCGGTTCTCAACGCTGCCATCTTGCCGACTTCCTTTGCCTTTCCCCGCGCGTGCACGGTTTCCCCACCTCTGAGGATCAAAACCGCCGATCGCCGCGAATTCAGTCACTCACACCCCGCGTCACGCCGTGATCCAGGTACCAGGACTGTAAAACACCAGCTCAGCCACTCCCCCGCCGGACCCCCGGAGCCGGATTGGCGTCGGCTCGTCGGGGCGCCGTGAGAGCTGTCGGAATGGCTGCGGACCCGGTCGGCGGGCGAGGACGCCGAGGAGATCTGGAACCGACTGCCGGACAGGCACATTGGCGGTGCCGGCGGATGACCATCGGACACGACCCCCTGCCGGCGGTGCGGTGATGGAATGAGGGGCGGGTCAGCCAAATTCGGGCCAAGGATCAACTGTGCCAACATATTTCGAATATCCGGCAATTCCATGCTAGACTCCGCGCGCGGATGTTTATGGTACATCCGATTCAAAATGAGAGAAGTAAGTAAATGGCACAGGGAACTGTGAAGTGGTTCAACGGCGACAAAGGCTTCGGCTTCATCGCTCCTGACGGCGACGCTCCGGATGTCTTCGTCCACTTTTCCGAGATCCAGGGAAGCGGATTCCGGTCACTCGAAGAGAACCAGCGCGTTGAGTTCGAGGTCGAGCAGGGAGCCAAGGGTCCTCAGGCAGTAAGAGTCACCGCGGTCTGACCGATCCCAACATCACGGTGGGCTGGTGCGGATAATTCCGTACCAGCCCATTTTGATGTACTCTTGTACGTCAAGGTAAATGCTTTGTAACGACGAAGTCTTTTCGAGAGCAGGGCCTTCGGCGAAAACTATGACGCGCATCCGGCCTGTCCACTTGCGCGCTCTCGACCTGCGCCACCCGCACCACTCCGTCGGCGGTCTCGGAACAACTGGGTGCCACGATCGGCATCGGAAGAGCGGGCAGTGCCGCGGCGCAGCGCATCACCACAGCGCCGAGGGTCTGGCGACGTCATATGCAGGCACGACGAGCAGTTTCGCGCGAGCCGTCGCGCCCTCCACCACCATCAGGCGGGGGGGCGCCGGTGCTGGCGCTCCGATCAAGGTGCGCCCGCTTGCGATCGTGTCGAGGTCGAGCGGGACCTTCCATGGCGGACCAGTTGATGCAGATGTCGACGATTTCGCCCAGCGGCCGATGGAGCACCTCGATGAGCTCGGGAAATTCGCCGTGCCACCGAGGCGGTATGGGGCCACCACGCGCCATCGATATCGCCGCCGAGGGCGTCTTCGCCAGCGCCAACCTGACGGGCCGGGCCAAGCGCCGCGTCCCGTTCAGGCCGTTCACGAGGTCGGCTTTGGAGTTCGTCTCCCGATGGGGTCGGTCCGAGAACGCCGAGCACTCGGACGGGCTCCGGCGAGCTTTCGCCGTTGGAAGTGAATTCCGGCTGCTCAGGATGGGAAAACAGGTCAGTCGATTCCATACAATCTGTCCTTAAGAGGTACGGATCAGCACCGTACGTGGCGTCCGAGGGCGAAGGGGGCGATCGATTCGCGAGCTCATTTGTTTAGGGGTAGCAGAGCTACGGGTTGGCACCGCTGGCACGAAACGGCCTCACTCCAATCTACACCCAGGCGCTCACGTTGCCGGCGTCAGCGTTTCGAGGCGCGTCGGCGAGAAACTCTCCGCGATTGGCAGTCTGATTTGCGACAAACTCAGTCATTCACAATTACAGCACAAAATAGCAGGTGTTTAGCTCTCCTATCGTCATTGCCAGCAAATACCAGCCGAGGGTCATAACAGTTTGCGGGAGGAGCAAACTCCCGGCCCGTCGGGGCAACGCCAACGCACGTCGCGACCTCGCCGCCAGCGAACCCGCAGGCCAGTTCGTGATCGCGCCCGACCACGCCGGCGACACCGAATGTGCCGACGCCCAGCGAAGCAGCCAGACGGCACTCGCGGCCATCCATCGATTGCCGACACGGACGTCCTCCCCGACGGAAGCCATTGCCGTTCAACACGACTCGACGCCTGCGCGGCCGCCCGCCACTGGCGGCGCTCCCGACCCCTGGGCCAACGGCGATGCCAGGCAGCGCGTTCGCGGGCGACTAAGGGCCGCCGACACATGCGGCCGGCGACGGGCAATCGGCCGCGTCAGCGGGGACGGCCGTGACCAAGACAGAGTCGGGATCGACCTCATTGAGTTGCCGGCACTTGTCTTTGCTCGGCGCTGTATCAGTCGACAAACGAGGGCGTTGCGGTAAGCGCCTATTCGCGGCTTCGCCGTCGGCGCCGGCGCCAATGAATAGCGCGCTTATCCCGTCTTAATGACCGCGAAAGCGGTGTGACACAACGCCCTTCGTCCGGATGACACGGCAGGGCGATTTTCCGGATGCACGTGACCAATGGCGCGAAGGATGCGAAGATGCACGTCTGGATATTGACGGCCGGGCAGTTAACCGAATCTGTAGGTGAGGCGCAATGGGGCGGGCAGAGACACATCTGGCGGCGTTCGCCGTCGGCGTTGTGTTCCTGCTCGCGGGCGCCAACGGCGCGGTCGCCGCGGCCGACGCCTCCAATTCGACGGGAGGCGAGAAGAGCAGCACCGCCGCCTCCGACAGCGGACCCGGCGCCGGTGGCAGCCCCTCCGCGAACACGACGGGCCCCAACGACACCGGCACGCCCGACAGCGCCGGCGGTGGTGGGGCCGCCGACAGCACCAAGACCTTCGGCGCCGAGGCCGACAAAACCGGCGAAGACCGGGGCGGCGGCTCAACGATCCCTCCCCGCAGAGCCTGGCGATGGCGAGGTCAAGAAGCCCGTCGACCACGAGATCCCGAAGAGCGACAACTCCGAAGGCAAGACGATCAGCCGGATACCGCTGCGCCCCCAGGCGCCGCCGGCCCTCGACCTGATGCCGCCCCCCGACGCGCCACCGCCCGTCATCGAGGCGCCACCGCCAATCGTGGAGTCGCCACCGCCGCCCGCCGACCTGCCCCCGGCCATTCCCCCGGCCCCGGCCGCACCGGTCGACCCCGGTGTGGTGGACGCGGTTGCCGGCGAAGCCGAACACCATCCCGGCAGCAACGAATCGCCCGTGCTGAACATGCCGTTCATCGCCACCCCCGGTGTGTACGCGCCGCCCCACATCCTCGGGGCGTCGGTCGTGCCGCGCTGGGCAGCCACCAGCGTTGCCGCGGGTCCGACACCGCGGTGGGGCAATGGGCGCGGCAATGCGACGTCACCCCGCCGGGTCCGTGCCTCCACGGATGGCACGCTGCTGCGTGAACCGTCGTCGCCGTACTCCGGCCTGTCCACGCGCACGGGAGACCCCTACCGGACGGCAGTCAACGAGTCCGTACGCAGGCCGGTGTCCGAGATGGCGGCGGGGGCGCTGCCCGGCGTGGCCGGCATCGTGCTCATGACCGCCAGTGGGGTCTGCCTGGGATATCGGCAGGCCAGAGCGAGTCAGCTGCTGCGCGTCGAGGGCGCCGGCCGCTTCATGAACTAGCGGCCACCCGAGCCCGCATCAGACGGTGAGGTCCAGTGCGGCCCGCACGATGCTGTCGGCGTCGATCCCGTGCCACCGGTAGACCTCCTCGGGCGAACCGGACTGGCCGAAGCCGGTGACGCCCAGCGAGCTGACCGCCACCCGGTTGATGGTGCCCAGGAAGGCCAGGGTGTGCGGATGACCGTCCACCACCGTGACGAGGGGAGCCGCCCGTTCGGCGGGGAAGACCTGATCCAGGATCCAGGTCGGCGCCTCGTCATGGCCTTGCCGCGCCCGCACCGCGCGGTACAGCAGGTCGGGGCTGCTGATACAGACGACGTCGGCGGCGATCCCGACCTGTTCCAGGCGATCGGCCGCCGCCAGCGCCTCGGGCACCATGGCGCCCATCACGGCGATCGTCACGACGGGATCGTCCTTGCCGCGCAGCCGGTAGGCACCGGCCACCACCTGACGGCGACGGCGCTCGCGGGCGGCGGGGTCGGTCGGCAGGGCGGCCAACGACTGATCCACCGGCCGGGTCGACAACCGCAGATAGGCGGATGTGCCTTCCGGTTTCCCAAGGCGGGCAAGGGATTCCAGGAGGACCCAGGCTATGTCGATGGCGAACGCCGGCTCATACGTCACGCATCCCGGCTGTTCCAGCCCGATCGACGGCGTCTTGATCGACTGGTGCGCACCGCCTTCCGGGGCCAGCGACACACCCGAGGGGGTACCGATCAGGATGGACTGACCGCCCGCGTAGATGCCGTAGGACCACGGCTCCAGCGCCCGCTCGACGAAGGGGTCGTACATCACCCCGATGGGCAACAGCGGCTGTCCCCACCGGCTCCAGGTGGCCCCCAGTTCTCCGAGGAGGCTGACCAGGTTCACCTCCGCGATGCCGAGCTCGATGTGCTGGCCGCTCGGTTTCTCCCGCCAGTGCAGGATGGTCTCCGCGTCGTCGGCGAACCAGTCGGTGCGTTCGCGCGCCGACCAGACACCCACCTTGTTCACCCAGCCGCCGAGGTTGGTCGACGAGCTGACATCGGGGCTCACCGTCACCACCCGGCGCGCCACCTCAGGTGCTTCGCGGTTCAGGTCGAGCAGCGTGCGGCCCAGGGCAGCCTGCGTGGTGGTCGTTCCGCTGAACGCGCGGACCACGTCGTTCGGCACCGCGGGAGGATCGGCGAGCTGCGACCTCTGGCCTGCGCAGGCGTTGCGCCGTCGCCGTGCAAAGCGCTTGGCCGCACCACCGTCGGGTAGCTCGTGCCACGGGTCGTCGAGGTCGCAGTCCAGGCGGCCGGCGAGCTCGCGCATCTGCGCCTCGGTCAGCAACGCCGAATGGTTCTGCGGGTGTCCCTTGGTCGCCAGACCGTAGCCCTTGATCGTGTAAGCGAAGATCACCGTCGGCCTGGTGTCCTCGATCGCCGCGAAGGCGGCGTCGAGCGCCGGCAGATCGTGGCCGCCGAGGTTGGCGATCGCAGCCACCAGCGCCGCGTCGGCCACCCCGGCGATGAGCCCGGCGATGGCCTCGGCGTCGGGTCCCTGGCCGGGCAGCCGTTGCCGCAGTTCCGCCGCATCACAGCGCAGCAGCCGCTGGTACTCGGGATTGGTCATCTCGTCGACCCGTGCCTGCAGCGCCGCCCCGCCCGGCCGGCCGAACATCTCCTCCAAAAGGTGGCCGTACTTCACCGTGATCACCTGCCACCCGGCCGCGCCGAACATGCCCTGCAGCTTGTCGATGGCGAAGTTGGGCACCACGCGGTCCAATGACTGGCGGTTGAGGTCGACCACCCAGACCACCTCACCCAGTTCGGCGACCGCCGGATCCAGCACCGCTTCCCACACCGCGCCCTCGTCCAGCTCGGCGTCGCCGACGAGCGAGTACTGTCTGCCGGCGACATCGTCACCGGTCACTGCCGACGTAGCGCCGCGACACCGCCCCCCAGATCGGTGCGGTCGCGCCGATGCCGACCGAACCCGTCGAATAGTCGACCGTGTCGGGATCCTTGGCCCGGCTCGGATAGCTCTGCAGCCCGCCGAACTCACGCAGCCGTGCCAGGTACGACTCATCCAGGCCGCCGGTCAGGTAATTGATGCGCGTGGAGCACCGGAGAGGCGTGCGGCTTGACCGAGACCCGGTCCTCGGCGCGCAGATGCCGAAACCACAGCGTGGTCATGATCGACACCATCGATGCCGAGGACGCTTGATGGCCACCGACTTTCACGCCTGACGTATTCGGGCGGACCCGGTTCGCATGGTCGATGATCGCCGTCGACAGCCACAGGATCCGGTTCTCGATCTCGCGCAGGGCCTCGTAGTCCTCCACCGCGCCGTGGGCGGAGAGCCTCGGGGTACTCACAGTTGGGCAACCTCCATGTATAGCGAATTGCCTTCAATGGAAGCCCTGGAATGGACTGTTGCGCAAGTAACCGGGATGATATTGAGCACATCGCGCAATTCGCGGTCCGACCATCAACTCGAAACGGAGCACAATGCCCAGCCTCGACTCCGTGGACGCGAATCTGCTCCTCGAGCTGTGCGAGCACCCGCGGGCCACCACCGTCGCCCTCGCCCAGCAACTGGGCATCGCCCGCAACACCGCGCAGGCCCGGCTGGCCCGCTTGGAGACCGACGGAGCACTCGGCGCGTTCGAGCGCCGGATCACCCGCGGCGCTCGGCTACCCGCTGGCGGCGTTCATCACCGCCCAGGTGACGCAGCGCCGGCTGAGTGAGGTGACCGATGCGCTGCGGCCGTCCCGGAAGTGCTTCAGGTGCAGGGCATCTCGGGTCCGAACGACCTGCTCATCCAGGTCGTGGCCACCGATGCCGACGACCTGTACCGGATCGCGGGGCAGATACTGGCCATCCCCGACATCCAGCGGACCAGCACCGCGCTGGTGATGCGCGACCTTGTCGACTACCGCCTCACTCCGCTGCTGCGCCGGGCCGCCGAGTCCTGACGCCCGAGGCGGTCAGCGTGTCGCGCCGTTGATGACCGACCGGTCGATCGTGCCCTTCTCGACGCCCCACATGGTGGCGATGGTCTTGTACTCGCCGGTCTGCATCACGTGTTCCAGCGCACGTTGCAGCGGTTCCGCCAGCCCCGAGCCCTTCGCCACCGGCCACCCGTACGGCGCGGTGTCGAAAATCTCGCCCGCCGTTTCCAGCGCGCCGCCGGAGAGCTTGACCGCGAAGCCGGTGACGGGTGAGTCCGCCGCCATCGCCTCGACGTCACCGGCGATCAGCGCGGCGGTCAGATCGTCCTGACGGGTGAAGACGACCTTGTCGATCGGCGACACCCCCGCCGCCACACACTGGTCGCTCTTGGCCGGAACGTCTACGGTCTCTTGCACGGTTGCGGACTTCACGCCGACCCGAAGGCCGCACGCCGCATCGGGATCCACCGAGGCCCCGGCCCGTTGCGCCCACAGCGTGCCCGCCTGGAAGTACGTCACGAAATCCACGTCCGCCTCGCGCGCCTTGGTGTCGGTCAACGACGACATCCCGACGTTGAAGCTCCCGCTCGACACCGACGGCATCACGCTCTCGAACGCGGTCTCTCGGTAATCCGGCTTCAGTCCCAGCGTTTTCGCGACCGCGTTCATCAGATCCACGTCGAACCCGACGATCTCACCGGAGGAGTTCTTGAATTCGTTCGGCGCATACGGCACGTTGACACCGATCACCAACCGGCCCGTCTTGCGGATGTCGTCGGGCACCATCGCCGCGATCTCGGGGACCGCGCCCGTCGGCGTCTCCACCGGCCCTGTCGGCGACGACGACTCGGCCAGGCTCGCCGGCCGCGTGTCGCCCCGATGGGGGCTGCCTCCGCAACTGCCACGCCCCGACCGTGGCCGCGGCGCCCAACACCACCAACGTGGCCGCGACCGCCAATACCCGCCGGGACACGCCCCGGCTCGGGGCCGTCCGCACCTTCCCGCCGAATGACGCCCGGAGCCCGTGACGCGCACGGGTGTATCCAGCGCATGGCGGGCCGCGACGGCCAGGTCTCCCGCCGACTGGTACCGCTGCGCCGGCTTCTTGGCCATGCCCTTGGCGATCACCGCATCGAATGCGGCCAGCTTCGGGTTTGTCGCGGACGGACGCGGCGGCTTCTGAGTCATATGCCCGGCGATCTGCTGCTCGAGGCTGTCCGCGGGATACGGCCGCACGCCGGTCAGACATTCATAGAGCACGCACGTCAACGCGTAGATGTCGGCGCGTGGGTCGACGTAGCCGCCCTCGAACCGCTCGGGGGCCATGTAGGCCATGGTGCCCAGCGTGCTGCCCGCCGTGGTCAGCCCCTGGTCCCCGGCCGTGCGGGCCAGCCCGAAGTCGATCAGGTACACGAACTGCCGGGCGGTGATCAGGATGTTCGACGGCTTGATGTCCCGGTGGATCAGGCCCGCGTCGTGTGCGGCGTCCAGCGCCGCGGCCACCTGCTCCACGATCGTCACCGCGAACGCCGGGTCCAGCGGGTCTCGTCGTCGTTGAGGATCGTCCCGAGATTCCGGCCCTCGATCAGCCGCATGTCCAGATAGAGCCGGCCGTCGATCTCGCCGTAGCGGTGGATCGGCACCACGTGGGGCTCGTTGAGACCGGCCGCGGCCTGGGATTCGCGGCGGAACCGCTGCTGAAACACGGCGTCGTCAGCGAGATTGGCCGGCAACACCTTGAGCGCGACGATCCGGTCGGTTTTGGTGTCGTAGGCGCGATAGACCTCGCCCATACCGCCCCGGCCGATCAGCTCCTGCAGCTGATAGTGCCCGAACGGTGTCGCATCCACCGCCCACTCCTTGGACGCGGCCCGACCCCGCGTCTTCGTGTCGATTGAAGGTACACCACGTTTGCCAGGATCACCTGCGCGTGGGCCGGCTTCCCTACGCCGCCGCCACGGTCACCTGCGTCGAGGTGAGAGTCGATATCAGCGCGGCATTCGCGGTCGGCAGCGACAGGTTGATGCTCGACACGTTGAGCACGCCCAGCGACAAGATGTTCTCGTACGGCACCGCCGAGGAGACCAGCTGAAGCGTCACCGTCTCGCCCGGCGCCAAGGTGTGCGCCACCATCTCCATCGGAATGTCGATGGTGTGCTGCTTCCCGTCCAGCGTCACCGGCACCGGCGTGACCAGGTTGCCCAGCACAAACCCCGTGGTGTCATCGACGAGTTGCGCGTACACGTGGCGGGCGGTGCCGGTTCCCGAGTAGGTCAGCGAGAGCTGCGGCGCGCCCACGATGTACTGCGTCGTGGTCGCCTTCGCAGTGGTCAGGTTGAGCGCATTGAACGCCTTCGAGGCCGACGGTAGGCCGAGCAGCGTGCCGATCGGTCCGGTGGCGAGAACAAACGGCTCCGGCCCCGAGCCGCCGATGAGCGGCAGCAGTGGCAGCACGCCTGCGCCCCCGCTCGTGGCGAGTGGCGTGCCCTGCGGCACCGGATAGGTCTTCGACGTGAACTTCTGCCCGCGTTGGTCCACCCATTCGAACTGCGGCCCGGTCACCACTTTCGGGTCGCCCTTGACGTACCGGTCGAGCCAGTCGAGGGTGGCCCGCTTGACCACTTCGCCATTATTGAAACTGGACACGCAGGACCCGTGGCCACCGCAGAACCACACCACCTTGGTCGGAACACCTCGAGCGATAAGCGCTTTCGCGTTCGCGTCGGCCTCGGCCAGCGTGAAAAGCGTGTCGACGGTGCCCTGGATCAGCAGCGTCGGGGCTTTGATCTCGGCCACCAGTTCGTCCGGGCCGCGGTCGTCCAGCAGCTGTTGGTCGGCCGGCGACACCACGCCGGTCAGGGCTCCCCAGATCGCCGCCGGATACAGCGCGGGATTCGGTCGTGCGCCCGTGAACACCAGTGCAGCCGTGAGGAGCGTCCCCCAACCGGTCTTGAACGCCCCCGCCTTGTAGAGCGAGGTGTTCAGGCTGTGCCAGGCGATCGTCGGCACGATCGCGTCGACACGTGGGTCGATCGCCGCTGTCACCAGTTGGATACCGCCGCCATACGACGCGCCGACCATGCCGATCCGCGGATCGCCCTCCGTGTCCAGCTGCACCTCCGGCTGGGTGGCCAGCCAGCTGATGATCGCCGACACATCGCGGCCCTCGAAATCGGGCGAGTCGATCTGCAGCACTCCGCCAGAGTTCCACTCCCCCCGCGGATCCCACGTGACAACGTTGTAACCGGCTTGCCTCAGCGGGGCGATACCGATCACATCATTGCCCAGGAACTCATCGTTCACCCCGTCGAGGTTGGTCGATCCGGGCAGGCCAAGACCGGGACCATCGAGGACCGTCGGCGCCCGCTTGTTCGCCGGGAGCCCGTATGCCGGCATGAAGTGGACATAGATCTGGGTGCCGTCGAACGACACGACCTTCACGTCCCGCGGCACCGGCGTGCCCGGCGGCAGGCCGAACTGGATCGGGTAACCGATCAGCGGATGCAGAATGTCGCCGATCAACGGGACCTGGTGAATGAAAGCGACGACGGGTGTGACGAACATCGGCCCGACGACCGGTATCTGCTGCAGGAACGCCAGCGGTGGGGTCTGCGGGACTGCGATGACGCTCGGTTGGCGGCCGGCCGGCGAGTCGACATCGGTGTCGATCTGGGAGCTGCCGGGGTCGATGGCGAGGCTGTTCGTCGCCGGGGTGACCACCGGATCGGCGGCGGCCGTCTTGCCGAACGACTCGCGCCGCCCGGCTGCCATCAACACCAACGCCGCCGGTGCGTCGGCCGGCCTCGGCGGCGGATCGCCGACGACCGGGTCGTCCTGCGGCGTCGAAGGATTCGCCACCGACACCGCCACGCTGATCTTCGCGGCAGGATCGTCGGGCGCACTGGCCGCCTCGTCGACCTCTCTTCGGCTCCGTCGCGCGTTCCGGCCGGGCGGTCACCGCCCCTCGCGACCAGGTCTCGTGGGTGGAACTGCTCGACACCTGCGAGTCCTTCGGCTTCTTCTTCTTTCGCGGTGCCGGGTCGGCGGCGCGGGTCTCCGTCTCGGCGGAATCGCCGGCCGCCGCCTGCGTCTTCTTGTGGTCCGTCTTGTGGTCCGGCGGCGAGGAGTTCGTCGATGATGACGACGATGACGATGCCGCCCCGGAGCCGGTCGCGGGCTCGGCCGAGGCCACACCCTGCCCAATGAAAACTGCGGCCCCGATTCCGAGTGCCGCAGCCAGTCCGCCGATCCGCCCAATGTAAACCCCCACGCCCATGCCTTTGTACATACCTTGGCGGTCTCGGGCGCGTGTACGGCTTCCTGGAATCGCCACCGATTCTTTCGTTCGAGTCGATTTCGACGGGACAGGCCGCGAGTGAAACGATCCCAGCATGGCGGCTGACGATCTCGCGAGCGTCGTGCAGCGCCAACTCGACGAATGGATTCTTCGCCCCGACGGGAAACCCCGCGACAGCCCGCACTCGCTCGCGCTGCCGGTCCGCACATCCGACGCCGCGCAGGCGGTCCTGAAGATCGGCCGCCCCGGCGCCGGATCCGAACACGAACACCTGGTGCTGCGGCGGTGGGGCGGAAACGGCGCCGTCCGGCTGCTCCGTGCCGATCCCCACCACCGGGCCCTGCTCCTGGAGCGCCTGCAGACCGACAGGCCTCACCACGCTGCGCGACGTCGACGCATGTGAGGTGGTGGCCGGGCTGTACCGTCGTCTCCACGTGCCCGCGATGCCCCAATTAGCCACGCTCACTTCGCATCTCGAGCGGTGGTCGGACGACTCGAGGCACTCCCCCGCAGCGCGCCGATCCCCCACCGGCTGGTCGAGCAGGCGCTCGCGTTGTCCCCGTGAGCTCGCCGCTGAGCCACCCACCGCCGTCCTGCACGGCAACCTGCACTACGGCAACGTGCTCGCCGCCGAACGCGAGCCCTGGCTGGCGATCGCTCCCACGCCGATCAACGGCGATCCGTCCTTCGAGATCGCCCCGATGCTTCTCGCGCCGGTGAGACGAACTCTCCGGCAACATCCGCGGCGGCGTGCAACGCCGCTTCTACACGCTGGTCGACGCCTCAGGCTTCGACGAGGACCGGGCCCGCGCCTGGGTCATCGTCCGAGTGGTCGGCGAGGGCGCTCCGTATGCTGGATGACGCCTCAGCGCTGACGAAGTACGTCGCGCTCGCCAAGGCCGTTCAGGACTGAAGCGACCGGCCGGTGGGCCTTGACGCGAATGCGCGCTCCTCAGGTGCGGGATCAGGATCACGTGCTTGACCTTCTGCCGCTTCACCGGAAGTCGTCGTCGTGCCAACTCGACGCGGCGCAGGAACTCGCGCAGCACCACCCGCATCTCGACCATCGCGAACGTCGCACCGAGGCAGCGCCGGTTGCCGCCGCCGAACGGGAACCACGTCGACGGGCTCAGCGTCGCCCCAAGCATCCGGTCCGGGATCGAACCGGTCGGCATTCGGGTACACCTCCGCGATTTCCGTGCACCAAACCGATTCCGGGCACGACCATGACCCCGGCGGGCAGGCGGTATCCGGCCAACTCGATCGGCTCGGTGAGGATGCGGCCGACGTCGAACACCACGGGACGGATCCGCAGATCTCCTTGGCCACCGCGTCGAGGTACTCGTCGCCGGCCGGGTCGCCCGCCGAGCTGGCCTCGGCTGCCTGCACCGCCTTGCCAGGGGCCGGGTGGCGCGTCAACCGCTCCAGCGCCCAGGACAGTCCCGTCGCCGTGGTGTCGTGCCCGGCGACCAGCAGCGTCACGAGCTGATCGCGAAGATCGCCGTCGCTCAGCGTCCGCCCGTCCTCGTCGGTGGCGCGCACCAGCATGGCCAGCGTGTCCGTGCGTTCCTCGAGATGCGGGTCGGCCCGCCGTTCGGCGATCTCGGCGTAGAGCAACCGGTCGGCCGCGTCGATGCGTCGACGGACCGCCGCGCCACGGGCGCCTGCGCTGCAGATCCGGGTTGATCAGCGCCAGCGAGGTCCACGGCCTCACCTTGAGCATCGGTGGAATCACGGCCCGCAGCGCGGCCAGGCGCGCCGGATCGCTGGCGCCGATCACCGTCCGCAGGATCACCTCGAGCGTGATCTCGGACATCTTGGGCGCCACCGCGAACTCATCCCCGACCGGCCACCCCGCGACATTCGCGCCGGCAACCTCGACCATGGCGTCAACCTGCCGGGCCACCGCCTCGCGGTGAAACGGCGGCAGCATCAGCCTGCGGCGGTCGCGGTGCACGTCATCGTCGATCACCAGGACCGACGACTCGCCGAGCAGCCCTCGCAACATCGAGTTTGCTTCGCCGGCGTGAAAGACGCTCGGATCGCCGGCGAACACCTTCTTGATCTCGTCCGGGTCGGACACGTACACCATCGCGCCCGCCGGCGGGACGTGCAGCGTGAAGACGTTGCCGTAGCGCCGCGCGCATGCCGACACGAACTGTGGCCACCGCTTGATCATCAGCGCAGATTGCAGCCAACCCGGGAGCCGCGGTCCCGGCGCAACGTTGCCGTCGTTATTTGACTCATGCCTAACAGGCTACAAGCGCAACCCACCTATGGGAACCCGCGCGGCGTCGCCGATTCGAGATCTCGACACGCGTGGTCCACCGAATTCGCCACAGCGCATTCGGCTGTGCGGCAAACATTTTCGTGTTCCACAATGGACCCGGGCATCACGGATCGTCCCGACGTTGTACCGTCTGACGTATTCTCGGGACAGTGTTGAAGCAGCCGACACGCCGAACCCCTCTCCAATCTTGAGTGTCGAATAGGGACGGACAGTGGCAGAAACATCAAGCGAAGCGCGGACGAAGTCGTCGCAGGCGCAGTCCAAGTGGTTGTCCGATTCCGCGTCGAAGATCGCCGGGTCGGACAAAAAGGAAGTCCAGTTCCACTACGACATCTCGAACGACTTCTTCAAGCTGTGGCAGGACCCGACCCAGACCTACAGCTGCGCCTACTTCGAGCGCGACGATATGACGCTCGAACAAGCACAGATGGCCAAGATCGACCTGTCGCTCGGCAAGCTGGGCCTGCAACCCGGGATGACGCTGCTCGACATCGGCTGCGGCTGGGGCTCCACGATCATGCGTGCCGTCGACAAATACGACGTCAACGTCGTCGGCCTGACGCTGTCGGAGAACCAGAAGGAACACATCGAGAATCACTGGTTCGCGAACTCGAAGAGCAAGCGCCACATGGAAGTGCGGCTACAACCGTGGGAGGAGTTCGACGAGCCCGTGGACCGGGTGGTGTCGATCGGCGCCTTCGAGCATTTCGGCTTCGGGAAGTACCCCGACTACTTCAAGCGGACGTTCAACCTGATGCCCGACGACGGCGTGATGATGCTTCACACGATCATCATTCCGAGCGATGAAGAGATCAAAGCCAAGAAACTGCCGCTGACTATGTCGAACGTGCGCTTCATCAAGTTCATCATGGACGAGATCTACCCCGGCGGCCGTCTGCCGCTGGCGGCCCAGGTCACCGAACAGGCCGTCAAGGCCGGCTACACCGTCACCCGCGAACAACATTTGCGGCCGCACTACGTGAAGACGCTGGACACCTGGGCCGCCAATCTCGAGGCAAAGAAGGATGAGGCCATCGCCATCACGTCGGAGGATGTCTACGAGCGGTTCCGCAAATACCTGACCGGGTGCGCCGACCTGTTCCGCGACGGGTACACCGATGTTTGCCAGTTCACTTGCGAGAAGGCACCTTCCGCGTAGGTGTAGTAATTTACGTTCGGCAGACTAAACGATAGGCAAGCGACGATCGAAAAGGTCTTTCGGGGATGACTGAGGGCACGATGCATAGGAAAGATTCGTCTCCGGACATGGAGCCTCATTTCGAAGAAGTGCAGGCGCACTACGACCTTTCCGACGATTTCTTCGGCCTTTTTCAGGACCCGTCCCGGACATACAGCTGTGCTTACTACGAGCGTGACGACATGACGCTCGAAGAGGCGCAGATGGCGAAGATCGACCTCGCGCTCGGAAAGCTGGATCTGAAGCCCGGCATGACGCTGCTCGACATCGGCTGCGGCTGGGGCTCGGTGATGAAGCGTGCGATCGAAAAGCACGACGTCAACGTGTCGGGCTGACGCTGAGCAGGAACCAGTCCAGGTTCGCTCAGGAACTTCTCGACGGTCTGGACACCGACCGTTCCCGCCGAGTGCTGTTGCGCGGCTGGGAGCAGTTCGACGAGCCCGTCGACCGCATCATCAGCCTCGAGGCGATCGAGGCGTTCCCGCAGGAGCGGTACGCGCCGTTCTTCAAGGCGTGCGGCAGCATGCTGCCCAGCGGCGGCCGCATGGTGTTGCAGGCCATCCTCGGGCATCCACTGAAGAAGTGGCCGGAGATGGGCATTCCGATCACGATGACCGACCTGCGGTTCATGCGGTTCATCGCCAAGGAGATCTTCCCGGGCGGGTCGGTGCCCGGCGAGGAAGACATCGTCCGGCTGTCGGCCGAGGCCGGCTTCTCGCTGGAGCAGAAGCAGCTGCTCGACGAGCACTACGTGCGGACGCTCGACACGTGGGCAGCAGCGCTGGAGGCCCATCACGACGAGGCGGTCGCCACCACCTCTGAAGAGGTCTACCAGCGCTATATGAAATACCTGACCGGGTGCTCCGATTTCTTCAAGCGCCGCGTCAGCGAGCTGGGACAGTTCACTCTCGCGAAGAACTAGCGGCGTCAGCGCGCGCCGAACACGAGCGCGACATTGTGTCCGCCCAGGCCGAAGGAATTACTGACCGCATAGCGGTAGTCGCCGCGGCGGGGACCACCGGCCACCACGTCGAGATCGATCTCGGGATCCTGGTCCTTCAGGTTCAGGGTCGGCGGCACGATGCCGTCGCGCAGAGCCTGCACGGTCAGCACCGCCTCCACCGCGCCCGCCGCGCCCAGCGAGTGGCCCAGCGCCGCTTTGGGCGCATAGACCGCCGGGCTGTGGTCCCCCAGCGCGTGCCGGATGGCATGCGCCTCGGCCAGGTCTCCGAAGGTGGTTCCGGTGGCATGCGCGTTCACGTGGTCGATGTCGGTCGGTTGCAGACCGGCCAGCTCGACCGCGCGAGCGATCGCGTCACCGGCTTGCTCACCGGTGGGGTCCGGCTTGACCACGTCGTAGCTGTCCGAGTTCAGCGCGACTCCCATGAGCCGGGCCAGGATCGGGCGCCGCGCGCCTTGGCGTGCTCCTCGATTTCGATCAGCATCAGCGCGCCGCCTTCGCCCAACACCATGCCGTCGCGATCTTTGGCGAAGGGCCGGCAGGCGCCGGCAGGGTCATCGTTGTTGGTCGAAATGATGCCGAGCCCGGAGAACGCGGCAATCGGCACGGCCTCGATCCAGGTCTCGACGCCGCCGCAGATCGCGATATCGGCCTCACCGAGCACGATATGCCGCCACGCGTGCGCGATGGCGGCAGCGCCCGAGGCGTCGGCCGCCAGCGGTGAGATGATCCCCGCCTTGGCGTGCCGGGCCAGCCCGATGGCGGCCGCCGCGGCGTTGGGCATGTACATCTGCACGGCGAGCGGCGACATCGCGCGCAGACCGCGTTCCTGCCACGCGTCGTACTGCGTGGCGATCTCCTCGGTGGTGCCGAGCGCGAGCCCCATCGACACCAGCAGGCGTGTGGTGTCCACCTCCGGCGATCCGGCGCCCTCCCACAGCCGGCGGCCCATGACGGTGGCCATCTTGCTCATGAACGACAGCCGTCGCATCTCCACCCGGCTCAGGTGGTCGTCGAGGTTCTCCACGAGCTGGCCGCCGATGCGCACCGGCGAGTTGAATTCGCCGACGAAAGACTTATCCAATAAGCGAATTCCGCTATGGCCTTCCAGCAATAACTGCCAGGTGTCTTCCGCGTCCGACGCCAGAGGCGTGGTCGATGTGATTGCGGTGACGACGACGTTCGGGAATCCGTCGCCCGTTCTCAACGGTGCCATGACTGCCGAATACCTCGCTCGCTAGCCGACCATGGTGAGTTGCTTTGCTTTCCACCAGAGTAAAGCCTTTCAGTGCCAACGCCTATGGCTTGCTGGGCCGTGGTCTGGTTACATTGAGCTGCATCACGGCACAGCCCCGCAGTGGCGGCGTTTTGGAATGACAGCACGCGCGAAGCACCCGATCCGCACCCTGACGGCACTGTCCGCGATCGGTTGCCTGCTAATCGGGTGCACTCCATCATTGACGCCCGCACCATCGTCAACGCAATTGTCGACGCCGGCACCAAGACGATCGTCAACACAATCATCAATGCCGGCCCCGATGCCCGCCCCGGCGTCTCCGCCTGCGTCGGCTCATCGCGTCACCGCGGCCGAACTCGGGGCGAGCTGGCGGCCGGGATGCCCGGTGCCACCGGCGGCGCTGCGACGCGTCGACATCGACTACATCGGTTTCGACGGCCGGACGCACCGCGGTGAGCTGATCGTGCATCAGGATGTGGTCGCCGACGTCACCACGATCTTCGCCCGACTGCGCCGGCTACGCTTCCCCATCGCCACGATGCGCACCGTCGACACGTACCCGGGCGCCGACGACGAATCGTCGATGGACGACAACAACACCTCGGCGTTCAATTGCCGACGCATTCCCGGTACCGACCGATGGGCGCAGCACGCCTACGGTCGGGCCGTCGACGTCAATCCGCTTCTCAATCCGTTTGTCGACCGACGAGGAGCGTTCCAGCCGAGGACCGCCGCGCCCTACCTGGACCGCGCCCGCACGGATCCTGGACTGCTGCACGCAGGCGACCCTGCCGTGCGGGCGTTCACCGATCAGGGTTGGCACTGGGGCGGTTACTGGCGCACGCCGATCGACTATCAGCACTTCGAGCACCCCCTGACCTGATGGGGCAGAGCCGGGCGTCACGCCCAATTAATCCATTTCCAGCATTATTCGTCGGCGAATTGGACTTGGACAAGCATCGATCCGGCTTCTACCGTGGCTGTGAGACCACTGCTCATCGAGTCGCACAGGGAACCATGACAGCAACGATGCCCGATACCCATCTGACAGGTCAGATGCTCATCGCCGGCACCCCCGTCCAGGGATCCGGCCAGCCGATCCACGCCTTCAACCCGAGCACCGGACACGACCTCGAGCCCGCCTACAACTACGGCGACGAGTCCAACGTCGACGCCGCTTGCGCCGCCGCTGCCACGGCCTTCGCCGCCTACCGATCCACGACGGTCCGAAGCAGCGCGCCCAGTTCCTCGAGGCGATCGCCGCCAACATCGAGGCCATCAGCGACGACCTGATCGCCCGCGCCGTCGCCGAATCCGGCCTGCCGCAGGCCCGCATCACCGGCGAGGTCGGCCGCACCACCGGCCAACTGCGCCTGTTCGCCGGCGTGCTGCGCGAGGGCAGCTGGAACGGCGCCCGCATCGACCCCGCCCTGCCGGACCGCACCCCGCTGCCGCGCCCCGACATTCGCCAGCGCTCCATTCCGCTGGGCCCCGTCGCCGTTTTCGGCGCCAGCAACTTTCCCCTCGCCTTCTCCGTCGCCGGCGGCGACACCGCGTCCGCGCTGGCGGCCGGCTGCCCCGTCGTCGTCAAGGGCCACGCCGCCCATCCCGGCACCTCCGAACTCGTCGGCCGCGCGATCACCGATGCCGTCGCCGACGCCGGCCTGCCCGCGGGCATCTTCTCGCTGCTGTTCGGGTCCGGCCCGAGCTCGGCACCGCGCTGGTGACCGACCCGCGCATCAAGGCGGTCGGCTTCACCGGCTCACGCGTTCCGGCGGCACGGCGCTGGTCGCCGCGGCGGCCGGTCGCCCCGAACCCATCCCCGTCTACGCCGAGATGAGCTCCATCAACCCGGTGTTCCTGCTCGACGGCGCCCTGGCCACGCCGCGGCGCCGACCTGGGCCGGGCCTTCGTCGGCCTCGCTGACCATGGGCTCCGGCCAGTTCTGCACCAATCCCGGCCTGGTAATGGCGGTCGACGGCGCCGGCCTCGACGCCTTCCTCACCGCGGCCCGCGACGCGCTTGCGCAGTCTCCGGCGACGCCGATGCTCACGCCCGGCATCGCCGCCAACTACGCCGACGGCGTCGTCGACGCTGAGCGGCGAGGCGGACCTGATCGTCCGCGGCCGAGCGAGCGACAGCCAGACGGCCTGCCGGGCGGCACTGTTCGCCACCGACGCCGCCGAGCTTCCTGAACTCGGAGACGCTGCAGGCCGAGGTGTTCGGCTCGTCCAGCCTGATCGTGCGCTGCGCCGACGCCGCCGAGATGCGGACCGTCGCCGAGAACATCGAAGGCCAGCTGACCGCCACCGTGCACGCCGACGAGTCCGACTACGACGATGCCGGGCAGCTGCTGCCGCTGCTGGAGCTCAAGGCCGGCCGGATCCTGTTCAACGGCTGGCCCACCGGTGTCGAGGTCGGCCACGCCATGGTGCACGGCGGCCCCTACCCCGCGACGTCGGACTCGCGCAGCACCTCGGTCGGCTCGCGTGCGATCGAGCGCTTCCTGCGCCCCGTCTGCTATCAGGACGTGCCGAAATCGTTGCTGCCCAGCGTGATTGCCGATGACAACCCCGAGCACCTGTGGCGGCGCGTCGACGGCCGGCTCACCAAGACTGACCCACACCACTCGACCAAGGAGTCGCCCCGAGATGCACCCCACCGTCTTGACGGCGTTCTGTTCTTCCCCGTCACGCCGTTCACCGAGACGGGTGAGGTCGACCTCGACGCGCTGGCCAGCATATCGCCAAGCGGCGTCGCCGCCGGCCCGGGTGGCGTCTTCATCGCCTGCGGCACAGGGGAATTCCACGCGCTCGAGACCGGGGAGTTCGGCGGCGTGGTCCGGACCGCCGTCGAGGTGTCGGCGGGGCGGGTGCCGGTCTACGCGGGTGCCGGCGGTCCGTCGCCCAGGCCAAGGTCTTCGCCAGGGCCGCGCGAGGGCCGGCGCCGACGGGCTGCTGCTGCTGCCGCCGTACCTGGTCGAGATGCCCCAGGCCGGGCTGATCGCCTACACCCGCGAGGTCGCCGCCGTCACCGACCTGCCAGTGATCGTCTACAACCGCAACAACGCCCGTTACACCGAGTCCTCCGCCGTCGAGGTGGCCCAGATGCCCAACGTCGTCGGCTTCAAGGACGGCACCGGCGATCTGGACCAGGTCGCGCGCATCGTGCGTGCGGTCACGGACTCGCTCGACGGCACCGGCAAGCCCTTCCTGTTCTTCAACGGGATGCCGACCGCCGAGGCCACCGCAGCAGGCCTACCGCGCGATCGGTGTGCCGCTGTACTCGTCGGCGATCTTCGCCTTCGCCCCCGATCTCGCGCTCGCGTTCTACGGCGCGCTGAGACCGGCAACGACGAGCTGGTCGACGCGCTGCTGCGCGGCGTTCTTCCACCCGCTGGTCGCGCTGCGCGACAACGTGCCCGGCTACGCGGTCTCGCTGGTCAAGGCCGGCGTGACCATGGAGGGCCGCCGCCGGGCCGGTCCGGCCGCCGCTGGTCGATGCCGACCGCGGAGGACCTGGCCGAGCTGCAGTCCGATCATCGCCGGCCGGCCGCGCCGTGCTGGCCGACGCGCTCACCGAGGCCGGGTAGCCGACGGCGCCGAGCCCGATTCGCATCACCGGCGCCCGCATCACCCCGGTCGCGTTCCTCGATCCGCCGCTGCTCAACGCCGTCGGCGTGCACGAGCCGTTCGCGCTGCGCGCGATCATCGAGGTCGACACCGACGCCGGGCTGGTCGGACTCGGCGAGACCTACGCCGACCAGGGGCACCTGGCCGGCTTGCGGCGGCCGCCGACGCGATCACCGGGCTGGAGGTGTTCGCGCTCAACGCGATCCGCGCAGCGATCGCCGAGCGGGTGCGCGGCGACGACACGCGCCGGTGGGCACGGCCGGGCATGATCACCACGGGCAGCGCCGTGGATCAGGTGTTCTCCCCGTTCGAGGTGGCCTGCCTGGACATCGCAGGGCCACGCGCGGGCGGCCGGTCGTCGGATCTGCTCGGCGGCGCGGTACGCGACGCCGTGCCGTTCAGCGCCTACCTGTTCTACAAGTGGGCGGCTCATCCCGGCGGTGAGCCCGACCCGTGCGGTGCGGCCCTCGACCCCGACGGCATCGTCGCCCAGGCCCGGCGCATGATCGACGAATACGGCTTCACCGCGATCAAACTCAAGGGCGGGGTGTTCCCTCCCGAGGAGGAGATGGCGGCCATCCAGGCCCTGCGGGCCGCCTTCCCCGACCACCCGCTGCGCCTGGACCCCAACGCCGCCTGGACGGCGCAGACCTCGGTCAAGGTGGCCCGGGTCTGGCCGGCGTCCTGGAGTACCTGGAGGATCCCACGCCCGGGCTGGACGGCATGGCCGAGGTGGCCCGCAGGCGCCGATGCCGCTGGCGACCAACATGTGCGTCGTCGCGTTCGACCAGCTCGCGCCGGCAGTCGAGCAGAGAGTCGGTCGGCGTGGTGCTCTCCGACCACCACTACTGGGGCGGCCTGCAGCGGTCACGCTGCTGGCGGGCATCTGCGAGAACTTCGGCCTCGGGCTGTCGATGCACTCCAACTCGCACCTGGGCATCAGCCTGGCCGCGATGATCCATCTGGCCGCCGCCACGCCGCATCTCACCTACGCCTGCGACACGCACTGGCCGTGGAAGACGGAGGAGGTCGTCGAGCCCGGGGCGCTGGCGTTCAGCGACGGCGCCGTACAGGTGCCGACGGGCCCGGCCTCGGCGTCGAGATGGACGGGGACGTCGCTGGCGGGGCTGCACGAGCAGTACCTCGCGTGCGGCATCCGCGACCGCGACGACACCGGCTACATGCGGAGCATCGACCCGGGCTACCGGGCTGTCAGTCCGCGCTGGTAGAAGGCTCGCCATTGCGGCGGGCGCGCTTTGCCCGATACATGGCGCGGTCCGCGTCGCGCAGGATCTCGTAGGACGTTCTCTGATCGTCGAGCTCGACTTCGACGACACCGATGCTGGCGTGAATGGCGCCCCGCGACACGTCGGGGATCGTGGGTGCGTACAACTCACGGCGGAGGAGGTCCGCCATGTCGTCGACTTCACGATGGGTGATATCGCGGAAGACAAGCACGACGAACTCGTCGCCGCCCATCCGTCCGACTACGTCCTCGGCGGCCACGATGTTACGTAGCCGCCGCGCGGCGGCCCGTAGCAGCTCGTCGCCGGCCGTGTGCCCGAACGTGTCATTGGTCGCCTTGAGTTCGTCGATGTCGATGAACAACACCGCGCGCAACCTCTCACTCCTCCGCGGCACTTCGAGCGCCCGCTTGACCTTGCGGAGTACCGAGGCACGGTTGGGCAGCTGCGTCAGCAGGTCGTGGGTGGCCATGAACACCAGCTCGTCGGCGGCCTGCCGTTGAGAGGTGATATCGGTGAACGACATCAACAGGTCGGAGTGCCCGACTCTGTCGGGGTGGAGTCAATCGGCAGCTCGACATCAGCCACCCGCGTTTCCCCTTGGGCCGGTCCACGCCGACGATCAGGTTGGAGTAGGGCACGCCGGTGCGTAGGACGGCCAGGGCCGGGCGTTGGTCGGGCGGGATGTTCGCTCCTTCGGCATCGTAGAGCGCGAATTTCTCCGTCATCTCGAAGAAGTTCCCGCCCAAGTGCTCGGGTCCGGCACGGAGGATCCGGACCGCCGCCGGGTTGATCGACTTGATGAAACCGTCCTTGTCCAAGACGATGACGCCCTCGTCCATCGACGACACCACGGCTTCGAAATGCTCTTTTGCGCGATTCAGCGGAGTGAGGTCGCAGCAGACGAACACATAGCCGTTCTCCATGGCGGCCGCGGAAACCCGGATATCCAGCGCCTCGCTATCGGCCGAGTGATGGGTGGCCTGAACGATGCCGCCGGAGGCGACGATCGCGACCGGATCGACCGGCGCACCGACCATATCGGCGATCGGGCGACCCATTGTCTCGTCGGCGAAGCGGCCGTAGATCGCCTCGGCCGCCGGGTTCCAGCTGGTGACCGCGCCCCCGGCGGTGGTCGAGATGATGGCGTCGCTGACGTGGTTGATCAGCGCCGCACGGCCCCGCAGCGCGGCCTCGGCAGCCTCCTCCGCGGACCGGTCCCGGGAGACGACCTGGTAGGCCAGCTCGCCCTCCCACTGGGTCAGCACCGATTGCACCTCGACCGCCAACATGGTGCCGTCGAGCCGCATCATCTGCGCGACAGCGGGCTCGGAGTAGTCGCCGACGACACGCATTGCGGCGTTGCGTTCCAGCATCTGCGGGATCGATTCGGGCGCAACGAACTCGGTGAGCGGATGCCCGACCATCTGCTTGAGCGAATGGGCGGCCATCAGTCGCAATCCGGCGGGATTGACGTACACGATGCGCCCGCCCTTGTGCACACAGATCGCGTTGGGACTGAGTTCCACCAGCCGGCGGTATCGTTCCTCGGTCAGCCCCGGACCGGGGTTCGGAATCTCGACGTCCCCCAAGGTCCCCTTTCCTCCCACGCGGCGCTCTTGAAGTCATCAGCGCAAAGGCCTAACAGGAGCTGCGCCCGGAGATCTCCGGGCACGGGCCGGGTGCCCCATATTCCGTCAAGCTACCGCTTGCGTGTTGGCGACATACGCGATTGAACACACGATTTCGGTATGCGTGATGTCTACTGTATGCGTCCGACAACGATTCGAAGGTTGCATCGGGTTTCGTTCAGCGGATAGCTGAATTCGCTATGCGGATACGTGAGCAAATCCACTATCGCTGCGAGACGACGTCGGGGTTCGGCATCCACACATGGCGCTGTTCGCTGGGCCACGCATACGAGGGTGCGCCGTCGTGGATCAATTCCAGCAGCCCGGGCTCGTCCAGCGCACGCGCCGACGACGAGTAGAGCGCCTCGACGCGGCCCGCGATCACGCCGTAGTCCAGCATTCGGCCCAGCCGACTCTCGGCGGCGACCAGGTGCTCCACCTTGGGTTCCAGCACCGGATAGCGTTCGGGCAGAACGTTGTTGAGGGCAAGTAACGTTTGCGGGCCCCGCGCCCGGGGATGACCGACCACCCGCCCGAGAAACGACAATCGCCCCAGCGCGAGGTTTGCGTCGAGCACCAACGCGTGCGCGAACAACACCCTCACCAGGACCACATTCATGAAGAACCGCTCAGCCGGCGCCTCGGACTCGGCCAGCCCTCGATGTGCGAGGTACCCCGCGACGACGCTCGCGTTGTGCGCCAGATACCACGACCGCGCGGACGGCGCGTCGAAGAAGCTCACCCACCGGGCCACGGTCGGTCGCGACGGGACACCGCCACCGTGCTCAACCAACAGCTTCGCCTCGACGGTGTCGCGAAGCAGGTCTTCGTTGACGGCCCGCCACCATGGGCTGCCTGCAACTGCGCCGTGTGGCGCATTGAGAACTCCTCGCGCTTGCTGCCAACGCATGAACGCGACCACCGCCCGCCGGTAGGGCCGATGCCGCCGTCGCCTGCCGTGCAGGGCATAGGAGTCGGCGGCCAGGCGAATCCGGCCCTCG
The DNA here is from genome assembly GCA_963699655.1 of uncultured Actinomycetota bacterium. GTDB lineage: Bacteria > Actinomycetota > Actinomycetes > Mycobacteriales > Mycobacteriaceae > Mycobacterium. The sequence goes on from CAVOUV010000002.1 coordinate 85,150, forward strand.
GGGTCATCGCGCACCTCGGCGACCATCCGTGCCGCGTCGCGCTCGGCTGTCCCGATCGCGGTGATCATCGCGTGACCGCTTCCGACGGACGCAGCATCCGGCCGCTGAAGAACGTTGCGATCCAGCCGGGCGTCATCCGTCCGATGTTGGCCATCAACCAGTTTCGCAATCCCGGCACCGCGACCGGGCGTCCCCGATCGAGGGCTCGCAAGCCTGCGGCGGCCACTGGTTCGGGAGACGCGAGGTTCTGGTAGATCGCCACGTGCGAAACGTCGGCATCGAGAGCATCGACGAAGCCGGTGCGCGTCGGGCCGGGGCACAGCACGCTCACCGTGACCCCGGCGTTCCTCGCTTCGGCCCACAGCGCCTGGCTGAACGACAGCACGAACGCCTTCGAGGCGCCGTAGGTCGCCTGGTACGGCGCAGGCTGGAATGCGATGGTCGACGCCACGTTGAGGATGCCGCCGCGGCCGCGGCCCAGCATGCCCGGCAGTACCGCATGCGTCAGGCGCACCATGGCCGCCACGTTGACGGCGACAAGCTCGTCCTCCCGGCCGGCGTCGATGTCCGCCACCGCGCCGTAGGTGCCGAAGCCCGCGTTGTTCACCAGCACGTCGATCTCGCGGTCGTCAAGCTCCGCGACGAGTCGCTCGACGCCCTCGTCGGTGCCCAGATCACCGACGACAAGGTCGACCGGGACGTCGGGTGACGCCCGATGGATGCGCTCTCGAACCTGCTCGAGGCGCCGCTCGTCCCGTCCGGCGAGGAGCAGTGGCGTGCCGCGCTGCGCCAATTGCTCGGCGAAGACCGCACCGAGCCCGGAGCTTGCGCCGGTGACCACGGCCCAACGGCCTGCGCTTTTGCCGATCATGATGATTTCCTTCCGACGATGTGAACGCTATTAACATACCCCAATGTTAGCGTTGTCAACATGGCGAGTCGACCCCGCATTCCCAGGACGTCTTCGGCTCCGTCAGCGCGGCGGAACACGTATCACCACGGCGATCTGAAAAGAGCGCTCACCGACGCCGCGCTCGGCCTGGTGACGGAGAAGGGCCCGAGGGGCTTCACGCTGCGGGAGGTGGCGCGCCGCGCGGGCGTCAGCGCCGCTGCGCCGTATCGACACTTCGCCGACAGGGCGCAGCTGTTGGCCGCCGTCGCCACCCAGGGTTTCGTCCAGCTCCACGAGACGCTGAGCGACACTGCCGCCGGCGCGCCGGACCTCACCCGGCAGACCCTCGACATGGGGCGGGCCTACGTGCGCTGGGCCGTCGACCACCCCGACTACTACCAGGTGATGTTCGGTTCGGAGCTGGACAAGAGCGACAACCCCGAACTGCTCACGGCCGCCGCACGCGCCTTCGACGACCTGCTCGACGCCATCGCGAAATGCCAACGGGCGGAGCTCATGCCGGCCGGCGATCCGCGTGAGATCGCCGGGCCCACGTGGTCGCTCCTGCACGGGGTCTCCACCCTGACGATCGGCAGCGAGCTCAGTCATGTCGGCATCGGCGAGGACCCGCAGGTGCTGACCGAGCGTGCACTGCGGGCACTGCTGTTCGGATCGGAGGCGCAGCCTCGGCACGATCCCTAGACGGACCAGACGAGTGGCTGTCCCAAATTGCCGCGGAGCACAGGAGATCAGCGGGAGGTCAGGGAAGCCGGCTCGCGTCGTGGCTTTCAGGTATCAAGAGGGTGCGCAGTGCCTCGCCGGACTCGAGGTCCGCGAAGGCGGCGGCGGCCTCGTCGAGCGGGCGGCGCGCCCAGATCAGAGCGTCGAGCTCGAGCTGGCCGTCCATGTAGCGGTCGACGAGAGTAGGGATATCGATCGATGGCCGGACCGACCCGTAGTTCGAGCCGAGGATGCGTTGGTCGGCTTCGGCGAGCACCAGCGGTTCGAACGACGCCGTGGCGCCCGTCGGCGGCAGCCCCACCAAGACCGCCGCGCCGCCCAAGCCGAGCATCCGGATCGCCTGTTCGGTGGTGCTGGTGTGCCCGAAGGCGTCAAACGCATAGTCGACGCCGTCAGGGATCAGTGAGCGCAGCTGCGCCTCAGCGTCGCCCGTTGAGGCGTTGATGCGGTCGGTCGCGCCGAGCTGAACGGCCATCTGTGTCTTGTCGTCGCGAACGTCGATTGCCACGATCCGTGCTGCACCGGCGAGCTTGGCGCCCTGGATGACGTTCAGTCCCACACCGCCGCAGCCTATGACGGCGACGGTCGTACCAGCCTCGACGGCGGCGGTATTGAGGACCGCGCCGACGCCGGTGGCCACCGCGCAGCCGACGACGGCGACGACATCCAGGGGCGCGTCGTCGCGGACTTTGACTGCGCCGGAGGCGGGGACAATGACCTCTTCGGCGAACGACGAGACGCCGAGATAGTGATGGAGTTGCTCCCCGTCCTTTGACAGCCGCGTGGTGCCGTCGAACAGCGTCCCGTTGGGTGCGACTACGGTGGCGACCTTCTGGCAGCGGGCTTCATGGCCGGATCGGCAGTACCGGCATTCACCGCACGACGGCACCCACGACAACACGACGTGGTCACCGACCGCGAGCGTGGTGACGCCGTCGCCCAGTTCGATCACGACGCCTGACCCCTCGTGGCCCATGACCAGCGGTGCGGGCGCGTCCCATTCGCCGCGTTTGACGTGGAGGTCGGAATGGCAGACACCCGCCGCGGCGATCCGTACCCGCACCTCACCGGCCTTCGGTCCGGCAAGGTCGACGTCGCAGAACTCGATTGGAGTAGCAGAGTCACGAAAAACGACGGCTTTCAACAGGGCTCCTCAGTTGGACGGGTCTTCCGAATAGTAGGAAGCCGAGCGGTGTCGCGGGACCTCTCGGATCAGAGACGCAGCCTTGGCACGATGCCTAGACTGATGCCCACCTGCCTGGCAAACCGCCTGCAGTGATGCGAGGAGTGCATCGGTGTTTTCGCTGGCCCGGCTGTCCTGTTTCGTCGCCGTCGCAGAGGAACTGCACTTCGGCAGGGCCGCCGAGCGCCTTCACATGACCCAGCCGCCGCTGAGCCGGCAGATCCAACAACTGGAGAACGAACTCGGTGTGCAGCTCATCGATCGCACCACCCGTACCGTCACGCTGACCCCGGCCGGAGTGGCGTTCCTGCCGGACGCCCGCCGCATCCTCCAGCTCGCCGAGGGGGCCGCTCAGACCGTAAAGCGCATTCCCGCAGGCGATCTCGGCACTGTCGTGGTCGGTTTCACCGCCGCGTCCGCGCATGCCGTCCTGCCCCGTCTGCTCGAACGGACGCGAGAGATGCTGCCCGACGTCAAACTCGACCTTCGCGAGATGGTCACGGCCGTGCAGATCGAGGGACTGATGTCGGGTGAGCTCGACCTCGGCATGGCACGCCCGCCGCTGAAACGACCCGGCCTGGTGTCCCGGCCGCTGCTGCACGAGCAGTTGGTCGCGGCGCTGCCCGAGGCGCACCCGATGGCCCGGATCAGCCGGCAGCTGACGTTGAACGACCTCGATGGCCAGGACGTCATCATGTACTCACCCGTCCAGGCCCGCTATTTCAACGAGCTGCTCATCAGCACGTTCACCATTGCGGGCGCCACGCCGCACTATGCGCAGTACGTCACACAGGTGCACACGATGCTGGTGCTGGTCCGATCGGGCATCGGAATCGCGTTGGTGCCCGCGTCGGCCGCTACGCTGCACCCCGACGGAGTGGTTTTCCGGTCGATCGGGGCATTCCGGGAACGACCCGTCGAGCTTGACGCCGTCTGGCGCAGTGACAGCACGAATCCCGCGCTGTTACGTCTCCTCAGAGACGTGCTGCCTCAACGGGAATGGACCACCGATGATCTCGTCGAGGATGTCGGCTGATGGCTTAAGTGCAGGTCAGCAGCGGAGAGTCTGCTTAGTCCAGATAAGGATGCTAGCGTTGGCCAGGGTCGGTCTGAATCATTGGAAGGTGTACAAGATGCTGTCAACGACGAAATTGATTGTCGCGACAGGTGGGGTGGCATTGGCGCTCAGCGCAGGGGCCGGAATGGCGTCCGCAGCACCAGAGGACGCAATCATCAATTCGACCTGCACCTATCCGCAGGTCGTGGCGGCCCTGAACGCCCAGGATCCAGACATGGGCGGCAAGTTGCAGGAGACGCCCGCCGCGCAGGCGTGGCTGCAGCAGCTGGTTGCCGCGCCGCCCGCGCAGCGACAGGTGATGGTCAACCAGGCGAAGAGCTTTCCCGGGGTTGCGGAATACACGCCGCTGATCAGCTCGGTCGCGAACACCTGCAATAACTTTTAAGTCGCATCGCACAGGCAACGTCATTTCATACGAATGACGTTGCCTGTGGCGTTTCGGGGCGAAATAATCGCTCGAACGTAACCTCACGGCGGGATTCGGCTGGAATCCGCGCCCTGCGGTTACATTCGCGTCGTCATTGCGTTCGACTGACGTGGCCCGCCTCGTCTACCGGAATCTTCACTCGGCAAACGTCACGTGGATGAGATGCGGCCGCCGCCGTAGACGACGACGGCGTGATGGGCACCCACAGACTCCAAGCGCTCGTCATAGCTTCGCCTCCGGTGCGTCAGCCGATCGAGACCAGCTCGTCGATTGAATCCCTGGGGAGTTCGCCGTCGACGACAGCCGTCACCACCATCTTGTTCAGGGTGATCGCGCCCTTGTGGTTGTCGAGAAAGGCGGTGTCGGCGGCATCGCGTCCGGTGGCGATGCGCACCAGGCTCTGCCGCGGGGCCAGCAGGGTGCCGTCGACCACACGCCAGTGGCCCTCGACGAAGGCCTCGGCGACCGCATGAAAGTCCATCGGGTACAGCCCCGGCGCATAGACCGACACCACACGGGCCGGCACATTGACGGCCCTCAGCAGGGCCACCACCAGATGCGCGAAGTCCCGGCACACCCCGGCGCCGGCGAGCAGGGTGTCCACCGCTCCGTCGATCGGGTCGCTGGACCCCGGCACATAGTTCAGCCGGGTGCCCACCCACGCAGACACCTTCTCGAGCAACGTCGTCGAATCGATGTACTTGCCGAATTCGGTTGCGGCGAAGCCGAAGAACTTGTCGGCCTCGGCGTAGCGGCTCGGGCGCAGGTACATGGACAGGTCGTATTCGGTCACCGGCGCCGGGCCGGCCCGACCGAGGACCGTCGCGGTATAGGCGACCGTGAGAAGGCCGACAGGGACGTCCATCTTGTGGATGCGGTTGCCGTGCACCCCGATGATCTCCGCGGCCTGGACGGGCGTTCCGTCCAGGCTGAACGTCAGCGACTCGGACACCTCGGTATCGGGATGCGGAGCCACCGCTATCTGGAACTCCAACGTGGTCGGTGCGCTGATCTCGACTTCAAGCTCCGCGCCCACGTCTCGCTTCATGCCGCGACGATAGCTGGCAATCAAACAACCGTCAGGTCGACGCGGCCGCCGGCATCGGCACCGGGGTCACCAGTTGCCCTGAACCAAGGAAGCTGTCCAGATTGCGCAGCGTGAGTTGTTCCATCGCCGCACGCGTCTCCTCGGTTGCGCTGCCGACATGCGGCAGAAGCACGACGTTGTCCAGCTGTAGAAGCGCTTCGGGGACGTTCGGCTCGTCGACGAAGACGTCGAGCCCCGCGCCGGCCAGCCGGCCGTTCGTCAATGCCTCGACCAACGCCGCCTCGTCGACGACGCTGCCGCGCGCGATGTTGATCAAGTACCCGTCGGCGCCGAGCGCGTCGATGACCTCGCGGCTGACCAGCCCGCGGGTCCCCCTGCCACCGGCCGCCGCAACGATCATCACGTCCACACCGCGTGCCAACTCCACCGCGGACGCCGCGTACGGGTACGGCGAGTCCGCGACCCGATTCCGGTTGTGGTACGAGATCGTGCAACCAAAGGCGCTCAGCCGCAACGCAATCGCGCTGCCGATCCGCCCCAGACCGATGATCCCCACCCGGGTGTTGCTGACCTGGCGCGTCAGTGGGTAGTTCCCGTCGGCCACCCAACGGCCCGCGCGCAGATAGCGATCCGCGGCGGAGAACTGCCGCAGCGTATCGATCATGAGCCCGACGGCGGTGTCGGCCACACAGTCGGTCAGCACATCGGGGGTGTTGCTCACCCCGACGCCCCGTGTGGCGGCGGCATCGACGTCGGTCGTGTCGTAACCGACGCCGAAGTTCACGACGGCGCCGAGGTTCGGCAGCGCCGACATCAACGCGGCGTCCGCACCGGTACGCCCCGACGTCACCACCGCGGTGATCTCCGCGCCGTGCGAGGAGAGGAACGCCTCGCGCTCTGCGGCGTCGTCGGGCAGGACGTAGGCCGCGTAATCGTCCCGCAGCGTCTCGACCAGCGACGGCTTCAGCGGTCCGACCTGAAGTACGCGACGCCCCTGCGGGGTCAGGTGTTCGGTGCTCATAGTGATGCCCACGGTACGGCGACCTGCGGATACCCGTCCAACGCCGAAATAGCATGGACTTATATCAAAGCAGCATAGCTGGCCGATCGAGAGCATCCACACGGTATCGCCGCCCGTCGTTTGTCGATAAATCGCCTGCTCAATGCTGGTTATTACGGTGCCCTAACACGGCGTACCCGACTGCCGCTCGAGGCCCGATTTCGGCACCTGGCCGGGGTTGACGCTGTTTCGCAGCCGTCCTTACCGTGTGTCTGCGATCACACGTTGCATCCACATACGTGGACGTCACGACAGCAGCCCGGGAGGATCCATGAGCCCCGCCCCACGCCCGACGCGGCGACGTAAAGCCTTCGCCGTGGCCCTCGCGGGAGTCACGGTGGCAGCCAGCGGTTGCACCGTCGCCAACTCCGGTCACGGCGGCTACGACCCCAACACGTTGCGCATCGTGCTGTCGCAGGAGCCGCCGACCCTGGAGCCCTGCGAGAGCTCGCTGACCTCCACCGGGATCGTGGTCCGCTCCAACATCACCGAGCCACTCATCGAGCGCGATCCCGACTCCGGCGATCTGAAGCCGCTGCTGTCCACCGAGTGGCGCCAGACCTCCCCCACCGAGTGGGCCTTCAACATCCGCAACGGCGTGACGTTCTCCAACGGCGCACCGTTCACCGCCGAGGACGCCGCATTCTCCGTCGACCGCGCGGTCAACTCCGATCTGCAGTGCAACGTCGACGGCTACGTGTTCGGCGACGAGAAGCTGAAACTGTCCACTCCGTAACCCCAACACCCTGGTCATCGGCACCGAGAAGCCGGATCCGATTCTCCCGCTGCGTATCTCGTTCGTCGAGATCGTGCCGCGCGGCACCAGCACCACCGAGAAGGTCCGTGAACCGATCGGCACCGGACCCTACGCGATCGAGGACTGGGAGTACGGCCAGAAGCTGCTGCTCAGGCGCAACGACACCTACTGGGGCAGCAGCCCGCATTCGGCAGGCCGAATACCAGTGGCGCAGTGAGGGAAGCGTCCGTGCCGCGATGATCACCAATGACGAGACCGACATTGCGACCGGGCTCGGCCCCGAGGACGGGGCGGGCGAACTCGGCGTGCCCTTCCAGAACAACGAGACAACCGCGCTGCGGATGCAGGCCACCGAGGCTCCGCTGAACGACATCCGGGTGCGCCAGGCCATCAACTACGCCGTCAACCGGACCGGTATCGTCAAGGCGCTGTTCCGCGGGCTCGGCCAGCCTGCGTCCAGCTGATCCCGTCCGGCGTCGTCGGCTACAACGACAAGCTGCCGCTGTGGCCGCACGACGCCGACAAGGCCAAGCAGCTCATCGCCGAGGCCAAGGCCGCCGGCGTGCCGGTCGACAGGCAGATCCGGCTGATCGGGCGCACCGCGCAGTTCCCCAACATCAGCGAGACCATCGAGGTGCTCCAGAGCGAATTCTCCGAGATCGGCCTCAACGTCAAGATCGAGATGATGGACACCTCCCACCAGCTCGAGTACCAGCTGCGGCCGTTCCCCGAGAACACCGGCCCGTACCTGTTGATGATCATGCACGGCAACCAGGCCGGCGACGCCGCGTTCACCATGGACCAGTACATGCTCAGCGACGGCCCGCAAGCTGCCTACGGCACACCGGAATTCGACGCGAAGATCCGTGCCGCCGAAGCCCTCACCGGCCAGGCTCGACAGGACGCGTTCGCGCAGCTGTTCGCCGAGGAACCCAAGGAGATCATGCAGATGGCCTACATCGCGCACATGAAAGGGATCCTCGGCAAGTCACCCCGCGTCGACTACACGCCCAACTCGGCCACCGGCGACGAGATGAGGCTGGCGGAGATGACGCCCGCCAAAGGCACCGACCGCACCGACGTCCCAGAAAGTAAGGAGGCCCAGCCATGTTCCCCTTCCTCCGGCGGCGGATGTACACCAGCACACTGCCGTTGATCATCGTGCTCCTCGGCGTGTTCCTGCTCGCCCGGATGACCGGCGATCCCACCAATCTCTATCTGCCCGAGTCGGCCACCGCCGAGCAGCGCGCGGAGTTTGCCGCCAAGAACGGGTTCGACCAACCGCTGTGGACCCAGCTGGTCGACTACTTCAAGGGCGTCATCCACCTGGACTTCGGCACCTCGCTGCGCACCGGCGAGTCCGCATCCGAGATGGCGCTGAGAGCATTCCCGGCGACGCTGCAATTGGCCTTCGCGACAATGCTTCTGGCCGTGGTCGGCGCCGTCGTGATCGGCTGCTGGGCCGCCTACCGGCCCAACTCGCTGGCCGACCGCTTCTCCAGCCTGCTGTCCATGACCGCGGCGAGCATCCCCGATTTCTGGTTCGCCATCACCTGCGTCTGGCTGTTCGCGGTGCTGCTCGGCGTGCTGCCCACCTCGGGTGTCGACAGCGGCCTGTCCTGGATCCTGCCCATCGCCACGCTGATGATCCGTCCGCTCGGCGTGCTCACCCAGGTCGTGCGCGGCGCCATGGTCTCGGCCCTGTCGGCGCCGTACGTGCGGCTGGCGCGCAGCAAGGGCGCCAGCGACTTCCGTGTCGTCACCCACCACGCGCTGCGCAACGCGGCGGCGCCAGCGCTGACCGTCGCCGGCGACCTGGCCGTCGGTCTGATCAACGGCGCGGTGGTCGTCGAGGCGATCTTCGGTTGGCCGGGCATCGGCAAGCTGATGATCGACGCGATCCTGCAACGCGACTTCGCCGTCCTGCAGGCAGCCGTACTGCTGACCGCCGTGAGCATCTTCGCCCTCAACATCCTCATCGACGCCTGCTACGCGCTGCTCGACGCCCGCGTGCGGGAACCGGCCCGGGTTTAAGGACTAGGAGCACGACACATGAGCACTCAACTCGATCTGGTTCCCATCAAACCCACGACTGCGATCGTCGGCGAGGCCGACGTCGACGCATCGAAGAAGCGCAGCACTCGAAGTGGTTCCGGCTGCTGGTCAACGACAGGGTCGCCGCCGCCGCGGCGGTGGTGCTCGGGCTGGTCTTCCTCACCGCGATCTTCGGCCCCATGCTCATCGGCAACCTGGCCACCCACATCGACCTGGACAACTCCAACCAGGCGCCGTTCACCCTCGCGCACGGCTGGGCCAACGTCCTGGGCACCGACCCGCTCGGCCGCAGCATGCTGGCCCGGCTCGTCGTCGCCTGCCGCACCACGCTGTCGGTCGCCGTGCCCGCCGTGCGTGATCTCCGCGATCGTCGGCTCTCTGATCGGCATGTGGGCCGGCTACTACCGCGGCTGGCGCGAGACCATCGCCATGCGCGTCGCCGACGTGATCATGAGCTTCCCGTCACTGCTGCTGGCGGTCGTCGTGCTCTATGTCTTCTCCCCCAGCGCCGCGAACATCGTTCTGGTACTGGCGATCACCCGGATCCCCGTCTACCTGCGCACCGCCCGCGCCGAATCCGCCGAACTGCAGAGCCGGCTGTTCGTCGACGCCGCCCGCACGTTCGGGGCCGCGCGCGCTCGATCATCTGGCGCCACGTCCTGCCGATCGTGCTGCCGACGCTGCTGACCGTCGCGACGCTGGACTTCTGCTACGTCATGCTCGCCGAGAGCTCGTTGAGCTTCCTGGGCATCGGCATCCAGCCGCCGGACATCAGCTGGGGCCTGATGGTGTCGCAGGGCCGCACCTACCTGCACACCGCGTGGTGGCTGTCGTTCTTCCCCGGCCTGGCGATCGTCATCACCACCGTTTCGGCCACCATCCTCGCCGCCTGGGCCCGCATCGCCACCGATCCCGGGCAGCGGTGGCGCCTCACCGTCCCGCAGAAGCGTCTGTCCCGCTTCGCCAAGACCACGAAGGCTCTCTCATGACCGCCGCCGTAGACCACCCGCGCCGCCGAACAGGTCGACGCCGACCCGGTGCTCGAAGTCGAGGGTATGAGCGTCGAGATCCGCACCATCTCCGGCACCGTCCGCGCCGTCAACGAGGTGTCGTTCGAGGCCCGCCGCGGCGAAACACTGGCGCTGCTCGGCGAATCCGGCTGCGGCAAGTCGATGACAGCGACCGCGCTCGTCGGGCTGCTGGAACCGGTCGCCGACGTCGTCGGCGGGACCGCACGCACACGGCGTGACGGACCCGATCTGCTCAGCGCCGACCGCAAGAAGCGGCGCAAGATCGCGGGCACCGAGCTGGCGATCGTGTTCCAGGACGCGCTCACCGCGCTCAACCCGCTCTACACCGTGGGAACGCAACTGGCCGAACCGTTCCGGATCCACCAGGGCATGAGCGCCAAGGACGGCAAGCGCAAGGCGGTCGAGCTGATGGCCCGGGTGGGCATCCCGCAGCCCGAGACGCGGTTGAACTCCTACCCCCACCAGTTCTCCGGCGGCATGCGCCAGCGCCTGCTGATCGCGATGGCCGTCGCACTCAACCCCAGCGTGCTGATCGCCGACGAACCCACCACCGCCCTCGACGTCACCGTGCAGGCGCAGATCATGGCGTTGCTGCGCGACCTGCGTTCGGAATACCACATGGCCGTCGTGCTGATCACCCACGACCTGGCCCTGGTCGCCGAGGAGGCCGACCGCGTCGCCGTGATGTACGCCGGCAACATCGTCGAAACCGGGCCGGTCGCCGAGGTTTTCGCCAACCCGAAGCATCCCTACACCAAGGGGCTGCTGAATTCGGTGCCCGTCAACGCGCGGCGCGGCGACGAACTGAAGTCGATCGGCGGCTCGCCGCCCGACCTACACGCGATCCCCGAAGGCTGCGTCTACCAGGCGCGCTGCCCGCTGGCCCGGGACATCTGCGCGACCAAGCGGCCGACGCTCGACGCCGTCGGCGCCGCCCGCAAGGCCGCCTGCCACTTCCCCGAAGAGGTCGATCCCCCCGCGAGAAGGACAACCAACAATGTCTGAGAAACTGCTCGAGGTCCGCGATCTGCGCAAGTCGTTCCGCGTGCCCAACGCCGGCAAGAAGAGGCTGTCCGCCCTGGACGGCATCACGCTCGACCTCGAGCGCGGCGAGACGCTCGGCCTGGTCGGTGAGTCGGGCTGCGGAAAGTCCACGCTGGCAAGGACACTGCTGATGCTGGAGACGCCCGATTCGGGCAGCGTGCGGTTCGACGGCATCGACCCGTTCAGCCTGCGCGGCAAGGACCTGCTGAAGTTCCGCCGCCGGGTGCAGATGGTGTTCCAGGACCCCTACGCCTCGCTGAACGCACGCATGTCAGCGGGCGACATCATCGCCGAGCCGTGGCGCAGCCACAAAGGAATGTTCAAGAGCCGCAAGGACCGCGACATGCGGGTGCGCGGCCTTCTGGACCTCGTCGGGCTCGGCGCGAAGGCGGCCGACAAGTATCCGCAGGAGTTCTCCGGCGGCCAGCGCCAGCGCATCGGCATCGCCCGCGCGCTGGCGCTCGACCCCGACGTGATCATCTGCGACGAGCCGGTGTCCGCGCTGGACCTTTCCGTGCAGGCGCAGGTGCTCAACCTTCTCAACGACCTCCAGCAGCAGCTGCAGATCTCCTACATCTTCATCTCCCACGACCTGTCGGTGGTTCGTCACGTCGCCGACCGCGTCGCGGTGATGTACCTCGGCCGCATCATCGAGAACGGGCCGACCGAAGCGGTTTTCGACCGGCCGAACCATCCCTACACCGCTGCGCTGATGTCGGCGGCCCCGAGGCTGGACGGCGCGCAGCGCACGCGAACGGATACTGCTCAAGGGTGAGGTGCCCTCGCCGCTCAACCCGCCGTCGGGCTGCCGGTTCCGGACCCGCTGCTGGAAGGCCACCGACGTCTGCGCGAGTACTGCGCCGCCGGACGCCGTCGACCCACAGGATCGCCGGTCACATCGCCGAGTGCCATCATCCTCTGCTGCGTGGAGCGCGACCTCGCTTGTCCAGCTGTGTCGGTGGCATGAGCATCCCGGGTATTGCGTGGTGGCCGGTGGCGATTCTGCTGGCATCCGCCTGCAGGCATCGATCGGATTCGGCATCGGCATGCTGGCCGCACCGGTGGTCGCGCTCGTCGACCCCGGCCTCATCCCGGGCACCCTGATCCTGGTGGCCACGCTCGTCACCCTCATGGTCGTGGTGCGCGAACGCCAGGACATCGACCTGCACGGCACAGGATGGGCACTGGTGGGCCGTGTGCCCGGCACCATCGCAGGCGCGGTGCTGCTGGCGATGCTGCCGCAGCGGGCGCTCGCGATATGCTCGCCGGCGTGGTGCTCGGTCGGGGTGCTCCTGACCAGCTACGGATGGATTCCCGCCCCCCGGCGGCGCAACGTGGTGCTGGCCGGTGCCACCTCGGGCGTGCTGGGAACCGCGACGGCGATCGGCGGACCGCCGATGGCGCTGGTGTGGCAACGCAACAGCGGCGCCCGGCTGCGCGGGACGATGAGCGGCTTCTTTCTCATCGGCTCGGTGATGTCGATCATCGCGCTCGCGGCGACCGGCGCGGTCCATGAGCGGACCTGGTGGGGATTCGCGGTGATGGTGCCCGCGGCGGTGGCCGGGTACGCGCTTTCGCGCCAGGTGAACCGCTTCCTGGATCCGAAACGGCTGCGGTGGTTGGCCATCGGGGCATCGACCGTGGGCGCACTGGTATTGATCGGCCGCGAACTGCTGGCGATGTGGAGGAAGAGCATGACAGAGGAGCCCTGCCCCGATCTCGCCCTGCGCGATCCGTGCCCCCCGCCTCTCGCCGTGCGGAAGGTGCAAGTCGGCCGTGCGGACCGTGGCTCTGCTCGAGTACCTCGCGGCCCGGCACGACAGCCCCGCCCGCCTCCGCGAGATCAGCGACGCACTCGAGATGCCGCGCAGTAGCGCGCACGCCCTGCTGCGTACTCTGCTCGCCCAGGGCTGGGTGCGGTCCGACGCGTCGGGCACCCTCTACGGGATCGGCGTGCGGGCCCTGCTCGTCGGGACCACCTATCTGGACAGCGACCCCTACCTGCCGCTGATCACCCCATTCCTGGACGACCTCCGCAATGAACTCGACGAGACGTTCCACCTCGCCCGGCTCGACAACGGCGATGTCGTGTACCTGGCCACCCGGGAGTCCACGCAGTACACCCGCACATCGAACCGGGTCGGCAGGCGGCTGCCGGCATACGCAACCGCGCTGGGCAAGGCGCTGCTCGCCGAGCGCTTCGGCCCCGACCGTGACGGGCACATCCCCACTGCGCTGCGGCCGCTGACCCAGAAGACGATCACCGATCGCCACAGGCTCGACGACACGCTCGACGACGTGCGGGTGCGCGGCTACGCCACCGACGACGAGGAGAGCACCGCGGGAGTGCAGTGTTACGCCGTGGCGCTGCGGTATTGCCAACCGCCGCAGGATGCGATCAGCGCCTCGGTACCCATCGATCGGCTCAACCCGCGCCGCGAACGCGACATAGTCGACGCGCTATGCACCATGGGAGACAAGATCTCGCGGGTCGTACGGCCACTCGCCAACGGTGATAAATGGTTTGCGTCACGAGTATCAGGAGAATGACATGACAACGCCAGCCATCACCGACATGACGGTGGTCCCGATCGCCGGCCACGACAGCATGCTGCTGAACCTCAGCGGCGCACACGGCCCCTATTTCACCCGAAACCTGGTGATCCTCAACGACTCCGCCGGCAACACCGGTGTCGGCGAGGTGCCCGGCGGGGAGCCGATTCGCCGCACACTGTCCGATGCCCGCTCGATCGTGACCGGCCGAAGCATCGGTGACCGTCATGCAGTGCTCAATGACATGCGGCGAGCGTTCGCCGACCGGGACGCCGGCGGCCGTGGCGCGCAGACATTCGATCTCCGTGTCGCCGTGCACGCCGTCACCGCCGTGGAGTCGGCGATGCTCGACCTGCTGGGTAAGCACCTCGAAGTGCCGGTGGCCGCCCTCCTCGGGGATGGTCAGCAGCGCGAGCGCGTGCAGGCGCTCGGCTATCTGTTCTTTGTCGGCGACCGCACGAAGACCGACCTGGCATACCGGTCGGCGGCAGACGAAACTGCCTCGAACGATGAGACCGACGTCTGGATGCGCCTGCGCCACGAGGAAGCTCTCTCGCCGGAGGGGGTGGTCCGCCTCGCCGAGGCCGCCAGGGCCCGCTACGGATTCCGAGATTTCAAGCTCAAGGGCGGGGTGCTGCCCGCCGCGGACGAAGGGAAGGCCGTGATAGCGCTCGCCGACCGTTTCCCCGATGCCCGAATCACCCTGGACCCCAATGGCGGTTGGCTGCTCGACGACGCGGTGAAGACGTGTCGTGAACTCATCGATGTGCTGGCCTATGCCGAGGACCCGGTCGGACCCGAGGGCCGATTCTCCGGGCGGGAAGTGATGGCCGAGTTCAAGCGCGCCACCGGCCTGCCGACCGCGACGAACATGATCGCCACCGACTGGCGTGAGCTCGGCCATGCCATCCGCTCGGGTGCGGTCGACATCCCGCTGGCCGATCCGCATTTCTGGACGATGGCCGGTTCGGTGCGCGTCGCTCAGCTCTGCGACGCGTGGGGTCTCACCTGGGGCTCGCACTCCAACAACCACTTCGACGTATCGCTCGCGATGTTCACCCATGTCGCCGCCGCCGCTCCCGGCGAGATCACCGCCATCGACACCCACTGGATCTGGCAGGACGGTCAGCGGATCACCAAGGCGCCCTACCCGATCATCGACGGCTATCTGTCCGTGCCTGACGCCCCGGGGCTCGGTGTCGACCTCGATGAAGCCGCGGTGGCCGCCGCACACGAGCTCTACCTTGCCGAAGCACTTGGCAGCCGAGACGATGCGGCCGCGATGCAGTACCTGATCCCGGGTTGGACATTCGACAGCAAACGTCCAGCGCTGCAACGGGGTTGACGGAAGACGGTCACATGAAGGTCATCGTTGCCGACGCCAACCTGGCACCCCATCGCGAGCGGCTGGAAGGCGCGCTGCCGCCGGACTGCCAAGTGAGGTGGCATATCGGCGGGCCGCCATTGGACGAGCTTCGGGATGCCGACGTCTACATCGGCAGCCGCTTCACCTCACAGATGGCCGAAGCCGCCGGGAAGCTGCGGCTCATCCATGTTGCCGGAGCGGGTACCGACAAGATCGAATTCGCCGCGCTGTCGCCGGACACCGCGGTGGCAAACACCTTTCACCATGAGCGGTCGATCGCCGAGTACATCGTGGCGGCCACCGTGATGCTGCGCCGCGACTTTCTGATCCAGGATCGCTCGCTGCGCCGCAACGTGTGGGCGACCTCTGTCTATGACACGTCGATACCACAGCCCGCCACCATGGGCGACGCACACATCGGGTTCATCGGCTTCGGGCATATCGGCCAACGCGCGTGGAATCTGTTCCGCGCCTTCGGTTGTACGGCGGCAGCGGTGACGGGCTCGGGGCGCGTACCGGAGTGCGGACTGGAATGGGCGGCGACACCGGCCAATTGGACCGGTTGCTGCACGAGTCCGACGTCGCAGTGGTCTCGGCCCCGTTGAACCCGCACACGGAGGGGATGATCGGCGCCAGTCAGCTACGGGCGCTCGGGCCCGCCGGTGTGCTGATCAACGTCGGCCGCGGTCCACTCGTGCAGGAAAAAGCCCTCTACGACGCGCTCGCGAACGGACTGATTCGCGCTGCGGCCATCGACGTCTGGTATCGCTACCCGACTACCGACGGTGGCGGCGCACCGGCCGACCTACCGTTCGCAGAACTGCCGAATCTTCTGATGACGCCGCACTCGTCGGGCGTGACTCGCGACACATTCAGTGGGCGCGTCGACGACATCGCCGCAAACATCGGACGACTGCAGCGGGCCGAGGCGCTCCGCAACGTGGTTATCCGCTAGCCGCCGGAGTTCGCTGCGCGTCACCCTTCATTTGCCTGCAAAGAGCGTCTTTTTTTGCTGCCTGGACGGCCGGTGAGGAAGGCCCCTCAGACGTCGACTCGGCCGTTAGATTGAACGCCTAGCCGAGCTGGTGCGTATCAACCACCAGAGGAAGCCCAGCGACTTCCGGCGCTGTCCACAACGTCGTGGCTGACTCACTGACCGGAGGACAAGACACTGCTGCAACGAATCGCACAGCTGGCCATCGCCGCGCCGCGGCGAGTCATCGCCGTCGCGGTGCTGGTGACGGTGGCGGCGGCATCTTCGGCATCCCGGTCGCCAAGAGCCTGTCCGCCAGCGGATTCCAGGACCCGACGTCGGAATCGGCCAGGGCGACACAGCTACTGACCGAGAAGTTCGGCCAGGGCGACGTGCAGATGCTGATCATCGTCTCCGCCCGGACGGCGTGACGGCGCTGCAGCCGGCGCGGTGGGTACGGACATCGTCGATCAACTGAGCGGCTCACCGCACGTCGCGAGACGTGACCTCGGCGTGGACCGCGCCGCGCGGGCGCCGCGGCGGACCTGGTCAGCAGGGACGGCAAGTCCGGACTGATCGTGGCCGGCATCACCGGCGGGGAGAGCGGCACGCAGAAATACGCGAGGACGCTGTCCGACAGGTGGCGCACGACCGCGACGGGGTCACCGTCCGCTCGGGCGGGGTCGCCATGGTCAACGTGCAGATCACCGAGCAATCGCAGCGCGATCTGCTGCTGATGGAGTCGCTCGCGATCCCGTTCAGCTTCCTCGTGCTGGTCTGGGTGTTCGGCGGCCTGCTGGCCGCCGCGCTGCCGGTGGCGGTCGGCGTGATGGCGATCCTGGGCGCCCTGTCGGTGCTGCGGCGTGATCACGTTCGGCACCGACGTGTCGATCTTCGCGCTCAACCTGACCACCGCGATGGGCCTGGCGCTGGCGATCGACTACACGCTGCTGATCATCAGCCGCTTCCGCGACGAGCTGGCCGAGCGGCGCCGACCGCGACGAGGCGCTGGTCCGCACGATGGCGACCGGCGGGCCGCACGGTGATGTTCTCCGCCACGACGGTCGCGCTGTCGATGGCGGCGATGGTGCTGTTCCCGATGCACTTCCTGAAATCGTTCGCCTACGCGGGTGTCGCCACCGTCGCGTTCGCCGCGGCCGCCGCGGTGGTGGTGACGCCGGCGGCCATCGTTCTGCTCGGGGACCGACTGGACTCGCTGGACATGCGCCGGCTGGCCCGCCGTGTGCTCAGCCGGCCCGAACCGGTCCGTCTCCCGTCGAGCAGCAGTTCTGGTACCGCTCAGCGAAGTTCGTGATGCGCCGCGCCGTTCCGATCGGACTGGCCGTGCGTCGCGCTACTGCTGCTGCTCGGCGCGCCGTTCCTCGGCGTGCGATGGGGATTCCCCGACGACCGGGTGCTGCCGAATTCCGCGTCGGCGCATCAGGTCGGCGACCAATTGCGACAACGACTTCGTCAACAACTCCGACGACCGCGGTGACCGTCGTCGATTCCCGACGCCAACGGCGTGACGCCAACCGACATCGAGCGATACGCCGCGGACCTGTCGCGCGTGCCCGAGGTGTCCGCGGTGTCCGCGCCGACGGGCACCTTCGTCGACGGGCGATCGGGTGGGGCCGCCGTCGGCGGCGACCGGCGGGCTCGCGGGCAGCGCGTTCCTCACCGTCGACAGCACGGCGCCGCTGTTCTCCGATCGCTCGGAGGCGCAACTCGACCGGCTGCACGCGGTACCGGGCCCGGCGGGCAGGCACGTCGAGATGACCGGGACTGCGCAGATCAACCGTGACAGCGTCGACGCCATCACGGCGCGGCTGCCGCTGGTGCTGGGGCTGATCGCGGTGATCACGTTCGTGCTGCTGTTCCTGCTGACCGGCAGCCTGGTGCTGCCGCTGAAGGCGTTGGCGCTCAACGTGTTTTCGCTGACGGCCGCGTTCGGCGCGATGGTGTGGATCTTCCAGGACGGGCATCTCGGCGCGCTCGGCACGACATCGACCGGGAACGCTGGTGGCGAACATGCCGGTGCTGCTGTTCTGCATCGCGTTCGGGCTGTCGATGGACTACGAGGTGTTCCTGATTTCCCGGATCCGCGAGTACTGGCTGGCGCCGGATAAGCCGCAGGGCCGCGATCGTCACGTGCGGACCCGCGCCGACAACGAGCGAGAGCGTCGCCCGGCGTGCCCGCACCGGGCGGGTGATCACCGCCGCCGCGCTGATCATGTCGATCTCGTTCGCCGCGCTGATCGCCGCCCAGGTGTCGTTCATGCGGATGTTCGGCCTCGGCCTGACGCTGGCGGTGCTGGTCGACGCCACGCTGGTGCGGATGGTGCTGGTGCCGGCATTCATGCACGTGATGGGCCGGTGGAACTGGTGGGCGCCCAAGCTGGCTGGTCTGGCTGCACGAACGTCTCGGTTTCAGCGAACGGCCGACGCGGAGCCTGCATGATGTGATGAATCGACGGAACCCCATCGAAGGTGTGAACCTGGCGGCTATCGGATTCGTGTCCAGAGAGTGAATGCAATGAGTGTCATCGCAGGTGTGCACGGCGAACTACCGCCGCACCGGTACACCCAGGAATGAGATCACCGACGCCTTCATCGAGGTTCCGGCGTTCGCCGGATTCGAAGACGTCGTCCGTAGCCTGCACGCGAGCGCAAAGGTCGACAGTCGCCACCTCGTCCTGCCGATCGAGGAGTACCCGACACTGACCGACTTCGGCCAAGCGAACGACCTGTTCATCGAACACGCGGTGGAACTCGGGTGTGCGGCGCGTGTCGGGCGCGCTCGACGAGGCCGGGCTGGAGCCCGAGGACGTCGACCTCATCTGCTCGACGACGGTCACCGGCGTCGCGGTGCCGTCGCTGGATGCCCGCATCGCCGGGCGGCTGGGCCTGCGGCCCGACGTGCGGCGGGTGCCGATCTTCGGTCTGGGCTGCGTCGCCGGGGCGGCGGGGGTGGCGCGGATGAACGACTACCTGCGCGGTGCGCCCGACGATGTCGCGGCACTGGTGTCGGTCGAACTGTGTTCGCTGACGACCCGGCCGCCGAGCCGACCATGGCCAGCCTCGTGGGCAGCGCGCTGTTCGGCGACGGCGCGGCCGCGGTCGTGGCGGTCGGCGAACGTCGCGGCCGAACGCGACGGCGCCGACCGGGCCGGACATCCTCGACTCCCGCAGCCGGCTCTACCCCGACTCGCTGCGGCACATGGGCTGGGACGTCGGCGCATCGGGATTCAAGCTGGTGCTGTCGGCTGAGCTGCCCGAACTCATCGAGCGGTATCTGGGCGACGACGTCACCGGATTCCTCGGCGACGCATGGGCTGAGCATCGATGACATCGGCGCGTGGGTGCGCCATCCCGGCGGTCCGAAGGATCATCGAGGCGATCAGCGACGGCCCTCGGCCTGCCCGACGACGCGCTCGAGCTGACCTGGCGCTCGCTGAGCGAGGTCGGCAACCTCTCGTCGGCGTCGGTGCTGCACGTCTTGCGTGACACCATCGCCAAACGCCGCCGAAGGGAAGCCCGGGGCATGCTGATGGCAATGGGGCCCGGGTTCTGTTCGGAACTCGTGCTGCTGCGCTGGCACTGAGGCCGGCCATGGTCTGGTATGTGCTCCTGATCGCCGCGGTCGGCGGTCGAGCGTATGGCCGAACTGGTTGTGTCGCAGCGCAATCTGGCGTGGAGCCGGGCTCGCGGCGGCGTCGAGTTCGGCGCGGGCCACTACCCGGTCGATGGTCGCGCTGCACACCGGGCTGCTGGCGGGATGTCTGGTGAGGGATGGCGCTGTACCGGCCGTTCCTGCCCGCACTGGGCTGGCCGATGCTGGCGGTCGTGCTGGCCGCGCAGGGCTTGCGCTGGTGGTGCATCACCACACTCGGCCGCGCAGTGGAACACCCGTGTCGTCGTCATCCCCGGCGCAGTCCGGGTCGACCGGCGGACCCTACCGCTTCTTGCCGCCACCCGAACTACGTGGCGGTCGTCGTCGAAGGGATCGCGTTGCCGCTGGTGCACACCGGCGTGGATCACCGCGCTGGTGTTCACGGTGCTGAACGCGCTCGTGCTGCGCGACCCGGCATCGCTGTGCGAGAACGCCGCACTGGCGAGCCTGCGGTGATCGATCTGCTCGTCGCGGGCGGCGGACCGGCCGGGCTCGGCCACCGCGATCCTGGGCGCCCGGGCCGGACTGGAGGTCGTCGTCATCGAGCGGCGCCCCGGACCCATCGACAAAGCCTGCGGCGAAGGGTTGATGCCGCATGCCGTCGGCCGCTGATGTCGGCGCTCGGCGTTCGGCGCCCGGCAAGCCGTTTCACGGCATCACGCTACACCGACGGCGACGCGCCGCGTCACGCGACGGTTCCGCGGCGGGCCCGGGACGCGGCGTGCGCAGGACGGTTCTGCACACCGCCTCCTCGAGGCGGCGACGGCGGCAGGCGTGCGGCATCGTGCACGGCGATGTCGGGCCGGTAAGCCAGGATGCGACCTCGGTGCGCTGCGGCGGATTCTGCGGCCCGCTACCTGGCGGCCGCCGACGGCCTGCACTCGCCGATCCGCCGGCGCGCTCGGCCTGGCCCGGCCGTCGACCGGCCCGCGGCGGTGGGGAATCCGCCGGCACCATCAGATGGCGCCGTGGAGTGACTGCGTCGAGGTGCACTGGTCCGACGGCGCGGAGGCGTACGTCACCCCGGTCGCCGACGAGCTGCGTGGGGATGGCGATCCTGACCTCGCACCGGGGCGGCTTCGACGAGCACCTCGACGGCGTTCCCGGCATTGCGGGATCGGCTGCAGGGTCACGGCCACGAAGCCGACCGGGCGGCCGGCCCGCTTGCGGCAGAGGGTGCGCAGCCGGACAGCGGGACGGGTGCTGCTGGTCGGTGACGCCGCCGGGTACGTCGACGCGCTGACCGGCGAAGGCATCGGGCTCGCGTTCGCCGCGGCCAAGCTGTTGGTGGGGTGCGTGACGGCCGACCGGCCACAGGCCTACGACCGGCGCTGGCGCCGGATGTCGTCGCGATACCGGCTGCTGACGGCGGCCATCCTGCGGGCCAGCACGGTGGCGCCGGTGCGGTCGCGGATCGTGCCGGCCGCGGCACGGTTTCCGCGGGCGTTCAGTCGGCTCGCCAACCTGCTGGCCGATTAGCCTGCGCTACTCCGCGGCGTACTGCAGGGCCGGTTCCGCGGAGTCGACCCGGCCATTGCTGAGGATGGTCAGACGGTCGGGCCGCACCTGGTAGCGGGCGCCGTCGGCCGGGTTCGTGACGTCGAAACCGCCGCCGGCGGGAACGGCGTTCGCGAGCTCGACGTTGGCGCCGTCGCTCAGTCGTTCGCCGCGGTAGTAGTAGGTGCCGGGCGACCGCTCGCACACCACCGCCAGCGACTGGGCGGTTCGAATTGCGGCGGCCGGCGAGGACCCCGGGTCACAGCGGGCGGTGTGGCCGACGAAACCCTCCGCATCAGTTCCCGGCATGCCCGGAAGCGGTGTCGCGCTCGTCGACGGTGACGTCGTCGCTGAGGATGTGGTCGGTGTCGTCGTGGAGGCTGTCGTCGTGGGTGCACTCGACGTGGATGTCGTCGATGGCTCGACCGTTTCGGTGCTCGTGCTGACCGACGGCGGGGGCACGGCCAGGGTGGTCGGCGGCGCGGAGCCGCTGCCTGTTTTGCTCCTCGCGTCCGCGGCCTCCTGGCCTCGCGACAGAAGCAACGCCGCGAGGACCACCGCCGCACCGAACAGCACGATGGTCGTGGCGACAAGCGCGACCTGAGTGGTGCCGAACCGCGACTTCCCGCGGGGCGGCGTCTGCGGCGGCGGCATCTCCTGTGGGTACGGTGTCTGCGCGGTACCCGCGGAGTTCGGGTACGCCGCCGGGAACGGCTTGGTGTCCGCCGGCGGATCCGGTGAGACGGCCGCGGCAGGCGACGTCCGTACTCCGGTCGCCGCCGCCGTGGCCGCCTTCGCGAGTTCACCGGCGGATGCGAAGCGGTCGGTTGGCTTCTTCGCCATACCTTGCGCGATGACGTCGTCGAACGCGCGGTTGATCCCGCGGCGCATGATGCTCGGCCGGGGCGGCGGCGAGAACATGTGCGCGCTCATCAGTTGCCGCAGGTCCCCGGTCTCGAACGGCGCTCGGCCGGTGAGAGATTCGTACAGCAGGCAGGTCAGTGAGTAGATATCCGCCGCAGGCCCGACCTGACCGCCGGTGAACCGCTCCGCGGACATGTACGCGCAGGACCCGATGATCAGCCCGGTTCTCGTGAGTCGTCACCACCGCTGTGGGCGATGCCGAAATCGACGAGATAGGCGAAGTCGTCGGGAGTGAGCAGGACGTTCTCCGGCTTGATGTCGCGGTGTACCAGCCCGTCGACGTGTGCGGCATCGAGAGCGGCCGCGACCTGGCCGATGATCGACGTGGCCCGGCCGGGTGCGAGCGGGCCGGTCGACCGCAACTCGTCCTTCAGGCTGGCGCCCCTGACCAGGCGCATGTCGATGTAGAGGACCCCGTCGATGTCGCCGAAGTCATGCACCGGGATGACGTGGGGTTCCTGCAGTCGCGCCGCCACCCGCGACTCACGCCGGAAACGCTCCTGGTAGCTGGGATCGGCGGCCATCTCCGCACGCAGCACCTTGACGGCCACGGTCCGTTCCTTGACGGTGTCGTAGGCCCGGTACACCTCGCCCATACCGCCGACACCGATCAAAGACTGCAGCTCGTAGGGCCGAAACGGGTACCCAAACGCGAGCCGCGAGATGACAACGCCATACGCACTCCTTTCCGTTCGTCCCCGACGCCACTGTCCAGCTCAGAACGCGCAGCAATCCCAGCGACCCTACGTGTTCCCGCATCGGCCGCATGCCTAACGCGTCCGTCAGGCCGCGTCACCCGAGAGACCTCCGATGTTGCTGCACAGCAAGGAAATTGGTGCGCGAGATTACTCCGTCGATGGTAGTTCGCGGTTCCGGTCGCGTGCACGGAGCTGGCGCGGTCCACCGGGTGTCAACGCGGACTGACCTCCATGGACATCCGTCCGCGTCAGGGTTGATGGGTCGACCCGGCGAGCGTTTTGCGGGTCGACCGCGGCAGACGGGCCGGCCTGCGCGGACTGCTCACCGGACTCCTCGGTTTGCACGGTGACCCTGTGGGTGCGCTTCAGCGTGAAGTGGATCTCCTCGGTCTCCTCGACACTCTGGCGCACGCCGCGCAAAGGCCTGGTGGTGGTCTCGATCGCCGATGCGACGATCGGTGGCACGAACGGACGTATCCAGCGGGCGGCGGTCCTGGTGACGTGCGGGATGCCAGGGAGCCCCGCGATCAATGACGTGCCACTGTCCCGGCGTGGCTCGACGGCACCCGACTGGGGCAACGCAGGCAGGTTCTCCGCCGTCGGCCGCTGCGCGGCCAGTTCGGCCATGGGCTCCACCACGCGTTCGGACTCCACGGGTGTCGGGGCCTCGAGGACCTCGAGGACCCGGCGCCGCTGCTGTTCACGGTCGATTTCGTGCTGCGCCTCGACGGCGAGC
The DNA here is from genome assembly GCA_963699655.1 of uncultured Actinomycetota bacterium. GTDB lineage: Bacteria > Actinomycetota > Actinomycetes > Mycobacteriales > Mycobacteriaceae > Mycobacterium. Next base: position 108,886 of record CAVOUV010000002.1, read on the forward strand.
CGGGCGCTGGCCAATTCCTGCTCTGCCCAGAGAATTTCCGTGGCCGCGCGCACTTCGGCGCGCTTGACCGCGACGGCGGTGTCGGCGTCCAACTCCGCACGCGCTCGGTCGGCGCGGGCCGCCGCGCTGCGCTCCTGCGTTGTCTCGCCACGCCACAGCTTCAAGATCAGCGGCAGGAGGCTCAACAGCGCGAAGAACGCGGTGGACAGGACGCGCAGCGCCATCGCACCTGGGTTGGTCTTCGTGTACTCGTTCATCGCCGACCAGCGGGCCCCGAGACCATGATCGCCGTGCGCGATGGCGGCTTGCCGCGTCTGCGCGATCACCCGCTCGCGATCGGCGATCTGGGCGTCCAGCAGGGGCGCCTGTCGGTCACGCCCGGCTTGGGCGATGTCGAGCTCACGCTGGGAGTCGGCCAGGAAATCGTTTGCCGTCCGATTCTCCGGACCGGCGCCGGGCACCCCGGTGATGTGGGTTTCCGGGCAGGCCGGCGTGGGGTTGAACTCGCAACGCGCGACCACCAGTGCATCGTCGCGGCGGCCTTCGGCCCGCCGTACCGCGTCGTCGAGCCCGATGCGGGCAGCGCGGGTGCGGTCCAGTTCGGTCATGGCCTGTGACACCGCGGGTGAGGACTCCGCGGTTCGCGCGGCCTGATCGTCGAGGCGGCGGTCGATCGCCCCGGCGAAGAGGACGACGGCGGCGAGCTCGCCCACGAGGATGCCCACGGCAACGCCGACCGCCGCGCGGGTCACGACGCCGGACCGCCCCGGCACGGGTCCGCCGGCGACGCCGCGGCTCAGCGTGGCCACGAGCACACCGAAGACGAGGGTCGAAGCAGCAGGACCACAGGCGCCGACCAGCGCGTCGACTCGGCGACGGCCAGCGCTGCGACCAGCCAGGCCGACACCGCGACCAGCACGACCACAACTCCGGCGATGACGTGGGTCGACCGTTCATGGGACTCGTCGAGCTCACGCCATTCGCCACCACCGAGCCACGCCAGTGCTGCAACAAATCGATTGGCAGACACAGGAACTCCAAACGTCTCGAGACCTACGCCGGCGCGACCCGGTGCCATTGAAGCCCCTGGCACTACCGAACTCGACGACGGGTCGGTGCGATAAGGCGTAATCGAATCCCGCGGATCGCGCCCTCACGCCGGTGTGAATTGCGCCCAATCATCTCACAGCGGCCGTCGTCACGCGCCCGACGTTCGCGCCGGACCGATTGCGGCCCGGGAGCCAGATTGTTTGCCGCCGTGCGGCGCCCGCTCCGCACGCGCAAACATGCTTGTCGTTTTTCTCCAGCATTTCGAACGAGCGTCGACAAAGTGCAGTAATTCCGGAGCTGTTAACCCGTCATTCATCGACCATCCCGTACAACTACCTTGGCTGTTTGCGCGGCGGTCGAAACCTGAATTGCGCCTGTGAATCTCCTGTTCAGCGACACGAGACGGGCACCTGACTGTCGCGTTAACTCTTGCCAAAGTTATTTGTAGTGCCCGTTGTGCCTCAGTACATTTCCATCTCGACTACGTCCGATCCAAAAGGGGTTCCGGTGCCATCTCTCTTACAACCATCCATTGCCGCCCTCGCTGCTGTTTGTGTTTCCGTGGCGGCCGGGGATCCGGTTGACAACGCCGCTGGCGTCAGTACAGACGTCAGGCTCGCTGCGGCATCTGTACCGGCAGTGAGCGGCGACGGCCAGAACGCCGGCACGTCGCACCTGAAGCTGGTGTTCGCACCGGTCGGGCCCACGCCCCAGGTCGGTTCCGCTGCGGCCGCCCCGGCGAAGGGGACCGAGATCCTCGCGCTTCCGGAGGCTTTCGCGAATCAGGTGATCGCGCACGGGCCGAACGCCGTGCCGGACACGGTGGTGGCTGCCGGTCGACAGGCGGCCGACCAGTTCATCAGCGACGCGAACAAGGCCGCATCGGAACTGGTCGCCCTCGCCACGTCGCCGACACTGCTTGACGTGTTGCAGCTGCCGATCAACACCGCGTGGCAGATCGGCGCCGGCATCAACCTGCCGAAATCGCCGCTCGTTCCCACGCCGTTCACGTCGCTGCTGACGGTCAGCAACAACGCCCTGATGGTCGCACTGCTGCCGCTGACGATCGCCAACCTGGCGATCTACGGGCACATCCAGGACATCCCCGCCACGGTGATGAACACCATAAACACGGCGGGCACCTCGCTGTTCCATGGTCTGCCCGCCTCCGTCAACGGGATCGTGCAATACGACCTCAGTGTGCTGCAGCAGTTCGCCACCGGCCTCGGTATGGCGACCGTCAACTCCGCATCGTCAGCGTCCCCGACGGCGGTTTCGGCCAAGGCCGCGGCATCGGCTCTTGCTGCCGCAGCGGCGCCGACACTGCTCGACGTGTTGCAGCTTCCGATCAACACTGCCTGGCAGATCGGTGCCGGTCTGAATCTGCCCGCCTCGCCGCTCATCCCGAAGCCGTACACGTCGGTGCTGAAGGCGGCCGGCGACGCCCTCCAGGTGGGGATCCTCCCGCTGACGGTTCTGAATCTGGCGATCTACGGCCAGATCCAGAAGGCCCCGGACACGATCACCAAGACCATCAACACGGCAGCCACCTCGCTGTTCGTGGGGCTGCCCGAGTCGATCATGGGCACGCTGCAATACGACGCCGGCGTGCTGCATCAGTTCTTCAACCCCGTCCCAGCGTCGGCCGCCGCGGTCAACACCGCGGCAAAGAACGCCAGTCTCGCGGTCTCCCCGGCTGCAGCCGCCGCAGCCGCAGCCGCTCCGACTCTGCTGGACGTGTTGCAGCTGCCGATCAATACCGCGTGGCAGATCGGCGCCGGCCTGAATCTGCCCGACTCGCCGCTGATCCCGGCAAAGTTCACGTCGCTGCTGAAGGTGGCGGGCGATAGCCTCCAGGTGGCGATCCTCCCGCTGACGGTTCTCAACCTGGCGATCTACGGGCAGCTCCAGAAGGTCCCCGACACGATCAACAAGACCATCAACACTGCGGTCACCTCGCTGATGAACTTCCCCGCCTCCGTCGCCGGGATCCTCAACTACGACGCCAGCGTGCTGCATCAGTTCTTCAACCCCGTTCCGGCGCCGGCCGCCAGCATCACGAGCGCCCTGGCCAAGTCGACGACCGAGTCGGTGCAGAAGAAGTCCTCGACCGATGGCGCCACGGCGTCGAAGTCGGGAGACACCACAGGTGCCGATGGCGTCTCCGACGAACACGCCGATGACAACGGAAAGAAGGACGCCACCGGTGAAAAGCCTTCCACCGGAGGGTCAACCGACGACAGCACCACAGGCCCGTCCGGTACGACGCCCTCCGGAACCACCGGCAGCACCGGCGGGACCACCGGCAGCACCGGCACCACCGGCAGCGCCAGCGACTCCACGGGCAAGGACGGCAGCACCGGCAGCGGCACCACCGGAACGCATTCGGGCACGACCGGCGGCGCCACGGGGACGAGCGGAAGCACCGGCAAGGGCGGCGACGCAGGCAAGGGTGGCAGCACCGGTTCGGGTAGCAGCACCGGCCACCACCCGAAGTCCGGTGACCACGGCCCGAAGTCGAACGGCGGCAACGGTGGTGGGTCCAAGGGCGGCAGCCACGCCAAGGGCGGCGAGGGAGGTCACCATGCCGAATCGCACAAGTCGGCCAAGTAACCGATCGATCTAGCGACTTTGTCGCTCGGAGGCGGGCACGTCGTAAAGGCGTGCCCGCTTCCGGCTTTTCGCCCGAGGCTAGCTGGCCCAGGAAACAGTGCGAAGCTGCCGGCGCGACCTGACGCCGAGCTTCACGAAGACCTTTCTGAGGTGCCATTCGACGGTGTGCGTGCTGATGAACAGCTGCGCACCGATCTCCTGGTTGGTGAGGCCGTCACCGGCCAAGCGCGCGATCTGCGCTTCCTGAGCGGTCAGCTGGTCGCCCGAGGTGACGGGCTGTCTGCGAGTCTTCTCACCGGTGGCGATCAGTTCTCGGCGTGCCCGTTCCGCGAAAGCCTGCGCACCCATCCTGGTGAACATCTCGTAGGCCTCGGTCAGATGTCGGCGGGCGTCGAGACGGTGGTGAGCGCGACGCAGCCATTCGCCGTACGCCAACCGGGTGCGAGCCAGGTGTACCACCACGCGCGTGCGCTCCAGGTGTTCGATGGCTTGGGTGTAGAGGCTGTCGGCGTGATCGTCATCGGCCAACAGGGCTCGTGCGCTTGCCATTACACCAAGTCCCCAGTCGGTTCCGCTGGCTCCCGCGCGCTGTTCGAGTCGGTGCACCGCCAGCGCGGCCTCGTCGTGTTCGCCACAGCGTGACGCGGCCTCGATCAGTTCGAAGAGCCGCCAACCATGGAATCCGAGATCCTCGTGCTCGCAGGCTCGGCGAGCGGCTTCGAACGCCTCCTCGTACCGACCGAGACCGTTGTAGAGCACGGCCGATGCGTATCCGGTCAAACCGAGCAGACGCCCTTCGCCCTTGGCGATTCCATCCGCGGCGACCGCCTCGATCAGGCCGACCGCCTCGGCCGGAACTCCCCGCCAGGCGGCGAGCAACACCGAGTGATATCGCACCGAACCGTAGTAATCCGTCGCCGCAGTTATCGAATTCGCCTCTTCGATAAGTGTTGTGGCCGTGGCAAATTCGCCGGCCAATAAAGTGGACGCCCGCCCGGTAGACCAGCGCCCGCGGAAGTCCGGCCAGTGCGCCGGCGTCGCGCGCTTGTCGCACCACGGCGGCGGACAGTTGGTCCACGAGCGCTTCGTCCCATAGTTCATGTGCGGCGGATTCCTGCAGGATCGGGAACGCGGGCACCATCCAGCGCCGCACCTGGCCCGCGTCCGCTGTGCCTCCGGCACATGGAGCTCCAACGCGGTGCGCAGCGCGACGGAGCCGGCGCTCACACCTCCAGTGATCCGCTCCGCCATGCCGTTCAGGAGCAAGTCGATCGGCCGGTCAGTCCGGCACCCGGCCAACCGCGGAGCGCGCCGCCTCGGCCGCATTCGACAGTGCGTCGGGTTCACCGAGTCGCCCCGCATACATGATGGCCGCAAACGCCTCGAGATAGGTCTCGCGGGCCGAATAGTCGTCGAGGTTCTCGAGCTCGTTTGGCGGCGTCGAGCAGTTGCGGCGCCGTTTCGCTGAGCGCGGCGCACCGGCCTCGCCTGCCGCGGCTGCGGGCGAACTCCATCTGAGCGCGCAGCCGCGCCACGTGGGCCTGCTGGAGTTCCGTCAATTGCCCGAGTTCGGCTATCGCAAGCAGTTCGTGCGCCGCCGCCGGTGCCGCCGCGTCCCGTTTGGCCTGCGCGGCCGCGAACGCCCTGGCAACCCGCAGGGCCGGGTCCGATGTCAATGCGGTTGCGCGCTCCGAGAAATGTTGCCGCTGCAGCGATTCCGCCCCTGCTCTGGGCCCGGCCGGCCGAGGCCTCCAGCTCCGCGGCCACCGCGTCGTCGGGTCCTGCCGCCGCATTGGCGGCATGCCATGCCCGACGGTCTGGGTCCGACTGAGGATCGGTCGCGTCGGCCAACGCCCGATGGATCGCCCTGCGTTCGGTCAGATCGGCCGCGCGGTACACGGCCGAGCGGATCAACGGGTGGTGGAAACGCATCCGCGGACCGAACTCGATCACGCCCGCGGCTTCGGCAGGTCCCAGTGCATCGACCGGAATGCCCAACTGCGCCGCGGCGCGCAGGAACAATGCCGCGTCACCCACCGGTTCGGCCGCCGCGACAAGCAGCAACCGACGGGTCGGCTCCGGCAGCGACTGGATTCGGCGCACAAAGCCGTCCTCGATCTGCCCCGCCGAGGGGCGCCCGCCCGCGGCGCCGAACCCGCCGGCAAGCTCGGCCTCGGAGACGTTCCGGGGGACCTCGAGCAGGGCCAGCGGAATGCCCCGTGTCTCCGCGACGATGCGGTCTCGCACCCGTTCATCGATCCGGCCCAGTACGACTGAGTCCAGCAATTCCCGCGCGTCGCCGTCGGACAGGCCTCTGATCTCGAGTTCCGGCAGACCCGCCAGCACGTCGGCGCCACCGTTTCGCACCGAGAAGAGGACGGCGACCGGCTCGGCCATCAGTCGTCGCGCGACGAAACCCAGTGTCTGCACGGACACTTGGTCGAGCCACTGCGCGTCATCGATGATGCACAGCAGAGGTTGCTCGTCGGCGGCGGACGCCATCAGGCTCAGCACCGCCAGCCCGACGAGGAAGCGATCGGGAGTGGCTCCGACGCCGCGGCCGAAGGCGACGTTGAGCGCCTCGCGCTGGGGCTCCGGCAGCTCGTCGAGGCGATTCAGCAGCGGGGCACACAGCTGCTGCAACCCCGCGAACGCGAGCTCCATGTCGGACTCCACACCCGCCACCCGGGCGACACGGAATCCAGTCGACTGCTCCACCGCATAGTCGAGCAACGCGGTCTTCCCTACGCCCGCCTCGCCACGCAGGACGATTACCTGACTGCTCGACGATTGAACGCTCGATAACAGGGTCCGAAGTGAATTGCATTCGTTGTCACGCCCGCGCAGACGTAGGCCCCGGCCCTCAGTCGGCATCAGTAACTCTCGCCTCCATTTCTCGAGAGAAACCTACCGGTATCGCGGGGCCGGTCAATAAAGGTACAGGTCGGAGCCTCCAGGCTCCGGATGAAACCCGCGCCCGGCCAGCGCGCGTGATATTCAGCCCGAAGGTGGCACGCTGATTGGTTCGTCTGCTGGACAGCTTGAAATAGCCGGAGAGTTATGCCCCTGAGGCCGGCGAAGGCATGACTTGCCGACCCGGCCACCCCATTGGCGGCGATACGGTCGATGGCGAGTTTCAGATCAGCCTTGTTCTCGAATTCCGAAAGCGACTCCACTCCGATGAAATCGAGGCGCTCCCGGAGGACATCATCGCGAGTTCATAAAGGTTGTCATTCGTGTTGCCGTTGAAATTGCGCTCGATATAGCGCATCTCGTCGGTGTGCGCTCGACTCGAGTAGTCGTGTTGCCCACGGTCCGCGCCGTCCCGTGGCCCGGTGGTCCCCCGGTCGTCACAGTGCGCGAGACGCCGGCCCCCGGTGAGGCGACGCGCGCCATCCGCCTGGCAGTCCATCCCGATGCCGGTATCCAAACAACCAGGGAGGTGGACGATGACTACAGCCGTCCTCGATGACACCGCAACCGTGCGAGATGCCCGCACCCACCGGCGCCATCGAACGCGAAGTGGCGGCCGCGACGGACGGGCTCCTCTCGCTGAACCTGGCCGATGTGGCCGCCGCGGGATGGAAGAAGTACGAGGCGCTGCGGCAGGCCGCCCTTCGCACCCGCAACGCCCCGGCCACCGAGGAGATCGTGGCGCCGGCAACACACCGGATCGAGTCCAGCCATCATCCGCAGGTCGAGGTGTGGCTACGACATGGTGTGCCGTTGCTCGGGCCCGCCGCAAACCCCGTCGCGACCAACGGCCGAGGTCCTATCGGTCCTGCTGTCTGCGATTCCGTTTCGGCGCGGTCAGGACGGTAAAAGGGCCGCCCACCAGGAGCGGCCCCTCTATGTCGTGCCAAACGACTCAGCTGATCGATTCCCTGAACTCTATGCCCGCCTGCGTGGCCTGTGTCCATTCGTCCATATCGACGACTGGATAGATCTGGAACAGGTTGAACGGAGCGAACTTTGCCGTTTCGCCAAGAAGCTCTGCCGGATTGTCCGTCTCTACGATCGCGAACCCGCCTTCGCCGTCCAACCGGCCGACGAATTGGTGGAACGTCGTGCCCGCGGGCGGCTGCCACTTCGAAAACAGTTGCAGAGCGCGGCGCACACCGTCTTCATTTTCCTTGCCGGAGCCGCCCAACCGGCTCGTCCAGGTCATGGCGTACTTCATCCGAATCTCCTAGTACTTGGCTGAACCAGTGGTCGTGCGGAGTGGAGAGCCACAAGCAGTACCCGCACGGAGATCAGTGTCCTCTCAAGCCCTGATCTCCGACGTCGAATGAGAACTTCACACGGCTTTCTTTTCCAACGAAAAGAGTTGACGCCCTATCGGATTGGACGCCGAATCCCCTCAGCGAGCTGCGCCGCGAAGGCCCGCCGGCACTCAAAGCCCATACTTCAAAGATGTGGTATGCGATGGCATCATCCCGGCACCGCGCACTCAGAACCGCAGATAACGGCGGCAGACGTCGGCAAGGCGGTCGGGCAGCTCGGTCGCGATTCACGAATCCCACTCGGGGCCACGCCGATTGAGTTGCATTGGGGTAAGGCGCGCTACTCCGTCGGGCATCTGGTCAGCCCCGCCGTGCCCCCGGCGGCGATATGGCCGATCTTCTCGGCCTCGGCAGCAGCGGCCGCCGTCCGGCTCCTCGGTACGCACCGCATCGCGATCCGTCTGCACCGCGATGGCGATCGGCAGCAAATTGTCGAGTGCATATAGCGAATCAAGGGCTTGCTGTTGCTGGACGCTCGCCCGGTCAGTGTGCGCCTCGTGACCCTGCACCCTCGACGAACTGACGCCCTACCGCGAAGCGCCTGTCGCGTGCTCGCGCATGACGCGGTTCGCCTTCGAGATGCTTTCTTCCATCGGACCTGGCCGTAGCAATCGTCCCGGTCTTTGCCTTGGCAAGTACGGTCGGCACATTTAACAGCCACGACGCAGAGCTGTAACTGCCCACTTCCCGGCCAGACTGAACCAGCGGCGCCGGCGATACGTAAATCTAACGTTCACGACGATTTTTGGTCGCTAATCGTTAAGATCGCAAATCTTCCCCTTCACACTGGAGGACGATCACCGTTATGGCCGGAGAACATAAGGACGGCGGCACTCCGCCCTTAGGACGGGGCGGGATCGCCGATGAGTTGGCAGCCGCCGGTTTCACCCACGCCGTCGAAGTAGGCAGGGGTGGCGCGGGCGTTGTCTACCGCTGCTACCAAACGTCTCTCGGGCGAAGCGTAGCCATCAAGGTGATGGCCTCCGATCTCGACGAAGATAACCGAGAACGTTTCCTGCGTGAGGGTTACGCGATGGGGGGGCTGTCCGGCCATCCGAACATCGTGAACATCTTGCAGGTCGGAGTCACCGAAAGTAACCGGCCATACATCGTGATGCCTTACCACGCGGCCAGTTCCCTGGCGGACCGAATTCGTCGGGTCGGCCCGATCGCGTGGCCCGATGCCCTGAAAATCGGAGTGAAATTGTGCGGGGCGCTGGAGACTGCGCACCGGGCAGGCACACTGCACCGCGATATCAAACCCGCGAATGTGCTCGTCAACGATTACGGTGAACCGCAGCTGAGCGACTTCGGAATCGCGCGCATAGCCGGGGGATTCGAAACCCAGACCGGGTTCTTCACGGGCACCATCGCCTTCACCGCAGCCGAGGTGCTGGCCGGCACGCCCCCGACGACCACGTCCGACGTGTACTCCCTTGGCGCAACTCTTTACGCACTGATCGCCGGGTCCGCCGCACATGAGCGAAAGACCGGCGAGGACCTCATCGCGCACTACCTGCGGATCGGTTCGACGCCCGTGCCCGACATGCGTCCTGGCGGAATCCCGGCCGATGTATGCGCGGCGATCGAGAAGGCGATGTCGCTCGATCCGGCTAATCGGCAGCCGTCGGCCGCGGACTTCGGCCGCGAACTGCAGGGAGCCCAGCGTCACAACGGGTTGATACCGGATTCGATGGCGCTCAGCGAGCAGGCTGCCGATAAACAAGACCAGACAATGGGCGCTCCAGCGATGCAACTGTCAGGGCCCGTCAGCCACGCCGGTCCGCCCCCGCCGCCGATCGGCGCGTCTCCACCACCGACCGGCGGGCCTCCACCCCCGCCAGGTGCGCCTCGACCGCCGGCTGGAACCCCTCCACCCATGGCGGAGGCGCCGACACCGCACGCCATGAATTTTGCGAGCATGCGTTGGCCGGGGCAGGAGTCCGGTGGGCCGCCGAAGGCCCCGCCGAAGACCTGGAATCGCAAGGCGATGCTCATTGCCGGAGCGGCCGCTGTGGTAGCCCTGCTGTTGGTGCTCGGCGGTGTCTATTTCATTTCATCCCGCGACAAAGGCGACGTCGGCGGCACCACGGCCGCCGCGAGTCAACCAACCACCGAAACTCAGGGCGGGTGGCGACCGATCACGAATGCGCGCGTTGCCCGCGAGGCGGCGGCGACCACCGAGGCCGACGGCACGATCTGGATCTTCGGTGGGATCGAGGCGGATGGCCAGGTCAGCGGCCGACACGAGGGCTACGACCCTGCCATCGACAACTGGAAGGGCGGCGATGACCTACCCGTTCCGGTACACCATGCGATGGCGGTGACATGGGACGGGAACCCGGTTGTGCTCGGCGGGTGGCGCGCCGAGGGCGCCGACACGAAGGTCGCGACCGACAAGGTTTGGCGGGTCGTCAACAGTCGCTGGGTAGAGCTGCCACCGCTGTTGCAGCCGCGCGCGGCGGGCGCGGCCGCGGTAGTCGGGGACCGCCTGATCGTCACCGGCGGTGTGGGTGCCAACGGCAAGCCGTTGAATACCACCGAAGTCTTCGATGGCAGTTCGTGGACCGTCGGCGCCGAGATGCCGACGCCGCGCTCGATGGTGTCCGCGGCGGCAGATGACAGGGTGATGTACGTCGTTGGCGGTACCGACGGGACCGCTGACCTACCGACGGTCCAGGCCTACGATCCGGCCGCCGACGCCTGGACGACGTTGCCCGCCCTTCCCCAGCCGCGCAGCGACCTCGGCGTGGCGATCGCCGACGAGCGTCTCGTGGCGGTCGGCGGATTGTCCGCGGGCCAGGTGGTCAAGAGCGTTGCGGTGATGGATCTTGCGACGAAGACGTGGTCCGGTTTGCCGGACATGAGCACCGCGCGGCACGGCACGGCCGTCGGCGGGGTGGACAAGTCGGTATACGCGATCGGCGGGGCGACCGGTGTCGAAGACACCGAGGTGACCTCGGCTGCAGAGGCCCTGAAATTGGCGCCACGCAAACTGCAGCCGCCATCTGAATGGCGGACGCTTCCGGATGCGCAGACCCCCAGGCTGATGATGGCGTGGACGGTACTCGACGACAAGATCTGGATCGCCGGTGGCATGACCCACGGAGACACGCTTCAGACAGTGCAGAGCTACGATCCGCAGACCGGAGCGTGGCAGGCGCAGCCCCCGCTGCCGATCCCCCTGCATCATGCGACCGCGACGACATACCGCGGTGAAGTGGTGGTCATCGGCGGCGCCAGCGATGAACTCGCGGATGCCTCGAACAAGGTTTTCGCCTTGCGGGGAGATACCTGGGTGGAGCTACCGAGCCTGACGCACGCCCGGGCGGCGGCGGGCGCAGCGGTCGTGGGTGACAAGCTCGTGGTCGTCGGCGGGCAGAACGCGAAGGCAGCTGGTCCCGCAGACCGAGGTGTTCGACGGTCAGTCGTGGACAGGACGCAGCCGACTTGCCGACCCCGCGCGAACACCTGGGCACGGTGTCGGACGGGTTCTATGTCTACACCGTGGGTGGGCGGTTCCTGTCCGCCGACAAGAACTCCGCGGCGTTCGAGCGCTTCGACCCGGCGATCCGGGGAGTGGACGAAGCTCGTCGACATGCCGACCCCGCGCGGCAGCTACGGTGCCGCGTTCATCGACGGCCGGATCGTCGCCGTCGGTGGCGAGGAGCCGACGCAGGTACTGGCCACGGTGGAGATGTACGACATCGCCGAGGGAAAGTGGATCCCACTGCCGCCGGTTCCGACGGCGCGGCACGGCGAGGTGGTCGCCACGGTAGGCGACACGGTGTACGCCATCGGCGGCGCGAATCGGCCGACACACGAAGGTCCGGTCGCGGCCGTCGAGGCACTGGAATTCACCTAGCCGGACGGTTGACGGCGGCAGCACGTTCACCCGTCGCGCTTACCGCCGTCGCGCAGCATGGCGAGGGTGACTGCCCCGCGTCTGATGGCCTCATTGGCCAGACGGATGCGGCGCTCACCCTCCGCGGGCACCGCGAACTTGTCGTACAGGTGCTGGAGATGCTGTTTGATGGCCGCCTCGGTGACGAAGAGCTCGAGCGCCATCTGGCGAACCGACGCCAGCTCGGGAAACGGGTCGCCCAAGACCAAGGGGCGACACAGGACCACCAAGACCTCGAGCTCGCGCGGGGTCAGCCGCGGCGGCAGCTGGCCGGGTTCGACCGTCTCGGTCACGTCGCGGCCAGTTTGCCTCACTTCCCGAAAGATCAACCGTGAACCGCCCATGCGCAACTCGTCCCCGGACCGCAAGACCCGTTCGGCGGAGATCTTTTCCCCGTTCAGATAGGTGCCATTGCGACTGCCGACATCCCGTATCGACCAGACGGACCCGAGGTTTTCCAAGACGGCATGCAGGCGCGAGACGGTCGCGTCGTGACTGAGCGACACCAGGTTGGTCGAATCGTGGCCGACCGTCACCCGCTCGCCGCTCAGTTCGAACAGCTCCCGCCCCGACGGCTTCCAGATCTCCAAGTGGGAAGACATACAGACCTCCTGTCGCACCCATTCTCATCTGCTGTCGGGGCTTAGGTGGTCGAAAACCAGACGGTAGAGCCGAGGCGAACTTCCTTACCCGGACGATAGGAAAGTCTTCCCCCGTAGAAGTGGAATCTGGCTCTGCAGCGATTACGGGGACCGCCGGTTGATCGCGACCATTTCCTCATGACTACGACACTGAACAACGGCAAGCCATCTGGTAGTATCGGGCCTCGCCGAGGTGTCTGGTCGGCCCGGCACCGCGCGAGCAGGCCGAGGATGCGAGCGTTCGATTCGACCGGTATCGCCGGACCACGCACGCCCGGCCCCGTGCACGCGTGGCCAAAGGTCTCTCAGCCATGCGGACCAGCGGCGACTGGATCAGTGGGGCTACGTCGTCGATCAACGATGTCGACAACCTGGCCGCCGCCGAGGAACTCGTTCGCTCCGTGGGCGAACTGATTCCGCAATACAACGGCCGCCTCACTCATGACGTGACCTACCGCCCAGGGAATGACGACAGGGCGTATTCGCAAAGCGCGAACACGATCTTGGCCCACACCGAGGCGCCCGGATGGCATCCCAGTCCCGCCTACCTGGCGCTGTTCTGTCACCGCCAGGCGCGCTGCGGCGGCGGCCACACCGATCTGCTCGACGTGCGGAGATTGGTCGGCGGCCTCGATGCCGACGAGCTGGCCCTGATGACCGACGCCGAGCTGCACTTCCCGGGGCCGGACGGCGGCGTTCAGCAGCACGATGCTGAGCACCGACGCCGGCGGCAATACAGTCGCCCGCTTCAGCTATAACCTGCTGACCACATCCGACTACGACCCAACCCTCGGCGCCGAAGTCGATCACTCGTCAGCTGCCGCTCGGCGAGGCCGGCCGCAGGCTGGCGCATCGTGTCAGCGACCTGTTCCGCGAGCTGCGCACGAGCGTGCTGATCCCGGACGGCTCGCTGCTGATCTGGGACAACCAGCGCATGCTGCACGCGCGGTCGGAATACGCCGATCGCTCTCGTCACCTGACCCGGTTCTGGAGCACCGACTGGAGGCGGGCATGACCATCGACGAGATCTCGCTGCGCACGGACACCGATGGCCTGGTGCACCTGCCGGGACTGCCGTCGTTCGATCCGCTCGACACCGCCGAGAGCGCGATCATCAGTCGTCTTGCCGGAAATTGGCACCGGCGCGCGACGGTCAAGCGCGGTGAGCCCGACATCGACGCGCTCTTCGATGCCGACCGACCCGATTACCCCGAACGGATCGTCCCGTTCCGTGACCACCCCACCTGGCAGGGGCTGCCGGACGAGTTGCGCTCGCGGCTGCTGAGCTGGGCCTGGATCGCCTACAACCGGCACACGGTGCTCGCCGAGCAGCGCGTCGCCAACCCGGCGTTCGCGCTCGTGATGGAGGGTGAGTTTCCCGGCCTCGGCGGCCAGGACATGGAGATCGCACTCGCCCAGGCGATGGTCGACGAGCAGTACCACAGCCTGATGCACATCACCGCCAGCGCGTTGACCAGGCGCAAGCGCAAGTACGGATTCTCCGACAGTGTCCTGCCCGAATCGCACACGGCGAGAACACATCAGCGGCTCCGCGCGCAATGCACCGAACGCTGGCAGCGCAGCCTGACCACGTTGGCCTTCGCGACTGTCTCTGAGATCTCGATCAACGCGTATCTCGATCTGCTCGCGGACGATCCTGACATTCAGGTCGTGAATTCCACGACGGCCAAGCTCCACAACCGCGACGAGTACTGCCACGCGTCGATCTCCGACGAGATGGCGAAGCTCGTCTATGACGTGCTGGACCCCGAGAAGCGCCGCTTCTTCCTCGACATGCTCGTCGCGGGGCTGGACGCGTTCGTCGCGACCGACTACGCGACATGGACAGCCATTCTTGCGGACCGAAAACGTGCCCGGCGCCGAGCGCATGATCGCCGACGTTCGGGCAGACAGGTCCAGGTTCACGCCTGGTCCGCGACTACAGCGGCCTGCATTCACTGATGTCTGACATGGACGTCCTGGACGAGGTCGACTTCGACTGGGGACTCGCGGTGGTGAAGCAATGACCGTGCTCTCCCTGGACGAGCACGCGGCGCTTGCCCCCCGGTCGATCAGCGGCGAGCGGCTCTGCCGACTCATCGCCGAGCGCACCGGCAACACCGACCTCGCCCACGATGCGCGCGTGGTGTCGGCGGTCCTGCCCTTCAAGGCCAGCAGCTATGTGGTCGACGAGCTGATCGACTGGGACAAGGCGCCCGACGATCCGATCTACCGGCTGACCTTCCCCCACCGCGACATGCTCGAGATCGAGCACTTCGAATTGGTCGAGGAGGCCGTGCTGGCCGGCGACAAGGAGGGTATCCGGCAGGCCGTCACCAAGGTGCAGTACGCGCTGAACCCCCACCCCAGCAACCAGCTGAGCCATGAACGTTCCGCAGGACGGGGACCTCGACGCCTGGGGCTTGCAGCACAAGTATCCGGAGACGCTTCTTGTGTTTCCGCGTCAGGGGCAGACCTGCCACAGCTACTGCGGATACTGCTTCCGCTGGGCGCAGTTCGTGGAGCGGCCCGAGCTGAAGCAGGCGGTGCCAGGGCCCGAGACGATGACCCACTACCTCGACCGGCATCCGGAGGTCACCGACGTGCTCCTGACCGGCGGCGATCCCCTGGTCATGCGGACCGATCTGCTGGCCAGTTACCTGGAGCCGCTGCTCGAGCCGGGCCGGGAGCACGTCGAGACGATCCGGATCGGAACCAAGGCCCTCTCGTTCTGGCCGTACCGGCTGCTGGCAGGACCAGAGGCCGACAGCCTGCTCCAGCTTGCTCGAGCGGCTGAGCGCCGCGGGCAAGCACGTCGCGATGATGCTGCACCTGTCGCACCCGGCGGAGTTGAGAACCGACGCAGTCAAGGCGGCACTGTCGAGGCTCGCGTCGACCGGTGCCGTGTTACGGGCTCAGGCCCCGGTGGTGCGGCATGTCAACGACGACCCGCAAACATGGGCGGAGCTGTGGCAGACCGAGGTTCGCAACGGCGTCGTGCCGTACTACATGTTCGTCGAACGCGACACCGGGGCACGCCGGTACTACGGCTTGCCGCTCGCCAGGGCCGCCGATATCTACCGCGATGCCCTGCAACGGGTTTCGGGTCTCGGGCGGACCGCCAGGGGTCCGGTGATGTCCGCGACGCCCGGCAAGGTCGCCATCGACGGAGTGGTCGAACTGGACCGTGGGCCCGCGTTCGCATTGCGCATGCTGCAGGCGCGCCGACCCGAGCATGGTCGGCAGGCCGTTCTTCGCCGCCTATGATCCGCACGCCCAGTGGTGGGACGACCTTCGTCCGTACGGCGCGCGTGACCGCGAATTCTTCAGCCCGGACATCGAAGTGGCCGACCCGTGAAGGTCGCCGCACATGAGATCAGCTTGACTCAGCGTCATCTCTGGCGCTCGACCAGGGAGGCGATCCCGGTTCAGCACGCCCTTGATCGTCGAGGTGGAACAGGACGGCGTGACGGGTTTCGGTGAGGCGTCGGCGTTCATGACCGACCACTACAACTCCGAGTCTGGATCAACTGCACGGTGACCTTCGCCGGGTTGCGCCCGCTGCTGGCAAAACTTGCGCCCGGACAGCCCATTTGACGTATGGGAGGCACTCGCCACGGAACTGCCCGGGTCGCCATTCGCGCTCGCGGCCATCGATGCCGCCGTGCACGATCTGCGGGCGCGACTGCTCGGCGTGCCGCTGTGGAAGGCCCTGCAACTCGACCCACCTCATGGCCTTCGATCGAGCTTCAGCATCGGTCTCGACGAGCCGTCGGTGATGGTCGGCAAGCTGCGCGAGCGGCTGGGATGGTCGGCGTATAAGGTGAAGCTCGCCGAGCCCGGCGACTTGACTGTGCTGCGGCAGCTTCGTCGTCATACCGACGCGCCGTTCTACGTTGACGGCAACTGCGGCTGGAAACTGTGCCAGGTGCTTCCAGCGCTGGAAGAGATGGCTGCGCTCGGGGTTTCGCTGATCGAGCAGCCCTTTCCGCGTGCGGCCTGGGAGGATGCCCGAATCCTGAAGGCCCGCAGTCCGATCCCGGTGATCGCCGACGAGAGCATCACCTCGCCCGCCGACCTCGATGCCTGCGCCGAAGCGTTCCATGGCATCAACGTCAAGCCGATGAAGGCCGGAGGAATAACGCCCTCGCTGTCGCTGCTGCGCGCGGCTCGTGCACGTGGGCTGATCACGATGCTCGGATGCATGCCCGAATCCGCCGCGGGTGTGTCCGGCACCGCTCATCTCGGCACTCTCGCCGACTACCTCGACGTCGACGTCGTCGACCTGTTGGCGGTGGACACCGGGCACGGGCTGACGCTCGACGGCCGCGGCGCGATCACGGTGCCCGACCGGCCGGGGTCCGGTTACGTCCCGGATCCCGCGGCGCTGGGCTGGCGCGTGCGGCCAGTCCCCGCTGCCGAGGTGTGGCCGATCCGCCACACGGTATTGCGCCCCGCACAGCCCGCGGAGCTTTGCTCCTACCCCGAGGACGATCGACCCGGCGCCCGGCATTTCGCCGCGCTGCACAAGGGGCGTCCGGTCGGCGCGGCCTCGGTGTATCACGAGGATCCGCTCGCCGGAATTCGCGCTGCCCGGCCTGAAGCCGGCCGGGCCTGGCGGCTGCGCGGCATGGCCACCATCGACGAAATTCGTGGCACCGGTGAGGGCAGCGCCCTGCTGCGGACTGTCCTCACGCACGCCGTACTCGCCGGCGCAGAAGTGGTCTGGTGCAACGCCCGCACCTCCGCGGCCGGTTTCTACCGCAAGTACGGATTTCAGAGCGCGGGTGAGGAATTCGAGATGCCCGGGATCGGGCCGCACCATTTCATGTACTGGACCCCGTCCAAAATCACTTGCGTCACTTAGGTTTCACGTGTCTCCAGCGGACCGAACTTGTCGGTGGTTCGAACTAGTGTTCGAATTATGGGGTTGGGTGTGGTGGCCAAGCGGGTCGCGGCGATGAGCGCCGCACTCGATGAGCTGCTGGCTGAACCGCTGGAGATGCTGTCCACCGCGCAGCAGTTGGCCCTGGCCGCGCAGTGGGAGACCCTGACCCGCCGTCAGGCCGCGGTGGGGCATCGGCTGGTCGCGGCGCTGGCCGAGGCCCCGGTCGCCGAGCTGGGGGCACCAACGGCCGCGGCCGCGCTGTCGACGTTGTTGCGGATCACCAAGGACGAGGCCGCCGGTCGTGTCCGGCAGGCCCGGGAGTCTGGCGCCGCGGCGGGCGTTGACCGGCGAGGTGTTGGCAGCCGGTGCTGCCGTGCACCGCCGCCGCCGTGGAGGCCGGTCGGATCGGCGCCGAGCACGTCAAGCAGATCCGGAAGTTCTTCAAGAAGCTGCCGTCTTTCGTCGACCCCGAGACCCGTCAGCTGGCCGAAGCGCAGCTGGCCGAGATCGCCGCCGGGGTCAACCCCGACGAACTGCGCGTCGCCGCCGACCGGTTGGCGGCGCTGCTGGATCAGGACGGCACGCTGTCCGATGCCGACCGGGCCCGGCGCCGCTACCTGAGCATCGGCCCGCAGCAGCCCGACGGGATGAGCGAGGTCCGCGGCCGGCTGGACCCCGAGGGCCGCGCGGTGTTCGACGCGGTGTCGGCCAAACTGGCCGCCCCCGGCATGTGCAACCCCGACGACGAAACCCCGTGTGTGGACGGGGACCCGTCAATCGAGGCCGCCCGCGGCGACAGCGCTCCCAGGGGCAACGCAATCATGATGCGCTGACCGCGATGGGCCGGGCCCTGCTCGCCTCGGGTGCACTGGGCAGCCATAAGGGTCTGCCGGTCACGATGGTCATCTCCACCACCCTGCAAGAGCTGGAATCGGGCACCGGGCAGGCGGTGACCGGCGGCGGCAGCCTGCTGCCGATGTCGGAGGTGATCCGCCAAGCCGGCGCCGCGCATCACTATCTGGCGGTGTTCGACCAACACACCGAAGAACCGCTGTATCTGGGGCGGGCCCGACGCCTGGCGTCCAAAGCGCAGCGGATCATGCTGTACAACAAGGAACGGGGCTGCACCTTCCCGGGCTGCACCGCACCGGCCTACCACTCCGAGGTCCACCACGCCACCGCCGACTGGACCCAGGGCGGGCACACTGACATCACCGACCTCACCCTGGCCTGCGGACCGGACAACCGCCGGGTCAAACCCGGCGGCTGGACCACCCGCAAACGCAAAGACGGCCGCACCGAATGGATCCCACCCCCACAACTGGACACCGGCCAAGCCCGGGTCAACAACTACCACCACCCCGAGCGCTACCTCTCCCGACGACGGGGACACCGACCCCGACGGGCCGATTTCCTCGGACTTACCCGAGCGATAGGAAACCCTTCCCTTTCAGCGGTGGAATCTGGCTTTCCGACGATTACGGATTCGGTCCGTGCCCGCGACGATTTCTCTCATGACTTCGTACTTCGGCCAACAGCAAGCAAATCCGGTGATCTCAGAAGAGGCGGCACGTGCGCTCAGCCGGATCGCGCTGACTGAAGCCGGAGTGCCTGCCGGCCACGCCAGTGACGTGGCTGACGCACTCGTGGAGACCTCCCTCCGCGGCATCGACACCCACGGATTGCGGCTGCTCCCGCAGTATCTGGACGAATTCGGGACGGGCGTGGCCAGACCGCAAGCCCGGATCCGCGTGATCAAGGACCGTGGCGCGGGGCTGCTGATCGACGCCGACGGCGCGCTCGGCGTGCTCGCAGGCCTGGCTGCCGCGCGGACCGCTGCCGAGCGCGCACGACAGTTCGGCGTGGCAGCGGTCGGTGTCCGCAATTCCAACCATTTCGGCGCGGCATCGGTCTACACCCGGCGACTCGCCCGCGACGGGCTGGTCGGCATTGCGGTCACCTCGGCCGCATCCCGGGTGGCGCCGTACGGCGGTGTCGAGCCACTGTTCGGCACCAACCCGATAAGCGTCGCCGCGGGCGGCCCGGACTATGGAGCCGACGAGTTCGCCCTCGACATGGCCACCAGCCAGGTCTGCTTCGGTGAGGTCAAACATCGCCGGGCACAACAGCGGCCGCTGGACCGCGGCTGGGTGACCGACGCCGGCGGCGCGACCGACGACCGACCCTGACGACGCCTACGCGCTGTCGCCGCTCGGCGGATACAAGGGACAGGGCCTCGCCATGGCGGTCACGCTGCTCGCGGGTGTGCTCACCGGGTCACCATTGGACTGGCGGCTCTCTCAGGTCGGCGAGGGCAAGACCGGGCAGGGACGTGGGGTCGGTCATCTGCTCCTCGCGTTGGATCCCCACGCCTTCAGTGGGCAACGGGATTTCGGCGCCGGCTTGGCCGATTTGTTGGGCACCGTGCGCTCGGCCGCGCCCGCGGATCGCCGTCAGCCGGTGCTGGCTCCGGGCGACCCGCAACGCGCGCATGAGTCTCAGCGGCGCGTGCGCGGCATCCCGCTGGATGCACGAACCGCCGAGATCCTTTCTGCGCTCGCGACAAATCTCGGTCTCCCCGGTCCCAGTACAGCAGTCGTCACAGATGAGGAGATGGCGTCGTGATTCTCGCATTGATCAGCCCCCGCCACGCCGGCTTGCCATTCGCGCAATGGCTTTCGGAGGAGAAGCGGTCAGCTGGTAGCGGTCACTGCCGATGGCGTCGCGGTCGGCGAGGGGTTCGCCGAAGTCGTCACCGTGGCTGACTACTCCGACGACGACGCGGTACTCAGCGCCGCCAGCGACGCTGCCCGGCGGCACGCGCCGCGCGCGGTCCTGGCGCTGGCCGAAGTCGACGTGGTAGCGCGCCGCGCGGCTGCGTCACGAGTTCGGCTTACCCGGACTCGACACGTTCGCCGCAACGGCGTACCGCGACAAGGTCATCATGAAGAAGTACGCACGCGCGGCGGGGATCCGGGTGCCGGAGTTCGCGCCGGTGACCTGTGCCGGTGACATTGCCGACTTCATGGCGCGCCATCCGGGACGGACGGTGGTCAAGCCCCGGGCCGGCTCGGGCTCCAGCGGGGTGTATGTGCTCGACACCCCGGCGCAGGCGGCCGACCTCGCCGGCGTCGTATCGGCCGAGCCGTACCAAGTCGAGCAGTTCGTCGACGGCGTACTTCATCATGTCGACGCGATCAGGGTAGACCGGATTCCGGTCGCCGCGATCGCATCTCGGTATACCGGCCAAGGTTGCCTCGAACATTGGACCGATGCCGCTTTCGGCTCCCGGACGGTGGACACCGCCGACCCCGTACGTCGACAAACTGGTGTACGAGACCTGGCGGCTCGTGAACGCGCTACCCTCGCCGCGCACCATCTGCCGTGCACGCGGAGTTCTTCGTCACCCCGACGGGCAAGATCGTGCTCTGCGAAGTGGCCGCGCGCATCGGCGGCGGCCCGATACCGACGATGCTGCGTCATGTCCTCGGCGTCGACCCGCGCGAACTGTGGTCGCGGGTGGAATGCGGTCTGCCGACCGACCTTCACGGCGGTGCGTGAGCGGGTGCGCACGGCTCCTCACGCGGCCTTCTACGGCGTGCCACCCAGGAAGGGCCGGGTGTCGCGGTTGCCTGAAAACCCGTCCGGTGCAGTCGATTTCACACTGAACACCTTCGTCGGTGACGAATGGAGCGACGACCGTTACGCGCAACGCAAGTCCGCCGACTTCCTCGCCAGCTGGGTGGTCACCGATACGGACACGGCCGCGTTGCAGGCGAAGTTGAACTCGACCGCAGCGTCGGTCAGCGCCGGGTTCGGCTGGGAGCATGCCTGGGTCCGCTGAGTGGTGCGCGATGACCTACTGCGCCCATCTGCTGCCGCCGGACGCCCGTCCGACAGCGCGGGACTTACGCCGGCCTTTCAGGCCGCGACATCATCTGGGAGGACGAGCGTTGGTGGCGGTTCACCGAACACACCGACCTACACGAGGTGCGTTATCTCGAAGTGCGCCAAGGCGATCGGTCCGTCGCGCTCGCAATCGCTGTTGATCACTCCGAAGCCTGGCGGCCTGCTCTTCTACGACCCGCCCAGACTGGCCGGAACGGCCGGTGCGCTGGCCGAGCCCGAGCTGCTCGACCCATCCGACCAACAGCGCTGGGCCGAGTTGACAGCGACCCTGCCCGCCACGGACCAGTATCCGTCGCTGGCGCTCGCCACGTTCGGTAACCACCACGGCGTCGCGCATGCTCCTGGCCGCACCGTCGACCAGCGCAGCGCGGTTCATGGCCGCTCTCCCTGAACTGCTGCTGCAGACCGCCGCCGAGCTGGGCTGCCGCAGCGTCGCCCTGCTGTATGTCGGCGAGCCGGAGGCCGCGGACGTCGACGAGTCCGCTTCTCGCGCCGGGTACATGGCCACTCTGCTCGGCGCCGAGGGCGTGCTCGAACTGGCCGCCACAAGCTGGGAGGGGTACCTGGCCGGCCTCAGCAAGCGTCGCCGGTACCAAACGCGCAAGGAGCTGCGAATCTACGAGGACGCTGGGTTCCGCACCGTGGTTCGCACCGGTCCCGATGCGTTCACCGAGGACTTGGTGGCCCTGCAGGTCGCCCACCGGGCCAAGTACGGGCTGCCGGGCGGCGAGGACCGCGTCCGCCGCGACTTGAATGCCGTACGCGACGAATTGGGCGAGAGCTGCGTCGTTTTCAGCGCCGAGCGCGACGGCCGGATGGCTAGCTTCACCCTCTACCTGCGCACCCGCGATGCGCTGTTCGCCCGGACGGGCGGCACCTTGCCTGATGCGAGGGGCTGCTACTTCGCGGTCGACTATCACGAGACGGCTCGATGGGCAGTCGAAAACGGGATACGACGAATCCACTACGGAATGGCCGCCTACGAAGCCAAGGTCACGCGAGGGTGCGAGCTGCGGCCCCGGTGGGGCTGGTTCGCATTCCAGGGCGCGCAGGCCGACACCTATCGCGAGGTGCTCGAACTCCAGTCGCAAAGCATCGAGCGACAGCTGAGCCTCGTCGGAGCCCCTGCCACGCCCGTCCCTTCCCGAACATTGCACGTCACCGCGAATTCAGGAGCGCCACAATGAAATTGACGCCCACCGACACCATCTGGATGGACGGCGAGTTCGTCCCGTGGGACCAGGCGCAGGTCCACGTGCTGACTCCCAGCCTCCACTACGGGTGGGGTGTCTACGAGGGCATCCGGGCTTATCCGACCGCAGACGGTCCGGCCGTCTTCCGATTGCGAGACCATCTGAAGCGGCTGCACGACTCGGCGCAGGGTCTACCTGATGGATCCCGGCTGGACGGTCGACGAGCTCACCGAGGCTTCACTCGAACTGCTGCGCCGCACCGGGCCTGGAGTCCGGGTATCTGCGCCCGATCGTCTATCTCGGCTACGGCGCGATGGGTGTCGCGCCCGCAGCTGGACAGCGCCCGGGTGGCGATCGCGGCCTGGCCCTGGGGGTCATACCTGGGCGAGAAGGCGGACCAGGAGGGCTGCCGACTCGTCGTCAGTAGCTGGCAGCGCAACGGAATCACGCGGTCCCGCCGCTGGCCAAAGCGACGGGGGCATACGTCAACTCGGCGCTGGCCAAGGTCGCCGCGGTCCGAGCCGGCTACGACGATGCCCTGATGCTCACCCCGACCGGGCACGTGTCCGAGGCATCCGCCGCAAACATCTTCGTGGTCCGCGACGGCGAACTGATCACGCCGCCGATCAGCGACAACATCCTGGCCGGTGTTACCCGCGACACCGTCATCACGCTGGCCCGAGACATGGGCTTCATCGTCCAGGAGCAGAGCCTGACCCGCAGCGAGCTGTACGTCGCCGACGAGGCGTTCCTCACCGGAACCGCGGCCGAGATCATCCCGGTGGCCTCGGTCGATGACCGTCCGACGGCGCAGCCGGCTGTGGACCGGTCACGGCGCGGCTGCGCGACGCCTTCCATGACGTCGTCCGCGGGCGCAACACCGCCTACCGGCATTGGCTCGAATACGTGCGGGCGCCCAGAGCCCAGCCTGCGCCGCCGGCCATCGACAGCATGGCGATGCTCGAAGCGCGCGTCACCACAGCTGGCCGACGCGGCCGCGCATGTTCGACGACGACGGCCGGCCGCGGTCGCCCGCCGCGAGGAAGCCGCCGACCGGGCGGTGGATCTGATCGCGGCTCGGGCCTGGCAGAGCGCTCCCGGGCGCTTCGCATGGCCCCGCGCAGACGGCCGCGCGGTGCGGCGCCTACGTGGCGCCGCCGATGCCGCTTGTCGCGGGCGGAACGACGGCGCGCGGGACCGCGTTCGCGCTCACCGCGGCGGCGCTCGTTCTGCTCACACACGCAGAACACTTCGACGCCGTCGTCGACCGATGCCAGCGAGCTGCTCGGCGCCGCACCGGAGGGGCGGCTGTCGGCGGCATGGCAGATGGTGGACGACGCGCTGCAGACGCTGGACACCACCCGCGCACGAGTGGGTCGGAGCCGACCCGGCGACCGTGGCCGCCGCCGGATGGGTGCTCGTCGACCGGATGGGCCGACTGCTCATCGCGGCCGCGCTGGTGGCCGAGGCCGCAAGGGGTGGACCCGCAGCCGCCACGGAACTGCTGGTCAATGCCGCGCGTCGCTACGCCTGGAATCACCTTCGCGGCCCCGCACCCGAGGCTGCCACGGCCACCCACGTGCAACGGTCCGCAGACCTGATGCGCGCGGTTCAGCGTGCACCCAAGGAGGTCTCGCTGATGAACAGCGCACTCCGGAGGCTGGGTCTGTCCTGCTCCCCGGCAATCCGGCCGGCCGCACGCTGGCGATCGGCGCCGGCATCGACTCGCTGGGCACGGGGATGTTCTTCGCCTCCTTCGCGCTGTACTTCGTCGGTGTCGTCGGGATCGCCGCGACCGAGGTCGCCCTGGCGGCCACCATTGCCGGAGCGGTCGCCTTGCTTGCGCCGGTGCCGCTGGGCCGGCTCGCTGACCGGTTGGGCACAGGACGGTTCTACATCGCCCTGCTGTTGTTGCGCGGTCTCGGCTACGGCTGCTTCGCGTTCGTCACGGACTTCAAGGGCTTCCTTGTGCTCACCGTGTTGCTCACCGCTGCGGACCGGTCGAGCTCACCGCATCCAGCAGGCCGTTGTGACGGCGGTGATCGGAGGCCAGGACCGCACCCGGACGATGGCCTCCATCCGGGCCGTCCGCAACATCGGCCTGACCGTCGGCTTTCTCCTCGCCGGTGCGGCCTTCGCCGCGGCCGAGCCGTCCGTGTTCATCGCGATCTTCGTCGGCAATGGACTCTCCTTCGTCGTGGTCGCCGTCATGGTGCGCCGCGTGCTGTCACGGGCAGGCGCGGTCGTTGAGCGCACCGCACCCGCTGCGGCGACCGCGGTCGGCGGCGGGAGTCCGATCCCCGTTCCGCGATCGGTGGTTCATGGTCTTCACCGTCGGCAATGGCGTCCTGTCGCTCTACGACACCGTGCTGATCGTTCTGCTGCCGATCTGGGTCATCGAGCACACCGCGGTACCGGTTGCGTTGGTGCCCGTCTTGATGGCGGTCAACACGGTGCTGACGGTGCTGCTCCAGGTCTACGTCGCCAGATTCGCCGACAGTCCGGCCGCGGCGATCCGGCTGCTGGTGCTGTCCGGCGCGTTGATGGCGATCTGCTGCGGTTTCTTCGCGATGGCTCAGGCGGCGTCGGCGCAACGTTCGCGATCTTGGCGATATTGGTTGCGGTCGTGGTGCTTTCGGTCGCGGAGAACATCCAGGAGGTCGCGGCCTGGGAGCTGTCGGCGGAACTGTCACCGGAGGCCGCCCGCGCCCGCTATCTCGGCGCGTTCAGTCTGGGTTTCAGCGGCCAGAAGGTCATCGGCCCAACCCTGCTGGTCGTTGTCTTGCTGCCGACCGGCCTGATCGCCTGGCCCGTGCTGGCGGGCAGCCTTCGGGACGGCAGCCCTGATCTCGCGAACAGCGGCACACCGCTGTCTGGCCGAGCGTGGCATTGCCGTCACTCGTCTGTCCGATCCACACCCCCAACCCATCGAGGTGAAATCATGACAGAGCACGTTCTTGTCGTCGGCAGCGGCCGCGACCTTCCCGCCCGAGTTCGGCGGGCGCGTCCCGGCACCGAGACCTCGGTGATCTGCCGCCTGGAATTCGTCGCCAAAGCTCCGCGAACTGACCGAGCACACCCGGGTCATCGCGGTGCGAGACGATGCCCCGGACGAGGAGTGGGTGGCACTTGCCCAGAGCCGCCCACGAGCTGCATCCGTTCACGCCGGATCGCCACCTTCGGCGAGACTGACCAGGACCGCTGCGCCGTGATCGGGGAGGCGCTCGGCATCACCACCCATTCACCGCGCACCGTCGAGCTGGTGCACGACAAGCACGCGATGCGGGCCAGGCTTCGCGAAACCGGCATCGACACAACGGCTTCCGCCGTAGTCGGCTGATCTGACCGCTTTGACCGCATTCGTCGGTGAACACGGGTTCCCTTGTGTGGTCAAGCCGGTCGCCGGCGCCGGGAAGTGCCGGCGTCGCGGTGGTCAGGCAGGACAAGCCAGCTCGCTTCGGCGTTCGAGCGCGCCAGCGGCCGATTCGAAGGCTTGCCGGATGCGGGGGTGCTGGTCGAGCAGTTCCACGAGGGGCCCCAGTTCAGCGTGGAGGCGTTCTCTGAGCGCGGTGAACACCAGGTCGTCGCCATCACCCGCAAGTTCTCCGATCCGACGAACTTCGTCGAGCTCGGGCATGTGGCCCCCGCGGACCTCACCGCCCAGGAGCAGAAAGAGGTTCGAGTATTACGTGGAACGGGTGCTGGACGCCCTCGGCGTGAAGTTCGGCGCCACCCATACCGAGATCGTCCTGGGTGAGACTGGGCCCCGGGTGATCGAAACCCACGTCGGATGGGCGGGGACGAGATCCCGGCCCTGGCCCTCGATGCCACCGGTGTCGACCTCGCCGAGTGCGTCGTGCGAGCAGACCGTGGGCGAGAAGGTACTTCCCGATATCCGCGCGGCGCTTGGCGGAGAAACGGCCCGCCCGCTGCTCGGCGATCTGGTTCGTCGCCGCACCCGGCCGCCGGCGTGCTCGCAGATGTCAGCGGCTTCACGAGGCTCGTCAGATCGAGGGGGTCAGCGAGGTCGAATTGTTGGTCGGGCCCGGCAGCACCATCGGCAGCCTTGGAGTCCTCGGATTCGCGTGTCGCATACGTGCGCGCCGTGGGGACAACACCCGATCAGGCGGTGACGCCGCCCGAAAGCCGCGGCACACCTCGAGTTCCAGCTGCGGGTGCGCGACGGTCGAGCGAGAGACGGTGTGACAGTTCTTCCCGCTTCCAGCCGTCAAACGTTGCGCCTCATACCGTTTCGCATTTGCACACGAACAAGTAGGAACCAGCTCGGATGGCTTACCTGGCGGTTAGTAAACCCTATCCATTCAGGACCGGATTCTGGCTTCTCAGCGATTACGGAACCAGTCCTCGATCGCGATCATTTCTTCATCACTACAAACAGGAAAGGTACCGCAATGAAGAAAATCCTCGTCACCTCTTTCGCGACAGGAGCGCTGGCCTCGTCGGCGCTGGGGCTGGGCGGAATCGCCAACGCGGCCCCGTCCGGCTCGCCATCGGTCAACGACACGGTCAGCGAGCTTCGCGCGCAGGGCTTTGAGGTCGTCGTGAATCGTATCGGCTCCGCGCCCGCAGATCAGTGCACGGTCGGCGGTGTGCGCCCCGGCCACACGTTCTCGCGCACCGACTCCGGGGCGCCCGGAGCTGGCGGAGACCTCGTCACCACGGTCACCAACAAGACCGTCTACGTCGACGTGAGCTGCTGACGCTCATGTTCGTCCGGCCCAGTCCAACGCTGGAATTTCCGGCGCACCGTCCGCCGACGTCGTTGGACGCGAAGCGAGCCGACTGTGTCGAGCAAACGGTTGCCACGAGTGATGGCGTAAGGCTGGCGGTCCGCGACTACGGCTCGGCCGACACGTGCAGCCATACCCTCGTTCTGCTGCACGGTCTTTGCCTGACGCAGGAGAGCTGGGCAGCCCAGATCCGCCGGCTGGTCCGGCGGTGGGGTGGCGCCATCCGAATCATCACCTACGACCACCGCGGCCACGGCCGCTCGACCGGCGCCTCGATGCGCACCTACCGAATCGACCGCCTCGCTGCCGACCTTGCCGAGGTCCTCACCGCTCTGCGCGTTGAGGGTCCGCTCACCCTGGCCGGACATTCGATGGGCGGCATGACGGCGCTGGCATACCTCGGCCGTCAATCCGTGGACCGTCCGGTGGAACCGCAAGGCCTCGTCCTGGTCGCCAGCGCGGCCGGCAGGATCGCCGAGCGAGGAATCGGCCGCTTGCTGGCCACTCCCGCCACACGGATGCTGTTCGAACTCGTTCACCACATGCCGGGAGGCGCTGCGGAGAAGGCGATCAAGGCTCTCGTACGGCCAATTTGCGAAGCCAT
Source organism: uncultured Actinomycetota bacterium (assembly GCA_963699655.1). Taxonomy (GTDB): domain Bacteria; phylum Actinomycetota; class Actinomycetes; order Mycobacteriales; family Mycobacteriaceae; genus Mycobacterium. The sequence continues at coordinate 136,722 of CAVOUV010000002.1, forward strand.
CACCAGGTATCCCGGCGAAGCCAGCGCCGAGCGGAACGCCCTGGCCGCAGTCGCCGCAGGCGCCGTCTCTTCCACGGCGTTGACGACTGCAGCCGGCTTCCTGCCCAGCCTGAGGCGCTTCGACCAGTACCAGACGGTCGCGTCCATCACCGCCAATACCGTCGTCGTCAGCGGCGGCGCGGACGTGTTGACGCCGACCTCCCACGCCCACGACCTCTTGGCCTCAATCCCGGGCGCCACCCATATGCACCGGCCCACCGCTGGGCACATGCTCCTCCAAGAAGCGCCACATTGCGTCAGCGCCGCAATCGATTACGCGATGGGTATGCACCGCCGAGCCCGCTGCGCGTAGGGCTTCCGGGTCATCGAATCGCCCGTTCCATCAGGTGTCAGTGGATCAGCCGACGCCGGTGCCCGCGCCCCGCTCGGACGGCCTCGAGTCGTGGCGCGAACGCGCCACCGAGGAACAGCGCCGCTCAGGAAGGCCGGCTGAGTGGCACACGGCCGACTTCGTCCAGCGCATCCGTGCCGCCGGGCTGTTCGAAAAGTACTTCGGCGCTGCGGCCGTCTACCTTGATCGTGGCGATGGTGTTTCCGAACAGTGGGCCGCAGGTGTTCGCCCAGGACAGCGGGAGCGCGGGGACGCCGCGTCGACGTGCCCACCATCGAGCGAGCGCGGCGGCGGGACGCGTCCAGCTCAGCCTGAACGCCGGCTTGATGAACAGGGGGACGTAGTTGTGCACCGGCGAGCACACCAGTTGATGCACCGTGGCGCCCGCCGGCAGAGCAGAATCGCCGGCCAACTCGGCGCGCGCGGCATAGCTGTGGTGCACGTCGCCGGACAGCACACTGACTGTGGCGGGTCCGTTGGGATGGTTTGCGACGCGGGTGACCATCTCGGCCAGCCGGACAAATGACTCGTGGAACGCTGGCCAGTGTTCGAAATCAATTGTTCTGCGGGTCTTTTCGGCAACAATCCCACGTAGGCCGGGACGGGCGGCATTTCGCTCATTGACCGCCTCCAGGTCTCCGATAGCGGGCGGCATCAGCCACGGCACCGACGAGGCCAGCATCAGATGGTCCAACTCGTCCAGACGGTCGGCTGCCTGGGTCTCCAGCCACTCGAACTCCCGCTCCCCGATCATCATGCGGTCACCGGAGTCCAGAATTCGACCGTTGCGCGAATCGATCATGATGAGCCGGCTGCGGCCGAGATCCCATCGATAGCTGAACCTGATGCCTTTGTTGGAGTCGACCTCGTCGTCGGCCCGGTCGGCCAAATCGACGAGATGCGGCCAGGCGTCGCCCTTTATCGCCAGCAGGCGCTGGTAATCCTCGTCGGCGGCCAATTCAGCCGGGCTCATATTGCCCAGGTGCTGATAAACCCAGTAGGACGCCAGCCCGGCGCGGATCCGGTCACGCCACCAGGGCTTCTTCTTCATGTCGGCGCGCCAGGACGCCGATGTGTTCCAGTCGTCCCTGATGTCGTGATCATCGAAGATCATTGCGGTGGGAATCGTCGACATCAGCCATCTGATCTCGGGGTCGCCCCACGAATGGCGGTACAGCCGTTCGTATTCGGCGAAGCTCACCACCTCGTCGGGCGGCCGCTTTCCACGGCGGTTGAGACGTGTGCGGCGGCCGGCTAGCCGTCGTCTCACCTCCGGCGTCAGTTCGTCGGCATACAACTGGTCGCCGAGCAGGATGAGTGCCTCAGGCCACTCGTCGATCGGATGCGTGGCCATCCGGCTGGCGAACGCGTCCAGAGCATCGAGGCCGAGTTTGGAGTCGACCTTGTTGTCGTCGGTTTTCGGGTACCGGCACGATCCGAAGATCGCCTGAAGCCGGTGAGTCGATGCGGGCCCGCGGGTACGGATGACGCTCGGCGGGAAAGGCGAATCCTCCTGTGGCCAGGCACGCTTTCCGTCGACCTTGACGTCGTATTCGGTGACGGTGTCTGGCACCAGCCCGGTCACGATGGCGAGGGCATAGTGATGGCCCTGCACAGCAAATGTCCGCGCTGCGCAGTCGAGCACCTCCACGGTTGCGGCGCTCTCGGTTTGCACCCACACGAGCGCCGTGGTGGCTGAAACGTGACGCAGGGCAGGACCGAGCAAAAGTGTCACCTATTCACCCTATGGGCTGGAGCTCGGCGCGCCTTGTCAAATGTCGCCCGTCGTCGACATCTTCGGGCACCTCCCGATCGTTCGTCTGCTCCAGCCCGACTCGCAAAGATCTGCCGCGGGCCGCTCGACCTCCATTACTGTCCGTCGTTAAATGTGATTTGCATCACATAACAAGATGGTTACAAAATGGCTACGGTTCGGCAGCAGCCAGGCTCCCGCCTCGGAAGATGCCAGCGTGACGTGGGGCTCTTAGCGGCGCTTCACAGTTTGCCTCGGCGGAAAACGCAAATTCCGCGGCAGGTGACGTGATCCACATCACATATTAACGTCGGTATCAGCCCGCCCAGACCTTTCCGACTGGCGGGCCTGGACCCTCAACGGTCCACCCGAAATCGGACCTGGAGCTGGTTGCGGCCCTCGGGGTGAAGCCGACGACGTTCCACCTCGGGAGCAAACGCCTGCGCAGTAGCCTCTCCAGCTCGAACACGACAACTTGTCTCGCGGGCAGCAGAGAGGACACCACAGCGCTATGAGTAGATCGCATCGCAAGTCCACTACGTCGGCCAAACATCGTCAGCCCGCGTCCAAGAAAGTCACCAAGATCGCCTCCCCCCGGCCAGGATTCCAACGCGCCGGCGATGTCGGCTCCGGTGGAGGCTGCCCGGGTGCCCGTGCCGGTTCTTCCCTGAGCGCAATGCCGGCGGAGGCGCAACACATTGTCCGCGCAGGCATTTTGGCGTTCGCGCTCGGCGTCGGAGCCGCCATGGCAAGCACGCCTGTAGTCGCGTTCGCCGAGCCTACGGACACCGACTCTTCTCGATCGTCGTCTGGCTCGTCGTCGACGACGTCCAGTTCCTCATCAGAATCCGCGACCGATACGCCCTCTGAATCGAGTGCGTCAACATCTTCGTCGGACTCGGTGTCCGGTTCTACACCAGGTTCGACGTCTGAGACGGTGCAGAGTTCGGTTGACGCCCAAGCCGGTTCGCCATCTTCTCCGCGTCACGCTTCGACGGCAGACCCACGCTCTGGCATTGTGCAGAGTTCGGGGGGCGCGGGCAAAGTCTCTGCCCCGTCGAGCAGCGACACCACCGCATCAGCTGAACCGACACCCGACGACACCGAGGAGTCCTCTGCCGTCTCAGCGGCTACGCCCGACGAGCCGCCAACGGCCGCGGCGCCCGACGAGCCGCCAACGGCCGCGGCGCCCGACGAGCCGCCAACGGACGCGGCGCCCGACGAGCCACCAACGCCCGTGACGCCCGACGAGCCACCAACGCCCGTGACGCCCGACCCGCAATCGGCCGCGGAGCCGCCAGTCGAGCCGATGGACGTTGCCCAAGAGCGGGCGACGATGGCTGCACCGGAAGGTGATTCGCATACGGCGCCGAGTTCCGCCGGCAGTGCCCTGACGAGCCGCACCGGATCGACTAGTTCGGCCTCGGCGGACCAGCAGTCAACGGTGATCGACAGGGCGGTCTCGACCCCCGCGTCGACCGCTGAATCGCTTACCGCGACAGAAGCAGTGGTGGAGTCGGTGGCCGGCATCGCTTCGGCTGTGGCGGACGCTCCCGAGACGCAAGCGGTGGCAAATGCGATCAGTGACCCGTCGGCACCGCCGAACGTCGTAACCGACGTCATGTCAAAGGTTTTGACATCTGTGGGGCTGAACCCGTTTGCCTCCGACAACCCGGTGGCCCCGGTCGACTCGCCGGCGATGTGGGCGATGCTGGCCTGGGCGCGCCGCCGGGCGCAGGAGCCGCAACTCCCGTCAAGTTTCGGGCGAATGTTCCCGGTCGGGGAGACTTCCGAAAATCTACCGGCGCCCTCCCGCCGCTCAACCAACAGACGAATGAGCAACTCGCCGAGCTCGCGCAGGGAATGTTGGAGGAGGTCGCGACCGACAACCCTAAGGGCACAGCCGCCGGCATCACCTTTTTCGGCCAGTTCATCGATCACGACCTGACGCTCGACAACGAGCCGCAGCCAACGGACACTGTCGACGTCGAGGGTCTGGTGAACGGACGCTCGTTCGCGTTCGACCTCGACTCGGTGTACGGCGGGGGCCCGAAGAAGAGCCCACAGCTGTACGACGGCGACAAATTCTTGGTCGGAACCGCCACCGACGGCGTGTCGCCAGACCTGCCGCGCAACTCCGATGGCTCCGCAATCCTGGTGGAGCACCGCAACGACGAGAACCTCATCATCGCCCAGATTCACCTGTCGTTCCTCAGGCTGCACAACTCGCTGGTGGACCAGGGGATGTCCTTCGATCAGGCTCAACAGACGGTGATCGGCGCTTACCGCTATGTCGTGCTGAATGATTACCTGCCGCAGATCGTCGGCGAGGAGGCGGTGAACCAGGCGCTGCGCGAGCGTGTCGAGGCCGGGTTCTACGACCCGGGGTCGAAGGACGCCCCCATGACCCCGGTGGAGTTCTCGACGGCGGCATTCCGCTTCGGCCACTCCCAAGTTCGGAACGCCTACGCCATCAACGACACGTCGGGCGGCGTGCGGGTGTTCTCGCTCGACCCCGCGGTGGCCGACCTGCGCGGCGGACGCCGCCTCCCAGCCGATCCACTCGATCCACTCGATCCGACCAAGCAGAACTTGGTTATCGACTTCAACAACTTCTTCAGCGAGCTTCCCCGAGCCAGCGACGAGGATCCTGCGCTGATCGGGCGGGCGATTGACACGAAAATCTCGCCGTCGCTGTTCGAGTTGCCGATTCCGGGTGCGGAGGGCGGCGGGTCGAACGTGCTCGCGTTCCGCAATCTCGTGCGTGCCAAGTTCTACGACGTGCCGTCGGGTGAGGACATCGCCGGGGCGATGTATGTGCCGGTCACCGGTGATCCCGTCTTCCCTGAGGGCACGCCGCTCTGGTACTACGTGCTTCGCGAAGCCGAACTCACCACGGGCGGCGCGGAACTCGGTCCGGTCGGCGGCGGGATTGTGGCGGAGGTCTTCGTCGACCTCCTCCGGATGAACGGCGGCATCAGGACAGTCGAAGAGCCGAACCTGCCCGACGTATCGGGCGGAGACTTCCGCATCGGGGACTTGCTGGTTGCCGCCGACCAGCCCCCGATAGTCGAACCGCAGCCACCGGCTGAGCAACCCCGCTATGGGCGGCACCGCCTCGACCGACAACTTCACAGGGCAGATGACGGTGCTCCGGGACGGCATCGCCTCCATCAACAGCTTCACAGAGCAACTGAGCCGGCTGCGGGACGGCATCGCCTCTAGAAACAGGTTCACGGAGCAGATCGCTGGCGCACCGCATTCGGTCGACGACCGTCCAGATCACCGAGTCGCCCGTCCCACCATGAGCGGACGGACGATCGGCGGCATGCCGCGCCACACGACGTCGTCGGCTGCGACGGCGAAGCCGCAGGCGCGCATCAGCTCCACGGTCGGGCGGTTGCAGCGGCAGCCGCCTGCGAAGCGGCGCCACGGTTGGAGCAGGTTGTCCTGGCACGCCGCGAGGAACCGCGAGCTCGCGCGCACGTGTTCGATGAACAGCAACTGCCCATCCGGGCGGAGCACGCGTGCGATCTCGCGGAGCGCGCGTTCGGGGTCGTTGACGGTGCAAAGGACGAGCGTCGAGACGACGGTGTCCACGGACGCATCGGCCGAGCGGTAGGCGCTCCGCAGGCGCGTCGACGATCCGCGCGACCGCGCGCATGCCGCTGCAGGCGACGCGCGAGTCTTCGGCGCATCGCCGGCTCGGGCTCGGTGAGCACGAGCTCGGCGATCCCGTCGGGATAGTGCGCGATGTTCAGCCCGGTCCCGGCGCCGATCTCGACGACGCGCCCGCGGGCGCCGCCCAGGAGCGTGCTCCGCCGGCGGCGCATGCCTGCGATCTCGCCCAGCCAGAGAAACGGGTCGTACACGAGGGCGAAAATCCGCAGCCACGCCGCAGACGGTGGGCTCGCCTGGACTTCGGTGATGGCGATATCTGTCATGCCGCGAACGTACGAGCGGCCGCATGGTGCGCCGCATCGCTCGGAGCGGCCATCTTCCGCAGATGGCCCCTTCCGGCTACCTCACAGGAGTCCGAGACGCGCGGCCTCCGCGACGGCGGCCGTCCGTGAGGTGCGACCCAGCTTGCGGCGGATGTTCGCGACGTGGCGGTGAACGGTATGCGGGCTCAGCACGAGCTGCTCTGCGATCTCGCGATCGCTGAGACCGCGCGCGACGCAGGCGAGGATCTCACGCTCACGACTGGACAGCAGGACCGGCTCCGGCTCGCTCGCATGGTGCGGCGACGGCTGCACCGGTGCCAGCGCTTCGCGGCACGCGCGGACGACGGAATCGGCGTCACCGTGCCAGGGGAAGTGCGCGCTCCCCTGCAGCGGGATGAACGTCGCGCCTGGAATCGCGGCCGCGACCTCACGCCCGAGCCGGTACGGCACGGCGCGGTCGTCGCGACGATGCACGACCAGCGCCGGCCGGCGGACGAGGGGAAGGTGCGCGCGTACGTCGAGGCGATAGACGAGACCCAACAAGGCGGCAGCGGTCTCGGCGGTCGCCGCCTCCCGCTGGAACCGTGCGAAGCGTTCGTGCTCCGCAGAGTCGGCACCACCGAGGAAGATGTCACTGAGCAGGCGCGAGCCGAGTCCCCAATGCGCGCGTACCGCCGCCAAGATCGCGTCCGCCACGCCCGGAGCCGTAATCGCCGCGCCATCGGGGTACGACCCGTACAGCACCAGGCGCTCGACGCGCTCCGGAAACGCTGCGGCAAATGCGATGGCGGTGCAGCTCCCAGATCGAGCCGCCGATGAGCGACACGCGCTCGAGCTCGAGCTCGTCGAGGAGCGCGCGCAGCGTCGCGACTTCCCCCTCGAGGGTCAGATCCGAATCTCGCACCGTGCGGTCCGACATGCCGACGCCGAGCCGGTCGTAGCGGATCAGTGCGTATCCATCCGCGACGCCCTCCCAGAATCGCCGAAAGCCCGCGCTCTGCCAGTCAAGTTCGAGGTGGCTCACCCACCACGCCGGAGCGACGAGCGGTGGACCGTCCCCGCGAATCTCGTACGCCACGCGGCGGGCGCCAAGGGGAAGGAACCGGATCTCGGACTTCTCCAGCATCGCCACGAGCCTACGACGGCCGCCTGAGCAGCGAAAGGACGGCAATGGAGACGTCGGCGGCACCGGGATGAGGTCAGGGCGAGGTCTGGTAGGCGGGGCGGTGCCGCGCATACGCTAACAGTGTGAGCGGGAAGTCCGACGCGAGAAAATTCTTGGCGGAGGAGGTCCTGGATCCCTCTGATCCACATGTGCGCGAGTCAGAGGCATTCCCCAGTCTGACCGCTGATCAGGTCGAGCGCGTCTCCAGCTTCGGCGTCGTACAACATCTGCCGCGCGGCACCATGCTTTACGAGCCCGGCGATCGAACAGCCGACTTCTTCCTCGTCCTCGACGGCTTCATCGAGATCTATGTGTCCCCCGGCACGACGCAACAGGTGGTGCACGAGTATGGGGAGCAGCAGTTCACCGGCGAGCTCAACCTGTTCAACGATCGGGGGACACTCGTCGGCGGGCGCATGGGTTGCGATGGGCGCGTGGCGCGCTTGAACGGCGCGCAGTTCCGTCGGCTTCTGACTGCCGAACCCGACATCGCCAACGTCGTCATGCGCGCGTTCATTCTGCGCCGTGAACGCATCATCGTGCTCGGTCATACCGCGGTGACGATCATCGCCCCTCGCGACTCGGCGAAGTCACTGCAACTGAAACGGTTCCTGGACCGCAACCGCCTGCCTTACCTCTTCGCCGATCCGGAAGTCGAATCCGAGGCGGCGGCGAAGTTGTCCGATCTGGGCTGCATCCTCGATGACACACCGGTGGTGTTGTGCGGTGACGATCGCGTCTTGGTGTGCCCGACACCGCGGGAGCTCGGCGACAGTATCGGTATCTCCGAAACGCTTGACCCACAGCACGTTGCCGACGTGGCCGTGGTCGGAGCCGGACCTGCCGGACTGGCTGCGGCGGTGTATTCGGCCTCTGAAGGCCTCGACACGGCCGTTTTGGAGGCCGATGCACCTGGCGGCCAGGCGTCGACAAGCTCACGGATAGAGAACTATCTGGGGTTTCCGATAGGTATCTCCGGCCGGGATCTGGCGCACCGCGCGCAGGTTCAGGCGCAGAAATTCGGGGCCCGGATCATCGTGCCGCGCGCGGTGGTGCGACTGGCGACCGATTCGCGCCCTTACATACTGGAACTGGATGACGGTACCCAGGTGCGCGCACATACCGTCGTCATTGCCACCGGTGCGCGCTACCGCAGCCTTCCCCTGGCCAATATCGAGCGATTCGAAGGCTGTGGGGTTCACTACGCCGCCACCGCGGTCGAATCGGAGCTGTGCGGAGGCGACGACGCGGCTGTCGTTGGCGGGGGCAACTCCGCCGGGCAGGCCGCGGTCTTCCTGTCACGCCTCGCCAACCATGTGCACATCCTGGTGCGCGGCGACGGATTGGCGTCCAGCATGTCCCAGTACCTCATCCGTCGCATCGAGGCCGCGCCCGAACGGATCACCGTGCATCCGCACACGGAGGTCATAGCGCTGGATGGCGAGCGGCACCTCGACACGGTTACGTGGCGCGATCTGGTTACCGGGCAGTCCCAGACCCGCCACATTCCCAATGTGTTTCTCATGCTCGGAGCCGCGCCGAACACCGAGTGGCTGAACCGCGCGGTCGCCTTGGACGACAAAGGATTTGTACGAACCGGTGTATCGGCCGCCTCCGATGACCCGGCGAACTCTCACACGTTCTCGCAACCGCTTGCCACCAGCCGTGCCGGCATTTTCGCTGTCGGAGACGTGCGATCCGGATCGATCAAACGGGTCGCCTCGGCGGTGGGCGAGGGCTCGATAGTGGTCGCGTCAGTACACCAAGCGCTAGGAGCGATGACAACGGACGACTAGCGCCGAGAGTCCATGCATCAGCGTGCTGTCACGATATTCGATTGGGCCGGTCATCGCCAGCTCGATCCGATCGAATCTCTCGAACAACCGGGCGAGCGCAACGCGGCCCTCCATGCGGGCCAGCGCTGCGCCGACGCAATGGTGTAAGCCGTGGCCGAACGCTAAGTGCGCGTTGGGTTTACGGGTTATGTCGAGTCGCTCGGGGTCATCGAAGCGCTCAGCGTCACGGTTGGCAGCCAATAGTGAGATCATCACGAATTCATTTTCGGGGATCTCGATGTCGCCAACGAGGATTGGCTCGGTGCTGAATCGAAGAGTCGCGATGTTCACTGGGCCGTCGAACCGAAGGAACTCATCTACTGCACTTGACATCAGTGATGGATCGGCGCGCAACGTCGCGAGCTGGGTTTGATTGCGCAACAGTGCAAGAATGCCGTTGGCGATCAGGTTTACGGTGGTGTCGTAGCCTGCGCCGATCAACAGGAACAGCGTGGCCAGGAGTTCCGGCTCGGAGAGCCGATCCCCATCGTCGGTCGCCTCGATCAGTGCACTCGTCAGGTCGCTGCCGGGTTGACCCCGCTTCTCGCTGATCAGTTCGGCTAACATGGTGGTCAGCTCCTTCGCGGCAACATCTTTTTCCTCGCGGCTGGATATGTTGAGGAACGGCTCCAATAGCTCCTGAAAGCGGCTCTGATAGATGGCAGGTACGCCGAGTAGCTCGCTGATGACCCGCACGGGAAGTGGACCCGCGTAAGCGTTGATGATGTCTACCGGTGTGGTGGTGTCGATCTCGTTGAGCAGCTCGTCGGCGATGTTCTCGATTCTCGGGCGCATCCTCTCTACCGCTCCGGCAGTGAAAGCTTTGACGACGAGCTTTCGGAGTCTCGTGTGATCTGGTGGATCGGTGTGCAACATGCCCGAGGTCAGATCACTGTCATACGTACCGATGTATTCGGGCGGAAATAGGGCCAACGCAGCGGCGCGATCCTTGCTCAGTCGCGGGTCGACCAACAGCGCCTTTGCGTCGTCGTACCGGGTGATCAACCACACTGGAACACTCCCCCACATGGTTGCCCGACTGACGGGGGCCTCTGTCCGCAATCGCTGCAGAACGGGATGCGGGTTCTGCGTGAATGATGGGTTCAAATATTAAGGGTTCGGTCATTTCGTTTTCCTTGGCGCACCACCCATTGGTCAAAATCGTGATGCGCCTCGTGTTTATCTGCCTGTGCGACTTGGCATCGGACCTAGCTGGCCACACCGGCCCCATTTGCGTGCATATACAGTCCCGCAGCTTCGTTGATTAGGTGCGCGATCTGCACAGAGGTGGCGTCAGTATTCGCGCAGTCCTGCGAGTGTCAATAGCGTTCGGCTGCAGACTGTTTCGTTCCCTGTCCGCGGGTTAGAGCCGTCGCTCGGCGACCGCGGGGCCAGCTGCACCGTTAACGTTACATAGGACTACGCAATTCGGAAATCCACCGTACGCGGCCGTATGGCCATATTACGTAGAGCGATTCATGAATGGCGCCTCGGAGCACGACACCGCCGCCGTTCGGCGGCCGCACCCATCGCATGAGACACCGCGGCGCAAAAGCGCGAAGTGTCCTCAGAGGTACGCACAGCGGCTGGAGTCGCAACCAAGCAGTCGGTACGTTCCACTGCAAGGGGCAGGCAGTGGACACATAGCGCAGCTGATGACGGTCTTGCCCAGCGACGACTGAAAGGCGAGAGAAATGACGAGACGCGCGCTCGTGACCGGAGCGAACGGGGGAATTGGCTCGGTCATTTGCAAGCGACTGCGCGCCGACGGCGTGGCAGTACGGACGATGGACGCTGTCGAACCCGCAGATGTCGTGCTGGATCTCACCGCTGACCACATGCCGAAATGGGACGCCGACGACATCGACATCTGTATCGCGGTGGCGGGGGTCGTCGATACTTTCGCTCCCGCGCACTTGATGTCAGCCGAGCAGTGGTCACGCGATATTGGTGTCAATCTCACCGGAGCCTTCCGCGTAATCCAGGCATGCCTGCCTGGTATGCGAGAACGCCGTTTTGGTCGCATTGTGGCGATTTCGAGCATGGCGGGACGGCTGGGAGCGGCGGGCAAAGTCGCCTACGCCGCGTCCAAGGCCGGCCTGCACGGCATGATGCGGACTATCGCTATCGAGAACTGCGCCCATGGAATCACGGCGAACCTCGTGCTCCCGGGCATCACCGACACGCCGAAGTTGAGGGGGTTGCCCAAGGCGGATCAAGAGCGCCTTTGCGCCGCATTGCCGAGCGGTCGGTTTGGTCGCCCGGGGGAAGTGGCCGACCTCGTGACCTTTCTTTCCGGTGACGGCGCTGGATACATCACCGCTCAAGACATCGCCATCGACGGTGGCTTGGAACTCAATACCTTGTTCGTCGGCCCGACGGTCACCGAGTGAAGGTGCCGAATCACGAGCACCACGCGTGGCTTCCAACCGCCGGTAGGCGATCTCACAAACCATGGACCAGAGGGAGGCAGCGTGGAACGCTGCGACGTATCGTTCGCATCCGGCAATACGCATTGCGCCGCATGGGTCTATCGGCCGGAAGAAAGCGCGGGCCCCGTGCCGTGCATTGTCATGAGTCATGGTTACTCCCTCACTCGCCATGATGGTCTCGCCAGTTATGCAGAAGCGCTCGTCCGCACCGGCGCAGCTGTACTCGTCTATGACCACCGATACTTTGGAGACTCAGGAGGGCGTCCACGGCAACTTTTGAGCCTGTCGGCGCAACATCGAGACCGCCAAGCGGCGATCACGTTCGCACGTCAGCTGGACGGAGTCGATCCGCAGCGAATCATCCTCTGGGGTTACTCACTAAGCGGTGGATCGGCAATCACAGCCGCGGTCAACGATGAAGCAGTGGCCGGAATCATACTGCTGTGCCCACTTGTTGACGGTTTCGCTCGCGCAAAGATGGTCCTGCGGAAAAGTCCGCGCACCTTTGCGTGGAGCATCGGCCAGGTGTTGGCGAGCGTAGTGCGGGTCCGTACCGTGCCGGTGACCGCCAAACTGCCCGCGCCGGGCACGATGAACCTGCCGGGTGAGGCTGACGGATTTGCAGCACTGGTTTCGCCGGCATCCCCCTGGCGCAATGAGGTGCGAGCCGCGGGATTCTCCGCGGCATTCCCGCTTTACCGACCCGTCAAGCATGGGCGAGAACTACGCTGTCCCATTCTCATTCAAGTCGCCAGTCGGGACACCACGGTATCAACAAGCGCGGCGCGCAAGCTGGCACAGCAGGCCCGAGAAGCCGAACTCAAAACCTACGACCTAGACCACTGGGAGCCGTTCGACCCGAAAAATGTCAGGCACATCGTCGCCGACCAGAGCGCCTGGTTGCAAAGGAACGTTCGTACGGCGAGTTGATACGGGTCGACCATAACGGGGCACGTACGTAAAGACGTCGCCCTAGAACGTATTCAGCGGTGTCTTCGGCCCGCCGAAGCCTGTGTTGGTTGATTTCAGTCGCCTCATTGTGAGCGTGTTTATCTATGCGACGCCCGCACAGGAGTGTCGGTGTACGAAGGTAAGGCGGGCAGGCTTGGGCGTACAGCCAGAAAACGCACGATCTTGGACGCATTGCGATCAAGTTTCGTGACTTGCCTCACAAACTGGCGAAACTGCCACCCGGGCAATGTGTTTCACGTTGGTTTCGAGTGTGAACGTTGATTTCGAAACGGGCGTGCCGGGAGCAACGCGAATCACGGCGTCCATGCTGGACGACTTCGTCGGCCTGTGTTGCGGCCGGCCGCACGCCGGGCTGTTGACCGACCCGCAATCACTTTCGTTGCGCCAGCGTGTGGGTCGCATCGGTCCCCTGACGACATCCGAATTCGTGGTTGACGCCGATGTGGGGCTGGATCTCGGTGAGTCGTGCGGCTCCTACCGCCTGGGCATGGTCCGGTCGGGTCACGCCGTCGTGAAGTATCGGGATTCGGCCCACGTGTCCGGACCCGGCGACGCCGCTGTCTACGGGCCGGACGGCACCATAACGATTCGGTGGACACCGAACAGCCGGATAGTCGCGGTCAAGATCGACCCCTTCGTCATAGACGATGCGCTCAGTGCGGCCCTCGGGCGGCCGGTCGGCTCCCCGGTCGACTTCCAGCCCGTGATATCTGCCAGCCGTGCCGGCGCCGGCTGGACCGAAATGCTCCTGCTGCTGACCGATCAGCTGATGCGGCCCGACAGCTTGATGACCCTGCCGCTGGTCGGCTTGCCGTTTGTGGACAGCCTGGTGCGGGGTCTGTTGGTGGCCGCCGACCACCGGTACCGCGACGCCGTTGCCGCGGAGCCGAAGCCGGTCATGCCGCGCAGTATCCGTGTCGCCGTGGACATCATCGAGGCCGAGGCCGAGCGGCCGTTGACGGTAACTGCGCTCGCGACGCGTAGCTACGTCAGCGTCCGCGCTCTGCAGGACGGCTTCCGCAGGCATCTCGGCGTCTCCCCGATGACGTATTTGCGTCAGGTCCGGCTTTACCGGGCACACGCGATGCTGCAGCAATGCGACCCATCGGTGGCCACCGTGACCTCGATCGCCCATCAATGGGGCTTCGCCCACGTCGGACGGTTCGCCGAAGCACACGCGGCACGCTACGGCGAAACACCGGCGGCCACTCTGCGCCGGCTGGCGTAGGCGTCCGCTGATCCTGCGGCTGCTCCGTCGGGGGTGGTGACGCTTCTGTTCACCGATATTGAGGGGTCGACCCGTCGGCGGGAAGCTGACGCGGACGCGATGCGGGCGGCCCTGCAAGCGAGCGCCCAGCGTTATGCTTTCGCCATCGTAAAGGGACGGGAGCCGCCGATGCCGGGACGTCATCAGCAGGCGGTCGACCTCCGAGTGCAACACGTTGCGCCGGACTCCCAGCGGACTTTGTTGTTGGGCACTCTGCTGCAGGTTGCGTTGCGCGCGATACTGACCGTTTTCGTCGTCGTTACTCTGTTGTGTGAGCCGCCGAACCGCTACCTATGGATCTGCGTGGCTGTCATGGCGGTCTACGTGGCCGTGATCGGATGCTGGAGCGCGTGGGCGCTGCGGACTGCGGCGCGCGCAGTGTTACCCACCAAAACGCCGGTGGCACTGCTAGTGCTGGCCGCCGACGTCGCGGTGGTATCCGTCCTGTCGGTTCTGACCGGCATCACCTCGCCGGATGACTGGACATCAAACGTGATGAGGAATGGTTTCTTCCTGATCCCTTTGATCGCGGCGGCGCAGTTGGATCCCATCATCAGCGGGGCCGTAGCAGTGCCGACCTTATCCGCATTCATTGCCACCTGCTGGATCACCAGGTCGTCCAACCAGGAGCCGTGGACGTCGATTCTGTTGAGCTCGACCGTATTGGCAGCACTCGCCGGCGGCTCGGTCGCCTTATCGCTCATCCAGCGGTCCAAAGTAGAAATGATCGCAGACTTGGCGCGGCAACGAACCCAGTTGTTGGAGGAGTTGCTGGGACTGGAAAAGCGTGAGCGGCAGACAATTTCTGAACGTCTGCACGACGGTGCCCTTCAGTACGTCTTGGTCGCGCGCCAAGATATGGAGGACGTGCGGGACGGCTCAAAGGCTGCCGCGGACCGGGTGGAATCGGCGCTCGTCGAGTGCTCGAGCCTGCTGCGCGATGTGGTCCGCGAACTGCATCCGGACGTGCTCGCGCGGCTGGGATTGAAATCGGCGATCTCCGCCCTCACCGAGAGTCTCTGTTCGCGTACAGAGCTTTCGGTCGATCTCGCCGCACCTACATGGCCTGATGGCCTGCGTACCGAGGCGGATTACGTGCTGTACAGCGCGGCGCGTGAGGCGTTGACGAACGTCATCAAACATGCACGGGCCCACCACATTTGGATTGAGTTGGAAAACCACGAAGAGCTGGCCTCATTGCGTGTTTCCGACGACGGGGTGGGCATCTCGGAGGCGACTATCGCGCGGAAGGCCGAAGAAGGTCATATCGGAATGGCATCGATTCGCGCGAAGGTACTCGCGTCCGGGGGACAGTTCGACGTGCGCTCGACATCTCCCGGAACTGAAGTCACCGTGTCCATACCGCTGCGGCCGGCGCATCGCCAAGCTGTAGGTGGCTCGATCGTCAGCGGGAGGCGTGTCGAGCAGCTCAACCAGGCCGTCGTGTGAAGATCGCCGCGCCTGCAACCGTCGTGCGCGCGCCGGCGATGATGTCCACGAGCGTCGCGCGGCCGGCATTCTTCATCCCGAAGGCTGGCGAGCTGGTGAGCGCTAGAGTCGAGCGCAAGAGATAGTCGGTGCGGGACTCGAGTGCCGCAACAGTTCTCGCACCGCCGGGGTGAGGCCGCGCTGGGCCATCACCTGCGGGTCAGCTCGGTGACCGTCGAGCGCAATCCGGTCGCGGTTTCCTGCAACGCCGCGTAGACCATATCGAGCGCGGGATCGGGATTGCGTTCGCGTGCCTCATCGAGTTCGAGCCGCGAGGCCAGCATCGTCTTGCATGCCGTCGCGTTCGGAATAGAAGATTCACACCGCGCGATAACCCCGATACAGGCACAGCGTGACGATCCCCGCCATGCCCGGCATGCGGTAGTCCAGCAGAGCCACCTGCGGCGAATGCGTCCGGATCGCTTCGAGCGCCGACACCTCGTCGTCGGCTTCGGCCACCACCTCGATCGACCCACTCGACATAAGGGCACAGACCACCCCGTCGCGAAACAGCGGGTGGTCGTCACCCACCACCACACGCACCTTTTCGCTGGTCATGAACGCAGCGTCGCACAGCACTGGCCGGCTCCTCCCCCGATTGGGGGACACGTGATTCATCCGTGTCGCCGTCCGATCGCCGGACATACAAACCTTCCGCGGGGCGGCAGTCTTGGGTCATCACCGGAACACACCGGAGAAAAACGCCAAAAGTTAACGGAAACAGGAGAACTCACATGAATACCACCCGCTTCGCCCGCTACTTCGCCCTGCCGATCATCTCGGCCGGAATCATCGGTGGCGCCGCCCTCGGCCTGGCCGGCACGGCCAGCGCGGCCAACAACACCGACGTGCGCCCGCCGGACGTCGTCGCGACGCCCGACGTCAAGGCGCACCCGTCGCCCGAGGCGATGCCGGGCGCCCGCTGGCACCACGGGATCTACCAAGTCGATGTCCTGCAGCCGGGCTACATCCGTTGATAAACATCACCGAGGCCCTCCCCCTGAGGAATTGAATTGGGGGAGGGCCTCGGTGCGTTGGGGCACGGGATGCGAATCGGCGTGGTGTTCCCGGAGACGGAACTCGGCGGTGACGCGTCAGCGGGGCGTGCCTACGGCCAACACCTGCTGGCGTATGACCACGTCGTCGGCGCCGAACCCGCGGTGGACGACGGCTCTGCCGGTCCATACGACTGCACACCACGTTCCACGAACTGCTGGTGAAGTTACCTGGCTGCGGTGACCACCGAGCGCTGCGGCGCCGCACACCCATCCAGACCTACAACGACCGGCCCATAGCCTTCCCCACCGGCTACCGGATCCCGCCGCACTACCGCGGCCGCCACCACCGCATCGACGACCGCAACGTCCGCGTGCTCGACCACACCACCGGACCACTGATCCGCGAGCTAATCCTCGGCCCCACCCGCGACTACCAGCCACGCGGCGTCAAATGCGGAAACTCACCCGAAAGCAGGCCCTAGATGCCAACAATGTCTCGGGACATCTGTCAACGATGTCCCGAGACATCACCAGCGTGGCAGGTGCAGGATTCGAACCTGCGTAGGCGTTAGCCGACGGATTTACAGTCCGCCCGTCTTGGCGTTTGTGGTGTTGGTGCGCGTGGGCGTGCAGACGAAACGGCAGGTCAGGGAGTTGGCGTCGTTGGCTTATCGCATTGTCCGGCGGAGTTGTTGCGGGCGACGTGCGGGCGGGTCGCGGACACTCGTTAGATGCGGTTTGATTCCACCAGTGCGCGAAGCTGGTCCGGCGTCAACCACGGATTGCGGCGATGGATCATGCGGTGGCAGTTTGCACAGATGAGGATGAGGTCGCTGAGGCGTGTCTTGACCTCGCCTGATGAGTGCAACGGAACCACGTGGTGGCACTCGATGTAACCCGCGCCGTGGGACCCATATGCGGCCGTGAAATCGAATCCACACGTGGAGCAGGCCAGGGTTTGCTGCGTCTGCAGATGCTTTTTGATCTTCTTGTCACGCAGTCCCCGGTCACGCTCTCGGGCGAAGTGCTTCCGCTCAAGTAGTCGCCCCTCTGGCGCTTCGTCGTCGTCTAGTTCATCGATGTCGTTGACGGCTTCGCTGGCGTCGATGAGGTCACCTGAGTTCATACCGTTGCGAATCAATTCCGCAACCGCAATCATCTCGTCCTCGCGCTCTAAAAAGTCGCGTAGCACTTCGAGATCAGTAGCACCCGCGTTAGTGGGCGTGCCTTGATAGTCGGGATGGTGCGTAGCAATGTCTGACGTCTTGCGCCCAACACCGTTGGGATTGCGGAACTTTGGGCCACGTAGTTCCATAGCATGGATTGGTAGCTGCTGAAGTAGATCAGACAGAGCTCCGACGTCCGGATGGGGAGCGCGCATGCTCTTCCAACCGTTCTTGCGGAACCAGGTCGCAAGCAAGAATCAATTCATCTCGGGTCCAGGTTGGTTCCCGCGTCGGAGGCACGACGAAGCCCAAGCGGCGGAGATACTTAACGGCGTCGCTTTCACCGCCATAGAACTCGTCCGACGTCAATGGCGCAAACCCGGAATGGTGCCCGTGGGCGGCGGCAAGGATCGCCTTCGAGTCGTACTCGTTGCCGCCGTGGTGCAGTAGGTATCCGGTGGCCTTACCCATGCCGTACTTCGCAAGAAACGCGTCCCGGCCTAAGTCATCGAACTCGGCTAATGCCGCCAATACGTCTTCACGGGTCACGTCCTGCTTCGCCATGATCTTGCCCCCTTCTGCGACGATTTAGCCGAACCTGGCCACCTATGCGACTAACGAGGCGAAGCCGCTCGGTCCACGCCTGCCGCTCGGCGAACTTGGAAAGATCGGTCTGTGGAAGCTAGCCCAAGGACATCCTCCCGAAGCTTTTCGATCGGCTCCTCGTCGTACAGCCGACTAGCGGCCACACCCGCCGCGGCAACACGCACGCGACGGTGCGCTGAATCCCAAACGCTAGCTAGTCGCGCCCACGCAATCTCAGCTACCAACTGATCGGAAATGGAACGGATTGCGCGAACGGCCGACGCTTGAACACGGAAATCAGGATCGTAGACGGCACCTAGGATTGCGGCATCGACCGATGCTTCGAAACCGCCGATGACAAGGTGACCTCCATCGAATTGATCTATCGCAAGCCGTCGAACCTGGGGGTCCGGGTCGCGCGTTGAGGAAACCAGCAGAGCTATTGCCTCCCGACGATCTGCCGACACACGAGCGTGTAAGCCCGCAATCGCAGCGTTGATGGCGCGCAATCATCTCGACCCGTCCACATCCGATCGACGGGCGAGACGTCCAGCCGATAGGGCAAACGCGATTCAATTGTGCCGAGAGAACCCAACAGCCCCACATCCGCTAACCAGCTCAGCGCATTGACGGCGTCGATGACGTCATTTGCAGCTGAGGCTGGAGCCGCAGCGAAGTCGACGATCGTATCGATGGAATGCTGGTCAGACGAATCAAGGGCTACAAGGCATCGTGCGACCTCGAAAGCCAAGCTGGTGCCAAAGGTCGTCCACTGCCCCCGCTGATTCTGTTCGAGCTGCTGCTGAATCTTCGAAACTGTGCCCTCAAGGTCCTCCCTGATCCTGTCGGCCGTCACAAGATGCGGATAGCGCACGCCGATTTCCGCTGCGAACTCGGCGGGCAGGATGTCTTTGAACGTATCCCTCTCCGGGGCATCGACCGGTAGCGCAGCCACCAACGCAGCGAGCGCTCTATGACGTCGGGATCAGAGGCAAACTGACCCTGTGCGGCGCAATACGTCAATAGAGTTTCAAGAACATCACCCTGCTGCTGACCTGGAAGTTCGGTGGCCTGTCGAGCCGACAAGGCGAGACACACAGTAAGCGTTGCGCAGGTTCTAGCGACTTGTACCGCTCAACCCACCTGTCTGGGTCGATAGCGCTGAGTAGGGCGAACAAGACCACCGCCTGGTTTTCCCTGGCGGGAACGCTCAACTCATATATCCACGCAGGAATCGCCAGCGACCGGATGAGGTCAGATGAGATCTCCGATGGCAACTCATCCCACAGTGCAAGGCATAGTTCGACCCAATTCGCAGAGCCGACTCGTGCTCCCCGTTTTAGGTCGTCAACAAGAATCTTCGAAACCAGCTGCCGACTCAAGATGTTTTCGTTTTCGTTGATGAGTTCTCGCAAACGCGATCCCCCACTCAGTACCCAATCGGTGATGGCTGCTGCACGTTCGGCCGGATCGCGGCTGTTGATGAGAATGATCGAAGCTTTGACGCGCCATATTCTCTTCAAGAACCCAGTACGCACCAGCCCAGCCACCTTGGAGTTCTGCTGCGCGAATGGGCATAGGTACCGCCCGCGGGTCCCCGCCAAATGTGCGGCTAAAAGGGGATATTTGTTTTCTCGCCATGCGAACGAGCTCGTCTGCGCTTGCATTCGAAACTGAGTCAATTATCCAAGAGTAGGTGTCGAGCGCTTCCGTTGCAGGATGGAAGAACAGCCTTGTCTCGCGCCCGAATGTTTCGCCGACCCCATATAAGGCCTGTTGGAGCCCGCCAGACGCATTCTCGACAGCGCGATCGTAATACTGGGCGGCGTCTAATACATTGCCGCGCGCCTCCAACTCCCACGTCATGAGCTTCATGTAGACACGCGATTTGAGGTCTGAATCGACATCTACCTTCGTAAGGTATTTGTCTATCTCTGCGAGAGTGGTGGATCCGCCCGGAAGCCAGGCCTTAACAAGCAAGATGAGAAGGTTTTCGACATTTTCCGAATACTTAAGATCCGCGAGAATGTTTCGTGCGAGATCTTCTCGTCCATTAATTACCTGACGAATACTTTCCGCAACCATGAACAGCAGGGACGCGAAATCGACCTCGATTTCGTTAGCGATGCGACCGGGCGGGTCGGTGTTATCGCTGAGATGTCTAGGGTCGAGCCGAAGTACGCCAACGAAGTGCTTGGCACCGGTATCACCCGACTTGATGAGCGCGCTTTCATCGAACTTGATCGCCGCTTCTATTAAATTTGCAGATTCCGTCATCTCACCTCACCTCGTTATAGACAGCCGCAGACGACTCATCAATCGGTGACGAAAGGTCAATGACTAGGCGCGCCAAAATCGACACCATCGCCAGGGTGACGGATATGTGCCCTGGCTTATCTGTCTGGATCCATCGAACATCATCCTGGATCTGACGCAGCTTGGCCCATAGGTGCTTCTCATCTTTAAATCTCGTAGATTTGTCGGGAGGGTCCATTAATATCATCGCTACTTGTACATATTCAGCGTTAAGGGCTGCGTCGAGTTCTTCTTCAGTACCCTTGCGCAGGTCCCTATTAAGCAGGACGATCACCACGTTGGCGATCGAAGCGTCGAAGCGGAATTCGCGATTTCCGTCGCCATGAGTTCTTCTGGTGACAGCGTCTTCCCAGGCGCGGATGTTGAATTGAAAGTCAGTTCGGGCGTCAATAGCCTGCTTATTAAACGTCTCGATGAGGTCTCGGAGGAGATTTCTCTCGTTCTCTAAGTCGCTGCCTGAAGATATGAAGATTTCACACAGCCTAACGCGCCGAAACGGACCCGCCGCGTACCTCGCAGTTCGCAGCGCGGGTTGGGTCATTTACCCCTTGACCTCCTCTGCCCGCAGTCGACGCCTTAGTCGGCAATGTACCTGGCGGCTCCCACGCGCAACCGATCACCGGCGGCGTTTCAGCGAGAAGACGGCGCGTAGCGAGCGATCGATGTGGGGGTAGGTGGCTGAACTGTGCTGCTCCTCCGAATCCCCCGGCGGTCCGCACAAAAAAAATTATGACTACCGCGGGCGGAAGTCATGTCGGGGGTGGGCCGGATATTTCTCGGGGAGGGGTTGGTGGTCACGGCACCCCGGCCCGCACCGGTCGAAGGAGACCCGCCGGGGTGCCGTGACGCCGCGGCCGGGCATGGGCGGTTGCCCTTCGCCCGCCCGCCGCGGTCTATGGGGTCAGTAGAACCACTGACAGGCCTCGGCCAAATCGCCGGTGTCGTCGGCGCTGTGGCCGACTTCGGATAGCGGCACTGCGGTCTCCGCAGGCACCGCGGCCAACACGTCGGCCATCGCACCGTCGGCCGCGATAAGATTCGACCCAGTGCTTGCGCCGGGCCGGTGTGATCTTGCCCTTGTTCACGGCGTCGTCCACGGCGGCCTCGACCTTGGCGCGTGCTGCCGCGGCGGCGATCTTGCGGCCCTCGGCGGCGTCGCGCTTTAGGGCTTCGTGGGTGTCGTGGTCGACGAGTTCGAGGCCGTGGCGGCGTGCGGCGGCGGCGACGGTGGACGGCTGCTCGGGGTTCATCCCGGCGGCCTGGGCAGCGAGGTCCGCCGCGGTGTCGACGACCAGTTGCGCATCGTCGGTATCGGGTTGCAACCCGAGGGCCTCGAGGAGCGCGGCGGTCTGTTCGTCACTAAACGTGCGTGTCATTGTGTGTCAACACCTTTCGGGTTATGCGGACAGTCCGGTGATCCGTTTCGCGGCAAATGGGCGATCGACGGCGAACGCGGGCACTGCGTAGGCCTGAACCCACTTGGATCGGGTGGAGCGGTCGTCGTACACCTCGACAGTGAGCGGGGCCTCGAAGCCAACGGTGCCGACCATGCCGCCTTGAGCGACGAACGCGGTCCCGGCGGAATGCGGGTTGGCGAACAACCCGCCGGTGAACCCGGCTGAGTCGAGCATGTCGTCGAGATCCTCGGCGTAGGCGGTGCGGAGTTGCCGCGCCTGCTCGGGGTGCACGATCAGCAGTGTCGTGTGTGACGCCGAGTCCTTCGAGGTCGGCCATCTCCTGCGCCTCGGCGAAGTGGGCGGTGGGGCGGTCGCCGACGGGGTGAGCCGTCGAGCGGGCCGACGAAGGTGAGGTCGTCCCACCCGGACGCCGGTGACGATGTGGCGATGATCGGCGCCTGCAACTCCGCGACGGCGCGCGTATCCAGTTTCCGCGCAATGGTGTTCGCGAGCTGGGTGGTCTGCTGGTCGAGGTAGTTGACGTCGTTGCGGGTCATCTGCTCGTCGGTCACCTGGAACCGGCCGCCCCAGTCCTCGACGACAGCGAGCTTGCGGTTCCGGCTCGACACCCTCCACGACCTGGTACTCCGCGCCGGGCGTGCGCTTCTCGACGTCGGTGGTGAAGAAGTCCGATGCGGCGATGACGCTGTAGAGCAGTCTCCGCCCTGCGACCTTCGCGCCGTGGGTGCGGAAAACTTCGGCAGCAGGATCTGCTCGTCGGCTAGCTTGGCGATCCGGTCCCGGATGATGCGTCGGTTGCCGCAGGGCGACGTCGACGGTGAGCTGCGCGGCCGTTGAGCTCGGGATCAGTGGCTTGTCATTGCGTGAATCCTCGCTAGTAGAGCGCGATCTCGGCGACGGTACCGTCGGCCGCCCCGGTGATGGCGTAGCCGACGGCCATGCCGGCGGCCGGTGACGCGGTTCCACCCGCACCGACCTGGACCTCGGCACCGGCGGCGATGGCGCCTGCCGCGATGACCTTCACGACGCGGCTGTTGCCGCGCACCACGCGGACCAGGCCCCGGCGGCGGCGTCGTTGCCCGCCACACCGAGCGTGCGGTCACCGGCGGCGGCCGGGGCGACCGCGAGGTTGCCGCCCGCGGTGCGGTTCCCGGCGACCTTGACGAATCGGCGCGCGGTGACGGCGCGGTGGCTTCGGCGGTGATGTCCTTACCGGGGTCGTAGACCGACGGGTTGGCGATCGTGGTCGACATGGTGGGGTGTCCTCTCGGTAGACGGTCAGGGTTCGGGTGTTGCGGTTCGGCGGGCGCGGGCTACCGCCACGGCGCGGAACGATCGCGGCGGTGTCGGACGGGTGGTGCGGCCACGATCGGCGCTGTGGCGGCGGACGCGGCGAGGTCGACGCCGTACACGCGGCCACATCGTCGAGCGACGTCAGTTCCTTCACGGCCGGGGCGGTTCACCCAAAGTGCGACGGCCGACAGCACGATCGGCCAGGTGCGGCCGGTGGTGTCGGTGTAATCGAGTAGGCACTCGACCGAGCGTTGCGGATAGGCGTGCGGCAGCAGGTTGGCGACGGCGCGCGGGACACCCGGCGCAGCGTGCCGACGAGCGTGCGGCCGCCGTTGGTGATCCGCAAGGTCGGTGACGGTTCCCAACGCCGGACCGGCGTCCCGTAGCGGGCCCTCGTGGCCGAATTTAATGACGGGCCGGACGATCCCGGCGGCGTGCGCATCGACGATGGCCCGCGGTCGTCGGGGGTCACGTTCCAGGGCCCGGTCGACGCCTAATGTCGCCGACATGGATCAGTGGGACGTTCGGAATCGTCGCGTTCGACCGGCATCAGGGTCACCCGCCTCGGCGCGCGGCATTTGGTAGGCGCTCGACAACAGGCCAGACCGGGAGCAGCCATCGGGTACCGGTCGAGTGTGCGGGGAGGCGGCGGCGGCGGACCAATGCCCGAACAGCATGCGGGGAGATTCCGAGGATCTTCCCGGCTTCCGCTGTGGTGCATAGGTCATAGGCCGAGTGTTGGTACGAATCCGGTTGCGGCGCAAACTTTGTGACGTCTTTCGGTGTGGATGCGTCACAAACCGATCGGTTTAGCCGGGTGATGACCCCGGCGAGTCGGCCGGTGGGTTGCCGGTTGGTGCGCCGCAACAGGTCGTCGATGGTGGCGAGGAGGACCGCGGCGTCGGCGATGTCGACCACCACCGCGCGGCGGATCACGCCACCCCACCCACGTCGGCGTCCGGGTAGACCATGAGAGTGTCGAGGCGCACCAACTCGGCCCGGAGCACCCCGGCGAGGTGGTGCGGGTCCACTGTGCCGTCTGTCGCCGGTCACCGAGGCCGACGAGCGGCGCTACCGTCGAAGTTAACACCACCGACGGGATCAAGCCCGGGCCTCTGATAGCACTCGCGGAGCACCAGTTCGGTGCGGTCGGAACGCATCTCGTCGTCGCGGGTGATCTGTTCCGAGAGCCATCATGGCGGCTGCGCGGCTGCATTCGGAGCTCGGTGTCGTTGTCGCCGCCCGGCGCACCGAAGCCGCAGCGCAGCTAGTTCGGTGTCCGTGAGGTGGTCGCGTAGCCGGTTGACCACCCTCCAGTGCGGCGAGTTCCACGCGGGGGACGGTCGACCGCGATCCGGCGGCGGTAACGGGTCGGCGAGGCGATTCGGCGCTGGTGGGCGCCGGCTGACCGGTCGACGGGCAGGCGGTGATGCGGCCGCTAGCCAGATCGCGCCGGGCAGCAGCGCCCAGCCGGGATCGTCGCGGCCGCAGCGGCACGGCCGGGACGCGTAGTCGACCGCGGCGGCGAAACCGCCCTCGTGCCCGATCAGGCCGAACGACAGCGCCAGCGTGGCGGCCTGGTCGGAGCGGAACAACCACCGCACCTCGTCGGGATCAGCGTCGATCACGACATGGCGTCCGGCGGCCCGCATCCGCGCGGCCACCCGCTGCACCAACGTCTCGTCGGGATCGTCGTCCGCGGGGTAGCCGCCCACGCTCGGGTGGCTCATCGGTTGCCGCCGTCTGGGTTTTCCGGTCCGTCGATGATCCCCGCGAGCAGGTCTTCGGTTGGTTGTCGCAAGATCTCCGCGGCCACGCGCAGGGCAACTTCTTCCGGGAGGATGACGGTTCCGCCGGTCGCCCTGCCCCAGCGATCTCCGGTCATGCCGCCGCCGTCTCCGCTGATCTCGACCCAGTTCCCCCAACTGGTCCAGTGGTCAATCACGTGATAGGTGCGGCCTTCGTGTTCGATTGGCTCGCACATGGGTCCAAAGCCGTTACTCATAGTTCGGTGTTCTCCTTCGCCGTTGCGGTGGTTGGGTTGTCGATGCGTTCGGCGGCGTCAACGATCGCGTCGGCGAGCGCAATCGCCTCGGTGGGTGAGACGGTCAACGTGACCGGCCCTGCGCGGATGGAGACCCGGCGAGCACGGAGCTTCGGCACTACCGCGACGGCGTACTCCGCGCTGGCGATCGTCAACCTCATGACGCCCCCGGCGGTTCATGGAGCGGCTTGGTGACGTCGCGGCCAGCAGACGGCGGTGTCGGCGCGGCGTGATCGCAGCGCGCGTAATCAACGATCTCGGCAGGGATGCCCGACCACCGGAGCTGCGCCCATGTGCACGCGCGGTGGTCTTGCCACGCGTCCGCCTCGTACGTCTCGAACAGGTCCCAGCT
>CAVOUV010000003.1:0-366618 GCA_963699655.1 uncultured Actinomycetota bacterium
CAGGAGTCCGGCCAGGAAGCCGCCGGCAAAGGCGTCACCTGCGCCGATCTTCTCGACCACAGCTAGACGTAAGGCAGGCACATCGACCCGTTCCGGTCCGTGGAAACCGGTCACGGTGTGCGCGTCGTTTTTGACGATCAGGTGCTCGGGTTGGGGGAACAGCGCCCGCAGTTCCGTGGGGTCGTCGGTACCGAACACGGCGAGTGACTCGTCGGCGCCCATGAAAACGATGTCGCTACCACGGGTTACCCGCCCGAGCACCTCCGTTGCCTCCGCCGCTCTGCCGGCCCACAGCGCCGGTCGGTAATTCAGATCGAAGCTGACCAGGCGACCGCGCCTGGGCATCGAAGCCAGCCAATCGGTCAACTGCGTTGCCGATTGTGAAAGTGCGGGGGTGATTCCGGTGACGTGTGCGAGTGCCGCTTCATCGAGCCACCGCACGGCCGTCGGCGTTGCGAGGTCGGCCGGCGAAAACGCGCTCGCCGCGGATCCGCTGCGGAAGTAGAGCATGCGACTCTCGCCCACGGCCAAGTCGCCGGCCGCGCCCGAACCGCCGCCGCGTTCCTTGACGTAGAGGCCGGTGGGCCGTACGGGGTCGGTCACCACGGCGGACACATCGACGCCCCGTTCGACGAGATGCTGGACCAGGTAACGGCCGAATCCGTCATCCCCCACCCGGGAGATCCATCCGGCCGCGATGTCCAGCTGGGCCAGAACCGTCGCGACGTTGGCCTCCGCGCCGCCGGCGGTGCGCTCGAAAGACTCGGAATCCTCCAGTGGTCCCGGCTGTGCGACCAGCACCGCGAGCCCTTCGCCAATCGTGACGGCGCGCGGACGCGGCGCTGTCGGCGAAATCACATCGAGCTCCTCTAGTGCTTGCGGTCACAGACTCTCTGGTGCAGAATAGCTGCCATCAGACATAGAGCGCAATACGCGTTGCAAAATACGCAACACTGCGAGAGGGGCCTGCCGTGATCGACAACGCAGCCGTCGCCGCGCTCGATGACCGCGTCCTGGGCCCGCAACACAAGGGGCTCCCCGCGGCGGCGTGGGGTAGCACCGTTCGCGAATTCCTGCGCACGGGGCCGTCCCTGGATCAGATGTCCACGCCCCTGTTGACCGTGGATCGCGACGCGATGGAATCGAACGTGACGGTGATGGCCGACTGGGCGGAGTCGGCGGGCGTACTGCTGGCCCCACACGGGAAGACGACGATGGCGCCGCAGGTGTGGGCAAAGCAACTGGACGCCGGCGCCTGGGGCATCACCTTGGCCACACCATGGCAGGTGCAGCTGGCCCGGTCCTTCGGCGTCGACCGGATCATGCTCGCCAATACGATCGTGGACCCCTCCGCATTGGCCTGGCTGGCCGCGGAGTTGGACCGCGATCCCTCGTTCGACTTCTTCAGCTGGGTGGACAGCGTCGAGACCGTCGAGCTGATGGATCACCTACTCGGCTCACGGCCGGGTGAACGGCCCGTCAACGTGCTGGTGGAACTCGGTGCTCCGCACGGACGCACCGGGGCGCGCACGCTCGAGTCGGCACGGGCCGTCGCAGCGGCGGTGCACCGCTCGGCGCGGCTCACGCTGGCGGGCGTCGGCGGTTACGAGGGGGCGCTCAGCCACGATCGCGAACCCACCGGCCTCGACACCGTGCGAGGGTATCTCGATCAACTCGGCCGGCTGCACCGCCAGCTCGCCGACGACGGGCGTTACGGCACTGCGGCTTTGATCACCGCGGGTGGCAGCGCTTACCCGGACCTGGTGGTCGAGCAGTTGGCGCACCTGGCCGACGAACGGGGCGAGCACGGTGTGCCCACGTCGGTGGTGCTTCGGTCCGGGGCGTACGTGATTCATGACGACGGGTTCTACGCCGGCATCTCGCCGCTGATCCCGGGCCGCACCGAGCGTCCGCTGCGGTCGGCGATGCACGGGTGGGCACGCGCCGTTTCTCGACCCGAGGCGGAACTGGCGCTGCTCGACGCGGGCAAGCGCGACCTACCGTTCGACGAAGGGCTGCCGATACCGCAGCGCATAGCGAGTGCAGGCAGCGGAACACTCGATCACTCCGCAGAGATCACCGCGCTCAACGACCAGCACGCGTTTCTTCGACTGCCCGCGCGCGGTGCCGCGGCTGTCGTGCCGGTCGGCACCGTCGTCCGGTTGGGGCTGTCGCATCCGTGCACGGCATTCGACAAGTGGCGGTTGATCCCGGTCATCGACAACGCCGATGCGGCACAACCCCGCATCGTCGACCTCATCCACACGTTCTTCTAAATTCTAGGCGGCGCGAAAACTCATGACCGACTTGCTCATCCGAGACGTCGACGTGGTCGACGGCACCGGCTCGGACAGATACCGGGCGGACGTCGCGGTGCACGACGGCCGGATCGCGGATATCGTCGGCCCCCGAACAATCGCGGGAGCGGACCGGATCATCGAACCGAGCCCGGGCGTCGTGCTGTCGCCGGGATTCATCGACCTGCATGCCCATTCCGATTTGCGGCTGCTCACCGACCCCGGCCACTTCCCGAAGATCAGTCAAGGCGTGACCACCGAGGTCATCGGCCAGGACGGAATCGCGTACGCGCCGATCGACGATGCTGCGCTGGCCGTGATCCGCCGCCAGATCGCCGGCTGGAACGGCAATCCGACGGACCTGGACTTCTCCTGGCGCAGCGTCGCGGAGTATCTCGACCGGCTCGACGAGGGAATCACGCCCAACGCCGCCTACCTGGTGCCCCAAGGCACACTGCGACTTCTTGCGGTCGGTGCCGATCAACGCCCGGCCACGCCCGCCGAGATCCGGCACATGCAAGAACTTCTCGCGCAGGGTCTCCGTGAGGGTGCGGTCGGCATGTCCAGCGGATTGACCTACACCCCCGGCATGTACGCGGACACCGGAGAACTCGCGGCGCTGTGCGAGGTCGTCGCCGAGATCGGCGGCTTCTACGCCCCGCACACCCGGTCGTACGGAGCGGGCGCGCTGGAGGCGTACGCGGAGATGATCGAACTCGCGCGCAACACCGGCTGCCCCCTGCACCTGACCCACGCGACGATGAACTTCAGCGTCAACCGCGGACGCGCACAGGAGTTTCTGGACATGGTCGACGCCGGCATCGCCGACGGATGCGATATCACGCTCGATACGTACCCCTATCTGCCCGGCTCCACCACGCTGTCGGCCCTGCTGCCGAGCTGGGCGATGTCCGGCGGACCGGATGCGGCACTGGAGCGCATGCAGGATCCTGACGTCCGCACGCGAATCACCGAGGACGTCAACGTAAACGGCTCCGACGGGTGTCACGGCGTCACCGTCGAATGGGACACCATCCAGATCAGCGGCGTGGCCAACAGCGAGCTCGACGAATATGTCGGAAGCACGATCCAGGCGATCGCCGCGGACCGTGGAATGCCCCCGGTCGAGGTCTTCTTCGACCTGCTCGGGCGGGACCAGTTGGCCACCACCATCCTGCAGCATGTCGGCCACGAAGAGAATGTCCGCGCAATCATGGTGCACCCCAAACACATGGGCGGCAGCGACGCCATTCTGGTCGGCGCCAGACCGCATCCGAGGGCATGGGGCACCTTTCCTCGGTACCTCGGCCATTACGTCCGTGAGGTCGGCCTGTTGAGCTTGGAAGACTGTGTCAACCATCTGACCGGGCGAGCCGCCGGACGGCTTCGGCTCGCCGACCGCGGGATCGTGCGGGTCGGCTACGCCGCGGATCTCGTGCTCTTCGACCCCGCGGTGGTCACCGACACCGCCACGTTCGACAACCCGAAGCAGCAGGCGCGCGGAATCAGCCATGTCCTTGTGAACGGCGAGTGCGCGATCGACAACGGCGAGCCCACCGGACGACTCGCCGGCCGCGCACTGCGGATGGACACGTCAAGGAATCAGACCATATGAGTACGTCTGTCTCGGCCGCCATGGTGACCATCCTGCAGGACCGGGCACTGGCCGTTGTTCGCGCCCCGGAGATCCCCGATCCCGTGGCACTGTCGAATGCCCTTGCGCGGTCCGGCATTCGCGCTGTTGAGCTGACGTTCACCACACCGGGCGTCCTCGAGTACCTGAACGCTGCCGCGCCGTCGGATGCGGTGCTGGGGATGGGCACCGTCTGCACCGCGGATCAGGCCAAGGCGGCCATCGGTGCGGGCGCGCAATTCCTTGTCACTCCGGGGATCCGGTCAGAGGTCGCGAAAGCCGGCTCAGACAGCGATATTCCGGTGATCATGGGTGCCCTCACGCCCACCGAGATCCTCGTCGCACTGGATCTGGGCGCCGCTGCGGTGAAGATCTTTCCGGCCGGCGTCTTCGGTCCACGGTACTTCAAGGACCTACGCGGGCCATTTCCCGAAGTCGCGCTGATCCCGTCCGGAGGGGTCAATGCAGGCAATGCCGCCGAATTCCTCGCACACGGCGCCGTCGCGGTCACGGCGGGTACCGACGTTGTTCCACCGCAGGCCGTCGCATCTGGCGATTGGTCCGACATCGCCTCCCGCGCTGCCGCGTTCGTGCAATCACTGAACTAGTCCACACCACCGTCCCGGGAAAGGCCCTGCTATGAGTTCCATGATCGACTGGCTCAGAACGTCGACGCCAGGACTGCTGATTCTCTGCGGACTGGCGATCGCAATCCTGCTGTTCGCCATCATCAAGGTCAAACTGGAGCCGTTCATCGCACTGCTCCTCACCGGCCTCGGACTTGCGCTGGCCGCCGGACTGCCCGTGAAGGACATCGTCGGCACCGCGATCAAGAGCGGCGATTCGATACTGGAGACGGGTTTCGGGTCCATCCTCGGACACATCGCGGTGATCATCGGGCTCGGAACCGTCTTGGGCGCCATCCTCGAACGGTCGGGCGGCGCCGACGTCTTGATGACCAAGCTGCTCGGGATATTCGGCGAACGCGGCGCGCCGGTCGCGATGGGCCTGCTCGGTCTGATCTTCGGCATCCCGGTCTTCTTCGACATCGGAATCTTCGTGCTGGCGCCGCTGGTCTATGTGGCCGCCAAGCGCGGTGGGAAGTCGCTGGTGCTGTACGCGATGCCGATGGTTGCGGGCCTGTCGATGACTCATGCGTTCCTGCCGCCGCACCCGGGACCGGTTGCCCTCGGTGGCCTGCTGGAGATCAGCCTGGGGTGGCTGATTCTGATGGGATTCGTTTGCGGTATACCGGGTTTCATTGCTGCGGGGATCCTGTGGGGCACCTACATCGGCAGGCGGATGATGGTTGAGGTGCCGCCCGAGTTCATCGTCGAGGAGATCCGGGACTCCGACGGCGCAGGTGGGACGCCCACCGGCGGGGGCGTCGGCACCGTGAAGGAGACGGCGGCCAAGACGGACCGGGCTGTCAAGACCAGCCCACCGTCGGTTGGTCTCATCGCGGCGATCATCGCCATACCCCTGGTTCTGATACTCGGGGCGACGTTCGGCACCCAGCTCCTCGATGAGGGACCGTTGCTCTCGGTGCTCACCTTCCTCGGTACACCCGCAGTCGCGCTGCTCATCGCCGTGCTGGTCGCCTTCTATGTGCTCGGTGTCCGTCGCGGCGCGAGCGTGCAGGAACTCAGCGTCCTCACCGGCGAGTCGCTGCGTCCCGTCGGCATGCTGTTGCTGGTCGTCGGTGCCGGTGCATTCTTCGGTAAGGTCATCTCCGCCACCGGAATTGGCACCGCCCTGGCCGACACGATGTCCGCGGCGGGACTGCCGGTGATCGTGTTGGCGTACATCATCAGCTGTGGGCTGCGCATCGCGCAGGGCTCGGCGACCGTCGCCATCGTCACCACCGGTGGCATCGTGGCTCCGCTGGTCACCGGGGGTGACTATTCCCAGATGGCGGTCGCCCTGATCGCGATGGCGATCGCGGCGGGTTCCATCATCCTCAGCCACGTCAATGACGGCGGCTTCTGGATCATCTCGAAGTTCTTCAACCTGACGGTGAAGCAGACGCTGCAAACCTGGACGGTGCTGGAAACGGTGCTGTCGCTGGTGAGCTTCGCCGTGGCGGCGGCGTTGTTCGCCGTGTTCGCCTGACACCGACTTCCCACCCCCGTCGATGGCTCCGCCCGTGGGCGCCCTGTGCGGTTACTGTGAATATCCGGCGATTTCGGCCAACCCGACCGATGCGAAATCGGTTGTCTGCCTGTGTAACTACTGAGCGTGCTCTGCGCAGGTACCTGAAATAGTCAGCGCGGCTTGATATTTCGGGTCTGTGATGATGCCCACAGGGCGGTCGCCGGTTGTATAGACTACCAATGGAGTTACATCCCGGAAATACGGAGGTAACAACATGTGCGGCATTACTGGGTGGGTGGATTTCGCGCGGGACCTGGCGCGCGAGCGCGACGTGATCGATGCGATGACGCTGACGATGGCGTGTCGCGGCCCGGACGCGTCGGGCGTGTGGGTGGAAGGGCATGCGGCGCTCGGCCATCGCCGGTTGGCGGTGATCGACCTGCCGGGTGGTGCGCAGCCGATGTCGGTGTCGACGCCCCGTGGCGACGTGGTGATGGTGTACAGCGGCGAGGCCTACAACTTCACCGAACTGCGCGACGAGCTGATCGCCAAAGGGGAACGGTTCCAGACCTCCAGTGACACCGAGGTGGTGCTGCGGGGTTACCTGCAGTGGGGTGAGGCGCTCGCAGATCGCCTCAACGGGATGTTCGCGTTTGCAATCTGGGATTCACGCGAACAAAAGCTGGTGATGATCCGCGACCGGATGGGCATCAAGCCGTTCTACTTCTATCCAACGCCGGACGGCGTGTTGTTCGGTTCGGAACCCAAGGCGATCCTGGCCAACGCGCTGGCCAAGCGAGTGGTCGACGTCGAGGGTCTGCGCGAAATCATCGTCCCGATCAAGACCCCTAAGCTCGCCGTCTGGAAGGGCATGCGCGAGGTGGAACCGGGCACGATCGTCACGGTTGACGAACGGGGCATCAGGGAACGGACGTATTGGCGGTTGGAGTCGCGGCTGCACACCGACGACCAGGACACCACCGTGGGGCGGGTACGGGAATTGCTCGATGACATCGTGCGCCGGCAGCTGGTGTCCGATGTGCCCGAATGTGTGTTGCTGTCAGGCGGCCTGGACTCCAGCGCCATCACCGCGCTGTCCGCGCGTGAACTGAGCATTCCGGTGCGCAGCTTCTCGGTTGACTTCGCCGGCCAGGCCGACAACTTCACGCCCGATGAGCTCCGCCCGACCATGGACACCCCGTATGTCCACGACGTGGCCGAGCACGTCGGCTCCGATCACACCGATATCGTGCTCGACCACAACGAGTTGGCCGATCCGGACGTCCGGCGCAGGGTGATCACCGCGCGCGACCTCCCGCTGAGCTTCGGCGATCTGGACGTCTCGCTGTACCTGTTGTTCAAGGCGATCCGCGCGCAGTCCACCGTGGCGCTGTCGGGGGAGTCCGCCGACGAGATCTTCGGTGGCTACCGGCAGTTCCACGACCCCACAGTTCAACAGACCGACGACTTCCCGTGGATCGCCATCAGGGAAGAGTCGCTCTTCGACACCACCGCCCAGATGTACACGCAGCCGGTCCGTTCGGCGGTGGACGTGGAGACCTACCAGCGCGACCGGTACGCCGAGGCGGTCGGCGAGGTCGCCAGGGTCGACGGGGAGGACGACTTCACCCACCGGATGCGGGTGATGAGTTATCTGCACCTGACGCGGTTCGTGCGGATCCTGCTGGACCGCAAGGACCGGATGAGCATGGCGGTCGGGCTCGAGGTGCGGGTGCCGTTCTGCGATCACCGGTTGGTCGATTACGTGTACAACACACCGTGGTCACTGAAGACGTTCGACGGGCGCGAGAAGAGCCTGCTGCGTGGCGCCGCCCGCGACGTGCTGCCCGAGTCCGTGGTGCAACGGGTCAAGAGCCCCTATCCATCCACCTCCGATCCGCAGTACGGGGCCGAAATCCAGCGGCAGGCCAAGGATCTGCTCGGCTCGGACAACGACGCATTGTTCGGCCTGATCGACCGGGCCGCGCTGGAGCAGCTGACCGAACTCGACTCGCACACGCTGCCTTCCGGCGCCAGGAACAAGATGGAGCGGGTCCTCGACCTGGCAACGTGGATCGACATCTACCGGCCGGAGATCACTGTCTGAACGCCGCTCGGCCGAGCCCTCGTCGGCACTTGGCGGGCATAGCGTGTCGTCCGAAGGATCCTCGGCGGGGGCCTGGCGCTTGTTCGTGCGGTGCGTATCGATGACACTGATGGCAGCCGTGGCTGTTGTCGGCACGCCGGTAGCCGCAGTCACGGGGCGGGGGTGTCGCGATGCCCGCGGTGACTCAGTATGCGGATAGTGGTGGGCACTCCATCGCGTACCAGGTGATCGGCGACGGCCCGGTCGACCTGCACTCGTCATGTACTGCTCGGGCGACTTCATGTCTGTGGCAGCCGCTCGACACTTGGCGGGAATCATTCCCGGCGCTCGCTTTGTCGAGCTGGCCGGCGCCTCATGCTCCATTCCTGGGTGCGCGCTCAGCGAAACCGCCGCAGACCCGGTGCGGACGCAGCCCGACCATCTCGGACGCCCGCAGACTCTCACGGCTGACACCGAGGACCGTCGCAACTCCCGATGCACGCTTGCCCGACGATCTACTGCGGGTGGGTCGCCAGGTAGTCGTCGACGGCGATCGGTGACGTCGCGGCGTAGCCGACCGGGAGCAGCACGTCACCGGAGGTCGTCTTGTAGTAGACGTCCCACCGGTAGTAACCGGCGAACACGGCGGGGTCGGCGGCAAGCACCGCCGCGTAGTCGTTGACCGCTTGGACGTATTCGTTTGCGTGGTTGTACCGGTAGATGGCGTGATCACGATCGTTGACAAAGCCGTTGGCGGCCAGGTAACGCCCGGCGGCCATGATGGCATCGCGGGGCGAGTGGACGTCGCCTCCTTCGCCGTAGGCGGCGAACGTCGACGGCAGGAACTGCATGGGTCCTTGCGCGCCGGCGGTGCTCAGCCCGTCGACGCTGCCGAAGCGGGTCTCGATCAGGTTGATCGCGGCCAGGTAATTCCAACCGACGCCGGACGCCGACTCCGCCTCGTGGTAGTAGCCGAGCAACTCCTGCGCCGGAACGGGCGGCACGATGCGCCATGCCGGCAGCGTGTCCTTGACCTGCGTCATCGCGGTGAGCTGCCGACGAGCATCGACATTGCGGTCATAGACCTCGAGTAACGACGCCGGCACGCGCGGCCGCGTGACCGCATCCCATTCCGGGTGGAGCCCGATCGCGCGGTAGGCCGCCTGCTGCCGGCGCGCCGCCGCCGCCAGCGCTTCCTCCGGCGTTGACGGGTCACGCAAAGCCTGCTCGTCGGCGACGAGGTCGTCGGCCAGCTGCGCGGGGTCCGGCGCCAGCTGGGGCTGCGCGCCCGCGGGCGTGTTCGCTTCGGCGGCCACCGTCGGCTCGTCCAACATGGCCGCGCCGGCCGGCCCGGTGGTCACCGTCGTCGCGGTCGGCGGCGGTGCCGACGCGGAACACGCGACAACTGCGAACAAGATCGTGGTGAGCACAAGCAGGACCCCGCGCATCAGCCGAACGGCGACTACACGGTCAGGGCGCACTGGTTCACTTTCGTCGACTGCTTCAGAGAATGACGCTAGCCCGGGAGCGGGCGGATTTCTGGCCAAAGCCTATGTGCGGGGCGTCAAGGCTCGCCAGCAGCCGAACGCTCGAGGGCGACGCGGTGGGGGCGACGGTGAGCCAATGCAAGTCGGACCGCGTAGACAAGGGCGCTGGCGCCGAAAAGTACCGCGGTGAGCAACAGCCAACGGGCCAGGAATGGTTGTTGGGTTTGTCCGGTGGCGGCCGAGTAGGTCCCGGCACCCTGCTTCACGATGCCGGGCCAGAACATCAGCAGGATCAGCCCCGACGCCAGCGCCGGGATGCGCAGGTGGTTGCGCGCAGAGAGACGGAGGTTGCCGCGGCGTCGACGTCGCGGCCGCTTGGTCGCGATGCCCAGGAGGCGGTCGGCGAGTGCATAGAGCGGGAACAACGCCAGATCATGGAAGATGATGGCCCCGGCCAGCCAGACCGCGATCGATTGCCACCATGCCCGCGGATTCCACAGGGTCGCCGGGTTGAAGGTGAACACGACGTAGCCGGCCAGTGCGAAACCGGCGGTCATGGTCAACAGATGCAGCGGATGCGAGCCATAGAATCTGCGCAACCTGGCGAGGAAGACAGACATATCAGCCGGCGTGAAAGTCGATGGAGCTGACCCACTTGGTGTTGTGCACACCGGGCAGCGCAGGCACGATGACCCTCGCGGGGTAGCCATGGTCCAGCGACAGGTCGACGCCGTTTACCCGCAGCGCCAACAGCCCGTCCGGGTCGAGCACCTGATTGGCCTCCAAGGTGGCGTGCCTGTAATCCCCGACCCTGAGGTCCGCGACTTGCTGAAGCGATTGCACCCTGGCCAGGAGAGGCGATTGCACACCGGCCGCGGCGGCCAGATCGGCCAATCGCACCCCGCTCCACGTCTGGACCGTGGACCAACCCTGGACGCAGCCGATCGGCAGGCGAGCGGTGTGCTGTGGCATCGCGGCCAGTGCCCCACGGTCGAGCACCACCGGCGCCGGTCCGCCGGTCAGCGTCAGTCGCCACGCCGTGCCGATCGCGGCGGTGTCGATTCCGGCAGTAGCAGCGGTCTTGTTGATCGGAAAGTCGTTGGGGCCGCCGCTGGGGCTACGCCCACGGGGCAGGAACAACACGGTCCGGCCGGCGGCGCCGCCGATCGTCTGCCCGGCGGTCAGGATGGCCACCCCCAGAGCGCTGCTGCCGACCAGTGCCAGCACACCGCGACGGCTCATCGTGGCCGCTGCAGGGTCGTCGGAGAACAACCCGCCCGGGTCGCGCGCTTCGGGTCGGGTGTCGGCGCGGTTGGTGAGCAGTACCTTTCGCATCGAAATCGACCGCAGCCCGCGCACCATCTTCGGGATCTTGAGGACGATGTGCATCAGGAATCCGGCGATGAACACCCACGCCCCGAAGTAGTGCGCAGTGTGCCAGGGGAACCAGAAGATGAGGTCGTACTGAATGAACAGCAGCCCGGTGGCGATCTCGAAGAGGATGCCGCCAACCAGCATCACCAGCGAAATTCTTTCCAGCACTTGAGCGACCGAGCGGGCCGGCGGCCAGACGAACAGTCGTGGGATCACCGACCACAATTTGGCGATCACCACTGGGACCATCACCAGGCCAACTCCCACGTGCACGCCCTGCGACAGCCGGTACAGCCACGGGGGACGAGACGGCCAATCGAAGGTCGGCAGCTTCAGCCAACCCACATCGGCGGGAAGGGCCTGCCCGAATTGCGGCGAATACGCGATGTACGACAGGAGTCCGGTGATGATCATGATCGGCAATCCGATCAGCAACACCGCTCCGAAGACCGAGGTGAGCCATGGGCCACGCAGCGGGCTTCGCCAGAGTCGCCGAGGGTTGACACCGAGCGGGTGACGACCTTTCGTGTCGCTCGGATCGGGCTCGCGCGGTGTGTCGGTTCCGGGCTTGCCGGCCGTCATCAGCCAGGCTTCCGCCGGACGGGCCGCCGCTGAATCGGCGTCGGAGCGATGTCGACGCCGCCGAGCTGGCCGACAGAACCCTCACGTCTGACGCGGGTCGCGTTGTCGTGCACTGTCACCATATAAGGGACCACGAGCTACCGGACGTTCGAGTTCAGAAGCGTTTCACCCTGTGAATGACGACACGTGTCTCCCCGGTCGACGTCAGGCCAGAGGGCCGACCGGCGGTGCCGGTGCGACCAGAACGGCCGGGCCGGGCGGTGTCAGGGGCGTCGACGGCAGATGTGGTGACGGGGCTGCACCTGGCACAGGGAGCGCCGATGGGGACGGCGCAGTAGCTGCCGGGAGTTCGGCCGCGGCGTCCGCGGCCCAACTGGCCTGGAGTCGATTGGTGACGAACGCCGCGCCCTGGTCGACCATGCCAGTCTCGTCGTACTGGTCGTGTGCGAAAAAACTCGACCCGTGCGGATCGCAAACCAGGTCGTTGTCGACGCACAAGTCGACGGTCTTGTCGACATACTGCGGGCCGACGGTGACCGGCGGGTCGTTGAGCGCGGTGCATGAAGCGTGTCGACGGTTTCCCGAAAAGGGCGACCGCCGCAACGTGGTCAGCCACGTCGGGCGGCATCGGGGCGGGCACGTCCGACGCGGAAACGCCGTCGGGCACAACACTGGCGGTGACGAAACCCATGACTGCCGCGCCCTGGGAGAACCCGCCGAGCACCACCTTGGTGTGAGGACAGGTTGCCGCGGTGGCAAGGATATGCGCACGTGCGTCCGCAATGCCGTCGACTGCCGTGGGGAAGTCGGTGGTGGCGGGGTAGTCGACCGCGTACACGCCGACCGTCTTCGCGCCGACTCGAGAGCGCAGGGAGTCGATGAACGCGTCGCCGGTAGGGCCAGGACCAGGTTCCTCGGTGGTGCCCCGGGCAAACACCACCTCGGCGTCGGGGCACGCGTCCGCGTGCGCGGACGGCATCGGCGCACTCTGCATCGTGCAGATCGCCAATGTCGTCGCGCCGATCAATCCAGCGATTCGACGTGGATGCACGGACCAATGCTGACACACGGCGACGTCCAGTGCGCGTTGATCGTTGGGCCGAGGACTTGTCGGAGCTTCGGCGCACGCTGGTCGCAATCACTACGGAAAGGTGCGGCCATGTGCTGGCAGTGCGACAACCCCGACGCCACCATCGAGGATTACTTCGGCGAATTGCGTAAGACGATCCGTGAGCACGGATGGGCGGTCCAGTTCGTCGAGGACGACCGAAGACCGTTCGCGTACACGATCGGTCTTCACCACCGCGGACTGCCCGAATTGATGATGACCGGGTTACCGCCACTGACGGCCAACCGGCTCCTGAACTCCGCCGCCCGCATGATGGTCGACGACGGGACCGTCCTGGCGCCGGCCATGCACATCGACCACCAGGGAGAGTTCCTCCTCGAGGTCGTCGAAGTCGAGCCCCGACGCGCATCTGAAGTTCGCTGTGGCGCTTTGCGGCACGCAGGTCCGCGCCCTGCAGCTCGTATGGGCTGACGACCGCGGTCGCTGGCCTTGGGACGCGGGATGGGGTCCCGGCCGGCGAAGGCAACCGGTGCTTGGTAAGCGAGCACGACCAGGCGATTCGGATGGCGATTGGATGGACGCCGCCGGATAGGCAGCGGATCACGCGCAGTCACCGCGCTCGCCGGGGTTCGAGGAAGAGAGCCGCTGCATCGGAATTGCCATCGACCGGGCAGTTTCTTGCGCGCGTATTCCTGGCTGCGTTGCTGGTTGCAGACAGGAATGGCGGGTATACCGGCGTCATGATCTGAAAGTGATGTGAAAGGGGCGACAACATGACCGAAACCAGTGCAGGCGTCGACCTGCTGTCGCGCCGGGTCATCGATGTGGCGGTCGGGGTATTGGTCGGCTGGCGGGGCTGTTCGGAACGAGAAGCCTTCGACGAAATCGTCTGCGCTGTCAAGGAAACCGGCGTGGGACTCGGCAGCATGGCTCGCGCCTTGGTGGCATTGGCGAGCGGCGGGAAAGCGTCCGATCCGCATCAGGCCGAGGCGCTTCGGCGCTGGGGTGGCGAGATGCCGGTCGGGCAGCGGGGGAGAGCGGACGGCGCGGGCACTTCCGCCGCCGTCACCGCCGCAACACAATCAGGGCGCCGATCAGCACGCAGCGGCTGATGCCCGGCGTCGCCCAATCGACAGATGTTGAGGAGGTGGCGGGTTGACAACTGGGGCGTGAGGTCGCCGATTGCCGGCCGCAGCCGCCCGTCCCGGTATCCGGGATCCGGGATGCGTTGTTTCGAGGCCAGCGGTGGATGCCATCGACATGCGGAACCCGAGCTTCTCCTTCGTGCAACTCGTGACAAGTAACACGCAACGACCGCGAGGTGCTCTAAAGGCCTGAGCTGACGGGCATCCACCAGACCCAGATGCCCGCCTCGAGCTGTCGCTGCGCAATCCGGCCTGGATGCGACCCCGAACAGCCCATCGTCGGCTCACCGCATCGCGCTGTCATCGGCTGCTGGTGCCGCAAAACCAGGATCGCATAGAATATCCAATATCCTGCGAAAGCGAGAGTCGATGCCACCGCGAACCCAACGCGTCCGAGCTGCCGATCCGGCCAACGGGCAGCGGTCGGACTTCGTCCGTCCGAAGACAGCGAACCAAGCCGTTGCCGAGGCATTGCGTCGCGACATCACCGCGGCAGATTCCCGCCGGGCAGCTGGATCGTGCAGGAGACGTGGTTGAGCTGTACGGGGTCTCGAGGATTCCGATCCGAGAGGCGCTGAAAACACTCGAGGCCGAAGAGTACGTCACCTATGTGCCGCACAGCGGCTACCGAGTGGCGGAACTCGGTCTGGAAGAACTGCAGGAGGTCTTTCGCCTGCGGGCGATCTTGGAAGACGTGCTGATTCGCGATGCCATGCCGCATGTCACCGACGAGATCGTCGAGCAGATGCGAGTGCAGATGGCCGAAATGGACAAAGCCGCCGCGGCCGACGATCTTGTTGCCGTTGGCTTGGCCAACCGGCAGTTTCACTTCCTGACATTCCAGGAGAGTCGGATGGCGCGCACGAAACGCATCGTAACCCAGCTCTACAACACGGCCGACGCATACCGCCCCCTGTACGCGCACCTGATGGATTTGAGCAAGGTGAACAGCGAGCACGTCCTGCTGACCGACGCGATGGCCCAACGCGATGTGCAAAAGGTGCTTGACTTGCACCAAGCGCATCGCTCGCACGCCATCGATCACCTGACCCAGGCTCTCACCGAGGAACAGGCGGGGTCGGCCACGTGACGCCGAGTCGGCGGTTGGCCCGCCTCGGCTCAATGTGCCGGCGCCCGCCATCCCGAAAGGCGCCTACTTTCCGAGTCGTCTGTGCGGCAACCAGTTATGGGTTTCCGGCGCAACCGCGCGCCAGCCGGGCAGGCCGAGTTTGGCCGGCGTGGTCGGCACCGATATATCCGTCGAACAGGCACAAGCCCAGGCCCACCTCGCGGCGCTCAACTTGATCGGTGCGATCGATGCATCGTCGGCCATTGACCACGTCAGTGCATTGGTGCACCTGCGTGGGTACGTGCGGGCGGCCGAAGAATTCGACGCGCACCCTGTGGTCATCGACGGTGCCTCGCGTCTGCTGCTCGACGTCTTCGGTGACGAGTGCGGTGCCCCGCGCGCACCGCCGTCGGCGTGGCGTCATTGCCCGGGGGAGCGTGTGTTGAGCTGGAATTGGTTGCCTCCGTTCCCGTTGACTCAGGCTAGACGCTCGGCCGTCCGTCCGAGGGCCAGCCCGAGTGCCATTCCGGCCAGCACGGTAGTGCCAGTACCCCTCGCTCACCGATCACCGTCGGTGTCGCTGCCGGCGCCGCCGATGGCAGGAGACTCACGTTGCTGTTAGAAGAGGCTGTACATGCGAGCGCGGTCATGAGCTGGTTCAGCCGGTTGGCGAACTGCGCAAGGATTCGGTTACTCACCTGAGAGATGACGCCGCTGCCGAACTGCGCGATCCGTCCGCCGAGCTCGAGATCGGTGGTCACGGTGACCGCCGAGCGGCCGCCGCTTCCCTCGGCCACCATGGTGATCGTCGCTGACGCGGAACCGTTGCCCTTGCGATCGCGGGCCACGCCCCGCACCACCATCTGATGTCCGGCATCGTCGCGACTGACGACGGTCGCCGTCCCGCTCAACGTCAAGCCGACCGGCCCCACCTTGACGGCCACGCTCGCGTGGTGGTCATCGCCGTCGCTGCGCTCGAGCTGGGCGCCCGGAATACACTCGGCGACTTTGGGGATGTCGGTGAGTACTTCCCAGGCGACGTTCAACGGCGCGTCGACCACGAATTCGTTGACGAGTTGCACGGAGCTGGATCCTTCGTCTCGACCGGTGCGGTTGTGCCGCCCGGACCATCGGCTTACGATTGGATATTCTATCCAACCACGTGTATGGAGGTCCAAGGGCATGCTGAGCAAGGGCGTTGGTCTGTTTCCCACCGAGCCGGTGGCTCGGATGCGCGAGTACGTCCACCTCTGTGAGGCGCTGGGTTACGACAATGTCTGGCTTGGTGCTTCCAGAACATCTGGCGCGAATCGTCGACTGTGATGGGCGCGGCTGCCGTGGGGACCACGCGGATCATCTTCGGCACCGGCGTGACGAACGCCGTCACCCGCCACCCGTCACTGCTCGCATCGACCTGGGCAACATTGGCGGAGTTCACGAATGGGCGGGTCGCGCTGGGTATCGGGACCGGGGACTCGTCACTGCGCACCATGGGCCTGAAGCCGCAGAAGCTCGCCGAGCTCGAGCGGTCGGTAACCGAGTTGCGCACTCTGTTCCGTGGCGAGAAGGTCGTCGAGGCCAGCAGTGGAGCCGAATACCACCTCAACTACCTGACCAATGCGCTGGACATCCCCGTCTATATCGCGGCTTCTGCGCCGAAGATCCTGCGGATGTCGGGTCGCATCGCTGATGGCGTGATCGTTCTGGTCGGAACGGCCCCGCGATTCATCGAGGCGGCGCTGGAGACGATCGAAGCCGGTGCGCGCGAAAGCGGTCGGACGTTGCAAGACCTCCACATCGTGCTGTGGACGCCAACCGCCATCAGTGACAATCGCATCGAGGCGCGTGACCTGGTCCGCGCCCACGTATCCCGTGTTGCGATCCGGCCCTTGCCGGCGAAGGTCGAGCCGGCCCTGGAGAAGGCCATCGGTCGAATCCGGGACAGCTACAACTACTACGAGCACATGGATACCGAGGCCTCGCACGCCGACCTGGTGCCGGACGAGCTGGTCGACCTGTTCGCGCTCGCCGGCACCCCGGATGAATGTGCGCAGCGACTCAAGGAAATCGAATCGCTTGGCATCGACCAAGTCTACGATCGTGCCGTTCGTCCGGCCCGGTCACAGCAGGGAAGGCACCATCCGCACGTTCGCCGAGATCGTCGACGGGCCACAGCAATGACCGACGGCGAGACAACGACTGCGAAACTCCCGCGTTCCCGGCTCCGGGCAGCGCGGTTCCTGGCGCTCCGCCACCCCTGAAGAGGGCGCTCACGCCCGCCGATGGCATGCCGGTCCGGCCGAAGCGACACCCGGACGCGCGGGACAGCGTCCACGCGCCGGTCTCGCCGGAGGGGCCGGCGCATCGGCGCCAGCACGAACCGGATCGCCGCTGATCGCGGCCGCCGCGATGCTCGCCATGGCGGCCGGCTCGAGCTCGGTGCGCTGGTGGCAGGTCGCTCCAGGCGTCGGCGCGCACACATTGCGGCTATAAGTTGACGCACATCACACCCTTCGTATAGTTGGATCCAATATGCAGCTCTTCGTGGAGAGGTCTCTAGGATGTCGCGTTTTCCGAAATACCTGATGACGGTGTTCACAGTCCTGCGGGTTGGTAGCTCCGGCGCTACCGCCTGTGCGGACGAATCGGCCGCTCCGCAATCCGGCGGCGAGGGCGGTGGCAACGGCGGAACGAAAACCCTCAGCATCTCCGCGACCGGCGTCGACAGCCTGCCCTTCATGGCAATCCTGCAGGCCGACATCGACAAGAAGTGGTTCGACGACGAGGGCATCAAGGTCGACCTGTACTCCGGCGGCGGTGGCGGTAACACGTTACGGGTGGTGACCAGCGGTGACGCTGACTTGGCGATTGCAGGCAACACTTCGGTGATTCTGGCTGCGCAGCAATCAACTGAATTTGAAGGTGATCGCTCCGTGGTTCCAGGTGAACGATTTCTCCTGGATCTGTCCGCGGCGGGAGCGCAAGGTCGACGGCGCGACGTTGGGCTTCAGCTCCGCCGGCTCGTCGACCGAGTTGCTCGTCAAGGGGCTCGAAAAGGAACTGCCGGCGTGAAAGCGCAGGCCGTCGGCGCGATGGGCGACAACTGGACCGCCGCCAAGGCCAACCAGATAACCGCGGGCTGGGCGATGCAGCCGTTCATCGCCGACAAGCAGGCGTCCGACAACGCCCAGATCCTGGTCAACTCACGTGATGTACTCGGCGATCTGCCTGCCGATCTGGTGGCGGTGAATGCTGATTACGCGAAGGCCAACCCGGACAATCTGCGGTCGTTCTTCAAGGTGGTCGATCGGCTCAACCAGTGGGTGGTATCGAACCCCGACAGGCCGCGACGGAGTTGGCTCCGCTGGTCGGCGTGAACCGGACGTGATGAAGGCCGCATTCAAGAACAGTCCCGACCTGGCCAAGGGGTACTCCCTGAAGGTCGACCCGACCGGCCTGAAGAATCTCTCCGACCTGATGGTGGCCGCGGGCCAGATCACCGCGCCGGTCGACTGGGCGAAGGTATGGATCAGCAGTACCTGCCAGACGACGCACGCGTCGCAGCTTCTGAGCCCGCAGCTGGCCGCTGAGCCGAACCGACGATACCGACGCCATGAGAGAGAGCGAATATCCGTGGACACCCAGGGAATTCAGATCGAGAACGTGTCCGTCGTCTTCGATGCGCCGGCGGGAAAGGTGACCGCGGTCAAAGACATCACCCAGCGTGTTCCGCACACCAGCTTCGTCTCCATCGTCGGTCCGAGCGGCTGTGGCAAATCGACTCTGCTGGCCGTCGATTTCGGGCCTGCAGAAGGCCACGAGCGGTTCGGTCAGCGTTGCAGGTGAGCCGGTCGCCGGACCAGATCCGAAGATCGGTGTGGTTTTCCAGGAGGATTCGACGCTGCCGTGGCGCACCGTCGAGGAGAACGTTGCCTTCGCGATGGAGATGCTCGGCACCGCCAAGGACACCGGCGTAAGCGCGCCAAGGAGGCGATCGACCTCGTCGGCCTCACTGGATTCGAAAAGTCCTATCCCTCACAGCTTTCTGGCGGTATGCGGCAGCGAGTTGCTTTGGCGCGGACGCTGGCCGTGCAGCCTGAGGTGGTACTGATGGACGAGCCGTTCGCAGCGCTGGATCAACAGACTCGGCTGTTTCTCGGCGCAGAGGTCCGCCAGATCTGGGCCAGGACGCACCAGACCAT
Organism: uncultured Actinomycetota bacterium; assembly: GCA_963699655.1. Classification (GTDB taxonomy): domain Bacteria; phylum Actinomycetota; class Actinomycetes; order Mycobacteriales; family Mycobacteriaceae; genus Mycobacterium. The sequence continues at coordinate 19,039 of CAVOUV010000003.1, forward strand.
CGTGTTCGTCACGCACGACATCTCCGAGGCCATCCTGCTGTCGCAGCAGGTGTGGGTGATGTCGTACCGTCCGGGCACGATCATCGACGTCATCGATATCGACCTGCCCGGCGATCGCGATGCGAGCGTGGTGTCGACACCGCGCTTCAACGAACTACACAACCGGATCTGGAGCTCGCTGCAGGCCGAATCCATGCGTGGGTTCCAGCAACAGGAGTCCCACAAGAAGGCATCGGCGTGACGACGTCCTACCTTGCGGCCGACGAACTGCCTACCGAATCCATGCCAGGACCCCAGCAACGGCCGAGAACCGCCCCGGCGGCGGCGGATCGGGCAACCTCACACTCAGCGTGGTGTCCACCGTCGGTCTCATCGTGCTGTTCATCGCGTTCTGCGAGATCGGCGTGCGGGCAGGATGGTGGAGCGAGGGAGTTCTGCCCGCGCCTTCGACGATTTTCCCCACACTCGCAACGCTTCTCACCGAGGGACAGTTCTGGGCGGACGCGGGTCGAACCGGAGTCGAGGTCGCCATGGCGATCGTCCTCGGCGGTCTGCTGGGTTTCGCCGCAGGCCTCCTGTTCTGGAAAGCCCGTGGTCGGGCAGGATCTTCGAGCCATACCTGGTGTCCTTCTACGCCGTCCCGTTGGTGCTCTTCTATCCCGGTGATGATCGTGCTGGTCGGTATCAACGCGATGTCTGTGTGATCCTGGCGACGATCATGGCGGCGATCCCGATGGCCCTCAACACCGCTGTCGGTCTCAACGCGATGCCGCCCGTATACATGAAACTGGCACGTTCGTTGAACGCCTCACCGCGACAGACTCTGTTTGCGATCGCGATACCCGCCGCCGGGCCGTATATCGTGGCCGGGCTGCGGCTCGCGGTCGTCTACGCCCTCATCGGTGCGATCGCCATGGAGTTCACCACCGCCCAGGCCGGTCTGGGCTACCGGATCCGCTATCTCTACGAGATCTTCAACAACAACGAGATGTTCGCCTACATCGTCATGGTGCTGGTGTTGTCTCTCGTTCTCACGGTCCTGCTCGCCATCGTGGAGCGGGTGCTGTTGCGGGGGAGGAACCTGTGACCACAACGCTGACCGAAGCCATCGAGGCCCTGCCCCGGCCTCAGCGCGTTCGCTCGGTGCTCGGCAACCAATTCGTCGGGGCCGCCCTACTGGCTGTGCTGGTAGCCATCGCATGGCAGATCCTGTCGGGCTTGACGTTCGTCATCCCGTCCCCCGTCCAGACGCTGTCGATCCTGTTCCGAAACCTTTCTGATCCGGCGTATCTGTTCGATGTGCGCGTCACCGCCCAGTCGGTGTTGTTGGCCTTCGTCATCGGCACGGCGGTCGGCGGCGGCATCGGCCTGCTGCTTGGGCTTTCGCAGCGACTGCGGCTGATCTTCGAACCGCTGATCATCATCCTCAACGGAATCCCGAAGATCGTCCTCTACCCGGTGTTGTTGCCCATCTTCACTCTCACCGGATCCAAGGTCGTCATGGGCGTGTTGTTCGCGCTCTTTCCTGTGCTGATCAACGTGTCCACCGGCGTCCAGGAGATTCCACGGGTGTATTGGAAGTTGGCCAGGTCGGTACGGGCCAACCCCTGGCAGATGCTGGTGCACATCATCTTTCCCGCGATCAGGCGGCCACTTCTCACCGGAATCCGCCTGGCCGTCAGCCTCGCCGTCGTCGGTGTCGTGCTGTCGGAGTTCTTCGCGACCCGCCGTGGCCTCGGCCGCGTGGTTTTGCAGTCCTACAGTCATGGTGAGTACCCCTCGATGGTCGCCACCATCATGTTGCTGATCACCATCTCGTTCGCGATCTCGGTCGCCCTGTGGCAGTGGGAGAAGCGAATCCATTGACTGCCCTGACGTCAGGACCGGCGTATATCGGTACCTCGGTGCGGCGTCGCGAAGACGACCGCATGCTCGGCGGGCAGGGTCGCTTCCTGGCCGATCACGCTGCAGGCGCCTACCACGTGGCGTTCCTGCGATCCGATCAGGCGCACGCGCGGATCGTCCACGTAGACACTTCGCTCGCCGATCAAATGCCCGGCGTGCTCGGTGTTTTCGTCGCGGACGACCTCGGTCTGGCCAATACCCCGATTCCCGAGCTGACCAGGCCGGAGCCGGCATTCACCGCGGCGACGGCGTGCACGCTCGCTGAACAACGACTGCCGATTCTGGCCACCGACCGGGTGTACTACGTCGGCCAGCCCATCGCGGTTCTCATCGCCGAGGACCGCTATCGTGCCGAAGACGCGCTGGAAGCCATCGTGATCGACTATGAGCCGCTGTCGCCGGTAACCGATCCGCTGACTGCCCTGGATCCGTCGGCGCCGGTGCTGTTCGACCACCTCGACAGTAACGAGGCTGCACGGATCGAGTTCTCCTTCGGTGAGCCCGACGCGGTTTTCGCCACCCACCGCGTCGTCGAGGGCACCTACCGGATGAACCGGCACGGCGCGGTGCCACTCGAGTGCCGCGGCGTGGCAGCGCAATTCGACGCCCGCCGACAGCGGGTGGACCTGTCGACGTCCACCCAGGTGCCGCATATGGTCCGCAACGCCATATGCGCGGTGACAGGCTGGTCCAGGGAGGACATCAAGGTTTCGGTGCCTGATGTCGGCGGCGGGTTCGGGACCAAAGCCAATGTCTACGCCGAAGAGATCGTGCTGCCGGTGCTGTCTCGGCACACCGGCTACAAGTTGATCTGGCTGGAAGACCGTCAAGAGCACCTGATCGCCAGCGCTCAGGGGCGCGACCAGGTGCACCGAACCCGACTCGCAGTCGATGACGACGGCCGCATCCTGGCATGGGCCGACGATTTCGTCGTCGATATCGGAGCCGGAAGTCTCTGGGTCGGGGGAATTGTCGCCAACACCGCCATCCACCTGCTGGGCCCGTATCGCATACCTGCCGTGCATATCGAGGGCCGGGCGGTGCTGACCAACAAGACCCTGGTCGCCCAATACCGCGGCGCGGGCCGACCGGAGGCGACCTTCGCGCTCGAGCGCAGCCTGGACGCAGCAGCGCGCCAGCTGGGTCTGTCGACCGTCGAGATCCGCCGCCGGAATCTACTGAATTCCGACGATCTGCCCTATCCGCGGCCGATCCCGTATCGCGACGGGGTGCCCATCGTGTACGACGGCGGCGACTACCGGGCCTGTCTCGACTCGGTGCTGACCTCGCTACCGCCCGGCGTGGCAGACCGTTGTGCCGCAGCCTATCCCGACTATCGAATCGGCTATGGCCTGTCGTCGTATCTGGAAGCGACCGGCCGGGGTCCGCACGAGACCGCGAGCCTGCGCCTGCTGTCGAACGGAGAGTTCGAGCTGACTGCCGGTGCCGCGTCGGCGGGTCAGGGCCATGAGACGACCTTCGCGCAGGTCGCCGCTGACGCGCTCGCCGTACCGATGAACCGGGTGCACTACGTGGCCGCCGATACCGAGCGGCTGCCCGACGGCGTCGGCACATTCGCCAGCCGATCGGCGATACTGGCCGGATCAGCCGTCCATCAGGCCGCGATCGAGCTGATTGACCTCGCTTGTGTACGTGCCCACGCCATGCTCGGTTCGACCGAGATCTGGTACGCCGACGGGGCTTTCCGTACCCTTGGCCGCTCCATCGGCTGGGCAGACCTGGCCGCGGCTCAAAGGACAGGCGGCGACGATGAGGGTGGCGCGCTCGAGGTGAGTACCGTCTTCCGGGTATCCACGGTGACCTGGACGATGGGTGTTCATGCGGTCGTTCTCGGCGTGCATCGTCGCACCGGATTGGTGAAGGTGTTGCGCTACGCCGTTTCTCACGAAGGTGGTCGAGAGATCAACCCGCGTGTCGTCGAAGGCCAGATCATCGGCGGGGTCGCGCAAGGCCTCGGCGGAGCCCTGTTCGAACAGTGGAGTTACTCAGACGGCGGTGAGCCGCAGTCCACCACGTTTGCCGCCTACCATCTGCCGCTGACCACCGACGTCCCGCAGGTGACCGTCGAACACCTGTATGTCGACACCCCGTCCAACCCGATCGGTGTCCGAGGCGCGGGCGAAAGCGGCACCATCGCCGTTTATGCGGCGATTGCCAGCGCAGTCGATGATGCCTTGGACGGCGCAATCCACGTTGACAGCACGCCGATCGCAAGCGGCCAGCTGTGCCGGGCTCTGGACGCGGCGGCATCATGAAACCGGCGGAATTCTCCTACTTTCGGCCAAATTCTGTCGCCGAGGCACTCGACCTGCTTGCCGAGTACCCTGACGCGAAAATTTTAGCGGGTGGGCAGTCTCTTCTGACACTTATGAACCTGCGGCTGGCTCGGCCGTCGACATTGGTCGACATCGGGGGGTTGGCGGAACTGCGCCGAATCTTTGACGACACGGACGATCTCGTACTCGGTGCGTTGATCACGCACCGCACGGTGGAGGTCGACCCGTTGATCGCTGCGCGGGCGCCGCTGATGGCCGATGCGGCGCGCTATATCGGCCACATCGGCATCCGCAACCGGGGCACCATCGGCGGCTCGGTGGCACATGCCGATCCCGCCGCCGAGATGCCGTTGGCGGCGCTCGTACTCGGCGCCACCGTGCACGTTGATTCGGCAAAGACCGGTCGCAGGCAGGTTGCCGCAGAAGACATGTTCGTCTCGTTCTACACCAGTGCGCTCGAACACCACGAAATGATTACCTGGATCTCGGTTCCGGCGCGTCGGGCCGATCAGGGCTGGGGATTCGTCGAATACGCGCATCAGCACGGAGACTATGGGCTTGCCGGCGCCGGATGCACGCTGACGCTGCAGCCCGACGGCACAGTGGCATCGGTTCGGGCAGCGGTGCTCTCGGCGGCGGATCGACCCCTGCTGTTCGTCGGCGACGAGGCGATCGGCGCAGAACCATCGCCTGACCTGTGGGCCGACCTCGCACACGATTGGGCGACCCGTACCGATCCGGCGGCCGAGGACGCCGACTACGCGCGGCGGCTCTGCGCGGTTGCGCTCGCTGAGGCGTTGACCGCGGCCGAACGCCGCCTCACCCACGATCAGGAGGACTCGTGACGGCTGCTGATGCTCCGCAGGCGGTGGCGGTGGCCGTCACCGTCAACGGCCGTGAATTTCGACGATCTGTGCCGCCGCGGCTGACGCTGGCTGATTTCCTGCGCGACGAACTCGGGCTCACCGGAACCCATCTGGGGTGTGAGCACGGAGTCTGTGGTGCGTGCACCGTGTTCATCGGGGGGAGAAGTGCGCGCGCCTGCCTGACTCTGGCCGTCCAAGCCGACGGGTTGCGGGTCGACACCGTAGAAGGACTGGATCAGTTCGAGGAGACGGCCCGGTTGCGCCGCGCACTCTCCGAGAGACACGGCTTGCAATGCGGATTCTGTACCCCGGGATTCCTTGTCACCGCGGTCGAGTTGTTGCGCGACACCGATGCCGAGAAGCCACTCACCGAGGATGCGGTGCGAGAAGCGCTGTCGGGCAACATCTGCCGCTGTACGGGATACCAGGGCATTGTGCAGGCCGTGCTGGACGCCGCTGAGGCGCCCAACTAGTTCCATCACGCGATCCGGACCGGATCGGGTGTTCAAGTTGAATCGAGGAGACGCAAGTGACCACGCTGCTGGTGGAAGACATCGGTATGCTCGTGCACGGTGACAGCGCGATCGCTCCGCTGCGAGACACATGCCTCGTCATCGAGGACGGTGTCATCGCCGGCATTGGAACAAGCCACGCGGCACCGGATCTCGTGTTGTCGGCGGGCGGTTTGACAGTGATGCCCGGAATGGTCGACGGGCACGTGCACCCCACGTTCGGAGAGTGGACGCCCGCCCAAGACTCCATCGGATGGATCCACAATTACTTGCATGGCGGCACCACGTCGATGGTGTCCGCAGGAGAACTGCACATCCCGGGCCTGGCATTCGACGCCCTGAGCCCGGAACTGGTATTGAGCATCGCCATCACGTCCAAACACACGACCGGCCGGATGCGGCCGTCAGGGGTGAAGGTCAACGCTGGAACGGTGCTTCTGGTCCCAGGCATGACCGAAGAGCATTTCGATCGGGCTCAACGTGAGGGCATTGATCAGGTGAAGTTCATCTTCTACGACTGGAACCGGTTGGGCGACGGCGAGGCTCAGCGTTATGTCCATTGGGCGCACGAACGCGGAATGACGGTCAAGATGCATTCCGGCGGCGTGTCACGGTCGGGCTCCAGCCGAGTGGCCGGGCGGGAAGTGGTGACCAGCGTCAAGCCCGACATCGTGGGGCACATCTCCGGTGGCCCCATCCCCGCGCCGGATGAGGAGATCATCGCGATCGTGGCCGAACTCCCGTCGGCGAAGCTCGAGGTGTGCAGCTCGAACAACTACCGGGCGACCAAACTCGTCGTCGAAGAACTGACAGCCCGTGGACAGCTGGATCGCCTGACCCTCGGCACCGACACTCCGGGCGGAACCGGCGTCATCCCCCGCGGGATGCTGCGCAACATCTGCTTCCTGTCATCGGTGTGCGGCGTCGACCCGCTGGTTGCCGTCGCCGCGGCGACTGGACAGACGGCGAAAGCGCACGGAATGCGCACCGGCCTACTGGCTGAGGGCATGCCGGCCGATCTACTGGTGCTGGGTCCGATCACTGGATCGATGGCGCGTGACGGGCTGGAATGCTTTGCACTGGGCGATCTTCCGGGGATCGCCGCCGTGCTCGTCGACGGTGTTCCGCTGGTACACACCCGCAGTGAACAGACCCCGCCGCCGAGCCGCTCGGTGAATTGGCGTGGCCCGGTCGGCATCCAGGAACCCGACCGGCCCGCCGTCGTCGTCGGTGCACACGCCCAGGGCTGCTGCTGAGCCGCCGCCCCAACCACCATTCAGGAGACGCCGTGACACATTCCCAGGTTCTCAACCCGCCTGTCAGCCCCGATGCGCTGATCGCAGTCGATGACATGCTTGACGATGAAGAGCGCCAGATCCGCGAGTCCGTGCGCGCACTCGTCAAGGGGCGCATCGCCCCCGACATCGCCACCTGGTATGAGAACGGCGAATTGCCGGTGCGCGAACTGGCGGTCGAGCTCGGCGAGCTGGGACTGCTCGGGATGCACTTGAAAGGATACGGCTGCGCAGGGACCACCGCCATGGCCTACGGTCTGGCCTGCCTCGAGCTAGAGGCAGGCGATTCGGGTATCCGCTCGTTGGTCAGCGTGCAGGGATCACTGGCGATGTTCGCCCTGCATGCGTTCGGTAGCGAAGAACACAAAGAGCAGTGGCTGCCCGAAATGGCGGCCGGTCGCAAGCTCGGCTGCTTTGGACTCACGGAGCCGGACTTCGGCTCCGACCCGGCCGGAATGCGCACCCGCGCCGTACAGGTGGGCACCGACTGGATCATCAACGGCACCAAGATGTGGATCACCAACGGATCCGTCGCGGATATCGCCATCGTGTGGGCCCGTACCGATGAAGGTATCCGGGGATTTGCCGTCCCCACGGACACGCCCGGGCTTCTCCGCACACGCGATCAAGGCGAAGATGTCGCTGCGCGCTTCCGTCACGAGCGAGCTGGTGCTGGAGGACGTTCGGGTGCCCGGCAGCGCGCGACTGCCGGGAGCGAGCAGCCTCCGCGCACCGCTGAGCTGTCTCAACGAGGCCCGGTTCGGCATCGTGTTCGGCGCCATCGGGGCGGCGCGCGACTGCCTCGAAACCGCGCTGGAATACGCCTCCGTCCGCAAGCAGTTCGATCGCCCCATCGGCGAATTTCAGCTCACTCAGCAGAAACTCGCCGACATGACCCTCGAGTACGCCAAGGGTTACCTGCTGGCGATCCACCTCGGCCGACGCAAAGACACCGCGGGGCTGGCCGGGCCGCAGGTCAGCCTCGGCAAGCTCAACAACGTACGGGAAGCATTGACCATTGCGCGCACTGCCCGCACCATCCTGGGCGCCAGCGGCATCACGTCGGAGTATCCGGTCATGCGGCACGCCAACAATCTGGAATCCGTGCTGACCTATGAAGGCACCAGCGAGATGCATACGTTGATGATCGGCCAGGCCCTCACGGGCGCCCCCGCGTTCCGCTGACAGCCGATAGTTGAGAGAGACGCAATGGCGGAGTCGATTGACGACTATTTCACGGCAACGATCGCGGCGTTGCCCGACATCGACGCACAGCCGATTTCGAACTGCGCGCTGACTTCGCAGGCCTGGTTGGACCTGTTTGATGCGCAACTCGGCAGCCGCCATCTCGATCTCGCAGCGCGCTGGCTGCGGTCGCACGGCAAGGGCTACTACACCATCGGCTCGTCGGGCCATGAGGGCAACGCAGCGGTCGCCGCGGCACTGCGGCCGACCGATCCAGCATTGCTGCACTACCGGTCCGGCGGTTTTTTCCTCGCCCGCGCAGCGCAAGTGGGCGGCAGCGATCCCTTGCGCGATGTGCTGCTCGGTTTGGTCGCCGCGACTGCCGAACCGATTTCGGGTGGTCGGCACAAGGTGTTCGGCAGGCACGACCTCGGCATCATCCCGCAGACCTCGACCATCGCGTCGCACCTGCCGCGCGCGGTCGGGGTGGCCTTTTCGATCGCGCGCGCCAAGAAGATGCAGGTCGAATGTCTTTGGCCCAGCGACGCGTCTGGCGGTCTGCAGCTTTGGTGATGCGTCGGTGAATCACTCCACCGCGGTCGGTGCCATCAACACCGCGATGCATTGTGCCTACCAGGGCCTGCCGATGCCGCTCTTGTTCGTCTGTGAGGACAACGGAATCGGGATCAGTGTGAAGACTCCTCGTGGATGGGTCGGCGCGGACCTATGCGAACCGCGACGATCTCGAGTATTTCTGCGCCGACGGTTCCGACCTTGCCGATGTCTTCGCCACCACCGCCGCTGCTGCCGAATGGGTGCGAACGCAGCGCAGGCCCGCATTTCTGCATCTGAGCACGGTGCGACTCATGGGGCATGCGGGCTCGGACTATGAGCAGGCCTACCGCCGGCCGGATGAGATCGCCGCCGACCATGAACGGGATCCCGTGCTGTGCACCGCCAAAGCGCTGATCGGGAGAGGGGTGTTGACGCCGACGGAGGTGCTCGAGCGCTACGAAGCCAAGCGGTCGGAGGTTCTCGAAATAGCCGCGGAGGTTGCTGAAATGGCGCAACTCGGCAGTGCCTGGGAAGTGATGGAGCCACTGCGCGTCGGCTTGGAAGAGGCGGTGGCAGCCTCTGCCCAACCGGCGGTTTCACCGGGGACCGGCGTTCGCGCTGACGAGCCGGCACTCACCTCGGCACTGGCCATCAACCGCGCACTGCAGGAGGTGCTGGCCAGCCACCCGGAGGCGCTGCTGTTCGGGGAGGACGTCGCCCGAAAGGGGGGCGTGTACGGGGTCACCCGTGGCCTGCAGGCGAAGGCCGGCCCGGCGCGGGTGTTCGACACGCCGCTGGACGAGCAAGCGATCCTGGGCCTTGCGCTGGGCGCGGGCGTGTCTGGGCTACTGCCGATACCCGAGATCCAGTATCTGGCATATGTGCACAACGCCGCTGACCAAGTCCGGGGCGAGGGGGCGACGCTGCAGTTCTTCTCCGATCGGCAGTACCGCAATCCGATGGTGGTGCGTATCGCCGGCTACGCCTACCAGAAGGGCTTCGGCGGGCATTTTCACAACGACAACTCGGTGGCGGCTCTTCGCGACATCCCCGGCGTTGTGATCGCCTCACCGGCGCGCCCGGACGACGCTGCGGCCATGATGCGAAGCTGCGTCGAAGCTGCCTCAGTGGCCGGCGCCGTCTGCTTGTTTCTCGAACCCATCGCGCTGTACCACACACGAGACCTCTACGCCGACGGGGACGAAGGATGGTTGGCGCACTACCCAGACGTCAAGGCCGAACCGCATGCGCCGATTGGCCGGGCCCGCACCTATGACGAAGGTACCGATCTGACGCTGGTGACATTCGGCAACGGCTTGAGGATGAGCCTGCGGGTGGCACAGCGACTCGACCGTCTTGGCATCAGCACCCGAACCGTCGACCTGCGCTGGCTGGCGCCGCTGCCGGTCGACGACATCATCCGAGAAGCCACCGCTACCGGCAATGCACTCATCGTCGACGAGACCCGAGAAAGCGGAGGGGTCGGTGAGGGCATCCTCGCAGCCCTGCTCGAGCACGGATTCACCGGCACGGTCGGCCGCGTAGCCAGCCTCGACAGCTTCATCCCGCTCGGTGACGCCGCTCTCGAGGTGCTGCTCTCAGAGGACGCCATCGAGGCCGCCGCCATCAAACTGGTCCGCGCCAATTGAGTGCCGCAGCAGCCGTTGTGGCTCGGTTCAGCCGTTCGGTCTAGGTCCGCGGCAGGGGAGTGGCCCGCCATTCGTATCCGCCCATTCCCAGCCGCTGTACCACAAGTCGGGTCAGCACGTAGTGGACCAATCCGGCGACCACGAATGCGGGTACCGATGCCGTCGTGTAGCGGAACAGCCCACTCGGCTCATACGAGACCGGGTTCAGCAGAAGCGAATACGTCAGGGCGCCTGCCGCAACCGCGACGAAGGCGGCGATGTTCACCCCTCGCCAATAGCCGTAACCGGACTGGTCGACCGGCAGGAACAGCTGACGGATGTTCAACTGGCGCCTGCGTAGGACGAAGAAGTCGACCAGCTGCACCGCACACAGTGGAGCCAACACGATCGCGCCCCAGGACAGGAAGCGACCGTAGTTGTCGTAGACCGCGGTCGGGAAGAAGACCAGAACGGCGGCGGGGCCGAGGATGACGGCAATCAGCCACGGCCAGGCCGCGGTTCGGAACACCCGGCCGCCGCCGCCCTTGAGCGCAACCATCGACGCGTAGCCCTGGGACAGAATCGCGGTGACGTTGGCCAGGCAGACGATGACCAGCGCGACGACACCGATGCCCGCGCCGGCCAGCGGGATCATCCACTGAGTCGGATCCTCGATCTGCAGCGACAGCGCGGCCAGTGCACCGACGATCGCCGCGACGACCGACGCCGCGAACACACCCACCCAGTTCGGCCAGAACGCCGCCCGTGCGCTGCGGGTCAGGCGCGACAGATTGCCCAGGTTGGGCCACCACGCGAACCCGCCGGCGAGGTTCAGCTCGATCGCCAGCATGAAGCTCAGATGTTTGTCGTCGCTGACACCGCCGAGGGGCTCGAGCGCCGTCAGCTCCGACCAGGTGCTGTGGGTGAACACGATCACGATGATCCCGAGCAGGATGATCACGAGCATCGGCGCGATGACGCGACACACGGCCTCGACGGATACCGGCCCGCGGGCCAGCACCAGACACGACACGATGACGGCGACCAGGGCAAGCAGGCTCGCTGCCACGCCTGACTCCGAAAGTTGGGTTCCGGCAAGCTGGTTGATGACGGTCACCAGACCATGCCCGAACATGATCGCCAGCACGGCCGACCACGCCGCGGCCAGCACTGTCGACACGGCGACCATCACCAGTCGCGCGCCGTTCTCGCCGAACGCGCTGCGCAGGCCCACGAACTGCTCGATGCCGTACTTCACCGACGGCATGCACGGTGCCAGGGCGACCAGGAGCACGCTGATGCCGTAACCGATGACGATGGAGGCGATGGCCTGGACGACGCCGACGTAGTAGGCGACGGCCGCGCCCTGCAGAAATGCCCAGGTGGCGACTGCCAGACCGACATTGACGGAGGAGTGCTGCCAGAATCCCCAGATTCGTTCCTGGGGGAGCAACGGGAGTTCGGTGAGGGTGGCATCGAGATCGGCCTCGTCAAGGCGGTCGAGACCGGGGCGGGATGCGTCGTCAGCGGCGCCGTCTCGACGCAGGACGTGGGACATCAGTACGCCCACCACATCAGCCCGGCGGTCACAATCATCAGGGCGATGACAATGACCGCGATGTCGAGCAACGGCAGGTCGGACACGACCATCGCGGATGCGTCCCGCGACTCGATCATGTGCAGGCGTTTCTGGAGTTCCTGTTCGAACACGGCGTCTTCCACGCACGTACCTCATTTCTGATTGGCGGGCCAGTTAAAAATTGTGTGGTCGCGACCACGCGCTGTCAACCCCGGGCGGCGACTCACATTTTATTCTTGACTGGCTGGCCAATTAATATAGAATTCACTGCCGTGACTACCGCGAATCCGGCTTCGGCTGCAACCCGACCCCTGCCATCCAGGGCAACCGCCGTGATCGTCGGCGCCGGATACTCCGGCCTGTCGGCCGCCTTGGCGCTGGACGACGTCGGTGTCGACGTGGTCGTGCTGGAAGCCTCCGAACGGGTCGGCGGCCGGGTCTGGTCGCAGCGGCTCGACGACGGATCGAGCGCGGGACTCGTGGTCGACCACGGCGGTCAGTGGGTGGGACCCACCCAGGCCCGGCTGCTGGCCGCGGCCGAGCGCTTCGGATGCGCCACCTTCCCGACCTACAACACCGGCGATCACCTCGAACTGTGGACCGACGGAGTCTGCCGACCCTTCCGCGGCGCGGGGCCCGTCGGCGCTCCCGGCGTCGACGAATATGTGACCGCTGCCGAGGCCATCGACGAGATGGCGTTGACAATCGATCGCGAAAATCCCACCGCTACAGCTCATCTCGAGGAATGGGACAGCGAAACGGTGCAGTCCTTCCTGGAACGCACCGTCGCCGACAAGGATGCGCGTCTTCGCCTTGCGCTGGCCGTCGAGGGCGTCTGGACGGCGGAACCGCGCGACATCTCGCTGTTTCACCTGCTCTTCTACGTCGCCGCCGCGGGCGGTTTCGACCAGCTGATGGAAACCGAGGGGTGCGCACAGGAGCGGCGATTCTCCGCCGGCGCGCAGTCCGTGGCGTTGGCCATCGTCGACCATCTCGGTGACCGGATACACCTGAGCACACCCGTTGGGCACATCGAAGCTCTCGAGGGCGGCGGCGTACGCGTCGAGACGGACCGCGGCCCGCTGCTGGCCGACCGCGTGGTGGTCGCGGCGTCGCCCGGTGCCGCCGTGCGGATCCGGTTCACCCCGCCACTTCCACAGGCGCGCAGTCGGTGGATGGAACGCAATCCGATGGGTGATGTCGCCAAGATCCACACCGTCTATCGACACCCCGTTCTGGCGCTCCGACGGCCTGTCGGGCGAGGCCACCGCCTACGGCGACCACTCGGTGGGCGTCGTGTTCGACAACTCGCCAGAGGACGGCAGCGTTGGCGTGCTGGTTTCCTTCGTCTACGCCGACCGTCAGCGGCGGTGGGCGGCGCTGTCGCAAGCAGAACGGCGCGCAGACGTATTGAGGACGTTGACCAATCTGTTCGGCGAGCAGGCGGCTGAACCGTTGCAGTACACCGAGAAGATCTGGCCGAACGACCCGTGGGCGCGCGGCGGGTATGCCGCCAATCCGGCCCCGGGCGTCTGGTTCGAGCACGGCGCAACGGGTTGGCGCACCGCTTGCGGTTCCATTCACTGGGCCGGCACCGAGACATCGAGCGTGTGGAACGGCTACATCGACGGGGCCATCGCCTCCGGTCAACGGGCGGCCGCCGAGATCGTGGCGGCACTGCGCCCATGACCGGGCATCTCACCCCGACCACCCGAGACCGCGCCGCCTCGGGTCTCGGCGTTTTCCGCGATCCGACCTCGGTGGCCGTCGTCGGTGCCTCCGACGACCCGGCCAAGTGGGGTTACTGGCTGGCGTCGGGCGCACTTCGGGGCGCGCACCGTCGGGCGGTTCATTTCGTCAACAGCAGAGCGGCGTCCGTACTCGGGCAGGCCTGCGCGCCGAGCATTTCGGCGCTGCCAGAGGTTCCCGGATCTGGTCGCACTGTGCGTCCCCGCCGCGCACGTGGACACCGTCGTGGACGAAGCGCTCGAGCGCGGAGTCCGCGGATTCCTCGGGATCACCAGTGGAATCGCCGATGATGCGGCGCTGGCCGCGAAGATCACCGCCCATGATGCGCGGCTGATCGGCACCAACAGCCTGGGCATCTACGACGCCACCAGCGAGCTGCAACTGATGTGGGGCAGCCCGACCCCGGGTCCGATGGCGATCGTCTCACAGAGCGGACAACTCGGGTCAGAGCTGGCCGCCATCGGTCGCAGGGATGGCCTCGGGGTTTCCCGGTTCGTGTCGATCGGCAACCAATCCGATGTCACGGCAACGGAATTGCTCAGCGACCTCGCCGCACACGACGCCACCAGAGTCATCGCACTGTATCTGGAGAGCTTCGTCGACGGAGAAGCGCTCTTCGAGCACCCTTTCCGGGCTGCGGTCGGCGGGGAAGCCGACGGTGCTCATGACGGTGGGAGCGAGCACTGCCAGCGCCCGCCTCGCCCGGACTCACACCGGCTCCATGACGTCGTCGCTCGACGTGGTCGATGCGGTCTGCCGGGCCGCCGGGGTGGTGCGGGTCGAACACCCCGAGCGAGGTCGTCGACGTCGCACGCGGATTCTTGACGGCTCCCTTCCCACGCGGCCGACGCGTCGCGATCGTCGGGGACAGCGGCGGACAGAGTGGTATCGCCGCCGACATGGCCGCCGCTGCGGGACTGACGGTTCCGCAGTTTCCCCGCGCGTTGTCCGCGCGACTCGCACAGCAGTTGCCTGCGGGGGCCGCGTGCACGAATCCGATCGACCTCGCCGGCGCGGGGGAGCAGGATCTGCAGAACTACGCCACCTTCGTCGAACGCGTCATCGCCGACGGCCGGGTGGACGCCGTGGTGATGACCGGGTATTTCGGCTGCTACGGCCAGGACAGCCCGGCACTGGCCGATGCCGAGGTATCGGTCGCCGAACGACTCGGCGCAGTGGTCAGTGCCACCGGCGATTCCCGTGCTCGTCCACACGATGGCCCCCGAATCGACTACTGCGCAAGCGCTGTGGCGCCAGGGCGTCCCGGCGTACGGGCCGATCGAATCGGTGATGCGGGTGCTCGCCGGGATGGCCGATGCGCGACCGGGCCATACCCGCGCCGACGCCCCACCTGTGGTCACCGGCCGGCCCGCCCGTCCTACCCGGCTACTGGGCCGCCAGGACCCTCCTGTCGGGATACGGCGTCGCCTTCCCCTCCGGGGCCGTGGTGCGCGACGCCGGCGAGGTGGACGAGGCGCTCCGTCAGCTGCAGCCGCCGCTGGTGCTCAAGGCCGGCTGGCTGGAACACAAGAGCGAAGTCGGCGGGGTACGAACCGATTTGGCGAACCCAGTGCAGGTGTCGGAATGCCTTCGAAGACATGCGGAAGCGATTGGGCAGCGGCGATTACGTGCTCGAGGAACAGGACGCCCGGCCCGACGCCGTGGAGGTGTTGGTCGGCGGCCCGCCGCGACCCGCAGCTGGGGGCGGTGGTCGTCGTCGGGGCGGGCGGCACCGAAGCCGAGATCCACAGGGATGTTCGGCTGGAATGCGCGCCGGTTTCGCGCGACACCGCAACGGCGATGCTGAATGCGCTGCGCGCGGCGCCGCTGCTGCACGGCTGGCGCGGCCGGCCGCCGGTCGACATGGACAAGCTCGCGGACCTCGTCGTGGTCGGTGTCCCGACTGATCGCCGAACGGCGGGACATCACCGAGATCGAACTCAACCCGGTGCGCGCCACGCCGGCGGGACCGCGTGCGGTAGACGCGCTCGTCGTGAGCGGTTGCGCCACAACGGTTGAGGGGCAGAGCCGATGAGCGGCCTTGACCTGTCCAACGAATTCGACGGCCGGGTCGCGCTGGTCACCGGCGGCGGCTCGGGGATCGGGCAAGCGATCGCGCTGCGGTGGGCCCGCGCAGGCGGCACCGTCGCGGTGCTGGGCAGGCGCCGCGAAGCGCTAGATGAGACGGTGCGGCGCATCGTCGAGACGGGCGGCCGGGCCGAGGCGGTGGTCTGCGACGTCCGCGACCACGCCGGTGTGGCCGCCGCCGTCGACGGGCTGGTCGCCACGCACGGCCGCATCGATGCGTTGGTCAACAACGCGGCAGGCAATTTCGTGGTCCCCTCGGAAGATCTGTCGCCCAACGGATGGAAAGCCGTCACCGACATCGTGCTCAACGGCACGTACTACTGCACCCACGCCGCCGCCCGCCACATGCTGACCCAGCGGAGCGGAACCATTCTCAACGTGATCGCCAGCTATGCCTGGCATGGTCATCCCGGCACCGTGCACAGCGCCGCGGCCAAGGGCGGAGTGGTCGCGATGACCCGCACCCTGGCCGTCGAGTGGGGCGGCCGCGGCGTTCGGGTGAACTGCATCGCACCTGGCCCCACCGAGACCGAGGGCGCCGGCGCCGCGCTCTGGGGTGACCCCCGTGCGCTGCGAAACGTCCTGGCCAGCGTTCCGGCCGGCCGCTTCGCGGCACCCGGGGAGGTCGCCGAATCGGCGGCGTTCCTGCTGAGCGATCGCGCGGGCTACGTCACCGGCGAGGTGCTGGTCGTCGACGGCGGCCAATGGCTCGGCAAATCGATCTACACCGACTCATCGACCAGTTCAACTCGCAGCTAGAGCGCTGCGACCCACGCTTTGTCAACATTTCAAGGAGACCGACATGCCGACCTCGACGACAACGAACATCCCCGCCTGGCCGCTCACCGACGAGCAGCGCCAGATCATCGAACTGTGCCGCGACTTCGCGGCCAAGGAGATCCGGCCCCGCGGCCGCGAGGTCGACGAGGCCGACGTGGTCACCCCGGTGGACATCTTCGCAAAGGCGGCCGCCGTCGGCATCACCGACTTCATGATCCCCGAGGAGTTCGGCGGCGGCGGCTTCACCGATGTCTTCACCCAGTGCCTGGTGCAGGAGGAGCTGTGCTGGGGCGACCCGGGCATCGGCAACCTGGTGTGCTCCAACGGCTTCTTCTCCGACCCGATCATGGTGCTGGGCACCGAGGAACAGAAGAAGCGCTGGCTGACCCCGCTGACCGGACCCAAGGCCGTGATGACCTCGCTGGCCACCACCGAACCGGAATCCGGGTCGGACGCCGCCTCGATCAGTCACCACCGCCACGCCGGTGTCGACGGCGGCTACCGCATCACCGGGCAGAAGGCGTGGATCTCCAACGCCGGCGCCGCCGAGTCCTACGTGGTGTTCGCCAAGACCGACCCCACCAAGCGCTCGGCGGGGATCTCGGCGTTCCTGCTCGCAGAAGGACACCGAGGGAATGAGCTTCGGTGAGCCGATGAAGAAGATGGGCCAGCGCGCCATCGTCTGCCGCGAGATCTTCCTCGACGACGTCTTCGTCGCCCGAGGAGGACCGGCTCGGCGACGAGGGGCAGGGCTTCTACGGGCTGATGGGCACCTTCGACATCTCGCGCGTCGTCCTCGGCGCCGCCGCGGTCGGGCGCGGCCCGCGCGGCGTATGAGTACGCGCTCGAGTACGCCAAGACGCGCAAGCAGTTCGGCGTGCCGATCATCGAGCACCAGGCGGTGGCGTTCCGGCTCGCCGACATGGCCACCCGGATCGAGCCGGCGCGGCTGCTGGTGCATGCACGCCGCGCGGATCATCGACAGCGGGGCGCCGGCTCGCGGAATCGCCGCGATGGCCAAGCTCACCGCGTCCGAGACGGCGATGTTCGTCACCCAGGGCCGCCGTCCAGACGCTTGGCGGCTGGGGCTATTCACGCGAGTACCCGGTCGAACAGTGGATGCGCGACGCCAAGCTGGAGGAGATCGAGGAGGGCACCTCCGACATCATGAAGCTGGTGATCTCCCGAAACCTCGGATGAGGCGTCCCGGGCCTTGGTGATTGAGCCTGCAGGAACGCGACTTGTACGATCAAGGCCCTGAGCAAACTGACGTCGACCGGAGGGCCCGATGCCGCGTCCCAGCGTGGAGGCCGAGCGGCGCCCACAAATCCTGTCGGCGGCCTGCTCGATGATCGCCTCGGTCGGCATCCCCGAACTCCGGCTCTCGGACGTCGCCAAGGAGGCGGGGGTGAGCTCCGGGACGGTGCACTACTACTTCGAGACCAAGAAGGACCTCATCACCGCCGCCTTCGAATTCAACCTCACTGATTCGCTGGCCAGGCGCCAGGAGCTGCTCGCCTCGGGTAAGAACAGCCTCGGAGTGCTGCACGACCTGGTGGAGTCCTACCTGCCGAAGGACGAACTGTCGATCCGCGCGTGGAAAGTGTGGCTGGCGCTGTGGGCCGAGGGCAGCCGCAATCCCGCCCTGCAGGAGATCAACGATTCCCTGTACGGCCAGTGGCGCGACGTCGTGGCAGGCGTGATCCGCTCGGCGCAGCAGGAGGGCGAGGCCCGCGACGGCGATCCGGCGACGCTGTCGAACATGCTGATCGGAATGCTCGACGGCCTTGCGGTGCAGGTTCTGCTCGAGTCGCCGAGCATGACGCTCACGGTCATGAGAGAAACCTGCCACGCGTTCATCGGCGAGGTCGTCGAGCGGTGACCCGGCCTCCTGAGTCGGAACGACGGGGCGGCCGGCCGACGCACGCCGAGGCGGCGGCCCTGCATCAGCGGCTGCGCGAAGCAGCGGTGAAGACCTTCCTGGAAAAGGGCTACGACGCGACGACGATGGTGGCCATCGCCGAGGCGGCGGGCATCACCAAGGCCACGCTCTATGCCCGCTATGCCGACAAACGCGCGGTCTTCCTGGACGTGATTCCGTGGGCGTTCAGCCGCGCGGTGCAATTGGAGACCGACCAGCGAGTCGATGACGACGACTTGAAGGGCGCGCTGACGGCGATCGGTCGCGGCGCGCTCAGGCATGCGTTGAACCCCGATATCGTGCAGCTGCACAAGATCGCGCGGAACGAGGCGCATCGCTTTCCGGAGTTCGCCTTGGGCGCAGACTCTTTCGGTTGGGCGCGCCGTCAACAGCAGGTGATGGATGTGCTGCGCCGCCACCGCGACGCCGGTGACGTCGAAGTCGGCGATATCGAACTGGCGGCCGAACACTTTCTCGCGATGGTGGAGGTGTTGCCCGCTCGGCTCGCCGACTTCGGCGTCTACCGCACCCATAAGGAAGAGCAGCGTCACCTCACGCACGCCGTCGATCTCTTTCTCCGCGGTGTGCAGGCCAGATAGTCCGGCCTGGAAATAACTATACTCCGATGTATAGTTACGGCGACGCGTTGCTCCGCCGACCATGGAGGTCTGATGCCCGCGATGTTGCCTCGGCTGGTCTCGGCATGACGGCGGCCACCCTCACCACCCGCGATCTGATGCCCAAGATCGCCACGGAGGTGATCGCCGACAAACAGGAATTACTTGGCGGCGTGCACGCCGGGGTGATCCGCGAGTTGCTCGAACGCCGTGGCGTCCTGGTGTTTCCGCAGATCCAGTTCACCGACGACGAACAGATCGCCTTCACCCGCACCCTGGGAACCTTCGCCCCGGAACGAACCGGCGAGCAGGTCTACAACGTCACCCTGGACACCGCGGTCAACGAACGCGCCGACTATCTCAAGGGCTCGCTGTATTGGCACATTGACGGGACCATGAACGAGGTGCCGATTCTGGCGTCGCTCTTGTCGAGTCAGGCGCTGTCCGACGACGGCAGGGGAGACACCGAGTTCTGCAGCACCTATGCGGCCTACGACGATCTGCCGGATTCGGACAAGGATGAGCTGGCATCCCTGCGGGTGATGCACTCGGCGTGGAACACGTTGTTCTTCTACGACCCCGAGCCCAGCCACAAAACGCTGCGGGCCATGATGGCGATCGGGGACCGTGAACTGCCGCTGGTGTGGACACACCGCTCAGGCAAGAAGTCCCTGGTCCTCGGGTGCACCGCCCGTCACGTGATGGACATGGATTTCCGTGACAGCATCGAACTGCTTGTCCGGCTGAGGGATTGGGCGACCCAGCCGCAGTTCGTCTATCGGCACAGGTGGTCGGTCGGCGACCTGGTCATCTGGGACAACACCGGCACGATGCACCGGGCCACGCCGTACGACCCTGATTCCGGTCGGCTGCTGCACCGAACCAAACTCGAAGGCGAGGAACCCGTTGCCTGACATCGCCCGCCGAGGAGGTGGTCGAGGGCATTGGCCGACGTAACCCCTGCCGCCTTTGTGCGCACCTCGCTGCCACTGGACCTGTCACATCTGGCAGAGCTGGACAGTGGTCGCTACCACTCGATCTGGCTGCCCGACCACATGGTCAGCTTCTGGCCCGACGCGCTGTGGACACCCGAGTTCACCGACCTGTCGACGGTTTCGCCATCGCCGCATCGCCACCTCGACGGCATCGCCGTCGCCGCCGCGGTGGCCGCGTTGACCAATACCGTGCCCCTGGCCACTTGTGTGGTGGACACCGTGCGCCGCCACCCCGCCATGCTGGCGCAGAGCGCCCTGACGATCGACCATCTCGCCCGGGGACGGTTCATCCTGGGCCTGGGTTCGGGCGAGAGCGAGAACATCGTGCCGTACGGTTTCGACTTCGGCACGCCGGTGAGCCGGTTCGAGGAGGCGTTGAAGGTCATTCGCCTCCTGTGGGACAGCGACGGCCCGGTCGATTTCGACGGCCGGTTCTACCGTCTCGACCGTGCCCGCCTCGATACCGAACCTTATGACGGGCGCTTCCCGCCGCTATGGATCGGTGCGAGCGGGCCACGGATGCTCGACATCGTCGGACGCCATGCCGACGGCTGGTGGCCCGCTGGCGCGTGGACGCCGGAGCATTACGCGCACATGCTCGGCGTGGTGCGGAACTCGGCCGAACTCGCCGGACGTGACCCGATGGCGATCACGCCGTGCTATGTGCAGATCTGCCTGATCGGGGAGGACGACGCCGCGCTCGAGGAGATCGTCCGTGCTCCGCTGGTGCAGTCGTTCCTCCTTCAGGTGCCGGCGAATGAGCTGCGCCGCCTCGGTTTTGCCCACCCGATGGGTGAGGACTGGGGCGGCTTCCATGACATCGATCCCGCGGCGCTCACCCGCGAGCGCATCATCGACTTCCTGAACCGCGTCGAACCCGAGGCCGTCCTGGCGGTTATGCCGCACGGCACGCCCCACCAGGTCGCCAAGGTGATCAAGTCGTATGTTGATGCGGGCCTGCGGGTTCCGAAGATCCTCGACTACGGCGCGATGGCCGGACTGGGCTTCGGCGCCGCATCCGCGGCCAACGTCAGGAAGACAGAGGACGAGCTGTTGAAATTGTGCGGTCAGCCATGATGAGTGCGACCCTCGATGCGGCCGGCATCCTCGCGCGCGCCGAGGCCGAGACGGCCCTCGGCGACTACGGCGACCCGACGCTGAGGGAGCGGTTCATTCTCGCCGTCGACCATCTGAATGCCGTCGGCCTGGACGCCGACGGTATCGTGCAGGCGCAACACGTCTGCCACTGGTTGCTGACCTCGCGGCTGCAGTTCATCCAGGACCGCAAGCGCTATCCGATCGCGGCCGAGGTGATCGATCGTCCCATGTTCGTCACGGGCGAGCCACGTTCGGGCACCACGTTGATGCACGCGCTGATGTCGGTGGACCCCCACGCGCGCGCACTGCGGTTCTGGGAGGTGATGTACCCGTCGCCGCCTCCCGGCCTTGCCGCCGCGGATGACCCACGCCCCCAACGGGCCGACGCTGACTGGCGAGAGATCAATGCCAAGATGCCCGAGTGGTTACACAGCCATCCCTACAACGACATGCTCGGCAACGGCCTGCCCGAGGACGAGCGAACGTGGGCGTTCGACTTTCGGGTGATGACTCCGACGGCGTGGTGGCGGGTGCCGATGCAGACTCTGGTCGGCGGTCTGCCCACCGACGCGGCCGCCCAGTACCGCCTGCATCGGGCGATGCTGCAGCAGTTCCAGTTTCGCCGACCGCCGAAGTATTGGGTTCTCAAGGGATTTCACGGGTTCCGGCTGGCCGAGCTGTTCGATGCCTATCCGGATGCCACCCTGATGTGGCTGCACCGCGATCCGGTTCAGGTCGCGGCATCGCGGACGATGATGATGGCCGACATCCTGAATGGCATCGTCGGTCCCGTCGATCTGAGAGCCGCGGCGAAGACGCACCTGCAGTTGACGCGCGCGAGCATCGCCAACACGATGAGCAATCCGATGGTCGACGATTCCCGGATCGTGCATGTGCGCTATACCGACTTCCTCGCCGATCAAGTTGCCACCGTTGCGCGTTACTACGACTTCCGTGGGCGGGCACTGACCGCGGAGGCGGAGGCGGCGATGCGCGAGTACCTCGCGGCCAATCGCGGCGACCGCTACGGGAAGTTCACCTATTCCACCTCCCTGCTGACCGATATCGGCGAGGATCTGGACGCCCTGCACTCGGAGTTCCGGCCCTTCCGTGAGCGGTTCGGAGTCGAGATCGAAAAGCGCCATGCCTGAGCGGATATCCGTGCACAACGTGACCTTCTACGGCGCCGCCCTTCCCGAGTTGCAGAGCCATTGGGCCACACTAGGGTTGAGAAATCTCAGCGTTCTGGACGGTCAGCTTCTCGACCCCGGGTTCGGGCAGATGATGCTGGCCGGAGGCCACCGAATCGAGGCGGTCTACCATCTGTTCGCCTCCGGTCGGCTGCCTGTCGAGGCGCGGTCGGTGGACGAGGCCCGCGCGGCACTGAACCGCGTGATCGACGCCGCCGCGGGCAGCGAAGCGCGATGCATCTACATGCTCACCGGCGGTCGGGCCGGCCTCGGCTGGGAACAGGCCGCCGAACAGTTCTGTTCCGCGATCGAACCGTGCGTCCGGAAGGCAGACGCGGCCGGGGTCGCCCTGGCCATCGAGAACGCGTCCAGCCTCTATGCCGACATTCACTTCGCGCACACGCTGCGCGACACCATCACGCTGGCCGAGATGGCGGGAATCGGCATCTGCATCGACGTCTTCCACTGTTGGGCCGAAGCCGACCTCGCCGGGCTGCTGCGATCCGCGCTGCCACGGACGCAGCTGATCCAGTTGAGTGACTACGTGTTGGGCGACCGCGCCCTTCCGGCCCGGGCCGTGCCGGGTGACGGTGCGATTCCGATCGCGGCGATTGTGAGTGAAGCGGTGCGCAACGGTTACCGCCACGGATTCGATCTGGAACTGATCGGCCCGCGGATCGACCGCGAAGGCAGGTTGGCGGCGGCTCAGCGAGCGTGTGCCGTGGTCGCCGAGATGCTCGACGAGCTGGGTGTGTGAGGGGAGCGCGCAGTGGCATTCGGCGACGGACAGGACGATGCGGCCCTCGACGCCGCGTGGAGCGAGTTCTGCGATCGATTGAAAGCGGCTGGTGCGCAGGCGTTCAAGGACTTCAACGCGACCTCGGGTCTGCAGCGTGCCGACGCCTTCCGCTTTCTCACCCAGAACCTCGGGCAGGCCTTCGACCTGGCCCTGGAGACCCGCGACACCCGTTACCCCGCCATCCATGCCTTGTGTAACCCAACCCGCAAATTGGGCGGTGACTGCGCTGATTTCACCTATCAACAGGCCTGGATCGACGGCGAATCCACCTACCGCATCGCCGGGACCCGCGGCACGGCGCGGTTCTTCAACGTGACCGTGCAAGGTTCACGTCCCCATGGCCCGAACGTCCTTCACGAGCCGTTCGGCGACCGGCCGGAAGCGAATCTGCTCGGTCACCAACTCAGCGTCGAGGCGGACGGAACCTTCGAGCTGTTCATCGGTGGCGCCGAGCGGGGGCCGAACTGGCTGCCGACCACCCCGGCGTCGCGGAAGCTGTTCATCCGACAGGGCTTCGACCGCTGGGATGAGCGTCCCGCGCAGTTACGAATCGAGCGCGTCGGCATGACGGAGCCGAAGCCGCTGCCCACACCCGAGACCATGGTCGAGGCGATGCACTGGGCCGGGGACTTCGTCACCGGCCTGATGAGCGACTGGCCGGAGTTTCCCTTCGCCTATGGCGGCGTCGATCACGAGCAACCGAATCGCTTCCCGCACATCCCCGGTGCCACCGGGGCAGACGAAAAACGCGGACGGGCCGCCGTCAACATGTATTGGGAGCTGACGCCCGGTGACGCCCTGATCATCGAATTCGACGCCCACCCGGGGCTGTGGATGATGACGAACATGGGTGCGTTCTTCACCAGCATGGACTTCCTGTTTCGTCCGGTCAGCTACACACCGAGCCGCACTGTCGTCGACGGCGATGGCAAGATCAGGCTGATCCTGGCGCATGCGGATCCGGGCTTTCACAACTGGATCGACACTCAGCGTTTCGAGCGCGGCAACCTCACCTACCGCCACATGCTCGACGGGCAACCCGCAGTGCTGACCACCCGACTGGTCAAGCACGCCGATCTGCCGAAGGAGCTTCCCGCGACCACCGCACGGATCACCAGCGACGAGCGCACCGCGCAGATGTGGGAACGGTTCAACGGCATTCACAATCGATTCCCGCTCTAAGAGTGCTTGCGGGGCTTGGCCGGCCACCAGTTCGCCTTCCCGACGAGCGTGGCCAGCGCAGGCACGGTGATGGTGCGCACCACGAACGTGTCGATCAGCAGTCCGGCGCCGATGATGAAGCCGGTCTGCACCATCGTGGAGAGGCTGCCGAACAGCAAACCGAACATCGAGGCGGCGAAGATGATTCCGGCCGAGGTGATCACGCCGCCCGTCGAATGCACGGCGCGGATGATCCCGGAGCGGATGCCGTTGCGGGACTCCTCGCGGATGCGGGTGATCAACAGCAGGTTGTAGTCGGCCCCGACGGCGACCAAGACGATGAATGCCGTCGCCGGCACGTTCCAGTAGATCTGCTGATGGCAGATGAATTGGAAGAACGCGACGCCGAGCCCAAGTGCCGACAGGTACGAGATCACCACCGATGCAATGAGGTACAAGGGTGCCACGATCGCGCGGAGAAGGGCTACCAGGATGAGGAAGACCACAACCAGCGTCACGATGACGATCAGTCGCAGGTCGTCGTTGTAATAGCTGCGCATGGCGCTGTACATCGGAGTGGTACCGACCATCGATATCGTCGCATCGGCCAGCGCCGTGTTGGGCTGTGCGCCGCGCGCGGTATTCAGGATCGTCTGAACCTGGTCCATGGCGGCCGTGCTGAACGGATCGAACTTCGTCTCGACCATGTAGCGCGCCGAATGTCCGTCCGGCGAGATGAACAGCTTCGCGGCGTTCTTGAAGTCGTTGGTCGTCAGGAGTTGCGGCGGGACGTACATCCCGGACATCGACGGCTGCGTGGCGTCACGTTTGATGGACATCAGCACGCCCGCCGCCTGGTTCATCCCGGCGCCCATCTGCTTGGTCTGATCGACCAGGACCGAAACGCCATCCGCCAGCTGCTTGCTGCCGTCGGCGAGGGCGTTGGCGCCCTGTTCCATCTGGGTGACCTTCTGCTGTGCGACGGCTGGATCGGTGACGCCGGACGACTGCAACATTGCGCTGACCCGTTGCACGGTATCCGCCAGACTCCGGGCGGATGCGCCGGTCTGGCCGTTGCCGGGCGTCGCCAGTTGCTGCAGCTCGGCGCGTCCGGCGCTGCATGTGGGATCGGCGCTGCACTCGGCGCTGTCGTTCAACGCGGTCAGCATCGGGGTGGCGGCAGTGACCACACCGTCGACCGCGGACTGGCCGTTGTTCGCATAGGAGGCGGCAACGGTGCTCAGCTGCCGACGTGCCTGGTTCAGCGTTCCCGACATCGCCGTCATCGACCGGCCGGCCTGATCGACCTGGTCACGCACACCGGCCAGGCTGTTCGCCAACTGCCGTGCGCCACCGCTGAGCGCATCGAGATCACCTTTCTTCCCGCTGATCGTCGACGACGCGTTCTGCAGCTTCGAACCGACCTCGCCGGCCTGATAGCTGACCTTGGTCTGGTCCAGCGGCTGGCCGGTCGGCCGGGTGACACCGCGCACCGTGGCGACGTCGGGCAGCTGAGCCACGCGCTGCGCCATCTGCTCCATGTCGGCCAGTGCCTGCGACGTCCTCAGGTCGTGCGGTGAGTGGATGTAGATGTACTCCGGCAGCAGCGTGCTCGTCGAGAAGTGGTCTGCCATGGCGTTAAACCCGAGGCTGCTCTCCGATGATGCGGGCAACTGCATGCGGTCGTTGTAGGTCGGGTGCAACAACAATGCGCAGCTCGCCAGCGCGATCAGCAGCGTCAAGCTGACCAGCAGATGCGCCTTTGGGCGCCGGACGATGTGAATCGCCGAGCGCTGCCAGAAGCGGCCGGGCTGCGACCCACGGGGAGCGACCCATCCGCGCCGGCCGGCCAGCACGAGAATCGCGGGCAGCAGCGTGATCGCGGCCAGGAACGCGACGGCGATCGAAACCGCCAGCGCAGGGCCGACACTCGTGAACGCGGGCAGCCGCGTGAAGACCATGCCCAGGAACGTGACGGCCACGGTGGCCGCCGATGCGGCGATCACCTTGCCGATCGATGTCAATGCCTTCTGCACGGCCACATCGGAGTCGATGCCGGAGCGGATGTACTCGTGATACCGGCTGATGAGAAAGACCGCATAGTCCGTCCCGGCGCCGACGATCATCGCGGTCATCAACACGATCGTCATGGCCGACACTTCGAGACCGATCTGGGTCAGCGCGGACACCACCCCTTGAGCCGATGCGACCGTGAAGCCGATGGTGATCAACGGAAGCAATACGGTGACTGGTCGTCGGTAAATCAGGAGCAGAATGACCAGCACCAGTACGGCAGTGGCGATTTCGATCATATGCATGTCGCGGGCGGTGACGATGGACATGTCCCCGACGACCGCCGCCTGTCCGGTCACGTGTGCGGTGACCGCGGAGCCGGCGGTGGATTGCTTGACGGTCTGGGTAATCCGCTGGTACGCCTGCGAAGAGTCGGGGGAACCAGCCGGCGCCTTGAGCGTGACCGCCATATAGGACGCCTTGTTGTCGGCGCTGACCATCAGCTGGCGCAGCGCCGGGGTGCTGGCGACGTCCTGCACCGCGGACACGTCGTTGGTGTCGCTGCGCAGCTTGGTCGCAAGCGCGCGGTAGGCGTCGTTATCGGCGGGGCTGAGACCGTGCTCGTCGGTGAGCACCACGACAAGGATGTTCTGGGCGGACTCGTTGAAATCCTTGGCCATCTGCTCCGTGGCCGCCATCGCCTGTGCCGGCAGCGGCTGCACCGTCTGGCCTTCCACGACCTTCGTCAGCGCGGGGAAGGCCACGGCCAGCACCGCCACCACGGCGATCCAGGTGGCGATGACGAGCCACGGGGCGCGCACGACGATGCGTCCCAGTAGCGAGAAGCCGTCTAAGCGTCGTGAGCTCTTGGGTGGAGTGGCCTGCTTCAACACGGCGAAATCCTTTGTTGCTGTCGAGGTATGGTTGCTTCGGATTCGAAGTTACGGCTCGGCGGCGAGCATGGCGCGCTTGTGTGCACTAGTCGCGAACAAAGCGATTCACGCGCTTTTGCGCATTGTGCTCACGCGAACATTCCGCGTCGGGGCGAGTGCGAAGTCGTCGAATGTGTCCGACAGCGTCTCGCGCAGAAACTCGACCGAGTTCGGCTGGCCGGGCTGATACGACAGGGCCGAGACGAACACGCGGCCGTTGATTCTGCCCGAGAGGAGTGCCAGTACGCCGCCCACACGGTGCATGGTGGCCTTGGTGACGCCCGGGTAGAGCGACCG
Organism: uncultured Actinomycetota bacterium; assembly: GCA_963699655.1. Taxonomy (GTDB): domain Bacteria; phylum Actinomycetota; class Actinomycetes; order Mycobacteriales; family Mycobacteriaceae; genus Mycobacterium. Next base: position 46,501 of record CAVOUV010000003.1, read on the forward strand.
CACGGTGAAGTAGTCGGCGTCGGCGCCGTCCGGCCGGTTCACCGCTGGTTCGATGTCACCGACGTTGGACGAGATGACGCTTGTGTTATTGCCGGTGGCCACGTTGACCATCCTTCGGACCACCCATTTGGGCAGCAGCGGGACGATCGGCAGCAGCGCCCACCGCTCGTCGGGAACATCACGGTGACGGATCAGAGCCTGCTTGATGGCGGTACGGACGTCCCTGAGGTCCGTGCTGGCCCGTGTCGGATCCACGGTGACGTCCACATTCGTCACTGCGTTCGCGCGGGTATCGCCGTCGGTGCGCTCACTGACGGGGATCGACAGGGCAACTGTGCCGTCGCCCGCGGCGATCCGCCCCATGCGGTGGGCCACGTCGGCGGCCAGTCCCGCGAGCAGCCCGTTGCTGGTCCCACCGAGCGAATGCGCGCGCGAGTCCCACTCCTTCACGTCGAAGAAGAACGTCGCTGTCGGCAGCACGATCTGTTCGTCCGTGGCTCCGGCCGCCTTCGATGCCCGCGCCGATGGGCTGTCATTACCGCGTCCCTTGCGGGCCATCCGCGCCGCGGCGCGGGCCGCGCGGCCGACCGCGGGCAGATCGCTTGCGGTCTGACGAGCGTCCTCACGCAGTGCGCGCCACCGCCGGCGTGATGCCGCGGGCGGCCAGGTGATCGGATCGTCCTGCCCGGCAGCCGCGTCGGCCAGCGCCAGGCACAGGCCGACACCATCGGTGAGGCAATGCGTGATGACCAAACTGAGCCCAGACCCGCCGTCCGTGAACGGTAGGACCGCCAGGTGCCACCCGGGGCCGCGTTCGGGATCCAGGGGCGTGTTGGCCTGCTCCTCGAGCCAGGCGTCGAACTCACCACGCGGGCGCGGCGACGCGACCTCGATGTCGTGGCGGCCGCCCGGTGCGACCCAGCGATGCCGGCCGAACGGCAACGGCGACCGCTCGATGCGACGGGAGAGCCGCCCCCGCGCCAGATGGCGGTGGAAACGCCGCAAACCGTCCATGTCGATCACCCGGTCGTAGATCCACACGCACTGGATCACACTCGTGGCGCCGGTGGCCTGCTCACCGAGAAACACTGTCTGGTCGACCAGATCCAATACATTCGTCATTTCCTCATTTCCCTTCATTGTGATTACCGGCTCCCAACGCACACGGCGCACTGGTCGCTCGAATTGGCATGGTGGGCAAGCTCTTCGATCCAGTCGGCGGTGATCTTGGCAACGGCTGCGAACGCCTGACTCAAGGCTGCGACGTAGCGGTGAACGGAATGACGCGCCTCTTCGGTGTCCGGAAAGGAGACGGTGACAGTGGTCCGGGACGCGTGGCGGTTGATCCACATGTTGATCCCACCGTGCGACAGGTTGTCCCCGTAAATGCCGTAATTTGTCTGCTCCCACAATGCCGCGATGGGTACCTTGCGGAAGTCCATGTACGACACCATCATTCCGGGCTTGCTGGGCAGCTTGATCCCGAGCTGATCGACCGGGGCGAGTTCCAGCACCCGTTCGAACGGAACGTTCGCCAGATACCTGCCGGCGTCGAACGATTTCTGTGCGGCAGGGGCCATCTCGGAGAACGTGCCGTCGCCGATCGGCACAGTGACCGGGAAGAGGCTGGCGAACCAGCCCAGGCTCATGGCGTCGGCAACATCCGTGCGGGTATCCGACGGTGTGAATCCGTGGAAGGTGTCCCCGCCGGTGAGTCGGTGTTCTGCCAGCGCTGCGCAGGCCAGGACTCCTCCGGAAAACCGCGCACCGGCATCGCGGCAGGCGGTGTCGAAGGCCTCGGTGTCGTCCTCGTTCAGAAGTTCCACCGTCACGAAGTCGCCCTTGCTGTTGGCCCAGGTGTCACCCAGCGGCAGCGGAAAGCTCGGCCAGTCGCCGTCGGTGTCCTGGGCGAATTCGACCCAGTCCTTGATCTCCGGCGACGACAGGGTCATGGCGGCGACCTTCTCCCGCTGCCGAGCGGTGTAATCGCGGTAACCGCCGACCTCCGGAAGCGCGGTGGTCCGTCCGTGCGAGAGGTCCTGGTACATCATGTGGATGTCGAGGAAGATCAGGCCGGCGGACATCCCGTCGATGTGCAGATGGTCGACGCTGGCGTAGAACGTGAAATGGTCAGGCTTTTGAATGACGCCGTATGTGAAGCAGTCCCATTCGAGGGTGCCGGGTGTCGTCGTCAGTGCGTGCGTCTGAATCTGTTCCTGATCCATTTCGCCGTACGAAACCGGAACGAATTCGATTTCTGCGGGGTCGGCAATTGTGCGCCGAGAAATGTTGCCGTTCTCGAACTCGAACGCGCTGTGGTAGGTGTCATGACGACGCACGTGTGCGTTGATCGCTTCGGTCATCGCCACGATGTCACACGCGCCGGGGATGTCCCACGACACCACCATCAGCCGAGGTAGTTGCCGGCCGAGCGCCGCACCGTAGAAAGCGCCGCGCAGATGCTGTGCCTGCTGGAAGCTGGGCGGCAGGTCGTCTCGATCCGCCTGTCGCATGAGTGCGCGGCTCGCGGTCGAAGCCGTCCAGGTGGTGACCGGGCCATTTGCCGGCTTCCATGAGTGAATGGGTCCGAGTGCGACCATTTTCCTGAACTCCTTAAAATGTTCGGCGATTTTTCCTGTTTCGAATTTCCGCCGTTTTCGTTGGTCTGATATGGCTGAATTTACGGTTCGCGGATCGGCATGGCTCGCTTGTGCGCACTAGTTGCCGAAGTGAGCAATATGACGCTTTTGCGCATTGTGCTCGCGGGGGGTTGGGGCGGTTGCGGTGTCAGACGCGCATCGAGACTGCAGCCAGATCGTCAACCGGCGGAAAACCGGACGCTGGCCGCAGTCTCGATGCGCGGGCGCTCAGCCGAGTCGGCGCAATGTAGCGCCCTTTGTTTCTGGCAGCAGCCAGGTGCACACCAGGCTGGTGAGCACCATCAGCGCCATCATGACGCCGAGAGCCGGGGTCCCCCAGGCCGCCATCAGCGGGGCGGCGGCCAATGGTGGGACGGCGCCGCCGACCAAACCCGCCAGATTGAGGGCAAGACCGGCACCGCTGTAGCGGTATTGGGTGGCGAAGATCTCCGGGATGAACGACGCCATCGGGCCGTACGACATCCCCGCAACCGCATAGGTGCCGGCGATCGCCACCGCGAACAGCGCCGGACGGCCGGTATCGAGCAATGGAATCACGGCGAATGACCATGGCACTCCGGCGGCGAACCCGATCATGATGATGCGCCGGCGTCCGAAGACGTCGCACAGGACGGCCGACAGCGCCGTGAACAGTAGCGCCACCACACCGCCCATGACGCCGACGGACAGGATCGTCTGCGGCGAATATCCCAGGTGGGTGTGGGCGTAACTGGTCAGGTATGTGTTGGCCATGAAGCCCAAGGTGAAGAAGCCGACCATACCGCCTGCGGCGAGAAGCACCTCGCGCCGCTGGGAGCGCAGCAGGACGGCTACCGGCGCGGAGGGAGTCGTGGCACGCGCTTTCTGCTCGGCGAATACCGGCGTCTCGGCGATGCTGCGCCGCACGTACAGGGCGATGATGATCAACACGGCGCTGAACAGAAACGGTAACCGCCAGCCCCAGTCCATGAAGGCCGGGCTGGTTTCACCGATCGTCGAGTTGACGACGAGGAAGAGCAGGCTGCTCATCACCAGCCCGCTGCCCACACCCATCTGGGTGAACATGCCGTAGCGGCCGCGGGCGTCCGCCGGTGCGTATTCGGCGGCCAGCAGCGCGGATCCGGCCCATTCGCCGCCGACGGCGAAGCCCTGCAGCAGACGCAGCGTGAGCAGAATCAACGGCGCGGCGAGTCCGATGGTGGCCGCACCGGGTACCAGGCCGACCGCGAGGGTCGACAGGCCCATGATCGACAGGGTCGCAATGAGGGTTGTCTTGCGGCCCAGGCGATCACCGAAGTGGCCGAAGAACGCGGCGCCCACCGGACGCGACAAGAAGGCCGCCGCGAAGGTGGCCATGGACGCGACGGTGGCCATGCTGGTACCCAGGTGAGGGAAGAACACCTTCGGAAACACCAGCGCGGCAGCGGTGCCGTAGATGTAGAAGTCGTAGTACTCGATGGCCGACCCGACATAGCTGGCCAGGGCCACCCGCTTCATCGACGTCGGTTGCGCGCCTTGGATATCGGACCGCGCATGCGCGTCCGAGCCGCGATGCGTCCTGCTCAGTGGCTTGGTCATCTTCGCTCCTCATGACGGGTTGCAGACCAAAGCTAGGTGTGTGGGGCGGCGGTTCCTCGCTTGTGCGCACTAGGGGTGGAAGTCAGCGATTTCGACGTTTTGCGCATTCTGCTCAGCGACCCTCGTACGCTTGGCGGATGGCATGGAAGGCTCCCGTCGATGTGCGGCTCGCCACCCAGGTGCTGCTGCTGCAAATCGCGGTGGTGGCGCTCACGCTTGGGCTTGCAGGGGCATTACTTGCCTTCCTCAGCCATCAGCGGATCGCCGCCGAAGTCGGTACCCGCGCGCTGGACATCGCCAGCGTGGTGGCCGCCGCACCGGCCGTCCGTGCCGATGTCGCGCGCTACGACGCTGCCCCCTTGACGCCGGGCACTGCGCTGACGAATGAACTGGCCGCGGGTCAGTTGCAGAGCATCGCCTCGCAGGTTCAGAAGAGCACCGACGTGTTGTTCGTGGTGATCACCAACAACCAGGGCATCAGGCTGGCCCATCCAGACCGGGCGGCGCTGGGCCAGCACGTCAGCACCGATCCCGCCGAGGCGTTGGCGGGACACGCGGTGGTGCTGCGGCAATCCGGCACACTTGGACCGTCGGTGCGCGCGAAAGTGCCTGTTTTCCAACTAGATTCGAACCGCGTGATCGGTGAGATCAGCGTCGGTGTCTCGACGTCGGCCGTTCACCAGCAACTCTGGACGGATGTGCGGACGGCGGCGGTGCTCGTGGGGTTGGCGCTGCTGATCGGCATCATCGGCTCGGTGCTGCTGGCTCGGCGGTGGCGGGCGCTCACCCTCGGGCTGCAGCCAGCCGAACTGGCCGAAATGGTGCGCGGCCAGGCCGCGGTGTTGCACGGCATCGGCGAAGGCGTGCTGGCCGCCGACACATCCTGGAGGACAACGTTCGTCAACGATGAGGCGTGCCGTCTTCTGGAGATCGGCACCGAGCCGGGTCGGCCCGTCGGGGAGGTCGGATTGACACCGCGGGTGCTCGAGGTTTTCAAGTCCGCGGAATCGTCACCCACCATCGCCACCGTCGGCGACCGGATCGTGGTGGTGTCCGCACGGCGGGTGTCCCGCGACGGACGCGACCTGGGGACGGTGCTCGTGGTGCGGGACCGCACCGATGTCGAGTCACTGACGCGCCAACTCGACGCCGTCCAGTTGATGAGTACGGCGCTGCGCGCTCAACGCCACGAGTTCGCCAATCGGCTGCACCTGCTGAACGGGCTCTTGCACAGCGGTCACGTCGAGGAGGCCGCCAAGTACCTGGAGGAACTGCTCGGTTCGGGCCCGCTGGGGTCGGCGCTGCCGGGGATCGAGACCGTTCAGGATGCGTTCTTGCAGGCGTTCCTGGCAGCGAAGGCCGCTTCTGCCCGCGAAGCGGGCGTGACGCTGACCATCGGCGAGAACACCTGGGTGTCGGGCCGGCTCGCGCTGCCCGTGGACGTCACCACGGTATTGGGCAATCTGCTCGACAACGCGATCGATGCGGCGCGTACCGGCCGCAACGACACCAAGGTCGTGGAAGTCGAATTACTGGAGGACGGCTCGACGCTGCACATCACGGTGGCCGACAGCGGAGACGGGGTCGCGCCCGACTTCGTCGAGCACGTGTTCACCGAGGGCAAGTCGACGAAGCCACAATCCGCGATCCCCGGCGGCCGGGGGATCGGAATGGCATTGTCGCGACAGATCAGCCGCGCGCTCGGTGGCGACGTCTGGTTGTCCAGCCCGGGTGACCCGACCGCCGAGCTGCGCGGCGCAGAGTTCATCGCCCGATTGCCGGGCGTCATGGTCAAGGAGGAAGCGCAATGGGCGGCACAGAACTGACCGTGCTGGTGGTGGACGACGACTTCCGGGTCGCGAACATGCACGCCGGCATCGTCAACGCGCTGCCGGGCTTCTCCGTGACGGCCACGGTGAACACCCTCGCCGGCGCGCGCAAGGCCGACGCCGTCGACCTTGCGCTGGTCGACGTCTACCTGCCCGACGGGTCGGGTGTCGACTTCATCCGCGAGCTGCGTTGCGACGCAATGGCTCTGAGCGCGGCCACCGAGGCGGACACCATCCGCGCCGCCATGGCGGCGGGGGCGCTGAGCTATCTGGTCAAACCCTTCGCGCCCGCCGAGCTCGCGGCCAGGCTGGCCGGCTACGCCCGCTACCGCCGCATTCTGGCGGGTCCCAATCTCGGCCCGAACGACGTGGACACCGCCCTGGACGCGCTTCGTCCGCGCGTGGCGGTCCAGCAGCCGTCGACAGCCGCTACGTCGCCCACCAAACAGCTTGTGCTGGAGGCTCTTCAGGCATCCGGACAGCCGATGTCGGCCGCCGAGGTCTCCGCCGCGATCGGCGTGTCCAGAGCGACGGCTCAGCGCTACCTGGCCACCTTGGCCACCACCGGCAAGATCAAGATCCAGCTCCGCTACGGCAGCACGGGTCGCCCCGAACAGGAGTTCGTGGCAATCGCCAATCGGGCACCCACAGCGAGATAACGTGGCCGAGCGCGTCAGCTTCCGCAGCAGCACGGGTCCCAGCCTGGCGGGCCTGGTGGATCCTCCGGAGCACGAGGTCCGTGGCTGGGGCGTCTTCGCGCATGGCTTCACGCTCGGCAAGGACAGCCCGGCCGCGAGCCGGATCTGCAAGCAGCTCGCCGCCGAGGGCATCGGCATGCTGCGCTTCGACAACCTCGGCCTCGGCGACTCCGAGGGGGACTGGGGCGACGGATCGTTCTCGCACAAGGTCGACGACACCGTGCGCGCGGTGGAGTTCATGAACGACTCGGGCCGCGAGGTGCGGTTGCTCGTGGGACATTCCTTCGGCGGCGCCGCCGTCATCGCGGCCGCGCACGACTGCCCGACCGTGGCTGCCGTCGCCAGCGTCGGCGCCCCGTTCCAGCCCGCTCACGTCGAGCACAACTACGACGCCCTCGTCCATCGCATCGAGGCCGATGGTGAGGCGCCGTTCCTCATCGGCGGAAAAGGGCTGACCCTCAAGCGGCACTTCATCGACGACGTCCGTGCCGCCGATCTCCGTGAGCGGATTCGCACCCTGCGTCGAGCGCTGCTCGTAATGCATTCGCCGACCGACAACACCGTCGGCATCGCCAACGCCAGCGACATCTTCCGTGCCGCCCGGCACCCGCGCAGCTTCGTCTCGCTCGAAGGCGCCGACCATCTCCTCACCGGCAAGAACCAGGCGGCGCGGGCGGCCCGGATCATCGGCGCCTGGGCGGATCCATATCTGTGACGGCTTGACGAGGGCCGGCGGCCACCAACTGCACCGCCGGAGGCGGGCCGTCCGGCTGGTTCTCGGCATCGACGGTCGAGATGCGTAGCAGGTAGATGCTCAGCAAGCTTGCGACGGCAATGCCGGCCAGCAGGATGCCGACAGCCGGTGGGCCGTAGGCGCCGGCCAGCGCGGTGGCAACCACCGGTGCAATCGCTCCGCCCATTATGCCGCCCAGGTTGTAGGCGATTCCGGCTCCGGTGTAGCGGTATTCGGTGCGGAACAGCTCGGGTAGGTACGCGCCGACGGGCCCGTATGCGATCCCGTAGAGACAGAGCAGGCCGCCAAGCGTCACGGCGAATGCGGTTGTGGAGCGGCCGGAAAGCCAGCCGAACAGCAACACCACGGTCGGGACCGTGAGTGCGAATCCGGCCATTATGGTGGCCCGCCGGCCCAGTCGGTCGGACAGCACGCCGGCGCTCACCGTGGTGACGCCGAGAACGACGCTGGCCAGGATGCCGAGAACGAAGACCGTAGAACGGGTCAGGTGAGGCCCTGCGATGGAGGTGCCATATCCGGTCAGGTAGACCGTCGCGACGTAGAACAGCGCGAGAAGTATGGTCATCACTCCGCCGCCGAGGAGCACCTCGCGCCACTGCGCGCGCAGCATCTCCGCCAACGGCAGCGACCGCGGACGATCTGCGCCTCGCGCCTCGATGTCGGCGAGATGCCGAAGGAATGCCGGTGTCTCTGCCACCGCGAGTCTGACGTACAGCCCCAAGATCACGAGCGCCGCGCTCGCCACGAAGGGGATGCGCCAGCCAAAGTCCAGGAACGCCGGGCTGTCCGACCCCACGGCCAGGTCGACAACCAAGAAGGTTGCGCTCGACAAGGCGAATCCGAGAGCTGGACCGAGCTGGGGGAATACCGCGTATAGCCCCCTTCGCCCCGGCGGGGCGTATTCGGCGGCCAACAGCGCGGCACCGGCCCACTCTCCGCCCAGCGCGATCCCCTGCAGAAACCTGAGCAAGGTCAGAGTGATGGGTGCCGCAACTCCGATGGCGCCCGCGGGCGGAACGAGTCCGATGGCGACGGTCGCTATGCCCATCAACAACAGGGTGACCATGAGCGTGTTCTTGCGGCCGAGGCGGTCACCGTAGTGTCCGCAGACCACTGCACCCAGAGGGCGTGCAATGAAAGCGACACCGAGCGTGGCCAGTGAGGCAACGGCAGCAGCCGACTCGCCGAGGGCCGGGAAGAACACCGTCGGGAACACCAGGGCGGCGGCGGTCCCGTAGATGAAGAAGTCATAGAACTCGATCGTGGTACCCGCGCAACTCGCCAGGGCCACGAGCCCGATCCTGGTCGCCGACGGGTCGGCGGTGATGGCAGGCTTTTTTTCGTCGGTCATCTGCAACTCTCCTGAGCGGTTGCGGGAACTTTGTCGCTGGATCGCAATGGCGCAATCGACTTGACTGTCAGGTCATCAGCCTCGCGTGGATTCGGTCCGCGTTAGCGGGGACGCGGCCGACGGTGCCGGTCCACCAGCGCGGCGGACCAGGACGGCTTGGCAACAACCCGAGATCGCGGCGCCGGTCGCACCGACCGTGCCGGCCGCCGCCAGGGTCGCGAACGAGCCGAGAGTCGGTGCCAGCGCGGAATAAAAGAAGCTGGTGATGCCGAGGAAGTACGCCAGCGAATTGTTCACCGGGGCTAGCGTGCGCAGGCTCATGACGAGAACGACGACGCCGAAAATTGACAATCCGGTGGCGGCCAGTCCGAGCGACGGGGTGAGCAGATTGATGACAAGGGTGGTGCAGATGCCGAAACCGAGGCCCAGTGCGTATGCCGCGAGGTTGGCATAGCCCTGGCGGATTGTCGTGCTGTTGATGCTGTAGGCCACCCAGCCGAGGAACATCGCTGAAGCCGACAGCATGACGGCGACGGTGCCGGCCGTGACGAGGCCGGCCACCACTGCGACGACCAGGGTGATCGAGCAGAAGGCCGGGCTACCTGTGCTCATGGTCTGCTCGGATTCGGTAGACGACGAGGTCATATGGGTTCTCCTGAAGTGAAGTCAATACGCATTTGCGGGTAGGGATTGAGTGACGAATCGACGGATTCGCGGCGTCCGCGCGTCGCCTGCGGAGGTGGTGGTACGGCGGCGGGGGAACCGCCCGACCCGTCGCGGCGGAGCCGAACGGTCCTCCCGTCGCGTGGCTCAGGCGACGTTGATCGACACGCCGATGTTTCCGCGGGTGGCTTTGGAGTAGGGGCAGGTTTGATGCGCCTTTTCGGCTACCCGCTGGGCGATTTCACGTTCCAGCCCGGGCAACGTGACGGTGAGGCGGGCCTCCAGGAAATACGCGCCGTCGGCATTACAGAGATCGACCTCGGCGTCGACGGTCGTATCGGCGGGCAGCTTGACGTTCATCGCGGCGGCCGCCTTGCCCATGGCGCCGATGAAGCAGGCTGACCAGCCGGCGGCGAAAAGCTGCTCAGGGTTGGTGCCGACACCGGCGCCTCCGGGCGGAGACAGTCTGATGTCGAGGTGACCGTCGGAGCTACGGGACTGTCCGTCCCGGCCGCCGGTGGTGTGGGTCTTGCCCGTGTAGACCAATTGTTCGGTCTGCGTGGTCATTTGAGACTCCTGGCGTAAGAGGGGGAATTTCTATCGCATCCGATTTAATCGGATGCGATCAGACTAACGGAGTCACCGGAGTTGTCAATCTCTTCCGATTAAATCGCGTGCGATAGAGTGGCCTGGTTCGCTCAACGTCGGTTCGTCAGTGAGGTGTGTATATGAGCCCGGTGGACATGGATGGTGACGACGACCCGCGGCTTGCCGACTTCCTGTGCTTCGCCGTCTACTCGGCCAACCTCGCCTTCGGGAGGGCATACAAAGCGATCCTGGAGGAGCTCGGCGTGACGTACACGCAGTACATCGCGATCGTCGCGCTCTGGGAGCAGGACCGTCAGACCGTGAGCAGCTTGGGGGAGAAGCTGTTCCTGGAGTCCAACACGTTGACGCCGATCCTCAAGAAGCTCGAGTCGATGGGTTTTGTGCGTAGGCAGCGCGATCCAAAAGATGAGCGCCAGGTCGTCGTAAGCCTGACTGCCGCCGGCCGCAAGTTGCGCGAAAAGGGTCTGACGATGAATCTCGTTGAGGCCACCGGACTCTCCGCCGACGAATTCGCCAAGGTGCAGCGGGCTATCGTGACCCTGCGCACCAACCTTCTCGATCACGCCAAACAGCTCACATAAACTGCTGTGCTGCGGGCCATTTCGCCCCTGGTGCTCAGTGTTGGACTTGTGATGGAGATCTGAGCACCTGCCGCGTCGATAACGCGGCACGTCGCGGATGGGGCTTGATTGCCCGTGGGCCCGGATCGCCGTGTGCGTCGACTCGTCGTCAATTCAGGCGCAGGGGGTGGACAGCGGTGCCTCGATCCGCCAGACTGAATGCATACAGTATGCAATCAGCATAAGGAGGGGTCATGTCCAAGCGGCGACGCGACAACGTGCTGATTGTTCAGTGCCACGACCTGGGGCGGTTCCTGGGCGCATATGGGCGTGATGGCGTGCGTAGTCCGCGGCTCGACGCGATGGCCGCCGAAGGAATCCTGCTCACCCGGGCGCATGCCACGGCGCCGCTCTGCTCGCCGGCGCTCGGGTCGATGTTCAGCGGGCGCTACCCGCACAGCCACGGATTGATCCGGCCGGTCCACCAAGGCTGGGAGTACCGGTCGGGGGTTCGCACCTTGCCCAAGATCATGTCCGGCGCGGGTTGGTACTCGGCGCTTTTCGGTATGCAGCACGAAACGACGCTTCCGTCCCGGCTGGGCTATCACGAGTACGACGTGACGAACGCGTATTGCGAGTACGTCGTCGAGCACGCCGGGGACTGGCTCCGTCAGCGGGCCGCCGACGTCGAGCCATTCCTGCTGACGGCGGGATTCTTCGAAACGCATCGACCTTATCCGCGGGAAAGGTACAAGCCCGCCGAGTTCGACGACGTGACGTTGCCCGACTGCTTTCCCGATAGCGACGAACTCCGCCGCGAGTTCGCGGAGTTCTACGGTGCGATCGCGATCGCCGATGCGGCCGTGGGGCAGCTGCTCGACGTTCTCGCGGAAACCGGACTGGACGCCACCACGTGGGTGGTGTTCCTGACCGATCACGGGCCGGCGTTCCCCGGCGCGATGTCCACCCTCTATGACGCGGGCACCGGGATCGCCCTCATCGTGCGGCCACCGCGAGGCTCCGGTGTGACTCCGAGGGTCTACGACGAGCTGTTCAGTGGTGTGGATCTGCTACCGACACTGCTCGGCCTGGTCGGTATCGACGAGCCCTGCGACATCGACGGAAAGTCCCACGCGCACAACCTGTTGACGTCGAGCCACGAAATATCGCCGGTAAGAGGCGAGATCTTCAGTTCCAAGTCCTATCTCGATTCGTTCGACAGAGCCCGCGCGATCCGCACCAAGGAGTACAGCTACCTCGAGACCTACCACCATCGGCCTTCGCCACCGGTGTCGTTGGACTTCCAGACGGGATCGTCGGTGCGCGTGGTGGCGCCGGAAGTGGGTTTACCACAGCCCGACCGCGAGCTCTACGATCTCGTCCGCGACCCGGGTGAAACCCGCAATCTTCTCGCCACGCCGACCGAAGGCGCTGCGGCGGTGGCGAATCGGCTGGCAGCCGCATTGTGCGGCTGGCGTCAGAACGCTGGCGATGTCATCCCGTCGGAGCAGGCCGAATCGCAGATCGCCGAACATTACGCAGGCATGTACTGGCAGATGCACAACTCGGGACAGGGGAGCGGCCAGACGAGTGCGCTGCGCAGCAGACGACTCGCGCGTCGATAGTCGCCGACGGTTCGGTCGGCGACACGCGCTGCTGATCCAGCTCAGCGACTGTCGACCAGCGAGATGCGTTCATTGTCGGCATCCGACATCGACGGCCGTTCGACGGCCGGCTCGAACCGCACGAACACACCCTTGGACGTGGGCGTGTTACTGATTTCGGCGACGCTGTCCAGCGGAACCAGCACGTTGGTCTCCGGGTAGTACGACGCGGCCGAACCCCGCGCGGCGGGATACGCGATCACCCTGAAGTCCTCTGCGCGTCGCTCGATGCCGTCCTCCCAGGTGCTCACCAAGTCGACGAGCTGCTGATTGACCAGACCCAGCTCCTCCATGTCGGCGGGATTGACCAACACGATCCGTCGCCCGTTCTTGATCCCGCGATAGCGGTCGTTGGGCGCGTAGGGGATGGTGTTCCACTGGTCATGCGACCGCATGGTCTGGAGCACGAGATGTCCGGCGGGTACTTGGATCCGGTTGAAGGTGTTGCACGTGAACACCGCCTTGCCCGATGGCGTGTTGAAGCGGTACTCGTTGACCGCGTTGGGCAGCCGGAAGCCGCCCGGCTCGCGGACCCGAGCGTTGAAGTCCTCGAAGTCGGGCACCACCCGCGAAATCGCCTCGCGGATCACGTCGTAGTCGGACTCGAACTCGTCCCAGGCGATGGCCGCAGCGTCGCGGAGGACCCGGCGCGCGAGCCCGCAGACAATCGCGACCTCGCTCAGCAGATGTTCTGAAGCGGGGGTGAGCCGGCCGTGGGACTGGTGCACGATGCTCATCGAGTCTTCGACCGTGACGAACTGCTCACCGCCGGCCTGGACGTCGCGGTCGGTGCGGCCCAGTGTGGGCAGAATCAGGGCGATCTCACCGCACACCGTATGGGAGCGGTTGAGCTTCGTGGATACGTGTGCCGTCAGGCGGCAGTTGCGCATGGCCCGTTCGGTGAGATCGCTGTCGGGCGTCGCGCGCACGAAATTGCCTGCGAAACCGACGAACAGCTTCGCCCGCCCGTCACGCATGGCGCGAATCGAGTCAACCGCGTCCAGCCCATGTGCCCGCGGGGGAGTGAAGCCGAATTCCCGCTCCAGCGAGTCGAGGAACGATTGCGGCATCTTCTCCCAGATGCCCATCGTCCGGTCGCCCTGGACGTTGCTGTGCCCGCGGACCGGGCATACGCCGGTGCCCGGGCGTCCCAGGTTGCCCTGCAGCATCAGGAAGTTCACGATCTCGCGGACGGTGGCCACGCCGTACTTCTGTTGGGTGACCCCCATCGCCCAGCAGACGACGATCTTCTTGCTCGCCAGTACCCGGTCGACGACCTTCTCGATGTCGCCCCGCGAAAGTCCGGTGGCCTCGAGGACATCCGGCCACGAGACACCCCGCGTGTGGTCGGCGAACTCCGCGAAGCCCGTGGTGTGGGTGTCGATGAACTCCAGGTCCAGCACGCTGCCGGGGTCGGCATCCTCGGCTTCGAGCAGCAGGGCATTGATCGCTTGAAACAGCGCCAGATCCCCACACGGCTTGATGTGCAGGAACTGGTCGGCGATTGTTGTTCCCCTGCCCAGAATTCCGCTGACCTTCTGTGGATTCTTGAACCGGATGAGCCCCGACTCGGGCAGCGGGTTGACGGCGATGACGTACCCGCCGTTGTGTTTGGTCTCCTCCAGGGCCGACAGCATGCGCGGCATGTTGCTTCCGGGATTGATCCCGACGGCAAACACCAGATCCGCCTCTCGCAAGTCGTCAAGGCTGACACTGCCCTTGCCGACACCGAGCGTCTCGTTCAACCCGGAACCGCTGGATTCGTGGCACATATTGCTGCAGTCGGGAAGGTTGTTCGTGCCGAAGGCCCGGACGAGCAGCTGCAGCAGGAACGCCGCTTCGTTGCTGAGTCGTCCCGAGGTGTAGAACAGTGCCTCGTCCGGCGAATCGAGACCGTGCATTTCGGAGGCGAGCAGGTCGAACGCTTCGTCCCAGGCGATCGGTTCGTAGTGGTCGGAGGCTGGCCGTTTGACCATCGGTTCGGTCAACCGGCCCTGCTCGTTGAGCCACATGTCCGACTTCGCCGCCAGCGCGGAGACAGAGTGCTCGCGGAAAAACTCGCGCGTGACCCGACGGGTGGTCGCCTCGTCATTGATGTGCTTGGCGCCGTTCTCGCAATACTCGTTGGCGTGACGCTTGCCTGCTTCGGGCTCCGGCCAGGCGCAGCCGGGGCAGTCGATCCCGTTCGCCTGGTTGATGTTCAGCAGATTGATCGCGGTTCGCCGAAGCGAGGTCTGCTCGAGTGAGTACTCCAGTGCGTGCACCACCGCCGGGATCCCGGCTGCCGACTTTCTCGGCGGCTTGACTTTGGGATTCTCAACGCCAGTGGTATCACTTGCAGTCATGGGTCGCGGACTGTCCTATTCGAATGAGCGGGGCCGAATGTTGGCTAACACCTGAATATTTCGGTGCTAGTGCGTTCGCTCATCATAGTCACTCGTCCGTGTACAGGCGTCAAAGACCCCTCGGTTACCGGCCAATAGCCGAGACTTATCAGCCCTCTGCTCGAGTTCAGTTGCTCGGCAGAGGGCTGATAGGGTGCGTGGGCGCCGGTCGGGTCAGAGGACCTTGAGTTCCTCGGCGACCTGTGAGACGGACTTCTTGGCGTCGCCGAAGAGCATCGTGGTGCCGGCGGCATAGAACAAGGGGTTCTCGATGCCGGCGAAGCCGGAGTTCATCGAGCGCTTGAGCACGATCACCGACTTGGACTGGTCCACGTTGAGGATCGGCATGCCGTGAATCGGTGAGCTGGGGTCGTTGCGCGCCGCGGGGTTGGTGACATCGTTGGCGCCGATGACGATCGTGACGTCGGTGCGGGAGAAGTCGTCGTTGATGTCGTCCATCTCCTTCATGGCGTCGTACTCGACGTCGGCCTCGGCCAGCAGCACGTTCATGTGCCCGGGCATCCGGCCGGCCACCGGGTGGATCGCGTACTTCACCGGCACCCCACGCTGTTCGAGCATGCTCGCCAGGTCCTTGACGGCGTGCTGGGCCTGCGCCACTGCCAGCCCGTAACCCGGGACGACGATGACCTGGTTGGCGTAGGCCATCTGGATCGCGGCGTCGGCCGCCGAGGTCGCCCTGACCACCTTGTCGCCATCGTCATCGCTCGATGCGGCCGCACCACCGCCCCCGAAGCCGCCCGCCACGATCGCGGGGATGGAGCGGTTCATCGCCTTGGCCATCAGGTTGGTCAGGATCGAGCCCGAGGCGCCGACGATCATGCCTGCGACGATCATCGCGGTGTTGTTCAGGGCCAATCCGGCTGCGGCGGCCGATAATCCGGTCAACGCGTTGAGCAGCGAGATGACCACCGGCATATCGGCGCCACCGATGGGCAGCACCACCATCAACCCCAGGATCGCCGCGGCGACCAGCAGGCCGATCATCCACCACAGCGACGCACCGCCGCTGCCGGGATGCGCGGCCAGTCCGATCACCACGGCGCTGGCGACGGCGAGCACCAGCAGCAGCAGGTTCAGCGGCTGCTGGGCCTTGCCGATGCCGATGGGCTTGCCGGGCAGGATCTCCTGCAGCTTGCCGAAGGCGATGATCGAGCCCCAGAACGAGATCGACCCGATGACCGCGGCGAACAGCGAGGCGACCACGATGTGCACCGTGGGTGACTCGCCGTGCTGGAACGCCGAGAATCCCTTGGTGTCAATGAATTCCGACAGCGCGATGAGCGCGACCGTGCCGCCGCCGACGCCGTTGAACAGCGCCACCAGCTGCGGCATCGCCGTCATCTTCGTCAACCGCGCGGGCGGCACACCCAGCACCACGCCGAGCAGCAGGCCGGCGATGATCAGGCCCCAGTTCTCGGTGTGCCGGATGTAGACGAGCGTGGCGATCACCGCCAGGGCCATACCGGCGGCGGCGATCCAGTTGCCGCGTACCGCGGTGCGCGGCCCGGTCAGACCCATCAGGCCGTAGATGAACATCGCAAAAGCGATGATGTACAACACCGTAACGAGATAGTTCATCGCGCGTGCCCATTCGTCACCGCGGCGCCGGCCGCGAGCTCAGCCGACGCCCTGTCGGCGTTCGGCACCTTCTTCTTGCCCTTGAACATGCCCAGCATCCGGTCGGTCACCACGAAGCCACCGACGACGTTGAGCGTGCCGAAAACCAACGCCACGAACAGGATGACCTGGATCGCCAGCGAGGGGTGCTCGACCTTGCCCAGCACGAGCAGTGCACCGAGCACGACGACGCCGTGAATGGCGTTGGTGCCCGACATCAGCGGTGTGTGCAAGGTGTTGGGCACCTTGGAGATAACGGCGAACCCGACGAACCCGGACAGCGCCAGGATCGCCAGGTTGGCCAACAGCTGGTCATACATCTACGCGTCTCCCTCGAGATTGCGCGTCACGCAGGACGCGGCGATCACTTCGTCGTCGAAATCCGGTGCTACGACGCCGTCTTTGACAATCAGATCGAGCAGGGCGGTGATGTTCTTGGCGTAGAGTTCGCTGGCGTGCTCGGGCATGGTCGCCGGCAGGTTCAGCGGCGACGCGATGGTCACCCCGTGCTTCACCACGGTCTGACCGGGTTCGGTCAGCTCGCAGTTGCCGCCGGTCTCACCCGCGAGGTCCACCACGACGCTGCCGGCCGTCATCCCCTCGACCGCTGCCGCGGTCACCAATCGGGGCGCCGGACGTCCCGGCACCAGTGCGGTGGTGATCACCACGTCGAACTTGGTGATCGCATCCTCCAGCGCCTGCTGCTGCTGGGCGCGCTCCTCGTCGGTGAGTTCGCGGGCGTAGCCGCCGCCGCCAGCGGCGGCAATGGCACTGTCGCCGAGGTTCAGCCACTGTGCACCGACCGAGCGGACCTGGTCGGCCACCTCCGGACGCACGTCGTAACCGGTGGTCTTGGCGCCCAGCCGTTTGGCGGTGGCCAGTGCCTGCAGGCCGGCCACGCCGACACCGAGGACCAGCACACTGGCCGGCTTGACCGTGCCCGCCGCGGTCGTAAGCATCGGGAAGAACCGCGTGGCCACCGACGCCGCGAGCAGAACCGCCTTGTAGCCCGAGACGTTGGCCTGCGAGGACAACGCGTCCATGGTCTGCGCGCGCGAGATCCGCGGCACGGCCTCCAGCGCGAACCCGGTGACCCCGGCCAGGCGCAATCCTTCGGCGACCTCGGGCAGGGTTCGAGGAGCCAGGAACCCGATGACGATGGATTCCGGTTTCAGCAGCCCGATCTCATCGGCCGTCGGCGGGTTCACCTTCACCACGACGTCAGCAGGCCAGGGATCGCCGATGGTGGCGCCCGCCTGGATGTACTGCTCGTCGGGCATCAACGCCCCGGCCCCGGCTCCGGTCTCGACCACGACCGTGAAACCTGCGGCGTGTAGTCGCTCGACAACCTTGGGGACGAGCGCGACACGGCGTTCGCCTGTCGCCGACTCTCGCGGCACTCCGATCAGCGTCATAGTCCTCTTCCTGGCTGTGGCCGGGCAGAACGCCTTCGGCGGTTGGGATTGGGATTGGTATCCGGTTGGTCACGCCTTCACGGCAGCATTCGGCCGTGAGACCATTGCCACACTAAGGCAGATCGCATACTGTATGCAACAGCCTCATCCCGGCCGAACGCGTTGAACCAGGCCACGCGGCAACGCCAGTACATACAGTATTCAGACCTCGAGGAGCGCTCGTGAAAATCGCAGTCGTCGGTGCCGGAGCCATCGGCGCCTACTGGGGTGCCGCACTGCACCGCGGTGGTGCCGAAGTCCACTTGATCGCTCGCAACGACCACCTGCGTGCGATGCGCGACAACGGTGTGCGGGTGCTCAGTCCGCGCGGCGACTTCGTGGCCTATCCCAATGCCACCGACAACCCCGCCGAGATCGGGCCTGTCGATTACGTTTTCATCGGTCTGAAGGCGCACAGCTATCCGTCCAGCGCGGCCCTGATTGAACCGCTGCTGGGCGAGCACACGGCAGTGCTGCCCGCGCAGAACGGCATCCCGTGGTGGTACTTCCACGAACTGCCCGGCCCCTACCGCGGCCGCCGGATCGAGGCGGTGGATCCCGGAGGTGCCACCAGCGCCGTGCTGTCACCGGAGCGGGCCATCGGTTGCGTGGTGTATCCCGCCACCACAATCGAGGCGCCAGGAGTGATCCGGCATCTGGAGGGCACCCGCTTCTCCATCGGCGAGCCGTCGGGGGAGATCTCCGAACGTTGTAAAGCATTGAGTGAGGCCATGATTGCGGGCGGATTAAAGGCTCCGGTCGAGGCCGACCTGCGTCGTGATATCTGGATCAAGCTGATGGGCAACGTGGCGTTCAACCCGATCAGCGCGCTCACCCGGGCGACGATGGTCGAGATCTGCCAGAACCCGCACACGCGCCAGATCGTCATCCAGTTGATGGAGGAGACGCTCGATATCGCTACCCGGGTGGGCAGCGCTCCCGACATCTCGATCGAAAAGCGGTTGCGTGGGGCCGAGAACGTCGGACACCACAAGACGTCCATGCTCCAAGACCTCGAAGCAGGCAAGCAGCTCGAACTCGATGCCATCGTGACCGCGGTGGTGGAGCTTGCCGATCTGACCGGCGCAGCGGCTCCCACGCTACGCACCGTCCATGCCGCCACCGACCTCCTCGCACGCACGTCGGTGCCCGGGGCACGGAACGGCGCCACCCCCTCGGAGAGGGAAACTCAGCCCGCTCTGGGCTGAGAGAGGAACATCGTGAATCGACGCGCAAAGATTGTCTGCACGCTTGGACCCGCCACCGCGAGTGCATCGCAGCTGGCCGAACTCATCGACGCCGGAATGGACGTAGCGCGGCTCAACTTCAGTCACGGCACACACGAGCAGCATTCGGCCGTCTATGACGCGGTGCGTCAGATCGCCGCCGAACGCGGCAGGGCGGTCGGTGTGCTCGCCGACCTGCAGGGCCCGAAGATCAGGCTGGGCCGGTTCGCCTCCGGACCGGTGGTGTGGGCGGAGGGCGAGCACATCACGATCACGACGGCGGCGTACCCGGGCGATCATGACAAGGTCTCGACGACCTACAGCGGGCTGGCATCCGACGTGCGAGCGGACGATCGGCTGCTGGTCAACGACGGCAAGATCGAACTACGGGTGCTCGACGTGGACGGCGACGATGTGCGCTGCGAGGTCGTGCACGGGGGACCCGTCAGCGACAACAAGGGCATCTCGCTGCCGGGTGTTGCGGTCAGCGTTCCGCCGTTGTCAGAGAAGGACATCGAAGATCTCAAGTTCGCTCTCGAACTCGGCGTCGACATGGTCGCGATGTCCTTCGTCCGGGCTCCCGAGGAAGTCAAGCTGGCGCACGCCATCATGGACGAGGTCGGCAATCGAGTTCCCGTAATGGCGAAACTGGAGAAGCCTGAAGCGGTTTCGGATCTTCCTGCGATCGTCGACGCGTTTGACGGGTTGATGGTGGCCCGCGGCGACCTCGGCGTCGAGATGCCGCTGGAACAGGTTCCGCTGGTGCAGAAGCGGGCGATCAACCTGTGCCTGCAGGCCGCCAAGCCGGTGATCGTGGCAACCCATATGCTCGACTCGATGGTCAGCGACCTGCGGCCGACCAGGGCCGAGGTCTCGGATGTGGCCAACGCGGTTTTCGACGGGTCGGACGCGGTGATGCTGTCCGCCGAGACAAGCGTGGGCGCCTACCCGGCGCACACCGTGGCGACGATGGGGCGCATAGTCGCCACGGCCGAAAGCTCACTGCACCAACGGGACACGAGCCCGGGGCGGATTGCCCTGGAAGACGAGGACGCGGGGACCAGCGAAGCGGTCGCGGCGGCCGCGTGCGAACTGGGCAGGCTGATCGGGGCGGTGGCGCTGTGCTGCTTCACCCGTACCGGCAACACGGCGCAGCGTCTGGCGCGGCAGCGTTCACCGCTTCCACTCATTGCCTTCGCGCATGACGAATCGGTGCGCGCGCGGCTGGCATTCACCTGGGGTATCGAATCTGCCGTGCTGGCACCGGCGACCACCGCGGAGACCATGCCGGCCGAGGTCAGCCGGGCGCTGATCGCCATGGGAATATGCCATCCGGGCAACCTGGTCGTCGTGGTGTCCGGAAGCCGCAGCGGTGTCGCCGGTTACACCGACTCGGTGCGGGTCTTTCGCGTCGAACGGTGAGGGAGCGTAAGCCGAGAACCGGTCAGTCGGATCCTGACCGGTTCTCGAACTCCGCCAGCTTGGCGCGCAATGCGCGCTCGGCGTTACGGCGCTCGGTGACCTCACGCATGATCGCCGAGATCCCGACAATCTGGCCGACGCCGTCGCGCAGTAACGCCACACTGAACTCGATCGAGAGCCGGTGCCCGTCGCGGTGCGTGGCCGGGACGCTCAAGAGTGACTCGCCGTAGCGTGTGTGCCCGGTGGCCATCGTCTGGAAGTAGCCCTTCCAGTGCCGGTCCCGCAGCTTTTCCGGGATGATCAAATCCAGGTTCTGCCCCATCGCCTCTTCGGCCGGAAAGCCGAAGATGCGGGTGGCGCCGTCATTCCACAGCCGGATGATGCCGGCCGGATCGGTCACCACGATCGCCTCCCCAGATTCCCTGACGACCGCCGCGGCCAGCCACTCGTCGGTCACCCCGACCATCCGGGATGCGGTATCGGTCAGCGTGCTGGTCCCATCACCCACGTCAAGACTCCTTCGTCATTCGATCGTTCGCTGGACATCCTCCCAGGCTGCCTCTAGCATATGCAATACCGAATACTGCATACAATCTAGCCGGGAGGACGTTCTGTGCTACTGCGCCAGCTGGAGTACTTCGTGGCAGTGGCCAGGGAACGCCACTTCGCACGCGCTGCGGAGACCTGCTACGTGTCACAGCCGGCGCTCTCGACGTCCATCGCCAAGCTCGAACGCGAGCTGAACATCACGCTCATCAACCGGGGACAGAACTTCGAGGGCCTCACACCGGAGGGTGAGCGGCTCGTTGTCTGGGCCAAACGGGTGCTGGCCGAGCATGACGGGCTCAAGGCCGAGGCGGCCGCGATGCGGTCCGGGATATCCGCGACACTCCGGCTGGGAACGGGTCCCACCGTGTCGACGATGACGGCACTTCCGGTCGCCGCGTTCTGCGCGCTGCATCCACTGGCGGGAGTCAAGGTCAGCTCACGGCTCTCGTCCACGGAGCTCCTCCGTCAACTGCGGGATTTCGAGCTGGACGCCGCGATCGCGCATTTCGGGCCGGACGATCAGTCCGGGCTCGAGGTGATGCCGCTTTACAAAGAGCAGTATGTGCTGCTGGTGTCGGGTGAGCAGCTCGTCCCGCTGGTCCGCACCATCACGTGGGCCGAGGCGGCTCAGCTGCCGTTGGCGCTGCTGACGCCGGACATGAGGTTTCGGCAGTTCATTGACAAGGCGTTCGCGAGCAGTGGCTCTGTGGCCACACCGCAAATCGAAACCGATTCCGTCGCCTCGCTTTACGCGCACGTTGCGACGGGTGCATGGGCCAGCGTGGTGCCCCACACTTGGTTGCGTGCGATGCCGGTGACCGGCGCGGCGCGGGCGATCCGCCTCGTGGAACCGGACACCAGCGCCCAGATCTCGATGGCGATCCACGCGGGGGCCCCCGGCTCTGTCGCGGCCAGGGCGTTCCTGAACGTCGCGGCCGCGACACCGTTCAACGACTTCTTCGAATTACCAGGAAAGGACCTCGTCCAAGTCGCGTAACGCGGCCAACGCATTCGAGGCCACCGGTCGACAAGTCAGTTTTCTCGCCTCGAGGCCCCGGCAGCCTGTGATAACCGGCGATTATCAGCCGATCGCAGACAGGACTTGGACGCCCGCAGCGCCACGCGGGAAGCTCACTGCAACAAGGGAAAAGCGCGAACAGCCAGGAGGACCCAGATCATGACCATTGCTTCCCTGCCGGATACGGAGGAAGAGCGCACCGACGAGCAGGGCGCACTCACCGATGGGATCCATCTGGTTGTGGATGCGCTCAAGCTGAACGACGTGCACACCATCTACGGGGTGGTGGGGATTCCGATCACCGATCTGGCCCGTTTGGCGCAGGCCTCCGGCATCCGCTACATCGGTTTCCGGCATGAAAGCGACGCCGGCCACGCCGCGGCCGCGGCGGGGTTCCTCACCAAGAAGCCCGGCATCTGCCTGACGGTGTCGGCGCCCGGCTTCCTCAACGGGCTTGTGGCGCTGGCGAATGCCACCACGAACTGCTTTCCGATGGTGCAGATCTCCGGTTCCAGTGAGCGGCATCTTGTCGACCTCCAGCGGGGCGACTACGAGGAGATGGATCAGCTGGCGGCCGCCAGGATGTTCGCCAAGGCCGCCTACCGAGTATCCAGGGCGGAGGACGTCGGCCGAGGGATCGCCCGCGCGATCCGGACCGCGGTCTCCGGTCGTCCCGGCGGCGTATACCTCGACATCCCTGCCGCGGTGCTCGGTGAGGTGCTCGACGCCGAGAAGGGGGCTGCCACGCTGTGGCGGGTCGTCAATCCCGCACCACGTCAGCTACCCGAGACCGAGGCCGTCGATTCGGCCATCGACCTGCTGGCCAACGCGAAACGACCGCTGATCGTGCTCGGCAAGGGCGCCGCCTACGCGCAGGCCGACGAGCAGATCGCGGAATTTGTCGAGACCACTGGGGCGCCGTACGTGCCGATGTCGATGGCCAAGGGCCTGCTGCCCGACGATCATCCGCAGTCGGCGGCCACCGCCCGTTCGCTCGCCCTGAAGAAGGCCGACGTCGTGATGCTCATCGGTGCACGCCTGAACTGGCTGCTCGGACATGGCGATGCGCCGCAGTGGAATCCGGACGCCAAGTTCATTCAGGTCGACATCGCGGCCGCCGAGATGGACAGCAACCAGCCGATCGCGGCGCCGCTCGTGGGCGACATCCAGTCGGTGATGGAGGCTCTTCTGGAGCGCGCCAAGCCCGGTCAGATCACGGTCCAGACGGAGTGGCGCGAGGAGCTCGCAGCCAAGTCGGAGCAGAACGTCACGAAGATGGCCGGACGCCTGGAGGCGGCACTGACCGCCCACCCGATGAAGTTCCTCGGCGCGCTGCAGGCCGTCCGCGATGTGCTGAAGGACAACCCGCAGGTATACGTGGTCAACGAGGGTGCGAACGCACTCGATCTGGCCCGCAACACGATTGGCATGCAGGTGCCCCGGCACCGGCTGGACAGCGGGACGTGGGGCGTGATGGGCATCGGGATGGGCTACGCGATCGCCGCCGCTGTCGAGACCGGTGACCCGGTCGTGGCGATCGAGGGCGACAGCGCATTCGGTTTCAGTGGAATGGAACTGGAGGCGATCTGCCGGTACAACCTGCCCATCGTCACCGTCATCCTCAACAACAGCGGGGTGTACCGCGGTGATGACGCCTCCACGACGTCCGATCCAGCGCCGACGGCGCTGCGGGCCCGCCACGAGTACATGATCAAGGCGTTCGGCGGCAAGGGATATCAGGCAACGACGCCCGACGAGGTCGGTGCGGCGCTGCGTGAGGCCCTGGCCTCGGGTCGGCCTGCGCTCATCGACTGCGTGATCGACCCCTCCGACGGCACCGAGAGCGGCAACATCGCGCATCTCAACCCCAAGGGCATCACGGCCAAGCACTGACCATCCATATCGACACGATCGACAAACTCAGAAAGGAAACGTGTCATGACTGATCTGCCGCTCTCCGGGATCAAGGTGATTGACTTCACCGGCGTCCAGGCGGGCCCGGCGTGCACCCAGTTGCTCGCCTGGTTCGGAGCCGACGTCCTCAAGGTCGAGCGCACGAGCGGGGGTGACGTGACGCGTAATCAGCTGCGGGACATCCCCGATGTGGACGCCCTGTACTTCACCATGCTGAACAGCAACAAGCGTTCGCTGGCAATCAACACGAAGTCCCCCGAGGGGCTCGAGGTGATGGAGAAGCTGGTCCGCGGGGCCGACGTGCTCGTCGAGAACTTCGCGCCCGGTGCCATGGATCGCATGGGACTGTCATGGGAGAAGCTGCAGGAGTGGAACCCGCGCCTGATCTTCGGTTCGGTCAAGGGATTCAACGACGACTCGTCGTGGAACGACCTCAAGGTCTACGAGAACGTCGCGCAGTGCGCGGGCGGTGGCGCCTCGACCACCGGGTTCTGGGATGGCCCGCCGACCGTCTCCGGCGCCGCACTCGGTGACAGCAACACCGGCATGCACCTCGCGATCGGCATCCTGACGGCGCTGATTCAGCGCGACAAGACCGGTAAGGGCCAGAAGGTGTCGGCAGCGATGCAGGACGCCGTGCTCAACCTGTGCCGGGTCAAGCTGCGCGACCAGCAGCGCCTGGAGGCGGTCGGCTACCTGGAGGAGTACCCGCAGTGGCCCAATGGTGAGTTCGGCGAGGCCGTTCCCCGGGGCGGGAAC
This sequence comes from uncultured Actinomycetota bacterium, assembly GCA_963699655.1. GTDB lineage: Bacteria > Actinomycetota > Actinomycetes > Mycobacteriales > Mycobacteriaceae > Mycobacterium. The sequence goes on from CAVOUV010000003.1 coordinate 71,210, forward strand.
GCCGGCGGCGGTGGCCAGCCCGGCTGGGTGGTCAAGTGCAAGGGCTGGGAGACCGACCCCAACGCGTACATCTACTTCACCATCCAGGAGCAGAACTGGAAGCGCACGGCCGAGGCCATCGGTCGGCCGGAGTGGGTGGAGGACGAGGGGTACAGCACCGCCCGCGCCCGCCAGGACAAGATCTTCGACATCTTTGGCGAGATCGAGAAGTGGCTGGCGGACAAGACGAAGTGGGAGGCGGTGGACATCCTGCGCGAGTGGGAGGTGCCGTGCGCGCCGGTCATGTCCATGAAAGACCTCGCTCAAGACCCCTCTCTGCGCAAGAGCGGGAGCATCGTCGAGGTGGACCAGAAGGGACGCGGGACCTTCCTGACCGTCGGCAGCCCGATCAAGTTCTCGTCATTCAAGCCCGACATCAAGGGTGCGCCGTTGCTCGGCGAGCACACCGACGAGGTCCTCAACGAACTCGGCTACGACGCGGACACGATCGCTGAATGGCACGCGAAGAAGATCGTCGTCTAGACCGGCCCGCCACGGTGGGAGCCGCTCCAGGTCGATCGCGACCTGGGGCGGCTCCGCCCGTTTTTCCGGCGGTTCATCCACTGTCAGGAAGGAAGCTCATGAGCGAGACCCGAGTCAGAGAGATCGCCGCCGCCCATCGGGGACAGCGCGGCGCCCTGCTTCCCATCCTGCACGCGGTCCAGGAGGCCCTGGGATACGTTCCGCCGGATGCGGTTCCAGTACTGGCCGAGGAACTCAACCTGTCGCGCGCCGACGTCCACGGCGTGGTGACCTTCTATCACGATTTCCGGGCCGCGCCCGCGGGCCGCACCACCGTTCGAATCTGCCGCGGCGAGGCCTGCCAGTCGGTCGGCGCCGAACGGCTGGTGGGTCATGTGCGGGACAGATGCGGTTTGTCATTGGGGGAGACCAGCCCCGACGGTTCACTCACGGTTGAACAGGTCTTCTGCCTGGGCAACTGCGCGCTGGGCCCGGCGGCGCAGGTGAACGGCCGGCTTGCGGGCCGGCTGGACGAGGCACGGTTGGCCGCGATCCTCGACGAGGCGGTGTCACGATGAGCGCGGCCATGGCGGCACCGGTCACCGTGTATGTACCGCTGGACTCTGCAGCCAGATCAGTCGGCGCAGATGACGTGGCCGATGCCCTCGAGCGTGCCGCGCTGCGACGCGGGTATCCGATCAAAGTGGTGCGCAACGGCTCTCGCGGGATGCTTTGGCTCGAGCCGCTGGTCGAGGTGGAGACACCGGACGGTCGGATCGGCTACGGTCCGGTCGCCCCGTCGGACGTCGAGGGTCTCGTCGACGCCGGCCTGCTCGACGGTGGCGCGCATCCGGCGCGGATAGGCGTCGTCGACGAGATGCCATGGCTGGCGAGCCAGAATCGTGTCACCTTCGCCAGAATGGGCGTCACCGATCCGACGTCGCCCGACGATTATCTGCGGCATGGCGGCCTTGTCGGATTGGTTCGGGCACTGGAGATCTCGCCCGAAGAGGTGGTGGCCGAGGTCACCGCCTCAGGCCTGCGCGGGCGCGGCGGTGCAGGGTTCCCGGCAGGAATCAAGTGGAAGACGGTGCACGACTGCGTCGGCGAGCTGAAGTTCGTCTGCTGCAACGCCGACGAAGGGGACAGCGGAACCTTCGCCGACCGCATGGTGATGGAGGGCGACCCGTTCATGCTCATCGAGGGCATGACGATCGCGGCGTACGCGGTCGGCGCCACCGAGGGCTACATCTACATCAGATCCGAGTACCCGGACGCCGTGGCCACCATGCGCACCGCCATCGAGATCGCTTACCAGAGGGGATGGCTCGGAGACGGCGTACTCGGCTCGTCGCTGAACTTCGACCTGCACGTCCGGGTGGGCGGCGGCGCCTACATCTGCGGCGAGGAGACCTCGATGCTGGAAAGCCTCGAGGGCAAACGCGGCATGGTCCGCGCCAAGCCGCCGATCCCCGCGATCCACGGCCTGTTCGGCCGGCCGACCGTGGTGAACAACGTGCTGACGCTGGCGACCGTGCCGACCGTGCTCGCCGAGGGCGCGCAGGCCTATCAAGAACTCGGTGTCGAGCGGTCGCGCGGCACCCAGGTGTTCCAGCTCGGCGGCAATATCCGACACGGCGGGATCGTCGAGACGGCCTTCGGGGTGACACTGGGCGAACTCGTCGACGGGTACGGCGGCGGAACCCGTTCCGGTCGGCCGGTGCGTGCCGTCCAGGTGGGTGGTCCACTTGGTGCGTATCTGCCGAGGGACAAATTCGACCTGCCGATGGACTACGAGGCGTTCGTGGCGGCGAACGCCATGGTCGGCCACGGCGGCATCGTGGTGTTCGACGAAACGGTGGACATGGCCGCCCAGGCGAGATTCGCGATGGAGTTCTGTGCCGCGGAGTCGTGCGGCAAGTGCACGCCCTGCCGCGTCGGTGCGGTGCGCGGCGTCGAGGTGATCGACCGGATCACCGCCGGCGAACACCGGGACGAGAATCTGGCTCTGCTCGAGGACCTCTGCGACGTGATGACCGACGGCTCGCTGTGCGCGATGGGGGGTCTCACCCCGATGCCGGTGCGCAGCGCGATCACACATTTCCCCGACGATTTCCTTGCCAGAGAACCGAATTACCCGAGCATCCCCCTGCACGTCAGCACGAGGACGGAAGGCAAGCCATGACGCTTCTCAAGGAACCTGACTTCGGCACCCCGGCCAAGGACGGCCCGGCCACCGTCAGCCTCGAGGTCGACGGCCTCGGGGTATCGGTGCCGGAAGGCACATCGGTGCTGCGGGCAGCCGCCGAGGCCGGCGTCGACATCCCCAAGCTGTGTGCCACCGATCGTCTCGAAGCGTTCGGGTCCTGCCGGCTGTGTCTGGTGGAGATCGACGGTCGCCGCGGAACGCCGGCCTCGTGTACGACTCCGGTGGCCGAGGGCATGGTCGTTCGGACCCAGACGCCCAAAGTCGCCAAGCTCCGCGAGAATGTCATGGAGCTCTACATCTCTGACCATCCGCTCGACTGCCTCACCTGCTCGGCCAACGGCGACTGCGAACTGCAGGACATGGCAGGGGCTGTGGGCCTGCGTCAGGTGCGCTACGGCTACGACGGGGAGAACCACCTCGACGCGGTCGCCGACCAGAGCAACCCGTACTTCGACTTCGACCCGTCGAAATGCATTGTCTGCTCTAGGTGTGTGCGTGCCTGCGACGAGGTCCAGGGCACGTTCGCACTCACCATCGAGGGCCGGGGCTTCGATTCGAAGGTGTCGCCGGGCGCGGGCGAGACGTTCATGGATTCTGAGTGTGTCTCCTGCGGCGCATGTGTGCAGGCGTGCCCGACGGCCACGCTGCAGGAACGCTCGGTGATCGAACTGGGTATGCCGTCCCGATCGGTGATCACCACGTGCGCCTATTGCGGCGTCGGGTGCTCCTTCAAGGCCGAACTTCGCGGTGACGAACTCGTCCGCATGGTGCCGTACAAGGACGGCGGCGCGAACGAAGGCCACTCTTGTGTCAAGGGCCGATTCGCCTTCGGCTACGCGACCCATCCCGACCGCGTACTGCGCCCGATGGTTCGTGAGAGCATCACCGACCCTTGGCGCGAGGTCGAGTGGGACGAGGCCATCGGTACCGTCGCGCGCCGGATGCTCGAGATCCGGCAACGACACGGCTCCGGTGCCATCGGCGCGATCACCTCGTCGCGGTGCACGAACGAAGAGGTCTACGTCGTGCAGAAGATGGTCCGCGCCGCGTTCGGCAACAACAACGTGGACACCTGCGCGCGGGTTTGCCACTCACCCACGGGATATGGACTGAAGCAGACTTTCGGAGAGTCGGCAGGCACCCAGGACTTTCAGTCCGTGGCGCAGGCCGACGTCATCATGGTGATCGGGGCCAATCCGACCGACGGGCATCCGGTTTTCGCATCCAGGATGAAGCAGCGGCTCCGCCAGGGCGCGAACCTCATCGTGGTCGACCCGCGTCGCATCGACCTGGTGCGTTCACCACACATCGAGGCCGATCACCACCTGCAGCTGAAGCCGGGCACGAACGTCGCGGTCGTCAACGCGATGGCCCATGTGGTGGTGACCGAGGGCCTCGTGGATCGCGCGTTCGTGGCCGACAGGTGCGAGGGATTCGATGAGTGGGCGGCATTCATCGCGCGCCCCGAGAACAGCCCCGAAGCGGTCGAGACCATCACCGGCGTGCCGGCCGCCGATGTGCGCGCCGCCGCCCGCCTCTATGCGCAGGCACCGAACGGGGCCATCTACTACGGCCTGGGCGTGACCGAGCACAGCCAGGGTTCGACGATGGTGATGGGTATGGCCAATCTGGCCATGGCGTGCGGCAACATCGGCCGGGACGGCGTCGGCGTGAACCCGCTACGGGGCCAGAACAACGTGCAGGGCTCCTGCGACATGGGATCGTTCCCGCACGAGCTCCCCGGGTACCGGCACGTGTCGGACGACGCGGTGCGTCAGACATTCGAGAACCTCTGGGGGACAGCACTTCTGCCTGAGCCGGGGTTACGCATCCCGAACATGTTCGACGCCGCGATCGACGGCACCTTCCGGGCCCTGTTCGTCCACGGTGAGGACATCGCGCAGTCCGACCCGAATGTCGGGCATGTCACCGCCGCGCTGGCCGCGATGGAGTTGGTGGTGGTCCAGGACCTGTTCATCAACGAGACCGCCAAGTTCGCCCACGTCTTCCTGCCGGGCGCATCGTTCCTCGAGAAGGACGGCACGTTCACCAACGCGGAACGCCGGATCAACCGGGTGCGAGCGGTGATGAAGCCGAAGAGCGGCAGGCACGAGTGGGACATCGTCTGTCAGATCGCGACGGCCATGGGCTATCCCATGCACTACGACGATCCCAGCCAGATCATGGACGAGATCGCCACGTTGACACCGACATTCGCCGGCGTGTCGTTCGACAGGCTGGACCAGATGGGCAGTATCCAGTGGCCGTGTAACGCGGATAGTCCCGACGGCACGCCGATCATGCACGTGGACTCGTTCACGCGGGGCATGGGCCGCTTCATGGCGACGCCTTTCGTGCCCACCGAAGAACGCAGTACCCGACGCTTCCCGTTGATCCTGACCACCGGCCGGATCCTGAGCCAATACAACGTCGGTGCCCAGACCCGCCGTACCGCCAACGTCGCCTGGCATCAGGAGGATCTGCTGGAGATCCATCCTCACGACGCCGAGGATCGGGGTATCAACGACGGGAACGAGGTGACACTCGCCAGCCGCGTCGGCGCAACGAAACTCCGCGCCAAGATCTCCGACCGGATGCCGACCGGCGTCGTGTACACCACGTTCCACTACCCGGTGACGGGCGCGAACGTGGTGACGACGGAGAACTCCGACTGGGCGACGAACTGCCCCGAGTACAAGGTGACGGCCGTTCAGGTCGCGTTGGCTCATCCCGGCCTCCGTGAGGACGATCAGCGGGCGATAGCCGGTGTGCTGGCCGCCGGACTGGCGGACTGATATGACGCAGGGGAGGCCGGCCGAGATCAGGATGGCCAACGACATCGCGGCCCATTTCGGTCATCTGAACACCGACCAGGCGGCGGCCGCGGTCGCCGATCACATCGGAAAGTTCTGGGATCCGCGGATGAAGCGGCGCTTGTTCGAGCTCATAGCCACTGGCGCAACGAATCTCGATCCGGTGGCGGCCGACGCCGCGGCGCTTCTGCGCTGACGGCGCGGGCGGCGCCACGCCGAGGTCCGTCAGACCATTTCGGAGATACGCTCCTCGACGCTCAGCAACGACTTGCCGTACACCTCGTTGCCGACCAGCGCGTCGATACCCGCGTGGCGCGCTGCGGTGTTCGCGTCCCGCCAGATCTGCTGCAAGCGACTGGATTCGGCGAAGCTGCCCGCGCCGTGAACGTTCACCAGCTCATGGATCGCCATGAGCACTTGCTGGGCCGCGTAGCCCGCCTGACCCCGCATTCGGGCACGGTCGGCATAGCTCAGATCTGCGCCGGACGCCAGGGCGTCGAGCCTGTCGACGATGTCGAAGGTGTGCAGGCGTGCTGTCTCGAGCTTCAATGCTGCCTCGGCGAGCTTGATCTGAACGCCAACAGAATCGCTCTGCCTGCTAAAGATGGTGTGCTGCTTTGCTTTCTGGGGAGCCTTCTCGATGACGAGGTCGAGTGCCGCGCGCCCACACCCGAGCAGAGAAGGCAGCAGCATCGCCACTGCAACCGGCACGAAAGGGATGTCGAAAATAGCTTCGTCCGTCGGTGCGGGCCAGGTGTCATTGGTCATCGCGGCCAGTGACACGAGCCGGTGGTCGGGAATGAAGATATCGTCGGCGACCCAGGTGTTGCTGCCGGTCCCGCGCATTCCGACGGTGTGCCAGGTGTCCTCGATGCTGAGCTCGGGAGCGCGTGCGAAACCCATCAGCGCGTCGGTCACCTCACCGCCCTCGTTGATCACGACAGCCGCGATGGAGGCCCACGTCGCGTGGAGCGAGCCCGAGGCGTACGACCAGCGCCCGGTGATCCGCACGCCGCCCTCGACGCGTACGGCCGTCCCTGGAACACTGCCGCCCGCGATTCGCGCATCGGGGTCGGAACCGAAGATCTCGTCCTGCGCCCGCGCCGATACCCGCCCCGCCAGCGAGGTGGCGACGGCGCCGAGACAGACGACCCATGCCGCCGATGCGTCACCGGCGCCGAGAATTTCGGCCACCTCGGTGACAGTGTGCAAATCGGCTTCGTAACCGCCGAGCCGCTTCGGGACGACCATCCGGAACATCCCGGCGTCGATCAGTGCGGTGACGACTGCGTCGGGCAGGCCGCGCTGCGAGTCGGCTTTGGCGGAGTAGTCACGCAGTAGTGGCCGTAACTCGTGCGCGCGCCCGACCAGTTCGTCGCGGGTCACAATTCCGTTGCCGGCCGTTGCTCGGGATGTTGTCGTCATCGCGCTCCTCGTGTCTCGGGGAACAGGGCCCACTATGTAGCAACGATGCTCCGACACCACGCGCTCGATTCGCCCGGTGTGGCTTCGGTCACACAAGCGGACGCGGCTCTAGTGGTCGATATTCTCCCCGGACGCGGCGCTGACGCGGCTACCGCGCCAACCGGGTCACCAGGTGTCCGGGCCGGTGCAGCAGGCGTGTGGTGACGGCGGCGCACAGGCTGATCAGCCCGGCGGCGACGAACACGTCCATCAATGCGGGCGAGGACACCAGGAATGCGGGCAACCCGATCCCGATGAGCCCGCCGAACGCCTTCGCGCTGTAGACGAGACCGAAGTTCCGCACCGCGTTGCGCTCGCCGAAATAGTCGGCGACCAGACTGGCCAGCAGAGGGTAGAAGGCACCGCCGGCCAATCCGCTGAGCGCAGAGAACGCGACGAAGGGCGCGGCGTGCTGGATCGACGCGGAGTACACCAGACCGAGGTGTGCACAGCCGGCGAGCAGCAGTGCGGCGCTGAGTGTTTCACGCCGGCCGAATCGATCGGAGACGTGGCTGGCGACGGCGCGGCCGGCGCCGCTGACGACGGCGAGCAGGCCGAGCGCCGCTGCTGCGACCACCGGGCTCAGTCCGTTGGCGATCGCCACGATGGGCACGTAGGCGACTGCCAGCAGGAAGCCGGCGGCGGCGAAGACCATGATGGAGTACATCACCACGAATGCAGCCGTCCGGACGGCCTGCCCCGGCGCATACTGCCGTACCGCCGGAGCGTTACGCTGCAGGCTGCGGTTCAGGCGCTTGTCGACGGCCCAGAGTTTGGGATTGACATCGTGTGGCCACCAGCCCTGCGGGGGATCCTTGAAGAAGAAGCCGGCGAAGGCCACGACAGCCACGATGCAAAGGCCCACCACTGTGAAGATCTCGGCGTGATTCGCGGGAGTCAGACCGGCAGCAAAGAACACGATGAACGGCACCGCCCCATAGCCGAACGCCCCGCTGACATAGCCGATTCGCGAACCCCGTGCCTCGGGAAACCATTTCGCGACCGTGGAAGTGCAGGTCGCGTAGACGATCCCGGCACCGCTGCCGCACATCACCGAATATCCGAGCACCGCCGGCCAGAATCCGTCGGTGAACGCAAGCGTCAGCGGACCGGCAGAGCACAGGAGGGCACCCAGAAGCATGGCGCGCGACGGTACGACAGCCGAACGGTGGCGCAATGTCGCGGTGAGCGCGGCCGCGCAGGCCTGGAACATCACCCACAGCGCGAGCACCCAGAAGGCCCCCGTCGCACTCCATCCGGCGGTGGCGTGCAGTGCGATGGCGGCGACGCTGTAGCCGTACTGCAGCACGCTGATCCCCGCCATCGCGACCCAGGGCAGCCAGACCATCCATCCCCGGGGGCGGCCCATGATGTCTTGCGGTTGTTCGCCGACCCGGTAGGAACGTCCGTGCAGATCCCGGATCTCGGCGACCGCGGCTCCGTTGGTGGATGTGGGCATGAGCGCCTCCAAGCCGATTGCATACAGTATGCTAAAACTATAACTATGACGTGGATCACTTGTCCAGGCTTCGGACGCACGGATTCGCGGGAACGGAGACGCCGATGGGACGGGTAACCAACCGTTATCGAGTCGTGCGCTTGGTCGACGGCGTCGCGACCGCTCGTCCCGACACTCTGGCGGCGGAGGAGCCTCTGGAGATCCGGGTGGGCGGGCGCCCGCTGACGGTGACGATGCGGACTCCGGGCAATGACTTCGACCTTGCCCGAGGCTTTCTCGTCAGTGAAGGCGTGGTCGCGGCCGACTCCGACATCACCGCGATTCGGTACTGCGCGGGCGCGACCGCCGACGGCGGCAACACGTACAACGTGCTCGACGTGGTTCTGGCTGACGACGTGGCGATGCCGGACGTGTCGTTGGAGCGCAATTTCTACACGACGTCGTCGTGTGGTTTGTGCGGTAAGGCCAGCCTCGATGCGGTGCGCACCATCAGCAGATGGCACGTGGATCGCGATCCGTTGCGACTGAGTGCGGCGACGATCGCGACCTTGCCGGAGAAACTCCGCGCGGCACAGCGGGTTTTCGACCGCACGGGCGGACTGCACGGCGCCGCGCTGTTCGACGAGAGCGGAAACTTGTGGTGCGTACGCGAAGACGTCGGCCGGCACAACGCAGTGGACAAGGTGATCGGCTGGGCGCTCGACGAGGGTCGTCTACCGCTGACCGGAACGGCGCTGATGGTCAGCGGCCGGGCTTCCTTCGAGCTGGTGCAGAAAGCGGTGATGGCCGGAATTCCGGCGCTGGCCGCGGTGTCCGCGCCGTCGTCATTGGCAGTCGACCTGGCCAGGGAGATGGGAATGACGTTGATCGGATTTCTGCGCGGCTCATCGATGAACGTCTATTCAGGAATCGAACGGATCCCGTCCGGCGAGGTGCTGCCGTGTTGACCGGCGGTTGAACGGATTTCGCTATTCGGCGTCTGACTTCGCCGTCCGCTGTCGGTGGTAGACCTCACGGGTCCGGTCGGCGTGCCGGTACATGATCTTGCCCGCTTCGTCGGCATCCCCGGCGGCGATCGCCTTGATGAGTTCCGCGTGCTCGGTCCATGCGTCGTGGCCGCGCGGCTGCGCGATCGGGAGGTAGTACCAGCGCCAACGGCGTTCCACCAGCCCAATGTGCCTGGCCAGCACGGTATTTCCGGCCAGCAGGTTGATCCGCGCGTGCAGGGCGGCGTTCGCCGCCACCAACGCTTCGGAGTCGTTGGTGGCCAGCGCGTTGAGCCCGTCCTGCTGTAGTTCCCACAGTCCGTTGACGTCCTCGGGGGTGGCGTGTTGCGCGGCCAGCTGAGCCGAGTAGGTCTCGAGAACCGTTCGGACACCGAGCAGTTGGTCCACTTCGTCCTCGGACGGCATGTGTACGAACGCACCCTGCGCAGGACGCAGGTCGACCCAGCCGTCGGTCTGCAGGCGCTGCAATGCTTCGCGCACCGGTTGCCTGCTGACTCCGAGATACTCGGCGAGTTCGTTCTCGACCAGGTGTTGGCCTCGCTGCAGCGTGCCGTGCACGATCAGCTCCACGATCGCGTCGTAGACGGCTTGGCGCAGCGGGGCCGGACGTTGGACGCGCCGCGCGGCTCCGTCGGCCAGCGCATGATGTTGCGCAGCCTGACCGCGCTTGGGCGGGCTTGGGGTGGGGAGTGACATGACCATCCTTCGACCGGTGGCTTGCTGCGGGATTCAGGGTACAGGCTTTCGTATGCAATAAACCGCCGAACGTCGGTATATTGCAGCCGATAGGCGTAACAACCGTGCGCGGCATTTGCATGGCATACCCCGACAGGGGAAAAGCAGACACCCCGGGCGAGAAGTCCTGTAGAGAAGGTCTCCTCGCCCGGGGTGTCCGGTGGACCGCTAGTCGAGCGCCAGTTCTCTGTCCTCGACCTGCGTCTGCTTGGTCGGCTTGGTCGGCTGCACCGGCGCGGGCTGCTTCAGCTTGGGCTGCTTCAGCAGGATCGACAGGAAGGCACAGACGATGCCGACCGAACCGGCGATCATGAACGCGGCGCCGTACCCCCACGTGTCGACCACGACCGCACCCAGGCCGGCGCCGACGAGGCCGGAGACCAGCTTCGAGCTGTACACCAGGCCGTAATTGGTGGCGTTGTTGTTCTCTCCGAAGTAGTCGGCAGTCATCGCGGCGAACAGCGGGAAGATCGCGCCGCCGCCGAATCCGGAGACCATCGATGCCAACAGGAACAGCGGCATGCTCCCGAGCGACCCGGAGAAGTAGACCGCGAACTGGGCCAGGCCGAGCACCACACACACGATGATGAGCGTGTCCCGTCGGCCGAACCGGTCGGAGATCCAGCCGATCACGCCGCGGCCGGTGCCGTTGATGATGGCCTTGAGGCTCATCGCCAGCGCCACGATTCCGCCGGCGAAGCCCATCTCCTTGCCGAACGGCACCTGCATCGCGATGCCGAAGATGTTGATGCCGGCAGTGCAGAGCAGAACGAACCACATCAACGGCAGGATGCCGGTCTTGATGGCTTCCATCGGGGTGTACTGCTTGACCGCCGGCGGGTTCTTTTTCAACGCACGGCGAATCTTCGGGTCGTCGTTGACGCGGAGCGGGTCGACGTGCGGGGGCCACCAGTTCTTCGGCGGATCCTTGAAGAAGAAGCCACTGATCGCGACCAGTGCGGCCAGGAAGATACCGACCGCGAACAGGAGGCCCTGGTAGTTCTCCAGATCCATGTAGCTGGTGAACAGGAAGATGAAGGGGACCGAGCCGTACGCGAAGCCACCGTTGACGAAACCGGTCTTGCCGCCCTTGCGCTCGGGGTACCACTTACCCACCATGTTGATGCAGGTCGCGTAGACGAAGCCGGCTGCGCCGCCGCCGAAGAAACCGAAGCCCAGGTACGCGAGAAGCACGTGCGGGGCGTACGCCAGCGAGATGTAGCCGAGTAATGCGCCGACGGCGCCGATCATCATCGCCGAGCGCGCCGACAGCTTGCCGCTCTCCCGCAGTCGACCGGCGGGGAAGGCCACCGCGGCCTGGAAGAGCACCCATACGCCGAGCAGCCAGAAGATGTGGGCGCCGTGCCACCCGTGTGCCTCCGACAGCGTGTCCTCGGCCGAGGTGAACGCGTATTCGGACGAGCTGATGGCCATCATCGCGATCCATGGGAGCCATACCATCCAGACGCGTGACCGTCCCAGGATGTCTCGGTCGGTCTCGCCGATCCGATACACCCGGCCGTTATCGTCGACTACCTCGCGGTATGCCGACTGAGCTGGTGCATTCATGCTGGTCGAATCTCCTTTTGTGTTTGTATACTGCCGACTGTCTTCTGTTTTGGGGGCGGAATCGTCAGATGACTCCCTTCGCCTTCAGTGCCGGCAGGTCATCGCCGAGGCCGAGTTCGTAGCCATAGACGTCCTCGTTGTGTTCGCCCAGCAGGGGGGAGCGGTGGACGTCGACGGGGGAGTCGGACAGCTTGATGGGGCAGCCGACGGTGGTGAACTCGCCGCGCTCCGGGTGGTCCACCCGGACCACCATCTCGTTGGCTGCAAGCGATTCGTCTTCGATGATTTCCTTGGTCGAAAGGATGGGGCCGCAGGGAATGTTGTGGGCCGTGAGCGTCTCCAGCGCCTGCCATTTTCCGAGGCCCATGGTCCATTCCTCGATCAGCTGGAACATCTTGTCCAATTTGTCCAGCCGCGCTTGCGGGGTGCTCCACTCGGGGTCGATCGCCAACTCGGGACGGCCGATCAGACTTGCGATCGGCTCCCACCCCACGGGCTGGACGACCACGTAGATGTAGTCGTTCGGTCCCCCCGGCGCGCACTTGACGGCCCAGCCCGGCTGCCCGCCGCCGGACGCGTTGCCCGACCGCGGCACGCTGTCGCCGAACTCGTCGTTGGGGTATTCGCCCAGCGGACCGCGCTGCAGTCGTTGGTGGTCGCGCAGCTTGACCCGGCACAGGTTGAGCACCGCATGTTGCATGGCGACGGTCACGCGTTGCCCGCGGCCGGTGTGTTCGCGCTGGTAGAGGGCGGCCAGGATGCCTGCCACGGTGTGAATGCCGGTGCCCGAGTCGCCGATCTGCGCACCGGTGGCCATGGGCGGGCCTTCTTCGAAGCCGGTCGTGCTCATCGACCCGCCCATCGCCTGCGCGATCACCTCGTAGGCCTTGTAGTAGGTGTAGGGGCCGTCGCCGAAGCCTTTGATCGAGGCGAAGATCAGCCGGGGGTTGATCCGCTGCAGCTCGTCCCATCCGAAGCCCATGCGCTCGATCGCGCCGGGGCCGAAGTTCTCGGCGAGGATGTCGAAGCGCGGCACCAGATCGGCAAAGATCCGCTTGCCTTCGGCGGACTTCATGTTCAGCGTGATGCTCCGCTTGTTGCAGTTGAGCATCGTGAAGTAGAGGCTGTCGGCGCCGGGTACGTCGCGCAGCTGCTTGCGTGTGACGTCGCCCGCGGGAGCCTCCAACTTCACCACGTCTGCGCCCAGCCAGGCCAGGATCTGGGTGCATGACGGGCCCGACTGAACGTGTGTCATGTCCAGGACGCGCACGCCTTCGAGTGCCTTTTTCAAGACAGGTCCCCTTATGTGTGATCGCTTGATTTCGCGGATTTCGACGCCTTCACGTCGGGGTCGAACCACCCGGTGATCAGTGACCGCCTGCCGGACCCGGCACAGCACGTCGCTGCTATCGAATACTGCATACGATGTGGCGTTTGTGAAGCCGGCCACTCATCTCGTCAGGAAGTAACCGACATCACAGTGAAACGTATACTCCATACAATCTGAACGCAAGCCCCCAGTTTCCTGCCAATTTCCTGGAGCCTCTTGACAGGGGTTTTGGTGGTGTCGGTTTTCGGCTGGGCGGTGGGCGTGAGGTCGGCCGCCGGAGCCGGTTGTCGAGGAGTTGTCGATCACTGAGGTCAGCAAAACAAGCGACTGATAACACCGCGCGGAGAGGCGCCCCAGGCGGGACTTGGCTTCCTACGGCAAGACGCGTCGAAAACATGTGAGGCGCAATCTAATTCGAGTACCCGCGGTTCATGGGACTCATGGGATGAGCCGGATCGTGGTGCCACGCGCAATGCCACGACGGCTTCTTGGCGCAAATGGAATCTGCGGCGACTCGTCGGTCGGTTGAGGGGCCGATTCGCGCTGCGCAGAACGTCGGGGGGGTCGGTCCGCCGGCCGCCGCCGAGGCGCCTGACGACCGGTCCGGGGACCGGATTTTCGGGACTTCCTGGACACCCTGAGAGAGAAGTCTGTGAGTACTTGTCGAATGCTGGACAAGCCCTGTTGCGTGGACCACACTGTTGTCTATCTCATACGGTATGCAATGTTGTGACAAGCTTCTTCGGCCCACAGTCCAGGGCGGCGTTACGGGAGCCTTCACGACGGAGCGACCGCCTGCGAGTTAAGGAAATTGAATCATGGTTCAGATCCCCACGGTCGTGGATTCGGATCCCTCAGAGCCGAGTCGCTATTGCGATCGTCCGCGTCCCACTTCGCTTCTGACGACCTTCATCCCGGCGGACCGCCGTGGGTAAGGCATTGGACGGCGTGCGAGTCCTCGACATGACGCATGTCCAGTCGGGTCCGTCGGCCACGCAGCTGCTCGCGTGGCTCGGCGCGGACGTCATCAAGCTGGAGGCGCCGGGTACCGGAGACGTCACCCGGAATCAACTTCGCGACATCCCGGGTGCCGACAGCCTGTACTTCACGATGCTCAACTGCAACAAGCGCAGTATCACCGTGAATATGAAGAGCGAAGAAGGAAAGCAGATTTTCACCGATCTGGTGGCCGGCGTCGACATACTCGTCGAGAATTTTGGGCCCGGCGTCGTGGATCGGTTCGGCTTTACCTGGGATCGGTTGCGCGACATCAATCCCCGCGTGATCTATGCCTCCATCAAAGGTTTCGGCCCTGGCAAGTACTTCGACTACAAGGCCTATGAGGTCATCGCCCAGGCGATGGGCGGTTCCATGGCGACCACGGGTTTCGAGGACGGCCCTCCGACGGCGACGGGCGCCCAGATCGGCGACTCGGGCACCGGAATCCACCTCGTCTCAGGGATTTTGGCCGCGCTTTACCAGCGGACCAATACGGGCCGCGGACAGCGGGTGGAGGTCGCCATGCAAGAGGCGGTCCTGAACCTGTGTCGGGTCAAGCTCCGCGACCAGCAAAGGCTCGTCAGCGGTCCGCTCCACGAATACCCGAATGAGCACTTCAAGGATGAGGTGCCGCGCTCCGGGAACGCGTCCGGCGGCGGCCAACCCGGATGGGCGGTCCGGACCAAGGGCGGCGGGCCCAACGACTACATCTATGTCATCGTGCAGCCCCAGGGCTGGGGTGCGCTGGCGCGCTTGATCGGCAGGCCCGACCTGTCCGAGCATCCCGACTGGATCCGGCCCGAGGACCGACTTCCCAAGCTGGACAAGGTGTTCGCTCTCATCGAGGACTGGTCCGAGAAGCACACCAAATGGGAGGCGCTGGAGGCCCTCAATGCGCTCAGCATCCCGTGTGGTCCGGTGCTCAGCACCAAGGAACTGATCGAGGACGAGACGCTCACCGAATTGGGTGCGATCGTCACCGTCGACCATCCCGTGCGCGGTCCGTTCAAGACCGTCGGCTCTCCGCTGCGGCTGTCGGACTCCCCGGTGGACATCGTCGCCGCGCCACTGCTCGGTGAGCACACCGACGAGATCTGCGCAGAGCTCGGCTATACGCCCGAGCAACTCGAGCTGTTCAGGAATACCGGCGTCGTCTGAGTGACAGAACCCGACATCGTCGGGCTACCAAACCGTTTCGGGCCGCTGGCCCGCCGGCGAAAGGATCACACGTTTATGCGATAGACCTCGGAGCACCGGTGAAGCTGATACTGATCGCTATCGCCATGCACCCACTTCATGCGACGCGCGCTACGGCTATGCGCCCGTCACACAAACCTTCACACGGGCTGGCACCCATGTGGAGCCAGGTAAGCGCTCCGAGGTCTGTCGCGATACCCGCGCGCCAGGATATCGACGCGTGAGCCTTCCTCATTCGTAGAAAGAGAATACTAAGGATGTCGTCAACTATCGCAACTTATCGCGAGGTCACCGACGCGAATGGCCGAGTATATCGCGTCGGTGAGACCGACCACCAGCTTCTGGGCAGGTCCCGGGCGTGGATGGTCTGGCTGCCATGGGGTGCCATGATGGCCGTCAGTGTTTACGAGTACGGCTATGGCGCCGCCGAAGAGGCGATCCGAGACGCGCACCACTGGAGCATGTCCCAGACGTTCTGGCTGCTGTCCATCTGGGCCTTCTTCCAGGCGGGTATCGCGTTCCCCGCGGGAAAGCTCCGCGAGAAGGGCATTCTCTCGGCCAAGTCCGCCATGCTGGCGGGCGCAGTCCTGTCGGCGCTCGGATTCGCCAGCATCACCCAGGGCAACCTGATCCTCGCCTACCTCGGCTTCGCTGTGTGTGGCGGCATCGGCGCGGGACTGGTCTACGCGACGTGTATCAACCTCGTCGGTAAGTGGTATCCCGAGCGGCGAGGCGGCAAGACCGGCTTCGTGAACGGCGGCTTCGCCTACGGTGCCGTGCCGTTCATCTTCATCTTCAGCTACGCGCTGCATCCCTCGACCTACGCGTGGGTCCTGGATCTGGTGGCAGTGTTCATGCTGGTGGTCGTCGCCGGGTGTGGTTGGTTCTTCCGGGACCCGCCGAAGAACTGGTGGCCCGCGGATATCGATCCGGTGCAGTGGGCGAGCAGCAAATCCGGCGCGGAAAGCCTGAAGAAGAACCCGCCCGCCGTCAAGCAGTTCACGACGAAGGAGGCCATCAAGACCGGCATGCTGCCGCTCATGTGGCTGTCGCTGGGCATCAGCGCCGGCGTCTCGCTGTTCGGCATCAGCTACATGGTGCCGTTCGCCAAGGACCTCGGCTTCGGTCCGCTGATCGCGGCGTCGTCCGCCGGTGTGCTCTCGATCATCAACGGCACGGGTCGGACGGTGACGGGCTACATATCGGACCGGCTCGGGCGCAAGCTGACCCTGCTTATCGTGCTGCTGGTATCGGCGGTGTCCTTGGTGGGGCTGCTCTACACCGGCAAGGCGCACAACGAGTTCGGGTTCCTCTGCTTCGCATTCCTCGTCGGTTTCGGCGGCGGGGCGTTCTACCCGATGTTCGCCTCCCTGACCCCGGATTACTTCGGGGAGAACAACAACGCCAGCACCTACGGGCTGATCTACAGCTCCAAGCTGTTGGGTTCGGTTGTGGGGATCGGGGTGGGCGCCAGCGTCATTGACGCCTGGGGTTACACCGGTGCGTACTGGCTCGCTGCGGCGAGTGCTCTGGTATCGGCCGGGATCGCAGCCTTGTTCCGGCAGCCGGGCCGCGAGGAGCCCGCGACCAGGACGAGCGCAGTCACCGACAAGTCGCTGTCGCCGACCCTGGCGGCCGACTAACGACAGTCGCGAGCGGCCGGGGGGATCGGTTTCAGCCGATCCTCTCGGCCGCTTCCTGCCGTCTCTGCTCCTGATAGATGCCCCTGGTGCGCTCGGTGTGTACGCGCATCAGCGCGCCGGCGCGGCCGCCGTCACGGCTGGCTATCGCCTCGATCAACTCGGCGTGCTCCTCCCAGGCGTTTTTCGAACGCACCTGGGCGATCGGCAGGTAGTACCACCGCACCCGGTGCTCGACCGAGCCCCTGAGATCGGCAAGGACCTTGTTGCCTGACATGGCGACGATGTAGGTGTGCAACGAGGCGTTGGCGGACACGAGGACCTCCTGGTCGTCCACCGCCAGCGCCTCCTCACCGATGCGCTGGAGCTCCCATAGATGGGCGATCTGCTCCGGGGTCGCCTGCTCGGCGGCCAGCTTGGCGGACTCCGCCTCGAGGATGCTGCGCGCGGCGAGAAGCTGATCTGCCTCTGACTCGGTGGGAATGTGGACGAATGCGCCGAGCGCCGGGCGCAGGTCCACCCAGCCCTCGGTGTGCATACGCTGCAGCGCCTCCCGGACGGGCTGGCGGCTGACCCCCAGCGACGCCGCCAGATCCTTCTCGATCAGATGCTGACCCGGTTGCAGTTCACGGGTGATGATCATCTCGACGAGGGCCTCGAAGACCGCTTGCCGCAGCGGCGCAGGGCGCTCCACGGGTGACCCCGTCGTCCGCGCGGCGGTTGCACGCACACCGTCAGCGTCGGCGTGAGTTGACGCGTGCATCATGACTCGCCCTCCTGGTCGACGTTCGGGCGGGGGCCGGCCCCGCGCTCATAGCATACAGTCGCCAGGATCCAATCACCGTCCGCCGGAACCCATGCCGGGCCACCGCTGGAACTCGTTGCCGGGGCACCCTCGAAACATTTCGCCATACGGAATAGGCTTGTCGTTTCGCGGAGCCAACGGCTGAATCGTTTTGGCTCGATCGAGGTTTGGGAGGTCCAGCGGTGGCGGAAGACTCGCCGCTCAAGTCCGGTGTTCAATCCGTCGAGCGGGCTTTCGAGTTGCTGGAGATCATGGCCAGCTCGGGCGGCAGCATGGCCTTGGGTGAACTGGCCGCTCGGGCCGAGCTGCCGCAGCCGACCATTCATCGCCTGGTCAGGACACTGTTGTCGATGGGGTATGTGCGGCAGCTGCAGAACCGCCAATATGCATTGGGGCCCAAGCTGATTCGGTTGGGCGAGAATGCGGCGCGGCTGATCGGCGCGTGGTCGCGTCCGCACCTGACCGAACTGGTGGAGCGGACGGGTGAGAGTGCCAATATGGCCGTCCTCGACAGTGACATGGCGGTCTACGTCGCCCAGGTGCCGTCGCCGCACGCCATGCGGATGTTCACGGAGGTCGGCCGGCGGGTCCACCTGCATTCCACCGGGGTCGGCAAGGCCTTGCTCATGCAGCTTCCCAACGACACCGTGCTCGCACTTCTGAAGCGCGCGGGAATGCCCGCCGCCAGTGAGAACACGTACACGACTGCGGAGGCCCTGGTGCGGGATATCGAGCTGAGCAGGTCGCGGGGCTATGCCGTGGACGAAGGCGAGCAGGAGATCGGCGTGCGGTGCTTTGCCGTGCCGGTGCCCGACGCGCCCACCTTGACCGCAATCTCGATCTCGGGTCCGGCGTCGCGACTCACCCTGAAGTCCGCGACGAAGGCGACGCCGCTGCTGAAACGAGTAGCCCGCGATATCGCGTCGGAGTTCGACAGCGATACCGCGGGCTAGCCAGCCGGGATCGACCGGTTAATCGAGCAGAAGCAACGCCTCGGCCGTCGGTGCATCGGCGAGTGTTTCGGCGAGATCGTTGAACTCGACGACGTTGTCGATCTCGGTACCCATCGCGATGTTGGTGACCCGCTCCAGGAAGATCTCGACCACCACGGGAACCTTGTGCTCGTGGGCCAGTTCGCGGGCCCGCTCCAGAGCGGGACCGATACCCTGAGGCTCCGTGACCTGAATCGCCTTGCAGCCCAACCCCTCAACGACACGGAGGTGGTCGACGCCGTAGCCCTTCGGCATGGTGTCGTCCCCGGACTCCTGGGCGTTGATGTTGTCGAAGGCCAGCGACACGAAGTAGTCCATGTCGAAGGCTCTTTGCGCCTGGCGGATCAACCCGAGATAGGAATTGTTCACCACCACATGGACATAGGGGAGGTTGAACTGAGCGCCGACCGCCAGTTCCTCGATGAGGAACTGGAAGTCATAGTCTCCCGAGAGGCCGACCACGGTGGCGTCGGGATCGGCGGAGACCACGCCGAGCGCGGCGGGCACCGTCCACCCGAGTGGCCCGGCCTGGCCGCAGTTGATCCAGTTGCGCGGTTGGTACACCTGAAGGAACTGTCCGCCGGCGATCTGTGACAACCCGATCGCGGTCACATAGCGAACATCGCGGCCGAAGACCCGGTTCATCTCTTCGTAGACGCGTTGGGGCTTGATGGGAACGTCTTCGAAGTGGGTCTTGCGATGCATCGTGCGCTTGCGTTCCTGGCAGTCCTGGACCCAGCTGTTCCAGTCCGGCAGCGTGGCTGCGGCGCGCCGCTCCTTGGCGACCGCGACGAACTGCTCGAGCGCCGCCTTCGCGTCAGACACGATCCCGAATTCGGGGGCGAACACCCGGCCGATCTGGGTGGGCTCGATGTCGACGTGAATGAAACGCCGTCCCTTGCGGTAGGTGTCGAGCCCGCCGGTGTGACGGTTGGCCCACCGGTTTCCGATTCCGAAGACGAAGTCGGACTCGAGCATCGTCGCGTTGCCGTAGCGGTGTGCGGTCTGCAGGCCGACCATTCCTGCCGCCAGGCGATGATCGTCGGGGATGGTGCCCCACCCCATCAGCGTCGGCACCACCGGCACATTGAGAATCTCGGCCAGCTCGACCAGTAGCTCCGACGCATCGGCGTTGATGATGCCGCCGCCGGCGACCAGCAGTGGCCGCTCGGCGGAGACCAGCATGTCGATCGCCTTCTCGGCCTGCGCCCGTGACGCGGCCGGCTTGTACACAGGCAGCGGCTGATACGACTCGGGATCGAAATCGATCTCGGCCAGTTGGACGTCGATGGGCAGATCGATCAGCACAGGACCGGGCCGCCCCGACCGCATCAGGTGAAACGCCTGCGCGAACGCGCCCGGGACCTGCCCCGGCTCGAGCACGGTCATCGCCATCTTGGTGACGGGTGCTGCGATGGCGGCGATGTCGACCGCCTGAAAGTCCTCTTTGTGGAGCCTGGCGACGGGCGCCTGGCCGGTGATGGCGAGGATCGGGATGGAGTCCGCTGACGCCGAGTACAACCCGGTGATCATGTCGGTACCTGCCGGACCGGACGTGCCGATGCACACGCCGATGTTGCCCGGCGCGGCCCTGGTGAAGCCCTCGGCCATATGGCTGGCGGCTTCGACATGCCGGGCGAGGACGTGCTTGATGCCGCCGTGGGCCCGCATCGCCGAGTAGAACGGGTTGATGGCAGCCCCGGGAAGCCCGAAGGCGGTTGTCGCCCCTTCGATCTCGAGAATCTTGACGGCCGCGTCGACCGTGCGCATCCGGGTCATTTCGTCCCTTCGCTTCCCTTGCCGGAGAGCCGCTCGACACCCAAGAGGAGAGCCGAGTGATCGAGTCCGCCCTCGCCATTGGCCAGTGCGGAGGCCATCAGTTGTGCGACAACCGCGCCCAACGGTGTCGCGACACCGGCCTCGCGCGCGGCGGCGGTGACGATGCCCAGATCCTTGTGGTGAAGCGCGATTCGGAAGCCGGGCTCGAAGTTGCGCTGCAACATCTTCTCGGCCTTCTGATTGAGGACAGCCGAACCGGCCAACCCGCCGCCGAGCACCTCGACTGCGGCGTTGATGTCGACGTCGTAGGCCTTCAGGAAGATCAGCGCCTCGGCGAGTAGCTCGATATTGCCCGCGACGATCAGCTGATTGGCGGCCTTGACGGTCTGGCCCGCGCCGTTGGAGCCGACGTGCACGATGGTCTTGCCCACCGTGTCGAGGATCGGCTTGGCCGCGGCGAAGTCCTCCGCGGAGCCGCCGACCATGATCGACAACGTGGCGTTCTTGGCGCCGGGCTCACCGCCGGACACGGGCGCGTCGAGGATCCGCAGCCCGCGCTCCGCACCGATCCGGGCGAACTCCATGGTGACGTCGGGCCGGATCGAGGAGAAGTCGATCACCAGGGTGCCCGGCTGCGCGTAGGCGAAAACGCCGTTGTCGCCCAACAGAACACTCTGCACCTGCGGCGAGTCCGGGACCATGATCGCCACCACGTCGGCGTCCTTGACCGCCTGCTCGATCGATTCGGCAGCCTTACCGCCGGCCTCGACCAACGGCGCCATCCGTTCCGCGGAGGTGTCCAGGCCGATGACCGTGTGGCCGGCCTTGACCAGATGGGCTGCCATGGGGCTGCCCATGATTCCCAGCCCGATGAAAGCGATTGTGCTCATGAAATCCTCGTTTCTGCTTGTGGTTGGGACTGCGCACCCCGGTCGGCTCGGGGAAGCCATTCGAAGGTGTCGGGTCTGGTGGGCTTGTATTCCAGTCCGACGTATCCCCGATAGCCCTGTGCGTTGAGCTGCTCGAGGTAGCCCGGCAGCGGGATCTCGCCGGTGCCCGGCTCACCCCGGCCCGGCGCATCGGCGATCTGGACGTGGCCGATCCGGCTGCCGTGGTCGCGGATCACCGCACCGACGTCGTCGCCGTTGACGTGAAGGTGGTACAGGTCGGCGAGGAGCCGCAGGTTCGTCGGGCCGTGTTCTTTGTGCACACGGTCGATCACGCGGATGCAGTCGGCGGCCGTGATGAGGGGGTAGCGCGGTGCGCCGCTCACCGGTTCGATGAGCACCGTGGCGCCGATGCGGTCTGCCGCCCTGGCGGCGTAGGCCAGGTTCTCCGCCCCGACATTGTCCTGGGCCGCGGCAGAGTGGTCGTCGGAGCGATTGCCGTAGAGCGCATTGAAGGCGCGCGTTCCCAGCGTCTCGGCGATCCCGACAGCGATGTCGACGTTGTCCTGGAACGTCTTGGTCATCGTGGGGTCGGACAGAATCCCGCGATCGCCGGCAGGCATGTCACCGGCGGCGAAGTTGAGGCCGGTCAGCTGGACGCCCGCGTCCTGGATGGCGCCGATGAAGGCGGCGATCTCGGCGTCGGGCGGCGTCGGGGACTGGAAGGGCCACCAGTACTCGACGGCCTCGAATCCGGCGTTTCGCGCCGCACGCGGTCGGTCCAGCAGCGGTAGCTCGGTGAGCAGGATCGAGCAGTTGACGGTGTAGGCGGCGTTCATCGCCGGTGTCCTTTCTGTGCTGGTGCCACGGGGCAATGTCTGAACTCGCTGAAATTCCGTATTATGGAATTAAAATATCGATATACAGAATATTCAACGCAGCCCACCGGCCGTTGTCAAGGGTGCGTGGCGGCATCGGAGTGGCCGTCCGGGCCGGCCGGATCGCGAACTCGGCGCCGAATCAAGACATAGCAAAGGACTATTCCCAACCCGGATCCCAGCACGGCGATGCCGTCACGTCGTGGCTCCCGAACAGTCCTTGACGGTATCCGGGCAACTGTGACACCGTGACAGCCGACGAAATAAATATTCCACGATACGGAATATCACTGGTACCGGCGGCGGGAGGATCTGATGGGCGGTCGCGTGGTCATCGCACCCGACAAGTTCAAGGGATCGCTGACGGCCACTCAGGCCGCTGAGGCGATGTCCGTGGGTGTCCGGCGGGGTGACCCGACGCTCACGACGGTGCAGTGCCCGGTAGCCGACGGCGGCGAGGGGACGCTGGAAACGGTTCTGGCCGCGGGCTTCACCAGGGTTCCCGTCTATGCCACGGGGCCGACGGGACAGGTGGTTCAGACCGCATATGCCCGCAGCGGCGGGACGGCGGTTGTCGAGATGGCCGAAATCTGTGGCCTGCAACGGCTACCCTGCGGTGAGCCGGCGCCGATGACGGCCTCCAGTCACGGTCTCGGCGCCGTGGTCGCGCAGGCGCTCGACCACGGATGCCGCGACATCATCATCGGTGTGGGGGGCAGCGCGAGCACAGATGGGGGTGCCGGTTTTCTGACGGCGCTGGGTGCGACGGTGCGTGACCGGGACGGCGCCCGATTGAGCCCGTCGGGACAGAACATCGGCACCGCCGCCGAACTAGATATCACCGGGCTACATCCCGAACTCACCTCTGCCACACTGACAATCGCCGTCGACGTGGACAACCCGCTGTACGGACCTTCTGGCGCGGCGTATGTGTATGCGCCGCAGAAAGGTGCGAGCCCCGCTCAGGTGATGGAGCTGGATCGCGCGCTTCGTGTCTGGGCCGACGTCGTCGGGAGACAGACGAAAATCGACCATCGGAACGCCCCGGGCGCCGGAGCCGCGGGGGGTGTCGGTTTCGCCGCGCTCGCCGTGCTCGGCGCGCAGATGCGGCCCGGCATCGATGTGATCCTCGACCGCACCCAACTCGACAACCAGTTGCCCGGCGCGTACGCGGTCATCACCGGCGAGGGTTCACTCGATCATCAGTCGCTACGCGGCAAGGCCGCGGTCGGGATCAGCCGGCGGGCGGGCGAGTACGGCGTGCCGGCGTTCGCCGTCACCGGTGTGTCGACGCTGGATCCGGCCGAGGTGCGTGCCGCCGGACTCGCAGGCGTCTACTCGCTCAGCGAGCTGGAGCCGGATCGGCAGCGCTCGATCAACCAGGCTGCCGAGCTGGTCGCCGTGGCGACCGAGCGACTGGTTCGTGAACTGCGCTCCGCCGCTGTAGATGCGGTCTAACACGCACCCCTGACGCAGCGTGACGAGAAACCTCGCCCTTCGCGGACCAATCCGCGAGTAACGCGACGCGGTTGATCGGCCTATCGAGACTAACAGCGCTACAACACGTTCGGGTACAGTCTGCCGCTCTTGCAGTCCGCGACAGGGTCGCGTGCTGTGACGAGCGCGAGGCTGCCGGGCCGCTCTGGCGTCGGGGCCGACATCACCACATCGGTCGAAGTCGGCATTTTGGTCAGCGGTAGGGGCTGCTACCTCAACCCGGGAGTGGACCGTCTGAAAAGTGCGCGCAACGCCTCAGCGACGACAAACGATACAAGCCGGCCCGTGCCTGCCGATGCATGATGCAGCACAGCGGCGGTGGCAAACACACTGTGCTGACGGCGGATATCGATGACGATAATCACACCGGAATGGCGTTGTTAACAGTAGCCCGATGACGTGCAGCGTGGCCGACCCTGGGATTGAGCGCTGCAACAACCAATTTCGATAGGAATCTCTTATGGGTACATCTTCGGTCGGTGAGCGACATGGACGCTCGCCGCGGGATGGCGTGCAGATTGCGGCCGAGTACGACAAGCTGTTCATCGGCGGAAAGTGGGTCGAGCCGTCGACCGGCGATGTCATCGAGGTCCATTCGCCCGCGACTGGTTTGTACGTCGGGAAGGTGCCGCTGGCGGCCAAGGTCGATGTCGACGCCGCGGTGGCAGCGGCCCGCGTCGCCTTCGACCACGGGCCGTGGCCGGCCACTTCACCTGCGGAGCGGGCAGCCGTGATCGGCGCGGCGGTCAAGCTGATGGAAGAACGTAAAGATGGGTTCACCAAGCTGCTTGCCGACGAGACCGGCGCCCCGCCCAGCGTTGTCGAGGGTCTCCAATGGATGGGCGCGCTGGAGTCGCTGAGCTATTTCGCCGGTGCGGTGCAGGACGTCACGTGGAGGGAGATCCGCAGCGGGCTCTTACGGTCAGACCATCGTGTCCAAGGAACCGATCGGGGTGGTCGGTGCGATCGTGGCGTGGAACGTGCCGCTATTGCTTGCGGCGAACAAACTCGGACCTGCGTTGCTGGCCGGTTGCACGGTGGTGCTCAAGCCGGCTGCCCAGACGCCGCTGGCGGTGAACGCGCTGGCGCAGGCCTTTGCCGACGCTGGCCTGCCCGACGGGGTGTTGTCGGTGGTGCCTGGCGGGGTCGACACTGGTCAGGGCTCTGACGTCGAATTCGGGACTGGACATGTTCACGTTCACCGGCAGTTCGGCGGTCGGCAGGGAAGTCGGCAAACGCGCCGCCGACATGCTCAAGCCATGCACGCTGGAGCTTGGCGGTAAGTCCGCGGCGATCGTGCGAGAGGACGCCGACCTCGGCGCGACTGTTCCGCTGCTGGTCTCGTTGGGCCTGTTGAATGCCGGGCAGGGCTGCGTGGCCCAGACGCGGATACTGGCGCCGCGCTCGCGCTACGACGAGATAGTGGACGCGGTAAAGAATTTCGTCGAAACACTCCCAGTGGGGTTGCCCAGCGACCCTGCCGCGAAGGTCGGGCCGATGATCTCGGCGACACAGCGCACCCGCGTCGAGCGCTACATCAAGAAAGGCATCGAGGAGGGCGCGCGACTGGTATGCGGCGGAGGGCGCCCCGAGGTCTCGACAGCGGGTATTTCGTGCAGCCGACCGTGTTCGCCGATGTGGACAACAAGATGACCATCGCGCAGGAAGAGATCTTCGGCCCGGTGTTGTGCATCATTGCCTACGACACCGACGACGACGCGATCCGCATCGCGAACGACTCGGTGTACGGGTTGGCCGGCACCGTATGGACCACCGATGTGCCGCGGGGCATCGAGATCGCCGCCCAGATCCGCACCGGCACATACGGCATCAACTGGTACAGCGTCGATCCCCGTACACCGTTCGGTGGGTACAAGAACTCGGGCGTCGGCAGGGAGCTCGGCCCCGAGGGCGTTGAAGCGTTCTGTCAGCTCAAGACTGTCCTGATGCCGAAGGGTTACGCCGTCAAGAGTTAGTTGCGCGGCCGGATATGTAATCGGGCCAGTTGTTTTCGCGGTGACCCTGTTTTGGTTGAAGAGGCGGTTGCCGATGGCCGAGCGACCGTGCTTGAACCGGCCTGGATGAACACATCAAGACGCCATAGGACTGCTGAACATGGAGAACAACAGTGATATTGAAGCGATCGGCCCAAGGCGATCACGGCTTGGCTGAGCGAGTTTGGGCGAATCAGAGTCGCCTGGCTGAATCCCTGAAACGAACATATGACTTCATCGTGTGCGGGTCGGGATCATCGGGCTCAGTCGTTGCTCGCCGGCTCGCCGAGAACCCCGACGTCCACGTGCTGCTGTTGGAGGCCGGCGGCTCCGACGAGGTTCTCGAGGTCGCCGAGCCCAGTCTATGGGTGAAGAACCTTGGCTCCGAACGGGACTGGGGCTTCATTGCCGACCCTATCCCGTCGCTGAACGGCAGAACCATCTCTCCGGCGATGGGCAAGGTCCTCGGCGGCGGATCGAGCGTCAACGCGATGGCGTGGGCGCGCGGGCACAAGGACGATTGGGACCTATGGGCTGCCGAATCGGGTAACAACGCGTGGGGCTACGACGCGGTGTTGAGCACGTATCTTCGTATCGAAGACTGGCAGGGCTGTCCCGATCCGCAGTTCCGTGGCACCGGTGGGCCGGTGTTCGTCGCGCCCGCTTCAGATCCGCATCCGCTGGCCCTTGCGACGCGCGAGGGGGCGCAATCGATCGGTATCGCGGCCTTCGACCACTCGAACGGGCAGATGATGGAGTCCGATGGTGGCACCGCCATCGGAGATGCGTGTATCGGCGACGGGAAGCGTGCCTCAATCTTCAGGACCTACACGTTCCCCTACATGGACCGCCCCAACTTGACCGTGTTGACCCAGTGCCTGGCCCAGCGGATCACGTTCGACCGGAACCGGGCCACCGGAGTGGAGATTTGGTACGACGGCCAGGTCCGCAGAATCGAAGCCAACCGCGAAGTGGTGTTGTCGCTGGGTGCGATTCATACTCCAAAGGTGTTGATGCAGTCCGGCATTGGAGACGAAGCCGGTCTGCGCACTGCCGGGTTTCCGGTGGTTCAGCATCTATCGGGTGTCGGCGAGAACTATCAGGATCACGTTGCGTTTGACTGCGTGTGGGAATGCCAG
Organism: uncultured Actinomycetota bacterium; assembly: GCA_963699655.1. GTDB lineage: Bacteria > Actinomycetota > Actinomycetes > Mycobacteriales > Mycobacteriaceae > Mycobacterium. The sequence continues at coordinate 98,104 of CAVOUV010000003.1, forward strand.
GATCTGCTGCCGCCCCGCAACAACATGTCTGAAGTCGTCGTTTTCGGCAAGACCATGCCGGGCTTGCGCAGCTCCGACACATTCATCTGGCAGATTGAGGTGCCGTACACGACTCCCGAGGTCGCCGCCCGGTTTGGGGTGCCAACCGCCGGCTGGTCTATGCATGCGGCGATCTCACACCCGAAGAGCCGAGGGCGGCTGCGGCTGACCGGGCCCGATCCGCAGGATCCCATTCGGATTGAGTCCAACACGCTTGGTGATCCTGCAGACCGCGAGACCGCGGTCAGGCTGGTGGAACTCTGCCGCGAGATCGGCAACTCCGCTCCGCTTCGCGATTTCGTCGAACGAGAAGCTCTGCCCGGCAGATTGTCCGATGATGACCTCGAGAGCTTCGTCCGTGACGCGGCATCTACCTTCAATCACTCAGCGGGTACAGCGAAGATGGGCCGCGACGAGATGTCGGTAGTCAACGGCGAATTGCAGGTCTACGGAATCGAGAACCTTACGATCGCCGACGGCTCGATCATGCCGCAGATAACCAACGCCAACACCATGGCTCCCTGCGTAATGATCGGAGAACGTGCGGCCGAGTTCCTCACGGCGCACCACGGTCTGTAGGAAGCGCGCAGGCTCTGCGCGGCAATCCGATTGACGTGACCCGGAACTCGCCGGTCGGCGAGAACACCTAGCCGGCTGGGCCGAGAAGTCTCGCAGCATTGAGCCCGGCAACCTTCTCTCGAACGGGCCCGGCCTCGATGGCCTCGTGCATCGCCGCAACGGGATCGTCGACGCCCATGTCGAAGGGATAGTCGCTGCCGAGCATGACGTGATCCTCGCCGATGATCTCGACGAGGAACCGCAACGCCTTCGGGCTGTGGGTCAACGAGTCCGCGTACACCGAGTCCATGTAGGAATAGGGGTTCTTCATCGGCGGCTTGTCCGGTTCCAGGCGGGCCTTGTAACCGTGCTCCCACCGACTGAGGATGTAGGGAAACGCGCCGCCTCCGTGCGCGAAGCATGTCTTGATGTTTCCGACGTCCTCGTAGACTCCGTCGAACATCAACGAGGCCAGAGCACACGCGCTCTCGATCGGGAGGCCGACGAAGTTGCCCATATCGTGGCGGTTGATTCGTCCTTCGCGCAGGCCCAGCGGCGGCGGGGACGGGTGCAAGAAGATGAAGGCGTCCAGTTCGGCGACCGCCTCCCAGAACGGCCTCAGGTCTTTGTCGCCGAGGTTCTGTCCCGCGACCTGGGTACTGATCTGGGCGCCGGCGAAGCCGAGTTCGAGCATCGCCCGCCGCAGCTCCTTCGCGGCGGCTTCGGGGTCCTGCAGGGGGACGTTGGCCAGGGGACGGAACCGCTCGGGATGTGCTGACGTCACTTCAGCCATCGAGTCGTTCATCACCTGTGAGATCTTCAGTCCGTCTTCGGCTGCCGCCAGATATTGCATCAGCGGCGGGGCCACCGAAGCGGCAACCACGTCCAGACCGACCCGGTCCATGTGCTCGATGGCGGCGTCCACCTCGGACAGTTCCGGCGGCAGTTCCTGGGTGAACTCACGAAAGCCGAGGTCGATTTTGATCTCCGGCTCGCCGTTCTCGTCGAGCTGATATCGGCCCTTCAGCGGGACCTTTGCCGCGCATGGCATAGGTGTCGATATATCCCGGTGAGCGGCCCCAGCCGCGGGCGTCGACCCGGACGCAGACATACCCGTCCGGCACCCATTTTTCGGGGTCGCAGACCTCCCACGACTGGAAGCGGTTCGACGATCCCGCCGCCACTTCGGGATGGCGTTGGACCATCGCCGCCCAGGCGTCGGGGTAACCGTCCTGAAAGGCCAGATCCTTGCCGTACGGGCCGTAACCCAGCAGCACCGGATGCGCTGCATCATCATCGGGGCGAAACACGTTGGCGAGCAGGAGCAGACCATCGTCCATCGCGATCGGCACGTCCCAGTCGACCAACATCAGCCGGCGTCGTCCCCGGGTGGGATGTGGGGGAGCAGCAGCGTGGCTGGGTGTTGGGGTCCGGTGTGCAGGGTGGTGGTGCCGCCGTAGATGGCGGTGGGGCGGTGGGTTGGGTCGGCGTGGGTGTAGATGCCGACGCCTTTTAGTTTTGAGCCTTTGAAGTGGCTCAATTGTGTGGCGGGGCCGTCGTATTCGTAGTCGGTGCCGCGGATGGTCAGGGCGATGCGGTGGTCGGTGGGCACGATGATGGAGGTGGGCCAGATCTCGATGTCGAGTCGGTAGATGTCGCCGGGTGTCAGGGGTTGGGGGTGGGTGTGGGTGTGCCAGGGTCGCCATGGGGTGCTCAGGGTGGGGTCGAGTTCGCGGTGTGATGCGCGTAGCCAGCCCTGTGCGATGGGGGTGTGGGGGTCGACGGCGCCCTGTAGTACCACCTCGTTGCCGTCGGGGTCGAATACGCGCAGAACCAAGAAGATATCGGCATCCGACGTCGTGGAGGACACGTACACGGTGGCCGCGACGGGGCCGGTGATCTCGGTGTCGGCAGCCATCGGCGCGGTCGTCATCGTGACTCCCGGGCCGTCCATGGCGCCGAAGGATGTCCGCCGCTCGGTGATCGGCGCCTCGGTGGACAGCGTCGAAGCGGCGGGGTCGAGGCACCAGTTCGTCCATTGGGTGCGGGCGATGGGCCATTCGTTTTCGGTGCGGTCGATGAAGTCGCCGTCGACGGTGCGGATGCGCAGCATGACCGGGGGTTGGGTGTCCCAGCCGTTGTCGGCGTCTTTGAGGAAGTGGTCGAAGAATCGTTTCTGCAATCGGATTCCGTAGTCGGTGTAGAACTCGGTCCAGTGCTCGCGGCCGTGGATTTCCAACCACTTCTGGTTCGAGGCCGCCCGCACGAACCCCTCCACATTGCCGCGCAGATGCAGCGACGAACCGCCCCAGTTGCCCGCCGAGAGGAACGGCACCGTGATCCTGCCGAACACCGCCGAACGTTCCCGATGAAACCCGTCGTCGAGCGTGTGCGAGTCGATCTCGGCGGGAAAGTCGGCTCTCTCGGACTCCAAGTCGACATAGGTGTGTGTCTCGGGCCCGGCGACGAGCTCTGCGGTGTTGGCGCTGACGAATCCGCGCTCGCCACGGCCGTGCTGCACCGTGGTGACGGTGCGGCGATACCAGACCGACTTCATGTCGTTTGCGATGCCGCCGTGATAGCTGAGTTCCCGGTAGAAGTCCGAAAAGCCCTCCCACGGGATCATCGCCGACAGATGCGGCGGATTCAGACCGGCCACCTGCCATTGGTTGACTGCGTAGTAGCTGATGCCGAGCAGGCCGACCTTGCCGGAACTCCACGGCTGGGTGCCCGCCCACTCGATGCAGTCGCGCAAGTCGACCATCTCGCGGGTGCTCCACGGATCGATATATCCCGGTGAGCGGCCCCAGCCGCGGGCGTCGACCCGGACGCAGACATACCCGTCCGGCACCCATTTTTCGGGGTCGCAGACCTCCCACGACTGGAAGCGGTTCGACGATCCCGCCGCCACCTCGGGATGGCGTTGGACCATCGCGGCCCAGGCGTCGGGGTAACCGTCCTGAAAGGCCAGATCCTTGCCGTACGGGCCGCAACTCAAGACCACCGGATGTGTCGTCCGATCATCCGGGCGAAAAACGTTGGCCCGTAACACCACACCGTCATCCATGGCGATCGGCACATCCCACTCGACCAACATGCCGATTTCGGGAACCGACATGGCGTCCGTCTGGCGACTCACGGCCGGCTGCACGGCCGCTGAGCCTACGGATGTGTCGCCGGTGTGGTCAACGATCCGCTGTTTTGATGTCGAACTGTACGAACGCGACCTTCGCCGCGCATCAACGGAGTTTGACGACGACCTTGCCCTTGGCGCTGCGGTCCTCGAGCGACGCGATGGCCTCGGCCGCGCGCTCGAGCGGATAGACCTCTGGCTCGGGAGCCGACACCCGGCCCGACGCCAGCAGCGGCTCCAGATCGGCCCACTGTTCGCGCAGATACCCCGGATGCGACAGCGTCCACGCACCCCAGCCAACCCCGACGGTGTCGACGTTGTTCAGAAGCAGCCGGTTGACCTTGACCGTGGGAATGTCGCCGCCGGTGAAGCCGATCACGAGCAGACGTCCGCCAGGCGCCAGCACCCGTAGGGAGTCGGTGAAGCGGTCCCCGCCGACAGGGTCGACGACGATGTCGACGCCGCGGCCGTCCGTCAGGTCCTTGACCGCGTCTTTGAAGCCGTCGGCGAGCACCACGTCAGAGGCACCCGCTGCCCTGGCGGCCTCCACCTTGGTCTCGGAGCTGACGACCGCGATGGTCCGGCTCGACCCCAGCGCGGGTGCCAGGCGCAGGGTTGACGTGCCGATGCCCCCCGCAGCGCCGTGCACCAGCACGGTCTCACCTTCGGCCAGGCGGCCACGCGTCCGCAATGCGAAATGCATTGTCAGATCGTTGAACAACAGGCCCGCACCGGCTTCGAAGGACACCGTTTCCGGCAGCTTGAAAACAAATTCCGGCTGCAACACCACGACCTCTGCCATGGCGCCGCACAGCATCGTCAAACCGGCGACGCGATCGCCCGCCGCGAGGTGAGACCCGGTGGGTGCGCTGCGCACCACACCCGCGAGCTCCGCACCCGGGATATAGGGCAGGTCGGGCTTGTACTGGTAGAGCCCGCGCGATTGCAGTGCATCGGGGAAGGCGACGCCGGCCGCATGCACGTCGACGACGACTGCGCCGTCACCGGCAGGCTCGTCGATCTCGACGACTTCCGCGGCCCGGGGGCCATCGAGCCGGGCAATCTGTATCGCGCGCATCGCGGCCTTCCTCTCGTCGTCCTGCACCATTTAACATGCCCCGATGCCAGCCGCGGCGTGCGGTGCTGATCGCCATCGGAGTTCCGTGAGCCCTCACCGTGTCTGCGATGGACCGAGTTGTGTGGCAACTCCTCCTCGAGGCCCACGATCGACGATAAGTTCTGCGAATGCGTTCGCAAGACTTTGCTTATACCAACGGTTTTCGCCGTGGTATGCGTTGGACAAGGCGTTGAGGCCGCTCCCGGCGGGCAATGGGTTGAGAAACCCGAAACGCTGGCAACGCGGCGATCGTCCTCGTCGAAGGGATGTGGAATGGAACAGTCGAACGCGGCTACCCGCGAGGAGCACGACGCTGTCTACCGGCTGATCATGGCCGGTTGGGGAACTCAGGTGACTCGTACGCTGGCGTCGTTGTCCGTGGCCGAGCACTTCGGGGCAGGGCCATTGTCTGCAGGCCAGGTCGCCGATCGCGTATCGAGCGATCCCGACATGACCTTCCGCCTGTTGAGGGCGGCTACCGCGATGGGCTTTCTCACCTACGAGCCTGACACGAGTCAGTTCTCGGGTACCGCAATGCTCGATGTCCTCCGTGGTGATTCTGCGTTCTCGTTGAAGCACTATGCCCAGGCGGGACCGAGCGAGGCCTTCTGGCTCCCGAGCCTGCGCCTGACCGACACCGTGTTGCACGGCAGGAACCATGCCGAGGACGTCCTCGGCTGCACTCCATTCGAATACTTCGCGCAACACGAAGATGAAGCACGGCTCTTCAGTTCGGCGATGACCGAACTGTCAACACCCGTCATCAATGAAGCGGTCACCGCGATCGACATCGGCGAAGCGCGGCTGGCGATCGACGTGGGCGGTGCGGACGGTGCGTTCGTCGCCGGGCTGCTGGAGCGCCATCCGGAACTGCACGGCGTCGTGCTCGACCTGCCGCAGGTCATGGCCGGTGTGGCCGGGGAGGCGCGGCGGCGGGGGATGGCCGACAGGATGACGGGCCAACCTGGTGATTTCTTTGACCGACTGCCGTCAGCGGACCTCTACCTGCTGAAATTCATCCTGCACGACTGGGATGACGCGTCCTGCCGGCGGATCCTGTCCAACGTCCGGCGTGCGATGAACCCCGGTGCCCGGCTGATCATCGTCGAAATGATGGCCGACACAGGGACTTTGGAAGCATCGTTGATGGACATCGCGATGATGTTCGCCTTCACCGGCCAGGAACGTGACGAACGCCATTTCGAGTCGCTACTGTCTGCCGCCGGGCTGCGGACGTCGCGGACGGTGGGATTGCATCATCCGTATCGCCTGATCGAGGCCGGGCCGGCCTGATCGGCCTGCGGATCACGGCGGGTGGTGGCGGGTCTGCTCGTCATCCGGCGTTACCCTGTTGTCAAAGGCGGCGTTGCCGTGGTCGATTGGAGCACGCATGGGACGTGGCCAGGCGGGTGGCCGGAAGGCCAGAAGATTCGCCGCGGCCGAGGCACTGCCCGCCGGTCGCGTGATTCCCGTGCGCTCCAGGGATGGTGTGCGTCTGCACACCGAGGTCTTCGGGCCCCCGGACGGCTACCCGGTCGTGCTGGCACACGGCATCACCTGTGCGCTCCGGGTGTGGGCGTATCAGATCGCGGATCTGGCCAGGGACCATCGTGTCATCGCCTTCGATCACCGTGGGCATGGCCGAAGCGGTGTGCCGCCGCGACGTGGTGGCTACGGCATCGACAACCTGGCCGCCGACCTGGACGCGGTGCTCGAGACCACACTCGCCCCCGGTGAACGGGCGGTGATCGCCGGGCACTCGATGGGCGGCATCGCCATCACCTCGTGGTCCGAACGTCACCCCGAAAGTGTGGCGCAGCGTGCCGATGCCGTGGCACTGATCAACACCACCACCGGTGACCTACTGCGGAACGTGAAGCTCGTGCCGGTGCCACCGCCATTGGTCGACGCCAGGGTGCTCGCGGCCGGAACACTTCTCAAGACCTTCGGTGCGGCACCGCTGCTGCGTGCCGTGGACCGGCCCAGCCGGCGATTCGTATCGACGATGGCGGTGGGTCGCGATGCCGATCCCACCGTCGCCGAGTTCGTCTACGAACTGTTCACCGCGACACCCGCTGCAGGGCGGGGCGGCTGGGCGCGCTCGCTGGTCGATTCCCTCGGGCCGCGTCACATCGGGCTGAAAAACCTCACGGTGCCGACGCTGGTCATCGGTAGCGAGAAGGATCGGTTGTTGCCGATGGTCTCCTCGCGCCGAATCGCCGCCGCCGCACCCAATCTGGCGGCATTCGTGGAACTGTCCGGCGGGCATTGCGCGATCCTCGAGCGGCCCGACGAAGTCAACAAGCAGCTGCGGTGGCTGATCGACTCGGTGCGCCAAGAGCGGCGAATCAGCTCCTGACGGTCACGCCCTGGCGCTCTCCCGTTGGCCATCGCTGTTGCTCTTGGCGCCGCCTTGGGCGGGAAATTCCTCCTCGAGAATGCCGATCAGTCGTTCGACGAGCCACCGGTGATCAGCGGCCCTTCTCGGCGGTGGCGGTCACCGGCGACGACAATGAGCCACTCGCCGTCGACATGCGGGTGTCGATGGGCACGACATCGTGGTTGACCACGCGCTCGGGGGCGTCGGCGGCAATGCGGTCGCCGCGCACGGCCGACGGTTCGAAGTGCATCCACAGCGACGTCTCGATCACCGCGGCGTGTTCGAGTGCCAGCGCCGGGAAATTCGTCGGGCCAGATCGCGTGCTGCGCTCCGGGGTGAACTCGGGGAAGACGTCTTCGATCACGACGATCTTGAGTTCCGGGATTGTGCTCGGAGACCAGATACGCGGGCTCGTAGACGAAGTGGCGTTTTCGAAGTGCCAGTTGTACAGGGGGATGTTGCGGAATCCGATGCGGTTGAGCTCGTCAGCACGTCCTCGAGACGCTCATGAACGTGGTGGCACGCAGCGAGACCGTCCCGGGGAAGTGTTGGCCGCCACCGCTTCCCGGGCCTGCTGCGGTATCCGAAGGGGAGGAAGGGGCCCGACGACCAGGTCGCGTCGACGGGCCGCCTCGCCGCATGATATCGTTGCGGGCAGAACCCAATCCGTGCACACCGGCAAGATGCCGTGCCATGCTGCTCGGTGGCGCCGACGGGGATGGCGATCGGTGTGCCGGCGTCTGCGGCCGCCGCGATCTCCTCCCACGTCATGTGCTGGATACGAGGACGCGGCGTCGATCTCTGTCATGTCAGACTTCGTTCTCTTGTGCGGTATCCAGGGCGTGCACGAGGTGGCAATACGCGATCAGGGTCGGTCGTTGACGGGGTCGAGACCGCGCGCCACGGAGCTCGAGCGTTTGCGGCACCGATCGGACGCGGCGACCACTTCATGCGATCCTGCCCAGCGGCGAGTGCCATGCAGATGAGGATGACCTCGGCGACGAGGTACTGCGTCTCCTGGGTGGCCAGCGCGATGCCCGGTGAATCCGACGACGAACAGCGGGGGCAGCGGCCACAGCGGCATCTTGTACGGCGCGCGGTTCGTCGGGCATGCTGCGGCGGCTCCACAGCGCGGCCAGGCCGATGCAGAAGTAGACGGCGGCGATCACCGTTCCGGCGAAGATGATCAGGAAGTTCAGTGCGGAGGTGAAGACCAGGACGGCCGCGGGAATGGCGAGCACCATGCATGCCGGTACCGGGAGCGCGGAACTTGTTGAGTTTGGCGAGGGCGCGGTTGACCGGTCGCGGGCCAGACGCCGTCGCGGCCGGTGGTGTAGACGCCCCGCCCGAAATACATGAGCAGCGACAAGCATCGCGTTGAACAGAGCGATCGATGACGCCGATGTCGATGATGATGCGGGCCTTGGTCGCCCAGCGATGCCTGCACCGAGTAGATGACCGGTGCGGGGGCGTTGAAGAACTCCTTCAGATCGGGCGCGGCGACCACGGCCGCGATCAGCGGGAACCATGATCAGCACACATGCAAGGACCGCGGAGATGATGACCGCCTTGGCGATGTTGCTGCTCACCGCCCTTGAGCTCTTCGGAGAAGCCGAGCGCCGCGTCGTATCCGTTGATGACGTTGAAGGCCGGTGCCAGCGTGGCGAGCATGACGGCAAAGCCCACCGCCACCAGTTCACCGTTGCTCAGAGAGAGGCCGGATGGAAGGTGACCTCACTCAGTTGTTGATGAGGATGCAGAAGCGCCGCGACCGTGATGATGCCGAGCACGACGCATTCCACCAGCGACCATCGCCGCCGTCGCCCATGCGCCGATCTCCACCTTGGTCAGGGCGAGGGCGGTGGCGAGCGCCAACAAGCACGATCGCGATCACGGTGTCGGGTAATCCCAGACCGGGGAACAGGTCTCGCAGGAAGCGACCATTCCCAGCGCGATGCTGGCCGGGATCACTACGCCCTGAATCAGGTAGTTGAACATGGTGATCCACGACAGCGGTCCCGGCAGGACACGCCGCACAAGCGAGTACATGCCGCCGGCGATCGGGAACATCCCGGCCAGTTCGCCGAGACACAAGGCGATGAGCACCACGATGACCGACAGGATCAGCCCCGCACCGATCGAGAAGGTCCCGCCGACGAAAAACACTCCGGCAGAGAGGAACAGCACCGCCATGGTGGGCGAGACGTCGGCCATCGCCAGGCCGACGACCTCGGGGATGTTGAGTCTGCGTTCGAGCTGCTGTGAGTAGCCGAGCTGTTCGAGCCGAGACGTCGGAGGGCGGGTCTGCGGGCGGGATGGCGGGGGGATTGATGCGGGTTCGGTCATGGTGATTCTCCGGTGGTGAGGGCGATTTACGGGGTTGCGACGCCGATGGACCCGGCAGGCACACAACCGGTGCGCCCGCCGTCGGCGATCAGATGGGTGCCGGTGATGTACCCGGCTCGGTGCGACAGCAGGAATACCACCGCCTCGGCGATTTCGGCGGGCTCCGCGACGCGCCGCATCGCAACGCTGGCGGCGTTGTCGGCGAGTTCGGCGGCCGGGTCGTCGACACCGTCGAACTCCGCGAGGAACATCGGGGTCTTGGTGGTGCCGGGGCAGACGGCGTTCACCCGGATACTCCACGACGACAGCTCGGCCGCGGCGCTGCGCGTCATCGCCAGGATCGCGCCCTTGGTCGCGGTGTAGGCGACGTAGCCGGTCTGGCCGATGATGGCCAGTTCGGATGCTGTGTTGACTATCGCCCCGGCGCGACGACTTTGCATGACGCGTGCGGCCTCTCGCAACACATAGAACGAGCCGGCGAGGTTGGTGTCCACCAGCCGCCGAAACACCTCGTCGGTGGTCTCGGTGAGTGGACAGACGATCGAGATTCCCGCATTGTTGTGGACCGCATCGATGGGGCCCAGGTCGGACTCCACCCGCTCGAACGCGGACCTGACCGCCGCGGGGTCTGTCACGTCGGCAGCGACGGTGATCACGCGGCCGCCGTACTGTTCGACGCGGTCCCGCGCGCTGTCCAGATCGTCCTCGGGACGTGACAACAGCGCGACGTCGGCGCCTTCGCGGGCCAGCACTTCGGCAGTGGCCAAGCCGATTCCGGAGGCGGCGCCGGTCACCAGGGCGATGCGGTCGGTCATGTCGGGCATGGTGATCCTTTGATAGCGAACGGCTCGGTGGTCATGGCGTCGGCTCCTGGGTGCGCAGCCAATCGATTTGGATGTCGAGGCCGCGCTCGAGCGTCCACGCCGGGGTGTAGCCGAGGTCGCGTGACGACGCGGACAGGTCGTAGGCGCCCTGGCGGTCCCAGTCGGGCAGGAATCCGGGCCCGATGTCGTAGTAGCTGCCCGGAATCCGTTCGGCGAGCAGTTGTGCGGTTTCTGCGACCGTGACCTGACGGCCACCCGACACGTTGTAGACCGGCTGTGCCGGCGTGCCGGTGGTCGATGCCAGCGTTGCCGCGTTGGCGACGTCGGCGACGTAGACGAACTGGAACGGATGGTCGCCGCCGGCCTGCAGACGGAATACCTCGCCGCGCAGTCCGGAGCGGATCATGTCGCCGAGCAGGCTGGGCATCCACAGTCCCGGGCCGAAGACCTCGGTGACGCGCAGCGAGACGACCTCCATGCCGTAGAGCGAGTTGTACACGGCGCCGAACAACTCACCGCTGACCTTGGTCACCCCGTACGGCGTCGTCGGCCGCGGGTGACGTTCTCGTCGACCGGCGCGCCCGGGTCGATATTGCCCAGCGCGCACTCCGAGGAGAAGTTCACGATGCGGCGCACGCCCAGTGCACCGGGCGGCCTCGTAGACCGCAAGCGTGCCCTCGGCATTGGCCTTGAACGTGGTCCACGGCAGTTCGATCGAGACACCGGGGTGGCTCTGCCCGGCGGTATGGATGATGCGTTCGACGCTGTGCTGACGCAGTGTCTCGGTCAGGCGTGGAATATCGAACAGCTCGCCCTGCACGACGGTGAGCCCGTCGCGGGGGTCGACCGCGAAGTCGCGGTTGTAGCTGACGACCTTGGCGCCTTCGGCCAGCAACTGATCGACCAGATGGCGTCCGACGAATCCGCGGCCGCCGGTGACGAGTGTGCTCATTTTTGCTCCCGACCATTCGGTGTCGCACCAGCATGCGACGGGTGGTGACGTGCAGCAACGGGCGTAATGTCCTAACTTCGGCCCATCGTGTGGGACATACTGTCCTATGTCCTTGATTTTTCGGCAGGTGCTCGAGCATCCGGTGCTGCAACCCGCGCGTCCGGTGCTGCTCAGCGGCGACGATCACATCGACCACCCGGTTCGGTGGGTGCATACCGCCGACCTCTATGACATCGCTCCGCTGCTGCGCGGCGACGAGATCCTGCTGACCAACGGTGTCGGGCTCATCGGGGTCGACGAGGTCGGACGGCGGCTCTACGTCCGCCGGCTGGCGGAAAGTGGTGTCGCCGGGCTGCTGTTCGAGGTGGGCCGCACCTTTGAGGAGGTGCCTGCCGACATGGTCGACGAAGCCCGCGATGTCGGTCTGCCGGTCGTCGAACTGCAACCTGCGCTGCGCTTCACCGAAGTGGCCGAGGCGGTCAACAGCGAACTCATCGATCGTTCGGTTGCCCGGCTGCGCCACGCCGATGAGATCTCCCGGACCTTGTCGGAGGCGTTGGCCCGTGGCGCCTCGCTGAGCGAGTTGATCGAACAGATCGGCACCACGTTGGGGACCTGGGTCAAGCTCAGCGATTATGCGGGCAGGGTCGTCGTCGACACCGGCCGTGTCGAGCCGACCGAGACGAATGCGGCGACGGAGGCGCCTGTGCTCGTCGAGGGGACCGCCTGGGGTCGGCTGACCATCGGCGCTGGAGGTGTCCCCGAGGTGCTGATCGAAGCCGTGATGGAACGCGCCCCAACGGTTTTGGGCCTTTGTCTGATCCGGGAACAGAAAGATGTGGCCGGCGCTCTTCGCGCGCAACAACTGCTGCTCGATCAACTCGGCACCAATCAGTCCGTCGATCGCGGACTGCTCGAGGCCAGGATGCGAGCCGCAGGCGTGGCCACCGCCGATCACGAATATGCATGTATCGCGGTGGATCCTCGGCGGGTCGACTCGGCGGCCAAGGTGGTCGACGGGCTTATTCGTCAAGTGGGGCATGGTGTTTTCGGTCTGGTCGGTGGAGCGCTGTGTGCGCTGCTGGCCGGACAGACCGATGACACGTCGCCAAATCTTGCGCATCTCGTCCGCATGGCCGCCGGCGATGCGCTGCCGCGGCAGGCCAGGCTGTGCGCGGCGGTCGGGCGCGCGGTGCGCGATCCGTCTGATCTACCGCGTGCCATGTCCGAGGCGCGTGCCACGCTCACCCTCGGCCAAGATCTGCACGTGAAACAGCCCATCGTCAGCGTTCAGGAGTTGGCGCTCGAGCGCATGCTGGCGGCACATGGAAATCTTGACGCCACCCGACAATTCGTGGACGACCAAATCGGCATCCTGGAGCGGGCAGACTCTTCGAAGAGCGGCCAACTTTCGCACACCCTCGAGGTGCTTGTCGCCTGTGGAGGCAACAAGGCCGAGGCGGCAAAGCTTCTCCATATGCGGCGTCAGTCTCTGTACTACCGACTCGAGCGGATCGCGAAACTACTCGATGTCGACCTCGACGATCCGAAGCAACTGGTGACCCTCTCGGTGGCGGTCACCGCACGGCGAATGCTGTCCGCTGGGCGGTGATTCCTCGGCCGGTTCCGCTAGCCCGACAGGAGCCGGTGTGCTTCCTCGGCCGCACGCTTACCGGATCGGACGGCGCCGTCGAGGAAACCGGTCCATTTGTCCGCGGTTTCGGTGCCCGCCCAGAAGATGCTGTCGACCGGTTTGCGCAGCCAAGGACCGTATGTGGTCCACGAGCCCGGCGGAACCGCGGCGGTCGGGCCTCCGGGTGCGAATTCCTCGCAGCCCCAGCAGTGGTCGACGTAATCGATCGGGCTCGAGGCGGCGTCGCCGAACAACGCCTGGAAGCCGGCCAGCGCTCGCTTGCGTCGCTGTTCGGGCTGCAGGGGATCGAACAGGCGCGAGTCGGTGAAGCCGAGCAGGATGCCTGGTCCGTCGTCACTGGGGCTGACGTCGAAGGTGATGAACACCGGGCCTTCGTCCGAAAGCGCTTCGCCCGAGCAGCCGTTGGCCCGCCAGAACGGCGTCTCGTAGGCGGCATAGGCCTTACTGAGCGAACCCTGCGGCCAATGGCGGCACAACTTTTCGTATTCGGGAGGCAGCACCGGATCGAACTCGATGTCGCCGCGGTGCGCGGGCGGGATCGCGACGATGACGGCGTTGGCGCTCACGTCGCCACGATCGGTGCCGATGCTCACGCCTGCGCCGTCGCGCCGTTCGATGCGGCGCACGATGGCCTGCAAGATGACGCGGGGCGCCAGCTCCTCGGCCATCCGCAAAGCGATCTGCTGCGTACCACCGGGAAAGCGGTCCTGCTGCGCGCCTCCCTCGACGTCGAGCATGCGGCCCAGCCCGCCCGCGGCCTTGACGTAACGCACGGCGTGCAGCATCGACACCGCCTCGGGTTCGCATCCCCATGTCACCCGGGCCATGATCGCCATCAGGTCCCGCGTCGACGCGCCCGCGTGCACGTAGCGCAGCCATTGGTCGAGGGTCTTGGAGTCGAGGATGTCGGCGATCGGTGATGTCCAGGGCTGTTCGACCGGTACCCGTCGGCTGACCCGGTCGAACCGCCACTGGATGCGCGAGACATCGACCAACTCGAGCATGGATAGCCGCGGGATCGTGCTGCGATAGGCGCGCACACGGCCCCGCCACCGAATCAGGTTCTTGCCGTGCCCATAGGTGGGTACGGTTTCGCAGCCCATTTCGGCGGCCAGCGCGATCACCGCGTCCTGCGTCGGGCCGATGAAGGTTCCGCCCAGGTCCACGGGAAATCCCGCAATCGTCGTGGTGGACGACCGGCCGCCGACGCGGTCGCGGCCTTCGAGGACGAGGACATCGTGCCCGAGCCGCACCAGCTCACGGGCGGCCGACAGGCCCGCGAACCCGGCACCCACAACGACGACGTCGGCATTGGCTGGGATGGTCACCCACCTAGGCTCTCACGACCCGTTGCCACAGATTGCCGACGCGCGTAATCGGTGCGCCTTATGGTGGTACTCGGCGGGACCAAGAGAGGTTTGCGGGTGACCGATGAGCGCTTGCGCGAAGAGCAGACAAGCACCGATGAGCGCTTGCGCGAAGAGCAGACATGCACCGATGAGGCCGAATTCGCTGACGTCCTGATCATCGGCGCGGGGATTTCCGGGATCGGTGCGGCCTACCGCATCCATGAGACGAACCCGAACTTGTCCTACACGGTGCTCGAGCGGCGCCAACGGGTCGGCGGGACCTGGGACCTCTTCCGCTATCCGGGTATCCGGTCCGACAGTGACATCTTCACTCTCAGCTTTCCGTACGAGCCGTGGACTCGGCCGGAGAACGTCGCCGATGGCCACGATATCCGTGACTATCTCACCCAGACGGCCCGCAAGCACGGCATCGACGAGCACATCCGGTTCAACACGCGCGTCCTCTCCGCCGACTGGGACTCGGCAACCGACACCTGGACGGTGGAAACCGAAGACGACGGGCAGCCCAAGACCTACCGCGGGCGGTTCGTCTTCTTCGGGACCGGCTACTACAACTATGACGAGCCGTACACACCGGACTTCCCGGGAATCGAGCAGTTCACCGGAACCGTCGTTCATCCGCAGCACTGGCCGGAGTCGCTGGACTACACCGGCAAGCTCGTGGTGGTGATCGGTAGCGGGGCGACCGCGGTCAGCATGATTCCGTCGTTGACCGAGAAAGCCGAGCACGTCACGATGCTGCAGCGCTCGCCGACGTACACGTTGTCGATGCCGCGGATCCATCCGGTGGTACAGGCCATCCGGAAGGTGCTGCCGCTCAAGACAGCCAACCGTGTCGTGCGTTGGTACAACACGGCATTCACGGTGTTGACGTACGTGGTGGCGCGCAAGGCGCCGCGGTTCAGCAGACGGCTCATCCGCCGCCTCGCGAAACAGGGGTTGCCGCAAGGCTATCCCGTGGATGTGCACTTCAATCCGAAATACGACCCGTGGGACCAGCGGCTGTGCCTGATTCTCGACAATGACCTCTACGCGGCCGTCGGCGATGGTCGCGCCGACGTCGTCACCGATCAGATCGACCATGTCGACGGCACCGGCATCGTGCTGAAGTCCGGGCAGCGCATCGACGCCGACGTGATCATCACCGCAACCGGCCTCCAGTTGCAGGCGTTGGGTGGCGTCATGGTCAGTATCGGCGGCGCGGAGATCAAACCTCAGGACCGGTTCGTCTACAAGGAGCACATGCTGGAGGACGTGCCGAACATGGCCTGGTGTGTCGGCTACATCAATGCATCATGGACGTTACGCGCGGACCTGACGGCGCGGGCGGTGGCGAAGTTGCTGGCGTATATGAACTCTCGCGGGTACACGCACGCCTACCCGCATCTGGGCGACAAGCCGATGCCGGAGAAGCCGGCCTGGAACATCAATGCGGGCTACGTGCAGCGCGCCGCGCACGTGCTGCCGAAGTCGGGTACCCACAGGCCGTGGAACGTGCGGCACAACTACGTGCTGGACGCCATCGACCACCGGTTCGATCGAATCGATGAATCGATGGTATTCGGTCGGGCGTTAGGTAGGGCGTCACAGTCTGCCTAGGAGGTGTTGGTGCCCGCCAACGAAACCCGAGTATTGCGATGTCCTGATTGTCGGTGCCGGGTTCTCCGGCATCGGAGCGGCCTACCGCATTCGCGAGAAGAATCCCCACCTGAGTTACACGATCCTGGAGCGACGGGAACGCATCGGCGGGACCTGGGACTTGTTCCGCTACCCGGGGATCCGATCGGATAGCTACATCTTCACGCTGTCCTTTCCGTGGGAGCCGTGGACACGGCCGGAGACGATCGCCGATGGAGCGGACATCCGGGACTACCTGGCTGATACCGCGCGCAAGCACGGCATCGACCGGCACATCCAGTTCGACACCTACGTCCGCTCCGCCGATTGGGATTCGGCGACCGACACATGGACCGTGCAGGCCGAGCAGGACGGCACGGCCAAGACCTTCCGCACCCGCTTCCTGTTCTTCGGCACTGGTTACTACAACCACGACGAGCCATTCGCCCCGGCGTTTCCCGGCATCGAGCAGTTCACGGGTGATGTGGTGCACCCGCAGCACTGGCCGGAGGGGTTCGACTACAGCGGCAAGCGACTGGTGGTGATCGGCAGCGGCGCGACGGCCGCCAGCATGATTCCATCGCTGGCCGAGAAGGCCGCCCACGTGGTCATGCTGCAGCGCACCCCGTCATACATGTTTCCCACTGCCAAAGTCGAACAGATTGCCATTTCGCTCCGAAAAGTGTTGCCGCCCGACCTTGCTCACTGGATTATGCGGTGGCGCAATGCGTTGAGGGGTTACCTGCTGTGGGCTACGGGACGCGTTGCCCCCGAATACACCAAGCGCACGATGCGTCGACAGGCCGAGCTCAACCTGCCCGAGGGCTATGACATCGACACCCATTTCAATCCGCCCTACAACCCGTGGGACCAGCGGGTGTGCTTGATCACCGGCGCTGACCTGTACAAGGCGGTCGCCGCCGGCGGCGTCGAGATGGTGACCGATCACATCGACCACGTCGATGCGACCGGCATCACGCTCAGGTCCGGCAGGCATCTCGATGCCGATGCCATCATCACCGCGACCGGTATCCAGCTGCAGGCGCTCGGCGGCATCACGATGAGCGTCGACGGCGAGAAAGTCAGTCCGCACGAGCGGTTCCTGTTCCGGCGCCATCTCCTCGAGGACGTCCCCAATGCGGCGTGGTCCCTGGGCTATGCGAACGCCTCCTGGACGCTGGGGGCGGACATGGCCGCGCGGGCAGTCGCGAAGCTGTTGGAGTACATGGGTTCTCGCGGCTACACCCACGCGTATCCGCATCTCGGCGAGGTCGATCTGCCCGAGATACCTGCGTGGAAGCTGACGTCGGGATATGTGCTGCGCTCGCCGGAGGGGCAGCCGAGGTCGAGTACCCGCAGGCCGTGGGGGCTGACGCACAACTTCGTGCGCGACGCCATCGACCATCGGTTCCGTCGTATCGACGAGTCGATGGAGTTCGGCCGGGTGACCAAGGAATCCGTGGCGTAGCGCCGGTCGGGGAGTGGTCAGGGTGCGACGGTCAACCAGTCGGCGAACCCCGACGGGTCATGCCGGCCGAGCGCGCCGTGCTCGAACAGGCCCCAGCCCTCGACGGACTTGCCGTCCTCGCGGCAGACCGCGCGGCCGACATGATCGATGACGCCGAAGCCGGCCCGGCCCACGATCGCCGGGTCGGTCATATCGTAGGTGAGGCGCTCGGTGAACTTCTCGCCCTTCCACATGCCGTGCAACCAGTCCGAATCGCCGCCGTATCCGCCGCCGACGTGGATCGGCACCGGCAGCTTGGACTCGACCTCGAACACCACCGGCGCTCCATCCGGGGTGGTGGCCTCGATAGTGGCGCCGTGGGGGATTCGGGTGCCGGAGTTGTAGTGAATCTTCACTCGGGGCCAGCCCAGCTGCTCGATGCGGCCGTCGCGCCAGATCCTGGTGCAGTCGTTGAGGCTGCGGAACCCGTTGGGCTCTTCCTGGATGATCAGGCAGATCGCATTGTCGTCGAAGGCCATCGGCACGTACAGCCACCACATGCCCTCGAACGGCGGATGCGCGGGCCGGCCGGCAGGCTCGGGTTCACCGATCGGCCTGATACCCCAGGAGCGGTCGCGGCTGCCGATCCACACCGCCGGGTCGACCTCGATCTCCTCGCCGTCGACCACGATAGCGCCACTCCAGGATCCGACCTGAGCAAAGCGCTGCGCGTCCAAGGTGATTCGCGTGCCGCTGCGCAGCTGATGGCGTTGCTCCTGGATGACATCGAAGAGCCCGTTCCAGGTCAGGTCGACTGCGACGCCCTCGGTCTCCTCGAGGATGATGCGCAGCTTGTGCAACGGTTCGGACACCTCGACGCGGTAGCCCAGCACGTGCTGGTTGAGCCGGTCCTGGTCGACGCCGTCACTCAGATGCACCGCCGTCTGGGTCTGCCCGCGTCGGATGAGGACGAACGCGTCCTTGACCCCCAGGTTGGGGTAGTAGCCGATCCCCGTGATCAGGAAAACGTTCCCGGTGCGGTCGTGCGCATTGAAGTAGGACCTGTCGTAGAAATTGCGGTCCGATGATCCCGGCCACGCGATCGGCTGGGGGATCTGGTGGATCGGGAATTCGTCGGTTGGTCCGAGCATCAGGCCTCTTCTCCGATGAGCCGCTTGAGCAGTGCGCCGTGGTAAAACAGCGATTCGACGGCGTCGGGCTTTTCGATCTCGCCGAACCGCACCCGCCGGGCGCTGGTGCGCATGAACACGCAGGCCCAGATCACGCCCGAATACACGTAGAACCAGTGCAATTCGCCGAGTTCGACACCGGTGAGCTCGGCATAGGTCGCTTTCACGTCTTCTTCACGCATGAAGTCGGGTAGGCCGGGTAGACCGGCAAGGCCAGCCAGCTCTTGAAACACCATGTGCGCGAAGATCATCCATGCCGCATCCATCTCGCGCGGCCCGAGGGTGGCCATTTCCCAGTCAAGCACCGCCACCGGCTGGAAGCCCGAGTAGAGCACGTTGCCGACACGGGAGTCGCCCCAGATCAGCACGGGATCTGTGGCCGCGACGTCGGTGGGGAAATTCTCTTCGAGCCAGTTCAAGGCGCGCTCGAGCAGTTCCGAGCGGCCGATGTCGGGAACCGCGAACTGGTACCAGGATTGCAGCCAGTTGAGGTTGCGCCGCAGCGCATTCGGGTCCGAATCATCGGCCAGAAATCCGAACACCTCGCCTGCCCGCGGGATCGAGTGCAGCTTGGCGATCACCTCGACGGTGTTGTCCTGCAGTTCGCGCTGGTTCTCGGCCGGGGCGTCGGCGAACCAGTTGCTGCCGAACGTATAGGGCATCACGTCCGGCGGCACGCGGCCCTCGACGTAGTCCATCAGGAAGAACGGCGTGCCGAGCACCGAACCGGCCGCATCGAGCCAGCGCACCCGCGGCACCGGGACGCCGGTCTTCTCGGCCACCAACCGGATCACGTCGAACTGGTGATCCATCCGGTACGACGAGAACACGGGTACGTCCTGCTCGGTGGGCGCCACTCTGGCCACCCACTTCTCCTCCCGGCGTTGTCCGTCCTCGTCCCAGCGGCCAGTCAGGATGATCGTCTCGGACGACATGCCGTTGGCGTCGACGCCGCTCTCGACGGCGATCTCGGGCGTGACCCCGCCGGGCATCACCGTCGCCAGCCACCGCGACATCACATCCGGCAGCGTGCTGACGTCGCGACTCGAATGTTGGAGACGGCTGACATCTTCGACAGCCGGTTCACTGGGCATGGGAATTCTTCCTTCGGCCGACAATTACGATACGGTGGGTAGCGTTATGAAAGCAGACCCGTCCACGGATGACAAGACCCCGGGCGCCGGGCGGCCCCGCGATCCGCGTATCGACGCTGCCATATTGCGCGCCACGGCGGATCTGCTTGTCGAAATGGGCTATTCGAACCTCACCATGGCGTCAGTGGCCGAGCGGGCGGGCACCACCAAGACAGCGCTTTACCGAAGGTGGTCGAGCAAGGCCGAACTGGTGCACGAGGCGGCGTTTCCCGCCGCGCCGACGGCGATCGAGACACCGCCGGGCGATATCGCCGCCGACATCCGCGCGATGATCGGCGCCGCTCGAGACGTGTTCACCAGCCCGCTGGTGCGCGCGGCGCTGCCCGGGCTGATCGCCGATATGGTCGCCGACGCCGAACTCAACGCCCGGGTGATGGCCCGCTTCGTCGATGTCTTCGCCGCCGTGCGGGCGCGTCTCGCCGACGCCGTCGCGCGCGGGGAGGTGCAGACCGGTGTCGACCCCGACCGGCTGGTCGAGGTCATCGGCGGCGCCACGCTGCTAAGGGTCCTGCTGCAACCCGACAAACCTCTTGGCCAAGACTGGGTCGACCAGACCAGTGACATCGTCATCCACGGCGTGGTGGCGTAGGAGCCTGGATCGGCTGTGAAGTCGGTCATACATTGGCATTCTCGGGCAGTCTCGCCGGTCGATAATTCGATTAAGTGTGTATGACCGGAAATCCACCTGCCCGCGAAGACGTGTGCAGCACGGCAGGCGACGTCTCGTGGACCGAGTGGGAGATTCCTCTCGTCTCTGTCCGTGCCCGCCTGAAGGCCTGGTTGATGCCCGGACGGCTCGACCGTCTGCTCGCGGTAGGAGCACCCGCCCCGGCGGGAAGCGCACTGGCTCTACATGCCGCGCGAATCACATCCGCGTCGGAACGCAACGCACTCGCGGATGCTCTCGGCTTCGCCCTGGAGATGCTCCACTCGGGTGTACGGACTCCACATCCTCGGATCCCGATACACCGGCATAACATCGCCGCAGTCGAGACGCTGATCGAGACGATCGCCTCGCGGCTGCGCTCCCGCCGGCCCGTCGACGTCCGCGGGATGGCGCGGCTCCGGGCCGTACTGAGCGACGGCTGCGGACCCTTCTACGACGGCGGCAAGGGCGACCTGGAGGGACGGCTCGGCGCCGTCATCGCCGCACTCTGAGGTTTGTCGACAGCCAAATTTCGCACTCCAGGGCCCTGCAGCGGAGGATGATCGGGCCATGGCTTCGCCGAGGCTCGAACCGTTTCCGACCCAGTGGCGCTCGGCCTTGATATTGGTGCCGCATCCCGACGACTGTGAATACGGTTGTGCGGCAGCGGTGGCCAAGTGGACGGCCCAGGGAAAGACGGTGCACTACGCCTTGGCGTGCCGCGGTGAGGTCGGCATCGAGGGAATGCCGCCCGACCAGGCGGGCCCGCTGCGCGAGGGCGAACAACGTCGGTCGGCCGCCATCGTCGGCGTGCACAACGTCGATTTCTGGGACTTCCCGGACAGCAACATTCGTAACACACCGGAACTGCGGGAGAGGATTGCGCAGACCATCACCGCGCTGGCGCCCGACCTCGTCATCACCACCTACAGCGGTGACGAGTGGGCACCCGGCGAGCCCAACCAGCGAGACCACATCGAGTTTTCCAATGCCGTTGCCGCGACCTATGACTCGCTTGCCGACCCACCGCGGTGGCTGTTCGAGGATGGGCCGGAGGTCACCCACGCCGAGATCATCGACGACGATTGTTTCGAGCGGGCCATCGCTTCGCTCGCCGCCCACGATGTCTATCTGTCGGTTCTCGACCCCGACACACCCGTGGCCGAACAGGCTCGCAATCAGGTGGACATGATCACGACGCCGCGTCCGCAGTTCGGTGGCCGCCGCACGGTCGAATTCATTCTCAGGCGGTCCCCCTAACCGCGGCGGTGCGTGTCTGCGCCCGACACCCCGTTGAAAATGACGACATTGCGCACGCTCGCGCAGGTGTTCAACCCTCGATCTGCCGCTTGTTTCGCTCGGACACCTCACGGAACTGGTCGCCGAGGCCGTCGAAGTCGCGATGCTGCGCGAACGCGATCTTCGCCTCGGCGGCCAAGGCCGGGTCGATCATCGGGGCAGCCCCCGTCGTGTAGATCTCTTTCAGCGCGGCCATGGTCGGACCCGCAACTTCGCCGATCTGACCGGCCAGCTCCAACGCCCGGTCCAGCAGTCGATCGTGAGCGACGACCTCGGTGACCAGTCCGATGCGTTCGGCGCGGCCGGCGTCGACCACCTCGCCCGTCATGGACAGCCGGCGGGCCATGGCAAGACCGACCAGCCGGGGCAGCCGGGCGGTCATGCCGCCGCCGGGCAGGATGCCGACGCGGATGTGGGTGTCGGCGAACACCGCCCGCTCCGAGGCGATCAGGAAGTCGCAGCCGAGCGCCATCTCCAGACCACCGGTGAACGTCGCGCCGTTGATCGCGCCGATGATCGGGGTGTGCATGGCGGCGACCGCCGCGATGCAACTCTGCGAGCGGAATTCGTCGAAGTACTTCAGCCCGTCGCGCTGGGCCTCCTTGAGGTCGACACCGGCGCAGAATGCCGGATCGGTACCGGTGAGCACGACCGCGCGGACCGAATCGTCGGCGTCGGCCTCGGTCAAGGCCGCATAGGCGGCCTTGATCAGGTCGCGACTCAACGCGTTTCGGGCCTCGGGACGGTTGAGCGTCAACACGCGGACCGCGCCGTGATCGGCGGTGAGGACGGGCGGTTCGGTCATGCAGGCAAACTAGCGCAGGAAGTGGTTGGCGGTGTCCACCAGATCCAGCAGGGGCTGCGGCAGGGCGCCGAGGGCGAACGTGACGGCGGCGGTGATCGTGACGACGGCGGTGGTCAGGATGCTGGGCACGACGACGTCCGGCGCATCGTCCGGAGGTTCTGTGAAGAACATCAACACGATGACCCGGACGTAGAAGTACGCGGCAACGGCGCTGGCGATAACGCCGACCACGACCAGCGGGATGGCGCCGCCCTGGCCCGCGGCCTTGAACACCGCGAACTTGCTGACGAACCCGCTCGTCAGCGGTATACCGGCGAACGCGAGCAGGAAAAGCGAAAAGACAATGCCGACAACGGGATAGCGCCGCCCGAGCCCGGCCCACCGCGACAACGCGGTGTCCTCTTCGCCGTCGGCGTCGCGTACCAGGCTCACGACCGCGAACGCGCCGACCGTGCTGAAACCGTAGGCGAACAGGTAGAACAGCGTCGATGAGAGACCCGCATCATTCGCGGCGATGACGCCGGTCAGGATGAACCCGGTGTGCGCAACAGCGGAATACGCCAGCATCCGCTTGACGTCGCTCTGGGTCACTGCGGTAACCGTCCCGACCGCCATCGTCAGGATGGCCACGGCCCACAGCACGGGTCGCCAGTCGTCGCGCAGCGCAGGCAGCGCGACATAGAAGATGCGCAACATCGCACCGAACGCCGCGATCTTGGTGGCGGCGGCCATGAACGCCGTGATCGGCGTCGGCGCCCCCTGGTAGACGTCCGGGATCCACGAGTGGAACGGCGCGGCGCCGACCTTGAACAACACCCCCACCAGCAGCAGCGCGATGCCGATCAGTGCCAACGACGTCTTGCCGGATCCGGACGCCGCCTTGTCGGCGATGCCGGCGAGGTCCAGGGTGCCGGCGTAGCCGTACAGCATGGCGGCACCGTAGAGGAAGAATGCCGATGAAAATGCGCCGAGCAGAAAATATTTCAGCGATGCTTCCTGCGACAGCAGCCGCCGTCTGCGGGCCAGGCCGCACAGCAGGTACAGCGGCAGCGACAGTACTTCCAGAGCGATGAACATGGTCAGTAGGTCGTCGGCGGCCGGGAACAACAGCATGCCCCCGACGGCGAACATCGTCAGCGGGAACACCTCGGTCTGCATGATCCCGGCCTTGGTGGCCAGTTGTTCGGCGACGCTGCCCGCGACCGCAGACGCCTGCGGGGTGAACGCGTCGAGGCCGCCGGCGCCGTCGTCGGCTCCCGAGCGCGCGGCGATGCGACGCTCAGCGATCAGCAGTATGCCGAGTATCCCGACCAGCAGGATGGTGCCCTGGATGAACAGTGCCGGAGCATCGATGGCGACCGCGCCGAGCACGGCCTGGCGACCGGGACCGCCATGCAGATCCCGGGCGAGCACGACGACGGCGACGAATGCGGCGATGAGGCCGCCGAGGCTGAGGACCAGTTGGGCGGAATACCGGCGCTCGCGGGGCAGGAAGGCCTCGAGCAGCACACCCACGACGGCGACACCGAACACGATCAGCATCGGTGAGAGCAGGCCGTATTCCACGGCGGGAGCGATCATCCCGAGAGCTTGCGTCATCGCGCCGGGCCTTCCGCGATCTTCGGAGCCGGGTCAGGCTGGTCGATGATGGTCAGGGTGTGGCTGACGGCCGGATTGATGATGTCCAGCGCCGGCTTCGGGTAGACGCCGAGCACCAGCAGCAGAACGATCAGCGGTGTGACGACGGCCAGTTCCCGGGGCACGAGGTCGCCGAGGCGGTCGTTGCCCTCTCGGACCGGGCCGGTCATCATCCGCTGGTACATCCACAGGATGTAGATTGCCGAAAGCACCAGCGCCGCCGACGCGAACACGGCGAGGGCGGGGTAGCGGGTGAATGTGCCGATGAGGACCAGGAATTCGCTGATGAACGGAGCGAGGCCCGGCAGCGACAGCGTCGCCAGCCCGGCGACCAGGAAGGTCCCGGCGAGTACCGGTGCCACCTTCTGAACGCCACCGTAGGCATTGATCAGGCGGGTACCCCTGCGCGACACCAGGAACCCGGCGATCAGGAACAGCGCGGCCGTCGAGATGCCGTGATTGACCATGTAGAGCGTGGATCCCGACTGACCCTGGCTGGTCATCGCGAAGATGCCGAGGATGATGAAGCCGAAGTGAGATATCGACGTGTAGGCGATCAACCGCATCATGTCGACCTGTCCTATCGCCACGATGGCACCGTAGACGATCCCGATCACCGCGAGCGTGATGATCAACGGACGGAAATACATTGACGCGTCGGGGAAAAGCTGCAGGCAGTAGCGCAGCATGCCGAATGTCCCGACCTTGTCCATGACCGCCATCATCAACACGGCGCTCGCCGGGGTGGCCTCCACTGCGGCATCGGGCAGCCAGCGGTGCAACGGCCACAACGGCGCCTTCACCGCGAACGCGAACATGAATCCACCGAAGAGCAGGTTCATCACGGCCGGGCTGAGCACGAACTGGCCGCTCGATACCGCGGTGACGATCTCGCGGAAGTCGAAGGTGCCCGCGGCGAACGCGTGGCTCTGCGCGGTCACCACGTAGAGGCCGATCACCGCGGCAAGCATGATCAGGCCGCCGAACAGGTTGTACAGGAGGAACTTCACTGCCGCTTTAGAAGATTCACCGCGGTTCCCACCGAAACCGCCGATGAGGAAGTACATCGGGATGAGCATGGCCTCGAAGAAGACGTAGAACAGCAGGATGTCCAGTGAGACCAGCGACATCAGCACCATGCCCTCGACGGCCAGTGTCAGCGCGAAGTAGGTGTGCACCGAACGGCCGCCCCAGCCGATCTGGTCGCTGGCGTCGTTCCAGCCGGCGATGATCAGCAGCGGCATCAGCACCGCGGTGAGTACCACCAGCACGAGAGCGATGCCGTCGACACCGAGGATGTAGCCCGTGCCGAATGAGGGTATCCACGTATGTGATTCGACAAACTGGTACTGCTCGCCGCCGGGCCGGAAGCCCACCGCGATCACGAGAGTCACCGCGAGCACCGCGATCGAGATCGCGAGCGCCAGCCACTTCGCCACCGAGCGCAGCGCCGCGGGCAGCAGGATGACCACGGCGGCGCCGACGGTCGGGATGGACCCACAGCAGTGTCAGCCAGGGGAAGGTGCTCACCACAGTCTCACCGCCAGGATCGCGGCGATCACCAGGGCCGCACCGCCCAACATGGACAGCGCGTAGGAGCGGGCGAAACCCGGTCTGCAACTGCCGCAAGCTATCCGAGAAACGTCCGACCAGTCGGGGCCAGCCCGTTGGCCGCGCCGTCGACTGGCGTCGTCGTCGATCTCCACCAGGCCCTCCGTGAGAAGCCGGCCCGGGCTCCATGAACACCCGTTCGTTGAACGCATCGCCGTAGAGGTCCCGGCGGGCCGCCACGGTCAGCGCGGAACCCGCAGGTACCTCTGCCGGTACGGCTTTTGTGGCGTACATGCGGTAGGCGATCCCGATGCCGACGGCGACCACTACCAGGACCACCGTGGTGACCACCCAGGCCGGCGTGGCGTGCTCGGCCTCGTGGCCGCCGACGACGGGTTCGAGCCAGTCCTGCCAGGGTGCCACCGATCGCCAGGGCGCCGCCGGAGACCACCGACCCGACCGCGAGCAGGATCATCGGCCACGTCATGACCGCAGGTGACTCGTGCGGATGATGTCCCCGTCGCTCGCCCGCCTCCCAGCGCTTTTCACCGAAGAACGTCATCAGCATCACCCGCGTCATGTAGAACGCGGTGATGCCGGCGCCGAGTATCGCCGCTCCGCCGAGTACCATGCCTCGGCCCCCCTGCGCCGAGCGCGGCCTCGATGATCCCGTCCTTGGAGAAGAACCCGGCCAGCGGTGGGACACCGATGATCGCGAGATAACCCAGCCCGAACGTGGCGAAGGTGACGGGCAGCACCGTGCGCAGTCCGCCGTAGCGGCGCATGTTCACCTCGTCGTTCATCGCGTGCATGACCGATCCGGCGCCCAGGAACAGCCCGGCCTTGAAGAAGCCGTGGGTGAGCAGGTGCATGATCGCGAACGCGTAGCCGGCCGGGCCCAGGCCGGCGGCGAGCACCATGTATCCGATCTGCGACATCGTGCTGGCGGCGAGCGCCTTCTTGATGTCGTCCTTGGCGCACCCGACGATCGCCCCGAACAGCAGTGTCACGGCGCCGACGATCACGACGCCGGTTTGTGCGGCGGGTGCGAGGTCGAAGACGGGGCCGGATCGCACGATCAGATACACGCCCGCGGTGACCATGGTGGCGGCGTGGATGAGCGCCGACACCGGTGTCGGGCCCTCCATCGCGTCCCCCAGCCACGACTGCAGCGGCACCTGAGCCGACTTACCGCACGCGGCCAGCAACAGCAGCAGACCGATGGCGGTCAGTGCGCCCTGCCCGAGTTGCGGCGCGGCAGCGAAGACGCCTTCGAAGGAGATCGAGCCGATGTAGGTGAACATCACCATCAGTGCGATGGCCAGGCCGAGGTCTCCGACGCGGTTCACCACGAACGCCTTCTTGGCCGCGGTGGCCGCCGACGGCTTGTGCGACCAGAACCCGATCAGCAGGTAGGACGCCAGACCCACGCCCTCCCAGCCGACGTAGAGCCCGAGGTAGTTGTCGGCAAGCACCAACAGCAGCATCGCGGCCAGGAACAGGTTCAGGTATCCGAAAAACCGCCTGCGGTCGGGGTCTTCGGCCATGTATCCGATCGAGTAGATGTGGATCAGCGATCCGACACCGGTGATCAGCAGCACGAAACAGACCGACAGTTGATCGAGCTGCAGACCGAAGTCGACGTGCAGGGTGCCGACCGGCACCCAGGAGAACAGGGTCTCGTGCACCCCGCGGTGTTCGGCGTCGCGGCCCAGCATGTCCGCGAACAGCACGGCGCCGAGAACGAACGACGCGATCGCGGCGGCGCAGCCCAGCAGGTGGCCCCAGCGGTCCGTCCGCCGGCCGGCGAGCAGCAGGATCGCCGCACCCCCGAGGGGGAGGGCGATCACCAGCCACAACAGAGTTGTCATGCTGTCCTTAGTGTTTCAGCAAGCTGGCATCGTCGACCGAGGCCGAGCGGCGGGTCCGGAAGATGGTCATGATGATGGCCAGGCCGATCACTACCTCGCAGGCGGCGACCACCATCGTGAAGAACGCGACGACCTGGCCGTCCAGATGTCCATGCATGCGGGAGAAGGCCACGAACGCCAGGTTGGCCGCATTGAGCATCAGCTCGACGCACATGAACATGATGATGGCGTTGCGGCGCAACAACACCCCGGCGGCGCCGATGGTGAACAACAGCGCCGACAGGTACAGGTAGTTGTCGGGATTCATCGATCACCCTGGTTTTCCGTTGGCCGGCACCTCGATCGTCTGTTTCTGCAGGATCGGGCTGATCGACAGTTCGGAGCCCGAGCCGTCGGGCAGCCGGGCCGGTGTGTCGACGGCGTTGTGCCGCGCATACACGCCGGGATTGGGCAGCGTCGTGGCATGGCCGCCGGGCCGGAACCGTTCTTCGGCGAGCTCGCGCTGCGTCTTGCGATGCTCGAAGCGCTCACGGTGCGCCAGCACCATCGCGCCGAGCGCGGCGGTGATCAGCAGCGCCCCGGTCAACTCGAACGCCCACAGATACTTCGTGAAGATCAGCGCGGCGAGCCCTTGCACGTTCCCGCCGGCATTGGCCTGCGCCAGGCCCGTGAATCCGGCCACCGACACGTTGCCGATGCCTGCGATGAGCAGAACGCCGAAACCCACCCCGGCGGCCAGCGCAGCGATGCGTTGTCCGCGAATGGTTTCCACGAACGACTCGGACAGATCGACGCCGATCAGCATCAGCACGAACAGGAAGAGCATCATCACCGCGCCGGTGTACACGACGACCTGCACGACGCCCAGGAACAGGGCGTCCTGGGCGATGTAGAGCACTGCCAGCGCGATCATCGTGCTCGCCAGGAACATCGCCGAGTACACCGCCTTCGGTGCGGACACCACGCCGATCGCGCCCACCACGGCGACGACACCGAGCACCCAGAACATCACCGCCTCAGTGGTCGTGGTGTGGCCGGCGGTATCGGCGGCGAGAGCGGCGACGACGTCGACCCTCACTGCACATCCTGGGTGATCGGTTTGATGTTCCCCAAGTAGTAGTCCTCGTCGGTGCTGCCGGGCGCCATCGGGTGGGGCGGCGACTCCATCCCGGGCTGCATCGGCGCGAGGAGTTTGTCCTTACCCCAGATCAGATCGGCGCGATTGTCGTCGGCCATCTCGTAGTCGTTGGTCATCGTCAGTGCCCGGGTGGGGCAGGCTTCGATGCACAGCCCGCAGCCGATGCACCGCAGATAGTTGATTTGGTAAACCCGCCCGTAACGCTCGCCGGGTGAAAACCGTTCGCCCTCGGCGTTATCGGCACCCTCGACGTAAATCGCATCGGCGGGGCACGCCCATGCACACAACTCGCAACCGATGCACTTCTCCAGCCCGTCCGGATACCGGTTCAATTGGTGTCTGCCGTGGTAGCGCTTAGCCACCGGTCCGGGCTTCTCCGGATACTCCTCGGTGATGGGCTTCTTGAACATGGTGCCGAGGGTGACTGCAAATCCGGCGATGGCATCGAGGAACTTAGGCATCAGTTCGCTCCTTCCTGGGCAGCGGCGGAACCGGGAAGGCCCCGGCGTCGGGTGCCACGACTTGTTGCGGGATCTTGCGAATGGTTCTGGCCCGCAGCGTTCTCCACAGCGCAAACAGCAGGATGAGGGCCACCACGATGCCCACTGTGATCAAACCGGTGGCCCACGCCTCGTAGCCGTGGGTGCGCAGGCTGTGGGTGATGGCGACGATCATGATCCAGGCCAACGACACCGGGATCAGGATCTTCCAGCCCAGCGCCATGAACTGGTCGTAACGCATCCGGGGGAGGGTGGCGCGCAGCCACATGAACAGGAACAGGAATGCCCACACCTTGGCGATGAACCACAGCAGCGGCCACCAGCCGGTGTTGGCGCCGTCCCACATGTTGATCGGCCATGGGGCGTGCCAGCCGCCGAGGAACAGGGTGGTCGCCAACGCCGAGACGGTGGTCATGTTGACGTACTCGGCCAGCATGAACATCGCGAACTTCAACGAGGAGTACTCGGTGTGGAACCCGCCGACGAGTTCACCCTCGGCCTCCGGCAGATCGAAAGGCGCCCGGTTGGTTTCGCCGACCATCGCCGTCACGTACACCAGGAACGACGGCAGCAGCAGGAAGACATACCAGGTGCCCTGCTGGGCCGCCACGATGCCCGACGTCGACATGGTGCCCGCATAGATGAACACGGCTGCGAAGGACAGCGCCATCGCGATCTCGTATGAGATCACCTGTGCGCTGGAACGCAGTCCGCCCAGCAGCGGATAGGTGGAACCGGAGGCCCAGCCGGCCAACACGATGCCGTACACCCCGATCGAGGTGACGGCGAGGATGTAGAGCACCGCGACGGGCAGATCGGTCAGCTGTAGCGCGGTGCGGTGCCCGAACACCGACACCTCCCCGCCCAGCGGGATGACGGCGAACGCCATGAACGCCGGAATGACCGAGATGACGGGCGCCATCAGGTATACCCACTTGTCCACGCCGGCGGGGATCAGACCCTCTTTCAGCGCGAGTTTGACGCCGTCGGCCAGTGACTGCAGCAGGCCGAGCGGGCCGACCCGGTTGGGGCCGAAGCGCATCTGCATCCGCCCGAGGATCTTGCGCTCGATCAGGATCGCGGTCAGCACCGTCAACAACAGGAAGACGAAGATGCCGAGCGACTTCGCCAGGATCAGCCACCACGGATCGTGGCCGAAGAGCGTCGGGTCCGGATACGTCACGAGTCCGACCGCCCTATCGACACGACGGCGCCGGTCGCCACCCCGAGCTGCAGGTGCACAGTGGATCCGGCCGAGTTCAGCGGCAGCCACACCACCCGGTCTTCCATCTCGGTGAGGGCCAGCGGCAGCGTGACCGCACCACGATCGGTACTGACAGTGACCAGATCACCGTCAGCCGCCCCTATTTCGGCCGCCGTGCCCGCCGAGAGCCGGGCGACAGATGGGCGGGCGGTGCCTGCCAGATACGGTTCGCCATCCTGGAGTCGGCCGAGGTCGAGCAGCATCCGCCAGCCGGCGAGCACGGCCTGACCCGGGTCGAGTCGCGGTGGGCGCGGCGCAGATACCCGGAGTGCGTCCGGTCGCGCCCCTGCCCAGAGCCCGAGCCGGGCCAGTTCTTCACCCGCGGCGAGTGCGGTCGGCAGGTTGAGGTCGACGCCGATCTCGTCGGCCAGAATGTGCAATACCCGTCGATCCGGATTGGCGTTGGTGTGCAGTGATGGCTCGAACGGCCGAATCCGGCCCTCCCAGTTGACGAATGAGCCGGCCTTCTCTACCACCGGCGCGACCGGGAAGACGACGTCGGCCAGCGCGGTGACCGCGCTCTCCCGCAGTTCCAGGCTGACCACGAAGGGTGCGGCATCGACGGCGGCCAGCGCGGCGTCGGGGTCGGGCAGATCGGCGAGCTCGACGCCGCCGATCAGCAGCGCCCCGAGTTCGCCGCCGCGCGCCGCACTCAGAATGCCGCTGGTGTCTCGGCCGACTGTGGCGGGCAGCGCCGAGATGTTCCAGGCGCTGGCGGTCTGCTCGCGGGCGGCCTGATCGTCGACGGGCCGGCCGCCGGGCAGCAATCCGGGGAGGGCGCCGGCCTCCAGCGCGCCACGCTCACCGGCACGACGTGGGACCCAGGCCAGCCGGGCGCCGGTTGCAGCGGCCAATCCGCTTGCCGCGGAGAGGGCCCCGGGCGACGTCGCCAGGCGTTCGCCGACGAGGATGATCGCGCCGGGCAGTGCGAGCAGTTCGTTGTCGGTGAGGTCATCGAGGGTGGCGGCTTCGGCGCCGGGCGCACAACGGATGAGCGTGCCGGCCAACTTGTCCAATGCCCGGGTGGCGAAGGGCGCGACCGACAGCACCTGCAGGGCGTGCTTGCGGGCGGCCTTGCGCAGCCGCAGGAAGACGATCGGCGATTCCTCTTCCGGTTCGAACCCGGCCAGCAGAACAGCGGGGGCGCTGTCCAGATCGGCGTAGGTGACCGACATCGGCCGGCCGGCGATGTGTGCGGCGAGAAAATCGGCCTCTTCGGCGCTGTGTGGTCGGGCGCGAAAGTCGATGTCGTTGGTGCCCAGCACCATCCGGGCGAACTTCGAGTAGGCGTAGGCGTCCTCGACGGTGACACGGCCACCCACCAGTACTCCGGCGCTGCCCGTCGCCGCGGCGAGCCCGGCCGACGCCACGCCGAGCGCCTCCGACCACGACGCGGGCCGCTGCTTGCCGTCGTCGTCGCGCAGGAGCGGTGTGGTGATGCGATCGCCGATCGTCGGGTAGGCGAACGCCCACCGGCCCTTGTCGCAGTTCCATTCCTCGTTGACCTCTGGATCGTCGCCGGCCAAGCGGCGCAGCACCTGTCCCCGGCGGTGATCGGTGCGCTGTGAGCATCCCGACGAGCAGTGCTCGCACACAGTGGGGCTCGACACCAGATCGAACGGGCGGGCGCGGAACCGGTAGGCGGCGCCGGTGAGCGCACCGACCGGGCAGATCTGCACGGTGTTGCCGGAGAAGTACGACTGGAACGGCTCGCCCGGGGCGATGCCGACCTGTTGCAGCGCACCGCGTTCGAGCAGGTCGATGAAGGGGTCGCCGGCGATCTGGTCGGAAAACCGGGTGCAACGGGCGCACAGCACGCAACGCTCCCGGTCCAGCAGCACCTGTGACGAGACGTTGATCGGCTTCGGGAACGTCCGCTTCACGTCCTCGAAGCGGGTCTCGACGCGGCCGTTGGACATCGCCTGGTTCTGCAGGGGGCACTCGCCGCCCTTGTCGCAGACCGGGCAGTCCAGCGGATGGTTGATCAGCAGCAGTTCCATCACGCCGTGCTGGGCCTTGTCCGCGGCCTCCGAGGTGTGCTGGGTCCGCACCACCATGTCCGGTGTGACGGTCGTGGTGCACGACGCCATCGGCTTGCGTTGCCCCTCCACCTCCACCAGGCACTGCCGGCACGCACCGACCGGATCAAGCAGCGGATGGTCGCAGAAGCGGGGAATCTGGACGCCGATCAACTCGGCCGCCCGAATCACCAAGGTGCCCTTGGGCACACTGACTTCCACGTCGTCGATGGTCAGGTTCACCATCTCCACCGGTTTCGCTTCGGTGCCGGCATCAGCGGTCTGTGTCATCTACACCCCCAACCTTCCCAGCTCGCGGTCAAAGTCACACGCCCACCCCCTCGGAGGCCATCAGCGTCGAGGCGTGCGGGTCGAATGGGCAACCCTCGCCGAGGTGCGCGAGATACTCGTCGCGGAAGAACTTGATTGACGACAGGATGGGGCTGGCCGCGCCATCACCCAACGCGCAGAACGACTTTCCGAAGATGGTGTCGGAGATATCGAGCAGCTTGTCGATGTCGGCCTCGGTACCCGTGCCCGTCTCCAGGCGCTCGTAGATCTGCGCGAGCCAGTATGTGCCCTCGCGACAGGGCGTGCACTTTCCGCACGACTCGTGTGCGTAGAACTGCGTCCATCGGCGCACCGCGCGCACCACGCAGGTGGTGTCGTCGAAGATCTGTAGCGCCTTGGTGCCGAGCATCGATCCGACCCCCGCCATGCCTTCGTAATCGAGTGGCACGTCGAGGTGTTCGCCGGTCAGCAGGGGAGTCGAGGACCCGCCGGGAGTCCAGAACTTCAGCGTGTGGCCCACCCGCACGCCACCCGCGTACTCCAAAAGCTCGCGCAGCGTGATCCCCAGCGGGGCCTCGTACTGCCCGGGTGTTGTGACGTGCCCGGACAGCGAGTACAGGGTGAAGCCCGGTGACTTCTCCGAGCCCATCGACCGGAACCAGTCAACGCCGTTGAGCAGGATCGGGGGAACGCTCGCGATGGACTCGACGTTGTTGACCACCGTCGGGCAGGCGTAGAGCCCGGCCACGGCGGGGAACGGCGGCCGCAGCCGGGGCTGGCCGCGGCGTCCCTCGAGGGAATCCAGCAACGCGGTCTCCTCGCCGCAGATGTAAGCGCCCGCCCCGGCGTGGACGATCAAATCGAGATCGAAGCCGGAGCCGCGGATGTCGGCGCCCAGATAACCGGCGTCATAGGCTTCCGCGACCGCGGCCTGCAGTCGGCGTAGCACCGGCAGCACCTCGCCGCGGACATAGATGAACGCGTGGTGCGCCCGGATCGCGTACGCGGCGATGATCGCGCCCTCCACCAGGAAGTGAGGCGTGGTCAGCATCAGCGGAATGTCTTTACACGTGCCGGGTTCGGACTCGTCGGCATTGATCACCAGGTAATGGGGTTTGGCCCCGGCGCCGGTGTCGTCCTGTGGAATGAACGACCACTTGGTCCCCGTCGGGAATCCGGCACCGCCACGGCCCCGCAGCCCGGAGTCCTTCACCGTCGCAATGACGTTGTCGGGATCCATGCGCAGCGCACTTTCCAGCGCACGATAGCCGTCGTGGCGGCGGTAGGTCTCGATGGACCACGGCTCGGGCTCGTCCCAGAACCGGCTCAGCACGGGAGTGAGGGGGGTCATGATTTCGAATCCGTTGCACTGGGATCGGTTTCGGGTGTCGAGGGTTCGGCGGGGACTGTCGCCGACGGCGCAGGCGCCGGCTCGTCCTTGGTGGTCTCGACGGCGGCGGCCTCGGTGTGCTCCGGCTGGCTCTGCGCGGCACGCCCAGATGCGTCCGGTGCGCCCGGCGCGCTCATCCCGCGGTCCCGGGCGATCTCTAAGCCGGCCAGCGTGGCAGCGCCGGGTTGGCCGCCGGGTGAACCCGAACCGGGAAGTCCGGCAAGGATCCTCGACGTTTCCCGGAAAGTGCACAGGGCCCCGCCGCGGGTGGCTAGCGGAGGGTCACCCGCGCGGAGTCCGTCCACCAGATCGCGGGCCGACGACGGGGTCTGGTTGTCGAAGAACTCCCAATTCACCATCACGACCGGGGCATAGTCGCATGCCGCGTTGCACTCGACATGCTCCAGGGTGACCCGGCCGTCATCGGTGGTCTGGCCGGCATGGATGCCCAGATGATCTTGCAGCGCCTCGAGAATGCCGTCGCCGCCCATGATCGCGCACAGCGTGTTCGTGCACACACCGACCAGGTACTCGCCGGTCGGTGAGCGCCGGTACATCGAATAGAACGTGGCGACCGCGGTGACCTCGGCGGCGGTGAGGCCGAGCCGGGCCGCGCAGAACGCGATGCCCGCCGGCGTGAGACAGCCGTCCTCCGACTGCACCAGATGCAGCAGCGGCAGCAGCGCAGACCTGGCGCTGGGGTAGCGCGCGATGATCTGCTGCGCCTCGGCCGTCAGCCGCGTCGCGACATCGGCGGGGTACGTCTTGAGCCCGTTGATCGGCGGCCCAGGTTCGTCGGGGCGCTGCCCGAGTTCGAGAAATACACTCATGACCGTCTGCTCTTCGCGCAAGCGCTCATCACCTATCCACCCCGCCCATCACCGGGTCGATCGACGCCACCGCTGCGATCGCGTCGGCGACCATGCCGCCCTCGCACATCGCCGCCACCGCCTGCAGGTTGTTGAACGACGGGTCTCGGTAGTGCACCCGGTAGGGCCGGGTGCCGCCGTCGGACACCATGTGCACGCCGAGTTCGCCGCGCGGTGACTCCACCGCGATGTACACCTGTCCGGCCGGCACGCGGATACCTTCGGTCACGAGCTTGAAGTGGTGGATCAGCCCCTCCATCGAATGGCCCATGATCTTGGCGATGTGTTCGGGCGAGTTGCCCAGCCCGTCGGGGCCGACTTTCAGGTCGGCGGGCCAGGCCAGTTTCTTGTCCTCGATCATCACCGGCCCGGGCTTGAGCCTCTCCACGCACTGCCCGACGATCTTGATCGATTCGTGCATCTCCTTGACGCGAATGAGGTAGCGGCCGTAGGAGTCACAGCCATCGTCGGTGATGACGTCGAAATCGTAGGTCTCGTAACCGCAGTACGGCTGCGCGCGCCGGAGGTCGTGCGGCAGACCGGTGGAGCGCAGCACTGGGCCGGTGATGCCCAACGCCATGCATCCGGTCAGGTCCAGATATCCGATGCCCTGAGTGCGTGCCTTCCAGATGTAGTTCTCGTTGAGCAGGTTCTCCAGGTCGCGCAACCGTTTCGGCAGCAACTCGAGCAGTTCGCGGATCTGCGGCACGGCCTCGTCGGGCAGGTCGACCGCCACGCCGCCGGGCCGGATGTAGGCGTGGTTCATCCGCAGCCCGGTGATGGTCTCGAAGACCGAAAGGATCAGTTCACGTTCGCGGAATCCGAAGAACATCGCGCTCATCGCGCCCAGTTCCATGCCGCCGGTAGCCAGTGCCACCAGGTGGCTCGAGATGCGGTTGAGTTCCATCAGCATCACGCGGATGACGGTGGCGCGCTCGGGAATCGCGTCGGTGACGTCCAGCAGCTTCTCCACACCCAGGCAGTACGCCGTTTCGTTGAAAAACGGTGAGAGGTAATCCATTCGGGTCACGAATGTGACGCCCTGGGTCCAGTTGCGGTATTCGAGGTTCTTCTCGATGCCGGTGTGCAGATAGCCGATTCCGCAGCGGGCCTCGACGATGGTCTCGCCCTCGATCTCGAGGATGAGCCGGAGCACGCCGTGGGTGGACGGATGCTGTGGTCCCATGTTGACCACGATTCGCTCGCCGGCGTGCTCGTGGGCCGCCGCCACCACCTCTTGCCAGTCCTGGCCTCCGACGACCACGACCGTGTCCGTACCGCCGCCGTCCTCGGGCGGAGTCATGGGGGTATTCATCAGTTGTAGGCCCTCCGCTCGTCGGGCGGTGGAATCTCGGCGCCGTGGTACTCCACCGGTATGCCGCCCAACGGGTAGTCCTTGCGTTGCGGGTGTCCCACCCAGTCATCGGGCATTTCGATGCGAGTCAGTGCGGGGTGACCGTCGAAGACGATGCCGAAGAAGTCGTAGGTCTCGCGTTCGTGCCAGTCCGTGGTGGGGTAGACGCCGAACAGCGAGGGGATGTGCGGGTCGGCGTCCGGCGCGGCGACCTCGAGGCGGATGCGGCGGTTATGGGTGATCGACATCAGCGGGTAGACGGCGTGCAGTTCGCGCCCGGCGTCGTTCGGATAGTGCACCCCGCTGACCCCGAGACACAGTTCGAATCGCAGACCCTGGTGGTCGCGGAGCGTCTGCGCCACCGAGGGCAGTTGCTCGCGGGCCACTTCCAGCGTCAGCTCGTCGCGGTAGACCACCACTCGTTCGATCGAGCCGGCGTAGCTGGCCTCACCGAGCGCCTCGGCGAGCGCGTCGACGACCTCGTCGAAGTAGCCGCCGTACGGCCGCGGTGAGCTTCCCTGCAACGCCACGGGTCGAACGAGGCGGCCGTAACCCGACGTGTCACCGCTGCCTTTGGCGCCGAACATGCCGCGGCGCACACCGATCACCTCGGGAGCGTCGTAGCCCGCTCCGGCGCGTGCGTCTTTGGAGTCCGTCACGGCAGGCTGGTCTTCGCCCGAGGGGCCCGTCACCGCAGCAACCCTTTCAGCTCGATCGTCGGCGTGATGGCCAGCGCGGCCGCCTCCGCCTCGCGGATCGCTTCCTCGCGGTTGACACCGAGCGGCATCTGCTGAATCTTGTCGTGCAGCTTGAGGATCGCGTGCAGGAGCATCTCCGGCCGTGGCGGACACCCGGGCAGGTAGATGTCCACCGGTACCACGTGGTCGACACCCTGTACGACGGCGTAGTTATTGAACATCCCGCCGGAGGAGGCACACACCCCCATCGCCAGCACCCATTTGGGTTCGGCCATCTGGTCATAGATCTGGCGCAGCACCGGCGCCATCTTCTGGCTGACCCGTCCGGCGACGATCATCAGGTCCGCCTGCCGCGGGGTCGCCGAGAAACGCTCCATGCCGAAGCGCGCGATGTCGAACCGGGGCCCGGCCGTCGCCATCATCTCGATGGCACAACAGGCCAGCCCGAACGTCGCCGGCCACAGCGAACCTTTCCGCACGTAGCCGGCCACCTTCTCGACCGTGGACAGCAGGATCCCGCCCGGCAGCCGTTCTTCTAGTCCCAACTCAGGCCTCCCCGCCGCCATACGTAGGCGTACGCAACGAACACAACGATCATGAAAAGCAACATCTCTACCAGCGCGAACAGGCCGAGACTGTCGAACGCGACCGCCCACGGGTAGAGGAAGACGATCTCGATGTCGAAGACGATGAACAGCATCGCGGTCAGGTAGTACCTGATCGGAAATCTTTGTCCGGTCGCCAGCTTGGCGGGATCGGACAGTCCCATCGGTTCGATGCCGCACTCGTAGGCCTCGAGCTTGGAGTGGTTGTACCGCCTCGGCCCGATCAGTACCGCGATGCCGACGGAGCCGACCGCGAAGGCAGCGGCTATCGCGCCGAGCACCAGGATTGGCGTGTACAGGTTCATGCCGTCCAACCGCTCTCTCGTGGGCTGTCGATGTGAGCTAACCCACAGCCTAGCGAGGATTTGGTTGCATGCCACGCATTTTGGTTAGTATCGCTACTAGCACCGTGTGGCTATGCCGTCATGCCACGAAAAAGCAAGTGTGACAGCCAGTTTCAGGCTAGGCGCGATCAGGCGCTATTGAACCGGGCGCGCAGCAATGCCACCACGGCGTCACCCAATCGGATCGGGTCGATCGGGTGGGGGACCGCGGCCTCCGCGCGCGACCAGCTGGCCAGCCACGCGTCGTCGGCACGCCCGGTGAGCACCAGGATCGGCGGGCAATCCGTGATCTCGTCCTTGAGCTGCTTGGCGATTCCCATACCGCCGACGGGGGTGGCCTCGCCGTCGAGAATGACGAGGTCGAATCCGCCTTCGTCCATCTGTGTGATCACCATCGGTCCGGTGGCGATCTCGAGGTAGGTCAACTCGGGCAGATCGGGGTGGACCCGTTTGCCCAATGCGAGTTGCACCTGCTCGCGGGTTCGCGGGTTGTCGCTGTAGACCAGGATCCGCAAGGGTCGAGATGCCAGCGGGGATGCCTGAGCCATGCGCCAGATGCTAGCCGCGCTGGAATACGACGTCAGCGGAAATCGTGGTCGTGTCCACGACCATTCCCAGCAGGTTGCCGTCCACGCCGAAATCTTTGCGGTCGATGGTGGCTTGCGCTGTCACCCGTATGCGGCCGTCATCGAGCACGATGACGTTTGCGCGCAGGGGCACGGGTGCGGTGGTGGCTTTCACGGTGAGCTGCGCGCGCAGGTCGACGGTGTCTCCCGCGGCTTCGGCGCCTGTGACGACGATGCTGATCTCGGGAAACTTCTCGACATCGAAGAATTCCGCCGACCGCAGGTGGTCATCCCGCTTGCGGATCTTTGTGTCGACTGTCGTCGCCTTGATATCCACTCTGCCGAATACCGTTTGCGTGTCCGTGATTTGGCCGTCGCCGCTGAACTCGCCGAAACGGCCCTTCACGGGCGCGATACCCCAGAACGATCCGCATTTGAAGCCGATCGTCGATTGTTCCGGCACCGCCGTCCAGACACCGACCGAGGCGGGGTCGGCGAGGAGATCCTTGGCGTTACTCATATCACCTTTCGTGGGGTTGCGGTCAGCAGGGGGGCGATCCCTGCCGGGTCGAAGTATTCGTCGATCCGGCTGATCAGGCCGTTGGCGCCGATCTTGATCACGATGCAGACGCGCAGGGCGATCGAACCGCCGTTGCGGCCCTTGGCGTGCAGAATGTGCTGCTGGACGAATCCGCCGTCGAACAACTGGCGGTCGAGGATCTCGTAGCGACGGTCGGTGGTCGTGTTGACGAACCAGGTGATCACACGCAACGCACGCTCCTTGTCGCGGTCATGATCGGCGACCTTCCAGACGATGACGTCTTCGTTCCACAATTGCTCGACCATCGCGATATCGCTCTGCTCGATCGCCTCGAACAGGCGGTCGGCGACATCGGCGATGGCACTGGAATCCGTGACGGACATCGGCCCTCTCCTCCCTACCGTTGGTCTACCAGGCCGCCGCGATCTCAACAACGGGGGTTGACCTCAACCCTCCTTGAGGTGGAACCATCGAATTCATGGACACCACGCCTCCGGTTGCCCGGTTCGACGACCTCTACCAGTCCCGCACCGCACCGTGGGTCATCGGTGAACCACAGCCGGCGATCGTTGAACTGGAACGGGCGGGGAAGATTCACAACAAGGTGCTCGACATCGGTTGCGGCACCGGTGAACACACGATTCTGCTGACCGGGCTCGGCTACGACGTGCTGGGTGTCGACTTCGCTCCGGCGGCCATCGAGCAGGCCCGCGCGAACGCCGCGGAACGGCGTGTCGATGCTCGCTTCGAAGTCGCGGACGCGATGAACCTCGGCGCCACCGAGGTCTACCAGACGATCATCGACAGCGCCCTCTTTCACATCTTCGACGACGCGGACCGGGCGAAATACGTGCGCAGCCTGCACACGGCGTTGCGCCCGGGTGGGTTCGTGCACGTCCTGGCCCTTTCCGACGCCGGTCGTGGGTTCGGCCCCGAGGTCAGCGAGTCCGACGTCCGGGGGGCGTTCGGCGACGGCTGGGTGTTGGAGGCGCTGGACTCCGCCACCTACCGCGGGGTGGTGCAGGAGTCGCACACCGAGGCGATCGGGCTGCCCGTGGGCACGCTGGTCGATGAGCCCGCCTGGCTCGCGCGGGGCCGCCGGGTCTGACGCGACTTCTGCATGAGGGCTGTGAATGCGCGCGGGATCCACGACCCTGGTGCAGAAATCGTCGTCATGATCGCTCGTCGTAGCCGGGATGGGCGACCGCAAGCCTTCGACGCACCAGCGTGCGCAGGACGGGCAGCACGGCGTCGGCGCGGTGATCCAGCTCGCCGGCCCGGATCGCGGCGGCCAGCTGCGACTCCCGGCTGAAGCCGACGGTGGCCAACGCGCCGCCGACCTCGGTCTCCGGCTCGTCGAGCAACTCACGTTCGACGATGCGGAGCACGTTGGCGGCGACCCGGGCGTGGAAGTTGACCTGCGCTCCGGAGTCGGTGGCCGCGCGCACCTCGTTGTCGAGGAAGTCGGCCACCGCCGCGACCAGTTCGGCCGCGGTGGGCCGTCCGTACAGCCAGTTCACCTCGGACCACCTCCCTCCAGCAGATCGAGCACGTCCCATTCGGTTTCGGCCACGCGCCTGCCGATCGCGGCGAGCTCCACCGACGGGGTCTGCCCGGACAGGTGCCGCTCCGCCTGAAAACGGCAGATGACTCCCCACCGCAGAGTGGCCAGGGTCAGCCACCAGCGAAACGCCGCGCGGTCGATGTCTGTCGCCGCGGCCGCCTCGTATGCCGAGAGGAACGCTTCCACGCCGCCCAGCCCGCCTGCGCCGAGCCGCTCGGGCGCACCGAACCGCCAGGCCCGAATGCAGAACCAGGCAAGGTCCTCGTACGGGTCGCCGATGTGCACGAGCTCCCAATCCAGCACCGCGGCCAGACCGGATTCGTCGACGATCAGGTTGCCCATCCGAAAATCGCCGTGGACCAACCCTGGCGGTCCCGGCGCCGGCCGGTGAGCGGACAGCCAGCGGAACGCCCATTCGAATGTGGCCGTGGTGTCGCCCATCTCGGCGAGCCGCCGGCGCCATTCCGTGAGCTGGTCCGTCTCGGTGAGGCCGACCCCGCCGGGGTCGGCGCGATGGATCGCGGCCAGCGCCTGCGCGCACTGCTCCAGCAAGCGACGGCGCCCCGGCTCGTCGAGGCGTCGGAGGATCCGCCTGCCGATCGTCTCACCGCCGATCGCCTCGCAGATCAGGAACGGATTACCCAGCGCCGCAGGCGAATTGTCGGCGATCAGGACGTGGGGGACCGGAGCGCCCGCAGCGGCCGCGCGTCGCTGGACCGCCGCCTCCAATTCCATGCCGGCGTGTACGTCGTCGGGCGGGCCGGTGCGCAGGATCAATGCGCGCCGCCGGGTGCCGGTGA
This sequence comes from uncultured Actinomycetota bacterium, assembly GCA_963699655.1. GTDB lineage: Bacteria > Actinomycetota > Actinomycetes > Mycobacteriales > Mycobacteriaceae > Mycobacterium. The sequence goes on from CAVOUV010000003.1 coordinate 139,637, forward strand.
TCGCATCGAAAGCCCACGTGGTGCGACTGGCGCCGCCGGTCAGTGCGGTCAGGTTCTCGACGACGACATCCTCGCCGAGGTGAGGGCGCAGCACCGTCGCGAGTTGCGTCCGTTCACCTGCGGCCGAATCCGAAGAGCCGCTGAGCCACCCGGCGAATCTGGATCTCCTCGGCGCCCTCGGTGATCCGGTAGCGGCGGTGATGGCGGTAGATGTGCTCGAACGGCTCGTGACGGCTGTATCCGACGCCGCCGAACACCTGCATCGCGCGGTCGGCGGCCTCGCACACCAGTCGGTTGGCGCGGTAGTTGGCCATCGACACCTTGTCGGAGACCTCCATGTGGTGGTCGCGGTCGAGGTGCGATGGCGGCGTAGTAGACCAGCAGGCGCACCATCTGCGCCTCGGTCTGCAGTTCCACCAGCGGCCACTGCACGGCCTGGTTCACCGACAGCGGCTTGCCGAACACCATCCGCTCGTTGGCGTACGCGACGGCCCGGTCGATGCAGTACTGGCGGCGCCGAGGCTGCTGGCCGCCTGCCGAATCCTGTTCTCGTGCAGGAAGGTCTGGCCGACCTCCAGCCCGCGATCGACCTCGCCGAGCACGGCATCGCCGGGCACCCGGACGTCGTTGAGCTCGACCTCGCCGTGGTCGGTGGGCATGTTGAACGTCCACCAGTAGAACGGCACGGTGAATCCCGGGGTGTCGGTCGGCACCAGGAACGCGGTGATGCCGCGGGCCTGGCCCGGCTCTCCGGACGTGCGGGCGAACACGAGGTCGTGGGTGGCGCGGTGCACGCCGGTGTTGAACCGCTTGGCGCCGTTGATGACCCACCCGTCGCCGTCGGCACGGCGCGGGTCTCCAGCCAGGTGGCATCCGAGCCGTGGTTCGGCTCGGTGAGCCCGAACGCCATCGAGCGTTCGCCGGTGATCAGCGCCTCGGTCCATTCCTCCTTCTGCGTCTCGGTGCCGAACCGGTCCATCATGATGACCTGCGGGAAGTTGCCGACGATCGACGACTCGTCCTGCAGGTCGTTGTGCAGCCCGAGACCCTTGTGCGCCAGGTGTTCCCGGATGACCGCCATGTCGAGGTTGGTGCCGTCGCGGCCGCCGAACTGCGACGGCAGCCCGTAGCGCAGCCAGCCCGCCGCGTCGGCGCGCCTGCGCATCTCGCCGAGCAGGTCCTCCCAGGCCCGCCGCGGGATGCCGCCGTTCTCCCAGTCGGTGCGGGCGTACTCGCGGCGCTGGTCGAAGTACTGGATGTGTTCGCGTTCCAGCGGTTTGATCTCGGCCTCGATGAACGCGTCCATCTCGGCGAGCAGGCCCGGAAGATGTTCGGGGAGAGCGAAATCCACAGTGATCTCCTTGTTCGGCTGAATCGTCAGAACCCGTACAGGGTCTTCTTCCAGATCGTCGACAGCGTGGTGATGGCGTCCTCGTCGCTGATCTCGAGCCCGAGCCCGGACGTGCCGACGAAGACCGTGGTGAAGTTCTCGAACAGCAGCGCGATCGCGGCCGCGGTGTGCTCGGGGTCGAGTTCTGCGCCGTAGCCCTGCTCCTGCGCGCGGCGCACGGATGCCGCCACGATGTCCATGCCGAACCGGCGGAACTCGTTCTGCACGGCGGCGAACCGGGGTTGCGTGGCGGCCAGCTGGGCGACGGCGATCATGATGCCGATGTTCTGCTTGAACATGTTCCAGTAGCCGGTGACCACCGAGGTGAAGAAGGCGTCGTCATCCGGTGAGTCCGGCAGGTGCAGGCTCAGGCCCGACGGCGCCACGATGTCGTGCAGGAACGACTCGGCCAGCGCGGCCAGCAGGTCCTCCTTGTCGTCGAAATAGCGATAGAACACCGCGGGTGACTTGCCGGCGGCCGAGGTGATGTCGGCCAGCGTGGTGCCGTGAAAGCCGCGTTCGGCGAACAGCTTCCGGGCCGCCTGCTCGATGGCGTGCCGGGTCTGGCGGCCCTTGGCGCTCAGCGTCGGCGAGACGTTATGCTCTCGCGCGCGTCCGTCGATTCGCGGCGCGTCACGGTCACCCCCGGATCCGGTCGCCGGCGCGCAGCAGCGCGCTCGGCAGGTCGTGTCCGACCGCGTCCTGCGCGACGCGGCCGCCGCGATCGCGGCCTGCAGGTCGACATCGACTTGGATTCCGCTGTCCCGCAACAGGTAGACCAGGTCTTCGGTGGCGATGTTGCCGCTGGCACCCGGGCGCGAACGGGCAGCCGCCGAGCCCGCCGACCGAGGCGTCCAGCCGGGTGATGCCCGGCTGACCGCGGCGTAGGCGCTGGCCAGCCCGGCGCCGCGGGTGTTGTGGAAGTGCGCGCCGAGCGGGATGTCGCCGATCAGCGGGCGGATCTGGGCGATCAGGTCGCTGACCCGCCGCGGCGTGGTGGTGCCGATGGTGTCGGCGATCGCGAGCCGGTCGACGCCGTTGTCGAGTGCCGGCGGCGACGATGTCGAGCACCCGCTGCGGGGGCGTCGGCCCATCGAACGGGCAGTCCCACGCGGTGGCGACGATGACCTCGACGGTGGCGCCGCTGTCGTGCGCGATCGCGATGATCTCGGCGATGAGCGCGGTGGCCTCCGCCGTCGTGCGGCCCACGTTGGCCCGGCTGTGCCCGTCGGCCGCCGACACCACGTACTCGATCGACCGCAGGCCCGCGGCGATCGCCCGCTTGGCGCCGTTGGGGCTGGCCACCAGCGCGGAGAACTCGATGCCGTGAGAGGCGCGGAAGTCGGTCCAGTTCGGCGGCGAGCTCGGCGGCGTCGGCCAGCGCAGGCACCTTCGACGGCGAGACGAACGCCGTGGCCTCCATCTCGCGCACGCCGGTGGCGGCGACCGCGGCCAGCAGTCTCGAGCTTGGCGGCCAACGGAATCGGGTCCTCGATCTGCAGCCCGTCGCGCAGCGAGACCTCGCGGATGTCGACGTGTGCCGGCAGATCGGTCACAGCACACCCTCCGCTCGCAGAGATTCCAGCTCGGCGTCGGACTTGCCGAGCAGATCGCGGTAGACCTCGTCGTTGTGCTGGCCCGGCCGGGCCGGGCCGGCGCTGCGGATGGTGCCCGGCGTTTCGGACAGCACCGGTACCACGCCGGGCCCCTAGCACGTTCGGCCGATCCGTTCGTCGAAGTGGTCGGCGATCATCCCGCGGGCCCGCAGCTGTGGGTCGGTGACGACCTCGGCGACGGTGTTGATCGGCCCGCTGATCACCCCGGCCTCCGACAGGGTGGCGATGATGTCGGCGGGCTGGCGTTCGGCGGCCCAGTCGCCGATGATCTTGTCGAGCTCGTCCTGGTTGCGCCCGCGCGCAACGTGATTGGCGAATCGCTCGTCGGTGGCGAGTTCGGGCTGGCCCATCGCCGCGCACAGCCTGCGGAACACGGTGTCCTGGTTGGCGGCGATCACCACCCAGCTGCCGTCGGCGCGTCGGGTAGATGTTCGACGGTGCGATGCCCTCCAGCCGGGTGCCCGACGGTCCGCGCACCACACCGCCGACGTCGTAGTCGGGGATGGTGGATTCCTGCACGGCCAAACAGGATTCGGTCAGTGCGGCGTCGACGACCTGGCCCTCGCCGGTGACCGTGCGCCGGTAGAGCGCGGCCAGCGCGCCCTGCGCGGCGAACATGCCGGCCAGGCTGTCGCCCAGCGACAGCGCCAGCCGCGGCGGCGGGCCGCCGGGGAAGCCGTTCATGTGCCGCAGGCCGCTGGCCGCTTCGGCCACCGAGGCATAGCCGGCCTTGTGGGCCTCCGGTCCGGTCTGCCCGTAGCCGGACACCCGCACCAGGATGATGCCCCGATTGCGTTCGCGCAGAACGTCGTAGCCGAGATTCCACTTCTCCAGCGTGCCCGGCCGGAAGTTCTCGACGATGATGTCGGAGCGCTCGACGAGGTCGAGGAAGAGGTCGCGGCCGCCGGCCTCACGCAGGTTGAGCGTGACGGCCTTCTTGTTGCGGGCGTGCACCGTCCAGAAGAAGTGGTGCCCGTCGAGTTCGGCCTGCCCCCAGGTGCGCAGCGGATCGGGCGCGCCCGGCGGCTCGATCTTGATGACCTCGGCGCCCATGTCGCCGAGCAGCCGTCCCGCGAACGGTCCCGAGATCAGCGTGCCGACCTCGATGACCCGGATGCCGTCCAGCGGGCCGGTGACGTCATGGCGAGAAGCCGTGCCGATGCAGCCAGTCGGTGACGACTCCGACGGCCTCGCGCAGCTTGTCCGCGTTGGTCGGGACCCGCGTAATAGTGGTTGGCGCCGGGGATCTCGTGCATCTCCTTGTCGGGATGCCCGATCGCCTCGAACAGCCGGCGGGTGTGGCTGGGTGTGCAGGCGTCGTCGGCGAGGTTGCCGATCACCAGTGCGGCACCGCGATATCGGGCCCGCACTCGCACGGCGTCGCCGTTGGCGTCGTCGTAGCTCCACTGGGACAGCCAGCTGCGCAGCGTGCAGAACCGGGCCAGGCCGACCGGGCTGTTGTTCACCACCTGAGGATCGCCCAGATAGCAGGTTCCCGGGGTGCGTTCGTTGGGGTCGACCGTCGGGATCGAGCCAGCGCGGATCGGCCATGGTGCCGTGCACGACGAACGCGAACTCGTCGTCGGGGCGGCCCGCTGCCTTCAGCTCGGCCAGTTTCTCCTTGACCCACTTGGTGATTCGCCGGTTCCGTGCGATCTGCGCCTGCTCGGTAGCGGTCCAGGAACTCCGCGGTGTACGGCGGCTGGTTCGGGTTGTCGGGGTTGTAGAGATCCAGCTCGGGATCGCGCTTGGTCGGGTCGTTCTCGTCGAGGATCGAGGCGTCCAGCCACTCGGTCATCGTGCCGTGCCGGCTGATGTGCGCGGCCAGCAGCATGATGCCGTCGGCGGGGATCAGTCCGAGCTTGGTCAGGTCGGGTCCGTCGCCGGACGGGCTCGCGGTCACCGTCGGGTGCTGCGCCTGCTGCTGGTAGAACACCGACAGCGAGCCGCCGCCGCTCCAGCCGGCCAGCACCACCTTGGAGTAGCCCAGCCGGTTCTTGGCGTCCTTGATGCACTCGCCGAGGTCCTCGACGACCTTCTCCATCAGCAGCGCGGAGTCGGTGCCGCGGAACCGGCTGTTGCAGTAGATGACATGGTGGCCGGCGCGGGCCAGCGCGTTGATCATCGGCAGGTAGGCGCCGCCGCCGATCGGGTGCATGAACACCAGCACGGTATCTGACGGCTTGGTTTTCGGCTTGAGCAGATAGCTCTCCAGCACCACCAGTTCGGCGACGCCGCCGTAGACGTCGCGGACCCCCGAAGTGTTCTGGTAGGCAACGCAGATACGGGATGCGTTCGTACACGAACTTGACGGGTGCCTCGGTGGTCGTCATCAGTGCTGCCCCTTCTTCGCGCAAGCGCTCATCAATACTGTCGTTTCTTCGCGCAAGCGCTCATCAGTGCTGCCCCAGATCGTTGGCCAGCACTTCTGCCGACGGCACGAGCCGGCGGCGGGTGTCGATGGCGATCACCGACCAGTCGACCTTGTCGTATTCGTCGAATTTGCGCCGGGCCCGCTCCCGTGCCTTCTCGGGCGCGCCGTGGTGAACGCCTTGCGGCGCATGGGAAATCAGGCCCGGCGGCATCGGGATGCCGTACAGCGAGCCGCCGTGGAAGAACGCGATCTCGTCATAGTCGACGTTGCGGTGGTACCACGGCGTGCGTTCGGTGCCCGGGACGCCTTCGGCGGGCTTGGGCAGGAAGTTCATCACGTAGACGCCGGTGGCCTGCATGAACAGATGCACCGTCGGCGGCAGGTGCACGCTGTCGGAGGTCACCACGTTGTAGTCGGCGATGTTGAAGGTGAAGGCGAAGTTGTCGCCGCGCCATCCTTCGACGTCGAGCGGATGATGTTGGTAATACAGCGATGTCGGTCCGCCAGGAACGGAAGGGTGGACGAGCCGGACCTCGTACTCGTCGCGGCCATCGTCGTCGATGGGGGCGGGCTCGGGGATCAGCGCCTGCGACGGGTCGAACGGGAAGTGCCTGCCGAGCTGGCCCGGCGGCGGCACCCGGAACTCGTCGGTGGCCTGGATCATCAGCAGCGTCGACTCTTCGTCGGGCACATGGCGCAAGGTGCACGCCTTCGGGATGTACACCCAGTCGCCCTCGCGATAGCGCAGCGGTCCGAACTCCGTCTCGAGCAGACCGGAGCCCTCGTGCACGAAGCACAGCAGGTCGCCGTCGACATAACGCACGAAGAACGGCATCGCCTCGGTGCGCCGCGACAGCAGACACCTGGCAGTCGGCATTGGAGAACATCAGCAGCGGGCCGCCGTGCGCGTCGGTGGCATCCGATGGGCTTGAGTTCGCTCGACAGCACGTCGATGGGCCGCAGGGGCCCGGCGGAGCGATAAGCGGTGGGGTCGTGTACGGCGGTAGAGGTTGGCGGTGCGGCCGGTGAACCCGCCGCGGCCGAGTTCGTCGTCTTTGAGGCCGTCGAGATCGGCGTGTAGACGCCGTGGCGTCGTGCCTTTGCGCAGATGAACAAAGGATTCCATGGCTCGCTCCATCGACGGCCTCGGCGGGAGGCGGCAGCTAAACTGAAACTGACGTTACTTTTACTTCACGGCGTACGTCAACGCCCAGAGCCGGTGCAGTGCGGATAGGTCGACCCGGATCGTGAGCAGGTTGGTGCCGAACGTCCGCACGCCCATGCTGTTGAACTGGGGCAGCGAGCGCAGTCGTGCGCGCGGGTCGTCTTCGGGCACCAGGTGGGCGGTGCCCGTCGAGCCACCGCCCGCGCAGACGTACGCGCACCTGCGGGTTCGACTGGATGTTCTTCACGTACTGCGATTTTTCGCCGAACTCCGAGACGAACCAGAACTGGTCGCCGATGCGGCTGCCGCCGACCGGTGTGCGGCGCGGCTCACCCGACTTCCGTCCGGTCGTTTCCAACAGCGTTTGGAAGGGCACCCGCCGCATCAGCGGGTTCGCGATGTGTTTTTGAAAGAAGCCGGTGAAGCGATCGCGGATGTCTTGAATGTCACTGGCCATGAGGGGGCTTCCTCTCGTCGGTGCCGATCACACCATTGCGGTGCGTGCGATCTTCATGCCCAGTATCAGCGCACCGGCGAGTTCCCGAGTGGTGTGGTAGTCGAACACCACGTGACCAGAGAAGTCACATCGCGCTTGATCCGTTGAAGCGGGTTGTCGCGGAAGGGGGCGCCGGCCCCTGAGGCCGCCAGTAGGTCACCGATGACGGCTCTGCTTTCGTGCACGATGTGTGCGGCCGCGAGCCGCGCCTCGCCCGTACGGTCGCGGTACGGGATTGCCTGCGGCGATGATGCTTTCGATCTGGCCGACGGTATCGGCGAGTGGGCCGCGAAGTGCCCGCAGTTGCACCCGTGCCTGCCCGAGATGGGCCTGCGCGATCGGTTTGTCCTTCTGCGTGACGCCCTGTTAGGCCAGCACGCGTTGGGAAAGCCGCTCGGCGTAGATGTCGGCGACGCGTTCGGCACTGCCCAGCGCTGGCATGGCCGCCAAGAACGCCGGCGCGGGCACCATCGGCCAGCGATAGGTATCGGCGCGGTGCAGGGCGGCGCCCGGAGCGCTGCCCCGGTAGATGTCGGCCACCCTGACGAGTCGATGCGCGGGGACGAATGCCTCGGTGATGACGACGTCGCTGGAGCCCGTCGCCCGGGTGCCGTCGGTATGCCAGACGTCCTCGATGCGGACGCCGTCGATCGGCAGCAGCGCCAGCGCCGGATAGATGCCGGCCGCGGGCAGCCGGCGCAACTCCGCGGGAGCGAGGACGCCGAGCCTGCGGCCAGATCGCAGAACGGCGGGTCAGGCGATCTGACAGCAGTCTCGGCGCGGATTGTTACGGCTTGAGCATGATGTCGAGGAACCGTTCCCGCCACGCCGCCGCGGCTGCGTTCGGCGTGCGTCGCGACAGGTGCAGGAAGCCGATTCCCGCGGCGAAGGTGGCGTTGGCGCGCAGGTCGGCGTCATCCGCATCGAAACCGGAATCCACGAACGCCTGCCGCACGGCTTCCAGAACTCGCTGGTCGGCGGCGCGCACGCTCGCGGCGACGGTGGTGTCCGTCCGTGCCCACTCGCGCATCGCGCGTTCCAGCGTCCAGTGCCGCGTGCCGAGCAGCGACGACATCATTTGCGAGCAGTCGCTCCGCGGTGGGCTGGCGGTCCAGGTCGCCGAAATGGCGGCGGTCCTCGTCGCGAAGTTCGCCCCAGGAGTCGACCAGGGCGGCCCGGTAACTCGGCCATATCGGTGAAATGCCAGTAGAAGCTGCCCTTCGTCACGCCGAGGCGCTTTGCACAGCCGATCGATCTTGAGGGCCTTGATGCCTTCCTCGGCGAGGATCGCATATCCGGCCTGGATCCAGTCGTCGACAGACAACCGGCCGGCCGATCGTTGCCAGCGCACCGGGCCTCTGCCATGAGCGGCAGCCTAGGCGAATTCAGGGAATGGCACCGGGCCTGATTGAAGGCGCTGACCGACGCTGACGTTACTTCCGGTGTCAGTTACGAATTCCGCAGCGTGGGCCGGTCGGTGTTTCTCACGTGGTGGTCACATGTTTTACTGCTGTCGCACAACTGAAATTTTCTCGGTCCGCTCTGCCGCAGTCCGGGCTTAGTCGAGCGGGCGCGCTGTCGCAGTGAAGAAAATGCTGCGATGGTGGTGGCGATCTGTGCGATCGCGGGGAAAAGCGTGTCACGCGGTAACCGGAAGATGGATGGAATTGCGGTATGAGGCTTATTGACAGGATTCGTGGCCCCTGGGCGCGCCGGTTCGCGGTCGCTGCCATCGCGGCGGCTGCTGCTGCCCGGCGTGATCGGTCTCACCGGAGGGTCGGCACAGCCGGGGCGTTCTCCCGGCCCGGCCTGCCGGTCGAGTACCTGATGGTGCCGTCGCCGTCGATGGGCCGCGACATCAAGATCCAGTTCCAGAGCGGTGGCGCCGGCTCGCCCGCGGTCTACCTGCTCGACGGCCTGCGCGCGCAGGACGACTTCAACGGCTGGGACATCAACACCCAGGCGTTCGAGTGGTACCTGGACTCGGGTCTGTCCATCGTGATGCCCGTCGGCGGCCAGTCGAGCTTCTACACCGACTGGTACAAGCCTGCGTGCAGCAAGGCCGGCTGCCTCACCTACAAGTGGGAGACGTTCCTGACCTCCGAGCTGCCGAACTGGCTGGCGGCGAACAACGAGGTGCAGGCCACCGGCAGTGCCGCGGTCGGCCTGTCGATGGCGGGTCGGTCGTCGCTGATCCTGGCGGTCTACCACCCCGCACCAGTTCCCCTACGCGGGCTCGCTGTCGGGCTTCCTGAACCCGTCCGAGGGCTCGGTGGCCGTTCCTGATCAACATCTCCATGGGTGACGCCGGCGGCTACAAGGCGGATGACATGTGGGGCCCCACGGAAGACCGGACAGCGGCCTGGAAGCGCAACGACCCGATGGTGCAGATCCCGCAGCTCGTCGCCAACGGCACCCGCATCTGGGTCTACTGCGGTAACGGCCAGCCCAACGAGTTGGGCGGCGGCGACCTTCCTGCCACGTTCCTGGAGGGCCTGACGATCCGGACCAACAGACGTTCCGCGACAACTACCTCGCCGCCGGCGGTACCAACGGCGTGTTCAACTTCCCGGACAACGGCACGCACAACTGGGCGTACTGGGGTCGCGAGCTGCAGGCGATGAAGCCCGACCTGCAGGCGCACCTCCTCTGATACACCACGTCTGACGCAACGAGCCCCGGCATGCGAGCGGCCGGGGACTCTTGCGTTCGCTGAACGATCGTGGGCACGATGGCCTGCTGACGTCAACGCATGGTCGCTCATCAGGATGCCGAGGGTCGATCATGCTCCGCCACGAGGTGCTGGACGAATCGTTCCTGCCCGACGGCGACGTGGAGATCGCCGTCGAGTACTCGGGCGTCAACTACAAGGACGCCTTGGCGGTCACACCGAAAGGCGGGGTGGCCCGGTCGCTATCCAGTTGATCACCCGGGATCGACGTCGCAGGCACGGTGACGCGCGAGTGCCGTCCTCGAGTTCGCCGTCGGCGACACGTGTGATCGCCCACGGCCAGGACATCGGTACCGGCCGCCACGGCGGCTATGCGCAGGTGGCGCGCTACCCGGCCGATTCTCTGGTCAAGCTCACCGGCTTGACCGCGGCGGAGGCCGCGGCGATCGGGACGGCGGGCTTCACCGCGGCCATGAGCGTCAACGCGATACGGGCGCCACGGGGTCAACACCCTCCGACGGGCCGGTGCTGGTACCGGTGCCACCGGCTGGCGTCGGCTAGCGTCAGCGTCGACCTGCTCGCCGGCCTGGGCTATGAGGTGGTCGCGTCGACCGGCAAGGCCGAAGCGCACGACTGCTGCGGGCTCAGGCGCTGCCGAGGTCATCGGCCGGGTGCCCGGCCCGAGGACAAGGTGCGCCCACTGGGCAAGTCCACGTGGGCCGCCGTCGTCGACAGCGTTGGCGGCGAACCCTGGCGTACGCGTTGAGCACGCTGAAATTATGCTGGTGTCGGCTGCCATTTCAGGCCTTGCCGGGTCGGCTGGACCTACCGACGACGGTTCATCCGTTCATTCTGCGCGGGGTAACGCTCGCCGGTATCGATTCGGTGAGTCTGCCGATCGACGCCCGCCGTGAGGTCTGGAGCTCAGCTCGAGTCCGAGCTGAAACCGCGTGCATCTCGACGAGGATCACCGCGCGGATGTCGTCGATTCTCGAAGTCGCCGGAGGCGCTGCGCAGCGATCATCGGCGGCGGCGTCACCGGCCGCACCCGCGTCGTGGTGAAGGACGGCTTCTGAAGAGAGCGCCGGGGCCGCTTACTTCAGTTCGGCCGACGACAGGCCGAGCAGACGGCGGGCGACCACCAGCTGCTGAATCTGCTGGGTGCCCTCGAAGATGTCCAGGATCTTCGAGTCGCGTGCCCACTTCTCCAGCAGCGTCTGCCTCGGAATAGCCTGTGGTGCCGGCCATTTCGACGGCCTTCAGGGTGATGTCGCTGGCCACCCGGGCGGACTTGGCCTTGCCCATCGAGGCTTCCTTGGAGTTGGGGATGTTGTTGTCGGCCTGCCACGCCGAGCGCACGGTCAGCAGGTAGCCGGCCTCCCAGTCGGCTTCCATCCGCAGGAACTCGGCGGCCGCCGCACTCTGGGCGTGCGCCGGCTTGTCGTAGGAGATCTCGACGCCGGCGTCGGTGAGGATCTTGCGCAGCTCCTCCAGCGCGGCGCGGGCGATACCGACGGCCATCGCGGCCACGATCGGGCCGGGTGTTGTCGAACGTCTCCATCACCCCGGCAAAACCCTTCTCCACGTGGATCTCCGGGTTGCCGAGCAGGTTGTCCTTCGGGATGCGGGCGTTGTCGAAGCGGATCACCGCGGTGTCGGACGCCTTGATGCCGAGCTTGTGCTCCAGCCGCTCGACGGTGACGCCGGGATGTTCGCGCGGGCACGATGAACGACTTGATCGCCGCGCGGCCCAACGACTTGTCCAGTGTCGCCCACACCACGATGTGGCTGGCGCGCGAGCCTGCGGTGACGAAGATCTTCTCGCCGTTGATCACGTACTCGTCGCCGTCGAGCATCGCCGTGGTCGACACCGCGGCCGAGTCGGAGCCGAAGCCCGGTTCGGTGATCGCCATGGCGGCCCACACCTTGCCCAGCCGCTCCAATTGCTCGTCGGTCGCCACACCGGAGATCGCCGCGTTGCCGAGGCCCTGGAAGGGCACCGACAGCATCAGTGCGACGTCGCCCCAGCTGACCTCGAGCACGTTGAGCACCGCCGACATGTTGCCGCCGTTGATGGTTTGCCTCTTCGACCCTCGGCGTCACGGAACGCCTCGGCGCCGGCGAACGAGATGGTCTTGGCCTCCGAGATGCCTTCGAAAAGGCGTTGCGAGCGTGTCGAGTTCGACCGGGTAGGCGTGCTCCTTCAGGTCGTACTTGCGCGAGATCGGCCGCAGCATCTCGGCGGCGCCCTGGTGGCCCTTCTCGATGACCGCCTGCAGCTTCTTGGGCATTTCCAGATTGATTGCCATGACAGGTCTTTCCGTTCGCTTGTGAGGATCCTGCGATGATCACTAGATGACGACGACGCCCTCGGCGACGCCGATGCGCGCGCAGATCGCGGTACCAGCGTTCGACAGGGTGTTCCTTGGTGAAGCCGTGGCCGCCGAGCAGCTGCACGCCGTCGAGGCCGATCTGCATGCCCTTGTCGGTGCCGAGCCGCTTGGCCAGTGCGGCCTCGCGGGCGAACGGCAGGCCCTGTTCGGCACGCGCCGCGCCGCGCCAGGTGATCAGTCGCAGCCCGTCGAGTTCGATGGCGATGTTGGCGCACATGAACGCGACCGCCTGGCGGCGGGCGACCGGCTCGCCGAACGCCTCGCGTTCCTTGACGTAGGGGATGACGTAGTCGAGCACCGCATGGGAGGTGCCGACCGCCAGTGCGGCCCAGCCCAGCCGGGCCAGCGCGATCGCCTCGGAGTAGTCGTGTCGGTCGGTGCCGGTGGCGCTCGTCCTCGCCGAGCCGCGCGCCTAGCGGCACCGGCACATTGTCGAGTTCGACGCGGCCCAGCGCGGCGGCGCGGATGCCCATGCTCGGGTCGGCCTTGACGGACAGGCCCTGCGTCGACGACTCGACGATGAACAGCGCCGGCTTGCCGTTCAGTTGGGCGCCGACGATGAACAGTTCGGCGTCCGAGGCGGCCGGCACCAGCGACTTGACGCCGGTCAGCCGGTATCCGCTCGGGGTGCGCACCGCGGTGGTCTTCAGCGCGGTCGGGTCGAACAGCGCCTGCGGCTCGGCGATCGCCACGCACGCCTGAGGGACGTTGTCGCCGGCGAACTCCTTGAGGTAGGTGGCCTGTTGATCGGCGCTGCCCCAGTGGGTCAGCGCCGACGCGACGCCGCCCGGCGCCAGGATCGGTAGCGCCAGGCCCATGTCGCCGTAGGACAGCGCCTCGGCGACCAGCGCGTTGGTCACCGTGGAGCGCTGAGCGGCGATGCCGTCGAAATCCTCGGGGATGTTGATCGCGGTGATACCGAGTTCGGCGGCCTTGGTGATCAGGTCCGGCGGGGTAGGCGGCCGCGTCGTCGGCGTCGCGGGCGGCCGGTCGCAGGATCTCCTCGGCGAACTCCTCGACGGTCTCGAGGATCATCTTCTGGTCCTCGTCGGGGGTCAGGTCGAAGTAGTCCCCGCCGCTCGCCTTGAGCCGGGTCGGCGCCTTGCCGACGCCTTGAATCCGCTTGAACTGACGCGTCGATGCGCCCGCGGCGGAGAACGCTTGTCTTGATGCCGTAATTTCAGGCCACGGTTGAGCGGATCACGCAGGTGATGGCGGTCCAGGAACTCCTGGCCGACGATCGGGGTGATCAGCGCCAACCCGACGTCGGTCGCTGTCCTCTTGTGCCTCTGCATGCCCACGGCGCTCTCGTGCCCGGTGCGCTTCTTGGACGGCAGGGTGTTCTTCATTGTCAGCTGCCTCGCTAGACGTTGGAAGTGCGCAGTCACGCAACTGACTCCAGAGTAAGGTACCGCAACTGACTCTCGAGTAAGGTCGGTGCTTTTGTTACCCAACTCACAACCGCTGCGCCGGCCGGATCCACGGCGTCAACCCGCGGCGGCGAGCAACTCGTCGAATGCGGCCTGCATGCAGTCGGCGTAGTGCCGGGATCGGGTAGTGCGCCGCGGTCGGCGGTGACACACATCGAAACCTTGCCGTGGTAGCTGGCGATGACGTGGAAGAGGTTCATTCCTCCGATCAACGGTCCCAGGCCGGTGACCCGGACCAGGCGTGCGCCCGCGAAGTAGACGGCTCCGTGGGGCCGGGCACGTTGCTCACCGTGGTGTTGGCGATCGTGGGCGCCGGAGAACGGCATGGCGGTCGCCGCCTTGACCGTCAGCCCGAGCAGCGTCGTGGGAACCAGGCCCACCAGATCCATCAGCCGGATGCTGCTCGACGAGTCAGACGTGTCGCGAAACGCGGCGGACTCGGCGACGATGACCCGAGACGCTCGAGCGGATCCCCGAGTCAGTGTCCAGCGGCTGCAGCCGGCCGAACAGCCGGTTGCCGCCGCCGCCTTTTTCCCGCGGACCCGTATCGACTCGGGCATGCGGTCACCAATGTGTCTCGGGTAGTTCATCGTGCTGCTGAGATACAGGCGAAGGGCACCACCGACATAGGCCAGCGCGACGTCGTTGATCGTCGCGCCCCGACAACTGGCCTTGATCCGCTTGAAGTCGGCGAGGTCGTGGAAACAGGCCTCGAAAACGCGATGCGGCGAGGCTGAATGGTTGAAGCGCGTGGTCGGTGCGAGAAAGAGCACGAGCGCGTCGCCACGGCGGTGAGCACCACCGATCGCAGCTTCGGCAGCCACCCAGCGGACGCAGATTTAGCGCCCCGGAGCCATCACCATGCCGATCCTCACCGGATACCGGGCGCCGTTGAGGGCGGTGCGGATGACGAGTTCGGTGGTCGACGGCAAGGCGGCGGGCGCCATTCCTCCAGCGGTTCGGCCGGCGGGCCGTCGGCGACGAGGTCATGCATGGCTGTCATCAACTCGACGCTCTCCATGCCGTCGACCACGCAGTGATGCAGCTTCAGGAGATCGCGAACGACCCCTGCGGGACACCGGGAACGGTGTTGAGACCCTCGATGACGGTCATCTCCCACGGCGGGCGCCGCATGTCGAGCTGGCGGCCGTGGATGCGCGCGATCTGGATGCACAGTTGGCGCCAGTCGCCCGGCTGCGGCAACGCGATGTGGCGGACGTGGTATTCGAGGTCGAAGTCGGGATCGTCGACCCAGTACGGCATGTGCAATCCGCCGGGCAGTTCGGTGAGACGCCGGCGGAACGATCGGCGCGAGGTGCAGACGGGCCTGCATCTTGTCGAGGATGCCCTTGAACGAGACGCGGCCGCCGGGGGCCGTCGACGGGTCGTAGATCAGCAGCATCTGGATCTGCATGGGGGTTTCGGGCCGCTCGGCCCGAAGCATCATGTCGTCGGTCCAGCTCAGCTGCTCCACGTTCTGCACTCCATTCGCCGCCGACCCTGCTGTCGTCAGGCTAGGCCGACAACTTCCGGTTCAGTCGACATTCGCGGTCGCGGGCAATATCAGCTCCATCTCGGCCAGGCGCTTCGGCAATCCGTCCACCTGCGCGGCGACGGCGTCACGCAACTCGGCGTCCCCTGACGGGCGCTCGCCGTCCCACTCGATCGCTAGTGGATTCCGCCGATCGACGGCCAGCAGAGCCTCCACCAGTTGATCGCGGTCGCGTGTGCCGTCCAGCAGCGGCAACAGGTGACGTTCCACGGATGACAGGATCAACGTCTCGTGCCAAAGGTTGAACGTCGAGGCATCGGTTTCGCCCTGCGTCAGCTCGGCCATCCGCCTCACCGTCTCGTCCAGCCGCAGCGGAGCGGGCGCCGATTCCGGCAGCACCGGATCGAGCCGGACGCGCGCCGCCCCCTGGATGATCAGGACCCCGATCAGGCCGTCGACGTGGTCTGCGAGGTCGACGCTCGGATTGAAACCTGCAGCAACCAATTGCGCGTGCACCGCATCGACGAGCTCCTGCCGCGCGACCGTCCCCGGCCAGCGGGCACTGAGCACATCCAGCGCGGCCTTGATACCGGGATCGTTGGTGAACAGCGTCGCATCGTCGGACTGGCCGGTATTCCTGGCGCGAGTGATCGAGACTGGTCTGCCCCTCGACCGGCGGCACCGACGCAGCGACGTGCAAACGGCGAAAGCGACTGCGGTCTGGGTCATAACGGACTTGCGGAGCCCGGTCAGCGTGAATCAGCAGCGATTCCCGGAACATGCGGTTGAGGACGAAATCGAGGTACTGCTCCACGAGCACCTGGCGGCACCACCGCACTTCTCCGACAAATACTCGGCGACCTTGGGGCCGGAAGTTGGCGGGGATCATCGTCTCGGGATGCGCCTCCGCGAGATAGGTCAGGCCGTGTTCTCCTGCACGGCCCAGCATCTCGTAGGAAATAGCACGGAGTATTGAACGTCTCGAGTTCGTCGTGCAGCAGATAGGAGTCCCCGAAACCCAGTGCGTGGGAACGGGATACGGCAAGCGCCTGGCCCAACACGCTGTCGGCGGGGACCACCTCCTCCAGGAAGTCGGCCATCCGGCGCGCCTCGCGTACCTTCTCGTCAGGCGTCGCGCTGGCACCGCTGGCCAGCAGCATGGCATCGCGAATGATCTCCTTCGACTTCCAGCCGGGGTACACGTTGTAACTCATGTAGGCCACGCCCTCGGGTGCCAGCAATCGGCGAAAGGCCGACAAGAGCGCTTTCTGCACTTCCGCCGGCACCCAGCTGTAGACGCCGTGGGCGATGACGAAATCGAACTGACCGAGCCCCGCCAGGTCCATCCGCGCGATATCGCCGGCGATCAGGTCGACATTGTCAAGACCGAGGGCCCGGGTTCGCGCGCGGCCCTGGTCAATCTGTACCTGCGACAGATCGATGCCGACCACCCGAGCCTGCGGATGCGCCGCCGCGTACGGAATCAGGTTTCCTCCTGCGGCACATCCGATTTCAATGACGCGAGCCGAGGGCACCTCGGGTGGCTCCAAGCCGAACAGGTAGGCGATCGCCGCCAGCTGTCCCGGAGCCGATTGCGGGAACGAATTCGATGTGTACGGCGTCATGTCGTAGGTGGCTCGCAGCTGGTCGACCGCGTCGTCGGCGGTGCGTGCGTGCGGGTGGTCAGCAGGTCGAGTCAATGCCATGCTTCCTGTGATAGGCCGTCGAACTAAACGACATCTTCCCGCGGCGCTGAACGCACGATGCATCGGGATGAATCCCGTGCGCTCGCTCAGCCGCCGTCGTGGTTGGGACACACGACGTCGACGTACACCGTGGTGAACGTCTCCGTGCCGGGCGGCGCGTCGCCGGGGTCGTCGATGCCGGTCACCCGGCACAGCGACAGCGGTTTGGTGTCGAAACCGTTCACCCAGTTGATTTCGACGTTGTAGCCCTGGGTCTGCAACTCATCGATGACGGCATCGGCGGGCCCGTCGATGTTGGGGGACGGCGCCGCCATCGCCATCGGTGCGACGGCGACCGGAGTGACGCAGCACGCGGCCAGCGCCACCATTCGTCGTGAGATGAGCAACATGCGCTCAAAGGTCCTCGCCGCAGTGCCGGATGTGCCGTGTAGTCACTGAGAACATGCCCTCAATCAGTTCGCCCGGCGCCCAGCCTGGTCAGCACCGCATTGTGGAGCAATCCGTTGGTCGCGACTGCGCTTCCGGTGTGTGGGCCGGTGCTGCCGTCCAGACCGGAGAACGCGCCACCCGCCTCGCGGACCAGGATGTCGAGCGACGCCAGATCCCACAGCTTGACCTCGGGTTCGACGGCGATATCGACCGCGCCCTCGGCGACGAGGCAATACGACCAGAAGTCTCCGTAGCTGCGAACCCGCCACACGGTGTCGGTCAGTTCGAGGAAACGCGCCCGCAGGCCGTCCCAGCCGGTGGTCAGGTCGGAGTACGACAGGCTCGCTGAACCGAGATCGTCGACGCCGGAGACCGTGATGCGTCGCGTCGCCGGGCCGAACGACGTGAACGCGCCCCCGCCGGCGCCGGCCCACCATCTGCGTCCCAGTGCCGGCGCGCTCACCACGCCCACCGTGGGGACGCCGTCGAGCAGCAGCGCGATCAGCGTCGCCCAGACGGGCACCCCGCGAACGAAGTTCTTGGTGCCGTCGATGGGATCGAGGACCCACTGCCGTCCGCTGAAAGTAGTTGTGCCGCCGAACTCTTCGCCGAGCACCGCATCGTCGCCGCGATGCGTCGCCAGCGACGCCCGCAGGACCTCCTCGGTCGATCTGTCCGCGTCCGTGACCGGGGTCAGGTCGGGTTTGGTCTCGATCCGCAGATCCAAAGCGCCGAACCGCTCCATGGTCAACGCATCGGCCTGATCGGCCATCCGCAACGCCAGGGCGACATCATCTGCGACGGAGCTCATGGCAGCAGTCCTACCATGACTGTGTGTGGGAATTCGCGATGGTGCTTTTGCTCGTGGGGGCGATCGTCCTTCTGGCAGCGCCGAGGATCATGCGCCGTCGCGGGACCGGCAGTAACTGGGTGCCCGGGACGCTCTTGGTGACCGGCGTCAGTCCGCGGCCCGACGGCGTCACCGGTGTGCAGTACAGCACGATCACCGGGGTCATCAACGGCCCGACGGCCAACGAACACGTGGTCTATCAGCGGCTCGAGGTCGACGTCGACAATGGCCGTCGATGGGGCAGTTGTTCCCGGTGATCTACGCGCCGAACAACCCCGACAACTGGAGATTCGCGCCACAGGAGCAATCGCCGCCGCCGGGACCGCCGCCTCCGCGGGTCTACTAGCCGTGGCCGATGCGCAGTAATTCGGCAACGCTGGTCAGCTTGACCCGCGGCCGGCCCGCGCCTTCGCCCGCCGAGCGCTCGTGCTCGTCGATCAGCTTCCAGTGATCGTCGGTGACCAGTTTCGGCTGCCGCGAAAGTAGCCATTCGACCAAACTCTCCGAACGGTCCGCTCCGGCGTCGGGCGGTTCGGCGCCGCGCAGGTCTTCGGTCAGGGTGTCGACGGTCTGCTGCGAGTCCTTCTTATTGGTGCCGATCACGCCGGTGGGGCCCCGTTTGATCCAGCCGACCACGTACTCGTTACGGCTGCCGTCGATGCGGCCATCGGTGTGCGGAATCGTCCCACTGCGCTCGTCGAACGGCAGGCCGGGCGTTGGCACACCCCGGTACCCGACGGCACGCACGATCAACTGCGCAGGCACCTCTTCGCGCTCGCCGGTGTCCTTGGCCACGATGCGTCCGTTGTCGTCGACCAGCTCGTTGCGCCCGAGCACGATCGATTCCACCTTGCCGTCGCCCTTGATCTCGACGGGCGAGGTCCGGAACCGGAACACGATGCGGCGCTTGGCCCCTCGCGGCTCACGGTCGGCGTAACCACGCAGCACCTTGATGTTGTTGCGGACCGTCTTGCCCGCCGCCTCCAGATCCTCGTCGGAGATGTCGGCGAAATCGGCCGGGTCGATGATCACGTCCACATCGGCCAGACCCTCGAGGTCGCCGAGTTCGCGCAACTCGAGCGTGGTGAACGGGGCCTGCAGCGGCCCCCGCCTGCCCACGACGAGCACCTCCTCGACACCGCGGGCATGGAGTGACTCCAGGGCGTGGTCGGCGATATCGGTCAAGCCGAGCACGTCGGGATCGGTGACCAGGATGCGGGCCACGTCCAGCGCGACGTTGCCGTTGCCCACGACGACGGCACGGCCGCTCGAGATGTCCGGGGCCATCTCCTGGAAGTGCGGGTGTGCGTTGTACCAGCCCACGAAATCGACGGCGGCGACGCTGCCCGGCAGGTCCTCGCCCGGAATGCCCAGCGATCGGTCGGACTGCGCCCCCACGGCGTAGATCACCGCGTCATAGCGCTCGGCCAGCTCGCTGGCCGCGACGTGGTCGCCGACCACGATGTTGCCGAAGAACCGGAACCGGGGATCGTTCGCCGTCTTCTCGAACTGGGCGCTGATCGACTTGATCTTCGGGTGGTCCGGGGCGACGCCGGAACGCACCAGCCCCCACGGGGTGGGGAGCATCTCCAGCATGTCGACGCGCACGTCGGCGTCGTCGGCCGCATCGGCGAACTTCAGCAGTGATGCCGCGGCAAAGTAACCCGAAGGGCCTGAGCCGACGATCGCCACATGGTATGGGCGCATACGCAAAGCCTTCTGTTGCGAGCCCGGCTACGCGCAAGGGGCTGTCGCGTCGTCGCCGGGCTGGTTGCCATACCGATGCTAAACGTGCGCCCTGTCCGTCGCCCCCAGTCACGGTGAACTGGCGCGCCGCGGAGGGGCAGCAGCGGAACGACCGGGGAAAAGGGTGAGTAACCTGAACTCCCGTGGAACCCGACCGTCAAGCCGATCTCGCCGCCCTCGACTCCACCCTGACCACGGTGGAGCGGGTTCTCGACGTCGAGGGACTGCGCGGCCGCATCGAGAAGCTGGAGACCGAGGCATCCGACCCGAACCTGTGGGACGACCAGAACCGCGCGCAGAAGGTCACCAGCGAGCTGTCGCACACCCAGGGTGAGCTGCGCCGCGTCGAGGAGCTACGCCAGCGCCTCGACGATCTGCCGGTGCTCTACGAGTTGGCGACCGAAGAGGGTGCGGCCGACGAACTCGCCGAGGCCGACACCGAGCTGAAGAAGCTGCGCGAGGACATCGAGGCGATGGAAGTGCGCACGCTGCTGTCGGGGGAGTACGACGAGCGCGAGGCGCTGGTCAACATCCGCTCGGGTGCGGGCGGGGTGGATGCCGCGGACTGGGCCGAGATGTTGATGCGGATGTACATCCGCTGGGCGGAGCAGCACAAGTATCCGGTCGAGGTGTTCGATACGTCCTACGCCGAAGAGGCCGGCATCAAGAGCGCGACGTTCGCTGTGCACACCCCGTTCGCCTACGGGACGTTGTCGGTGGAGCAGGGCACGCACCGGTTGGTTCGGATCAGCCCGTTCGACAACCAGGGCCGTCGCCAGACGTCATTCGCCGAAGTCGAGGTCTTGCCGGTCACCGAAACCACTGACCACATCGATATTCCGGAAACCGATGTGCGTGTCGACGTGTACCGCTCCAGCGGTCCCGGCGGTCAGTCGGTCAACACCACCGACTCCGCGGTTCGACTCACCCACATACCTACCGGTATCGTGGTCACCTGCCAGAACGAGAAGTCCCAGCTGCAGAACAAGGTGTCTGCGATGCGAGTTCTTCAGGCAAAGTTGTTGGAGCGCAAGCGTTTAGAAGAGCGTGCCGAGATGGATGCCCTGAAGGGCGACGGGGGCAGCTCGTGGGGCAACCAGATGCGCTCCTACGTGTTGCACCCGTACCAAATGGTGAAGGACCTGCGCACCGAGTACGAAGTCGGGAATCCGGCGGCTGTGCTCGACGGAGATATCGACGGCTTCCTGGAGGCCGGAATCCGGTGGCGCAATAGGAAAGATGACGAATAGCACCGTACTTGCATTTTCGATGGCCGATCGCTGGCAGGGTTTTTGGGCCGGCGACATCGGCGTCTGGGTTCTGGAACGAGGCGTCCGGATCGGCCTCTTGCTGATCGGTGGCCTGCTGGCCGCCCGCTTCATCAACTGGGGCGCGCAGCGGATCGTGCGCCGGATCGACGTCCAATATCAGGAAAGCGCAGAGTTGGTGCGCTCGGAGAGCACCAAGCACCGGCAGGCCGTCGCCTCGGTCATCTCCTGGGTGTCGGTTGCTCTGCTGTTCGTCGTGGTGGCGGTGGAGATCACCGACATCCTGGCCATTCCGGTGGGTTCGCTGGTGGCTCCGGCAGCGGTGCTCGGCGCCGCGCTCGGTTTCGGTGCGCAGCGCATCGTGCAGGATCTGCTCGCAGGCTTCTTCATCATCACCGAGAAGCAGTACGGCTTCGGTGACCTGGTGGCCCTCACGGTGGCCGGCATCGCCGCCCCGGCCGAGGGAACGGTCGAGGACGTGACACTGCGGGTCACCAAGCTCCGCTCGTCCGAAGGCGAGATGTTCACGATTCCGAACGGCCAGATCGTGAAGTCGGTGAACCTGTCGAAGGACTGGGCCCGCGCGGTCATCGACATCCCGGTGCCGACGTCGGCGGATCTCAACGTCGTCAACGATCTCCTGCACGAAATGGCGGAGAAGGCGATGGACGATCCGCAGCTGCATGACCTGTTGCTCGACGCACCGCAGTTGATGGGCGTGGAGAGCATCGAGTTGGAGACCGTGAACCTGCGGATGGTGGCGCGCACGCTGCCCGGTAAGCAGTTCGAGGTCGGACGACGGCTCCGCGTGCTGGTCATCCGCGCCTTGCGGCGCGCAGGCATCACCGCGCCGTCGGACGGACAAACCCCGATGGTCGCAGCGATCCCGCATCCGTCGGAGGTTCACGAGGACCCCGAAGACACGGAACACGCAGCGACCCGGGCTTCCCGGAGCAGAAACAGTGACTTCGTGGTTCAAGGCCAGGCTCGGCCGGATGCGGATGTCGACGGTTGCGCTGATCGTCGCGTTCATCGCGCTGTTCTGGGTCCAGCAGACGTTCGAGCCCAAGCCCGCGGCGCCGGCGCCGGCGGTCGTGCCGCCCGGCTTCGTGCCGGATCCCAACTACACGTGGGTGCCGAGGACCAACGTGCGGCGGCCCAAGGAGCCGGAATACGCGACCACAACCACCACGACCAGTCCGACCGAGACCAGCCCGACCGAGACGAGCCCGACCGAGACGACGCCACCCACCGAGACCACCAGCCCGACCTCGCCGACGGACACCACGGACACGACGCCGCCGACCAGCGTCACCGACCCCGATGGTGCTGGCCCGTTGCTGCCGCAGACCGCACCCGCGGCGCCGTCGCCGACACCGGCCACGTCGCCCGCTCCCGGGTCGGGACCGGCGGCGACGGCGCCCGCGTTGCCGCGGTAGCTCGGCCGTCCCCGCTACACTGGCGTGCCGTGATGATCACCCTTGACCATGTGTCCAAGCAGTACAAGTCGTCGGCACGCCCCGCGCTCGACAACGTCTCGGTCAAGATCGACAAGGGTGAGTTCGTCTTCCTCATCGGTCCGTCCGGATCGGGCAAGTCGACGTTCATGAGGCTGCTGCTCGCCGAGGACTCACCGAGCCAGGGCGACATCCGGGTGTCGAAGTTTCACGTCAACAAGCTTTCCGGCCGCCACATCCCCGGGCTGCGCCAGGTCATCGGCTGCGTGTTCCAGGACTTCCGGCTGCTGCAGCAGAAGACCGTCTTCGACAACGTCGCGTTCGCGCTGGAGGTCATCGGCAAGCGCGGGGATGTGATCAACCGGGTGGTGCCGGACGTGCTGGAGATGGTAGGCCTGTCCGGCAAGGCCAATCGGCTGCCCGGCGAACTGTCCGGCGGTGAGCAGCAGCGAGTCGCCATCGCACGCGCGTTCGTCAACCGGCCGCTGGTGCTGCTGGCCGACGAGCCGACGGGCAACCTCGACCCTGAGACCAGCAAGGACATCATGGATCTGCTCGAACGCATCAACCGCACCGGGACGACGGTGCTGATGGCCACCCACGACCATCACATCGTCGACTCGATGCGCCAGCGCGTCGTCGAGCTGGAACTGGGCAGGCTGATTCGCGACGAACAGCGCGGCGTCTATGGAATGGATCGCTAAGTGCGCTTCAGCTTCCTCGTCAATGAGGTCCTGACCGGACTTCGCCGCAACGTCACGATGACGATTGCGATGATCCTGACCACCGCCATCTCGATCGGCCTGTTCGGCGGCGGCCTGCTGGTCGTGCGGTTGGCCGACCAGTCGCGCAACATCTATCTCGATCGCGTGGAGAGCCAGGTCTTCCTGACCAACGACGTATCGGCCAACGACCCCACCTGCGATGCGGACCCGTGCAAGGGTCTGCGGGCGCAGATCGAAGGCCGCGACGACGTGCGCTCGGTGCGGTTTCTGAACCGCGACGACGCCTACAACGACGCGATCAAGAAATTCCCGCAGTACAAGGATGTGGCGGGTAAGGACGCATTCCCTGCGTCGTTCATCGTCAAGTTGGACAATCCTGAGCAGCACAAGGATTTCGACGCGGCGATGGTCGGCCGGCCCGGCGTGCTCAACGTGCTCAATCAGAAAGACCTGATCGACCGGCTCTTCGCGGTGCTCGACGGCCTGTCCAACGCAGCTTTCGCGGTCGCGTTGGTGCAAGCGATCGGTGCAATCCTGTTGATAGCCAACATGGTTCAAGTGGCGGCGTATACCCGCCGTACCGAGATCGGCATCATGCGTCTCGTCGGCGCGAGCCGTTGGTACACGCAGCTGCCGTTCCTGGTGGAGGCGATGCTGGCCGCCTTCGTCGGTGTACTCATCTCGATTTTCGGGCTGATCCTGGTGCGGGCGTTGTTCCTGGAGAACGCCCTGGATCAGTTCTACCGAGCCAATCTGATTGCCAGGATCGATTACGCGGACATCCTCTACATCTCACCGTTCCTGTTGATAGTCGGTGTGGCCATGGCCGGTATCACCGCCTATGCGACCCTGCGCCTCTACGTGCGTCGTTAGCCATGGCCAAGAAAGCGGACCCGACGAGGTCCAGCAACAACAAGGTCGTCGCCACCAACCGCAAAGCGCGGCACAACTATTCGATCCTCGAAACGTTCGAGGCCGGCGTGGCGTTGGTGGGTACCGAGGTGAAGAGCCTGCGGGACGGGCAGGCATCGCTGGCGGACGCGTTCGCGACGGTTGACGACGGCGAGATCTGGCTGCGCAATCTGCACATACCGGAATATCACCACGGCAGCTGGACGAACCACGCGCCGCGACGCAACCGGAAACTGTTGCTGCATCGCAAACAGATCGACAACTTGGTCGGCAAGATCCGCGACGGCAACCTCACCCTGGTCCCCCTGTCGCTCTACTTCACCGAGGGCAAGGTCAAGGTCGAACTCGCCCTGGCCCGCGGCAAGCAGGCCCACGACAAGCGGCAGGACATGGCCCGCCGGGACGCACAGCGCGAGGTGACCCGCGAACTGGGCCGGCGCGCCAAGGGCATGGCCTGATCGGCGTCGCCCTGGCGCTGGCGTCTGCGCTGGGCTACGGCGTCAGTGATTTCGTCGGCGGTCTGGCATCGCGCCGGGTCGCGGCCCTCCGCGTGGTGCTGGTGTCCTATCCGATCGCGCTGGTGCTGTTGACGGTCGTGGCCATGCCCGTCGGCGGCGACATCACCAACGGGGCGGTGCTCTGGGGCGTCCTGTGCGGCATTTCCCAGGCTTTCGGCGTGTGGTGGTTCTACGCCGCACTGGGCGCAGGGCCGATCTCGGTGGTGTCACCGCTGACCGCCATCCTGGTCGCCGGCATTCCCGTCGCAGCCGGCGTTGTGCTGGGGGAGCGACCGGGCATCGTCGCCGCCGTCGGGATCGTGCTGGCGCTGGTCGCGGTGGTGCTGGTCAGCCGCGAAGCGACCGACGAGGATGTCACACCGCACAAGTTCACGGCCAAGGTCGCCTGGTTGACCGTCGGTTCGGGTGTCGCGTTCGGGCTGAACTTCGTGCTGATCCACCAGGCGCCCGTCGAGGCCAGGCTCTGGCCGCTGGTTTTCGCGCGCGCATCGGCGACCGCGGTGGTGGTGATCGTCGCGGCGGTTAGCGACAACCTGCGGGCACCGACCGGCACGCCGCTGCGGCTCGCCGTCATGGCGGCGGTGTTGGACACAGGGGCGAATATTGCCGCGTTGCTGGCGCTGCAGGCTTCGTTGCTTTCACTCGCCGGTGTGCTGATGTCGCTGTATCCGGCGGCGACGGTGTTGCTGGCGATTGTGTTGCTGCGGGAGCGGGTGACGCGCTGGCAGGCGGCCGGGATGGTCCTGGCATTGGTGGCCGTCGCGATGATCGCCTCAAATTAACGGCAGCGAAAATATTTGCCGGTCGAACGTGACTCCACCCACAACTCGAGTACCGACCGCAGCATGGCCGTCGGCGCCGTGCCGGATCGGGACGCGACGCTCTACCGCTCCGTCATCGGCCTGTGCGACGCGCTCGAGCTGGAGGTGATCGCCGAGGATATCGAGACCAGCGCACAGGCCGACACGGTCTTCCTCGCCGGCTGTCGCCTGGCCCAGGGTCATCTGCTCGGTCAGCCCGTGCCCCTCGCCGATCTCAGCTGGTCGTCGTCCGCACACGGAAGCCACCAAGACTCCGTCCCGAGGGCATGACCCGCACTTCCGCGAGCGTGCGTGTCAGCAGGCGACACGCCGCCTCCGAATCGAATTTCGTGCACGCTCGTCGGCGGCGAGCGCTACGTTCGCGCAATGAGCAGCCCCTCACGTCCGGTGACGAATCTCGACAAGACCGCGACCCTGGAAGGCTTGTTCGGCGTCTGGGATGACATCGACGCGCTGCTCGACGGGCTGGGGGAGCAGCACTGGCAGACGCACACCTCGCTGCCTGGATGGAACGTTCACGATGTGACGTCGCACCTGATCGGCACCGAGTCGATGTTGCAGGGCGCCGCGACACCCGACGCCGACGTGGACGTCTCGACGCTCAAGCATGTGCGAAACGACATCGGTGTGCTCAACGAACGCTGGGTGCGCAAGCTACGCGGTGTCGCCGCCGCAGACCTGCTGGAGAGGTTCCGCACGACGACTGCGCAGCGACGAACAGCGTTGTCGGACATGGGCGACGACGAGTGGAACCAGATCACGGCGACACCGGCCGGGCCCGACACGTACGGCCGGTTCATGCGCGTGCGCGTCTTCGACTGCTGGATGCACGAACTCGATATTCGCGACGCGATCGGGCAGCCTGACGCGAACTTCGGGGGTGCCTCATCGGCGCTTGCGCTCGACGAGATGGCAGCCAGCATGGGGTTCGTGGTCGGCAAGCTCGGTGGCGCGCCCGAGGGCTCGCGTGTCGCCATCGAGTTGACCGGCCCGCTCGCCCGCACCATTCACGTCGATGTGCGGGGTCGCGCGAAGGTCGTCGACGATTTCGGCGGCGACGAGCCGACGGCGACGATCCGGCTCGACGGAGTGCTCTTCAGCCGGTTGGCGGGTGGACGTACGACTCCGGGCCGGCACGCAGACGCCATCGCTTACGGCGGCGACCGGGCCGTCGCCGAGAGGATCGTCGAGCACCTCAACTACGTCATTTGAACTGGGGAAACCCGACCAGTCGGGATGAAATTGATGCGGCGATTCGTTGCTTGTCGCGTATCATTGGATATCCTGCCGAAAGTCGGTGGGGATGCGAGGGGCTGAACGGTTTCGACTTCGCGCATCGAATCAAGGGAAGCGTGCCGGTGCAGGCAAGAGACCACCGTAAGCGTCGTTGCAACCAATTAAGCGCCGATTCCAATCAGCGCGACTTCGCCCTCGCTGCCTAAGCGACGGTGAGTCTGTCAGACCGGGAGCGCCCTCGGCCCGGACCCTGGCATCAGCTAGAGGGACAAACCGATACGTCCGGTCGCGGGACATATCGGGACACCAAACAGCGACTGGGATCGTCATCCTGACTTGTTCGCGTGATCAGGAGATCCGAGTAGAGACATAGCGGACTGCGCACGGAGAAGCCTCGAGGGAATGCCGTAGGACCCGGGTTCGATTCCCGGCAGCTCCACCGGATCGATGCGGGCCAGGACTGAAAAGTCGTGGCCCGCATCGCATTTCAGGTCAACACCGCGTCGCCACAGCTTGGCGATAGGATGCCGACGCGGCCTCTTCTGTATCCGGCCGGCTCCCGGCAGTTTCTGGAGCCAGCTCGGGGGGATTCGTTGTCCGGGTAGCCTGGGCACATTCCCATCCAAGGCGAGGTTGACGGCCCGATCCGAGTCGCCGTGCTGGCGCCGATCGCGTGGAGGACACCGCCTCGTCACTACGGGCCGTGGGAGCAGTTCGCCTCGTTGCTCACCGAGGGTCTGGTGGCGGCCGGCCATCACGTCACGCTGTTCGCCACCGCAGACTCGATCACCACGGCCAGCCTGCACGCAACCGCGCCGCGTGGCTGGTCTGAGGACACCAGGATCGACGCCAAGGTTGCCGAGTGCCTGCACATCGCGTCGGTGTTCGAGCGCGCCGGCGAGTTCGACATCATCCACAACGGGTTCGACTTCCTGCCGCTCACGTACAGCGATCTCGTCACGACGCCGGTGGTCACCACGATCCACGGGTTCTCGTCCGACCGGATCATTCCTGTCTACGAGCGCTACGACAGCACCACTGCTTACGTGTCGATCAGCGACGCCGATCGCCACCCGAATCTGCACTACGCCGCCACCATCCACCACGGCATCGATATCGACGAGTTCGCGATCCATCCGAGTCCCGGCGAGCACCTGCTGTTCTTCGGACGGATCCACCCCGACAAGGGCACCGCCGCACGCGATCGAGGTCGCCCGCCGATGTGGCCGCCGGCTCGACATCGCCGGGATCATCCAGGACGACGAGTACTTCCGCGACGAGGTCGCGCCGCACGTCGACGGCGAGCAGGTGCGCTACCTCGGCGCCTGTCGACGCCTCTGCGCGCGCCGAGGTGCTGGGCGGTGCGCACGCGCTGCTCCACCTGATCGACTTCGACGAGCCGTTCGGCTACAGCGTCGTCGAGGCGATGGCCTGTGGCACACCGGTTATCGCCAACCGCGAGAGGCTCGATGGGCGAGCTGATCGCGCACGGGGTCACCGGCTTTCTCGTCGACGACATCGATTCGGCGGTGGCCGCGGTCGCTGCAGCCGGCGAGCTCGACCGGCGCAAGATCGCCGAGCTCGCCGCCGAACGCTTCACGGTCGCCACCATGATCGACAAGTACGTCAAGGTGTACCGCGACGTCATCGGCAATCGGACAGTGAACGCTGCCGCCCGACGCTGCTTGGTGGAAGTCTGCTGTCGTCTACCAGATCTATCCGCGCAGCTTCGCCGACTCGAACGGCGACGGGTTCGGTGATCTGGGGGGCATCATCGGGCGGCTCGACTATCTACGGGCGCTCGGGGTCGACGTGATCTGGTTGTCACCGATCTACCGTTCGCCGCAGGCCGACAACGGCTACGACATCAGTGACTACCGCGACATCGATCCGATGTTCGGCACCCTCGCCGAGTTCGACGCGCTGCTCGCCAAGGTGCACGACCTCGGGATGAAGCTGGTGATGGACCTCGTGGTCAACCACACCTCGGACGAGCACCCGTGGTTCGTCGAGTCGCGTTCATCGCGCGACAACCCGAAGCGGGATTGGTACATCTGGCGCGACGCGCGTGACGGCGCCGAGCCGAACAACTGGGGCTCGTTCTTCGGGGGATCGGCGTGGGCGTGGGAACAGACCACCGGCCAGTACTACCTGCATCTGTTCGACCGCAAGCAACCCGACCTGAACTGGGAGAACCCGGAAGTGCGAACGGCCGTCCACGACATCATGGGCTGGTGGCTCGACCGCGGCGTCGACGGCTTCCGCATGGACGTCATCAACTTCATCTCCAAGGCCGAGGGGCTTCCCGACGCGCCGGCGATCCCGGGGCAGCGGTTCGTCAGTGCCATGGACAAGTTCGTCGATGGGCCGCACGTGCACGACTACCTCGCCGAGATGACGCGCGAGGTCTTCGCCGGCCGCGACGGCGAGTTCATCACGGTCGGCGAAATGCCGGGCGTCACACCTGAACAAGCGCGGCTCTACACCGATCCGGCTCGAGGTGAGCTGAACATGGTCTTTCAGTTCGAGCACGTGTCCGTCGACCAGGGCCCAGCGGGCAAGTTCGACTACCTCGGTCTCGACCTGGTCGTCCTGAAGAAGGCGATCCATCGGTGGCAGGCGGCGTTGGCGGAAACCGGTTGGAACAGCCTGTATTGGAACAACCACGACCAGCCTCGCGTCGTGTCCCGGTTCGGCGACGACCACCCCGATTACTGGGCGGCCTCGGCGAAGGCGCTCGCGACAGTTCTGCACGGTATGCGTGGCACCCCGTTCGTCTATCAAGGCGAGGAACTCGGAATGACGAACTACCCGTTCCGGAATCCGCAGGACCACAAGGATCTTGAGGCCGTGAACTACTACAACAGCGTGCTCGACGCCGGCGGTGACGAAGGTTGCGGCGCTCGCCGGTCTGGCCAAGATGAGCCGCGACAACGCCCGCACACCCATGCAATGGGACGCGGGACCGAACGCTGGATTCACGACCGGCGATCCATGGCTGCCGGTCAATCCCGAACTACACCTGGCTGAACGCCGCAGCCCAAATCGACGCAGCCGGATACGGTTTTCGCGCACTACCAAGCTCTCATCCGCCTCCGCCACGAATTGCCCATCCTGGTGGACGGCGACTTCACGCCGCTGATGGCGGAGGACCCGCAGATCTGGGCGTACACCAGAACCACCCCGGACAGGAAACTCCTCGTGATCGCCAACTGCGGACGCGATCCCCGGACCGTCGAAATCGGCCGAGCGTGGATCGCGGCCGAGCGCTGCTCGGCAACCTGCCCGATGCCCCGGCCACGTCGACGTCGACATCATGCTCTTCGCGCGAGGCGCTCATCGATATCATGCTCTTCGCGCGAGCGCTCATCGATGATCGACTGGCTGCGAGGCGCATGTCATCGATATCCACGCTCTTCGCGTCAGCAGCGCTCATCGACATCACTCGAGTTGGCCGGCTGGGACGCGCGCATCATTCCGCCGGCGAGATCTGACGGACACGAGTCGGGACCCAACGGAACGCCCCCCGGATCAGCAGGCGACACCCTCAACGAAGATCGCGCAAACGTCCGCGAGTGTGGATACAGCGCCAGGACAGTGCCAATTCCGAGCAGCCGGATCGGCCTGCTCGTAGCGGCCCCGTCTGCGACTGTCCCCGAAGCGTACTGACATCGCATCAGCCGCTTCCCGCGCCGCTACCAGAACACTGATCCCGACGACGGAGAGGAACTCCACGTCCGTGAGGTCAACGATAAATCCGGCCGGCGCCTTAGTCCAGCGCGCCACGGATCGCCTCGGCCAACTGGAGCGCTGAGGAAGTCGACCGCTCCGGCAACCGCCAACACTCACGACTCCTTCGTCAATGTTCCCGCAGCGCGAAGCTCTTCTGATGCGCGCAGACGGCGGAGGTGGTCGGCGTGGCGAAGTGATCGTCCATGGGGGAGCCCGTCTTGATCATTCCAAGGTTGATCATGGCCGTTAGCCTCTCCGAGTCGCGCTGACATGCCGCCTGGACTGGATCCCGTCGAGCGCTCGCACGGGCTGACTGCCATTCAACACCCCTAGGGGCCATGTAGTTACACCCTTAGGGAGGTAGTTTGAAGCACACGGCCCATCTATCGAAAGACGTTGCCGGCGCGGGTGCGTGTGAGCCAAGTGGGCCGGCGGGGCGACCGACGTGATCGCAATCTCGTGAGGTTGGTGCGGCACCGCGCTCTCTCTGGATACCTCGGGCCCGCCAGGAACGTCGATGATTCGCGATCAGGTTCCCGGCTAACCACCACGGCATCCGCTATCCGTACCTCGCCGGCCATTCCGTGCCGGACGACATAGACAGGTCTACGCCGCGGTGGCGTCGACCGGGGCCCCTGCCGGGCGGAAGATGAGCCGGGTAAGGCACGCCGGCTTGGCCGCCGCTGTCACTTTGCGCAGGGCGTCGTTTGGCAGCGAGAGTCGGAACACCTTCTTCCACGCCGAGCCACCTGCTTGACCATCGGCCCGCTGGCGTAGGTCAGGCCGTAGCGCTCGAAGAACTCCTGGACCTTCGGAGCGATCTCCTGGTACCGGTTGCTGGGCAGGTCGGGGAACAGGTGGTGTTCGATCTGGAAGGACAGGTTGCCGGTCATGAAGTGCAGCAATCGGATTTCCCGTGATGTTGGCCGAGCCGAGCATCTGCCGCAGGTACCACTCGCCGCGGGTCTCGCCGTCGATCGAGCGTCTTCTCGTAGGTCTGGACACCCTCGGGGAAGTGCCCGCACATGATGACCGAATGCGTCCACAGATTGCGGACCAGGTTGGCCGTCAGGTTCGCGGTCAGGGTGGTGACCGCCGACGGACCCGACATCAGCGGGTGCAGCAGGTAGTCCTTGGTCATGTGCTTGCGGATCTTGCGAGCACCTCTTGCCGTGGCGGCGGAACTCGTCTTTGTCCGTCCTGCCCTTCAGGTACTTGCCGATCTTTAGGTCATAGGCGGCGATGCCGTACTGGAAGAAGCAGGCGTTGATGAAGTTCCACAGCGGCTGAGCGAGGTAGAACGGCATCCACCTTTGGTCCTCGTCGACCCGCATGATGCCGTAGCCGAGGTCCTCGATCCTTGCCGAGGACGTTGGTGTAGGTGTGGTGGATCTCGTTGTGCGAGTGCTTCCACATGTCCGAGGGGGAGGCGTTGTCCCATTCCCAGGTGGTCGAGTGGATCTTGTTGTCGCGCATCCAGTCCCACTGGCCATGCATGACGTTGTGGCCGATCTCCATGTTCTCGACGATCTTCGCGACCGACAGTCCGACCGTGCCCGCCAGCCAGGCCGGCGGAAACAGCGAGAACAGCAGCACGGCCCGGCTGCTCAGCTCGAGCTTGCGCTGAAAGTCGATGACGTTGCGGATGTAGTCCGCGTCACGCTCGCCGCGGCTGTCGATGATCTGCTGGCGGATGGCGTCGAGTTCGCGGCCGAGGGTCTCGATGTCTTCGTCGCTGAGATGGGCGGTCGGATTCGTGCTGCTTGGCGTTGCAGTGTGCGTCATGTCGAATCCCTATAAAGTTCGATGTCGCAGGTGCCCGCAGCAGCGGAGACACAGGTTTGGATCAGGATGCCGTCACCGGGGGAGGCGGTCGTGACGTCGCCGGTGCGAAGGTCGCGCACGGCGCCTTGGCGCAGGGGTGCGACGCAGCCGAAGCAGATGCCCATCCGGCATCCCGATGGCATCAGGACGCCGGCGGCTTCGCCGGCGTCGAGCAGCGTCTGGTCGCCTCGGGCGTCGAGGACGGTCGCGGACTTGGTGAAGGTGACGGTGCCGCCGTCACCGGCGGTGACCACGGTCGGCCGGAAGCGTTCGGTGTGCAGCCGCTCGGGCATGCCGTGGCGTTCCAGTGCTGCTCGAGCGCGTCGAGCATGCGGCAGGCCCGCAGGCCCAGGTCTCGACGCTCGGCCAGGTCATCGACGAGCGTCGTCGAGGCTCGGCATGTCGAGCATGCCGTCGGTGTCGGTGTGCTTCTCCACCAACCGGATTCGGCCCTGGCGGGCCATCATCCGCAGTTCTCCGGCGAAGATCACGTCGTTGGCCGTCGGAGCGCAGTGCACGACCACGACGTCGTTGTGCTGGTCGGTCATGTTGCGCAGCATGCCCATCACCGGGGTGATGCCGCTGCCCGCGGTGAGGAACAGGATCTTGGAGCGGTGTCGCGGACGGGCAGGGTGAATTCCCCTGCGGCGTGGTCGAGTTGCACGATGGTGCCGACAGTGGCGCGACGGACCAGGTGATTGGTGACCTTGCCGTCGGGGATGGCCTTGACGGTGATGGCGATGGTGTCGTCGACCTGTCGGTTCGGAGGTCAGCGAGTATGCCCGCCACTGGCGGACCCCGTCGACGTCGATCCCGATGCGGACGTACTGGCCGGGTGTGTGGCTGCGCCAGCCGCGTCCTGGCTTGATCACCACGCTGACGGCGTCGCGGGTCTCGGGGTGGAGCGCGACGATGCGGCCGCGCAGGTCGGCGCCGTGCGCAGCGGGTCGATGACGTCGAGGTAGTCGGCGGGAACCAGGGGGGTGGTGACCCGTTCCGCGAGCCTGATGACCCGGGCCCGCAGCGTGCCCAGCGGTGGGGCCGGGGTGCTGTTGTTGTCATGACTCCACTCTTGACTGCGGAAGGGGTATAAACTCTTGGCCATATCGACGTGAAGATTCAGTCCATAGTTTGTTCGTAGAGGAATAGATTCATGGCGAGAGCGGGTGTGACGGCCCAGCGAGATTCACCGGGCTTGGTCTGCCCTGAAGACCAGGTCGTTGCCGCTTTGCAGAGCGGTGCTTGCCCGAGGTCGCCGAACGCACTGTGGCCGCGGTCACGTGCGAGGTGCCGAGCTACGCGGACGCCTTCAGCGGTCGGATGGGCCAGCGAATCGAGAGTGCCGTGCAGATGGCGCTTGGCGGCTTTCTGCAACTGGCCGCGCGTGTCGCACGACTCCGACGCCAGGGCCGCCGCTGACTCCCGCACTTGACGGCGCCTACGAGCTCGGTCGCGGCGAGGCGCGACAGGGCCGATCCATGGACGCACTGCTGTCGGCATACCGCGTCGGTGCGCGCGTGGCCTGGCGCGAGCTGTCGGCGCACCGCCGTCGACGGGGGTCTGTCCGCCGCTGACGATCGCCCGGTTCGCTGAACTGGTCTTCGCGTTCATCGACGAGCTCTCGGCGGCAAGCGTTTCCGGGCACGCCGACGAACTCGCCTCATCGGGTCGGGAGCGGCAGCGCTACCTCGACCGCCTTGCGCAGCAGCTGCTCGCCGGCGCGCCGGCCGAGACCCTGCAGGCAAGCGCCGAGCACGCGGACTGGCATCCCCCGGACACCCTGACCGCCGTGGTCCTTGCCGGCGGCCCAGACGCGCGGTCTTGATGTCGCGTTTCGGCCAGTCCACGTTGCAACTCAGCGAGGATCTGCCCGGCATCGACCCATCCGAAGTCCGTCGCCGTGCTCCTCCTCCCAGACATGCACGGTCCCAACCGGTCCCGGCTGTTACGAGAGACTGCAAGGTCGGCGGGCGGTGGTGGGCCCGGCTCGTCCGTGGACGCAGGTCCAGTCGTCCTACCGACGAGTCCTGCGGGCCCGCGATCTGCGCTCGGCCGGCGATGACGTCGACATGATCGACACCGAAGACGCACCTCGTGGAACTCGTCCTCGGCGCCGACCGCGAGGCCGCCGACGATCTGCGCCGCCAAGTACTCGCGCCGCTGGATGCAGTTGCGGCCCAACACCGCCGAACGGCTCGCCGAGACGCTTGCGATCCTGGCTGCTGCACCAGGGCCAGCGCGATGCCGTCGCGGCGGAGCTCTTCGTCCACGCCCAGACCGTGCGCTACCGGATGACCCAAATCCGCGAGCTCTTCGGCGAACGACTCAATGATCCGCGGACAGTCATGGAACTCATCGTGGCGCTGTCGGTCCCGACCAGGGTCGGCTCATCTGCTGCGTCGTGACGTGACCGGGCCAAACCCCGCGGATGCCCCGGGTCCGGAGCTACGTGGCACTGCCATCAGTCGAGAGGCGGCGACGACGTGTTGATGCCATCAACGGGCGACGCGTATCCGCAGGTCGTTTCGCGTCGTACCACGTTGTTTCGCGTACCTGGATTCGGTGTTTCGGCAGCAACTTATGTGCCGGGTTCGAGTCCCGGCAGCTCCACCGAAAAGAAGCCGGTCAGGCCCACAAAGTCTGGCCTGCTTTCTCTTTTCGGCATCCGCAGGTGAGCTCCTGAGGGCTTATCCGGCCGTTGGCTGGTATGCCAACCTCACCATGCCGGAGGCGTATGTCGTCGCCGAGATCAGGCGCAGTCGAAGCGGGAGTTCGCCTGCATGGAAGGGCCTCACGCCGTCGCCCCAGATGTAGGGATGTAACCAGAACCTCGCCTCGTCGACGAGGTTCTGATGGGCAAGGTAGTTCGCCAGTTCTCCGATTCCATACAGAATCAGATCGCCGGAATAGCGCTTCTTCAGGGCCGCGACGTCGCCGGCGAGATCAGCGCCGAGTAGTTGTGCGTTCCATGTCAACGGCTCCTTCAGGGTGCGCGAGGCGACGTGTTTGGGCATCGGATTGATCAGGTCCGCCCATTCGTCGTCCGATTTCGGCCAGAAGTCGGCGAGCTTTTCGTAGGTTTCTCGGCCGAGGATGATGGCGTCGGCCGCACTCAGTTGTGCGAGGCCGTCGGCCATCGCCAGGTCTGGCTGAAACCATCCCTCCAGGGGATCAATCACCATGTCCGCCGTCATGTTTGCTGACACGATCAGCCTGCCCATCGCGATACCTCCTCGTCTGGCTCCTGCATATGGAGACTGAGCAGACGGCGTGAACTCATCGAC
Organism: uncultured Actinomycetota bacterium; assembly: GCA_963699655.1. Taxonomy (GTDB): domain Bacteria; phylum Actinomycetota; class Actinomycetes; order Mycobacteriales; family Mycobacteriaceae; genus Mycobacterium. The sequence continues at coordinate 175,172 of CAVOUV010000003.1, forward strand.
CGATTTCGCGCGACGACGGGTAGGGCGGCCACTGTGCGTCGACTGCGTGCGTTGACGATTCGCGCGGGGAGGTTGGCCAACGCGCTGTTGATGCCATCGACACCTTTCGCGTATCCGCAGGTCATCTCGCGTAAAGTCCCGTCGTTTCGCATCGTCAAGGTCAACGTTTCCGCTGGTCAAGCTTATTTCCGCGCCGAGTTCGATTCCCGGCAGCTCCATCGGATAGATGCGGGCCAGGGCTGAAAAGTCCTGGCCCGCCTTGCTTTTCCCGCCGGGGTGCGTCCGCACCAGGACGTGCCGGTCAACTGCTCGAGGAGACGCGAGCGCGGCCTCGCCCCGCGTCGCTCGCTTTCCGGCAGATGACGAGGGCCTCTACGTAGTCCCAGCGATAGCGGTCGGGGGCCTCCGCGACGCGCTCCTCGAGCTCTCCGAGGAAGTCGGCGAGGAGTCCGGCAGCGAGTGCCTCGCCTTCGCGCGCGAAGGCACGGAGGAGGAGCGGCCTACCCCATGCGGTGACGCTCTGGACGTAGTCCCGCGCGAACACCGCGGGATTGTCGTGCCAGTAGGGGTTGTCGAGACGGAAAAGCTCGATGCTCTCGAGCTCGAGGCCGGCGAAGCTCCCGCCGCCCGCATCGAAGGGAGCCCGGAACTCACTGAGTGTGCGCGACCAGACCGGAACGACGGCCGCGGCGACGGTGGGGCCGCCGATGCGCCCCGCGCGGCGCCAGTCGGCGAGCAGCAGGTTCATATCCCCGACGATCTCGACGTAGAGCCCCGTCCTGTCCGGGCATGGAGCGGGGGAGGCCGGGATGGCGGCGATAAACCACCCCCCCGGCGCCAGCTCTACTGCGCGCATCTCGAGCATTCGCTCCCACTGCCGCTCCGCGGCGACGCGCCAGGCGAGTCGTTCGTCCTCATCCACGTGGTCCGGGTAGCCGGGGAAGACCGAGCCGCTCGAGGCCAGGCCTGCGGCGTCGGCGACCCAGTGCATGGTCGTCCCGGTGACCGCGAGGTGCACTGTGCCTCGTGGAAGGGAGGGCGCCTGGTGGAGAGGGATTCCGGCCATGGAGACGACCGCGGCGGGAGGCGGGTCGCGATCGAGCGCTCGCCGACAGGCCTCGCCGTGGGCCTCCGGCGAGGCGTAATGGGCGCCCGTGCCCGTGTCGACGACCCCGGGGCCGGACTCGCCCGGCGCAGGGATCACGACCATCACGCCCTGGTCCTCCGCCGGGCCGAAGGCGTCCCGCAGGTGGGCGGCGGCGACCCGCCACGCGTTAGTCGGGAGATCAACGAGCGCGTAGATCATCGGCCGGCCGGCGCGCTGCGCCACGAGATCGCGGATGAGGCCGTGAGAGTTCACGCCGTCGGCGGCGCCCAGATCGGCCACGCAGAGCACGGGCTCGCTCGCCAGCCGCTCTGCGGCGGCCATCACGGCCGGGTGGATCGCCTCGAAGGAGGCGCGCTGCGAGAGGGCGTGCCGCGCGTAGTCGTCCGCCATGCTCAAGAGCTCGGGGCGACGTGACGGCGTGGTGCTTCCCTCCCGCACAGCGCCGCCGCGGTCCGGACGGCGTTTGGGGCCGATCGTTGCTGGAAGATCCACACTCGCTCCCACTGCTCGACGTGGCCGTCAATTTAGAACCATACTTTCTTGCCACGAAGCCTCGGTCGATATCGCCCTCGACCAGCAATCTGATGTGCAAAACTGGATTGGGAGGCCCACTTCGCCAGACTGGGCCAGGCACCACACCTGCGTGTGGCGTCAATTCGGTGCATTGACAAAGTTGCTTGTCAGTCGTGGCCTGGGGAGTCCTGAAACGAGTAGCGCGATACTCGTGTCAAACGCGATGCCCCGCCGCATGCTGTTGGAAAGCCGCGATGCACGGGAGATATCACAATGACCGATCAGCAGCAACGAGCACTCGATTCCTTTTATGCGCTCGACAACGTGATCACGGTCAAGATCACGATGCCGCAGGCCGAGTGGGATGCGGTGCGAAACGAGGAGCCCAAGGGCGGCCGCTGCAACTTCGAATGGACCGGAGAACCCAGGTTCACTTGGCGTAAGGCGACCGAAGTCGAGATCTCCGGAACGAAGTTTCCCGCCAAGACCAAGTTCACCGGCATTGGCGTCAAGAAGAAGTCATTTTGCGGCTCCATAAACAGCGACAAGCCGTGCCTGCATCTCGACTTCGGCAAGTTCGGCGACGCCAACATCGCTGGGATCGAAGCGCTGATCGGGTCGCGTTACGTGACGCTCAACAACTCCATTCAGGACAGGTCCTATATCAAGCAGACACTGGGCTACCGACTGCTGGACATGGCCGGGTTGCCCAATTCACGATGCAACTACGCTCGGGTGTTCGTCAACGGAACGCCGGTCGGTCAAGGGATCCCGGGCGTCAACAGCCCCGGCATCTTCGTCAATGCCGAGCCGGTCATGAAGCGCTACATCGAGCGCAACTTCAACGGCAACATGAAGGGCAATCTCTACGAACTCGAGCATCACGACGATTTTCTCGAGGAGAGGTTGAAATTCATCGGGGTGGAGTCGCTGTCCAAATTCGAGGACAAAGCCGACCTGAAATTCGCGATCCGTCACATCAAGGCGAACGGGCTGGCCGGCGCGGATCAGGTGTTGGACATGGACCAATTCCTCAAGATCTACGCGATGGAGTTCTTCCTCAAGCACTGGGACGGCTATGCCGACAACACCAATAACACCTACATCTACAACGACGTGACCGCCGTCGCCGCGCCAGGTGTGGGCGACATCAAGTTCAAGATGATCCCGTGGGGAATCGACCAGACGCTCCAGCCCGAGAGGCCGTTCAAACTTGGCCGCGATGGGATCATCGCCCAGCTCGTGCGTAACGACGACACCCGTCGCAAGCAGTTGTTCGACCAGATTCGGACGTATCGGGAGACCTTGTTCAGCCGCGAGCATCAGCAGACGGTCCTGAAACCCCTTATCGATCAGATGCAGGCACTCGTGGTCGGGTTCGGCGTGCCCAGTGGTGCCGCGGAGATCGATTCGGTGCGCCAGCAACTCCGGCTGGCCGAATCGGCCGGATACATCGCGTCGGGTCTGCCCGGTCCTTCCAATCCGGTCTACATCCTCAAGCACGACACCAGTGCCTGTCTGCATGCGAGCAATACCGAGTCGGTTCCGCCGGGCATACCTGCTCCGGCGAACTTCGAGGTCTACCACCAGCCCCTGAAGGACGACAACGACAACACGGATCTGTGGGTTCTCAACGACCTCGGGACCGGAAAGTCACTCACCAATCAGGCCTACAACCGCCCTCTGCACGCCGGCGCTACGCAAGTCACCCCGCAAGGGCACAAATATCTCTACACATGTGCGCCGAGTAACGGCGAACACGCTGAAGAGTTCACGATTGCTCCGGTGCCCGTCCCGGTCACAGACCCCGCCAATCCGCCGGGCCGGTTCGCCTACACCGGGTACTTCAACCTCGTCAGCGTGCGGACCAATGAAATGGCGAAGTATGGACTCGACCTCACGCCGGGCGGCAGGGCCAGGGTTCACCAGGAGCTTCCCGGTTCCAACCTCTACTTCTACTGATCGGTCGCGGGCTGCTGTAGTTTCACGCGCCCGCCAAACCTAGGGCGGTGGTGCGTCGGCGGGAGGCGGTCCCGGGCCCACTGGTGCCGGTGCCGCCGGCGGTAGTGGCGCCGCCGGTGGTGGTGGCGGCGGACCCATCGGCAGAGTGATCGGCGGCAGTCCGGGGATCTCGATGACGTTGAACGCCGGCGGTAGTGGCGCCGCCGGTGGTGGTGGCGGCGGACCCATCGGCAGAGTGATCGGCGGCAGTCCGGGGATCTCGATGACGTTGAACGCCGGCGGTGGTGGCGGCGCGGCGGGAGGGGGCGGCGTATCTGCCCGAGGACGCGGCGGGTAGTAGACGGGCGCCGGCGCGATGCCGTTACTCGTGTTGATCGCGACGATCGAACCGGGGATGGTCCGACCCTTCGGCGTGGTCCCCACCACGGCACCCTTCGTGAGGTAGCTGTTGATCGGCGTCGGTTGGTCGGGAACCTGAAAGCCGGCGTCTATCACGCGTTTACGCGCCGCATCGAGTTTCAGGCCGGTCACGCTGGGCACCTCGCTACCGGGACCACCGTTGACATAGCGCGGGTCCGTCGGAGGCAGCGCGACTGGACCGAAGTCTCCTGCGATCGGCTTCATCGCCAGGAGCCAGGTGCGCGCCGGTTCGGTACCGCCGAACAAGTTGCCGTTACTGCATTTTCGCAGTGGATACGAACACAGCCCGGACGGTTTGGGAGAGTCGTCGAAGATGTAGTTCGCGGCGGCGTACTGATTGGTGAAGCCCAGGAATCCCGACGATCGATGAGATTCGGTGGTGCCCGTCTTGCCCGACATGGGCAGGCTCCACCCCGCCGAACCGGCCGAACCGGCGGCGGTCCCGCTGGTGGTGTCCTTGCCCAGCGCGTTGGAGAGCGTGTTGGCAAGCCCCTCGGGCACCACCTGCTCACAGGCCCCCGAGGTGACGGCCACCTCGTGGCCCTTGCGGTCGAAGATCTTGTCGATCGGGCTCGGCGGGCACCACATCCCGCCAGATGCCAGGGTCGCAGCGACATTCGACAACTCCAGGGCGTTGAGCTCGAACGGGCCGAGTGTGAAGGAGCCGATGTTCTGCCGCTTGATGTAGTCCGCGAGGCTCTCGTTGTTGTCGGGGTCGTAGGCGCGGGCCGTTCCGCGCTCGGCGTACGACCGCAAACCCAACTTGACCGCCATATCCACCGCGCGCGGGACACCAATCTGCCGAATCAGATTGGCGAACGCGGTATTTGGTGACTGCGCCAGCGCATCGGTGACATTCATGGAGCTGCGGTAGCCGCCGGCGTTCTTCACACACCACGTCTGCGATGGGCACCCGGGGGTGTTGCTGCTGCCCAGGCCCGTTCCCTCGAACTTCTGCGGGACGTCGAGTTGAGCGTTGATGCCCATCCCCATGTCGAGTGCCGCGGCGGTGGTGAAGATCTTGAATATCGACCCGGCGCCGTCACCGACCAGTGAGAACGGCTCCGGCTGGACGGTCTGGCCGGCCGTGAGGTTGAGCCCGTACGTGCGGTTGTCCGCCATCGCCACCACCCGGTGCGCGTCTCTTCCCGGCTTGATCACGCTCATCACGCTCGCGACGCCGTCCTGCGTGGGGTCCGCGACCCTGTCGACCGCCTGTTTGACGCTGCTTTGGACCCTCGGGTCGAGCGTGGTGCGGATCAGGTAGCCGTTTCGCGCAATCTGCTCCTTCGTGATGCCCGTACGCGCCAGGTATTGCAGTGCGTACTCGCAGAAGAACGCCCGATCACCCGCCGCGATACAGCCCTGTGGCAGTGCGGCGGGCTGCGGCAGGGTGCCCAGCGGCTGGGCCTTGGCGGCACGGAGTTCATCGGCGCGATCGGGCAGGTTCTCGATCAAGGTGTCGAGCACGACGTTGCGGCGCGCCAACGCGCCAGCCGGGTTGGTGTACGGGTTCAGCGAGCTGGTGGATTGCACCATCCCGGCCAGTAGCGCCGCCTGCTGCCAATTGAGCTGCCGGGCATCGACGCCGAAGTAGGTGCGGGCTGCGTCCTGCACTCCGTAGGCGCCGTTGCCGAACGACACCAGGTTGAGATACCGGGTCAGGATCTCCTCTTTGGAGAGTGCCTTGTCCAGTTCGAGCGCCATCCGCATCTCGCGCACCTTGCGCACCGGTGTGGTCTCGACTGCCGCCCGCCGTTCCGCGTCGGTCTGGGCGGTCACCAGGAGGTTGTAGTTCTTGACGTACTGCTGCTCGATCGTCGACCCGCCCCGGACGCCGTCGGCGCCCCGCAGGTATCCGGCCAAGCCAGTCAGTGTGCCCTGAAGAGCACACCGTTGTGTTCGGAGAAGCGCCTGTCCTCGATGGAGACGATCGCCAACTTCATCGTGTCAGCGATCTTTTCGCTCGGCACTTCCCACCGGCGTTGTGCGAACAGCCAGGCGATGGGATTCCCCGCGGCGTCCACCATCGTCGAGACGGTCGGCACCTCGCCTTCAAGGAGCTGTGTCGAGTCCTGGATCATCACGTCGGAGGCTCGGCTGACGACCAGGCCGGCGCCACCGACGATCGGAAACATCAACGCTGCCGCGAGCGCTCCGCCCAGTACGCAAGCGAGCGCCAGCTTTGCCAACGTTGCCACCGCCGACTGGCGCTCGCCCATGTCGACAGCGTAGGGCTCACGCAGGGATTACATGCCTGGGTAGCGGACATTCTCAGTGACAACATAATTACCGGCGGTGCGGTCCTGTTTGGCTCATCGGCACCGCCTTGCGGCCAGATCGGCAGTGGCGGTGCGTCATTCATAGGTGCGTACGGGATTCTGGACTCGCCGGGCCGCGGGTGCCGTCGCCAATCAGTGGTGCACACCAGTGAAGTAGTTGCGCTGGGCGCTTGGCGTTGTCTTCATACCTCCGGCGCGGTCGTGTCATCGAGATGGGCGCGATACCTGGTATCAGCCGCCGGTCGTATCAAGACCGCCGCCGGAGCCGGTGCGCGCGAAGGGGATTCAACCCCCCTGGTCACGAGATGTTCAACAGTGCGTGGTCGACTTGTGTGCGCGTGTCGGCTGGGAGGCTGCCGGCCATCTCTGTGATGAAGCGGTGGGCGAGTTCTCGCACTTTGATATTGGTTTCCTGCGAGCGCCACACCAGGATGTCGAAGGCACGGTCGGCGCTGATGCCGTAGGCGGCCATGAGCAAGCCTTTGGCTTGTTCGATCTCTGCGCGGGCTTCCGAGACTTTGGACACTGCAGCGGAGATGTCAGATTGCATGGTGTCGGTGAAGTCGACGTAGAAGCCGGAGGTGCCGATGACGGCGCCCCCGTCGTCGAGCATCCGGTCACCAACCACGATGACCCAGTGCGTACGTCCAGCCGTGTCGATGATGCGGTGCCGACTGCTGAACGGCTCTCCTTCGACCACCTTGTCCAGAACAGCGGCGACTTGCTGGCGGTCTTCGGGATGTTTGTGGCTCAGCAGCAGTTTGGTGGTGGGCGTGACGGTTCCCGGCTCGTAGCCATGCAATCGTTCGACGTTCTCCGACCATTCCCACCGCTGCCCGTCGATGTAGAAGCGGAAACTGCCCACTCGCTGCGGCTCTCCGGTGCCCATTGCAAGTTCGACGGCTTCCCGATTCCCGTCGACGTGCGCGCGCAACCATCCTGTCGCCCTGGGTTCGTGGGTATTGGGCGTCACGGTACGCGCGCCAACATCGTCGTGATCACGAACGCCGTCGCGAGGATGTCGCAGCATCGTCACTCCCGTCGCTCGATTCCCTTTGTCAACATCGAATGGTAATCTATGGCAGTCAAGACAGATTTGGTATAGCACCGACGTAGGACTTGTGCAATGCCCCAACCATATGTTGCGCTGTAGAAGGCACATATTTTCCATCGAGACAATCAGGACGTTCGCTCACGATGACCGACGACGACAGCCAAGACGAGGCAGGCAAGGTCGGACCCCCCGCGTCCGACCGCGGCGTTTACGGGATTTCGGTGGCGTCCGAGCTGTCCGGTATCAGCGAGCAGTCGCTGCGGTTGTACGAACGCCACGGTCTTCTGACGCCCGCACGCAGCGCCGGGGGTACCCGCCGCTACAGCGCCGAGGACCTGGTGCGACTGCAGCGCATCAGCGAGCTTGTCGCCGCGGGGGTCAACCTCGCCGGCATCGACCGCATTCTCTCGCTGGAAGACCGCAACACCCTGCTCGATGAGCGGAATGTCACGTTGGAGGGCGATAACGACGCCCTGCGCGGCGACGAGCTCGCGCAGGAAAGCGGCAAGGCCACCGCGGGGGAAGTAGCTCCGGCTCGTCGACCGAGGCAGGCTCGTCCGGTTTCTGCTGTCCGCGGGCGTTTGCGAAATCCACCTCCCGAACTCTTAGTTACGCGTAAATTTCGCCGGGTTGTTTCGCTGGGCGGATATCGAGGAGACCAATATGAGAAGGCGCGCATTTCTTGCAGGCGGAGCAGGTGCCGCCGTCGCGGTCTCTGCCCAAGGTGTTGTCGCGTGTTCGTCGTCGGCCGAGGTGGCGCCCGCAGCGGACAGCAGCTCACCGGATGAGGTGGCACGGCTTCGCTCGCAGTACCTGAAGCAGTTCGATGCCGACTATGTCGATAACGCCATCGTCCCGTTCCTTCGGAACAGCGTCTTCGAGGGCCAGCGCCCCGTTCTGCCCATGATCGACGTCGCACTGACCAAGGAGAACGCGCTGCCCTATGACCTGTGGGGTCTCCTGAGTGAGCATGGGGGCCGGCCCCGGACAAGGGCGTCACCGTGTTTCTGCAGGGATTGGAGAAGCGCGGTCCCGACAATCGCCGCAAGCGCATCTACATGTCGGCGGTCACGCCCGATCTGTATGGCCGCATGTATCGGGCCAAGATCGCGGGTTTCTTCGATGAACTTCTCGGTCCTCAGAATGCGGGGAAACCGTTGATGCAGACGTATCTGAAAACCTTCTGGGATCTGTACTGGGATCTTCATCTGGGCGTCGAAGGGACTCAGATTCCCGGGCAGGTCCGACAGATCGGTGCCAGCTTCAACGCGGTCCTGGCCTACCGTGACCCCACCCAGAAAATCGTCTACGACAACTACATGACCGTCAGGAAGAACCTCTCGTTCCTGAAGTCATGGATCGACGACCGGCTGGCGGACATCGGATCGGGCAAGACACCGGAACCCGAGAAGACGTTCGCGTGGTACTGGCTCAAAAACGGTGAGGACAGCGAGTATTTCAATCACCAGGACGTCGTGTTCGAGTGCTTCCACAACTTCGTGGCGTTCAGCCAGTGGGGCAACAGCCTCTATAACATCATGGCGACATTGGGTCGAGACACCGGAGACGCGCAGACGAAAGCCTGGTTCACGAAGACGATGGCAGGCGACTTCGACAAACCGGACGGCAGCGCGTTTCCACCGCTCGAACGCTTTGTGATGGAGTTGTTCCGCACCATTTCCCCCAATGGAGGAAGCATCTCTGCACTCGCCGAGACTCGACCGCCGGCGGTCGAGCGGCACGGCTACAGCGTCACCCCGCATCCGTCGACGAGCCGCGATCCCGTCCAGTGGTCCAACCCCGACGAGTTCGACCCGTCGCGTTATCAGCATGCACCCACCAGTCAGGACGTCGACGAAGCGCGGATCCGTCAGATGGGTCTGGCGGCATGTCCGTTCCAGCCGACGACGTTTGCGGTGAAAGACGGACGCGAGGCGGCGTTGCGCAACAGTGCGTTCGGCACCGTGTTCGGAGTCGCCGACAACCAGCCGGCACCGGTGTGCGACTACGCGGGATTCGCACCGTTCGGCTTCGGCTACCGCCGCTGCCCCGGCGAGCAGCTCACCACAATGGCGTTCGAGGACCTGCTCCGCAAGGTGTGGAAGGAACGGATCGACTTCGTGAAGGTCGGCGGCAATGAAGCCGAGAAATTACCGATCGGTCCCACCACGGTGATCGGCGACGATCTCGGATTTGTCCGGCCGTCCTAGACAGGCGGGGCCTTGCCGGTCGCGTGTGATTCGACGTAGGCGATCGCCGCATACAACGCGTCACGAAGTGGAGTGATATCGCGGGCGGCCTGGGTGAGGAGTAGGCCGCCCTGGAACGCCGCCATCAGGACGTGCGCGAGCTGCTCGGGGTCGGCATCACTTCGCAGGTCGCCACGCTCGCGCATGGCGAGCAGACCAGTGCGGAACTGTTCCTTCCATCGATCGAACCCCTCGACGACCTCCGGGTGTACGTCCAGACCGGACTTCATGACTTCGCTCGCCAGAGAACCGAAACTGCATCCGCCCTCGACGACTGTCTCCGGTCTCGTCACGTAGCCGTCGGCCCACGCGTGAAGTGCTTCGAAAGTGTCCAACGGTCCCTGGCGGGGATGGTCCTGCAACCCCATCATCGAATCGGCGCGCCACCGCAGGACGGCCCGGACGAGGCTTTCCTTGTCAGGGAAGTAGTGGCTGAGCTGTGAACCCGAGATGCCGGTGGCATCGCGGACCATCTCGTTGTTCGTGTCATGCACTCCATGCCGGTATATCAACGCCGCCGCAGCCTCGACGATCCGCGCACGCGTCGCGCGCCCCTTAGGTGTCAACTCTCGCTCGCTAACCGCCATGGACACAGCGTAGCGCAAAAATGGGCTTGACAGCCCAATAATGACCGGAGTGTAATGGGCTCACAAGCCCAAAAAGGAAGAAGTAAAGATGAAGAACCTCGGATTAGTCGCCACACTGGTCGCCGGCGGAGTGAGCGCGGCGGTACTGGGACTGGGCGGCCCCGCCGTCGCACACGTCACGGCATCGCAACCCGCCGGCGGAAGCTCGGCGATTGTTGAGCCGGCGGGAATTGACCACCATGGGTGGCTGAGCCAAATCACGTCGAAAGCCGTTGCGCCCAAGCTTGATACCGGCGTTCACCAAAGCCGTTGACCACTGCTGAAACGACGAAGAGCACAGAGGCGTCAGCCGTCGGCCAGCGCGAACTTGGCGCGGCGCTCGACCGGCACCAGGTCGAGGTAGTCGCGATGACGGTTGATGAAGCCCTGGATGAATGGGCAGTAGGGCAGCACCGCCAGCCCCTCCGCCCGCGCGGTGTCCAGCGCGGCTTTGACGAGCAACGTTCCCAGGCCTTCACCGTTGCGTGCCGGGTCGATCTCGGTGTGGATGAAAGAGATGACTCCGGGTCGGCGGCGATACTCGGCGAAGCCCAGGACCGCCCCGTCGATTGCGATTTCAAAGCGTCGGCGATCCGAGGCGTCGGTGACGGTTGGAGCCGGCACGTCCGCGTGTGCCCTCACCGCTGGGAGTTGGAGATAGCGATGCACGAGGGCGATCGCCACGCCGCCTTCACCGACGGATGCCGCCACGCGCTTCACCGATCCGGAGCGGATATCGCCGACGGCGAAGATCCCCGGGGCGCTCGTTTCGAGAGCGAGCGGCTCGCGATCGGCGTGCCATTGCCCGGCCTTCGTCGCGTCCGCGCCCGTCAAGACGAAGCCGTGCTCATCGCGTGCGATCTCCGAGGGGAGCCAGCCAGTCGCCGCCTCGGCGCCGATGAGGACGAAGAGCGCCGTCGCATACCGTCGAGATGTCATGCCGGTCGTTCGATCGATGACCTCGATCGCCTCGAGTTGTTCGTCTCCGTGCACCGCGACAACCTCGGATCGGGTTTCCACGCGGATGTTCGTTTTCGTCGCAATCTGCTCGATGAGGTAGTGCGACATGCTCTCTGCAAGCGACTCGCCACGAACGAGGAGCGTCACCGATCGGGCGTGGTTGGAGAAGAAGATGGCGGCCTGTCCGGCCGAGTTACCCGCTCCGATCAGATACACGTCGTTGCCCTGGGTCAGTCCGGCGTCGCTGCGTGCCGCACCGTAGTAGATACCGGAGCCGACGAGTCGATCGACCGAATCGATTTCGAGGCGCCGCCATTGCACGCCTGTCGCGAGAACGATCGACCTCGTCCGGAGGATGTCGCCGCCATCCAGCCTGACGGTCATCTCGGCAGGGTCGATGGCTTCGACTCGTCGGGTCACGACGATCTCGGCGCCCAGCCGCTTCGCCTGTTGTAGCGCCCGGCTCGCGAGCTCGTCTCCGGAGACGCCGAACGGAAACCCCGTGTAGTTCTCGATCCGGGTCGAGGTGCCGGCCTGCCCTCCCGGGGCGAAGGATTCGATCAGCCCGGTCTGCAGACCCTCGGACGCGCCGTTGACCGCCGCCGTAAGACCCGCCGGCCCGCCGCCCACGATCACCACGTCGTAGCGGCTTCTGCCTGGCGCAACCGTGAGTCCGGCGACCGTGGCGACGTCACGCATCGTCGGGGCAGTCAGCCGGGTGCCGTCGCGCAGCACCACCACCGGATAGCGGGCGGCCACGGCGGTGGGATCGTCTGGGTCCAGGTGTTCGTAGGAAATCTGGTTGCGATGCAGGAAACTGTCACACTCGTGTACCCGCGAGTCCAGGCGCGGACCAATGACGAACATCGCGGGCTCGAGCGGCTGCGCGGTGGCGTTTCTGAGCATTTCCATCCGCTCCAAAGCGGCGGCCCCGACCGCTACGGAGACCTCGGGCGCCATGGCCGCGAGCGTGTGGAACACCTCGGTGGAAAGCTTAAGCACCCGCGACGGCCCGACGGCCCGCATGCTGGCGGGCAACGGCGTACCGAGCGTCATCGGGATCTCCCCACCGAGCTCCCCGGGAAGTCGGACGCCGATCACCTGCTCGACGCCGTTCACCAGTTTCGTCAGCTCGGCCTGGCCCTCGACCACGATCGCCAAGGCACGACCTTCGCCCTCGTGGGCCACATACTCGCCGGGCGTGAGGGAGGTATCCTCCACCTCGCCGGCAAGATACTCCAGTGCCTTGTCCTCAAGCGCCGAGAACAGCGGAATCCTGGCCAGCTCCTCGATAGTGAACATGACTGCCTCCCGGCCTTGTTCGCCTGCATCCCCGCAACGTGCGTGCGGTGTCCAAGCGATCCATGCAGGGATCGTCTATCGAACCCCCGTGCCGGCACATGAGGCATCCGCCTCAAACAAGGTGTGCTGGGCCCGGGTTGGCGGACGTTCAGCTGGTGTAGCAGTATGAGTCGCTCGACGCGTCGCCGCCCTGGAGCCGGGTTTGGTGCACACGCAGACCACGAAAGTCACTGCCGTACAGGAAGAACCGGCTGTCGGAGACAAGGCCGCCGGTGGCGACGTCGGCGTCGAGCTTGGCCATCCACGCCCCGACACCGTCGGGGTAGACCGCATCGTCCCACGCCGAGTACAGGGAGTTGGTGACGTAAACCCGTCGACCGTCGCGACTGATTTCCACCATCTGCGGTCCGCCGGCCAGCGGTACATCGGGGGCCGAGGGGTGGGGTTCGCGACGCACGATCCCGCCGAGGCGGACTGACGCCGTCTCGCGCGGATGGAAGGGGTCTCTGACATCGTACTGCTTGAGTTCTCCAGTGCCCCAGCATGATACGTATAACCAGTGATCATCGACCGAGAGATCGATGTCGGTGACCAGCGGGGGTGCCGCGCCAAAGGGCTTGAACAGCGGTGGGAGGTCGTCGGCGTCGGCGGGCTCGGCCGGGATCGTGATCACCTCATCGACCGACCACTGATCGCCGTCCTTGTGCCACAGCCACACCGACGCCGACAGGTCTTCTGCGCTAATGACTGTGTCGACGAATCCCCACGCTTTGGACGGGTCGTGGGCCGGTCGCAGCTCGAGCGCCATCTGGTGCTGGTCGCCAAGGTCGACGCGCTGGGTCAGCGTCCGTTCGGACATGCTCCAGAAGTCGATGTGGTGTCCGAACTTGCGCCCGAGCAAGTCCTGGGGATCGAGCCCGTTCTCGATCATCGACGGGGTCGCCCACTCCGATGTGATCACGGTGTCGTAATCAAGGTGCCACCAGACGTCGTAGGCCAGGTATTGCTTTCCGCGGTCGTGCTCCCACTGTCCGATGACCTCGAACGTGTCGTGGTCGATCAGAGCTATGCCGCCGGGACCATCAGCGCCGTTGACGCCTCCCAACGCCGACATGAAGATGCCGTCGGGTCCGCAGTGCACTGTGTGCGGGCGCGAGTATCCGGCCTTCGCCGCCAGTTCGTCCGCCTCGATCGTGTGGGTCACCACCGGATGGCGAGGGTCCGGCTTGGTGTCGAGGACGTAGGTCGTGGACGAGCGAAGACCCGGAACGAGCAGATACCGCCGCTCGAGCGCCTCATGCCCGCCATGACCCTCGTGGCAGAGCGCGCTGGAACATGCACTCCAGCCGAAATGATGTAGCTCGGCACCGGACGTCGGTAGCTCGGTCCAGCCGACCAGGGCGCCGAAGGTTGTTGAGTCGGGGTCGCAGTCGACCACGGCGAGCGCGTCCTTCTGCCGGCTCGTGGGATCGAACGCGGCCACATAGGCGAGTCGTTCGGGGGCGGCCGCGACTGCGTGGCCCGGGCTGCGGTAAAACGTCGGATCAGTCGTGGACATGACGCCTCCTGAGCTCGCGTCGATGTGGTGATCACGTCGGCTGTCTTGATCTTTCGCCGCGAAAGGTGGGGTGTCCATCCCTTGGCCGCCGCTCGATTGTCGGCAACGTCGGACTGCCGCAGTACGTCGAGATGTCAGGGGCTACGAGTGCGTCTGCCGATTCAGAATTTTGCGACAGCGCCGGCATCGACGCTACTGGCAACGGACCATTGATCACTTTTTGCCGAAGTGGGAGTCGGTGTGGCCGAATCCGGACACGGATACAGGTCCAAGCCCGAAGGGTCCGTGGGAGAAGTTCACCGGACAGGTCAGCGATTCTGTGAAGTCGCCTCTGGGTGGCCTGACCGGCGGCGACAAATAAGTCCACCAGTTGGCAACAGGCCGGGCTGACAGGTCCCGGCCTGTTTGCCTGTGCCGCAAAGGGTATGGCGGCACCGGCGCGTTCCGAGCAGTTCGCGGCTTTACGCCTGTTCCGTTCATCCGCAGAACGTGCGTAAACACCTCGCCAAAGTCAGGTAGTCGGTTACTCATGCCTCGGCGTGGCCGCCGGCCATATGTTCCTCGCATCGGGACCGCCCACCAGCCGAGGAGACATTGACGTGTCGGAATCACCAACGACGTCCCCGGCGGCTCCGGATGTCAGCGACGACGCACTGCCGACGCCGGTGGAAGGCACATTGCCCGAGACCACTGTTCTGGTGACCGAACACGAGGTCTTGCTCAGCACTGCGGCGGCGCTGAGCCCCAGTCTCGGCATGAGCGGTGCCGAATCCACGGCGGCGGCTGTTCCGAGTAGGCGCCGGACGTGGACCTTGACGGTGGCATGCATGGGCGTGGCCCTGGTGATGTCGTCCATGGTCGCGTTGAACACCGTGCTCGGCGACATCGCCGTCGCCACCTCGGCCACCCAGACGCAGCTGACCTGGGTAGTGGACAGCTACACCCTGGTGCTCGCGTGCCTGCTGCTGCCGGCCGGCGCCATCGGCGACCGCTACGGCCGACGCTGCGCGCTGCTGATCGGCTTGGGCATCTTCGCCGTCGCCTCGTTGGTTCCGGTAATCCTGCACACCCCGCTGGAGATCATCGCATCGCGCGCCGTCGCGGGTGTCGGTGCAGCGTTCGTCATGCCTGCCACTCTGTCGCTGTTGACAGCGGTATACCCGAAGGCCCAGCGCGCCAGAGCCGTTGGGATCTGGGCCGGGGTGGCCGGCTCGGGGGCGGTGCTCGGAATGCTGGGATCCGGTCTGCTGCTCAAGCTCGGGTCATGGCAGTCGCTGTTCTGGGCGCTGGCGGGCGGGGGCTTGCTGCTGTTCGTACTCGCCCTCACCGTCTCGGAGTCCCGGGACGTCGACGCGCCGGCGGTGGACTGGCTCGGTGCCACCCTCATCGGAACGTCGGTCCTCGTCTTCGTCTTCGGCGTGATCGAGGCGCCCAGCCGGGGCTGGAGCGATCCGGTGGTCTACGGCTGCATTGCGGCCGGACTGGGCTTGGCGGCGGTCTTCGGCCTCGTCGAATGCCGACGGCGCCATCCGCTGCTCGAAGTCCGGCTGTTCGCCAACGCCGAATTCACCACGGGTGCGGCCACGATCATGGTGCTCTTCCTGGCCACATTCGGATTCTTCTTCCTGCTCATGCAGTACTGCCAGCTGGTCTTGGGTTACTCGCCTCTACAGACCGCGCTGGCATTGACGCCGTTGGTCGTCGCGCTGACCCTCTTGTCGGGTTTTTCGTTCTGGTATCTGCCGAAACTTGGTCTGCGGCTTGTGGTTTTCCTCGGCTTGTCGACGATGGCGGTCGGCTTCCTGTGTCTGCAGCGCCTCGGTCTGCACTCGTCCTACGTCGAACTGGCCTGGCCGCTGTTGGTGCTCAGCACGGGAATCGGGTTGTGCACCGCCCCGGCGACCACCGCGATCATGGGTGCGACGCCAGACGAGAAGCAGGGTGTCGCATCCGCGGTCAACGACACCGCCCGCGAGTTGGGAGCCGCACTAGGCTTCGCCATCGCCGGGTCGATGCTGGCCGCGCAGTATGCACGGAACCTGACGCCGAGACTGTCGTCCCTGCCAGACCCGCTGCGCGGCCCCGCGACGGACTCGCTGGCCAAATCGATCGAGGTTTCGCACCGACTTGGCCCGCAGGGTGCCGACCTCCTCGACCTGAGCCGAACGGCATTCCTGCACGCCATGCAGTCGTCGCTGTACATGATGGCCGGCATCGTTGCCGTCGCGGCCGTGGTGATCGGGTTGTGGTCACCCGGGCGCGACGGTGCCCGGCTGTCCTTGATGTGGTGGCGAAGCGGAACTCGCGCGTCACGCCACTGACGGCCACCCTTTCTGGGGGGTCCTGACAGTACCTGTGACGACAGGTCCTCCCAGGTTGCGCTGAGCGGTGGTTGCCTCATGGCAGGGCATCGTCGCCACCAGAATCAGCGATTCCATCCACCAGATATGTATTCGCTATGTGTTCGCCCTCATCCTGCGCGCAGGCCCCTACCGTCGAATTCGGGACCTACGCCAAGCCGTCGCAGAGTTGCGTCTCGCCCGCTCGCATCCATCTGCAAGGAGGCCGTGACTATGTCAACCGAAAACGATCCCGTGGAGATCGACACCCGCTTCCAGCTGGACCGCCGCACTTTCGTCGGCGCCTCCATCGCTGTGGGCGGTGTGGTGGCTACCACCTCTCTGCTGGCCGGCTGCGCCGACACCGAAACCGAAGACGAATCGTCGCTCGTGCACGTGCGGATCAACGGCGAAGAACGCGCCATCACGGTGGACAACCGCACTTCGCTGCTGGACATGCTGCGCGAGCGTGCCGGTCTCCCCGGCACCAAGAAGGGTTGCGACCAGGGCGCATGCGGCGCCTGCACAATCCTCCTCGATGAAAGACGTGTGGTGTCGTGTCTGACGCTCGCGGTGATGCATGACGGTGCAGACATCGTCACTATCGAAGGACTCGAGCGCAACGGCAAGCTCCATCCCCTGCAGCAGTCCTTCATCGACAAGGACGGCTTCCAATGCGGATTTTGCACTCCCGGCCAGATCATGTCCGGTATCGGCTGCATTCGGGAGGGCCACGCCGGCTCCGCCGGCGAAATCCGGGAGTGGATGAGCGGCAACATCTGTCGGTGCGGCGCCTACACCAACATAGTCGACGCGGTCGCCACCGCCGCAAGAGAAGTCTGAACTCCATGTTCCCGTTCACGTTCACCAAGGCCGCCGAAGAGGCAGCTGCGCTGGGATGCCGGCGCCGCCGGCGCCCGCTACATCGCCGGGGGCACCACGCTGGTCGACCTGATGCGGGAAACCGTCGAACGCCCCGAAGCGGTCGTCGACATCAACGCCCTTCCGTACCGCGAGATCGACCTCGGTCGGTCCAGGCTCCGGGTCGGATCCTTGGTGAGGATGTCTGATCTCGCTGCGCATCCCGATGTGCGTCAACAGTTCCCGGTGATCGTTCAGGCACTGGAGCTCAGCGCATCGGCGCAGCTGCGCAACATGGCCTCGATCGGCGGCAATCTGATGCAACGGCCCCGCTGTTTGTACTTCCGCGACGTCACGGCGGCGTGCAACCGTCGAACTCCCGGCGCAGGCTGCGCAGCCGTCAATGGCCGCAACCGCACCCACGCAATCCTGGGCACCAGCACGGCGTGCGTGGCCACTCATCCCTCAGATCTCGCTGTCGCTCTGGTGGCGCTCGACGCCCTCGTCGTGGTCAAAGACAGCAACGGTGAGCACATGGTCCGCTTGGCCGACTTCTTCCGGCAACCGGGATCCACCCCGCACGAGGAGCACAACCTGCGCCCCGGGCAACTCATCGTCTCCATCGAGGTTCCGGCGACATCCGAATCGCGCCGATCCGGATATCTCAAGGTCCGCGACCGGCAGTCCTACGACGAGATGTACAGGTCGACGACACTCGATCGTCCTCCGAAGTCGTAGTTCCACACCCGCTGCAGCACCTCCTCGCGGCTGAGCGCCCGCTGCGGATTGCGCATCAGATAGCGCAGAAGTTCGAACTCCGTCGAGGTCAGAACGATCGTCTCGCCGTGCCGGTGCACCTCACGGCTGGCGCCGTCGAGTTCGAGGTCGCCGACGACCAGCTTCTCCTGATCGTCTGGGGTCAGATACGCCGACCGGCGCAACAGGCCCCGCAGCCGGGCAACCAGTTCCTCCAGGCTGAACGGCTTCGTCATGTAGTCGTCGCCGCCGGCGGTCAGCCCCGTCACCCGGTCGCGGACCGAGTCGCGGGCAGTCAGGAACAAGATCGGTGTGTAGGTCGGCGACTCGCGGATCTGCTCGAGTACGCCCAGGCCGTCGGTATCGGGCAGCATGATGTCCAGGACGACGATGTCTGGGACGTTCTCCCGGTAGCGAGCCACGGCCTCTGCCGCGTCGTGCGCCACGTCGATATCCCAGCCTTCGTACTTCAGCGCCATCCTGATCAGGTTCGTCAGCGCACGTTCGTCGTCGACCAGCAGGACGCGGATCGCCGACCCGTCCGGCCGATGCATGCGCGGCAGCTGACCGAGCACCGCCCTGCGTGGCGACCGATCGCTGACCGGTAGGGACGTCATACAGCCATCTTCGCCGGTCCACAGCAAAGGGTCATCATCCTCATAGAAATCTCACATGAAAGCGGGCGCCGCTGTTCGCGCGTAGCGCGACAACGCGGCGCTCAGTGGCCAGCTTCGGTCGATTTCCAGAACTCGTCCAAGGGAGGTGCTGATGAGTAGCCGGGAGCCGGTGCACCCGACGCCGAGGAGAACGGTTCGGGGCGCAGCCCAAGCCGGCGGATGATGTCGGCGGAGATCTCTGCCGGCCGTGCGGCGACACCGATCGTAACGACGCGCTCGTCCGCTTCGGGGGCTTCTAGGCAGTCCAGCTGAGATTCCAGCAGTGCGGGCGGCATGTAGTGATTGATCCGCGCGGACAACCGATTTCGGATCGCATCGTGGTCGCCGGCGAGGTAGACGAACACCACATGGGGTCCGCGGAGCCGGTCCCGGTAGGTGCGCTTGAGTGCGGAACACGTGACTATTCCGGGGATGCCGGCAAAATTGTGTTCCCGGATCCACGAGGCGACCGCATCCAGCCACGGCCGGCGGTCCTCGTCGGTCAACGCGTGCCCGGACGCCATCTTCTCGACGTTCTCCGCCGAGTGCAGGTCGTCGCCCTCTTGGAAGTCCCAGCCCAGTTGGCCGGCGAGTAGGGCCGCGACGGTCGACTTCCCGCAGCCGGTGACACCCATGATCACCAGGACGGGTTGTTGGGCTGAAGCGTCGGTCATATGTTTCCTGTCGGGTGGATAGCGTTGTCAGACAACAGCAGTCATGCCACCGTCGATGAACAGCACCTGGCCGTTCATATATGACGATGCGGGTGACGCGAGGAAAATCGCCGGGCCCACCAGGTCGTCGACGGTGCCCCACCGGGCTGCGGGGGTGCGGGCGAGTATCCACTTGTTGAACGTCGGGTCATCCACCAGCGCCTGCGTCATCTCCGTGTGGATGTATCCGGGTGCGAGGCCGTTGATCTGCAATCCACCCGCGGCCCACTCGGCTGTCATCGCTCGGGTGAGGTTGCGCAACCCGCCCTTTGCAGCGGTATAGGCGGCTATGGACGGCCGGGCGAGATCGGTCTGTACCGAACAGATGTTGATGATCTTGCCCGACCCGCGGCGCAGTTGGTGCCGCGCGACCTCTCGACCGACGAGAAACGCACTGGTCAGATCCACCTGCAGCACCCGGTTCCAGTTGTCCAGGCTCACTTCGAGTAACGGTTCGCGGTGCTGCAGTCCGGCGTTGTTCACCAACACCTCGATGGGCCCGATACGGCTTTCGATGTCGGTTACGGCGGAGTGAACCTGGTCGGAGTCGGTGACGTCGAATTGGGCGGCATGTACCGTGTCGGCGCCGAACCGCTCACACAAACTGTCGCGAGTGCGCTCGAGTCGCGGCCCGTCCACGCCGTTGAGCACGACCTGGGCGCCGGCGCCGGCGAGTCCCGCGGCGATGGCCAGCCCGATACCCCTACTCGACCCGGTGATGAGCGCCAACCGACCCGTGAGGTCGAACAGACTTCCTGCGATTGCGGGTTCGAGCGCTGTCACCGTGCACGCACCGGGTTGGCCAGCGCGCCGATCCCGCCGAGCGCGATCTCGCTGCGGTCGCCGGGCTTGACCGGAGTGAAGGTGCCAGGAGCGCCGGTGAGCACGATGTCGCCTGGGCCGAGGCTCAGGTAGGACGTCAGGTAAACGAGTTGTTCGGTGATATCCCAGGCGAGTTGCGCCGTGTTGGCACTGACCTGGTCTTCGTCGTTCACCCGCACCGTGATCGGCACGGCCGAGGGGTCGAGTTCGGTCTCGATCCACGGGCCGATCGGGGTGAAGCCATCGCCGTGTTTGGCCTGCGTCATCTTCTCGTCGAGCGCGACCTGGTCGACCGCCGTGACGTCATTGCCGATGGTGTAGCCGAGGATCGCGGCCGGCACCTCGTCCGGCGTGAGGTTGCGGCAGTGGTGCCGGATGACGACGGCCAACTCACCTTCGACATTCACCTGGCCCAGACGCTCGTCGACGAAGATGTCGTCGTCCGGTCCCACAACGGTTCTCGGCGACTTCAGGAACGCCTGCCGCGGCAGGTGGCGGTCACCGGGCCCGTTGTGGGCCATCCCAAGCACGACCAACGGTTGGACCGGGGCGAGAAACCGGACCGTCCCGACCGGATACTCGTTCCCCGTGAACCGGGGCTCTGGGGCGAACGGGTCCGCGATCTCCAACCATCGGTCGGTGTCTTGGACGACGTGATGCGGGCCGCTGGGGGAGGCAACGCGGGCGATGCGCATGAGGGCGAACCTTCTTGGTGGATGGTGGAGTTCAGGCGGGGACCGGGCGCGTGGCGTCGCTCGTGCGGTACGAGTTGGCCAGCGGTGAGGGGCGGGCGGCGATGTCCGCGTCGGTGTCGTTCACCGCGTCGGTGAGCAGGGTGAGATCTCGGGCCCGAGTCTCCGGCGTGTGGAACGTTGCGTACAGGGTGATGAGCGTCAGGACGATGACGTACACCGCGAGCGGTATCCACGAGTTGTTGAACCAGCCGAGCAGCAGCGCGCCGATGAACGGGGCGACGCCGCCGGCGATGATGGCGCTGAATTCGCGGCAGACGGCCACGCCGATGTAGCGGTGCCGGGATCCGAAGAGTTCCGGCAGCGCGGCGCACTGCGCGCCCAGCATCACGTTGACGCCCACTCCGTAGGAGATCGCGATGACGATGACGGTGACGACCGGGTTGCCGAGTGACAACAGCGGCCATGCGACCACCGCCAGTGCCAGCTGGATGACGGCACCCACCCGGTAGACCTTCATTCGGCCGAACTTGTCCGAAAGGGACCCGGCGAACGGGATGGTGAAGAAACCGATGGTGGCACCGATTGCCACCGCCAGCGGGCCGATGGACTTCTGTACACCCAGGGTGCTCACGTAGGTGATGGTCAGCGTTTGGTAAATGTACGAGCCGCCGTTCTCGGCCATCCGCAGGCCGATGCCCCGCAGCACGGTCGAGCGTGACGTCTGCAGCAGCTCACGGAACGGCTTTTGGCTGACCTGGTCCTGCTTCTCGAGCTTGACGAAGGTGGGGCTCTCTTTGAGTCGAAGCCGGATCATCACGGCCACCGCGATCAGGAAGATCGACGCCAGGAACGGGATGCGCCAGACCCAGCCCAGCAGCGCGTCCTCGGGCACCTGCCCGAGGCCGACGAACACCGCGGACGCCAACAGCGTGCCCAGCATGATGCCGACGAAGGGCAGCGCCGAGTAGAAGCCACGCCGCCGCACCGGCGAGTACTCGGCCATCAGGGTCGTCGCCCCCGCCTGTTCGGCGCCGGCTCCGAAGCCTTGGGCGACGCGCAGGATCACCAGCAGGATCGGCGCCAACACGCCGACATGCGCAGCGGTGGGGAGGACACCGATCAGCGTGCTGGAACCACCCATCAGGGCGATGGTGATCATCAGCACCCATTTGCGGCCCAACCGGTCTCCGAGGGCGCCGAAGAAGAGGCCACCGAGCGGCCGGGCAAGGAAGCCGATCGCCAGCGTGGCGAGGCTGGCGACGGTGCCGGCCGACGCGCCGAGTGCAGGAAAGAAGATCTTGCCGAAGATCAGCGCCGAAGCCAACGAATACAACGCGAAGTCGTAGTACTCCAGCGCGCTGCCGACCGAGGCGGCCAGTGTGGCCCGCTTCAGATTGCGCGCGTAGTCGGGATCGTCGCTACCGCGCTCTGCGTCGGTCAACGAGGGGTGCTGGTCAGCCATGTCCGCTCTCCGATTCTGTGTCCGCAAGAGGAAGCGGTCGACGAACGACCATCCCGACGGAAGGGTGATCCATATGTGGGGCACAGCCCTATGTGATGCCCACCATATGATATCTCTGAACTGGGTTCAATAGATCGAACAGAATTGACTCAAGCAAGAACGATCGCCAATATTTGATCATCTAGATAGACTCTGTTCAGTATGTTGAACATCGCGTACGATCGTCCTGAGCGTCAGAGAAGGGACAGTGACCGTGGCCTACGACCCGCCCGACCAGCGACCACAGCGCCTGCGTGTGGTTGCCTCCACCCCGATCAGCGAGGAGTTGATCGACCGCGTCGTGCGTGCAGAGCCGCGCATCGACTTCGTCCGGGATCAGTCGCTGCTGGCGCCTCAACGCTTTGCCGGCGACCACGCCGGCGACCCCTCCTTTCGTCGTAGCCCCGAACAGCAGCAGGCCTTCGATGATCTGGTGGACTCGGCCCAGGCGCTCTACGGCGTCCCCGATGAGCAGCCCGACGCACTGCGACGCACCGTGCGCAACAACCACGGGCTGCTGTGGGTGCACACCATGCCCGCCGGTGGCGGTAGCCAGGTCAAGGCCGCGCAGCTCGCCGACGACGAGCTCGGCCGAATCAGTTTCACCACATCGGCTGGAGTGCACGCCGAGCCGCTGGCCGAGTACGCGATCTTCGGCCTGCTCGCCGGGGCCAAGACGCTGCCGCGACTGCTGAAGCAGCAACGGGATATCCGCTGGACGGCGCGCTGGGAGATGGGGCTGCTGAGCCAACAGCGCATCCTGCTCATCGGGCTGGGCGGCATCGGCCGAGTGGTGGCCGCCAAGCTCGCCGCCCTGGGCGTCACCGTTGTGGGCACCAGTCGGTCGGGCACACCCGTCCCCGGCGTGAATGAACTCGTGCACCCCGACGACCTGGCCGACGCCGCGCGCGATGTCGACGGGATCGTGGTCAGCCTGCCCGGCACCGCGGCCACCGAAGGTTTGGTGGACGCGAAGATCCTGCGCGCGGCGAAGCCCGGATTCACGCTGGTCAGCATCGGGCGCGGCACCGTCATCGACGAACCCGCGCTGATCGATGCCCTTCGCGACGGGCATGTCGGATTCGCCGCGCTCGACGTGTTCGCTTCCGAGCCACTGGCGGACGACAACCCGCTGTGGACGGATCCCAACGTCCTGATCAGTCCGCATACCGCAGCACTCAATTCGGCGGAGGATCGGCTCATCGCCGAGTTGTTCGCCGACAATGCGACCCGCTACCTCGACGGGCGCCCCCTGCGCAACCGCGTTGATACCGTCGAGTTCTACTGAGCGCCGTGCAGCACAGCCGCAGCAATCGTCCGACGTAGGTCCCGACCCGAGGAGAAACCATGGCCGACGAGGCTGAGCGCGGCACCGCCAATTCGCCGGCGGTGACGCGTGCGATCCGGATCCTTGACCTGCTCGCGGAAGCCCGGGGAGTGCCGAGGACACTCACCGAGATCGCCCGCGAATTGGGCTTGGCCAAGTCCTCGGTGTCGAATCTGTGTGCGGCCCTGGAGGAGGGCGGGCTCGTCCGGCGCATCGGCGCCGGTTACCTACTCGGGCGGCGCACCGTCGATTTGGGGAGCGCATTCCTGGCGGGTTTCAACCAGATTCGTGAGTTTTACCGCGTTTGCGAAGAATCCGAGGTGCTCCGTCACCAGTTGGTCCAAATTGCCCTGCTCGATGGCGCGCAAGTCCTGTATCTCGCGGTCTACGAGGGGCGCCAACGTTTCCCCATGTCGGCCAGCGTGGGCGATCGTTATCCCGCCTCCGTCACCGCCGTCGGCACCGCGCTGTTGTCCGAATTGACTCCGACCCAGATCGCTGAACTCTACTGGGATGCAAGCAATCTCGTCGGATTCACCAAGAAGTCCACCTCCACTCTGGCCGAGCTGCAGGAGAAGCTGGAACGCGCCCGCGAACGCGGATACGCCGTTGATGAAGGAGAAGTCCACCCGACCGTCCTCGGACTGGCCATCCCCATCCCCGGCGCCTCGGGCGAACCGTCATTCGCCATCGGCGTTTCAATCGTCCACCCCACCGGCTCCGCCGACGAACGCGATACCATCCTCGCCGCACTGCGCAGCGCTGCGGACAGCCTCACCCGCCCCCGACTGCTCACCGCCTGATGGTGGCCGACACGTCGTCAGCGGATCGGCCGATATCGGCTCCGGTGACCCCGCACGGACGGCCTCGAGTTGAGCGGCGAACGCGACACCGAGGAACAAGGCGACCGAGGACAGGTTCGCCCAGAGCAGCAGCGCGAAGATCCCCGTCAACGGTCCGTAGGTGCTGCCGAAGGATGCGCTCTTGACCACATAGAGCGCGAGCAGTCCGGTCAGCAGGAGCCACAGCGTAAGCGACACAGCGGATCCGAACGCCAGCCAGGAGAATCCCGGCTGACACCGACGCGGCGCGCGCTCGAGGATGACGGTGAATGACATCCAGGCCAGCACGACACCGACCGGCCAACAGCCGATCGTCCACAATGTCTCGAAGGTCTGACCCCAGCCGTACGCCGCGGCCAGTGACTCGCCGAGTGCATCGCCGGCGATGATGACGAGAAATCCGAGCTGCAACAGCAAGCCGGCGGTCAACGCCATCAGCAGAGCCCGACCGTACTTCCGCAGGGCCGGCCGATCTCGTTCGATGCCGTAAATACGGTTGGCGCCCCTCTCGATCTGACCCATCGCCGTCGTCAGCGCGACGATCGCGGCGACCAGACCCAGCCACAATGCGAGCTGACCACCGGTCACGCCCTGGTCGTGTGTGCGCTGCGCGGCCTGTTCGACCATGTCGCCGCTGTTCTTGCCCGGCAGCACGCCGCCAAGGGTCTGAATGATGATCTGCCCGACCTTCTGCTGATGCAGCGCGCTCGAAAGTCCAACCACCGCAATGGCGAGCGGGATGAACGACAGGCAGAACTGCAGCGCCAAGGCGCGCGCGTTGGTGAAGCCATCGGCGTACCTGAAGCGGATGAACGAGTTCTTCACCAGTTTCCAGCGCCCGTATCGGCGTAGGGTCGTGACGGCGTCGTCTGCGGAGAGCTCGTCACCGGAGATGGTGACCGTCTCAGGTACGCGGCGCGAGGTGCCCATCGCGGCCTCCCTGTCCGATCACGCCGCCGTCGCGGCCTGCCGCGGTGCGCGGATTACCAGCGCGCCCGGCTCGATACGCGCATTGAGATTCCGCCCGTCGTCGATGACCTCGCCGTCCATCTGCCGGGGCACGATTCGGTCGGCCTCGACCATGACCGACCGGCCGCGAAAGCGTTCGAGATGAGGATGGTGCGTGCGATGACGGCGAATTACCCTCCACCCCAACCGGATCCAGTCTCGCAAGGTCCGTGGCGCCACGACCACCACATCGAGCAGGCCGTCGTCGGCCTTTGCGTCGAGCAGCAGCTCAAGGCCGCCCTGTAGCCTCCCGACGTTGCCGATCAGCACGGTGCGGGCCCGCCGCCGCATGGGCGGGCCGTCGTCGATGCGAAGCCGTACCCGCATCATCGGGTCGCGCAGGTGCCGGAGGCCACCGGCCACATAGGCCGGCCACCCGGCGAATTGTTTCATGCCTTCTGTCGCTTCGGCCATCATCGCGGCGTCGAAGCCGATGCCGGCCATGACAGCGAACGGCTGATCGTCGACCCGACCGCAGTCGATACGCCGATCCACACCATCGACGGCCACCGCGAGTGCCTCATCGAGCTTCGTGGACACTCCCAGGTTCCGCGCCAGCAGGTTTCCGGTGCCGAGCGGGATGAGCGCGACGGGTAGGCCCGAACCGACCAAGGTGTGCAAGCAGGCCAGCAGAGTTCCGTCCCCACCGCAGATCACGACGAGTTGGACACCCGCATCGACCGCGGCTTGCGCCATACCGGGGCCGGGATCCTCTGGCGTTGTCTCCAACCACAGCGACGTCGACCAACCCGCGGCAGCCAGCGTCCTGTCCACCTGCTCGCGGAGGTCTGCGGCGTCCGCCTTGGCGGGGTTGACGATGATTGCCGCGCGCATCATCACCGGCCTACCACGCGCCGGTCGGCGTCTACTGCGGTGTCCCGCCGGCCACCGGCGCCATGGGTGCGGACGTAGAAGATGACGACGGCCAGCCAGATCCCGCCGAGCAGCATCCCGGCGAGCACGTCGGTCGGGTAGTGCATGCCGCGGTACACGCGGCTGCCGCCGATCAGCAGCGGCACGGCCGCACCGATGACGACAGCGACCACTTTGGTCCATCGATATCGGCTGTGCCAGAGGATGATTGCGACGATCGAGCCGTAGAAGCACACCGCGGCGGCGGTATGGCCCGAGGGGAACGACGAGGTTGGCGGCGCTTCGTCGAGGTGCGGGACGGTCGGCCGCGGGCGGTCGATGCAGAGTGTCGTCGCCACGAATACGGCCGTCTCGCCGACCACCGCGTAAATGACCAACAGGGATTCGCGCCACCGGCCGAATTTCCAGCGGAACGCCGCCGCAGCGAGCGCCGTGAGGGTGACTATGGTCGGCGTCTCGGACAGCGTCGTGATGAGCCTGCTCTCCGAGATGCCCTCTTGTTGACGGTATTCCACGAGCCGTCTGGGCACTTCGGCGTCCCACTTCCCAAGCGCCGTGGACGGGAGTACGTCGGTGAGGAGGAAGCCCAGTGCCACCATCAGAGCCAGTAGGCAAGCGGCCGGAACGAGTAGCCACCGGACGTCGCGGGCGATGCCACTGAAACCCTCTGAGGACATGCAGTGGAGTACCCGCGTCGCCGTCAATTGACTCTCCTGCGGTGAGACGCAGAAATCGGCAGGTCAGCGCGGGGCGGCGGGCCGCTCGGGGGTGCCCACCTCGGCCGGCCGTTCGACTGGTTGTCCGGTCTCGCGACGCCATGCGACGTAGGCCCATGTCGTCAAGGCCACCCAACCGATGCCGAGCGTAATGCCGCCCAGGACATCACTGACGAAATGGACGCCGAGCACCACCCGCGCGAGCGCGACTGTGCCCACGATCAAGACGGCCGCGATGACGGCGGCAACCCGGCCGCCGCGCGGCAGGAAGCGGAGGATGATCAGCAGAAGCAGGCAGCAGCCGATCGACGCCCCGAGCGCATGACCCGACGGAAACGACAGCCCGGGCGCGGTGGAAACCGGATCCCGCAGCACCGGGCGGACCCTGCCGACGATCTCCTTCAACGCGAAGCCGAGCGCGGCGCCACCGAAAACCGTGACGACAAGCCAAGTCGCATGGTGCCGCTCCCCGTGGATGAGGTACACCAACGCAATCACAGTGAGTACGACCCGGAAAACGTTCGGGTCGAGGACGTCGCTGACGATCTCGGCGGACTTCACGAGTTCGGGGTGACCGGTGCCGATCCGGTTGAACGCCTCCGCGGTGCCGACGTCGAGATTGCGCAGCGGCGGCCAGCCGCCGCGGACGAGCGCGAGGAGCAGCACGAACGCGACCGCAGCGACTGGTGTGGCGACCAGACCCGCGCCGAGCCGCAGTCCGAAGCGCTCGTCGGCGGCCGACAGATGTCGTTCGACAGTCCACCGCCTCCGCCTCTTCGCCATGCGTATGTCGTCCCCCGGACGTCGGCCCGGTAAACCCGGGACCTGCTCGAGATTGTGACGCAGCTCACGCGACATTGGTTGACCCACATTCGCCGTCAAAGTCGTCGTGACAAGGAGCAGGTTCGACAACGACGAACGGAGACCACGATGACGGTGCTCGACCAACGAAACGGTGCGGTGGATACGAGCCTTGTCGAGCGCGCGATCTCCTTGCAGCCGCTGCTGCGCCAGCACGCGGGCTTCGGTGAGGTCAACCGCCAAGCGGCCGATGAGGTGGTCGCCGCGCTGACGGATGCCGGATTGTTCCGCCTCGGCTCACCAACCCGGTTCGGCGGCTTCGCGGCCGCAGCACGCACCAGGTTGTCCGTCACCGAGGCGCTCGGCGAGGCCGACGGCTCTGCGGCGTGGCTGGTGGCCATTGCGTCGGATGCCGCATGGATCATCGGCCGCGCGCCCGAGCGCCTACAACAGGAGGTGTTCGGCGCGGGCGCCGACGCACGGTTGGCGGGCGGAATCTCGCCGGTTCATGGTCGCCGGGTGGACGGCGGCATCCGGGTGACGGGGCGCTGGCCGTTCGCATCCGGCGCGCCGCACGCGGACTGGGCCGGGATCGGGGTGCTGCTCGCGGACGATTCCGGGCATCCCGAGCCGTACCTGTGCGTGGTGCCGGCCTCGGAGATGCGGATCGAGCACACCTGGCAGACCGCCGGTATGCGCGGCACCGGCAGCCACAGCTGGGCGGCCGAGGATTTGTTCGTACCGGAGCACAGAATGTTGCCAATGAGCACTGTGACCGAGGGCGTAGAAATCTCGTTCGGGGCATTGGGGGCGCTGAACCTGCTTGGCCCGATCCTGGGGATGGGTCGCGGCGCGCTTGCGCTGGCGATCGAGAAGGCGCCGACCAAAGCGCTGCAGCACACGTTTTTCGCTCGGCAGAGCGACTCGGTCGGTGTGCAGATCCAGGTGGCGGAGGCGGCCTTGATGCTGCAGACCGCGCGGCTGCACGGCTATGCGGCCGCCGATGAACTCGACGGCGCTGTCGCCGACGGGACCGCGCTTGGTTTTGACGGCAGCGCCCGCATCCGCGCGCAGTGCGGATATGCCGTCCAACAGGTGCTGGCGGCGATCAACATCCTGGTCAATGTGCACGGCGCGGGAAGTTTCGCCGAGTCCAACCGGATGCAGCAGTTCTGGCGGGACGCGAATACGGCCGCGCGGCATGCCGGACTCAATGCCACCGTCGGGTACGAGATTTTCGGCAAATCGCTGCTGGGAGTGCAGGAGCGGATCAGCACGTTGTTCTGAGCCATCCGCTCGTCCGTCTACCTCCGGAGTCGGCGAACCCATTCCGGCGACGAGGCCGGCCGTGCGTGTGATGCCGCGACCGCAAGCACGCCGGCAGCCAAACGACCCGCGCCACCAGATATCCCGACGATCCGTGGATGAAGCTCGATGCGCCGGGCCATGGTCGCGAACGCCCTGACGCCGCGATACCTCCTGCGCAGGGCCACACCGGCCAGCAAGCCGCAGACGAGGCCGACCACGAAGTATCCCTGCGCACGTCGGTTATTCCTCTGCGCAACCGTTGCTGCGACGAATCCACCCAACGTGGCAACGGCGACGAGCCCGAGCAGCAGTGAAATCAGGTGTGCGGTCCCGAGCGACCCCATGTGGCAACCTCCGGGCGGTCGATGTAGGCCGCTTGCCCGATCCAACCACCGGCATCGCCGGATCGACATCGTCGGTCATCGTTCGTGACCGTAGTGAGCATGAACCGTTAGGGGATCGCCGCGGTCGCTCCATCCGCCGACCTTGTAGGCCAGCAATCCTGCGAAATCTGCAAACGGCGCGGGTGAAGGGCGTAATTTGCAGCGCAGCTAGATTCGCGCGAAGTTGTGACGAGGGCTATGCGACCACATCAGGGGCAGCGATTGCTCTCGAACGCCCGCGCACTCGGCGCCCGCCGGCGACCTTCCTGATCGCTCGGCCACTCCCGATCAAGAGGAACCGTCATGGGATATGCGAGGCACATCGGTCGCGTCGGAGCATTGGCGGTGACCCTGGGCGTGGGAGTGGCCATCGCGACCACGCCGGGCATCGCGTATGCCGAGCCATCGGGGTCGTCGACTGGCGGTTCTTCGTCTACCAGCGGCACGTCGTCAACGGGCCAGTCATCGTCGGCGCCCTCGTCGTCGACAGGCGACTCCTCGTCGTCGAGCAAGTCCGCCTCGACGTCCGCGTCCGGATCCGCCTCGACGTCTTCGTCGTCGAATACGTCGTCGAACGCGCCGTCGGCGAGTGGTGATGCGTCTTCGACCGATGCATCCGAGGACACCGACTCGTCAGCCCCGGATCCAGAGTCGCCGTCGCTCTCGACCGATGGGTCTACTGCGGCCAACGACACCTCAGAAAGGCCAACGACACCACTGACGCTGTCGAAGACGCCGAGGAAGGCGATGGCGCTGAGGAGCAGGACAGCGGCCCGGTCGACGAGGACATCCCACCCGCAGCGGCCGAGCAGGACACGCCACCCGTAGCCCAGGACACTGAGCAGGACGACGACCCGCTCCCGGCTTCGAAGAACGGCGATTTGTCCGATCAGCAGGTATCGAATCGGTCGGCGAGCGCGCACACCTTCACGGCTCCAGACACCTCCGATGACGTCGACTCGACGGTGACCGTGGCTGACTCACGGTCCAATCAATCTGGCTCGCAACAGTTGCGGACATTCAGCCTCACCGCGGATGTCGATGCCCCCGCGACGTATGCCTCCGCGCGGTCCTCGGCTGCCGCGCTGACCTCGACCGCCACGACGTCGACGGCTGCGGTACCGGCGCCGCCAGCGCCACGCCCCACGACTCTGATCAGTTTCGTCTCGGATCTGGTGGCTTCGGTGTTTCAGCCGCTGCTGGGCCCGGGCTGGGGTGCGCCGATCCAGCTACCGATTCTGACGGCGGTGCTTTCGGCGGTGCGCGATGAGCTCGAGCGAATCTTCCTGCCCCGCACCGCGAATCGGGTGTCTCAACAAACCGCGGCTTTGCTCGTGGATCCCTCGCCACAACCTGATCCGCCCATAGATCCGACGCAACAACACGTGCTGGTGATTGGCGTGGACGGCACGAATCTGAGCAGAATTCTGGCCGACGACGAGAACG
This sequence comes from uncultured Actinomycetota bacterium, assembly GCA_963699655.1. GTDB lineage: Bacteria > Actinomycetota > Actinomycetes > Mycobacteriales > Mycobacteriaceae > Mycobacterium. Next base: position 206,253 of record CAVOUV010000003.1, read on the forward strand.
ACAACTTCTTCGCACTGATGGACAACAGCACCACCGCTGCGGCGAGCATCGTCGGGCATACCACGATCTCCAACCCATCGTGGACGGCCATCCTGACCGGTGAGTGGGGCGAGAAAACCGGCGTGATCAACAACGTCTTCACCCCGTGGACGTACGACCGATGGTCGACGGTTTTCAACCAGCTCGAGACGCTCGATCGGGGCATCGAGACCATGACCGTCGCTGACTGGGACGTGATCAACGCCATTGCCGGCGCCGGCTCGATCCCCGTGGACCGCAACGTGTTCGTCCCGCAGATCGACGGCGACACCAACTGGTTGGACACCGACGACGAGGTCGGCGACAGAACCGTCGAAGCGATCAGGGGCATCAACGGCCCGACCCCGAACTTCCTCTTTTCCTACTTCGTCGGGGTCGATGAGAACGGGCACATGTACGGCGGCGCGTCGCCGCAGTACGCCGAGGCCATTCGCAACGTCGATGAGAATCTCGGCAACATCATGGACGCGGTGACGGCACGCGAGAAGGCGACCGGCGAAGACTGGACGGTGATCGCGGTAACGGACCACGGTCACATGCCGGCGCTGGGCCTTGGCCATGGCTTCCAATCACCCGATGAGACATCGACTTTCGTCATCGCCGACGGCCCGGATTTCAAAGACGGCTACATCAACCTTCAGTACCAGATCGTCGACACCACGCCCACGGTTGTGAGTCTCTTCGGTGGTATACCGAAGGCCGGCTCCGACGGAGTGCCGCTGATGACACTCGCTGGAAGCGATGTCGATCCCGTCGATCTGAAGCAGGCGCTCAACGACGCGATCGCCACGAACGGCTATCCCGATTTCGCCACTGGAGTGGCATTGAGCCTGCGCACAATCTTTGCCACGGTGCCGTACTACGTGTACATGTTCGGAAACGACATCAGCGCGGGGTTGCCGAGCTTCCTGCTCGTTCCGGTTCAAATCCTTTTCGATGGCCTGTATGTGGCAACCAACGTCCCCGCGCAGATCGTCGCCTTCTTGACCGGCGTGACCGGCGCCAGCATCTTCCCGCTGTTGCCGCCGGCGCCGCCCGTGTTCCCGCCGACTGAGGAGACGACCCTCCCGGACTCGACCCTCTTGGTCTGCGGCAGCGCGCCCGGATCCGCCGCAGGGTCATGGTGTGGCGAGAAAAGCGTTGCGTGACGGGCATGACACCGCCCCGGCGACGCGCGGCTGCCGAGTGCTGCAACCTGTGCCGTCACCCCAGTCGATACATCAGGTGCTGATAACGGGCCAAATGATCAAGCCGGGCAAGGGCGGACCCTAGGTCGTCGACGAGCGGCAACGCGTTGTCCGGGTCGCAGAGTGTCAGGAGGCGGCGCACGCCGGGACTGCCGACGATCATCCAGTCCACATCGTTGCGGGCGCAGTGGACGCTCACGTAATACAGCGCAGTGAACCCCAGGCCGCCGAAGAAGTCGATGGGCCGCAGATCGACGATGAGTTGCTTGGAGGTTCCGGTATGCCGTTCGATGTACCGGCCCATCGCGCGGCCATTGGTGGCATCGATTTCGCCGCTCACGGTCACAGAGGACCGGGTAGCCGAGAGGCGGCACACGGTGAAGCGGGCACGTCCGCACTGTTCGTCGTCGTTCACAGTCGCGGGATCTGGACGGTAGATACGAATGGTGCCGGTGGCGGCCATTGCCACTCCCTTGTCGCTGTTCATCCGTACATGGGGTATGTGTGCGACGGTCCTGCTTGGCTGAAGACCCTCGGTAGCAACTGGGCGCCACAGGTGGGCCGCGCCTAGAAGCCGACTTCAACTCTTGATCAAAGTACTACGGATTCCGTCGCCGGCGACGATCTTTAGAGAAATCTCATTTGCGGCCCATGAACTGTGCCTATGCGTCGATATCCATGACGGGTCATCCACCGCAGCCGAAGCGTTCCTGTGAATTTGCAACGAAATCCGTTGCCGTTTGGGCGTAGCGCGGCACACCGGAAACTCCATTCTCAAAATCGATTTGAGACTCTCGAAAATGCGACCGTGATTCTCCCATCGTGAGAGTACGTTTTCGAACACGCCAACAGTGCGTAGCTTCTGCCGCATCTGTACCTCGGTCTGCGGGATCCTCGTCGACATCGAGGGCCAGGACGTGATCCGTGTCCGCGGCGACCGGGACCACCCGTTTTCGCAGGGTTACACGTGCGCAAAGGGTCGCGCTCTGCCCCTTTTGCACCACCACCCGAACCGTCTGGAACGGCCGAGGATGCGGATGGACGGCGCGCTGCGGGACACCGACTGGGACCTGCCTCGATGACCTCGGCACCCGACTGAAGGACCTCATCGACCGCCACGGACCAGCGTCGGTCGCCTTCTACTTCAGCACCATGGAGAGTGCCGGATTCCGCATGGCCGAGGCTCTGCACGCGGCGATCGGCACGCCGGCCAAGTTCAGCCCACTGACCATCGACGGCACCGCCAAACCGCTGATCTCGGAGGTGGGCGGATTCATGGGCCTGTCCGGTCGAACGGACCTCGACAACGCCGACTTCCTGATGCTTGTCGGTGTGAATCCGGTTGTCTCGCATGGCCATGCCATCTCGATGCCCAACCCGACGGGCACGGTGCGTGACATCGCCAGGCGAGGACAGGTGTGGGTGATCGATCCGCGGCGCACGGAGACGCGACTGGCCACCGGGCACCTGGCGCCGCGGCCAAGTACCGACCACGCCGTACTGGCCTATCTGGTCCGCGAGATCCTCCGCGATGGCATGAAGACCCGATGTGCCAGTGCAGGGGGTCGACGCATTGGCGGCGGCGGTCGAGCCCTTCACGGTCGAGCACACCGCGTCCGTCGCCGGCGTGACCGAGGCCGAACTGACGCGATTGTGCGCGGCGGTGCGCGCCGCCAAATGTGTCGCCATCGAAACCGGTACCGGCGTCACCATGACGGCCGACCGAGGCAATGTCACTCAATGGCTGGCATGGGTGCTGATGATCCTCACCGGCGCCATGAACCGTCCCGGCGGTACCTGGTTTCATCCCGGGTTCGCTTACCAGCTCGAAGCTTTCGGCGATCTGCTGCCGATCACACCGCCCGAGGGATCGTTCGGTCCTGGTCCACGCAGCCGGCCGGAGGCCCAAGCGTTCATCAACGAGTGGCCGTGCGCCGTACTGCCCGACGAGATCGCGGCCGGCAATATCCGCGCCCTGATCAACGTCGGCGGCAGCCTGGTCACCTCGTTCCCCGAGACAGGCAAGTTGATCCCGGCTCTGCAGAACCTCGAGGTGTTCGCGACTACGGAGATCGTCAACAACGAGACCGCGGAGCTGGTCGGCCCACGTCCTGCCGACGAAGGATCCGCTGGAACGCCCCGACATCACCCTTCACGACATCCTGAGTTCGCGGGTGTCCGTGCAGTACACCCCCGCCGTTGTCGAGCCGGTCGGCGACCGGCGATCGATGTGGTGGGTGTTCGCCGAACTCGGCAGGCGGCTCGGCTATGACCTTGGCTAGTCTGGGGGACCCGGCGAGCAGCTCCGACGACGACGTGCTGGCCGTCTTTCTCGGCCGGCGCCCGGTCCAAATTCGAGGACGTTGTGGCCACGGGCTGGGCGGAAGCCGCGCGGCGAGATACCGGCGGCGTGGGTCGACGAGCACATCGACGCGGATGGGCGGCTGGCGGCTGGCGCCGCAGCTGCTGGTCGACCAGCTTGCCGCCCTGGAGCCGCCTACACCGCTGGTGATGGTGCCACGCCGGCAGCGCGAAGAAGTTGAACGCGCAGCTCGACTTCATGGGTGAATCAGCCGAGATTCTCATCCATCCCGATGACGGCGCCGCCGCGGGCGTCGTCAGCGGTCGAACCGGTGACCGTTCGCAGCGCCAACGGCGAATTCACCGGCATCGCCAAGATCGACGACTCGATCCGGCGCGGAGCGGTGTCGATACCGCACGGCCACCACGAAGCCAACGTCAATCGCCTGACCAACAAGGACGACATCGACGTCGTGACGGGGATGGTGCGTTACTCCGGGCATACCGCGTCAGCCTGCACCCGGCGTAGGGGATGCCCCGCCGTCAATCTGATGTGCATTCGCGAAAGCTAGGATCCGCGGATGCCAGCGCACCCACCAACGGTGACCGAACCGAGTCGCGAGATCGACGTCATCCACCAAACCGACGTGCTGGTCGTCGGGTCGGGTCCCGGTGGCCTCGCCGCCGCACTGGCAGCGGCACGGGCCGGCGTGCAGGTCGCCCTGGTCGAACGCTTCGGCTGCTTCGGGGGAAACATCACGACGGTCGGCGTCGAGGGCTTCGCGTGGTACCGCCGCGAGCAGACGGTCGAGGCCGGCGGCATCGGGTGGGAGTTCGAGCAACGCGCCAAGGAGATGGGCGCAGCGGTGCCCGAGAGCCAGTCGCTGTCCTACGAACTCGACTCCGAAGGCTTCAAGTTGGTCGCCGACCGACTGGTCGAGGAGGCCGGCATCCATGCGATGCTGCACCGCCAGTTCGTCGCACCGCTGATGGACGGCGACGCGATCGTCGGCGTCATCACCGAGTCCAAGGCCGGCCGGGAGGCGATGCTGGCCCGTCGGGTCATCGACGCGACCGGGGACGCCGACGTGGCGACGCGGGCGGGCGCACCGGTGCACAAGACACCGACCGAGGAGATGATGGCGGCCTCGGTGATGTTCCACCTCGCCGGTGTGGACAAGGCGGCGTTCCTCAAGGGGGTGGCCGAGGACCCGCAGACGTACCGCGACTGGGCGGCAGGCGAGTTCGCGGCCGAGACCGACGAGAAGGACGCCGACCTCTACTCGCCGTACCTCGGCAAGCCGTTCGCGAAGGCCATCGCGGACGGCGTGCTCCCAGACCGACTCAACACGATCGGCGGCACCTGGGGCGCGATGCACGACACCGGTGAGCTGACCTACATGAACCTGGTCCACCTCGCCGGCTGCGACGGCACCGACCCGGACAGTCTCACCCGCTTCGAGATCGAGGGTCGTAGGCAGGCGATGCTGGCAATCGAGGCGTTGCGCCGCTACACACCGGGCTGTGAAACCGCACGCCTCAGAAACTTCGGCATGACCATCGGCATCCGCGACACCCGCAAGATCGACGCTCTCTACAACCTGACCGAGGACGACGTGCGCGGGCAGGGCCGCTTCGGAGACAGCATCGGCATCTACCCCGAGTTCATCGACGGCTACGGCGTGCTGGTGCTGCCGACGACGGGTCGCTACCTGCAGATCCCGTACCGGTCGCTGCTGCCGCGAGCGGTCCGCCATCTGATCGTGGCCGGCCGCGCCACCGGAGGGGATCGGATCGCCCACGCGGCGACGCGGAACATGTCGTGCTGCGCCGTCACCGGTCAGGGCGCGGGCGTGGCGGCCGCGGTGTCCGTCCGGGCCGACCGGCCGCTGGAGGACGTCGACATCTGCGCAGTCCAGACGGAACTGACCCGCCAGGGCGTCCGGATCGCCTAGCCGATGACTTTGGACCAGTTCCCCCGAGGTACTCCGCCATCTTCTTGCTCTGATCGTCGGTCGGGATGACGGGGGTGCCCTGGACCGCGGGCAGCGCGGCGAGCAGCGTCTTGTCGACGGTGCCTGCTTTCTCCATCGCGTCCGCGCGCACCGGCCGGGCGAGGCCCTTCAAGAACAGGTTCTGACCCTCGTCGCTGTAGAGGAACTCCTGCCAGAGCCGAGCAGCTGCAGGGTGCGGGCCGTCCTTGTTGATCGCCTGGAAGTAGTAGCCACCCACGAGCGCGTTGGCAGGAACGAACACCTTCCAAGTCGGAAGCTTCTTCGTCTCGGCCGAGTTCAGGTAGTCCCAGTCGATGACGACGGGTGTCTGGCCGGATTCGATGGTCGCCGGCGTCGGGTCGACAGGCACGAAGTTGCCTGCGTCTTTGAGCCGTTTGAAGAAGTCGACGCCTGCAGCGATGTCGTCCACCGACCCGCCGTTGGCGATGGCGGTCATCAGTACTCCGTTGGCGGCGGCGCTGGCGGTGGTGGGGTCGCCGTTGAGGGCGACCTTGCCCTTGAACTCAGGCTTGAGCAGATCGTTGATCCCGGTGATCTCCGGGACCTTGGCCGAGTCGTAGCCCACGGACATGTAGCCGCCGTAGTCGTTGACCCAGGTGCCGTTCGGATCCTTGAACTGCGCCGGGATGTCACCGAATGTCGCCACCTTGTACGGCGCGAACAGGGTGGTGTTGGCCAACGCGATCGCCTGTCCAAGGTCGAAGACGTCGGGCGCGGTGCTCTTGCCCTTCTGCTGGTTGGCGGCGTTGATCTCGTCCTGGCTGTTTGCGTCGGGCTGGGCGGAGGTCACCTTGATGCCGTACTTCGTGGAGAAGGTGTCGATGATCTCCTTGTAGTTCGCCCAATCCGGCGGCAGTGCAATCACATTCAGCGCGCCCTCGGCTTTGGCGGCCTTGACCAGGCCGTCCATCCCGCCGAAGTCGGCCGCCGACGTGGCCTCATTGGCCTTCACCCCGGACTCGGTATTGCTTCCCGCGTCGTTCTTCTCGGGAGGCGCACACGCCACCAGTCCAAGGACGAGGGCGGAGACTGCGAAGGCTGCGCGGAGCCCTGACTTGTTCATTGCCGAACCTTCCGATGGTCAGGAGGCGTCGCAGTTGCGCAGCCGTCAAAGAAGCTGGTCACTGCGGTGTTGGATCCAACTTGGGCGATGGAACACTACCGCGAGATTCGACCGTTGGCAGCCAGTTCTGGATAGTCGCCGATCAGGCAAGGGAGCACGCCGACTACAGAGATGTCTTGTTACGATCCGTCGATGCGCGATCCGTCGATGCCGGAGGGACTTGGCGTGCCGCGATCTGCGTCCAGACGCGAAGTCCTCCAATACGCCTTGTTGGCAACGGCTTTCCTGGGCGTGGAAACCGCCGGTGCGGTAGCCGGTTCGCAGAAGGCCCTGGCTGACGGCATCAGGCTCATCGACTTCACCGAGCACCTGGTCCCGCCGGATCAGATCAAAGCGGCGGGCTACGCCGGAGCCGTCGTCTACGTAGCCGAGTCGCGGCCGGGCGCCAACTTCGATTTCAAGCCCGTCACCCGCGAGTATGCGGATTTGATGCGGGCAACGGGGCTGCAGATCGTCAGCAACTATCAGTACGGGAAACCCGGCTGGCCGACACCGTCGGATTACACCCGCGGCTACGAGGGCGGCGTGGCAGACGCTCAGACAGCTCTGGGATTACACGTTGCAGCCGGGGGAGTGGATTCGGCGCCGATCTTCTTCAGCATCGACGAGGATATCGACAGCAATACATGGAAAAGCATTGCTGTCGAGTGGTTTCGAGGAATCAATTCGGTTCTGGGCGTCGATCGCAGCGGCGTCTACGGCAGCTCTCAGGTGTGTGCTTGGGCAGTCCAAGACGACGTCATCGGACATTCGACCACTGCTGGACACCGATGGGCCTGGCAGACATCGGCATGGTCTCACGGCGAGCGTGAACCGTCAGCGGTGCTGTATCAGGCGGCGGTGAACACCGCCTCCACCCCGGGTCCGCTCATCGGCGGTATTCACGTCGACGTGGACGACGTCCTTGCGCCAGATTTCGGGCAGTGGGATCTCGCTCGCTGATCCTTCGGCTAATACGAGTGCTGAACTTGATTGCCGCCGTTGCGTTTCGCGACATACATCGCCGAGTCGGCTGCGGTGATGAGTTGTTCGATCAGTTCTGCTGTATGTGATCCGGTGACGTTGTGCAACTCGGCACTCGCAGTGCCGATGCTGGCGGTCACCGAGTGCGCGACCTTGGCGATCGCATGACACAACCGAGTCGCGATAGCCGACGGGTCTGCTGACGCGGCCGGTAGGGCGATCAGGAACTCCTCACCGCCGGCGCGGCAGACGGCTGCGGCAGGTGGGATGTGTTGGCGTAACAACTGGGCCACGGCGCGCAGCATGCGGTCGCCGGCCGCATGCCCGTGGGTGTCGTTCACGAGTTTGAAGTTGTCGAGATCGACCATCAGCACGGTCAAATGAGTGGCTGCCGGCGACGGATCGGCGAGCCGGGCGTGGATGGCGTCGATGAACCCGCGCCGGTTGAGGAGGCCGGTCAACGGATCCTCGTCGGAACGTATCGCGTACTCACCCATGGCGCGGGAGGTCCCTCGTATCGCGAGAGGAACCGCGACGTTGAGTAACCAGATCAGCGAGAATGCCTCGGCGGCGGTCATGATGTCCGTCTCATTCGCCAATCGGGTCGTCGCCACGATCGCGATCGCCATGGCCAGTGTGAAGTTGAGGATGAGGAGCCTGGCGCTGTGGAACAAGCCGATATAGCCACCGGTGATCGCCATTGCCGTGCACCCCAGCGCCGCGATGGCCGGGTTCGGTTGAGCAAGGCTCCACATGGCAACCCAGACGGCGCCGAGCAGAACGGCCGCCTCGGATTGACGACGCGTCGGCCATCGGGTGAGCCAAAACCAGGTCATCCCGACACAGAACACACCACCGGTTGTGCCGACGATCAACGCCCAGGGGGAGAAGTGCTGTGGTTGGGCCAGAACGGTGGCGGCCGCCAGGCCGGAGAATGAGGCGACCAACGCCATGATCCTCCGGGCGGAGCGCAGGAACCTCCGTTGTCGCAGAAAATTGGTAACCCAGTCGAACTGATCGGGTTCAGCCCACCAGGTCTTCAACCGTGACATGGGGTAAAGCGACCCTCCGACTCTGGATCGTGCCGTCAGCTAACTGGCGCACCGCCCGATAATACACTTGTATTGTTTGCACTATCGCCGCCGACAATATCCGGCGCCACCTGCCGATGTGCGATTGTCAACGGGCGCGGATCACCACATCGCCACAGTGATAAATCATCACGGCGATGCCGTAGGGCGCTCGAAGCGTGCAAGGATTTCCGTGGCTAAAGCAGCCTCTGCCTGATCAGATTCGCTGGTTATCATGCTGGTGATACACAGCAAAGAATGCTAGAAGCGACAGTCGGCGCCAGGCGGCAGCACTAGCCGGCCCGGATCTCGAAGACGAGTTCATGGTTGCAGATGCGGATCCGATCACCGTCGGCGAGGACGACGCTGCCGCGGATCCGCTGGTCCTGCACGTAAACGCCGTTGGCCGAACGCAGATCGGTGATGACGTAGCTGGTGCCCGTGTCGCTGATCACGGCGTGGTTGCGGCTGACGTCTCCGTCGTCGAGCACGACGTCGCTGTCCGCAAGCCGGCCGATCCGGGTGGTCGCCGCGGTCAGCGGATAGGTCCGTCCCGATCGCGCGCGCAAGCACGCGACGACGACCTGGGCGCTCACCTCATCGCGTTGGTTCATGGTGATGACCGTGGCGGCCGCGGTGGAGCGCGCGCGCTGCGTGCGATATCCAATGCCTCTTGGCGCAGGATCCGCTCGTGCAGGGTACGGAGCTTTGGGCCGGGGTCGATCCCGAGGTCCTCGGCGAGTGTGGTTTTCAAACGGCGATAGGCATCCAGCGCATCGGATTGCCGTCCGCCGACGTAGTAGGCGGTGATCAGCTGGGCCCACAGCGGCTCCCGGTAGGGATGCTGTGTGGTCAGCAGCTCCAGCTCGCCGATGACAGCATCGCCACGGCCGCAGGCGATTTCGACCTCCGCGAGGGTGATGTGCGCGCTGACCTTGTCCTCCACGAACGCGGCGGCGAAGGGGTTACGCCGAGGCGCTGAGTTGGTTCATCGTCGCCGAAATGGCGTTGATACTGTTCGCCGCCGCCGTCCCGCGCCGCGTGATGCCATGGGCCGCAGCGGTGATCGCCGGCTCGGTGCTGGGTGTGCTGACCAACGCGGGGCTGGCTGCTCGCGATGTCTTCGTGCCCGCGCCGCTGACCACTCCGCGGATGGCGGCGACGGCCCTCAGTCAACTGGCCGATGGTCCGAGCGCGATGATGCATCAAGCTTTTTCGGGCATTCCGGTGAAGGTGTATGCCCGCGCCGCGGGCGAGCACTCCATCGATTTGTGGAACCTTGCCGGTTGGACGCTACTGGAGCGTGGGCTGCGAATCACGATGGTGGGACTGGTTGTCCGGCTGCTGTCATATCTGTTTCATCGCTGGCTCCGACGCCTCTACGGCGTCTACCTGATAGCCGCGGGCATCGTCTTCACCGCATCGATCTGGGCCATTCTCACCGCGTGGTCCTAGTGGCCGCCGATAGATTGTCCGGATGAGCCGGCCGCTGCCGCCCGACGTCACCGTTCGGTTCGATGGGTGGCAGCGCACGTTCGCGCCGGGCGATGACGTGGTGATCGGCCGCGATGTGCGGGCCGACGTGCGTCTTCCGCATCCGGCGGTGTCCCGCGCTCACGTGCTGCTGCGTTACGTCGACGGCGGCTGGATCGCGATCGACAACGAAAGCTTGAACGGGATGTTCGTCGGGAATCGGCGGGTGTCGTCCACGGACGTCCGCGACGGGGCGACCATCAACGTCGGCAACCCCGCCGGTCCGCTTCTGACGTTCGAACTCGGTCGCGCCGACGGCCCGCCTGCCGATGATCGGCCGACGACGCCGGCGAAAAATGATGGCGACCGCAAGACTCCGCCGGGATCGACCACCATCGGTAACGCTGCCGACAACGACATCGTGATCACCGACGTGCTGGCCGCGCGCCACCACGCCATCGTGGTGCCGGCGGCAGGCGGTGCGCGGATACGGGACGCCGCCAGCACCACTGGCACGTTCGTCAACGGCCGGCGGGTCAAGGACGCGGTGCTGCGCGAGGGCGATGTCGTCACGATCGGCAATGTCGACCTCGTCTACGCCGATGACGTGCTGGCCCGTCGCACCGTGCCCGCGGCCGACACCGGTGGACTCGAGGTACGCGACATCAGTTTCGCGCTGAAGGGCAACCGCGGGCTGCTCGACCGTATTACGTTCTCCGCCAAACCGGCCACGTTGACGGCCGTGATCGGGCCGTCGGGTGCGGGCAAGTCCACCCTGTTGAACGCGATCGTGGGAGATGTGCGGCCGAACCGCGGCGCGGTGTCGTTCGAAGGCCACGATGTCCACGCCGACCATGTGTCGTTACGCAGCCGGATCGGTATGGTGCCGCAGGACGACCTCGTGCATCGTCAGCTCGCCCTGAACCAGGCCTTGGGCTACGCCGCCGAGTTGCGGATGCCGCCGGACTCCAGCACAGAAGACCGGCAACGGGTGATCGCCCAAGTGCTCGAGGAACTGCAGTTGACGCCGCACGCGGAGACGCGCGTGGAGAAGCTGTCAGGCGGACAGCGCAAACGTGCGTCGGTCGCGCTGGAACTGTTGACCGGTCCGTCGCTGCTGGTTCTCGATGAGCCCACGACGGGTCTTGACCCCGCGCTCGACCTGCAGGTGATGACGATGCTGCGCCGGCTCGCCGATGCGGGTCGCGTCGTCGTGGTGGTGACGCATTCACTGTCGTGCCTGGACATCTGCGATCAGGTGCTGTTGCTTGCCCCCGGCGGCAAGCCGGCGTTCTGTGGGCCGCCCGGCGACATCGGACCGGCGATGGGCACCACCGATTGGGCAGACATCTATACCGACGTCGGCGCGGACCCCGATGCCGCCCAACGGCGCTTCCTCGAACGCACCCCGCAGGTCGTCGAGGCGCCGGCCCAGGGCACATTTGAGGGGCCCCCGGGTCGACCCGTGCCCAACAGCCTGTGGCGCCAATTCTCCAGCCTGTGGCGCCAATTCTCGGCGGTCGGCCGCCGCCAGCTGCGGCTGATCGTCGCCGACCGCGGGTACTTCGTGTTCTTGGTGTTGTTGCCTTTCGTCCTCGGCCTGCTGCCTCTCGCCGTCGCCGGCGACGCCGGCTTCGGCAAGGCGGCGATGAACAGCGCCGCGCCGAACGAGGCGAAGCAGATTCTGGTCTTCATGAACCTGGGTGCGGTGTTCATGGGGACCGCACTGACAATCCGCGAGTTGGTCGGCGAGCGCCCGATTTTCCGTCGCGAGCAGGCGGCCGGGCTGTCGACGTCGGCATACCTTGGGGCCAAGATCGCGGTGTTCGGCATGGCGGCAGTGGCGCAGTCCGCGGTCATGGTGCTGATCGTGACAGCACCCGGGGTCGGCAAGGGTGCGCCACAGGCCGCGACGGTGCTGGGAAGTCCGACGCTGGAGTTGTTCGCCGGTATTGCGGCAACGTGTGTGGCGGCGGCGATCGTCGGCCTGTTCGTGTCGGCGCTGGCGCAGAACGGCAATCAGGTCCTGCCACTGATGGTGGTAGCGGTGATGTCGCAGCTGGTGCTCGCGGGCGGCTTCATCCCCGTGACCGACCGGGCACTGGATCCGATCTCCTGGCTCACCCCGGCACGATGGGGCCTGGCCGCCACGGCATCGACGGCTGATCTCACCAATATGGTCGCGGTGATCCCGAACGATTCCCATTGGAAGCACACCGCGTCGGTATGGCTTTTCGACATCGCCATGCTCGCAGTTCTATCGGCGCTCTACGCGGGCTTCGTGCGGTGGAAGATCGGGTTCACGGGTCGCGCCGAGCAACTCCGCTGACGCTCACGCCGCCAGCGCGTACGGGCTGACCGTCTCGGGCGCACCGTTTTCTTTCCACGCCATCACCTGCGCCCGCAGCTGAGGTGCCGATGCGGTGTGTGGATCGATGGGTTCGCCGATGCGGACCTGCATCGGGGCAGGGGAGAAGCGACCACCCTTCGGCAGCACGTCGGCGGTACCCAGCACCGCGACCGGCACGATCGGGACACCGCATTCACGTGCCAGCCGCAGCGCGCCGGACTTGAACTCGCCGAGGTTTCCGTCGATCGAGCGGGTCCCTTCGGGGTAGATGACGACGGTGCGTCCGGCCCTCAGCGCCGGGCGGGCCGCAGCCAGCAGCGCGGCGTAGGAGCCGTCACCCGACCGCCGCACCGGCAGCACGCCGGCCAGCGAGGTCGCGATGAACCGGCGCACCGGTAGGTCGAACCAGTAGTCGGCGGCCGCCCCGAACACGGGCTTGGCGTTGGGCGGCAACGCGGCCAGCAGCACGGCGGTGTCTGCGTGGGAGGAGTGGTTGGCCACCACGATGCAGCCGCTCGAGACGCGCCACCTGCCGGTCACGGTCAGCCCGCCCGAAACGGCGCTCACCATCCGCCACATCCAGTGCCGCAGCGCGGAGGCGATTCGGTTCGCGGTCATGGTCGCTCCTTTGGTTTCGTGGGGGCCGGTTGGCCTGTCAGAAGACTGCGGCAGATGCCTTGGCGGATTCTTGGGGCGCGTCCGTGCCGAACGCGGAGGCGACCAATGCACCGGTCAAGCCGCAGCGGTCGCCAGGTGGAGCCGGGCCTCGGCGGGCTGCTCGACCGCGTCGACCTGCTCTTGCTCCTGGTCCTGTTCCTGGTTCTGGTTCGCCGCCAACTCGCGACGCGCGGCCCGCAGCCGCAGCACCGTGGTGATCAGCGAACCGTTCACCATCTGCGTCAGCAGCACCGGCATGATCACCGGAAACATCGTGGCCAGCAGCACGAACAGGCACCGTTCCGTCTTGCCCAACGGGCCACCGTTGCGGCGCTGCGCGCCGGCGGCCGCGGCGGCCAGAGACGCGAACGTGGGCAGCGTCGCGGCGAGCGCGGCGATCACCACCTGGAGCACCGACCAGGACAGCCAGTGGAAGCCCGGGCCGTGCAGCCGGGCCGCGAACACCGCCAGCCCGGCGAACGTCAGCAGGTCGGAGGTGCGGTCGCCGATTTCGTTGAGCACGAATCCCCACGGCCCGCTCACCCCGCGAGCGCGGGCAACCCCGCCGTCGAGGTTGGCGCCGGCCAGCCGCAGCACCAGGAACAGTGCCGCCAGCGGCCAGCACCCCAGGGCGATGGCCACGCCGGCCGCGCCCGCCGCCGCGACGCCGGCCGCGGTGAAGACATCCGGTGACACGCGGTGTGCCACGGCGGCGTCGAGGATCGACGTGAGCCGGCCGGTGAACCACGGCTTCAGCGCGTAAAGGCCATTCATCTGCCGCTTGCCGGTGGAGTTGTCGTCGTGATGGTCGGTTTCATGATGGGCTCCTTTCGCTCGTGTCGGCCCGTGTCGGCCTGGTCACGAAAAGAGTGCGGCGGACGTCTTGGGGTTTCGTGGGGCCACCTGGAGGAGCGTGGTTTCGCCGGTCATGGGGTTTGTGACCGAGGAGAACCTGATCGTGGTGAGGATCACACGGCATTTGCTTCGATACCGCTGTCCCGCAACGTGTTTGCTTACCTCAACGACGAGGGGTGAGTACGAGTGAATTCCGAAGCCGGCCAACGATAGCTACGTTGCCGGGTTGTTCTCCATTCGAACGACGATCATCACGTCATCTCGAATCATCTCAGCCGCATGAACATTCGTTTCCATGGCTGAACATATTCGCCTGTCGGCGGTGACACCGTGGAAGTCGCAGACAGCTGGCCAAGCTGTAGTGACAAGCGTGAGGAGCAACGTGAAGTACATCGAGTTGGTGTCCGCGCTCGCCGAAGAACTCGATTCTGTCGCGCAGGTACTGAAGTCATTGGGCGCTGACGAATGGTCGAAGCCGACACTGCTCGTCCCTATTGGCCCGGCACCCCACTGGACAGTGCTGGAACTGGCCGGTCATCTCGGCTATGCGATGAACATGATCGACACCCTGCTTTCGAAGGAGTCGGCGCCGCCGCCGGCACTGGACCGGGTCTCGTTCTACGATCAGCCGAAAGGTCTGCTGGCTCCACTGGCGTACCGGACCGCCACGGACGTCGCCGCCGACATGACAAGCGCCGAGATGCTGGATTACTGCGTGTCCAACTTCTCGGATGCACTCGCGAAGGCACGCCTCGCCGAACCGACGTTCGTGGGGTCGACAGTGATCGGCACGATTCGGATCGACGAATTCATCGCCACCCGGGTGGTCGAAGCTGTCGTCCACGGCCTCGACCTGGCCCAGGCGCTCAGCCGTCCGGTCACGCCGTCGACGGCGGCCGTAGATTGCGCCGCGCACGTCCTGGACTCACTCAATCGTCGCCAACAGACCCGGAGCCGTCCCGAATCGCTGGCGGAGAACTGGCTCTGGGTTCAGGTCGCCTCGGGACGCCGCTGCCACGACGACTTCCAGGCACCGTTGTTGAATTGATTCAGCCGCGGGCCGTCGACGAGTACGTACGGACACAGCGGGTGCTTATCCCCGAAGACCTGCTTACGTAACTCGGCGAAGGTGTATCCATGTGAAGCGATGGAGCTGATCGACCGCCGTAACGAGCGCAGCGTGCTGGATGGACTGCTGCGGGATGTGCGGTCGGGTCAGAGCCGGGTGCTGATGCTCCACGGCGAGCCGGGCGTCGGCAAGTCCGCGTTGATGGAGTATGCGGCCGAGCGGGCCGTCGGCTGCCGCCTGGTACGCGCCGCCGGTGTTGAATCCGAGATGGAGCTGGCCTACGCGGCGCTGCACCAGATGTGCGTCACGATGTTGGATCGCGTCGACCACCTCCCTCCGCCTCAACGTGATGCGCTGAGCGTCACATTCGGCATGAGCGACGGACCCGCACCGGACCGGTTTCTGATCGGGCTGGCGGTGTTGAGCCTGTTTTCCGAAGTGGCCGCGGATCAGCCCCTGGTCTGTCTGGTCGACGACCTGCAGTGGCTCGACGAGGCCTCGGCGCACGCTCTGTCGTTTGTCGGCCGCCGGCTCGGCGCCGAATCGGTGGGCCTGATGATGGCGGCGCGTGCCTCCAATCCTGACATGGGAGCGCTGCCGACGATGGAGGTCCGGGGTCTGCGGGCATCCGATGCGCATGCGTTGTTGGACACGGTGCTGACGGCGCCACTGGATGAGCGAGTTCGCGACCAGATCGTCGCTGAGACCGCCGGTAATCCGTTGGCGTTGTTGGAGTTACCGCGTGGTCTGGGTGCGCATGGACTGGTTGGCGGGTTCGGGCTACCTGCCGCCACCAGGGTGTCGGCGGCGGTCGAGGAAAGCTTCCGGCGTGGTGCGGAGGCGTTGCCCGGGGAGACCCGCCGGTTGTTGTTGTTGGCGGCGGCCGAGCCGCTGGGCGATCCGCGCCTGCTGTGGCGGGCGGCCGCACGGTTGGGTCTCGGCGTCGACAGCGCCGCACCGGCAGTGCGAGCCGGGCTCGCCGAGTTCGGTGCACGGGTCCGGTTCCGCCACCCGCTGGTGCGTTCGGCGGTGTACCGCTCGGCGCCGATTCGGGACAGACAGTTGGTGCACCAAGCGTTGGCGGAGGTGACCGATCCGGGTCGCGATCCCGACCGGCGCGCGTGGCACCGAGCCCAGGCAACCGAGGGGCCCGACGAAGACATCGCTGCCGAGCTCGAACGGTCGGCTGACCGGGCGCAGGCACGTGGCGGTTTCGCGGCTGCCGCAGCGTTTCTCGAGCGGGCGACCATGCTCACGCTGGATCCGAACCGGCGGGCCGAGCGGGCGCTGGCCGCCACGTCCGCTCACCTGGACGCGGGCGCCTTCAACTTGGCACTGAACCTGCTGACCGTCGCCGAGGGGGTACCGCTCAGCGATTTCCAGAGCGCGCGCGCCGATATGATCCGGGCCCAGCTCGCCTACGTGACAGGCCGCGGCAGCGACGCCCCGCCGCTGCTGCTCAACGCCGCCCAACGACTCGAACCGATCGACGCCGCGCTTTCCCGGGGTACCTACCTGAACGCGCTCGAGGCGGCATGGTTCGCCGGCCGATTGGCTTCGGGCTGTGGCGTTTTGGATGTGGCCCGCGCGGTGCAGCAGTCACCGGAGCCGCAGCACACCCCGCGTCTCTCCGACCTTCTCCTCGACGGTTTCGCGGCACACTTCAACGACGGTTATGCCGCGGGCCTGCCCATTCTGCGCCGCGCCGTCGCCGCCGCCCGCGATGAGTCGGCGCGCGGCGATGTCGGGCACTTCCTGACCGGCGTCGCCGCCGCACACATCTGGGACGACGAAGGCCACGACGTGCTCACGGCACACCGTCTGAAGCAGATCCGTGCCACCGGTGCCATGTCACTGCTGCCGATGGCGCTCAGCGCACGTGCGACGACGCTTCTCTACTTCGGCGAACTTGCCGCTGCGGAAGCCCTGATTCAAGAGGCGCAGACAGTGACAAAGGCGACCGGCGACAAGTTCGCAACTCACGCTGTCATGAGGCTGTGGGCATGTCGCGGCGATGCGGCGGAGTTGACGGCGTTTGTCGATGCCAACACCCCAGATGCCATGCAGCGCGGTGAGGGTTACTGGCTGACTGTCGCCGAGTTCGCGGGAGCACTGCTCAACAATGGGATTGGCGATCATCAGTCGGCGCTGGCCCTGGCCTGGCGCGCCGCCGGCCAGCCCGACCTCGTCATGTCGGCGATGGCAGCAGTCGAGCTTGTCGAAGCTGCGGCGCGCAGCGGTGAGGTGCAGATCGCAGCCGATGCCGTCTCACGGCTCGGTGAGATGACCACCGCCAGTGGGACCGATTGGGCGCGCGGGATGGAGGCGCGTTCGCGCGCATTGATCG
This sequence comes from uncultured Actinomycetota bacterium, assembly GCA_963699655.1. Lineage (GTDB taxonomy): Bacteria > Actinomycetota > Actinomycetes > Mycobacteriales > Mycobacteriaceae > Mycobacterium. The sequence goes on from CAVOUV010000003.1 coordinate 223,702, forward strand.
CCGAAGGTGCCGACGCCGAGCGTCTGTATCGCGAGGCGGTCGAGTGCTTGGGCCGTACTCGTCTGCGCACAGAACTCGCTCGGGCCCACCTGCTGTTCGGAGAATGGTTGCGTCGCGAGCGCCGTCGCGTCGACGCACGGTCAGAGCTTCGCATCGCCCGTGACATGTTTCATGCGATGGGCATGGAGGGGTTCGCCGAGCGGGCTCGGCGCGAGCTTGCGGCCACCGGGGAGAGCGCACGCAAACACACCGCGGCGCCGGGCGGCGGCCCACAGCTGACACCTCAGGAGCTGCAGGTAGTGCGGCTGGCGGCGGAGGGCCTGACCAACCCGGACATCGGTGCCCGCCTGTTCATCAGCGCCAGAACCGTGCAATACCACTTGGCCAAGGTCTTCACCAAGCTCGGGATCAACTCACGCAGTCAGCTTCCTCAGGCCCTCGGGGGTGATCTTCGCCCATCGGGCAACTGATCTCGAGGCGTCTCTATGGTGGCCCAGCGACGAAGATGTCACCATCGGCATGCGATGGAGTTGATCGACCGATTTTCTGAGCGCCGCGTGCTGGATGAAGTGCTGCGGGATGTGCGCGCTGGCCAGAGCCGGGTGATGGTGCTTCATGGCGAGCCGGGCGTCGGCAAGTCGGTGTTGATGGATTATGCAGCCGAGAGGGCCGAGGGCTGTCGCCTGTTCCGCGCCACCGGTGTCGAGTCCGAGATGGAACTTCCGTATGCGGCACTGCACCAGCTATGCGTACCCCTGCTGGATCATCTGGACCGCCTTCCGGGACCTCAACGTGATGCGTTGAGCATCGCATTCGGCATGAGCTCAGGTCCGACACCGGAGCGCTTTCTGACCGGGCTGGCCGTGTTGACCCTGTTTTCCGAAGTGGCCGACGATCAGCCCCTGGTCTGCTTGGTCGATGATCTGCAGTGGCTGGATCACGCTTCTGCACAGGCTCTTTCGTTTGTCGCGCGTCGCCTTGGCGCCGAGCCTGTTGGCATGGTCTTGGCGACGCGGGTTGTGCTTGCGGACCTCAGCTCCCTGACGGGGATGCAGGTCAAGGGTCTGCGCGCGGCCGATGCGCGGGCGTTGTTGGACTCCGTGCTGACTGCGCCGCTCGATGAGCAGCTTCGCGAGCAGTTCGTCGCAGAGACGGGCGGCAACCCCCTGGCGCTGGTCGAGTTGCCGCGCGGTATGGGCTTGCATGAACTGGCCGGCGGGTTCGGTTTGCCCGGAGCCGTGCCACTGACGGTCGCGGTGCAGGAGAGCTTCCGGCGGGACGGTACAGTCCTTACCCGAGCAGACCCGCCGGCTGCTGCTGCTCGCGGCTGCCGAGCCGCTGGGCGATCCGGCACTGTTGTGGCGGGCGGCGGCAAGGTTGGGTATTGGCGCCGACGCCGCCGCACCGGCAGCCGAAGCGGGACTGGCGGAGTTCGGTGCACGGGTGCGGTTTCGCCACCCGCTGGCGCGTTCGGCGGTCTACCAGTCGGCGTCGGTTCGGGAGAGACAGTCGGTGCACCGAGCACTGGCCGACGTGACCGACCCGCAGACGCGACCCCGATCGGCGTGCGTGGCATCGGGCCCAGGCAGCAGTGGGACCGGACGAGGACGTCGCCGCGGAGTTGGAGCGCTCGGCGGGCCGGGCGCGCGCACGTGGCGGTCTGGCGGCCGCGGCGGCGTTCCTCGAGCGGTCAACGACGCTGACGATCGATCCCGGGCTGCGGGCGGAGCGGTCACTGGCGGCAGCGTCAGCCAATCTCGATGCGGGCGCCTTTGCCGCGGCCGCAGACCTGCTGGCGGTGGCCGAGGGCGAACCGCTCAGCGATGTGCAGCACGCCCGCACCGTCCTGATCCGCGCGCGGCTCGCGTTTGTCACCGGCCGGGGCAACGATGCGCCGCCCCTGTTGGTCGAGGCCGCAAGGCGGCTGCAACCGGTCGACACGGCGTTGTCCCGCGCCACGTACCTGACGCGATGGAGGCGGCTTTTTTTGCAGGCCGGTTAGCGTCGGGCGCCGGGCTTCTGGACGTGGCCCGTGCGGCGCGGTCGGCACCGCCGCCGCGCAGCCCGCGTCTCTCCGATCTTGTCCTCGACGGTTTCGTCGCGCATTTCGTCGACGGTTATGCAGCCGGGCTGCCCATTCTGCGCCGTGCGGTCGGCGCCGCCGGTGACGGGTCGACGCCGGACGAGCCGCGGTTCTATGGTCGCCGTCGCCGCCACGCACATCTGGGACGACGAATGCCTCGACGTGATCACAGCACGTCACGTCGACCTTGCCCGGGCGGCCGGCGCAATGACACAGTTGCCGCTGGCACTCAGCGCCCGTGCGAGGAATCTCTTGTACACCGGGGATCTGGCCGCCGCGGAAGCCGTGATTCACGAGGCGCAGTCTGTAACGCGCGCCACCGGTGACAGATTCGCCACTTCCGCGGTCATGGCCCTTTTCGGATTCCGCGGCGATCAGGCCGGGCTGTCGGCGTTGATCGAAGCCAACACCAGCGATGTCATGAATCGCGGTGAGGGATCCTGGCTGACTGTCGCCGAGTACGCGGGAGCGCTGGTCAACAATGGCATCGGCAACCATTCGGCGGCGCTGATCCTGGCCCAACGCGCCGCCGAACAATCCGACCTCGCCACGCCGGTCAGGGCTGCAGTCGAGCTCGTCGAAGCCGCCGCGCGTTGCGGCGCCGTGACGACTGCCACCCAAGCTCTCACCAAGCTTACGGAAACCACCACCGCCGCGGGCACCGATTGGGCGCTGGGCGTCGAGGCGCGTTCGCGCGGCACTGCTTGCCGAAGGTCCTGACGCGGAGCGCCTTTATCGCCAGGCGATCGAACTGTCCGGCCGGACCCGCATGCGGACCGAACTCGCGCGTGCGCATCTGCTTTACGGGGAATGGCTGCGGCGGGAACGCAGGCGCATCGACGCGCGGGCGCAGCTGCGTAGCGCGCACGAGATGTTCGACGAGATGGGAATGGCGGCCTTCGCCGAGCGAGCCCGGCGCGAATTGCTGGCCACCGGGGAGACCGCCCGGAAACGGTCCGTCGCGTCAGCGGCCCACAGCTCACTCCCCAGGAGGAGCAAATCGCGCGGATGGCCGTCGACGGCCTGACCAATTCCGACATCGGCGCCCGCCTCTTCATCAGTCCCAAGACAGTCCAGTACCACCTGACCAAGGTGTTCACCAAGCTCGACATCAACTCACGCAGCCAGCTTCATCAAGCCCTCGCGGGTGAGCGTCGAACCGACTGACACCGCAGGCCGCGCTGCCCTGACTAGCCACCGTGCTGGGCACGCAGACTAGGCACCCCCCGATGCGAACAACGGCCATCCGGACGCACCCTGTGCTTCATCGACGGCCATTCGTCGACGACTGGCACGGGTCGAAGGAGAGGAGCGCGGATATGCGGGGCATCGGCTGCACACTCTTGTCCCATCAGGGACATGCAACGGGCTTATCGGGCGGTTCGAGGGTGACACCCCGCGGCACAGGACCTTCTGGGCGGCGACGCTGCGATGAATGCCGCCCCGATCATGACGCCCGAGAATCGTGGCCCGCTGGTGGGGCTTCGCACCACAGCGGACCATCACCTCGCACGTCGAGGCGATCACCGCGGCGATCTGGCAGTTCCAGGACTCGTCGGTGTACGACGTGGAGGGGCATGCCGACGAGAACACCGACGTGATCTCGATGGCGATTGCAGGCCAGAACCACCACACCTACTTCGGTGACGGTCGGCAGAAGTGGGCCCGTGCGCATCCGCCGTTCTACATGAACCTCGTAGTGGCAGGGGAGAAGCCCCGCGGAATCTTCGCCTCCGAACAGCCCTTCACTTATCTGCACGTTTATGTGCCACACACGATCATCGAGGGCCTGGCAGCGGACTGCGACGCCGTTGATGCCTGCGGACGGGTCACGCTGATCGACCCGATGTGCTCGCGTGATCCCCAAGCGGAGAACCTCTGCCGACAGATCGTGCGGGAGATGTCAACACCGGACCAGTGCTCTCGGCTGGTGATCGACTGCCTCGGCCAGGAACTGGCGATTCGTCTGCTGCGGGAGCACTCCAATGTCTCCGGCTCGAGAACATTGACGCCCAATAGCGGTCCTGGCTACCGGGATTGGCGGCTGCGGCGGGCGATGGAGTACCTCGAAGCGCGGATGGGCGAGGATGTCGCCCTCCAAGAAGTCGCCACAGCGGTCGGTCTGTCGACAACCCACCTCGCCAACCTGTTTCGGGACGGCACCGGTCGAGCCGCCGTTTCGGTGGTTGATGCGGCGCCGGTTCGAGCAAGCGTGTGAATTGCTGTCGAAGCCTCACCTCAGCATCACCGACATCGCCCATCAGTGCGGGTTCGCCAGTTCCCAACACCTGGCCACGGTGATGCGCAGACATCTGGCCACCACGCCGACCGCCTATCGTCGAAATCTTCTCGCGTAACGCGGCGTTCGGCTCGCATCCACCAGGAACACACAACGCATGGAGCACCCACGTTGAAGGCTGCAGTACTGAGTACTTTTGGAGCACCACCCCAGTTCGGCGACTTTGCAGATCCCGAACCGGCTCAAGGTCAAACCGTCATCGAGGTGCTGGCCGCCGGTGTGCACCACATCGATATCTTGAAGGGCTCGGGAGTGCTGGCTCCCAGACCCGCCGTCCCCTTCGTCGTCGGTTCAGACGGTGTCGGCCATACGCCGCAGGGGCGCAGAGTGTTCTTCGACAATCCCGTGGCACCGTTCGGGTCATGGGCGCAGCGGACCCTGGCAGCCGAGGATTCCCTGCTCGATGTGGCTGACGCGGTCGACGACCTCACCGCGGCAGCGCTCGGCAACACCGGGCTGGCTGCCTGGTTGGCGCTGAGTTGGTGTGCCCACCTGCAGCCGGGCGAATCGGTACTGGTTCTCGGCGCGGCCGGGGCGCTGGGTTCGATTGCGGTGCAGGCAGCCAAGGCGCAAGGCGCCGCGCATGTCATCGCCGCCGATCGCAGCGCAGACCGGCTACGACGCGCGCGACAACGCGGCGCCGACGCCACGGTGGTCACCGGTGCCGATGACTTGCCCGCCAGGTTGCGAGAAGCCGCCGGACGGCACGGCATCGATGTGATCATCGATCCCCTGTGGGGCCCGCCCGCTCTCGCCGCGCTGACAGCGGCGTCCCCGGGTGCGCGTCACATACAGATCGGCGACTCCGCAGGCACCACGATTGACCTACCCGGAATCATGGTGCGCTCCGGCGACCTGCACATCATGGGCTTCAGGTACTTCCAGGTACCCGCACCGGTGCGGTACGACGCCTATCGTCGGCTGACCGAACACGCGGCCCGTGGCGACATCAACGTCGATGTCATCCCGGTGGCGCTGGACGATGCGGATGACGCCTGGCGAGAACAACAACGAGGTGCGTCAGCCAAACTCGTGCTTGTCCCGTAGCCGTGTCACGTGAGGCCTACTGATCGAGGACGAGGCCGAGTTGGCTTCGCGAGGTGATATCGAGCTTCGTGAAGACCTTGCTCAGGTGATACTGAACGGTTTTGGGACTGATGAACAGTCGAGTACCGATCTCGGGGTTCGACAGCCCGTCGCGCGCCATGCGGGCGATGAGTGTCTCCTGAGCGGTCAGCTCCTCGGCGCTCGTCGCGACGGTGCGCTTGCGGGCAGTCTCGCCGGTGGCCAGTAGCTCGCGCCGCGCTCGCTGCGGCGAATCCCGCCATACCCATAGCCTCGAACAGTTCGCGGGCGGTGCGCAATTGCGACCGCGCATCTACCCGTCGACGTTCGCGGCGCAGCCATTCGCCATAGAGCAGGTGTGCGCGGGCGAGTTCGGCGCGGACGCGGGTTCGGCTCAAATGCTCGATGGCCCGACGATAGAAACCGTCGGCGGTATCCCCCTCGCTGAGCAGAGCACGTGCCCGGGCTTCAACGCCCATCGCCCAGTCGGTGCCGGTGGCGACGGCTTGTTCGGTCAGCAGATGAACTGCACCGGTTGCAGTCTCCGTCCTGCCGCTACGCGTTGCAGCCTCGACAAGCTCGACCAGGGCCCAAGGCGGCGGACCCAGGGTGCCTTTTGATCGGTAGCGGCCGGGCCGCCGCCATGAGCCGTTTGGTAATTTCCGCATGGCATTGTTCATCGCGGCCCGTGCCCAGCGGCGATCACACTGATGCCTTCACCCCGCGCGGCCGCCTCGCTGAGGTCGTCGCGTCGATGAGTGCTCCGCCCTGGCTTCGTCGCCGACTGAATGCCGTCAGGGCCATGGCGCCGAATGGGGCAAGCCGGACACCGGTGGCCTGCATCGCGGCGTCGAGTTCCTCGATCAGCGGCGCCGCGGCGGTCAGGTCGCCGATGAACACCAGCATGAGCGCCCGCGACGTCAGGGCCAGCGGAATCTCACTGAGTGCGCCGGAACTGCGGGCAAGGCGGACATGCCGGTCGGAGAGCCTGTCCCAGCTGTCGTCGTCCCAGACGACGATCGCGGCCAGGGACGCCAGCCACAGCCAACGCAATTCGTCCTCGAGCGACTCTGCGCGATCCGAAGCCGGCCAGCGCACGGCGAAAGAAGGGCACGACTGCCGCGGATAACCGTCGCTGTGCCACGCCGACATGCCCTCGAGCAGGAGATCATGTGGTTTCGGAGCGTGCGTCGGCGGCGGTGCCGCCGCCATGGCACGTGCTACCTCGGCCACCGCGCCACCCACGGCAAGGCCTTCGACAATCACTGCGGCAGAGAGGGATTCGAGGTAGGTCGATCGGGACAGGTCAGCGTCGATCGGCGCCAGGCGTCTGGCCGCCTTCAACAGCAGCGGCGGAGCGTCGCTGCTTCGGTTGGTGACGAAGGCGAGCTGCGCGCGCACCCGGTCGGCACGAGCCTGCTGGAGAGCAGTGAGCGGTCCGGTCTCTGCCATCGACAGTAGGTTCTGCGCCGCCGCCAGCGCGCCCGCCTGTGCCTTGGCCGACGCAGCCGCCAGCGCGCGGGTGGCCCGCGTCGCGGGGTCCAGCGTCAGCATGGCGGCCCGCTCGAGAAAGGCTGCGGCAGCGGCCAAGCCACCGCGCGCCTGTGCCTGATCGGCCGAGCGTTCCAGTTCGCCCGCGACGTCCTCATCTGGGCCGGGTACCGCGTGAGCTCGGTGCCAGGCGCGCCGCTCAGCGTCGGTGTCGGGGTCGATGGCCTCTGCCAGGGCGCCGTGCGCCTCGCTGTTCGCCTGCGGCGACGCCGATCGGTAGGCCGCCGAGCGCACCAACGGATGGCGAAAGCGAATCCGGGCACTGAACTCCGCGAGGCCGCCTCGGCGGCGGGGATGGCCGCATCGGTGTCGATGCCGAGCCGGGCGGCCGCACGCCAGACCAGCGCCGGATCGCCGATCGGGTCGGCCGCGGCCACCAACAGCAATCGGCGGGTCGCGCTCGGGTAGCGCTTCGACGCGCATGCGGAAGGTTTCCTCCATGCTGGCGGCACGCGTGCCACGTCGGGATACCCGTACCCGCCGGCCAGCTCGGCGGATGTGAGGCTCTTGGAACCTCCAAGAGCGCCAGCGGGTTGCCGTGCGTCTCGGCCACGATCTGATCGCGCACCCGGATGTCGAGTGGCCCGCGCAGCGCAGAGTCGAGCAGCTGGCGGGCGTCCGCAACGGGCAGGCCGGTGACCCCAGTTCCGGCAGGCCGGTCAGGCCCTCACCGGGGGTCCGCACGCCGAAGACCATGCCGACCGACTCCGCTCCGAGACGTCGGGCGACAAACGCGAGAACCTGCGCCGAAGCGCGGTCGACCCATTGGTAGTCATCGACCAGACACAGCAGTGGGCACTCCTCCTCGGCCACTTCCGACAACAGGCTCAGGACCGCCAGACCGATCAGGAACTGGTCGGGTGCCGCACCCGAACTCATGCCGAATGCCGTTCGTAGGGCGTCGCGTTGCGGCACCGGAAGTCGCTCGAGCTGATCCAGAACGGCGCACACAACTGATGCAACCCGGCGAACGCGAACTCCATCTCCGACTGGACTCCGGCGGCGCGCGCGATCCGGCAATCCGACGCCTCGGCGCCAGATACTCCAACAGCGCCGTCTTGCCGACACCTGCCTCACCATACACGACCAACGCGTGGCTCTTACCGTGCCGGATCGCCGCGGCCAATCCGTCGAGCGTTCGGCGTTCTGCACGGCGGCCCATCAGCCCTACCGCAGTGCCGCTGTCCATTGGTTTCACCAGACATGACGGTACTGCGGAATCCGCTCGTGGCTAGCCACTGGCCGATGCGAATTCGTTGGCCGCGCACTACGGTGTGGCACTCGCCTCCCAAGTTTGGCCCCGATTCGAGTGCTCCCCGCGGTACACAACGCACGGGTCGTTCCGATCATTCGAAGAGGCAGCGGCCATGCGGCTTTCACACGATGAACGTCGTGTCGGCAGATGGACGCCGAAAACTTCTGGCGCACGACAGTGGGACGGTGGCTGTAATGAAATCGGTGGCGCACACCGGCATAACGGTTCGTGACCTGGAAGCGTCGATCGCCTTCTGGCGGGATGTCCTCGGTTTCGAGGTGCAGCGGAGGCTAGAGATGTCAGGTGAGTTCGCCGAACAGATCACCGGCGTGGCTGACGCGCACCTCCTCTTGGCTCAGCTCGCCGGCGGCGGCCATCACATCGAGCTCCTGCAGTACCTGCGCCCCACCAATCGAGCCCACGTGTGTCCCAGACCGTGCGACGTCGGATCATTTCACGTCGCGGTGAACGTCGATGACCTCGATGCGGCCTCAGAGGTGTGCGCACAACATGGGTGGACCCTTGCCGGTGGGCCCCAGACCGGTGTCGAGGGGCGGCTTGCCGGCTCCCGCTTCGCTTACCTGCGCGACCGTGACGGGACGGTCGTCGAACTGATTCAGAACTCATAGCCGCCGTACCGCAATGACATACGGAGTGAAATCGTGACATCTTCTTCATCAATCGTGACCCACGGCCACGCCAGTCGGCGGCCAGAGAGCGAGGTTCGCGCCTTCACCGCTTCCGTGCAGCTGGGCGCCAACTTGCAGCGGGTGCTGGCCGATCTGATCGAGCTTCACTTGCAAGGCAAGCAGGCCCACTGGAACGTCGTGGGCACCAACTTTCGCGACCTGCATCTGCAATTGGATGAGCTCGTCGATGTGGCGCGTGAGGCCAGCGACACCATTGCAGAGCGGATGCGTGCCCTGTACGCGGTGCCGGACGGGCGATCCGACACGATCGCGGCGACCACGACCCTGCCGAATTACCCTGCCGGGGAGCAGAACACCGCCGCTGTGGTAGAGCTCGTCACCAACCGCATCTATGCGGCGGTGGCGACAATCCGATCGGTTCACGACGCGGTCGATACCGAAGACCCGAGCACCTCCGATCTGTTGCATCAGATCATCGACTCGCTGGAAAAGCTGGCTTGGATGATCGACTCCGAGACTCGCAAGAGCTGATCCTGTTCGGTTCATCGCGGCGGCGAATGGCCTAGCCCCGCTACTGGACCACCGTGACTAGAAGGAGTTTCAATGCTGGCGCTTCGCTTTGACACGTTCGGTGATCCCGGCGTGCTCAAGCGTCGTCGAGAGTACCCGATCCGGTCGCCGCCGCGGCGGAGGCGGTGATCGGGTGCACGCCGCCTCGGTGAACCCTTCCGATGTGAAGAACGTTGCCGGCACGATGCAGGGGACCGTACTGCCGCGCGTGCCCGGCCGTGACTTCGCCGGCGTGGTCATAGATGGACCCCCGGATTGGTGAGGGGTGCCGATGTGGGGAACGGGCGGAGATGTCGGGTTCACCCGCGACGGCTCCCATGCGGAGTTGATGTCGCTGCCCGTAGATGCATTGGTGCCGCAAGCCCGCCCGCTCTCAGCTTCGATGAGGCATCGGCCGTCGGCGTCAACTTCGTCGTTGGGTGGCTGGGCGCGGTGGAAACTGCGCGGCTGGACAAAATGGACACCATCGCGATATTCGGGGTGTCCGGCAGCGTTGGCGGAGCGGTGGCGCAGATCGCCCGCATGATCGGAGCGAGGATGATCGGCGTGGACCGCCACGCGCCCGGAGAAGACACCCCGGCGGCGGCCAGTATCGATGCATTCGTCCGGCTTGATCCGGACGTCGATGTTGCGGGTGAAGTGCGCAGCCTTACCAGCGGCGCGGTGTGGACGTGGTCTATGACGCGGTGGGCGGGGTGACCACTCCGACGGCGCTCGACTCGCTCGCGCATGGTGGTCGGCTTGTGGTCATCAATGCAGTCGGTAACCGCACGGCACAGATCGACCTCATCGATCTGTACCACAACGAAACGCAGATCCTCGGATCCGACAGCCGCAAGCTCGATGCGGTGGAGTCCGCCCGCCGACTCGACCGGTTGGGCGGTCTCTTCGAGACGGGAAACTTCCGGCCGCTTCCGATCACAGCCAGATACTCGCTACCCGAAGGCCCCGCCGCTTACCAAGCGGTCGCGAATCACACGGCCGGCCGTGTGGTCATCCAGCCGTAGGGATAGGGTGCGCCGACATGCAGCGAGACGACGGATGGACAGAGCTCGTGACCTCGCAGATGCCCGTGGGGATTTCGGTGTCGTTGTGCACCCGAAGGGTCGTGCTACCCAACCAGCCGCCGGCGGGGTCGTGCACCAGGGCAATAGCCGCCTGTTTCCTTTGGGCCTCTTGCACTTGTCGTGACCTGCGGCCACGGCCTCCGCCGACACTGCTCGATCGGCCGCCGGCTCCTCGATGCTGTCCGGACCGTCATTGGTCGATGGTGGCGTTGCGGCACCGACCAATTGAGACGGCAGCGGGGCGTCGTCGGTGCCCGGCGTGGGAGCAGTCAAGACCATTGACAGCGTGGAGAGCCAGACGGCAGACACTGTGGTGATTGCGCGCGCATCGATCATGGAACTCAGGATGCCGCCGGTGCGGACGGATCCGCGTTCACTCGGCCACAAGAATGTATGTGACGACAAGATCAATCAAAAGATCTTTGCCCCAGAGTGATTCAGCTGAAGAGCGGAATAATGCGATATTCGACAGAAGAGTCCCGGTAGGCGGCGGCCTACCGGGACAATCGCTTTTCGTAGCAACTCAACTGTGGATGGCCCAGAATCGCGCGAGATCCTGGCGGATGAACTCTGGCTGTTCTTCGAAGACCCAGTGCCCGCATTCCTCGATCACGCCGCCTTCGGCCGAGACTGCGATCGCCTTGGCACTGGCAAAGCAATGGTCGCCGAAGGATGCCCGGCCGCCCCACGCCAACATCGGCACTGAGAGTGCGGTCTTCGTCAGCTCGGCGGCTTGCGCCGCCATCTGCGGAATGACGCCGTAGTGGTTGAGGCCGCCGCGGAGGTTGCCGGGCTGGCGCATGTGCGTGATGTACTGTTGCACTTCGCTTTCCGGCATCGCCGTCGGGTTGTAGGCGAAATCGCGGAAGAAGTGCCGGAGGTAGTGATCTTCTCGGCCTTCCACCAGGAACTGCGTGATGTCCACGTGCATGTGCATGCCCAGATGCCAGTAGGCCACCTGCGGGTCGGTGTAGCCCGGATAGTCCAGTCCGAAGAACGGGGTTTCGATCGTGGCGAGCGACATGGCGCGGTCCGAGGCCAGGTAGGCGAGCGCGACGGACGGCGGGCCGCCGAGGTCATGGCTGAGGATGTGGAACTTGTCGACGCTCTCGACGTCGAGTAGCGCGAGCATGTCCGCGGCGATCGTCAGACGGGTCGTAGCCGTCGACGGGCTTCTCACTGTCGGCGTACCCGCGCAGGTCGGGCGCGATGAACGTGTAACGGTCGGCCAGACCGTCGATCACCGGCAGGAATTCGCGATGATTCTGCGGCCACCCGTGCATGCACAGAACCACCGGGCCGCTGCCGGCGACGACATAGTGGAGCGTGACGCCATTGACCTTGGCCCGCTTGTGCGTGAGTGCGGTCATGTTGCTGGTCCTTTCGCAATCTCAGTATTGGAACAGTGTCGGTGGCCGCCGCCGTCATATTGTTCGCTGCACACCGTGGCCGTCTGTGCGGCAGACAACAAATACCGCCGGGGCCGTGTGCGGTCGTCCACGTCGTGACAGCCGTGGACATCTGATGAAAGTGTGACGGCCGGCGCAGTGGCCTTTTCGTTGTGCACATCCATTGCGATGGATGAACGCGCGACACGGTGCGTCCTGCCACTGTGGCGGTCACGCCGATTGGCGCACTCGAGCCGCATTGCCGGTCGAGACCATACAAGGAGGACAATCACCATGACCGTCGACGCCACGCCGACTCCGGGCAGTCTGCTCATCAGCCCCCACGATCACGTCTTGCTGCTGATCGACCATCAGAGCCAAATGGCGTTCGCCACGAAGTCGATCGATGCCACGCTGTTGCGGACCAACGTTTCGCTTGATCAGCCACGCCGCACAGCGTCTTCGGTGTCGACACCATCTTGACCACCGTCGCCGCGGAGTCGTTCTCCGGTCCGATCTTCACCGAAATCACCGACACCTTCCCAACAACGAGATCATCGACCGCACCACGATGAACACGTGGGAGGACGGCCGAATCACCAATCGCATCAACCAGTTCGGCAAGAAGAGGCTGGTCATGGCGGGCCTGTGGACCGGAGTATGCATCGTCGGCCCGGCACTTTCGGCATTGGACCAGGGCTTCGAGGTGTACTTCATCGCCGACGCCTGCGGTGACGTGTCGAGCGAGGCACACGATCGCGCCGTCGAGCGCATGGTTCAGGCCGGCGCCCGCCCGATGACGTCGCTCCAGTATCTCCTCGAGTTGCAGCGGGACTGGGCCCGCGTGGAGACCTACGATGCGGTGATGAACGTCGGGAAGAAGTTCGGCGGCAGCTACGGAATCGGAATCGCCTACGCCAAGACAATGCTCGGCGAGCACGCCTCCGAAGCCGGGCCGGCCGTCCAGGCGGTATGAGCCTGCGCAGGGCTCGCGGGTCGGCCGACCCGAAACAATCTGTGCTACAACGCCCCCGAACGTTGACGTTCTCTTGGCGGCGCTGCGCGGACTGGCCCCGCGAGACACCTAAACCGACTCCGAAGAAAGGCAAGCAGATGATCGCATTCCTGGTTTCAGGTGCGGTGGGTCTGCTGGTGGGGCTGATCTATGGCCTGCTCAGCGTCAAATCGCCTGCACCGCCGCTGATTGCGCTGGTCGGTCTGCTGGCCATTCTCGTCGGCGAGCAGATTCCCCTTTTCGTCAGACACATGTTGGGCGGATAACCCACCTCTACCGGCCCAGTGGTGCGGCGACGGGTCGCACCGCTGGGCCGACGACTGAACTTTTCCCCAATCTCGAACGGAGGCCGCCATGGCCGATCTCAAATCCCCTGACCTGATCCTGACCAACGGCAGGTTCACCACACTGGATCCCGGCGTCCCGGAGGCCACCGCGGTGGCGATCTCCGACGGCCGCTTCACCGCCGTCGGCGCGAAGGCGCTCATCACGCCAACCGCCGGCCCCCACACGCGGGTGGTCGACTGTGGCGGCAGACGAGTGATTCCCGGGCTGGCCGACAACCACACGCACGTCATCCGTGGTGGGCTCAACTACAACATGGAGTTGCGCTGGGACGGCGTGCCGAGCCTCGCGGAGGCGATGCGCAAACTCAAAGAACAAGCCGCACGGACACCGGCGCCACAATGGGTGCGGGTGGTGGGCGGTTTCACCGAGCATCAGTTCGTCGAGAAGCGACTGCCCACGCTCGACGAGATCAACGCCGCCGCGCCGGACACACCGGTGTTCATCTTGCACCTCTACGACCGAGCGTTGCTCAACGCCGCCGCGTTGCGCGCGGTCGGCTACACCAAGGACACTCCCGACCCTCCCGGTGGCCGGAATTGTCGCGACAGACACGGCGAACCGACTGGTCTTCTGGTCGCGTCACCGAATGCCGGAATCCTGTACTCGACACTCGCGAAGGGACCCATGCTGCCCTTCGACTACCAGGTGAACTCCACGCGCCATTTCATGCGTGAGCTCAATCGGCTGGGAGTGACGAGTGTCATCGACGCCGGCGGCGGTTTCCAGAACTATCCGGACGACTATGCGGTCATCCAAAAGCTGCACGACGAGGGCCAGTTGACGCTGCGGTTCGCCTATAACCTGTTCACTCAGCGACCCGGTCGGGAACGTGACGACTTCCTCGGGTGGACGGAGGGAACCAGTTCGGGCAGGGCGACGACTTCTTCCGCCTGAACGGCGCGGGGGAGATGCTGGTCTTCTCGGCGGCAGACTTCGAAGACTTCCGCCAGCCCAGGCCGGACATGCCGAGAACGATGGAAGGCGAGCTGGAGGCGGTGGTCCGCGTACTGGCGGAGAACCGCTGGCCGTGGCGCTTGCACGCCACCTATGACGAAACCATCAGCCGTGCGCTCGATGTGTTCGAGAAGGTGCGATCGGGAGATCCCGATCACCGGGCTCAACTGGTTCTTCGACCACGCCGAAACCGTCAGCGACCGCTCGATCGAGCGCATCGCGGCACTCGGCGGCGGGATCGCGGTACAGCACCGGATGGCATACCAGGGCGAGTATTTCATGCAGCGGTACGGCGCCGAGGCGGCCGAGCGGACGCCGCCGATACGTCGGATGCTCGCTGCCGGCGTGAAGACCTCGGCAGGAACGGACGCGACACGGGTGGCTTCCTATGATCCCTGGGTCGGTCTGTCGTGGCTCGCCACCGGGCGCACGGTCGGTGGATTAGGTCTCTATCCGCAATCCAATCTGCTGGACCGGGAAACCGCGCTTCGTATGTGGACCGAGTATCCGAACTGGTTCTCCAACAGCGAGGGCCGCAAAGGCCGGATCAGCGTCGGACAACTCGCCGATCTCGCGGTACTGTCCTCCGATTACTTCACGGTCTCCGATCGGGAGATCCGTCAAATCGAGTCCGTCCTGACCGTGGTGGGTGGCGAGCCGGTATTCGGGGCGCAGGAGTTCGCGGAACTGGCACCGCCTCCTCCGCCGGCCATGCCCGACTGGTCGCCGGTCGGCGTGTACGGCGGCTACGACCATTCCCCCGTCGCCCTCGACCTGTCCGCTGGTCGCAGACATTCCGGCGGCCTGGGATGTATGTGCTGAACATGGTCCGGTGGCGCCGGCGACAGCCGGCGCCTGGACAGAAGACCAACCCGTTTCGCGCGTTCGGCCACCGTGACTTTCGTCGCTTTTTCTTCGGGCAGTTGCCTTCGGCCAGTGGGACTTTCCTGCAGCAGACGGCTCTCGGGTGGTTGGTATTCCAGCAGACCGGATCTGCCGCGTCCCTGGGAATGGTCCTTGCGACGGGTTCGTTACCGGGGCTGTTGCTCGGGCCGTGGGGAGGTGCGTTCGCCGACCGATTCGACTTGCGCAGATTATTGCTGATCACTCAGGTCACATCGGCGGTGTTCGCCGGGGCACTCTGGTTTACCGTATTCACCGGGGCGGCGACCATTGTGGTCATCATGTGCATCAACGTGGCCAGCGGGTTGGTATCGGTGGTCGACGGTCCGGCTCGACAGGCCTTCGTCGGCCGGCTGGTGCCGGCCGCCGACCTGGCCAGCGCCATCAGCCTCAACGGCGTCATCATGAACGGCGCCAAGGTGATCGGCCCCGCCATCGCCGGGATCTTGATAGCCACGGTCGGCACCACTCCATGCTTCGCGGTCAACGCGCTGTCCTATCTTGCCGTCATCGCCGCGCTGCTGACGATCACCTCGCCGACGGGGTCGGCGGCGGGCCGCGCCTCCGGCGGCGTCGGGGAAGGATTGCGCTATGCGCGCGGCCGCCATCAGCTGTGGTTGCCGCTGGCAATGATGGCGTTGATCGGCTTGTTCGCCTTCAACTTCACGGTGGTGTTGCCGGTCTTCACCGAGGATGACCTCGGCGCCACTGGCGGTGCCTATGGCCTGTTGACGGCTGCGCTGAGCGTTGGATCGGTGCTCGGATCACTCCTGGTTGGGCGGATAGCCCACCCCAAACGGGTCTATCTGGCGGTGGCCAGTCTCGCCTTCGGCGTGGTCATGATCGTCACCGCGACGACCACGACCGTTACCGCAGCCGTCATCGCATTGGCGCTGACGGGTGTGGCCGCGTTCGTGTTCGTCACGCTGACTTCGACGACACTGCAACTTCACTCATCGCCCCCGTACAGGGCGCGGATCATGGCCCTCTACAGCTTCTTCTATCTGGGCACCACCCCGGTGGGCAGCATTGTGATGGGCTGGATCTGCGAACATTTCGGTGGGCGTGCCGCCCTCGGCGTCGGGGCGAGCGCTTGCCTGATCGCCGCCGGGCTGGCATTCCGCGTGCACACCCCACCACACCCCGACGATCAGTTGGACGATCTTCACATCACTGAGACCGCATGCTCTCGTCTCTGAAGACGAGCACCGGCAAAGCCGTCACAGGCCGGGTATGGTGCCGGGCGCCGGAAGCGCCCTGACCGGCGGCCTGGCGCTGGGCGTTGCAGGTCTCGACCGGGGGGCAGCCGGAGTCTTCGTGTTCCCCAGAGTCATCTCGTGTGGCGCCTGCGCCGTCGGCCTGCTCGGCACGCCGGGTGATTGCTGGGCCACTACACCTACTGAGCCCACGGTCACGGCCGCCCCGACCCCGATGGCGATCAGTGCTGATTTCATCGAGACGATATTCAGACGGTGCTGTGGTAACACTGTCTCACCTCGTTGCTCAGTAAACTTGCGCAACATCTTTCATTGCGATGAGGCCAGATTGGCACACTGCGGACAGAACCGCGTTCACCCGCCGCAACAGATGTCTATGGCGACATTCGCGCATAGAGGCGCCGAACGACGTTAGCCGGTGCATGCTTTCAAACGGTGTCATCGCATGTTGACGGTGTCAGCACAGGTTGACAGTTCCGGAAGAGGACAGGTTCTGCTGAACGACGTGAGGCTTTCCGCCGGGAGGGGTACACGGGCGCATGACGACACCACGAGCCGACCGAATCGGCATCGGACTGGCCGCTCTCGGGCGTCCCGCGTATCTCACCGCCGGCCGCGATCGAGACCTCGGATCAGCCCGGTCGGTCGCCGAGATGCGATCCAGAACGGCTGAGGTCCTCGATGCGTCCTACGCCGGCGGAATTCGCTACATCGATGTCGCGCGGTCCTATGGTCGAGCCGAAGAGTTTGCCGCCGATTGGCTCGACTCCCGGCCCGACGTCACCGATGTCGAGGTGGCGTCCAAGTGGGGCTATCGCTACGTCGGCGACTGGCACCTCGATGCCGACGTGCACGAAGTCAAAGACCACACCCTCCAGGCCTTCAATACGCAACTCGGCGAAACCCGAGCAGTTCTGGGGGATCGCCTCACCCTGTACCAGGTGCACTCGGTGACCGAAGAGAGTCCGGTGCTAACCGACGTCCAACTCCAGCGAGCCCTCGGCGGCCTCCGCGACGACGGAATCAGGCTCGGGCTGTCCACGTCGGGGCCACGGCAAGCGAATGTCATCCGTGCTGCCATCGACATCCAGGTTGGCGGCGCGCCAGTGTTCTCTTCGGTTCAATCGACATGGAACCTGTTGGAACCGTCAGCCGGCGACGCGCTTTCGGAAGCCCGTGGCGCGGGGATGGCGGTCGTGGTCAAGGAATGCTTTGCCAACGGGCGTCTGGCGCCGGGCAGTTCGGATAGCGTCGAGGTGCGGCGGGCGGCGCGGCTGGCGGACCAGCTGGGCGTCGGCCTGGATCAGCTCGCGATCGCCGCAGCCGTCCACCAGCAGTGGGCGTCTCGGGTGCTGTCGGGCGCGGCCACGGTCGCACAGGTGGAGTCGCATCTGGCCGGCGCCCGGTTGGCATTGCCGTCGCAGGTGATGGATGAGCTGTCGACTTTGCGCGAAGACCCTGACGAATACTGGGCGCAGCGCTCCCGCCGACTGTGGTCGTGATCGATTGCCAATTCTCGCGCACACGCGCGATCGATCTGATCAGCGGCCCAAAACAACGGTGTCGCCACGGCGACGGCGCGATGATATCGGCTCTTCAGCAAACATTCACAGTGGGTTGGCTGGGCCCGCGCGCGAGTTCCTCTCGTTGAGCACCCCATTACAAATCAATGCTCGGAACCGCGACCGACTTGTGAACCGTTCGGTCGACATTGTTCGCGTGCTCGACAATTCCGCAGAGTGTCAATTCAGCTAAGTCGTTCCTATTTGGTGCAGATGTGCTCTACTGGGCTACATGAAACGGTCGCGGGGCGCGCAGCCGGAGCAACCGGCGGACGGCGACCTCGCCGTCGGTACGTCGGTGCGTGTCTATCCCGGTACTGATCGCGAGAAAACCGGAGTGATCGTCGAGGACTTCGGCGACGACGTGGCTCACCCGGTCGACATCGGGCCGGACCACTTCGCCGATCCGGCTCGCCGGTGGGCGGTCACTCTCTCGGACGGCACCCTGGTGTTCGTCGATAGCGGTGACCTCGCACCCACCTGACACGCATCCCTAGTCTTGTCCCGGAGCAGTGATACCGGAAAGGGTGCTGCATGGACAGGCTCAGGATCCTCACCATCGTGGGGACCATGATTCTCATCGCGGGGATCGTGGGATTGAATTATCCCGTCGAAGCCGACGTCAGCATGGCTGGTGTGCCCATCCCGTGCGGCACGGCCCTGACTTCGAATCTCGAGTCGGCTCGTCACGTCGACGACTTCGCGAGAATGTTCCCCCAGGCGGGGAGCGGTTCGGGCAGCGACGCCGTCGGCAGCTGTCAGTCCAAGCTCTCGGTGCGACGGATGTGGGCGATACCGGTGGCGGCGCTCGGCGTATTGGTGATGGCCATCGCGGTCGTCAATCGGTTCAGGCGACCGAGCCTCGACTAGGAGAAAGGCCATCGCCGCCCCCACCAGATCGATGGGGGCGGCGATGCAATTAGTGAAAAGCGCTGCGGTGCAGCCTGAAACAGGCAACCGATGGTCAGAAGGGTTGGTTCGGGCTGCCTTCGGTGGGGTTGTCGAAGTCGTCTGTCCCCGAGGCGGTGTGGGCGAGGTCGTGGCCCTCGCCGACTCGAACACAGCCGGCGGTGCAGTCCTGCATCACCACTGCGTCGCTGCCGCCTTGCTCCACCCGCCACCGCCACGCTGTCTGAATGGTGGCCTGGTCGGCAAGCATCGCGTCGCGCTCGCCAACGGTGCAGTGCATCGTGCGCGTCGAGCTGTCGCATGTCTCGTGGAGCATCTCGTGCGCTCCGAGGCTCAGTGGGTTGCGGATCAACCGGACACCGAAGCGTTCGATCTTGTCGTGGGCGCGCAACCGCTCGGCCAGTCCGGCCAAGACGTCCTCGTCGTCATCGCTCAGCGGTGAGGTGTCACCGAAGTCGTCAGGCTGTGCGAATTCCATGCCGATCACATCGACACCACCGCCGACCGAATCGCCGAATCGGATCGCGGTGGTGCTCAGCCCTTCCTGGGCGAACGCCGACCGCTCGATCGGGGCGGTCTCGGTCCTTCTCGGCGAACGCAGACTGTGCTCGACGAAGACCTCGCCCGGTGCAGGCTCGAAGTGCTTGTGCAACAACCAGATACCGAAACGCTGCCAGGCGTCGGTCGTCACGAGGTACTGGCCGAGCTCCTCCAGGCAGGCGCGATCGTCTTCGTGCAGGTCGCCCACATCGGTGGTATCCATGTGGGGCAGCGCCTCGTAGTCCTCAACGCCGTGATCTCGCATCAACAGCATCGCTTGTCTCCTTAAATTTGGTGTGTGGAGCGATCTCCAGACGGCATTCGACAAGTCGGGATGCTAGCAGTTGTAATCACGTGTACGCCAAGGGCTTTACGTGAACGACAATCTTCACACGCGTAGTCTGGTCGCCTGTTAACCCGCAGTTGGGAACCTGTTCACCCAGTTGGCCTGTCGTGCGCCGAACCTTCGCCCGCGCGCAACTCAGGCCGGCTGCTCGAACTGCAGCCGGTGCATCTGGGCGTAGACACCGTCGAGCGCCAGCAGTTCCGCGTGGGTGCCCTCCTCGGCCACTCCGCCGTCCTTGATCACGACGATCTTGTCGGCGTCGCGCAGCGTGCTGAGACGGTGGGCGATCGTGATGACCGTGCGGCCTTCCATCAGTCTCTCCAGGGCCTCGATCACGAGGTGCTCGGACTCGGCATCCAGCGCCGCCGTCGGCTCATCGAGAATCAGGATGGGGTTGTCGCGAATGATCGCGCGAGCAATCCCGATGCGTTGGCGTTGACCGCCGGAAAGCGTTGTGCCGCGGTCGCCGACCAGGCTGTCATAGCCGTCGGGCATGCGGTCGATGAACTCGTCGGCGTTGGCGAGTTTGGCCGCCCTGATGATTTCCTCGTCGGTGGCGTCGGGCCGGCCGAAGGCGATGTTGTCGCGGATCGTTCCGCGCAGCAGCACCGTGGACTGCAGCACGAAGCCGATCTGGGTGCGGAGTCCGTGAAGCGTGTAGTCGCCGATGTCGACCCCGTCGATCGTGATCCGGCCGCCGACGACGTCTCGGAACCGCGGGATGAGACTGACCAGGGTGGATTTGCCACTTCCTGTTGGCCCGACGATCCCGACCATCTGCCCCGGACCGATCGAAAAGGAGATATCGCGCAACACGGGCACCGCGGCGTCATAGCCGAAAGAGACCTGCTCAAAGGTGATCTCACCTTTGAGCGGCGGCGGATCCAGAGGCATGGGCCGTTCGGGGATCACGACATCGGCATCGCACACCGTGACCACACGCTGAAATCCGACCGACACCTGGGCGAGGGTGTTGGTCATCTGGGACAGCGAGCGAACCGGCTGGAAGAACCTGGCCATGTAGGCCAGAAACACGGTCAGCGCCCCCGCCGTCATCGTGCCCCCCAGGATGAGCAGGGCACCCCGCCACAGAACCAGGCCGGTGCACACCGCGACCGCGACGCTGACTGTCGGCGACAGCAGCGCCGACAATCGGCGGGCTTTGAGCCATGCCGTCACCGTGTCTTTGCTGACCGTGCGGACCCGCCCTTCTTCATAATCCTCCCGGGAGTAGGCCTGCACGACCTCGATCGACTGGAGGCCCTCCTGCAGCGTGGCGAGCAGATCAGATTGTTTGGTGCGGACCTCCTGAACGGCCATCTTCATGGCCTTGTTGACGCGCACCAGGAACCAGATCAACAGCGGCGCGACCGCCACCGCGATCAGGGCGAAATCCCAACGCAACACGAACATCACGACCACCATCGCGACGAGCGTCAGGGCGTCGGTGAGGATGTTGAGGGTAGAGGTGGACGCGAAGCTCTGAATCGTCTGAACATCGGTCGTGAGGGTGCTGAGGATGGTGCCGACGCGATTCGTGTCGTAATAGGCCAGGGACAGTTCCTGGAGGTGGTGATAGATCCGCACCCGCAGATCGTTCCCGATGTTTTGTCCCAGCTTCTCGGTCGAGAAGCTGGCGACATAGAACGCGACGCCACTGACCGCCGCGATCGCCACCGTCGCGATGCCCGCGGCCGCGGCGATGTGGTACTTGGTGGATCCGCCCACCATCGGGAACAACCAGGCGATCCATTGCGGGGGCGGATGGTTTCCGACGACGTTGTCCAGAATGACCTTGAGCGGCCATGGCACCGCCAGGCCCATCACCATCTGCACCAGCGTGGCTGCCAGGATGATCGCCAGGATCCGCCGGTACGGGCGAAGCAAATCACGAAGTAGCGGCGGCACTGCGGCGCCTCCCGTTGACGGCAATGTGTTGACAGAGGATGTTCAGCGGAACCGTAGCAGCGGTCGGCCGCCCCTGTGCAGCCGAGATCGTCGCTGCCCCAGGCTGTGCTGACAATTTCCTCACTGTTCAGATCGAGCGTCGATACTGCAACCTGCACCGCACCGGAGGTGGTCCGATTGGAGAAGTTCAGACCCTCTATCGACTGGGGAAACCAGCTCGCCGCATCGACGTGGTGGGTTCTGGAAGCCTGGGCGCTCAGCGCCGTGTGCGTGTTGGTGGCGGCGGCCCTGCTCATCCGCTACACCACATGGGCGAAGCGGTTTTGGCGCGTCACCGGCGAATACTTCACCGGCACAGCAAGTCTGCCGGTGTGGTCGATGTTGGCGGTCCTGCTGCTGTCGGTGATCCTCGAAGTGCGCATCGCAGTGTTGCTCAGCTACTACAACAACGACCTGTACTCGGCTCTTCAGGCGGCGTTTCAGGGTGCCGGTGCGCACAACGCGGCGCAGCGCAATTCCGGCATACACGGCTTCTGGGTCGCGATCGGAATCTTCTGCATCCTGGCCGTCATCCATATCGGCCGGATCCTGTTCGACACCTATTTGACCCAGCGTTTCATCATCCGGTGGCGAATCTGGTTGACCGACCGCATCACTGGAGACTGGCTGGCGGGCCGCGCCTATTACCGCGGTCGATTCACCGAACCCGCCATCGACAACCCAGATCAGCGTATTCAGCAGGACATCGACATGTTCACCACCGGCGTCGGCACCGGTCCCAACGTGCCGACGTACTACTCGCAGAGCATGTTGCTCTTCGGAGCGGTCAACTCGGTGGTGTCCGTGGCGTCGTTCACAGTGATCTTGTGGCGACTTGCCGGGCCGCTCACAGTATTTGGGGTGGAAGTCCCGAAGGCACTGTTCTGGATCGTCATCGCCTATGTACTGACCGCATCGCTGATTGCGTTTCGGATCGGGCACCCGTTGATTCGGTTGAGCTTTCGCAACGAGCAGACGAATGCCGCGTTTCGCTACGGGCTGGTGCGACTACGCGATGCTGCGGAGGCGGTCGGGTTCTACCGCGGCGAAAAGGCCGAACGTGAGCAACTCGACACGAGGTTCTCCGCCGTCATCTCCAACTATCGGAGCTACGTTCGCCGGACGCTGCGGTTGATCGGCTGGAACTACACGGTGACCGAGACGATCCTGCCGTTGCCGTTTCTTCTCCAGGCGCCGCGGCTGTTCGCGGGCTCCATCAAATTGGGCGACGTGACGCAGTCCGCGGGCGCATTCGGGAAGATCGAATCGGGCCTGTCGTTCTTCCGGAACGCATACAGCCAGTTCGCCAGCTACAACGCCGCAATCATCCGACTCGACGGACTCGTCGAGGCCAATGAGAGGGCGCGCGAACTGCCGGTGTTGACCACCGGGCCCAGCCCCGACGACTCCATCGAATTGACCGGGGTGGAGGTGCGCGCACCGTCCGGGGACCGGCTGATCGATTCGCTCGATCTGCGGCTGGAGCGCGGCGAGTCCATGGTCATCACCGGCTCATCGGGCAGCGGCAAGACCACACTGTTGCGCAGCCTCGCCGAGTTGTGGCCGTCCGCGACCGGCCGTTGGTCTCGGCCGGCCGATGACCACGCGACGATGTTCGTATCTCAGCTGCCATACCTGCCGCTGGGAAATCTGCGCACGGTACTGGCGTACCCGGCCGGATCGAGCGACGTCGCAGACGACCGGCTGCGCGATGTCGTCGTCCGGGTGTCTCTCGCCCATCTGCGTGACCGGCTCGACGAGGGACGGGACTGGGCGAAAGTGCTTTCACCGGGCGAGCAACAGCGCATCGCATTCGCCCGGGTACTGCTGACCAGACCGCAAGCGGTGTTTCTCGACGAAGCCACCTCCGCGCTCGATGAGGGCCTGGAGTTCGCGTTGTACGAGCTGCTACGGACGGAATTGCCGGACACCATCGTGGTCAGCGTGGGCCATCACAGCTCGGTCGAACAACATCACCAACACCACTTGCACCTTCTCGGGAAGGGCGCCTGGCGGTTGGAGCGGCTCGCGGCCCAGCAATGACTTGCCCCAGTGACGGCACATGCGCGTTTATCAGCGCTTGATGCCGGGGTAGACGGCCCAGATGGTCAAAGCTTTCGGATACAACAGCAATGGCGGGCCGGATGTTCAGGAGTTTCTCGACCTGGAGATGCCGACACCGCTGGCGGGAGAGCTACTCGTCGAGGTTCGCGCCGCCGGCGTCAACCCGGTCGACTGGAAGCTCCGCTCCGGGATGATGGGTGCGGCCGCACCCGGCGATCTGCCCGCCGTGTTGGGCTCCGAGGTCTCGGGCGTGGTTCGCGAGGTCGGCAAAGACGTCGACGGCTTCGTGGTGAACGACGAGGTCTTCGGCACCGTCGCCCCCGGCTCCGGCGGCTACACGGAGTACACGGTGCGTGCCGGCAAATGCCGCCGCGAAGAAGCCGCCGCAGGTCAGCTTCACCGACGCCGCCACGCTCGGGGTGGCCGCCGCGACCGCCTACGACGGCGTGACCCAGTTGAAGTTGAACGAAGGCCAGACGCTGTTGATCAACGGGGTCGGCGGGGGAGTCGGAGTCGCCGCCGCCCAGATCGCGCGCGACCTCAACATCAACGTCATCGGGACCGCGAGCGAGGACAAGCGTGAACTCATCGAATCGCTGGGCGCCACGTTGGTGCCGTACGGAGACGGAGTCGCCGACCGGATCCGTCAACTCCTGCCCGACGGAGTGGACGCGATCTTCGACCTGGCGGGCGGTGACGGACTGAGGGCGGTGGCGGATCTGGTTGCCGACCGCGAGAAGTTGATCAGCGCAGGCGATTTCGAGACGACGCCGAGCTCGGCGGGCACATGGTCGAGCGTGACCGCACCTCGCGCGTGCTCGACCTCGTGGGGCAACTGGTCGCCGACGGCAAGCTGGATCCCCACGTCGAGGACATTCGTCCCCTCGACGATGCAGCGGACGCGATCGCGGCAGTGGAGGTCGGACACGCCAAGGGCAAGGTCGTGATCGAGGTCAGCTCATAGCAGTAGGGCGGCTTATGTTGCGGTGTCAAAGTCGGAGGTTTCGGCACCAGCGTCAATTACGCTCAGTTGTGTGGCGGAAACGTCATATGCATCGTGCGGTGATCTGAGCCTGGCCTATCAGGTGTTTGGCGACGGGCCGATCGAGCTTGTCTTCGTGGGGCCGATGGTCAGCCACGTCGAGCTGTTCTGGACCTTGCCCGAGTTCAAAGCCTTCTTCGAGCAGCTCGCCACCTTCTGTCGTGTCCTGTTGTTCGACAAGGCCGGACTCGGGCTGTCGGACCCGATTCCCAAAGTTCGTACGCTGGATGACCGAGCGGCCGAGATCGAGGCCGTCATGGACGCCGTGGGCTTCGACAAGGCGGTCATCTTCGGTATGAGTGAGGGCGGCCCGACGTCCATCGTGTTTGCGGCGAAGCGACCTGAGCGAACGCGGGCGCTGATCGTCACCGGTTCGTATCCGTTCATGGCAACGGAGTGGGACGATATCGATCGCGACCCGGCCAGGTGCAGGCGCGCCTCAAGTCCGAGCTCGGCGAGGATGCTTCCGCACTGGGTGAGGGCGACATGCTCTCTGTCGGCCAGATCGCCAATCTGCAGGAAATGGCCCTCTGCCCGATCGGCGTGGGGCAGCGGTGCGACAGCCAAAGCCATGTTCCCGTCGATTGATCGATGCGCAGCTGGCAATGTTCGAGCGCATGTGCGCGAGCCCGGGCATGGTGCGGGCAACAATCGAGTCGGTCTTCCGGATCGACGTGCGGGCGATCCTGCCGACGATCGCGGTGCCGACCTTGGTCATCCATGGCCGCGACGAGCCCATGCCGGTGCAGTGTGGCCGGTATCTGGCCAAACACATCCCCGGCGCGCGGTACCTCGAGGTCGACGGCGTGGATCACGCACCCTGGTTCAGCGATCCCGACACGATCTTGACCGTGATCGAGGAGTTCCTCACCGGTAGCCATGCGCCGCCGTCCCAGTCACACCGAGCCCTGCGCACCGTGTTGTTCACCGACATGGTCGGCTCCACACGACACGCCGCGGCGGTGGGCGACGAGCTGTGGCGGGCGGTACTGCAGCGGTTTGGTGAGGTCACCGCCGACCTCATGGGCCGATTCGGCGGCACGGTCGTCAAAAACACCGGCGACGGTCACCTCGCCACGTTCGACGGTAGCAGGCCATCCGCTGCGCCGAGGCGTTGCGCGGTGATGCCGAGACACTGGGCATGGAGGTTCGCGCCGGTATCCACACCGGCGAGTGCGAACTGCTGGAGGCCGACATCGGGGGGCTCGCGGTACACATTGCGGCGCGGATCTGCGGTCAGGCCGGCGCCGGTGAAATCCTCGTTTCCGGCACCGTCCGCGACCTTGTCGTCGGCTCGGGGACGGGGTTCGAGGACCGCGGCAGCGTCGAGTTGCGCGGTGTGCCCGGTGTCTGGCAACTGCTGGCGGTCGATCGCCATGGACCATGCGCGGGCTCGCCCGAGGCCGAGCTGGCGTCCATGCCCACCCCCGGCCGTCGCACCGCGATGCGCCGGTCGGATCGCGCCGCGGAGGTGATGGTCAGGCGGACACCGTGGATCTTGCGCGGGCTTGCCCGCCTCGCCCCGGCAACAGGTCGCGGCAAGCCAACTGCCGAACTCAGCGGCGCTCGTACGGCGGACATCAGCCATTCGAGCACTCCGCCTTCTCGTCTCTGATTATCTCCGGTCTCGACGAGCCCGGCCAGCGCCTGCGGCAACGATCCCTGGTGCAGGACCCCGAGGCGTTGGGTGGCGCGGGTGAGGGCGACGTAGAGTTCGGCCGCACCACGCGGACCGTCGGCGAGGATCCGCTCCGGCTCCACCACCAGCACGGCGTCGAACTCCAGCCCCTTGGTGTGCGACGGTGTCACCGCGCCGGGCACACCCGGTGGCCCAATTACCCCGGCGGTGCCTTCGCGGTCGGCCTCGTCGCGCACGAATTCCTCGACGGCAGTGGATAATTCGTCCTCGGTGACCTTTCTGGCCCAGGGTTGACACCGCAGGACCGGACCGATTCCGGTGGTAGGACCCCGGGGGCGAACTCGGCAAGCAGCGCGGCGGCAACCGTCATGATCTCCGCCGGTGTGCGGTAGTTCACCGTCAGCGACCGGTAGACCCAACGGTTCGGCACGTAGGGCGCCAGGATGGTGTCCCACGACGTCGCTCCGGCCGCCGAACGCCGCTGGGCCAGATCGCCGACCACCGTGAAGGATCGGCTCGGGCAGCGCCGCATCAAAACTCGCCAGTCCATCTCGGACAGTTCCTGGGCCTCGTCGACCACGACGTGGCCGTAGGTCCAGTCCCGGTCTGCGGCGGCACGCTCGGCGAGTTCACGGTTGTCGCGTTCGGTGAAGCGCTCCGCCAGATCCTCGCCGTAGAGCATGTCCCGGGCCAGCAGCTGGTCCTCGTCGTCCATCAGGTCCTCGCGGTCGACCATGAGATCGAGCACGCCTGATGCGTACTCGGCTTCGGCCTTGCGCTCGAGTTCTGCGGCTCGATCGGCTGCCTTGTCTCGGCCCAGCAGGTCGACCAATTCGTCGAGCAACGGCACGTCCGACACCGTCCAGGCTTCGCCGTCGGCCCGCCGCAGCGATTGGTCGGCGCCGGCCGCTCGCAGCCGCTCGGGCGAGGTGTACAGGTCGGCCAACAGCGTTTCCGGTGTCAGAGTCGGCCAGAGCTCGTCGAGCGCCGCGCCGAAGGCCTCGTTGTCGCCGAGCTCGTCGATCAGGTCTGCCCGCAGCCGTTCCCAGACGCCGCGGTCCTCCCTGGTCAGCCAGCCCCGGCCAATCCGGGCTATTCCGCGTTCCGTCAGCACCCACGTGATGACGTCGATGAACACCGCGCGGGCGTCGTTGTGCGGCTGCCCGCTCTTGCGCGCCTCATCCCTGGCCCATTCGGCGGTTTCGGTGTCGATCCGCACCGTGACGTCCGTCAGCTTGATCGGCAGCGGTTCCACCGGCACCCGCTGCCGGTCGGCGACCGCCGCGGCGAGCACGTCGAGGATCTTCAGTGAGCCCTTCAACCGCGCGACCTCCGGGGTGTCCTCCGCGGTCACATGCAAACCGGGTGCGAGGTCGCCGGTGGTCATGAACACGACGTCGGTCTCGCCCAGCGACGGCAGAACGTGGCCGATGTGGTCGAGGAACTCCGGGTTGGGCCCGACCACCAGAGCGCCATGGCGTTGCATGCGGTCGCGCTGGGTGTAGAGCAGATAGGCGACACGGTGCAGCGCGACCACCGTCTTGCCGGTGCCAGGGCCACCTTCGATCACCAGTACTCCCCGGTGATCCAGCCGGATGATCTGGTCCTGTTCGGCCTGGATCGTCGCCACGATGTCGCGCATCCCGTCGCCGCGCGGTGCATTGATCGCCGCGAGCAGGGCGGTGTCTCCCCGATAGGCGCCGTCGTCGTGCTCTGGATCATCGGGGCGGCCAAGGATTTCATCGGTGAAATCGACCACCTGGCGCCCTCGGGTGTGGAACTGGCGACGCAGGCGCATACCCTCCGGGCTCGCCCCGGTGGCGATGTAGAACGCGCGCGCCGCCGGTGCCCGCCAATCGAGTAACAGCGGCTCGTGGTCGTTCCCCTCGTCGAGAATGCCGATCCGGCCGACATACGAGCGGTCGCCGGTAAACGAATCCAACCGACCGAAACACAACCCGCTGTCCGCTACGTCCAACCGCTTCATCCTCGCGGCGAGCGCGCGCACCTCGGCGTCCCGCTCGACGAGTGTCCCGCCGTTCTGGAGATCGACCGGACCCCCCAGTACCGCGTTGTATCTGCCCTTCACTCGCGCGCGCTCAGCGTCGAGCCGCGTGTAGAGCCCGGCCACGTAGCCCCGCTCGGACTGCAATTCCTCGTCGTACCCCTGGGTGGACACATGCTCCTCATAAAGCGACTGACCTGAATCCCGCAATTCGCTACTCCCATCCCGCCAGCCCTGGCCGCGGTCCGCAATTGTGCGGCACACCCCGGGCCTTGCCGCAAGCCCCTAGGTGCGCTATACGTTGGAAGTGGAATTGAGTCGTTACTCTTCCACTTCTGCCGACCACATCTTGCGTGAGTAGCCGATTACGGTACGGCTGTCTGTCAGGCTGTGCCCGTGCAGCTCCTGGTAAGCGCCTTCGCGATAAGCGTCGCGGCACTGACGTTGGTGCTGGCCGCTCGCCGCCTCCTGGTGATGGGCAGTCGACTCGTGATGTCACGGTGGTTCTGGGTCGGGGGCGTGATCGCATTCTCCGCACGGCCCACCATCAGGCTCGCCGATGCGCCTGAATATCGGGTCCGCTTCGAGGTCGGCGGTCCAGGGTCCTTCCACAATGTCTCGGTTCACGTTCGCGGCCTCGCGGAAACCGACGGCCGAGGTCAGCCACCGCCGCAACGGCGAACCACGATGAATGCCGGCGAGGAGCCGATTGACTTCACATTCACCGTCCCGGACGCCGAATCAGCATCCAGAGCCTGGGTTGTGGTCACGTGGGTACGGCCATATCTGGAGGGCGTCGAGTCGGAGGCAGTTGCGCGGTGGCTGCACGGCGAGGATCTGTACGAGTGGTTGTGGTACAGCGAGGCCAATCGCCTGGCGCGGATCGGACTTCGGAACTGGGCCCGCAGGCACCACGGACGCTCAACGCGAAAGCTGCGGGACCTGGCCATCTTTGGGAGGTGGCGGGTCACCACGCTGAGCAGCGGAATCGAAATGCAGGGCCCCGTCGAGGTGCCGCTGCCCAGATAGCGGGGCCGAACCCGAGGAGGTCGCCGACGCCGCCGCGTATTTGCTCATCCGAATTCAGGAGAGCCGCGGATCGATGAGCGTGACGCCGACGGGAGCGGCGGTGTCGAACGACGGTAGGAGGCGCGCACCCTCGGCCAGTCCGACCACGCGCTCCACCAGCGCCTGCGGCCGCAGTGCGTCCGCTTCGACGAGACGCATCATGGCGGGATAATCCACGGCGGCCATGCCGTGACTGCCGAGCACGTCCAGTTCCCAGGCGATCACCCGGTCCATCGGAACGGCGGGGTGCCCGCCCGCGCTGGGCAGCAGCCCGACCTGCACGTGGCGTCCGCGCCGCCGCAGGCTGTGGATGGCGTCGGCGCAGGTGGCCGGCGAGCCGACCGCATCGACCGCGATATGGCTGCCTCCGCCGGTGAGGTCGTGCACCCGGGCGGCGACATCGAGACCGTCGGCGAGCACGGTGTGTTCCGCACCCAAGCTGCGCGCCAGGTCCAGCGCGGCCGGGGTGCGGTCCACCGCGATCACGTTGGCGCCGAACGCAACGGCGATCTGCACGGCGCTGAGGCCGACACCGCCGACCCCGACGACGGTGACCCACTCGCTGGGCTTCACTCCTGCGCGAGCGCTCAGCGCGCGGTAGGCGGTGGCGAACCGGCAGCCCAGTGCCGCCGCCGCGGCATCGCCAACAGCGTCGGAGACCGCGACCAGGTTGGTGTCCGCAGCGTGCAGGGCCACATACTCGGCGAATGAGCCCCAGTGCGTGAAGCCCGGCTGGGTCTGGTCCGGACACACCTGGGCCTGACCGTTCAGGCACCACTGGCATCTGCCGCAGCCGCACACGAAAGGGGTGGTGACCCGGTCGCCGACCGTCCATCGGCGTACGTCGGCGCCGACCGCGGCCACCACGCCGACCAACTCGTGACCTGGAACGTGGGGGAGCGCTACCCCGTCGTCATGCCCTGCCCATGCGTGCCAGTCGCTGCGACACAGGCCGGTGGTGTGCACCTCCACGACGACACCGCCGGGCGACGGCACCGGGTCGGCGACCGACCGGACGTCGACCGGACCACCGAACTCCTCGAAGACCACAGCGCGCATCAGGCTAAGTCTGCTTGCGAATTCAACAGCGAGAAGAACCGGTATGACGGATCGTTCGCGTCGGTGGTCCCTCGCGGAGTGTCTCGCGTGATCGGGTGGCTCAGGTCCACGGTCGATGGGTCATTCACATAGGCACAGTCCGTGACGATCGTCCGATTCACGAATTTCCAAGCGCCGTTCCGCTTCTCGTACTTGTCGAGGTATCGGCCGCCGACCACGACGTCGACTTTTCCATCGCCTGTGGCGAGCGTGTGAGTGGCGATCATGTAGATCTCACCCTCGGCGGTGTCTCCGCTGACAGCGAAGTTCACCGTGGTGATGTGGTGCTGCATCGACCAGATGTAGGGGCGCGCGGCGGCGAGCTGGTTGAGGAAGTCGTCGGCACTACCCGCCGAGAAGCCGCCGTGGGCGTCAACCGCGTCGTAGTGATACAGGTTCTTCAACTGCGCGAGGTCACCGCGGTCGACGGCGCGACAGTAGGCGTGAACGAGTCTGCGCAGGTGGAACTCGTCGAGCATGTCCTGCAGCCCGGTGTCCGTCGAAGCCATCGCGTCGTCACTCTCCATGTCGATACCGTTTACCTTCCCGCCGGTGGCCCGGCGTGCTCAGCGCTGCCGTAGCGTGGTCATCGGCTCACCTGCACGCAATGGGGAGGCTCGATGAGTTGCTGTCATTATCAGCCGGCCGGTGATGGACTCGACACGGCATTCACCGTCGACGCGTCCAGGATCACCTTCGGTCGTGGTTGCCTCGAGGAACTAGGGGACTGCGCTCGGGATCTCGGGATGACCCGGGTGGCATTGTTCTCCGATCCCGATGTGGCCCGGCTGTCGGTCTTCGACACGGCGCTGCGCTCACTGCGGGCAGCGGGCATCGATGTCATTCCCTATACCGAAGTCCATGTCGAGCCTACCGACGAATCCTTAACTCGAGCAGCAGCATTCGCGACGGAGGTAGCCGCGGACGGTTACGTCTCCGTGGGCGGCGGCTCGGTGATCGATTCGGCCAAGGCGGCCAATCTTTATGCCACCTACCCGGCGGACTTCCTGTCGTATGTCAATCCGCCTGTCGGAGACGGAACGCGGGTGCCCGGCCCCTTGAAACCGCACATCGCCTGCCCGACGACTTCCGGAACCGGCAGCGAGGTGACCGGTATCGCCATTTTTGATCTGCTGTCGATGTCGGCCAAGACCGGGATCGCCTCTGCCGCATTGCGTCCGAGCGAAGCACTTGTCGATCCAGATTGCACCGACACCCTGCCCGCCGAGGTCGTCGCGTGCAGTGGGCTCGACGTGCTGTCGCACGCGTTGGAATCGTTCACCGCGCGGCCCTTCGTCCGCCGTTCGGCGCCCGATCGGCCGAGTGCCCGCCCGATGAGTCAGGGCGCCAATCCGTGGAGCGACCTGGGGAGCCGGGAGGCCATGCGGTTGCTCGGTCGATATCTGGAACGCGCCGTCAGTGACGCCTCGGACCGCGAAGCGCGTGAGCAGACGATGTGGGCTGCGACCCTGGCCGGTATTGCGTTCGGCAACGCGGGAGTGCACATGCCGCATGCGATGGCGTACGCGGTGGCCGGGCAGGTTCGCGAGTTCCACCCCAGCGGCTACCCGGGGTCTGAACCCCTGGTACCCCACGGCATGGCGGTAATCCTCAACGCGCCCTCGGTTTTCCGCCACACCGCTGCCACCGATCCGCAACGCCACGTCGAAGCCGCCCGGCACCTCGGCGCGGACGTCGGCGACGTCGGCCCCGAGGACGCAGGCACCGTACTGGCCGAGGATCTCATTCGGATCATGCGCGCAGTGGGCATGCCCAACGGGCTGTCGGCTGTGGGCTATGGCGAGGCGGATTGCGCCACCCTCGCCGACGGTGCCTGGCCCCAACAACGGCTCCTGAAGAATGCGCCCATCGATAGCGATAAACCGTTGTTGACGAACCTGTTCGAGGGTGCCATCAGCTATTGGTGATCGCGGCAGCCGTCGGGTGCGAGGTTTAGGTCGCTTCATCCGCCGGATAACCCAGGAGTGTCGTCGCCGAATGCCGCAATGACGGCCAATGGGTCCAGGTAGTCGCGCCAGTGCGCGATCTTGCGGTTCCTGATCGTGATCACCGAGACGAAGCGATTCGCGTATGGCGCGCCGCTGCGCACCACCGTCCCGTGGATCGTGTACTCGAGCACGACCACCGCCTGGTCGCGGTCGTAATAGGCGTACACGTCGCTGCTGGAGTCCTGAACGATGGCATCGCCGTAACCGCGGTAAAGCTCGGCCAGGTTGTCAGGTCCGACCACCTGCTTGGGATAGCCCGGCACGGTGATCACGTACTCGATGACCGCATCGCCGGCATGGAGGTCAAAGAAGTTGTCGCCGTCCACCAGCCCCTCCAGGGCGTGGGTGACGACGTCGAAGTACGGCGTCATCGCGGCGTAGTCGGCCATGTTCACGTCGGTCATATCGATCCCTCGGGTCACTCGTCGGTGCGTGACCCCTCAACCTAGATGCCGATCACGACAAGTCAGATGTCGTCCGTTGCTGCCCGCGGGTCGGGGATCTCGTCCGGCTTGTACGCAGGCAGTCGCGAAGCAGGCAGAATCGCGATGGCGCTCGCACCCGCAAGGATCAGCAGGCCCAGCTTGAGCGCGCGCAACCTGGCGCGTCCGTGTTGAATTGGAGCGCGGCCGCGACCGCCGAATCGTCGGCGTCGGTGCCTTCGAGGACCTCGCGTAGTCGGCCGTTGCTCACGAAGTTTATCTGGTCGAGGTCCACCTGCGCGACGACCGCATCCGGGATGTCGACGTTGCTGATCACCGCCTGACTGACGTTGAGCGAGAGCAGGCCGACCAGCATCGCTCCCGCGGCCGCGGTCCCGACCGCCGCCGCGAGATTCTGGGTGGTGCCGCGGATCGAGCCGACGTCACCGGCAAGCTCCTTGGGCGCGGCGGTGTCCAGGACGTTGAAGACCAGTGTCACCAACGCGCCCTGCCCGATGCCGAAGACGATCAACCCCGCGATCGTCGGCACCGTCTCGCAGTCGTTGGTGACCACGAAGGCGAGCCAGACAAGCGCCACCGTCGTCAAACTGAACGAGAACATGCCGATGACGCGCGCAGTGAACCGACGGTAGAACCGGACCACCAGTATCGCGGTGAAGAAGACCGTCAGATGAACGGCATCATCGCCAACGAGGTGTCGAAGGGTGTTCGTCCCTGGACGATCTGAATGTACAGCGGGACAGTGAAGTTGAGCGCGGATTCCAGGGTGACGACAATGAACATCGCGAGGACGGCCGCTCGTTCCCGCGATGAACCGAGCACGGTCAAACTGACCAGCGGAACCTTCCCGGCCGCGACGCGTCGCCGCGCCCAGATGAAAAATGCTTGACCACAGATGATCCCGAAGAGAGCCAGCAGCGGTGCGGGTGACAGCCCGAGGATGTCGAACGGTGCGTTGCCGTTTGCGAGTAGCAGTCCCATCCGTTGAGATTGTTGACCCCGAGTGTGAGCGCCGCGATGGCGACGCCGATCAGAACGGCGGCGACCACGTCGATGTCGATGGCTGGGTCGCCGGCGTCGGAACGTAGGCGAGAACTCAAGCCGAACACCGCCACCGCGAGCACGAGAACGATCACGAAAACCGGCCGCCATCCCACGAGCGTTCCCAGCGCGCCGCCGATCAGGAAGGCACTGACCCCCGAAAGGGCGCGAGCCGACCCGAGCGAGCCGATTGCGGTGGTGGCCTGTTGGTCCCGCGGTAGTTCTCCGCGATCAGCGCGACCAACGAGGGCACGATGATGGCAGCCGAGGCGCCCGCCAGCGCCTGTGCGGCGATGACCCACGCCACCGATGGGGACAGGGTCATCATCACGGCGGAGGCGCCGAAGGTGGCGACGACGATCCGGAAGACGATGATCCAGCCCACCCGCTGCCCGAGCTTCGCGCCCGCCATCACCAGCGCCGCGACGGCCAATCCGGACATCACGACCGCGGTGGCCACCGTCGTCGGGGGAACCCCGAAATCCTCGACGATGCCGCCCAGGGAGACGGGCAGCGCCGCAACGTTGAACGACATCAACATCTGAGCCAGGAACAAACCGATCATCGGTACCCAGGAGTTGCGGACTTCACTTGCCGTCATTGGTTGTTCAGCGTCGGCCTTTCAGCGCTCACTGCGGTTCGCCTTTCGCGGCGCGCCCGTGGACATCGGATGCGAAGATGTTGAGCCCGAGGACCCGGGACAGGTAGGCCGTGGCGCGTTGGCCTCGAACGCTGTTCCCCGCTGAGTCCAGTCGGGGTGAGAAGACGCCGATGCCGGCCTTGCCCGGCGCCACGGTGACGATCCCTCCGGATACCCCTGACTTACCGGGTAGTCCGATCTCGAACAGCCATTCGCCGGACCTTTCGTACAAGCCGTTGGCTGCAAGGATCGCCAGGGTGTCACGGCAGACCTGGGCCGACACCACCTGCTCACCGGTCCGCGGATTCACCCCGCCGTCGGCGAGCGTGGCACCCATGATCGCGAGGTCGGTGGCGTTCACGCGCAACGCGCACTGCTTCGTGTACACGTCCACCACAGCGAGTGGGTCGAGGTCGATGCGCGCGTAACTCTCCAGGAGTCGGGCGATGGCGCGGTTACGCTGGTTCGTCTCCGACTCCGACCGGTAGACGACACCATCGAGTTCCAGTGGGCGCCCGGCGAATCGGGACAGGCCGAGGCGGATGTTCTCCCATTGCTCCCCGACGGTCTCTCCCGGCATGAGCGCGGTGACGGCGATCGCACCGGCATTCACCATCGGATTCATCGGGTGCCCGTCGTTGAGTTCAATCGAGACAACGGAATTGAAGGGCAGGCCGGTGTTGTTCACGCCGATCCGATCCCGCACGACACCGTGACCGAACGCCTCGCACACGAGCGCGTAGACGAACGCCTTCGATATCGACTGGATCGAGAATTCGGTGGTGGTGTCGCCGGCGAGGTGAAGTCCACCGTCTGTTTCGGCAACACATACGCCGAACAAGTCCGGGTCTACCTGCGCGAGGACGGGAATATAATCGGCGACGGTCCCGTCGGTATCCGCCCGGTAGCGCCGGTGCGCGGCCTCGACCAGTGACTCGACTTCGTTCCATCCGGGCAGACGCCCGGTCGAAACCAACTGGGCCACACCTTCGACGTCTATATCCACCCGGTTTTCCCTCTATCGGCTATCGGCGCACAACTCGCGAATGCAGACAATGCGTAAGCATAGGAGTGCATCGATCGCCGCGGCGCTACCGCGCAGATGACAGAAGGGGCCGCAAAATATCTGCGGCCCCTTGTGTACCCCTCAGACTCAGGGCTGCTTGGAGTAGCGCATCAGGAAGGCGACGGACACGAACGCCGCGACGACACCGACCGCGCCCCAGAGAACGAGCGGGAAGACCAGCGAGACGGGGGACCAGCCGACGCTGGACAACGTCGTCGCCGTGTAGAGCAGCCAGAACAGCCGGTAGACACTCCACAGCGCGGTGAGGCCGGCGGCGATCCCGATCGCGAGGCTGCGGGTGCGGTCGACGCGGTTGACGTGTTCCTGGATGCGGGCGGGGACGATGTTCATTGCTGGGTTCCTTTTCCGGTTGCGCGGCCTTGTCGGCCTCGTCACGGCGGCAAGTACATCCAGCGACAATGGCTACCGATCCCAATTTTCGTCCGGCGACGGTCCTACGCCGTGGTCGCGATGCCGCCGTCGACGGGGACGATCGCGCCGGTGAGGTAGGAGCCCGCCCGACTGGCCAGAAACACCGCAACGCCGGCCATGTCGTCGTCGCGCCCGATTCGGCGCAGCGGTGCCGACGCGACGATGGTCTCCTCGAACGCATCGAGCGTCGCTGCCATCATCTTCGATCGAAATGGGCCTGGCGCAACGGCATTGACAGTGATGTACCGCGGCCCGAGTTCGCGCGCAAGCATGCGGGTCAGCTGGTGTATCGCTGCCTTGCTGCTGCCATAGGAGTACACGGGTAGCGCAGGGACATGGATCCCGTCGATGCTGCCGACGTTGATGATCCGGGCGGGGTCATCTGCCGTGGCTGCTCGGCCGAGCGCCGGCAACAGCGCCTGGACGAGCCAGAACGGCGACTTGAGGTTGAGGTCGAGCACTTTGTCCCATGCCGAGTCCGGGAAGCTCGCCAGCGGTTCGCCCCACGTTGCGCCGGCATTGTTGACGAGCACGTGCAGACTTTCCGAGTCGGCGGCGACCAGATCGGCGAGCCGAAGGCATTCCTCGTGCCGAGACAGATCGGCCGGAATCGCTTTCACGTCGCCGAACTCCGAAAGTTGCTTTTCGGCGTGTGCGCATGCCTCGGCCTTGCGTGAGCTGATGACCACGCGGGCGCCCGCCTGCAGCAACCCGCGCGCCATCATCATGCCGATTCCGCGGGTGCCACCAGTGACCAGCGCATATTTGCCGCTGAGGTCGAAAAGCTCTGTGTGAGTACTGATCTGGTCGTCGGTCATTGCGATGGTTCTCCGTCATTGGTCGCTTTGGTGTGAATCACCTCCTCAGAGTTGACCACAGCCGACTGTGCGCGATGTCCGAACCCGTCGCACCGGAGATCGCTCGTTCAGGCGGGCCCGACCAGATTGCCTCGCCGGACGTCCTCGCGGCACCGCACCCGCGTCTGTCCGGTCTCTTGAACGCAAACCTGGACCTGCTGTTCGATACCCGGTGCGTACACGTCGTCGGCAGGCCCGGCGGCGACGGTCGGGGCGGGCACGTCGCTGTTGTACAACGACCACATCATGTCGCCGGTGGTTGGCAGTCGTTGGCAGAACGCGGGCGCACCGCTTGTCGATTGGCCGGCGGCGCCGAGGGTGGCGCAGTCGGCGCCGATCAGGACGACCGGAATCGCCGGCGCACCGCCGGACGGAGGCGGCGCCGCGCTCGTCGTCGGTTTGACCACAGGTTGCTGTCGATGGCCATTCATGACGAACAAGGCTGCCGCAAGCCCGCCTATCAGAATCAACCCGAGAGCGACAACGGGAATGAGGACGGCCGCTCGTATCCGCGGCTTCGACCGCGCTGTGGCTTTGGCACTGGGCTGGCGATGACGCGCCGAAGCGGGACGTGCGGCCTCCGTCGCCTCGTCGGCACCAGGTTCGCCGGCTATCGGGCCGAGGCTGCGCGCGAGAGCCTCGGCAAACTCCGTGCACGACGCGTAGCGGTCGTCGGGTGACTTGGCGAGCGCCTTGGCCAGCACCGGGTCGAGTCCCGACAGTTCCGGTCGTCGGCGGGCGATCGGCGGTGGCGGCGCAGTGAGGTGCTGGCTGATGACGGCAGCCTGATTGGGGTGCTGAAACAGGGTGGTGCCGGTCAGCAGGTGATAGGCCGACGCCGCCAGGGCGTACTGGTCGGCCCGACCGTCGAGTGGCTCACCCATCAGCTGTTCCGGTGCGGCGTAGGCGACGGTTCCCACCGTCATACTGGTGCTGGTCAGCCTGTTGGTGTCATCGATCCTGCGGGCAATCCCGTAGTCCCCGAGAAGAATTCGACCCTTGCCGGTATCGGGCTGTGACAGGAGTATGTTGGCCGGTTTGACGTCACGGTGCAGCAGGTGATTTTGGTGGGCGTAGTCCAGGGCGTCGGCGACTGCGGTCACGATCCGGACGACGTCGTCGGGCGGCATCCCCCTGGCGTACCGGTCCTGTTGCGAGGCGGGCCGCGTCGGTTCCTTCGACGTAATCCATGGTGATCCACAGCTGACCTTCGAACTCGCCGCGGTCGTGCACTCCGACGATGTGGGGATGCCACAGAGTCGCCGCGGTGTCCGCTTCTCGATCGAAGCGCGCGCGGTATTCGTCATCGGTCGTGAACTCGGTCGGCAGTACCTTCAGGGCGTCACGGCGCGGCAACCTCGGGTGTTGAACGAGGTACACCTCGCCCATCGCCCCTGACCCGAGGCGCCGCAGCACGGTGTATTCCGCGAATAGCTGGCCGTCGCCCAGTGGCATAGGCGAATGGTAGCTGCCGACGGTGCGCCGATCGTCCATTGGATACGACCGGCCGCTTGGGCCATTGCGGCTGCGGTGATGGTGGGATCGGTAGCAGCGGAGGTGGCGTCCACTTGCCGGGACCGGCAACCAAGCCGGCACGAACGCCTGCACAGACTAGGACGCACGATATGAACACCATCCACGTGACAAGAACGGTCGCCGGGGCACTGCTATCGGGCGGCATTTGCCCTGAGCGGACTCGGGCCGGCCTCGGGAACCGCCTACGCGTTCGAACCGCAACCGGACCCGCCGGGTCTGCACAACACCGCTGTCAATCAGCAGCCGGAATCACCCGGCGTGCGAGTCGGTTTCAATCCGCAGCCCGAACCGCCGGGTCGGCCGATCGCCGTGCGCAATCGGTAGCCGAACCGAATACGTTGTCGGCCCGATGAACCCCGGCGGCATCGGGCCCGGGAGCGCGTCTCGCATGACATGCTGGCGCTTGTGGCCACCGTCCTGATACCCATTCCGGACACCGATTTCGACCCGACCGAGGTCGCGGTCAGCTGGCAGGTGCTGGTCGGACGCCGGCACGCCGTCGTGTTCAGCACTGAAAGCGGCGGTCGGGCGGCCGCCGACGACATCATGCTCACCGGCCGTGGGCTGGACATCTGGTCGCAGTTGCCCGGTCTGAGCCGGGTGATCGTCGTCGGTCGGATACTGCGCGCGAATCGCGGGGGATGCGCAGCTATATCGAGAGCGAGCCGTTGCAACGCCTCGTCTCCGATGCTTTCAACCGAGAACTCCTCGTGGCCGCCATCTGTCACGGAGTGCTGCTCGCCGCCCGAACCGTCGATCCCACGACTGGTCGATCGGTGCTGTATGGCCGTAAGACCACCGCGCTGACATGGGAATTGGAGCGTCGTGCTTGGCGGTTTGCCCGCGTGACGCGATTCTGGGACCCCGATTACTACCGGACCTACGTCGAGCGGCCCGGTGATCCGACCGGGTTCATGTCGGTGCAGGCGGAGGTGACTCGCGCGCTGCGAAGTCCCGACGACTTCTGTGATGTCGCAGTGGGTTCCGCGGAATGGCGGCTCAAGAAGTCGGGAATGATGCGGGACTCCGCGACGAATGGCAGGCCGGCGTTCGTCGTCGTCGACAGCGGCGGCGGCGGCGATTACGTGTCTGCGCGCTGGCCCGGCGACACGCACACGTTTGCCGCAACGGTATCGGCGAAACTGCCCGGCGGTTAGCCTCCAGTTGTGGGGTTCATCGAGAGCATCGAGACTGTCGGCAAGGTGATCGACGGCACAGGTGTGGCGATCATCGCCATCGGGGCGGTGGGGGCCGCCGGCATCGCGGTCGGTCGCCTGATCCGCAAATCGACTGGCACGTACCGACTTTTTCGCGAGCAGCTCGGGCGGACGATCCTCCTCGGCCTCGAGTTCCTGGTCGCCGCCGACATCATCCGAACGGTGGCTGTCACCCCGGACGCACAAAGTGTCGGCGTACTCGCGGGCATCGTCGCGATCCGTACGTTCCTGAGCTTCTCACTCGAACTCGAGATCACCGGCCGCTGGCCGTGGCAGAAGTACCGCTCCGGGGCAGACGTGGCGAGCGACTGAGGCCGGCCCTACTCGGCGGTGTGGACGATCAGGATGTCGATTCTGGCTTTGCGGGCGACGTCGGCAGGCACCGACCCCAGTAACCGGCCCGCGACCGTGTCCAGTCCCACATCGCCGACCACGAGCAGGTCGGCGTTGACCTGCTCGACCAGCTTCACCAGGGCGTGCACCGGCGCACCTTCGACCGCCCGCTCTTCGATGTCTTGAGCACCGGCGGCCTTCGCCCGGTCGTGCGCCTCCCGCAGGATCGCGTACACGGGAGCGCTCCCATGCAGCATGTAGCCCTCACCGCGGAGGCTGTCGGCGGCGCGGGGGTCGGACACGTGATCGTGCGACGGCGGTCGTGACCAGGCACCCTTTTCGACGGCGGGTATGTGTGCGCTGGCGACGATCAGCTTGGCACCCACTTGCGCGGCGACCGCGCCCGCTCGGTCTACCGCACGCAGCGATGAGTCCGACCCGTCGGTGCCGACTACCACGGTTTTGTAGCCGCTCATGTCGTCTCCCAGCAATCGGTTGCGAGGGCAAGACGACAGTAACGCGTACCGGCTGATTACGGTCGTGATTCTGAAACCCGGCGGCCCTCGGCAGCCGCTATGGGAGCACCGTGTGCATCAACATCACGTTGTAGGCCGACCACAGAGACAGGTTGAAGTACAGCTCCTTACCTGTCGACCAGGGATGCAGGAACGGCGCGTAGATGCCGCCGGGTATCTCCCCCGACGTGACGAGCAATTGCTCTGGGCCCCATGGCCCTTGCGGCGCCGATGCAGTCCTCATCACCACGTCGTTGGGGCCGTTGCAATACAGCATCAGGTACTGCTTGAGGTAGGTATTGAACTGCACCGACAATTCGCCCACTGGTCCGGGGATCACCGGCGTGGCGGCCGCGGGATTGCCCGGCACCCACGATGCGGTGTCGGAGTTCCAGTACTCGTACGTCCTGAGGTCTGGCACCGATGCTGGGGACACGCGCGCCACGTATGCCGAGCCTCCGCGTCCGGACGGTGTTCCGAACGAGTAGAGGTAGGGGTCGCCGGGCCCAGGTTTGAGGAACGCTCCCTGTTGGAAGTTTTCGTTTCCGGGAGCGTATGTGGCGCCCGGGACGCTGTCCGGTCGTGGCGTCCGCACGGAACCCGGGTAGACGCCCCAGTGCTCGCCGTTGTCGGGGGACACCGCGATCGCCGAGTAGTTCGTCGTCCATGAGCCGTTGCTGTCCCAGTTCTTGATGGACATGAAGTTGATGTACTGGGCGCTGCCGGCGGCGACACCGGCGGTCGGGATGATTCCCGTCTCCGTCGGCGCCCACTTGGTGCTGTTGATGATCTGCTTGGAAAGGCCCGGCGCCCACAGCGGCGAGCCGGAGTATTGGTTGGAGACAACACCGTTCGGCACGCTGATGGTCTTGGCCAGCGCACCGTCCTGAGTGCGGAACAACGTGTTGTACCGCCATTGCTGACCGTGGACGCTGCAATAACCGTAGGTGTCCCCGAAGGCCATCAGCACCTGATGAGAGGCGGGATTGCCGTTGTCCCACATGATCCCGAGGTCCGTGCCGGTGATGGCGAAACGTCCGACGGTGTCGTTGGGGCTGTCCGGTCCGGTCACCCAGCCGACGATCGACGTCCCGGGCGGTGCGGGCGGTGCGGCTGCGGCCGGGACGGGCTGAGCGGCATTCGGGGACTGCTGATCAGCCGCCGGGGGAGTGGGCGACGGCGCGACCGCCGCTTGCTGCTGCACCTGCGCCGAACGTGGCGTGGTCGAGCGCGGCGTGAGCGCGCTGAGAATCGCGGGCAGAAGTCCCAGTTTGGGTTTGGGTGCGTGCTCATTCGCACCGGGAGGCCGGTGTCCTGTCGGTCGGCCGTCGGACGCGCCGGGTAATTCCGGGGTCGCTCCCGCGTTGGTGGCCGCCGGCGGGGTGGCCGCCGCTGCGGCACCTGTGCAAGGCTCGGCGATCGCCGACGGTGGCGCGATGCCGGCGGCAATGACGAGTCCGAGCGCGGCCGCCGACGCCATCGATGCGGAACCGATTCGGCGACGCGGCGACATGTCACACCTTCCAGGGGCGGGACGTCGCAACGACGTCAGCAGTGGGCGGATGTGACGTTAGTGATCTACGTGGTAGAAGTGACCAATGATGCACGGATAGCAATGCTTCCGTGACCGTGTCGCAACCTGTGGCTTCGGGTGCCGCGGTTGCTGATCCGACGAAGCTGCCGCCGGGCTCAACCCTGGAGGGTGACCCAGATCGTCTTCAGCTCGGTGTACTGGTCGAAGGCTTCCAGTCCGTTGTCCCGGCCGCCGAATCCCGATCCGCGGAAACCGCCGAAGGGTGTCGAGATGTCGCCTTCGCTATAGCCGTTGACCGCGACTGTTCCGGCGCGTATCCGCCGGGCCACCCCCAGCGCGTGGTCGATATTGCTGGACCACACGGTGGCTGCCAGTCCGTAGGTGCTGTCGTTGGCCTGCGCGACTGCCTCGTCGATCGTGTCGAAGCCGAGGACCGCGGTTACGGGGCCGAAGATTTCCTCGCGTACCACCGCCATGTTCGGTGTGACGTCGTCGATCACGGTGGCGCCTACGTAGTAGCCGCCGGTTTCGGGCAGTATTCGTTCACCGCCGGTGACGATCGATGCGCCCGCGTCGCGGGCGTCGTTGACATAGCTCAGCACTCGGTCCATCGCGCTCTGCTCGATCAGGGGACCCATCTGAGTTGAGCGGTCGGCGGGATCGCCGACCTTGCGGGCGTTGGCGCGGTCGGCGAGAAGTCCGACGAATTCGTCCTTGATGGAGTTCTCGACCAGGATGCGGGACCCGGCGGTGCAGTTCTGTCCCGAGTTCCAGAACGCGGCGTCGGTCAGGTCATCGGCGACCTGTTGAAGGCGATCGGAGTTGTCCGCCAACACAATCTGCGGGCTCTTGCCGCCGCATTCCAGCGCGATTCCCTTCAGATTGCTGTCGGCGGAGTACCGGAGAAACTCTCTGGCCACCTCGGTCGAACCGGTGAAGGTGACGGCGTCCACATCCATGTGAAGGCCGAGTGCCTTGCCTGTGATGTGACCGAGCCCGGGCACGACATTGAACACACCGTCGGGAAGTCCTGCTTCGCTGGCGATTTCGGCGATCCGAAGCGCGCTCAATGGCGAGAGCTCGGCAGGTTTGACGACCAAC
This sequence comes from uncultured Actinomycetota bacterium, assembly GCA_963699655.1. Lineage (GTDB taxonomy): Bacteria > Actinomycetota > Actinomycetes > Mycobacteriales > Mycobacteriaceae > Mycobacterium. Next base: position 267,011 of record CAVOUV010000003.1, read on the forward strand.
GAGTTGCCTGCCGCAAGCGCCGGCCCGAGTTTCCAGGCCAGCATCGAGGCGGGGAAATTCCACGGCAGTACGGCACCGACCACGCCGACCGGCTCGCGGACGATCAGACCGAGAGCCTGCGATCCCGTCGGTGAGATCTTGCCGAAGACCTTGTCGATCGCCTCCGCGTACCACCGAATCGTGTGAATGACGTCGGGTAGGTCGAGGTCTTCACAGTCACTGATCGGCTTGCCCGCATCGATGGAGTCGAGCTGGGCGATCTCGGCGGCGTTGGTCTCCAGGAGGTCGGCGAACGTCAGCAGAAGCCGTTTGCGGTCGGCCGGGCTTTGACGGCTCCAGCGGCCATCCTCGAAAGCCGCCCTGGCTGCGCGCACCGCGCGGTCGACATCTTCCTCCCCGCAGGAGGCCACCGAGGTGAACACCGAACCTGTGGCCGGGGAGATCCGGTCGAAGGTCCGGCCGTCGGCGGCGTCGACCCACGTACCGTCGATAAAGGCTTGCGTGCGTGTCTTTTCGGGAAGCAGGTTGACCATCATGCACCTTCTGTCTTCTTGAAGTCGTCTAGCTGGTTGTGGACAGCTGCCGGAGGTCGCCCGCGAGGGCGGCGATGGCGCCGGCCTGATCCACGTCGAGGCCGGATACCGGTGGGCGGGGAACTCCGACAGGAAAGCCTACGGCGTCGAGTGCTGCCTTGACCGCCGCGATGAACGGCGCGGACATGATCGCGTCCATGAGCGGGTAGATCCGTGCCCATTCACTGCGCGCACGCTCCAGTTCGCCCGCGCACAGCGCCCGATGGATCGAGACGAGCTCGGCCGGCATCACGTTCGCGGTGCCGGCCATGACCCCGGCGGCGCCCTCGGTGATGGCGGCCAACAGCAGGCTGTCCCATCCGACGAACGTGGAGATCACGTCACCGTAGTGGTGAATGAGCTGACCGGCCTGGGCCATGTTGCCGCTGGTGTCCTTGATGTACCGGATATTCGAGACTTCGCGGGCCAGACGACCAACGGTCGCGGGCGACAGGTTGACACCGGTCGCGACGGGCAGGTTGTAGAGCATGACCGGGATGTCGACCGAATCAGCAACCGTCCGTAGGTAGTTCAATGTCTCATCCTCGCTGAGCGGCTCATAGTAGGGGGAGACGACCATCAGCACCGACGCACCCGCGGCCTCGGCGTGCCGGGAGAGCTCGACCGCCTCGGCGGTGCTGACTGCTCCTGTCTGCGCGACGACCGGGACGCGGCCCGCGGTCTGATCGATCACCGTCTCCACGACCTGGCGGCGCTCCGCGTTGCTCATCGCAGCGAATTCACCCGTCGATCCGCAGGCGACCACGCCGTCGACCCCGCCGTCGATTCCGCGGTCCACCAGACGACGCAGGGTGTCGTCGTCGATCCGTCCATCGGATGCGAACGGTGTGACGAGTGCGGTGAGGACACCGCGTAGCTGTGAGGACATGTGGTTTCTCCTAGTTGACGGCGAAGCTGGGGGAAGATTGGGGGGTGTGCGAGGTGTGAGCCTTGGCGGCAGTCTGCTTTTCGGCCGCGAGCAGGCTTTGAGCCTCCTGCGCGGCGGAAAGGCCTGTGCTGATTGCTGTTTCGGTGTAGAGGGTGCCCAGGTAGTCGCCGGCCAGAAAGACGCGGCCGCTGGTGCGGGTCAGCGTGGGCTGGAGCTTTCCGCGACCGGGGAAGCAGTACGGCGCCCCCGTGGGCCAGCGCTGGATCTCCGATTCGACGACCTTGTCGGCGAAGTTCGGCAACACCTGGTCGAGATCGGCGAGATAGGTTTCCCGGATTTGGTCGTCGTCGAGCTCGAACAGCTTGCGCGCCAGGCTCGCCGGGGAGAAGGTCATGATGCTGCTGCCAGGCTGTCGCTCGTGTTCGTAACCGCGGGCGATATTCGACATGTTGAGCAACACGTTGAACGATCGCTTGGGTGTCGCGATGGCGTACGCGTCGTCCCACACCTGACGCTCGGTCTCGTTCGTCAGGAAGGCCGCGCTGACGTACGGGCCGTAGACGATCTTCGGCAGCGCGTCGCGAACGTCGCGGTCGAGGTCCACCGCGACCCGATGGCTGGCCGTCGCCGGCGTGGCGAGAACGACGCAGCGGGCCTCGACCTCCTTCTCCTGGTCGTCCTGCCGGTAGCGGACCACGACAGAGTTCTTCCTGTGCACGATCTCGTCGACCCCGGCGTTCAGCTGCACACGGTCGGCCAGTGCGGCGGCGATGCTCTCGGTGAGTGTCGACGGGCCGCCGAGAATGCTCTGAGTCAGCCCGCCCCCGATGCCCCAGACGAGGCTGAAGTAGCCGACACCTGCGCCTGCGGCGATCTCGTCGAGGTCCGCCGCGGAACGCGTGACCGTGGGCTTGAACAATGCCTCGACATCTTCGGGCAGCTCGCCGACGAAATCGGCGAAGGTGCGATCGTTCATGAAGTTGTAGACCCGCTGCTGTCGTGCGGCTTCGCTCTCGCCGGGGCGCAGGGCGACGATCTTCGCGTACTTGGCGACTGCGACGCCCACCTTCGCGCCGGCCTTGGCCATGCCGACACGTGACGACCACGGCATGGGGATCCGCAACGGGTAGCTTTCGACTCGGCCCTTCAGGAGGAGCTTGCCGTTCATGGCCAGCCCGGCCAGCGATCCGGGGACGGCCACCGCATCGACGCCGGTGTCATTGAGCAGCCACGACGTCGATGAGTTTCCGCCGGCGTAGACATGCCCGCCCCAGTTCAACCAGTACTGCCCACGGCGCTCCGATCGGACGCGACCACCGACCCGGCCCTGTGATTCGAGCAGCACCGTGTCCCAATGTCGAAGCCGCCATCCGGCGGCCAGGCCGGCGATCCCGCCACCGACGATCACCACGTCCTTCATGGAGGTGCCTCCAGGAGACGTCGGGAAGTGCTGCGCATCACATCGTCAGGCTAGTTTGTGATCACACATCACACAAGGCTCGAATGGCGTTTTCTGCACTCAGCCGCAAATATCAACGAAACACGGACAAAAAGGGGGCCGCGACAGGGGATCGCTGCCGGGTCGGCCGATTAATATGTGATCTGTGGTCATGTCCAAGCGAGCCGAGCCGACGCTTCTGACCGACCAGGTTTACGGAATCATCCTCGAGTCGATCATGAACGGCGAACTGCCGGTCGGTTCACGCCTTCGGGTGCGCGACCTCGCGGCACAGGTCGGCACCAGTGTCATGCCGGTACGCGAGGCGATTCGTCGCCTCGAAGAGGCCGGCCTCGCCGAGCGCGAGCCACACAAGGGTGCAGTGGTCAAGGGCCTGACTCTCGCGGAGTTGGTGCACGTGTACCAGGTACGCCGATTGCTGGAAGTCGAGGCCGCGCGTTTGGGCACTCAACAGATTCGACCCGAAGACAGCGCAAGAATGCAGGCCGAATACGAGTTGATGCGGACCGCCATCGACGAACGGCACGTCGTTGCCTACCTCGATCACGACGAGGCTCTGCTGGCGATCCTGTACGACGCCGCCGGCAATCCTGTACTGCTGCAGATGATCCGGACGCTGTGGCACCACTGTCGCGCCTACAAGATCGTGGGCGCCCAGGGAGCCCTGGACTCACCGCTCGACGATTCGTTGTGGCGGTACCAGGAACGACTCGTCGCCGCTGCCCGGCTCCACGATGATGTCGCGGCCACCGCCATCAGCCACGAGTCACTAGTCGATGCCACCGATCGCATCCGCGCACTTCTTGCGGCCCAGTCGACCGCGACGCAAGACGCCCAATAGGCCGACTGCACCGAAACGCGGTTCTGCATAACCGTTTCGGGGCAGTAATGCGCGGAAAGACCTGGAGCCCCGCGGGGCCAATCGCTCCACGGGGACCCAGGTCTAGGCTCTACGGCGTGTTGGGCCCGCTTACGCCGCCGCGACGGGGGTCGCGTTGGTGAGGGCGGCGCATTTCGACAGCGACTTCCCCCGCATCTCCGGTGCCCAGAATTGTGAGATCAGGGCGCCGAGGACTGTGATGGCGGCGGCGATCAGCATGGTGGGACCGATGCCCAATGAGGTGAGCGACAGGGGCACCAGGAAGGTGTCGATCGCTGCGCCGATTCTGCTGATCGAGGATGCCAGGCCCACGACGGAGCCACGAATCTCGGCGGGGAACAGCTCATTCGGGTAGACCCACTGCAGGATCTGCGTCCCGGCGATGAGGACTGCGTAGGCGGCGAACAGCACGATGATCACGCTGGAGGGGGCACCGGGGAAGGAGCCGAGCAGGAGCAGTGCGATACCCGCCCACAGGAAGCTGTGGATGAGCAAGGGGCGGCGTCCCATTCGGTTGACCAGGAACACCGCGACGATGCGTCCGACCATGAACAGAATCGTGATGGGCCGAACCGACCTGCGCCAGGTCGCCTTCGAGTTTGAGCGCGCCGAGGATGGCGGGTGCGAACGCATAGATGGCGAACAGCGGAATGATCGAGCAGGTCCAGAAGATGCTGATGAACGCCATCCGTCTGCCGTATCCGGACTGGATGAGCGACTTGATGTTCAGGTTCACCTCGAGCGCGCGGGCAGGTCGGCGACCGTCACGCCCGGGCCGAACACCTTCTGCAAGGACTCGTTCGCCCCGTCGATGCGGCCCTTCCCGGTGAGCCAACGCGGTGACTCGGGTGTGAAGGCGGGCAAGGACGATCGGCAGCCCCGCGCTGGCCAGCATCCATCGCCATCCCTCCGGACCCGTCCGTGCCAGCATCTCTCCGACGATGTAGGCGACCGCCGCACCGACAAACCACATGCAGACGAACGCCCCAGCAGCGGCCCCCGGTACTTGCGCGGCGAGAATCTGCCAACTGTTGCGATCGGGTAATCCGCACCGACGGCCATGCCGATCAGGAGGCGCAGGATGACCAACCAGAAGACGCCTTCGACGAAGAACTGCGCAACTGGTGAGCTGCACCATCGCGACGCCGATGATCGACAGCACGTAGCCGTCCAGAAACGGTCCGCCGGAGGAGAACAGTGCCAGCTTCTTGTGGAACGTGGACAGCGGCGCATCGTCCAACGCATTGGTTGTCATCTCAAAACTCCTTCGTGCCGTCTCTTGCCGACCCGACCCGGAGGGAAAAGCGGCTTGGCCGATGCCCGGTGACTACTGCGCGATGCGCTCAGAGAAAATGTGATCACAGATTATGTAACCCTCAAATCGTGCGGCCGAGTCCGGCGATGCCGTCGTGGGCTGTCACAGAACGACGGCCTAGCCGGTCGTTGTAGTGGATGCGCTGATGAGAGCCGCCGAGACACGGCGCGGCAGAGCGGATGCGACGGAAGGCGCTTGATGGACGTTTACGAGGCAGTCACGACGAGACGCGCAGTGCGCGGATTCACCGACGAGCCCGTTTCGAAGGAGGTGTTGCAGCGCGTGCTGTCCGCCGCGGCGTGGTCGCCGTCCGGATCGAACCTCCAGCCGTGGCACGTCTGTGTGATGACCGGGGCACCGCTGGCCAGGCTCAAGAAGCTCGCCGTCGAGCGCGTGGCGGCCGGTGAACCATGGGATGACCGGGAGTTCGTGATGTACCCGCCGGCCTTGAAGGCGCCCTACAGCGAGCGCCGATCCGCCTTCGGCAGGGAACGCTACAGCGCCCTCGGCATTGCCCGCGAGGACTGGGAGGCGCGCCAGCGGGCCGCCATCGGCAATTGGGACTGCTTCGGCGCGCCCGCCGCCCTGTTCTGCTTCATCGACCGCGACCTCGGGATGCCCCAGTGGGCCGACGTCGGCATGTATCTGCAGACCGTCATGCTGCTGCTGCGCGCCGAAGGGCTGCACAGCTGTCCACAGATGGCGTGGTCGCAGGTTCGCAAGACCGTTGCGGACGCCCTGTCGCCCCCGGATGAGCTGATCCTCTTCTGCGGCATGTCGATCGGATACGAGGACCCCACTGTCGAGTTACATCCGCACGGGTCGGGCACCGCTCGACGAGACGGTCACTTTCGTCGAGGACTGATACCGCCAATGGTTGTGGCGGAGAACGGTTTCGAGCGGCCAGGTATCACCCTGTATTCGGCGTGCTGCTCAACGGCATCGTGCCCGCCGAGGCATTCGAGATCGTGCTGAACGTCGCCGCGTTAGGCATCATTGCGTCGTGGGGCACCATCGTCGTCCGCCAGATTCAGCTGTATCGGTGGTCGAAGCGTGGCGTGCTGGAGCGTCCCTCCTTCCGGCTGTGGGCACCCGTAACCAGCTACCTCACCCTCGTATTCCTTGTGGGGGTGCGGTGTTGATGGCACTGGACCCGCACATCGGCACGTGGACGGTGGCCTCCCTGGTGCTGATCGTCCCGGCGCTGGTGGTCGGCTGGTTCGCCGTGCGGTCCCGCGTGCTGGCCGTCGCGCGGGAGCGCGAGGGCTTCACCGGTCAGTTCCCGTGGTCGCCAACCGGCCGCCGCCCTGCGACAAGGATGAGTGACGGTGCGCCACCCACTGCGCCGAAGGCCTTCCGCAAGTCCGAGCGCGCGATCGCAATTCACATGCAGGACAAGCACCTTCGTGATTTCCCAGTGCAGAGGTGTTGTCGGCCCGGGTGAGTCCCTCCGACGACCGTCGGTTTCATGGCGCCCGGAGCAAGAGCAGCAAACTTTGCCGGTCGGTCGACGATCCGATCGAATTCCCCGGGCTCACAGTCGTTGTCAGCAGCCACCACGGTCACACCTGTGAACGCCTGCAGCAACGCGGTATTCACGCAGTGAATGTCGTCGCGGCGCAACGCCCGACGGGGTCAATTCCGTCCTTTGGGCTCAATGTTTCGCGCGACACACGATCAGCAGATGTTATGTCTTTCACAAGATGAACGAAGCATGTCGAGCCCCCTGTTTTAGCTGGTGAGCAACACAGCACATCCCCTTGAATGGTCACCGCGGAAGGTCGCTTTGTCGCTCATCGACAGGAAGTGGTGGAGTGATGGTGGTGTCCAAGCGTTCTGCAACGGTGCGGGCCGCGCAGCCTAAGGGTGGTTCGGCATCCAGGGGCGCTGTGAGCCCCGGGGCAACGGGTGGCATCAGTTCGGTTGCTCAGACCTTCAAATTGGATGCCCAGCAGCGGGTCTCGTTGATGGAATTGATGACCAGGATTCGAACCGCTGGTATCGAACCGGATGATCCGCGGGTCCGCGAGATGGTGGCCGGTCTGCGGGGCGCCGGCGGACATGACGGCGGCGGATTGACGATGGAACAGTTCGGTGCCGTCTGTGAGGCCAGCGGCGGCCTGATCGGCCGGGCGCTGCGAGGGGATCTCGTGGTGCCCGATTTTCCGCGCCTTGCCAGCGAGCTCCAGGATTTGTACACGTGTGTGCGTGAGGACGGCGGGGGCGCGGTGGCCGATTACATTCCACAGCTCAGGCGGGTTGATCCGGAGAAGTTCGGATTCGCGGTGTGCACGGTCGACGGGCAGCGCTTCAATGCGGGGGACACCAGCGATCTGTTCTGTGTGCAGTCGATGTGCAAGCCGATCAACTACAGCCTGGCGCTGGAGGAACACGGCGTTTCGGTCGTTCACCGCCACGTCGGCCGGGAGCCCAGTGGCCGTGGCTTCAATGAACTGTCGCTCACCGATGACGGGTTGCCGCACAACCCGATGATCAATTCGGGCGCCATCATGTCGTGTTCGTTGCTGCGCTCTCGCGATGAGCTGGCCGATCGTTTCGATCACGTCGCCGCGACCTGGCGAAGGTTGTCGGGATCCAACAGGGTCGGCTTCAACAATTCGGTCTATCTGTCGGAGCGCAGGACCGCCGATCGCAATTTCGCGCTGGGCTACTTCATGCGAGAGCAAGGCGCGTTTCCCGAGGGCACCGACCTGGTGGAGACGCTCGAGTTCTACTTTCAGTGCTGCTCCATCGAGTTGGACGCGCAGGCATTGGCAGTGGTCGCCGCCACCTTTGCCAACGCCGGCATCAATCCCCTGACGAACGAGGCCGTCTTCAAACCGAGCACCGTGCGCCATTGCCTGTCGTTGATGTCGTCGTGCGGAATGTATGACTATTCCGGGGAATTCGCGTTCACCATCGGGCTGCCGGCCAAGAGCGGCGTCTCCGGTGGTCTGATGCTGGTGGTCCCTGGAGTGATGGGTGTGTGCGTGTGGTCTCCGCGGCTGGACTCGCTGGGTAACTCGGTGCGAGGTGTGGCGTTCTGCAAGGAGCTGGTGGCCCGGTACAACTTCCACGTCTTCGACTCACTGACCGTCGGTGAAGAAACGGGTAAGCGTGATCCGCGCCGGAGGAAGAACGAGGCCGAGATCGACGGGACGATGCGGCTGTTGTATGCGGCCAGCCAGGGCGACCTGGACGAACTGCGGGCGGCGCTGGCCACCGGGTCCGACCCCAATGCGGCCGATTACGACGGCCGGACCGGGCTGCACCTGGCCGCCTCCGAGGGACATCTCGCCGCGGTCCGATTCCTGTTGGGTCACGGGGCCCGGCCGGGGCCGTCGACCGGTGGGGAGGCACGCCGCTGACCGATGCGCAGCGCGGCGAGCACGCCATGGTGGCCGATCTGCTGCAACCCCAAGAGCCCGGTGACGCATCCGGTTCGCGTGCGCCCACCGAACTTTCGGTCATTGCGGCCGATACCGGCCCCGACGGAAAGGAAAACCATGTCCTACAAAGCTGAGTACATCTGGATCGACGGCACCCGGCCGACGGCCAAGCTGAGGTCGAAGACCAAGATCCTGGCCGACGGCGCTGATCTGCCGATCTGGGGGTTCGACGGTTCGAGTACCAACCAGGCCGAGGGCCACGCCTCTGACCGAGTTCTCAAACCGATCGCCTCGTTTCCTGACCCGATCCGCGGTGGCCACGACGTGCTCGTGCTGTGCGAGGTCTTCAACACCGACGACACCCCCCACGAGTCCAACACCCGCGCCGCGCTGCGCGAGATCGCCGAGAAGCACGCATCGCAGGAATCCCTGTTCGGAATCGAACAGGAGTACACCTTCTTCCAGGGCTCGCGCCCGCTGGGCTTCCCCGACGGCGGATACCCCGCCCCACAGGGCGGCTACTACTGCGGCGTCGGCGCCGACGAAATATACGGCCGCCCGATCGTCGAAAAGCACCTCGAGAACTGCCTGGCCGCGGGCCTGGCCATCTCCGGCATCAACGCCGAGGTGATGCCCGGCCAGTGGGAGTTCCAGGTCGGCCCGCTGCCCCCGTTGGACGTCGCGGACCAACTGTGGATCGCGCGCTGGCTGCTCTACCGGACCGCCGAGGACGCCGGCATCTCTGCGACGCTGGACCCCAAGCCCGCCAAGGGTGACTGGAACGGCGCAGGCGCACACACCAACTTCTCCACCAAGAAAATGCGCGAGAGCTACCAGGCCGTCATCGAGGCCGCCGAGGCGCTCGGACGTGACGACAAGCCGCTGGAGCACATCGAGAACTACGGACTCGGTGTCGAAGCCCGCCTGACCGGCGCGCACGAGACCGCGCCATGGAACGAATACAGCTACGGCGTGTCCAACCGCGGTGCCTCGGTGCGCATCCCGTGGCAGGTCGAGATCGAGCAGAAGGGCTACATCGAGGACCGCCGCCCGAACGCGAACGTGGACCCCTACGTCGTCACCCGGCTGATCACCGACACGTGCGGCACGGCGCTGGAAAAGGCCGGCCTGACGTAAAACACATCCGTGGGGTGACGCCGGGCCGCCGACGCCTCAATCCCGATGGCGCACAACGTTGATCACGTTGCCGTCGGGCGCCCGGACGAAGAACCGGCGCACGCCCCACGGCTCCGTCGTGATCGGATGCACGATCTCGTAGCCCAGCCGCTGAGCTTCGTCATAGGCGCCGTCGACGTCATCCGTGTGAACGGAGATGACCGCGTCTTCGGCCGCGCTCGTATCGCGGGTGACCAGCTGAACATTCACGCCGGTATCGGGAGAGGTGTAGCGGGCCACCCATCCCATGTTGAATTCCTCGATGCTCAATCCGAGGAAGTCGGCATAGAAGCTCTTCGCCGAATCGATTTGAGCTACCCGAAGGTTCGCCGTTATGCGTTTGGCGTGCACGAATTCTCCTACCTGCGACGATATCTGGACTGATCACTGGTCTTCGCCGTGTCGGGTGAGAAAGTCCACGACGGCCCCGGCGAAGACGTCGTTGCGATCGCCGGCGACCATGTGTCCGGCGCCGCCGACATCGATGAAATCGATCAGCGGGAAGCGGGAGAGAAACTCCTCGGCTCGTTCCTTGGTGACGAGATCGCTCATCTGGCCGCGCACGAGGAGCATGGGGACATCGGCGCGGAGGATCGCGTCAACTGCCGCATAGAGACGATCGACCTCGGTGACTTCGATGGGCGGGCGCGCCGAGGTGCCATCGATGAACTTCGGATCCCAGTGCCAGTACCAGCGGCCGTCGCGCCGGCGCAGGTTGGTGCGCAGTCCGTCCAGATCGGTTGGACGCGGCCGGTGCGGGTTGTAATCCTGGATCATGTCCGCGACCTCGTCGAGTGACTCGAATCCCGACGTCATGCGGTCATTCATGAACTTGTGTATCCGCAACGCCCCGGATGGGTCCATATTGGGCACGATGTCCACGAGGACGACGGCCCGGACGATGGCCGGCGAAAGTTCCCCGGCAAGAAGCATTGCCGTGAATCCACCGAGGGAGGCGCCGACCAGCACAGGTCGCGGGGGAAGGTGACGAAGCACCTCGATCACGTCGCCGGCGAAGCTGGTGACGCGATAGTCGCCGTCGTCGGACCAGTCGGATTCGCCATGGCCGCGCAGGTCGACGGTGATGGCCTGCCATCCACGTTCGGCCACCGCGGCGGCAGCTCGGCCCCAGGAGCGGCGGGTTTGGCCACCGCCGTGCAGGAACACCACCGCCGGCGCCGACGAATCGCCGAGGCGGTCGGCGACGATGCGAACACCGCCGGCGCCGACGGTGCTGAAGGAGTCAGGTGACGTGGTCACAGTCTGTTCTTAGTGCCGACATGACGTCTCCGAGTTGCAAACACGGAAAACAAGTTCCGTGCACGAGTACGTACCTAGTGTTTGGCACCGCCATGTACGACCACGCAGCAGCGGCCCGGCCGTGGGGCCAGTTCGGCCCGCGCGTCCTGTTCTGCGCCGGCGATAACGCCTTCGATCAGTTCGAGGTTCAGCGCGCACACCACGTCGACATGATCGCGTGCCACCGCATGAAACGGGCAGTTCCGCAGGCTGACGCAGCCATCATCGTCGACTTGCGGCAGGTACCCGGCGTCCCGCAGGGCCGCCACGATGTCGCCAGGACATTCACGGCCCGCCCGCTGGCCCGCCTCGCGCGCTGCGGTGTTGACTGCGGCGCGCACGGCTCCGGTCGCATCCTGCTCCATGGACGAGACGAGCAGTCTGGCGAGCAACTCGTAATCGCGCGGCGGCACACTGACGGACATCTCCTGTTCTGCTCGCGTGTAAAACTTGGCCGGCCGCCCGGCACCGGGGCCGCCGCGGCCCGTCGGCCGCATGTAGCTGACCGCCAGCAACTTCGCGGCGGCCAGTTTGTCGAGGTGATAGGCCGCCAGCGTCCGGCTGATGTCCGCATCCTCCGCGGCTTGATCCCGCGAGGTCGGCTCGTCGCGGTTCGCCACGTACTCGTAGAGCCGGCGCCGGAGCGGATCATCAAGGCTGCTCAGCGCGGTCAACCCCGCCTCTTCGGCGGATCGCGTGGTGCCCATAGCCTGACTCTAACACCAACAACTATTGACAAAAGGGGCGCGTGGTTGTTTTCTAAAAGAGAGATCTATTACCTATAGAAGGGAACTCCAATGGCAGCCTCGCACGTGCACCGGTCGACCGAGCCGAACTCGGGTGGCGCGCTGCAACGAGCCCGCAGTGACCCCGCCTACGGGGCGTTCCTGCTCCTGCGGATCGGGTTCGCGGTATTGCCGATCGTGTTCGGTATCGACAAGTTCACGAACCTGCTGGCGGACTGGCAGAGTTACCTGGCGCCGTGGATCGTCGACATCAGCCCACTGACCGCGTATCAGACGATGCTTGTGGTGGGTGTCGTCGAGATCGCTGCCGGGCTCGCAGTCGCCGTCAAGCCGCGGTATGCCGCCTACGTTGTCGCCGCATGGCTGGCCGGAATCATCGTCAATCTGCTCACGTATTCCGGCTTCTACGACGTGGCGTTGCGCGACTTCGGGCTGCTTGTGGGCGCTTTGGCGCTTGGCATTCTGGCCTTGGTGTACGACCCGGCACGGCACGGTCGCACGGAACGCTGAGCCCCTCTGCCTGGCGGGCTGGTGCCCGCCAGGTCAGCGGTTGTAGCGGTCGCGCATCTTGGCCAGCGTGGCCTCGATACCCGTCGCGTTTCGCTTGGTGAAACCCGTGCGCTGGTAATACTTCAGCTTGTCCTTGAGCGGCCCGGCGTCGCGAAAATCGAAGGTTTCCGTGACCCGAGTGACGGTGGGTGTCAGGGCGGTGAACTCCCAGCGCCAGCGATGGCCCACCGGATGGCGCCATTCGAAGAGTTCGTCGGGTTTGACCGCCGTCACCGTGCTGGTGATGCGGTAGGGGAGCCCCAGCATCCGCATCCTGGTGGAGAACTTCGCGCCGGGGACCAGCTGATCGGGGCATTTGATACTGCCCCGCACGGTGCCCGAGCCGTCCACCTCGTGATGACGACGGGGGTCTGCCACGAGAGCGAAGAGCTCGGCTGCGGGCGCGGTGACCTCAACCGACCGGCTGACCTGGTTGGGCCCCGCGTCGACGACGGTGACAGTCAATGGCATGGCCTTTCGTGGGCTTCCAGAAAGCGTCATCACATGTTGACAGCTCCGGAAAGGGCAGTGGCAGTCAAGCGCGCATCGTCACACCGGTACCGGGGTAGATCATCGAGTCCGGCGGGTTGCTCGTGCGCCGGGCCAGCGGGTAGTAGAGCGCGGCAGTCACGACCAATCCCACGATCCAGGAGACGTCGGCTCCGCCGAGCATTCCGGTGATCGGCCCGGTGTACATCGTCTGGGCCAGGAACGGAATCTGGGCCACGATGCCGATCACGTAGCAGGCCAGGGCGGTGATGTTCCAGCGTCCGTACCGGCCGTCGGGGTCATAGAGCGCGGGGATGTCGACGCGTTCCCGGGAGATCACGTAGTAGTCGGTGAGATTGATTGCGCTCCAAGGTGTGAAGACCATCAAGAGGGTCAGCACGAAGTTCTTGAAGTTGGTGAGAAAGTCGGCGCTGGCGGCGAGCGCGATCAGCACCGAAACGGCCGTGAATCCGACGATGTAGGCGGCGCGGGCGGTCGAGGAGACACGAGTCTGGCGGTTGAACGCGGTCACCGTGGTGAGGATCGACATGAAACCGCCATAGGCGTTCAGGCAGTTGACCGTCAGCTTTCCGACCACGATCACCAGATAGATCAGCAATGACACCAGGACAGGACCGGCCAGGTGGCCGATGAATCCGACCTGATCATCGAGGAAGGCATCGCCGGCGACAGCGGCCACCAACGCGCCGAACGTCATGGACCACGAGGAGCCGATGACGCTACCGGCCAGCGTCGACCAGAACGTGGCGCGGTCGCTGGTATTGCGCGGCAGGTATCGCGAGTAATCCGCGACGTATGGCCCGAAGGTCAGCTGCCAGCCCGCCCCGAGTGAGATCGCCAGCAGGAACGTGACGAAGTCGAACGATTTCACGCCGACGACGGAGGCGACGTCATACTCCGCGAACAGCCGGATCGCCAGGTAGGTGAAACCGATGACGCCGACGACGGAGGCGATCCGTCCGACGGTGTGGATCAGCCGGTATCCGGTCACCGCGACGACGGCGGTCAATACGCCGAAGACGACGATGCCGACGGCCGGATTGTCGACCTGCAAGATCTGGCCGATCGCCTGGCCGGCCAGCACGGTGCCGGTTGCGGCGAAGCCCAGGTACATCAGGACGACAAGCAGAAGCGGCACCACCGCGCCGTACACACCGAATTGTGCACGGCTGGAGATCATCTGCGGCAATCCGAGGCGCGGCCCCTGAGCGGAGTGCAAGGCCATCACGATGCCGCCGAGCACGTTTCCGATGAGGAGTCCGACGATCGCCCAGATCGCATCGGCGCCGAACACCACCGCCAGGGCGCCGTCCACGATCGCGGTGATCTGCATGTTCGCGCCGAACCACAGGGTGAACTGGTTACGCGGCGTGCCGTGGCGCTCGTCATCGGGGATGACATCGATCGTGCGACGCTCGATGCCCAGGGCTGAATCGGTCGTGGGTTGGTCCGTCATGGACGCTCGTCCTCCGTGGGAGACGCGATGGTGCGGACGCATGTGTGCTGCGTCACGTCTTTGTCTGTATAGTCCTGTCTATACAGGCGTGTCAACAGCAGGCCGCGGTCGGCGGAGGTGGCGACGATGGTCGGCGTCGGACAGTCTGAGCTCGCCGACCTTTTCCGGCACGCGCCCGACACATTGCCCGCCTACGAGCGGGTCAAGAGGCTCATTGCGGCGCAGATCGACTCCGGTCGATGGGCCGAGGGCGACCAGTTGCCGTCGGAGAACCAGCTCGTCAGCGCACTCGGGCTGTCCCGGATGACCATCAACCGCGCGCTGCGCGAACTGGCGGGCATGGGCGTCGTGAAACGGGTGATGGGGCTGGGCACCTTCGTCGCGCCGATCAAATCGGCGTCACCGCTCTTCGAGGTGAAGAACATCGCCGACGAGATCGCCAAACGCGGCCACCGCCACCGGACCGCGGTGCTCTCCTTGTCCCGCGAAGACGCCGGCAAGGTACCGCCGGTGCTGCGTGATTCATTCAGTGGCAGCGTCTTTCACTCAATACTCTTGCACTACGAGGACGACGTCCCCATCCAGCTGGAGGACCGGGTGGTCAACCCGGTGGCGGCTCCCGGCTATCTCGACCAGGACTTCACGAAGATCACGCCGAACAGCTACCTCAGTGCGGTGTCGCCACTGGTTCGCGGCGAGCACATCGTCGAGGCGGTCCGCGGCAGCGGCGAGGAATGCCGGCTGCTGAAGATATCGGCTCGCGAACCATGCCTGTTGATCCGGCGCCGCACCTGGTCGTCGCAGGGACTGGTCAGCGTTGCGCGCCTCGTCCACCCGGGTTCGCGTAGTCGCCTCGAGGGCAGCTTCGCGACCTAGACGAAATCTGATCCGCCGTCGACATTGACGGTGGCGCCCGTGACGTAGCCGTTTCGCCGCGAGGCCAGATACGTCGTGATCGACGCGATCTCCTCCGGCAGCCCGGCCCGGCCGAGGTCGCACGGCTGATGAAAGTTGTTGTCGATCCAGGTCATCACATCGACCGGATTGGTCGCATCCAGGCCGTCGGCAGCCAGAATTTCCTTGAGGTTTTCGGTGAAACTGGCGGTGACGATGGTGCCCGGGCAGACGCAGTTCACCAGGATGCCATCCTTGGCCAGGCTTTTCGAGAGGTTCTTGGTGACGCTGCTCAGCGCGGCCTTCGAGGCGGTGTAGGCGACGATACGTGGGTTCTGACGCTGAATAGAGTGTGCCGAGAGCGTGACGATGCGGGCCCAGTCGGCGACCCGCAGCATCGGCAGCGCCGCGCGAATCGAGCGCACGCCGGACATGGTGCCCAAAGTGAACGCGGAGTCCCACTCCGCATCGGACATCTCCTCGAAATAACCGTCTGCCGGTCCGATGGTGTGCACCAGACTGTTGATGGCACCCCATCTTTCACGGACGTCCTCGAAGCCGGCAGCGATGGAATCGGCGTCGGACATGTCCACGCTGATACCGATGGCGTCGGGAGCACCCGCCCGCAGCAGGGACTCCGTGGCGGCGTCAAGAGATGCGCGACCCCTGGCCATCACCGCGACCCGCGCACCTTCACCGGCAAGCGTTTGCGCGATCGCCAACCCCATACCCTTGCTCCCGCCGGTGACAACGGCGGCAGCGCCAGCCAAACCCAGGTCCATGATCTCCCTTACGTGATTGAGCGCATCTATTCGGATACGTTGCGGGTCAATGTTTTCGGCTGGCTTTCACCGAGGACGCCCACGATCGCTGCGGGACCGACTCCGAGACCACGCAGACAGAAACGCTGGACCCGTTGCCGAAGCTCGTCGGAATCACGGTCGCCGGTGGCCCATTGCCGCTCGACGATCGCCCACACGACGCCTTGAATCGACAGCGCTTCGCTGTCGGGGTCGATCTCGGTGAACAGCCCGAGCTCCATTCCGTGCCGTAGCTGTTCGACGAGCGGGCGCAGCATCTCGCGATAGGCGGGGCCGACCACCGCGGGCGCGGCGAACATCTGCGATTGAGCCTCGAGCGACACCTGGCGCAGATCCGATCGGATCTCATTGTTGAAGGCCAGGTCCAACCGTCCGTCGATCCAGGCCGCGACCGCGCGAACCGGGTCCGACGCGGCGGCCATCCGCCTGCGGAGTCGCCGCATTTCGACTCGCGCCATGTCCAGGAAGACTGCGGACACCAGGTCGTCCTTCGAGTCGAAGTGGCGGTAGAACGCGCGGGTGCTCAACTGCGATCGGCTGAGTACCTGCGCGACATTGACGGCGCTGACTCCCTCCTCGCGGACAATCTTGGCGGCGGCCGACAGGATCGCGTTGCGCACGCGTGGGTCGGGGTCGAGCTTCTTACGCCCGCCCCGGCTACCGGATTCCATGTCTTTTCATGTCATCCCGTCAGGCGGTGGCGTCGTACGTCGCGAGGTACTCGCCGAACGCCTCCCGCACCTGCGCCGCGGTCAATCCATAGTCCGACAGTTCGTAGGTGTGCGTGCCGCGTTGACCGGGCCTGTGCTCGGCGGCCCACTCCTGCACCTGGGCCCGGGCCGTATCGGTGAACGGGATCTCCAGCTGCTCATAACTGCTCGCGACCGTGCCGATCGGGTCGGTCTGCAAATCGGCGAACGAGACGTCGACGAAGCGGTCGTCACCGAAGGTGTTGCGGAAGTCCATGGCGCGCTTCATCCCCTCGGCCCACCAGGCGAGTTGCTCGGCGCCGAGCTCGGACGGGTCCTTGTAATCGCTGCTCCAGCCGCGGATGTAGGCGATCAAGCTGCACACCGAGCCCAGCACCTTCGCCGGATCACGATGGCTCCAAAGGAATTTCGCGTCGGGGTATGCCTCGACGAAGGCGTCGAGCGCGAACATGTGCACCGGCGTACGCAGGTGCCAGAGGCTTGGCTTGCAGTGCCACTGCAGTAGTTTGAGCACGCTCCGGTGGAACTCGTAGGTCTCACACATGTCGCACTGCAGTAACCACTCCACGTAGCCGGGCACCCGGACCACACCATCGAAGTGGTAGGTGCGAAAACTCATGCCCATCAGATCCTGACATTCGGTGGCTGCCTGTGGGTCTGCGCCGTACATCGTCCGAAAGTCGGGGAACATGGATTCGATCATCGCGATGCCCTCGGCGGCCTGGGCGATCCGCGGGTCGCTGTGCCGGGTGGCCGCCTCGGGCGGCGGCGTCGGCGCCTGAGACTCCCAGGTGCGCAACGATCTGAACTGTGGGTCGGCGGCTACCAGTTGGCTCAGCGCGGTCGTGCCGGTGCGCGGTAGTCCGAGGACGACAACGGGCCCGTCGATCACCTCATCGGCGATCTCCGGATGCTGCTTGTACGTGTCGACGATCTTCAGTCGCTGGATCAGCGCATTGCTGATGGTGGCGTGTTGCATCACGCGGCCGAGGTCGTTGAGGTCGGCTTCGGTGTTCAGCGCATCGACCGTCCGCTCGAGACCCTCGCGGTAGTAAGACGAGCCGAAGTCGTCCAGGCCGGTCGCTGCGCGCGCCCCGTCTTCAAGTTCGGCGGGGGAGAAGCTCATCTGCAGAACCTTTCGCGGACGGCGCGGCGACGCCCTTCGATGACCCTGGCGCGCTCGTCGGGAGTGGTCATCGTGGTGTCGGCGGGAAGCGCCGACAGAACCTCGGCGACCTTGACCACGCGCGAATCCGGTACCGGCGCGGTTTCGGTTCGCACACAACGTAAGAGCATCGCGCCGTTGCTGTGCCCGGCGGTATCGAGCCAGTTCGAT
Source organism: uncultured Actinomycetota bacterium (assembly GCA_963699655.1). Taxonomy (GTDB): domain Bacteria; phylum Actinomycetota; class Actinomycetes; order Mycobacteriales; family Mycobacteriaceae; genus Mycobacterium. The sequence continues at coordinate 285,012 of CAVOUV010000003.1, forward strand.
ACTCCGGGATCGCGCGAGCAGAGGACAAAACGCGCCCGCCCGTCGGCGTCGACTACCGCTTGATGGCCATTGAGACTCGACTGGTGACGTCCGTAGTGGATGGTCTCCAGCCATGGATTACCCAGCGAGATACTCCAGTAGACGCCCTTGGGCGGTTCGACCTCGAGGATCAGCGCCTCGTCGGACTCGAGCTCGAATCGCCCTATGACAGGGCGATTTTCGGCGGCGGCACCCATCTCGGACATGTCCATGGGTGGCACGAAGCCGTTGGCCTGGGGCATCGCGCCGAAGTCGAGGAAGAACTTCAGGTTGTCGTAGACGAACTCACCCAACGCGTACAGCCCGCGCGACACGGATACGTCCGGTGCTACGGAGCTGTCTTTCCGCTCGACCTCGTCACCGATGCGCTCGATCTGCAACGAGGCGGGCACTTCGGTATCCCAGTCGTAGAAGAAGTTTCGGACCGTCAGTGTCGGATGCTCGCCGGCGAGCCTGAGCCAATTGCCTTCATGTTCGTCGGCCGACAGGATCGCCTCGAAATTGCCGTCGGAATCCATTTCGAGATCGTCGACCAGGCAATTGGAGGTGGCGGCCATCCCATCCATCGTCTGCAGACCGACGTACCGGGCGGTGCCGCGATTGCCGAACAGCCGATAGGTCTCACCGGCCCGCAGGCTGGAGTTCAGGTAGACGCAGTCCGGGCACTCCAATCCCCAGGTGACGATGTCATCCATGCCGGCGCGATCGACGGCGAGAACCGGGTCGGGATCCACGCGCAGCGCCACGTCGATTCCCGCCGCAAGCAACACCATGAGGTGGCGCATGCCGGATGCGTAGTCGACCCGGTTCTTGTTCACCGGCGTCGACACCACAAGCTGCTCCGCTGCGGTCAGGCGCTGCTGCAGGTGGGCCCACGCCGCGGCCAACTCCGCGTCCTGACCACCGTTGCCCGAGAGCGCGGCCTCGGCGATCGAGTGCGGTAGCCACGCCATCGGGTTCTTCCACGCGGTAGGCGCCTGCCCATCGGCCACGATTCCTCCGTTTCCGCCGCGCCCAGACGCGCAGTTTCGAGAACGGCGTTTTCATTTACGGTAGGAGTGACTATCACAGTGGGTCAGTGGATTGTCAACGAAGTCGCCGAGGCCGGTGGCGACTACGACGGCGCCGGGCCGACGAGCAGCTGCCGGAACACCGGTCCCGCCCAGCGGGCCAGTTCCTCGCGACTGAGGGCGGCGATCGGGGGATTGGCGAGGACGGATCTCGTCATGGCGAGTCCGATGACGAAGGCATCCGTCAACGCGATCCGCTGTCGTTCGTGGTCCGGGGTGGCGGTGCGCAGCGTCGGCGCGACATGTGTGGCAAGGGTCTGGTTCAGGGTTTCCGCGGCGACTCGGCTCGTCCCGGCCGCGCGTAACAGGGCCAAGAAGCTCTGGTCGTCCTCCCACACCGCGAAGTACCGCGGCAACAACATGTCCGCGATGTCGTCCTGGTCCGCGGCGGACAGGTCCGGCAGATCGATTCTGAACTCGGTGGCCGTCGCGAACAGATCCTGCTTACTGCCGAAGTATCGCGTCACCAGCGCGGCGTCGACACCGACATCGGCTGCAATGGCGCGCAGGGTGGTGGGTTCGTACCCGTACGTTGCGAAGCGGCGACGCGCCGCCGCCAGGATGTCGGCCTGCGTTTGAGCGGCATTGCGCGGTCTCTGTGTAGCCATCTCCGAACTTTATGTCAGCCGCTGTTGACTTCGTGGTATCGGCGGCCTAACGTGCTAAGTCATCAATGGATGACAAAAGTCATCGACGGATGAAATAGACGCTTCAGAGGCGGGTGGTCTCGTGACCAACGGCATTGCGCGGGCTACCGCGCAGATTCCTCCGACCGTGGTCGGCGACGGCGCCCTTCCGTCGAGGGGGGACATGTTGCACCGGATCGCACGACTCGCCGTCAACGCGCCGAAGCGGACGGTCATCGTCGCGGCGCTGCTGATGGTGGCCGCCGCCATCTTCGGCGTCCCGGTCGCCAAAAGCTTGTCGGCCAGCGGATTCCAGGATCCGACGTCCGAATCGGCAAGGGCGACCCAGCTTCTGATCGACAAATTCGATGCGGGCGACGTGCAGATGGTCATCGTCATCTCGTCGCCGGCCGGTCACGACAGCGATGCCGCGAGGACAGTCGGCACCGAAATCGTCGAGGAGTTGAGCCGCTCACCACGCGTCGCGTCGGTGACGTCGGCGTGGACCGCACCGGGACCGGAAGGCCGCGCGCTGGTCAGCGATGACGGCAGGTCGGGGCTGATCGTGGCGGGAATCTCCGGTGGCGAGAGTCGCTCTCAGGACTACGCCAAGGAGTTGTCGGACCTGCTCGTCCATGACCGCGACGGGGTCACCGTGCGGTCAGGCGGTCTCGCAATGGTCAATGTGCAGATCACCGAGCAGTCGCAGCGCGACCTGCTGCTGATGGAGTCGCTGGCGATCCCGATCAGCTTCGTCGTGCTGGTGTGGGTGTTCGGCGGCCTGCTCACCGCGGCGGTACCGGCCGCGGTGGGGGCCATGGCGATCGTGGGTGCGCTGGCGGTCCTGCGTGCGGTGACGTTCTTCACCGACGTATCGATCTTCGCCCTGAACCTCAGCGCCGCAATGGGTCTGGCGCTGGCGATCGACTACACACTGCTCATCATCAGCCGCTACGGCGACGAACTGGCCGAAGGAGCCGGCCGTGACGACGCGCTTGTGACCACCATGGTCACGGCGGGCCGCACCGTGTTGTTCTCGGCGACGATCGTCGCGCTGGCGATGGCCGTGATGGTGCTGTTCCCCATGCACTTCCTGAAGTCCTTCGCGTATGCCGGCGTGGCGACCGTCGCCTTCGCGGCGCTGGCCGCCCTGTTCGTCACACCCGCCGCCCTGGTACTTCTCGGCGACCGGCAGCACGCGCTGGACATCCGACTGCTGGTACGGCGGATGCTCAACAGGCCGCCGGCCGTTTCCCGTCCCGTGCAACGGCAGGCCCTGTACCGCTGGACCAATCTGGTGATGCGCCGCGCGCTTCCGCTCGGACTGGCCGTCGTGGCCCTTCTCGTCGTGCTCGGTGCACCGTTTCTCGGGGTGAAGTGGGGGTTTCCCGATGACCGGGTACTGCCCGCCCAATCGTCCGCCCACCGGGTCGGCGACCAGATGCGCAACGCGTTCACCGACGACTCGGCCAACGCCGTGACCGTCGTCCTGCCCGACAGCGCGGGCCTGTCGGCCGTCGAGACCGGGGGTTATGCCGCGGATCTCGCGCGGGTATCCGACGTCTCGGCGGTGTCGCCGGTCCGGGAAGTCGACGGCAGCGCAGTCCTCACCGTGCACAGCACCGCACCCCTGTTCTCCCACGGGTCCGACGCGCAACTGGACCGCCTGCACGCGGTGCCCACCCCGGGCGGCCGGGCCGTTTTGTTCACCGGAACCGCACAGGTCAACCGGGACAGCGTCGACGCGATCACCGCGCGTCTGCCCCTGGTCCTCGGGTGCATCGCGCTGATCATGTTCGTCGTGCTGTTCCTCCTGACCGGCAGCGTGGTGATCCCGCTGAAGGCACTGGTACTCAACATGCTTTCGCTGAGCGCCGCCTTCGGCGCCATGGTGTGGATCTTCCAGGACGGCCACCTCAATGGGTTCGGTACGACCACCACCGGCGTCCTCGTCGCCAACATCCCGGTGTTGTTGTTCTGCATCGCTTTCGGGCTCTCGATGGACTATGAGGTCTTTCTGGTCTCCAGAATCCGCGAGTTCTGGCTGGCTTCGGGCAAGACTCGCGCGGCGAACGACGAGAGCGTTGCGCTCGGGATCGCCCGCACGGGCCGCGTGGTGACCGCCGCGGCGGTGATCATGTCGATCTCGTTCGCGGCGCTGATCGCCGCGCAGGTCTCGTTCATGCGGATGTTCGGTCTGGGTTTGACGCTGGCGATCCTGGCCGACGCAACCCTGGTTCGGATGGTGCTGCTGCCGGCGTTCATGCACGTCATGGGGGAGTGGAACTGGTGGGCACCCCGCTGGATGACACGGCTTCACGATCGATTCGGCATCGACGAAGGCGCCCACCCGGAGAGGCCGATGACGCTCGCCTCCAATGCAATTGATGAAACAGACGGGTCAACCGACAACAGGAGCATGTCATGAGCGTGATCGCAGCCGTCCGCGGGGAACTGCCCCCGCACCGCTACACCCAGGCCGAGGTGACCGAGGCGCTGCTGGCGATGCCCGGGTTCTCCGAGCACGAGGACTTCGTCCGTGCCCTGCATCAGAGCGCCAAGGTCGACGGTCGCTACATGGTCCTGCCCCTCGAGGACTATGCGGGACTCACCGACTTCGGCCAAGCCAACGACATTTTCATCGAGCATGCCGTCGAACTGGGCTGTGCGGCGGTGATGGGTGCGCTGGACGAGGCCGGCCTCCAACCGGGCGATGTCGACGTGATCATGACGACCACGGTCACCGGCATTGCGGTGCCTCCGCTGGACGCGCGGATCGCGGGGCGAATCGGGCTGCGGCCCGACGTGCGCCGAATCCCTCTCTTCGGCCTGGGATGCGTGGCAGGCGCGGCCGGAGTGGCCCGGCTGAACGACTACCTGCGTGGCTCGCCCGACGGTGTCGCGGTGCTCCTCGCCGTCGAATTATGTTCGCTCACACCGAAAGCCGATCCATCGTTGGCGACCATGGTGGGTAGCGCACTGTTCGGTGACGGCGCCGCCGCGGTGGTGGCGGTGGGGGACCGGCGCGCCGACGAGATTGGCGCCGTTGGTCCCGCGGTCGTCGACTCGCGGAGTCACTTGTATCCCGACTCTCTGCGCACGATGGGCTGGGAGGTCGGAGCGGGCGGATTCCGGCTGGTGCTCTCGCCCGACGTGCCCAAGGTCGTGGAGAAGTACCTGGCCGACGACGTCTTGGGATTCCTCGGCACCCATGGCCTGGGCGTCGACGACATCGGCGCCTGGGTCAGCCACCCCGGCGGACCGAAGGTGATCGAAGCGATCACCGAGACCCTGGGGTTGCCTGACGTGGCGCTCGAGTTGACGTGGCGATCGCTTGCCGAAGTCGGCAATCTGTCGTCGGCCTCGGTCCTGCACGTGCTGCGCGACACCATGGCCAAGCGTCCACCGGAGGGGAGTCCGGGTCTGATGATGGCGATGGGCCCCGGCTTCTGCTCCGAGGTCGTGCTGCTCCGCTGGCGCTGATGGAAGGCGATGGATCCCGTGATCTGGTATGTGCTACTGCTCGTCGCGATCGCTGCCGAGCGGGTGGTCGAACTCATTGTCTCCAAACGTAACCGGGAGTGGAGCCGGGCCCGTGGCGGTACCGAGGTCGGCTCGCGGCACTATCCCGCAATGGTGGTCCTGCATGCCGCCCTGCTGATGGGGTGCCTGTTGGAGGTGACTGTGCTGCACCGGCCGTTCACCCCCGCTGTGGGCTGGCCCATGCTTGGGGTCGTCGTGGCCGCCCAGGGGCTGCGCTGGTGGTGCATCACGACGCTGGGGCATCAGTGGAACACCCGCGTCGTCGTGATTCCCGGGGCGGTGCGCGTGACGGGCGGGCCCTATCGCGTGCTGCCCCATCCGAACTATGTTGCGGTGGTGTTCGAGGGGATCGCCCTGCCGCTCGTGCACTCGGCGTGGATCACCGCCGTAGTGTTCACCATGCTCAACGCCGTACTGCTCGCCACCCGGATCAACGTCGAAAACGCGGCACTGGCGAGGCTGACGTGATGGACATGCTCGTCGTGGGCGGCGGTCCGGCGGGGCTGGCCACCGCACTGCGTGGCGCCCGGTCCGGGCTCGAGGTCGCCGTCGTCGAGCGGCGCAGCGGGCCGATCGACAAGGCCTGCGGTGAAGGGTTGATGCCGCACACCATTCGGCAGCTGGAACGCCTCGGAGTGCAGACGACGGGCAGACCGTTCCGCGGTATCAGCTACACGGACGGAGTCCGGCACGTCAACGCGCCGTTCACGTTCGGTGCTGGTCGCGGTGTCCGCCGGACCGCACTGCACCGTGCCCTTCTCGACGCCGCCGCCGATGCCGGGGTCCGGGTCATACACGATCAGGTCGGCGAGATCAGCCAGGACGCGACGTCCGTCGGAACGAGACAGCTGCGCGCGAGGTACCTCGCGGCGGCCGACGGACTGCACTCACCTATTCGGCGGTCCCTCGGCCTCGAGCAGCCGAGTCCGGGCACTCGCCGGTGGGGCATCCGCAGGCACGTGCAGATTGCGCCGTGGTCCGATTACGTCGAGGTGCACTGGGCCCCTGGCGCCGAAGCGTATGTGACGCCGGTGGCCGACGACTGTGTCGGTATCGCGTTGCTGACGTCCCGGCGCGGCGGATTCGATTGCCACCTCGAGGAATTCCCCGCGCTACGCGACCGCATCAAGGGTCACCCGCATGACCCCGATCGTGCTGCCGGCCCACTGCGACAGAAGGTTTCGAATCGCAGCGCCGGGCGGATACTGCTCGTCGGCGACGCGGCGGGTTACGTCGATGCGTTGACGGGTGAGGGCCTCGGCCTGGCGTTCGGCGCCGCGGAACTGTTGGTGCAGAGCGTGATCGCAGACCGGCCGGCGGACTACGACCGCCAGTGGCGTCGGATGACGCGGCGCTACCGGGCGCTGACCGCTGCGCTCCTTCGCACCAGCACACACGCACCGGTGCGGGCGGGCATCGTCCCCGTCGCGCACGCGCTGCCCAATGTGTTCGCCAGACTCGTCAATCTGCTGGCGCAATAGCGGCTGATCACATCCGAGTGTCAGGCGGTCTGCGTCCCGCGCCGATCGCGATCCTCCAGCGCGTCGATCGCCGAGGCGGTCAGGCTCTTCTCGATGTGGCGACGCGTCAATGCCGCGGCGGCTTCGGCGTCCTGGGCGACGACCAGGTCGAGGATCTCGTGGTGCTCGTTGAGATCGATGGTGCGGGGCTCGTCGCCGGGCGGAAGCTCCAAACCCAGCCGGCGGTAACGGTCGGACTTGTCCCACAAGTCGTCGAGCATCCTGATCAACACGTCGTTGTGCGAGGCGACGTAGACGGCGCGGTGGAAATTGCGGTGCGCGACGAGCGCGTCTTCGCCCCACTGGCGGGTCACCGGTAGCAGCCGCGCGACGGCGGCGCGTATCGCGGCGATGTCGTCGGTGGTGCGGTGCGTGGCGGCCAGCCCGACGCCGGCCGGATCCAGTGACAGTCGGACCTCGAAGAGCTGCTTGGCTTCCCGCGCGCTGATCGTGGCGACGCGCGCGTCACGGTGCGTGTCCAGATCGATGAGGCCTTCACTGCTCAGCCTGCGGATGGCCTCCCGCAGCGGCGTGATGCTCATCCCCATCTGGTCGGCGAGTTCGGACTGTTGCAGCCGGGAACCGGCGGGCAGGGCACCGGTGAGGATGAGGCGGCGCAGTTCGAAATATGCGACGTCACTCTTCGAGGAGAAGACGTTCGTGATCTGCGGCGTTGTCATGGTGCCTCCCTGCCCGCTTGTGCCGGCGGTCACACGGAGCCTAGCATCACAACTAACATCTCATAGCTTATAAATTACGAGAGAGAAGAAATTGAAGATCATCGCAGTCCACGACGGTGTCGTGCCCATCAGCTCGTCGATCCGCAACGCGTGGATCGACTTCAGTTCGATGGACTGCTCCATCGTCGCCGTGGTGTCCGACGTGATGCGTGACGGCGAGCCCATCGTCGGCTACGGGTTCAATTCCAATGGCCGCTACAGCGCCGGTGAGATCCTGCGCCGCCGCGCGATCCCACGCCTTCTGGACGCGGAGCCCGAGAGCCTGCTCAACGATGCCGGTGAGCTGGATCCGACGCTGGCGTGGCCGATCATGATGAACAACGAGAAGCCCGGTGGGCACGGGGAACGCTCCGTTGCGATCGGTGTGATGGACATGGCGCTCTTCGACCTTGCCGCCAAGATCGCCGGCCAGCCCCTCTACCGCTATCTGTCCGAGCGGCACGGCGACGGCCGGCCCGATGACTCGGTGTTCGTCTACGCCGCCGGCGGTTACTACGCGCCGGGCAAGTCGCTCGGTGACCTGCAGGACGAGATGCGCGGCTTCCTCGACATGGGGTACCGCGTGGTCAAGATGAAGATCGGCGGCGCGGACCTGGCCGAGGACCTGCGCCGCATCGAGGCCGTCCTCGAGGTCCTCGACGGCGACGGCTCGCGCCTCGCCGTCGACGTCAACGGGCGCTTCGACCTCGGCACCGCGCTCGAATACGGCCGCGCCATCGAGCCGTACGGCCTGTTCTGGTACGAGGAGGTCGGGGATCCGCTGGACTACCGGCTGAACGCGGTGCTGGCCGAGCAGTACGCCGGGCCGCTCGCGACAGGGGAGAACCTGTTCTCCGTGCAGGACGCGCGGAACCTGATCCGCTACGGCGGGATGCGCCCCGACCGTGACTACATCCAGGTCGACCCGGCGCTGAGCTACGGCCTCACCGAATACCTGCGGGTGCAGGAGATGCTACATCAGCACGGCTGGTCGTCGCGGCGATGCATTCCTCATGGCGGGCATCAGTTCTCGTTGCACATCGCCGCCGCCCTCAAGCTCGGTGGCAACGAGTCCTACCCCGGCGAATTCCAGCCGACCGGCGGTTTCGCCGACGACGCCGTCGTCACGGACTCGCGGGTGGGGCTGACCGAGATCCCGGGAATCGGGTTCGAGGCCAAGAGCGCGTTCTACAAGGTGTTGCGCGCACTCCACTGAACCGCGCACCGACAGCACACCCTGATAGACCGACCGAACCTGAGCGATGCGCAAAGGAGCCCGTCCCATGTCTGCACCCGTTCCAGCCCAGGCTGCCGCGGCCCGCGCCCAGCGGTCTCGATTCGGCCGACTGATTCGCGAACTGTGGTTCCAGGTACTCATCGGCGGCGTGCTGGGCATCGCCGTCGGCTACGTTGCTCCGAAGTTCGGCTCCGGGTTGAGCCCGTTGAACGACTGGTTCATCGGGCTGGTCGAGATGATCGTCGTCCCCGTCGTGTTCTGCGTCGTCACCGTCGGCATCGCGTCCATGGACAGCCTGCGCAAGGCGGGTCGCATCGGTGTCAAGGCGATCGGCTATTTCATCGCGCTGTCGCTGCTGTCGATGCTGATCGGCCTCGTGGTGGGCAACATCTTCAAGCCCGGCGCCGGGATGAACATCGACGTGTCGACACTCGACGCCGGCAAGATCCCGGGGATCGATTCCCACCAGAACATCGGGGCGGTCGAGTTCATCACCAATCTCATTCCCGACTCTCTGTTCGGCGCGATCACCGGACACGCCATCCTCTCGGCGCTGCTGGTGTCGCTGCTGATCGGGTGCGCGCTCAACGTCACCGGCGAAAGCAGCGCGCCGATCACCCGCGCCATCGAGGCTCTGTCCGGGGTCGTCTTCAAGATCGTCGCCTGGGTGATGCGGCTCGCGCCGATCGGCACGTTCGGCGCGCTGGCCTCCGTCGTCGCCAAGTACGGCGCCTCGAGTCTGCAGAACCTCGGCTACCTGATCATCCTCTTCACCGGCTGCTGCGTGGTCTATGTGATCGTCATCCTGGGCATCGTGTCCCGCCTCTGCGGAATGAGCGTGTTCGCCCTGATGCGCTACCTCAAGGACGAGCTGCTGATCGCGCTGAGCACCTGCTCCAGCGAGGCCGTACTGGCCCAGTTGCTCCGCAAGCTCGAACACCTCGGGGTCGGCAAACCCGTTGTCGGGCTGGTGATTCCCGCCGGTTTCTCGTTCAACCTCGACGGCTCGGCGATCTATCTGACGATGGCGTCGCTGTTCCTGGCACAAGCCGTCGGTATCGACCTGTCCTGGCAACAGCAATTGGTGATGGTCGGCATCATGATGCTGACCAGCAAGGGCACGGCGGGCATCGCCGGTGGCGCATTCATCGTGCTGGCCTCCACCATCACGGCGGTCGGTCACGTTCCACTGGCCGCACTCGCCCTGATCGTCGGCATCGATCGACTGCTCAACGAGGGCCGGGTCTTCATCAATGTGCTGGGCAACGCCTTGGCGGCGATCGTGATTGGCAAGTGGGAGAACGACTTCGACAGCGCCAAGGCGGCCTCGGTGCTCTCGGGTGAGGACCCGTTCACCGATGCCTCGAATGCCGATGCCCCAGTGGCGGACTCTGCGGCGACCTCTGCGGCGCGTGGGGAGTCGTCGTTCGCCTAGCTAGGCGGTGCCTTCTTCGAAACTGTCAACATGTGCTGACGCCGGCGCGCCGAGTGCCATGATTGCCACATCGTCCTCGACACCGCTGCCGAAACTGTCGAGCAGGGCCCGGATCGCGTCGACGATCGCCGCGGGCGTTGTCGGACCGTGAGCGGCGGCGAATTCGAGCAGTGCGTCTTCGTAATACCGTGAGCCTGCACCCGTCCGGGCCTCGGTCAAGCCGTCGGTGTAGAGAACCAGCGTGTCGCCGGGCGCCAGATGTACTCGCGCGGAAGTGAATCGGGCTGATGGTAGAAGTCCCACCGCATGGCCGCCAGGGGTTTCCACGAAACGCACCTCTCCGTCGGCGCCGATCAGCAATGCGGGCGGATGGCCTCCGGCGGCCAGTTCGATGTCGAATCCGTCGGCTCCGTCCGCGGCGTATCTCAGCAGCCCGAAGATGACGGTGCAGAACCGGGGATCATCGCCGTGGAACTCATGATTGAGCACGGTGTCGAGGTTCTGCAGCACGCTCACCGGGTCGTCGTCGTACACCGCCGCCGCGCGCAGCGTGTACCTGGTCAACGAGGTGATCGCGGCGGCTCCTGCGCCCTTACCCGATACGTCGCCGAGGAAGAAGCCCCACGCGTCGCGAGCGAGCGGAAACAGGTCGTAGAAGTCGCCGCCCACGTCATCGGCGGACGCGGGATGGTAATGCGCGCACGCATCCAGCCCTTCCGGTGGAGACAGCGACGGCGGGATCAGCGAGCGTTGCAGAGTCGCGGCAAGTTCCTGCACCCGGGCACGCTCGTGGTCGGCGCGGCGCCGTGCCTCGAGCAGTTCTTGTTCATAGGAGCGGCGGTCGCGGGCGTCCTGAAGGGTGATCCGCACGAGAACCGGATGCCCGCTGGGGTCTGCTTTGACATTGGCCGACATGAACACCGGCAGACGTGCCCCGTCGGACGCGACCATCTCGACCGCGATACCTGCGAGGTGCCCGTTTATCTGCAATAGCGGTGAGAAGTGGGTTTCGTAGTGAATCCGGCTGCCGACGCTGAGCAACTCGATGAACTCCCTGCCGCACAAGGCATTGCGCTCGAGCTTCAGCCAGTGCAACAGCGTGGTGTTCATGGATACGATGCGACCGTCCGGCCGAATCGATACGTGCCCGCTCGGGGCGTTCTGGTAGAGGTCCTCGATGTCTTCGTTCGGCGGGTCTTGGCGCGGCGTCATCGTCGACCGGCGAAAGCCGCGATCGCGCCCGCGGTGGCATCCGGCGCACTGAGGTGGGGGCAATGGCCGCTGGCGTCGAGGGTGACCAGCCGGCTGCCCGCGATCTGGCGATGGACGTAGGTGCCGACCTCCCGCGGCGCCAGAGTGTCCCGCGCACATTCGATGACCAGTGTGGGAACGGACACCCGGCCCAGATCTGCACGGTTGTCGGAGAAGAACGTGGTGCGGGCGAAGACCGCCGCGCAGGCCGGGTCGGTCCGGCAGAAGCTGTCCGTCAATTCGTCGCCGAGTTCGGGCCGTTCCGGCGTGCCCATGATGGCCGGCGCCATGTTCCGGGACCAGCCCAGGTAGTTGCTCTCCAGCGATTCGAGGAGTTCGTCGATGTCGGCGCGCGAGAACCCGCCCCGGTAGTCGTCCTCGTCGATGTAGCGCGGCGACGGGGTGAGCAGAACCAGTCCGGCGAACAGGCTCGGGTCCGCCGCGACGGCAAGCACACCCATCATGGCCGCCACGGAGTGACCGACGAAAATCACGTCCTTCAAGTCCAAATCTCGAACGATGTCGAGCACGTCGGCGGCGTAACCCGACAGTGACGCATAGCGGTCGGCATCCCAGGCAGACGGATCTGACGCCCCGGACCCGACATGGTCGAACAACACCACCCGAAAATCCGGCGCCAGCCGCGCGGTCACGAAACGCCAGAGGTTCTGGTCACACCCGAAGCCGTGGGCCAGCATCACGGTCGGACCGTCCATTGCCCCGACGACCTTGACGTTGTTCTTGCGCCGCACATCCACGTGCCGAGTGTCCCACCTCTGCGATCCTGTACTCCGGCAATGCTCGCGGTTCCTGTTCGTCGGACGTGCACACGGTTCAGCGCGACGGGCCGGGCTGCGCCGTCGACCACCATGCCCAGGCCACGAGAAGGGGCTGAAACAGCAGGCGGACGAAGCGGCGGGCATCGGTGTTCAGACCGAATCCGTCCCGCTTGTTGACGAATTGCGCGATATTGCCGGGAAATACGGCGACGAAGAACGCAGCGATGATCCGTCCGACCTTGACGCGGTCTTTGGTCAGCACCGCCAGAGCCGTGCCGAGCACGATCTCCACACCGCCGGACGCCATCACCACACCGCCGCATCCAGCGGAATCGATCGCGGAACTTGGGCCTGGAAGGTCTGTCTGGCCCAGAACAAGTGGCTCAGTCCGGCGAATATCAGCACCGCCGACAGAGCGAGTCGGGCCGCTGTGCGGGCCGGTGTGGTGGGCGGCGCATGGTGTTCGGCGAGGGCCGGGGATGGGTCATCCGGTAGACCAGTACCCATTCTGGGGTGCTGGGACCGGCTCACTTCTCGGCCTCCCGCCGGGCGCGGGCGCGGCGCTTGCCTTCGTGCATCGCGGCCACACGTGCGACCGGAATGGTTCTGCCCTGTTCGATCAGGTCGCTCGGCAGCCGCTGAGGAGCGGGCATTTCGTCAACCCACGGGTCGGCGCCGGCCAGTGCCTCGATCGCGGTGCGCACCGTGAAGTCACTCGGTGTGATGCGGTCGAGGTCGGACCAGGCCAGCGGGAACGACACCGGTGTTCCTGCCCGCAGTCGCGGGCTGTACGCGGCGGCGACGGTCGCTCCTCCTGCCCGGGTCGAGTCCACGAACACCTTGCCGCCGCGGTCGGCCACGACGAAAGAGGTTGTCGCCAGGCCCGGATCGAGTGCTTCTGCCCGCGCGGCGATCGCTCGAGTGGCACCGGCGACGTCCTCGACCGGGGCGGCGTCGTCGACCGGCACGAAAACGTGCACGCCCTTCGCTCCGCTGGTCTTGACCGCGCCGGCCAGGCCGGAGTCCGCGAGCGCGCGGCGGACGAGGTGTGCCGCGGCCACCACGGCGGGGAAGTCATCATCGGTCGGCGGGTCGAGATCCAGCACGAGATGGGTGGGTCGGTAGATGTCGGGCGCCAGACCAAGGGTCGGGTGGTATTCGATCGCGCGTTGGTTGGCGAACCAGAGCAGCGTTCGGCGGTCGTCGCAGAGCGCGTAATGCACTTCGCGTTTCGATGCCTCGGCCCAGATCGGTACCGTCCGAATCCAGTCCGGGGTGTACTTCGGAACGTTCTTCTGCATGAACGGGGCCCGCCCGCGCAATGCCCGCAATACGGTGAGCGGGCGACCCGCGAGACCCGGCAGCATCCGGTCGGCCACGGCATCCAGATAGTCGACGAGGTCACGTTTCGTCGCCGCCGCATCGGGACCCAGTGGCTGGTCGAGATTGGTCAATTCGACACCGTCGCGCTGTTCGCCAGGGGATTGGCGATCTGCGCTCACCCACCCACGATAAGACCGCGCGCCAACCGCACGATGCCCGCGGCGGCACACATCCAGGCCTGTCCAGATTGCGAAAGCTATTGTCAGCGGGCGCTTCGCATTATGGCGTGGCTGAGCGGCGACCGGACGAGTGCTCGCGGCAACACGCTTAAAGAAGCGCGTGACAACAGAGGTGATGAAATACTCGCGCAATGTCGAAGCCGGAGCCTGCGCGCAGTCAGGTGCCCGAAGACGTCGCCGCGGTCCCGCATCTCAAGGTGGGCAGCTTCCGATTCTGGTTCGTGGGCCAGTCGTGGGAATGGTCCGACGAGGTCACCCGCATGCACGGCTACGAACCGGGCTCCATCGTGCCGACCACCGAATTGTTGCTCTCCCACAAGCACCCCGACGATCGCCAGCATGTCCAGGACCAGCTCGACCATCTCCTGCACTCCGGCGACGCGTTCTCCAGCCGGCACCGCTTCATCGACACCACCGGCGGCGTGCACAACGTGATCGTCCTCGCCGACCGGATGATCGGCAGCGACGGCGCCGTGGTGGGGAGCGAGGGTTACTACATCGACCTGACCGACACGTTCGATCAGGCGCGCCGGCAGGCCCTGGACGATTCCCTGCCCGAACTGTTCGAGGCGCGCGCGGCCATCGAGCAGGCCAAGGGCGCGCTCATGCTGGTCTACCGCATCACCGCCGATGCGGCGTTCGAGATCCTGCTCTGGCGTTCTCAGCAGACCAACACCAAGCTGCGGGCGCTGGCCGCTCAGGTGGTCGCCGAACTCGAGACGATCAACCACCAACCGGACAGTTTGCGCCGCGAGTTCGATCACCTGCTGCTCACCGTCCACGAGCGGGTCCCGGCCCGTCGCGACCGCTAGCGCTGGTTTCAAACCTGCAACATCAGCCCCATCCTGGCACGTCTTTTTGATTAATCTGATTTTGACGACAGCGATGGGTGGTACGCGCCGACCGGCGAACGGGGGAGTTCGGTGGCCGTCGACCCGATAGTGACGGAGTGCGTGCGCGTGACGGAGTTGGAGATCAAGCAGGATGTTCGTGACACCGCGGTCGTGGTGTCGGCCGGGGGCGAGGTCGATTCCGGGACCGTCTACACGTTCATCTCTCATCTCGACGCGGCCCTCGAGGCCGCCTCGACTCATCCGGCGCGGGTGCTCGTCATCGAACTGGTCGATGTGACGTACTTCGGCAGTGCGGGCCTGAACGCCGTCCTCGGTTGTTACGAACGCGGCCGCTCGGACGGGGTCGCCGTCCGCCTGGTGGCCACCAATGCCGAAGTGGTCCGTCCGATCGAGGTGACCAAGCTCGACGGTGTGCTTCGGCCCTATCAAACACTGACAGACGCGCTCGACGGAACCGACGGACAGCAGTGACACGGGACCGCGGGTGAGCGCCGAGGACGCCGAGGGCGGCTTACTGGCCGCGATCTTCGGCGCGGACCCCGAGGTGGGTCGCGATCTTGCCCAGGTGGATTGGGCGGCCACTGAGCTCGGACCGCCGTCGGGATGGCCGCAGAGCCTGCAGACGGCGTTGAGCGTGCTGCTCTCGTCCCGGTTCCCGATGTGGATGGCGTGGGGTCCGGAGCTGACCTTCTTCTGCAACGCCGCCTATCGCCGCGACACCCTGGGCCGTAAGTACCCCTGGGCCCTCGGCAGGCCGGCGAGTGAAGTGTGGGCGGAGATCTGGAACGACATCGGTCCGCGAATCGACAGGGTCCTGTCGACGGAGCAGGCCACCTGGGATGTCGGGCTTCTGCTCTTCCTGGAGCGGTCCGGATATCCGGAGGAGTCCTACCACACGTTCTCCTACAGTCCTTTGCGCGACGACAGCGGGCAGGTCGTCGGCATGCTGTGCGTGGTCAGCGAGGACACCCAGCAGGTGATCGGCGAACGCCGGATGGCGACGCTGCGTGACCTGGGTTCCGATCCCAGCGTGGTGCGCACCGAGCAGGAGATGCTGGCCTTCACGGACCGCCAGCTCGATCAGAATCGGCGCGACCTCCCGTTCGCCCTGACCTACCTGTTCGACGAGCACGGCGACGCACGGTTGGCGGGTGCGAGTGGGGTGGCCGCCGGACATCCGATCGCCCCGGCGTACCTGTCCTCCGGGGGCGCCTCCGTCTGGCCGGTGCAGGAGTCGGCTCGTGGTGAATCGGTGCTGATCGCACTCGACGGTGCGACGTTCCCGGAGCTGCCCGCGGGTGACTGGCCCGAACCTCCCGCGCAGGCACTCGTCGTGCCGCTGCTGCAACCTGGTGACGCGCCGAGCGGGTTCCTGGTGGCGGGATTGAACCGTTACCGCCCGCTGGATGAGGGCTATCGCGGCTTCGTGACGTTGGTCGCGACGCACATCGCGGCGGGCGTCAGCAGTGCGCGAAGCTACCGCGCCCAGCAGACGCGGGTCGAAGAGCTGGCCGAGCTGGACCGCGCCAAGACCACGTTCTTCTCCAATATCAGCCATGAGTTCCGCACACCGTTGACGTTGATCCTCGACCCGGTGGCCGAGCTGCGCGGCCGGAGCACCGGTTTGGACGAGCAGATGCGACAGGAGCTCGATGTCGTCTGGCGCAATGGATTACGTCTCACCAAGCTGGTGAACACGCTGCTGGACTTCTCCCGTATCGAGGCAGGCCGCACCCAGGCGCGCTACGAGCCGGTGGACCTCGCGGCCGTCACCGCCGAGCTGGCCAGCGTCTTCCGTTCGGCCGTCGACCGGGCCGGGCTGACGTTCAGCGTCGATTGCCCGCCGATGGACGAACCGCTCTACATCGACCGCGACATGTGGGAGAAGGTGATCCTCAACCTGCTGTCCAATGCGCTGAAATTCACCTTCGACGGGTCCATCTCGGTCAAGGTGCGTCGCGAAGACAACGAAGCGGTCGTGACCGTCGCGGACACCGGAATCGGTGTGCCCGCCGCGGAGATGCCCCGGTTGTTCGAACGGTTCCACCGCATCGAGACCGCACGCGCGCGGTCCAACGAAGGCAGCGGTATCGGGTTGGCACTCGTCAAGGAATTGGTGGTTCTGCACGGCGGCGGCATCAGCGCTCACAGCATCGAAGGTGCCGGCACCTCGTTCACGGTTCGACTGCCGTTCGGCGTCGCGCACCTGCCCGCGGACGCGGTCGCCTCAACGGGACGCGCCTTGGCGGCATCGGGTCTGGCGGAGCCATTCGTGCAGGAAGCTCTGCGATGGGTGCCCAGCGACAGCGCGGCGCTGCCTGTCGCGCCGACCGAGACGGCCCTGCCATCCGACTCCGGCGTCTCCGGCGCCCCGGCCCGCGTACTCATCGCCGACGACAACACCGATATGCGCGAATACCTGACCCGCCTGTTGCGCAGCGCCGGTTACCGCGTCACGGCCGTCAGCGACGGCGAAGACGCGCTGACGGCCATTCGCGCCAATGTTCCCGACATCGTGGTCAGTGACGTGATGATGCCCCGACTGGACGGACTCGCCCTGGTGGCGAGGCTGCGCGCCGATCCCCACACCGCCGCGGTGCCGGCGCTCCTGCTGTCGGCCCGCGCCGGCCAGGAAGCGTCCATCGAAGGTCTGCAGGCGGGCGCCGACGACTACCTCGTCAAACCGTTCGCCGCTGCCGAACTGCTGGCGCGCGTGCGGGCCAGCGTCGAACTCGCGCGCCTGCGCAATCACCATGCGCGCTTTCGCACCGCGCTCGTTCAGTCGCTGCAGGAAGCCTTCTTCGTCTGCGACGAGCAGGGCGCAGTCATCGAGATCAACGCGGCCTTCACCGACATTCTCGGGTACGGCGCTGACGGGCTGCCCTACCAACCGTTCCACCCCTGGTGGCCATCCGCGGACACCGAGCCTGACGCCCACCGGCAGGTGGCGGGCGCATTCGCCGACCTGATGAGCCAACCGCACGGCACCTTCACGGTTCCCGTCACCCATCGCGACGGACACCGGCTGTGGGTCACCGCCGCCTTCAACCACGTCGAGGAACCCGACACGGGCCGGCGCGTCATGGTGGGCACCTTCCGCGACGTCACCGCGGAGCACTACACCGTGCAGCGCGAGTCCGCGTTGGCCTCGCTGAACCAGCAGCTCGCCCAGTCCGACAGTGTCGACGATGCTGTGCGCGCCGCCGCCGGGGAACTGCGTGGTGTGTGGAACGCACGCCGGGTCGTGGCCGTCACCCTGCCCGCGGCGGGCGCCATCCCCGGCGCGCCTGACCTCGTGTGCGTCGGCGAGCCCGCGCGCTGGGCCGACCTGACACCCGCCACACGCGAGAAGATCGGCGCTTTGCGCGACGGTGAACTGCTCAACCCGGACACCACCGAAGCCGGAACCGCGGGCATCGCGATGCAGCATCCGTCGGGCGTGCTGGTGATGTCGATCGAGCTGGCCGAGCGTCGGCCGTTCAGTGCGGAAGACCGCACGCTACTCACGGTGCTGGCCGGCCGCCTCGGCCAGGGCCTGCATCGCGTGCACCAGCACGACCAGCAGCGGGAAACGGCGTTGGCATTGCAGAACGCGATCCTCGGGCCTGCGGTGTCGAGCGGATTCGCGGTGCGGTACCAACCGGCGACCCGCCCGCTTCAGGTCGGCGGCGACTGGTACGACGTCGTGGATCTGGACGATGGCCGCATTGCGTTGATCGTCGGCGACTGCGTCGGCCATGGGCTCGAAGCCGCGACGATCATGGGACAGCTCCGAAGCGCTTGCCGCGCACTGCTTCTCGAACACCCCAGCCCGGCCGCCGCGCTGACGGCACTGGACCGGTTCGCCGCGCGGCTGCCGGGCGCGCGGTGCACCACCGCCTTCTGTGCGGTGCTCAGCCCCGACACCGGCGAGCTGGTGTACTCCAGCGCCGGGCACCCGCCGCCCATCCTGGTGCAGGCCGATCGCACCACCCGGCTGCTGGAGGATGCGCGGGCCACGCCACTCGGGCTGCCCTATGACCAATCGCGTCCCGAAGCCCGTGACGTCATGCCGCCGCGGGCGACACTGTTGCTCTACACCGACGGCCTCGTGGAGCGTCGTCGCGAACCACTCGACGCAGGGATCGCCCGCGCCGCCGACCTGGTCCAAGACAACCGCTCGACCTCGCTGGACGACCTGGCCAACGAGATCATGTCCGGGCTCGCGCCCAGCGACGGCTACCAGGACGACGTCGCTCTCCTGCTGTACCGCCAGCCCGTCCCGCTGGAGGTCGAGCTCGCCGCCGACGTGAGTGAGCTCGCATCGACCCGCGCCGCGCTTCGCGGCTGGTTGAGCCGGGCCGGGGTCGACCCCGACCAGTCCATCAACGTGCTCATCGCCGCCGGTGAGGCGCTGGCCAACGCCATCGAGCACGGCCATCGCAACCGGACCGGCGGCACCATCATGCTGCTGGTCTCCGCGGTGGCCGACCGGCTGCACGTAACGGTCACCGACGCCGGGTCGTGGAAACCGCCGGAGCCGGTCGCCTCCGCCCATCGCGGACGCGGCATTGCCCTCATGCGGGCGCTGATGCACGATGTCACGATCCAGCCACTCGCCACCGGCACCACCGTTCACATGCACTCGAGGATCGCCTGATGGCCACGCCCCTACGCCTGGGCATCGACCGACGAGACGATGGCACGCTCGTGCTTCAAGCGGCCGGCGAACTCGACCTGAGCAATATCGATGGCTTCAGCCAGGCGCTCGCGGACGCGTTGACGAAGGCGTCGACAGACGGCGGGACGGTGACCGTCGATCTCAGCAGGGTGGAGTATCTGGACAGCGGCGCCATCAACGCCTTGTTCGCGCGGGCCGATCACATTCGCCTGATCGCTAATCCGATGCTGATGCCGGTCCTCAAAATCAGCGGCCTGACCGACGTCGCCCAGGTGGAGGCGGCGTCGCCGGCGTCCGACCACTGACCGGTGAGGGGATAGGGCTGCTTGCCTCCGCGCTTTTCGCCGTGTTCTCCACGATGATTTCGCATGCCGTCTCATAGAAGGCACTGATCAGCGTGGAGAAGGACAGCTCAAACGGATAGATCATGTGCACGTCCAGCGATTCCGGTGTCCATTCGGGAAGGACCGGCACAATGCTGCCCTCGCGCAGTTCGTCGGTGCAGATGATCTGGGTAGGCATCGCGCCGATGCCGAGACCTTGCAGGATGTACTGCTTGCACACCTGAATGTTGTTGGCGCGCGCCCTCACCTGAGGCGACAGTACGTATCGCCGCCTGTTCCTGGCCACGGTCAGCCTGCGCGTTCCGCAGAAGCCGAAATCGATGAACGGCAGGCTGTTCAACTGCGGCGGCACGATAAGCGGCTCCGGCAGTTGATCCACGAAATGGGCTGACGCACAGACGCCGACAGCTGTCGGGTTCCTGCGATCCAATGCGAGGTCTGGGAAGGTTTCATCTTCGTCAAACTCAACCCGCACAACACCGAGCCGCTGCGCTGCTTCCTCGGCGAGTTGGCCCACGGCATCGAGGGCTATCCCTTCGAGGGACCACACCGGATCTATCGGTTCAAAACCGAATTGCAGTGCAACTGGAAGATCTTCCTCGACGGCTTCGCGGAGAGCTACCACGGCCCGTATCTGCACGCGTCATCCTTCGGCACCCTGACCGCCGAAGCCAAAGAGGCCTTGGACAAGCCGAATCCGTTCACCGACGCGTTGGGCTACCGACTCAGCGGCCCGCACCGGATGTTCTCGTTCTCCGGCGAGCCCTCCCAGAAGACCCCGTTTTCCAGGCCGATCGAGTGCGTATTCGAGGCAAGTGCGGCCGGGCCCTGGAACAAGCGCACGGATCGGGGCGCCATGCCGCCGGGTATGAATCCGACGCGCTCGGAGAAGTACGGCTTCGACTCGTTCCAGTTCTTTCCCAACTTCGTGCTGATCTTCGGTGCATCCGGCTTCACGGTCCACACCCACTGGCCGACCGGGCCGCATTCGCACATCTTCGAAACTGAGATGTACTACCAGCCCCCGAAGACCCACAAGGAACGGCTGGGGCAAAAGCTGACGGTGACGTTCCTCAACGACATCATTCTGGAGGACGCCAGTCCATCCGAAGGGCTGCAGGCGATGCTGAACAGCGGCGTGCTCACCCATTTCACGATGAATGACGAGGAGATCCTGCTGCGTCATCTGCACAAGGTGGTGGGCGACTACGTGAAAAGTGGGGTGGCCGGAGGGGCGGCAGATCAATGAGTGCCGTTCTACCATCGGAGTTTTCGCAACTCGAACACCTGGTCCCGGAATGGGCGATCGAGGACGGGCATGAGCGCTATGTGAAGCGCGTGAACACTTCCATGGACGAGATCCGGGCGGTCTACGACGAGGTCTTTCCCGTCGCCGGGGAGGCTGTCGCCTATATCGACAAGTTCGACTACGCCGAACCGCTGCCCGACGACGTCGCGAACCTCGAGCTGTGGCAGCAACCGCGCGTGAAGCATTCGGCCAACACCATTCTCACGAGAGTGAGCTGACTCGTCATGGAACTCGCTTCGGCGCATCTCGACGTCGTCGACCTCACCCCGCGCATCGGGAGTGAGATCAGAACCGACCTCGACACACTGGTGGGTGGCCGGGAGGCCGCGAACATTCGCGCAACTCTCGAACAGCGCGGCCTCGTGTTCTTCCGCGGACTGGACATCAGCGACGAGCAGCAGGTCGCGATCGCCAAGACGCTCGGCGATCTCGTGCAGAACGAGGAAGAGCAAGGCATCTACAAGATCTCACTCGACGAGAACGTGAATCAGCGGGCCCAGTATCTGAAAGGCTCGATGTTCTGGCATTTCGAAGGTTCGCTGCAGCCCTACCCGAATCTGGCGACACTGCTGCGCGCAATGAAGCTGTCCGACACCGGCGGCGATACGGAGTTCAGCAACACCTATGCCGCCTACGATGACCTACCGCAGGCCGACAAGGACGCGATTGCGGATCTTCGGGTGGTGCACAGCGCCGAGCGGTCGCAGTACTACGTGACCCCGGAGATGAGCCATGAGGAGATCACGTTCTGGCAGAAGTCTCCGACGAAGGCGTGCCCGATGGTGTGGACGCACCGGTCTGGCCGAAAGTCCTTGCTGCTCGGCGCGACCGCCGACTACGTGGCAGGAGAAGAGCCCCTCCATTGAAGCTCGCGATCACCACGCCGATCGTCACCAACGTCTCGGGCGCCGGGTTTGGGTGGGAACAAAACGCCTCGATCGAGGACATCGGCCGCATCGGCGAGACCGCGGATCGGCTTGGCTATCGCCAGATACTGGGATCCGCACGCAGCAGATCCGATTCGCCACCATGACCCTTGTGCTTGGCTACCATCACCCTCTGGCAATCGTAAAGCGTTACGGCACACTGGATCATGTCAGCAGTGGCCGAGTGATCCTCGGTCTCGGCGTCGGCTCTGGGCGCACCGTTCGGCGACCGTGGGACACGCGGAGACGATGCCCTGAAGGCGCTGCGCGCGGCGTTGGCGAGCAATGAACCTTCGTACCAGGGGGAGTACTACTCGTTCGGCGGGCTCACTGTCGATCCCTGCGCGCTACAGCCACACATGCCGTTCTGGATCGGTGGCCGCACCCAACGCTCTCTGCGCCGCGCGCTCACACTTGCGGACGGCTGGTGTCCGTTCTACGCGTCGCTCGACACCGCGGCCGAGTGGTTGCGGGCACGTGATGTCCCTGCTGGATTCGAGGTGGTTCCGGCCGATCGGCCACTCGACCCGGTCGGACGGCCGGAGGCGACCAAGGACACGTTGGAGATGATGGCAGCGGGCGGCACCACGATTCTGTCCGCCCGATTCATCCACAAGTCGCTGGAGCACTATCTCGCGCAGATCCACGCGCGCGCCGAATTGCATCATTCCTGAAGTGCAAGCTGCCACACCCTTGACCGGTCGGTGGCCAGTTCCCCGCCGACCTGGGAATCGGTTGACAAAAGGCCGCGTCTTGTCAAAAAGCTGGGGGGTGTGTTTGGGTGGCGGAGAGCGTTGAGCTCTCGGCCGCCAGGAGCGGTGGTGGCCGCGGTGTGGGTGTGCTTGGCGACTACAGGGGGGCGCGCGGATGGCTGAGACCGTCGAATCTGATTCGCTCCTCGAAGGCTCCGGCGTCGAGGCGCCAGTTGCTCCGAGGGTGCGTCGGGCCTTCGGACTGCTGGAACGCTTTGCGCCTGGGGTGGGGGCGAAGTTGGCCGTCGAGTTGTGGTGCACACCGCCGGTGATGAACTCGAGCTTGCGGATGCCGCCCGGGATCTCGGCGGGCACACCGATCGAGGCCGTCTGGGACGGGCACCGAACCACGGGTGAGTACTGGGGCGACGGGCCACCGGTGTACCTGGTGCACGGCTGGGGTGGTTGCCGGGCGCATCTGGGAATCTTCGTCAAACCGCTCGTCGCGTCGGGACATCGCGTTATCGCATTCGACCTGCCCAGCCACAACGGGTCCGACCCGGGCGCAGCCAGTTGGGCAGCTGATCCCGGGGCGGCCTGGTGTGCTGCAGGTAGATGGTCAAGGATCCGTCGGGATTCTCGGTGAGGCCGTCTGTGGTGCTGCCAATGGAGAAGCGGCCGATCTCGTTGGCAGTGAACAACATTGAGCCGTCATACATTGCGATGTTCCACATGCCCGCGACGGGTGGTGTCTGGCCGGGCTCAAAATGCAGTACATAGGTGTTGGTTCCGTCCAGTGTCTGGTTGTCGGAGTCGACCCCAGTGTTGACGTAGACGACCTGGTCGGCGACTTCGGTACCGACCTGGTTCTTGGTGTTGGCGGCGTTGAGCGCCCAGTCGTAGCTGCACCGTCCCGACGCCATGGAGCCGCGCCATCCGTTCACCGTGTCACTCATTGTGCGCCAACGCTCGTCGGCGATCTGCTCGATCACGGGCGCGGCCCGACGCAAGCCTGCCAGGGTCGACTCGTCGAGCGACTGCCAGTCGAAACCCTTGCGGACGCTGAGCCCGATCGTCCCCAGCGTCCGCACGAATGTGTTGTTGACGTCGGCATGAGCCGGCAGCATGTACTTCATCGCAGACCCCAGTCGGTCGAAGTGAATGAGGTCGTCGGCGGCGGTGAGTTCCGGGAAGGCGATCGGACTGTAGTCGACCTCCGCGCCGGCGAGGCCGTCCCGCAGATAGTCGGGCAGCGGTCTGATCGTGAAGCCTTCCTGAGCCTGCAATGCACCGGGAAGGTCGCCGGTCCCACGCACCGCGATACGCAGACCGACAAACCCGATATTGGTAGGGAGCTCGACCTGCATCATGTCGCCGGGAACGGCGCCCCGAAAATCGGGACCGGTGATGAGATATGCGCCCGGCACGTGCGGGCGGGAGCCGCCGATATTGAGGACGACGTCGTCGAACGCGTCACCGATCTGCACAATGAACCAACGGTCGTCGCTGAGTTCAGGGACGTGGATGACGACAGGACCGTCTGCGAGATCGAGAATTGCGTATCCGTCGATGGTCAAGTTGTTGGGGGTGACGACGAATCGGTCGTCGGCGGTCTTGAGCCTGTTGAACTTCTGAAATGAATTGTGCCCGATACCTTTTATCGCAAGGGTACGAGGAAACGCCTCCACTCGATGGGCCATCGGATACCCCCAGAGTCCGGCCTGAACCCCTAAGGTGTAGGCATTCTCTTCCCGCTCCCTGCTGGCCATCATCATCGCCTTCCACCTGCTGTGTCGATGTTTGACTCGACGTCGTTGTGAAGGAGATTGTCCCGCACGACGACCACCAAACCAGGCGATCGGCCAACCGCGACCGCCGCTCGGGAGCAGGATGAAGTCGAGGAGGCACAGAGCCCGATGTCATTCACACCCGCACAGTTGCAGGAACGCGCGCTGTACCGGCGAGCCATCGAGGCTGCCATCTGGGGGATGCCGGCCGTCAACTACGACGCGATGTACCAGGCGCTGGTCCGGGATGCGCAGGGCGCATCCAATCAGATCGTCTACTGGTCGCGGCTGCTCGACTGGAAGAACCAGACGCTGACCCCCAACCCCGACGCGATCTACCTCATGCCGTTCTACGACACGACGAACGGCCCGGTGGTCCTCGAAATTCCGCCCGCCGACGATGGTTCGATCACCGGCTCGATCGACGACGCCTGGCAGCTCGCAATCGCCGACGTCGGCCCGGCAGGCAGTGATGGCGGGACGGGCGGGAAGTACCTCATCCTGCCCCCTGACCACGCGGGCCCGGTGCCAGACGGCTACCTGCCGATGGCGTCGCCGACCTACTGCGGTTACGCCTTGCTGCGTTCCAACCTGAAAAGCGGCAGCGACTCCGGCGTCGCGAACGCCGTCGCCTACGGCAAGCGGGTGAAGCTCTACCCCCTGTCCGGCGGCCAGGAGCCGCCGACTACTTTCGTCGACGCGGCCGGCGTGATGTTCGACGCCGCCATCCCATACGACGCGACGTTCCTTCGAAGCTCTCGACCGCCGAGTGCAATCCGAACCCTGGTTGACCCGCGACAAGGCCATGATCGATCGCCTCAAGTCGGTCGGCATCGTGAAGGGGCGCCCCTTCACCCCGAGCGACCAGGCGCGGGCCACGCTTTCCGAGGCCGTGGACGAAGTGCACGCGTGGCTTGACAGCCGATACGAAGCAGTGTTCACCACGACGTTCTACGACAACGCCAATTGGGCATTCCCCGGTTCCCCCGAATTGGTCGAGGCATCCGAAGCAGGCTTCAACGATCCCGACAGCTACCCGGTGGACGATCGGGGCATCACCCATTCCTGGGCGTTCTTCAGCGCCAAAAAAATGGGCGCCGGCCAGTACTACCTCATGACCATCAACGACAAGGACGGCAACCCCTTGGACGGAGCGGCGACCTACCGACTGGCCGTACCACCCGACGTCCCGGTCACGCTGTATTGGTCGACAACGGCCTACGACCGCAACACCCACACCCTCATCCGCGACATGCCTTGGGCCAGCCGATCATCGAACACGCCGGGTCTGCACGTCGAAGACGACGGTTCAGTCGATTTGTTCTTCGCACCCGCGCCACCAGCCGGGAACGAAACAAACTGGATCCCGACGCGCTGGGGGAGTCGCTTCGAGGTCCTCGGCCGCTTCTACGGTCCGCAGAAGCCGTTCTTCGACAAAACCTGGCGGTTGCCCGACATCGAACGGGTGCACTGACCCCGTGACCGTCGTCCTTGCATTGCGTTGCGCGAACGGCATCGTGCTGGCGTCGGACTCGCAGATAACAGATCCCGGCAGGGGGCTGTCGTATCCCGCGCAGAAGCTGCACCCACTGGGAGACCACGCTGCGTGGGGTGGGAGTGGATCCCGCGCGGTGCTCTATGACATCGAACAGATCTTCAACGACGAGGCCGACGCCGTCGTCGAGGCGAAGAACGTCGGGCACGCTCTCCAATCGAGGGTGCTGCCGGTGCTCAAACAGCATTACGAGAACTTCATCCCGAACGTGCCGGGCCAGGAATCTGCTGGCACCCCCGCCACCTACGTGCTTGCGGCGGGTTATGCCGGCGACGTCCCATTCATTGTCGACCTCGATCCGAACGGCCTCATCGGACATCACGAGGAGACCGGATTCCAGGCTGTCGGCAACGGCGCGCCGATGGCCCAGCAGGCACATGCGTTGCTCGCGCATTTTCGGATGACCGAACGTGACATCGACTACGGAGTGGTGGCGGCGCTTCGCGTGCTCGACGCACTGGACGCGTCATCGCCCAGCGTCGGAGGCCCGATGGACGTGTGCCGAATCACTCCGGAGGGGGCGAGGCACTTGGGCCCGGCCGAAGTGGAAGACGTTCGGGCTCAAGTGAATCGATGGATCGAACTCGAACACCGAGCGCTCGATCAGCTCTTCGGCTAGAGGTAAACGACGGTAGGCCTCCTTCGTCATGCGGACGGAGGAGGCCTACCGGTCGTTTCGAGAACTGGCTAGGACTACTTACCCTTCGACGCGGAACCGCTTGCCTTCGAGGCGTGGTTCTCGCCCTTCTCGGCGCCCGCACCCGAGGGGCCGGAGTTGGCGGGCTTGGACGCGCCCGCCTGCTCCGACGAGCTCTCGTGGCCGGCGGTGGAACCCGTTGAGCCACCCGGCTTGCCGGTGCTCGAAGCCGAACCCGCGGAATTCTGCGGCTCCGACTTGTTGCCGGACTTGGTGTCGGTGCCGGCCTTGGTGTCGGCGCCGGACTTGGTGTCGGTACCCGACTTGGTATCGGCGCCGTCCGAGGCGTCGGTTGACTCAGGCTTCGTCGAATCCTTTGTGGTGCTGTCGGATTCGCTCTTGCCGGTGGTGGCGTCGGAACTGTCCGTCGTCGCGTCCGTGGCGTCCTTCGGCGTGTCGGCAACAGTGCCGTCGGTCGCGTCGGGCGTCTGGGTGGACGGCTTGGTCGCGTCGGTCCCGGCGGCGGTGTCGGTGGCGGGCGCCGCCGTCGCGGGAACGCTTGCCGCGGTGCTGCCGGTTGTGAGGTTGACCGTCGTGGCCGCCGCCTTGGGGAGGCTGGCGACCTCGGCCGTCGCCGGCGGCACTACCTTCGGCGGTCTGATCGCCGTGACGATCTGGTTGATCAGTTGCTCCATCGCGGCAATTGGGCCACCGGTCTTGGTGAGGATTTCGCCGTTGGGCCCGATGCTAAATGTGGTGCTACTGAGCAGGCCGCCGGCTTTGACAATGACCCCCTGTAGGCCGACGATCGGCCCAAGGTCGGGTCCATAGCCGCCATTCAGGAAACCGTCAGCGATCGTGGCCGGAGCCGCAACAATCGCGTTCAAGGCCCCCAATGGGTCACCCGTGCCGACGGCGTTGATGACATTCTGGATCGCCGCACCGGCAGCCGCAGGCGTGCTGATCAGCGGCGCAATGAAGCTACTGAGAAGAAGCTGGGTAGCGAGCGGGTCGGCGTTGAACGAGTGGATGGCGTTGATCAAGTTTTGCAACGGCGTGGTGAGGACCGTCTCGAGCGCGGGGAGAAGAGCCTGCGCAGGCACGACCAACGAGACGGGGCCTACGAGCAAAGTGTTCACCGCATCCGACACCTGACCGGCGGCTAGTTGGCTGACCGCCGTCTGCACAAGGGGTGGTGACTGGTGCCAGCGCGTTGGCGATTCCCCCGCCGGTGGCCTGAAGGCCGTTGGCGAGCGTGCCGAAACTGCTGGCCTGGTTCGCGATGATCTGCTGCAGAACTTGGCCGACATTCCCGTTGTTGAACAACGTGCTCGCGTTGGTGAGGGCGGTTTGGAAGACCTGGCTGTACACCTCGAGCGGGTTCACCACCGCGGCGAGGTCGACGTCCGCCATATGGATCGCCGGAAGGTGTACCGCGGGCAGATGGATCTCCGGCATCGGTGCGATGGTCGCGGTGGCGACGAGACTCGCCCCGACGAGCGCGACACCTGCCGCATATCGAGGACGAACGGCTGCTTGCATGTGGAACCCCTTGGACTGGATGTGATCGCCAACACGGCGGAACTTACTTGCGAGTAACGTCACAAGCAGCGATGACTAAACCACCATCGCCATTGCTTGCCCATCGCATGAATTGACGATCTTTGGGGCCACACGTGACGGAGTTAGCCGGAATATGCTGTCCGGAGGGTATTTACACTGACGGCGCGCCGTCGCGTTGCCGCAGATGCCGTCGCCCACCCTGGGTCCGACCGTGCAATCGCACCCCTCCCGAAGGGGTTTGGGACGTCGCTGTGAGCCTGCACCCGTGCCCGAACCGCCTGTGAAGACTCACAGGCATCAAGATCGTTCGTTCGCATTACCCGCCAGCCGGTATACGAGGGGGACGGGGGAATCACATTCGGGCACCCCGGCGTTCATCAAGACATCACGCGGTTGCGCTGAAGGGGCGGCACTGCCGGCCCGTCGCAGTCAGGCGGCTCGGGTGAGACGGATTGCTTGCGGACGGATCGACCCGGGAGGCGGGCCCGGTTGTCACCCGTTCACAGGATCTGAATGGGCGCCCGCCCGGTGTGCGGCGTCCGGGGTGTCGGTTTCGGGGCATGACGGGATGGACGACTGATGGCGCAGGTCGCTCTCAGAGGACGTAGCGAGGCGATGTCCCGCGCGCTCGATGCCTTGCGCCGCGCATCCCGAACCGGACAGGGCGCTCTCGTGGTCATCAGCGGCGAGCCGGGTATCGGCAAGTCGGCGGTGCTACGTGCCCTTGTCGAGCAGGCCTCCCGCGCCGGGTTCAGCGTCGGCAGCGGCAAAGCCGAACAAGGCGACCAGATCGCTCCGGGCGCGCCACTTTTGGTCTCTCTTCGGTCCGGTCCGCAACCATTGCTACCCGGCGACGCATTCGCCAGCCTCGCGCCGCTGTACGACAAGCCGCTCTGGCTCGTCGATCGGATCAGTGCCCTGCTCGAGGAGTTGGCCGTACACGCGCCGGTGCTGATCGCCATCGACGATGTGCAGTGGGCCGACCCGCTGACCAGGTTCGCGCTGCGGGTGCTGCCGGCCCGGCTCGCGGGGTCTCCCGTGGTGTGGGCCGTCACCAGCAGGTGGGTCCCCAGCGACCCCCTCGAAGAGGTGATCGCGGGCACCGACGGAGCCACCACGATCACACGCATCGCCCTCGGGCCGTTGACGCTCAACGACATCGACGATCTTGCGATCGATCGGCTGGGCGCACAGCCCTCGCCGCAGACCCGCAAGCTGCTCGGCGGGGTCGGAGGCAACCCGTTCTGGGCGGTTCAGGTGATCGACGGACTCGCGCGGCGACACGAGCGGGGCCAGGGTCTTGGCGACCTCCACGCCGAGTTGTCGGTCGGTGTGCGCGGGCGACTCGTCGGGCTGTCGGAACAGACAGCCGCCCTGATACGGCTCGCCGCGGTATGGGGACGTGCACTCGGCATCGATGATGCCGGACATCTGCTCGGGGGCGTTTCGGAAGCACAGATGGGGATGCTGGCCCGCGAGGGCGTCGACAACGGCCTCCTCGGCACCGCGGACGGGGAGTTGTTCTTCCTCCACGACCTGGTCCGTGATGCCGTGTACGCCGACATCGCTCCGACCGATCGGCGGGCGCTGCACCGCCTCTGTGCCCGATACGTCGTCGCTGACGGCAGGTCGGCGCTGGCCGCCGCGACGCACTTCCGCGCGAGTGCCACCCGAGACGACGAGGAAGCCGTCCTCGCTCTGGAACAGGCGGCGCGCGAATGCATGGCCTCGATGCCGGATCAGGCCGCCGAACTGGCGCAACAGGCTTTCGCGCTGACGTCGGACACCCATCCACTGTGGCTGCTGGCCGGAGAACGTACGGCCGAGACATTGGTCAACGTTCAGCGAGAGGGTGAGGCACTGGCGATCGCTGATCGACTCCTGTCGGTCGCTGTCGAGCCCGAGGCCATCGCCCGTATCGAACTGCAGGCCTGCCGGGCGCTGTGGTGCACCGGCGATTACGTGCAGGTGCAACGGCGCGCCGACAGCGCGCTGGCGCAGGGCGGTGTCTCTCCGGCGCTGCGCGCTCAACTGGCCGCGATGCAGGCGCTGGCCGCAGCGGGCACCGAACCGGCGGCGCGGGCCGAGGCTTTGGCTCAGGCCGCGCTCGCCGACGGCTTGCGACTCGCGGACACGCAATCCCAGCGGCTTGCCGTCGTCGCGCTGATCGAGGCCGCCCGCAATGAGGGCCGCCATCAGCTCGCGCTCGAGCGGTTCTCCGATCTCCGCCGACTCTCGGCGTGGGCGCATCAGGCCGAAGAGATCCGGACTCTTCAGCATCTGGATCGCTACGACGACGCAGAGGCCATGCTGGCCAAGATCCGCGAAGCTCAGGATGCCGTCGACCGACTGCTGCCGTCGATGCTCTATGCCCAGATGTGGCAGGACCACAATCTCGCCCGATTCGATGCCGCCGAAGCAGGAGCGCGCACGCTGTTGACGCTTGCCGACGAGACCGGAAACCACGCATACCGGCTGAACGCGCGGATGGTGCTCGCTGCGGTGGCGATCTATCGCGGCGATCTGGCCGGAGCGGCGGAGTTGGTCAAACCCGTCGAAGGCGATGCGGAGTCCTCAGAGGAGCTTCGCGCGCCCCGCCTGGATCTGATGCGGGGCTGGGTGACGGCCAAAGTCGGTGACTTCAGCGCCAGTTTGGCGATTCTGCGGCCACTGCTCGACACCGCGCAGGAGTCGCGCGAATCCTGGCCGTGGTTGCCGCCGTGGATGCGAGTGCTGGCTCGCATCGGCCTCGAGGCCGGCGATCGGCAATTCGCTCTCGACGCGGCTGACATCGCCGACCTTGTCGCCCAACGTAATCCGGGTGTCCCGACCCTGGACGGGACAGCGCTGCACATCCGCGGCGCGTTGGCCGACGATCCCGGGATGCTCGCCGAGGCGGTGCGCCTGCTCCGGGAATCACCGCGGCCCCTCGTGCTCGCCGACGCGCTGAACGACCTCGGGTCGATGCTGCTCGAGCAGAACCGGAACGACGCGGGTGTCGCGTCGCTCGTGGAGGCGGCGGAGATCTATCGACGGGTCGGAGCGGTCTCGAGCAGTCGCTCGGTGGCGGAACGTCTACGCAGC
Organism: uncultured Actinomycetota bacterium; assembly: GCA_963699655.1. Classification (GTDB taxonomy): domain Bacteria; phylum Actinomycetota; class Actinomycetes; order Mycobacteriales; family Mycobacteriaceae; genus Mycobacterium. The sequence continues at coordinate 316,204 of CAVOUV010000003.1, forward strand.
CACGGTATCCGCGGCGTCCGGATAAGCCATCCCGCGCAGCGGCCGCCGACGGGCTGGGCGGCACTGACGCCGACGGAATTGCGCGTCGTCGAGTTGATCAGCACGGGGCACACGAACCGTTCCGCCGCAGTCGAGTTGGGGGTTTCGCCCAACACGATCAACACGCATCTGCGGGCGGTCTTCCGAAAACTCGATGTGAAATCACGCGTCCAACTCACCATCGCTTTCCGAGAGCAGGCATCCGGCGACGGCCGACCCGCACGCGGCTAACCGCCGCGCCGAAGGTAACCGCAGGGCGAATTTTCGGGCCGGATCGCGCCGTGGCGTCACAGTCGCGTTCCATCGGCGAATTCTGGTAGTTCTGAGCCTGTTTCGAATGAGTCCCGTGGCAAAGTGGCCCATTGATTTACCTTCAAAATGGACCAGAATTCCATGCCACTCCGGGCGTAGCGTCGAAGTATCAGTTCAACGAAGGAGTATCGCCATGCGAGTCAACCCGACATACCTGACACCGCTGCTCGCGGCGGGCGCTGCCGCGGCAGCGATCATGAGCGCACCGACTTCGGCGGCGGCTCCGACCCCTTTCCACAAGGACTGCATCTCGACCGTCACGGGAAAGGCGTGTCAGTCACCCGGCAATGTGGAGATCACCGGCAGCGCCCCGGTCGTCAGCTTCTATCCCTACGGGAGCATGCCCTACCTGCTCGGTAACCACTGAGAATCATGACTACTTCCCGAATTACGACGACGGCGCATGTCCGCGAAGGGTCGGCGGACGGCGTCGGCGCCGCAGGGACGGGCATGCGCATCTTCCTTGCCGGCGCCTCCGGTGTCATCGGCAGACGCCTCGTGCCACTGCTGATCGACGCAGGCCACACGGTCGGGGCCATGACCCGGTCCGACGAGAAGGCCAGCGGACTGGCAGCGATGGGCGCGCAACCGATTGTCTGCAATGTCTTCGACCGCCAGGGTCTCAGCAGATCCGTTCGCTGGTTCTCGCCCGACCTGCTTCTGCACGAACTGACGGACCTCCCCGACGCTCTGGACGACCTGCCGGAGGCGTCCCTGGTCAATGCGCGCATCAGGCGTGAGGGCACCCGCAATCTGCTCGAAGCGCTGGAGAACCTGCCCCAGACGAAGATCGTGGCCCAAAGCGTCGCGTGGACAATGCGTCCCGGCCCGGAGGCCGACGCGGTCGCTTGGCTCGAGGACGCCGTGCTCGCGGTGAACGGCGTCATCCTGCGGTACGGCTACTTCTACGGGCCCGGCACGTATTTCGACGGTGACCTGCCGCCCGCCCCGTGCGTTCACATCGACTTCGCGGCGGCGCAGACCCTCAATGCGCTCAGCGAACCCGCCGGCATCATCACGGTGGTCGACGCACCGCGCTCCGACAACGGTTCTCGATGAGCAACATCCGGCCATTTCGGATCGATGTCGCCGAAGACGATCTCGCGGATCTACGTCTACGGTTGTCCCGGACACGCTGGCCCGACAACGGGCCCGTCGACGACTGGAGCCAGGGCATGCCGTTGGCATACACCCGCGACCTGGCCGGCTATTGGCTGAACGGCTACGACTGGCGTGCGCGGGAAGCCGCCCTGAACCGGTTCGAGCAGTTCCTCGTCGACATCGACGGGCTCGACATCCACTTCATCCACCACCGATCACGCCATCCCGATGCTTTCCCATTGCTGCTCACGCACAGCTGGCCCGGGTCGACTGTCGAGTTCCAGAAGGTGATCGAGCCCCTGACCGACCCGACCGGGTACGGCGGGCGAGCGGAGGACGCCTTTCATGTGGTCTGCCCGTCGCTTCCCGGTTATGGCTTCTCCGGCAAGCCCACCAAAACAGGTTGGGGGGTTGGCAAGATCGCCGAAGTGTGGAACACCCTGATGGTCAGCCTCGGCTATCACCGCTACGGCGCCCAGGGCGGCGGCTGGGGCGGCGCGGCGGTGACCACCCAGATCGGCCGAAACCGCGGCCGGTGCGTGGCGATCCACACCACCATGCCGGTCAGCGCGCCTCCCTCGAACCGTACGGCCCAACCGACCGACGACGAGCGGCGCGTGCTGACACAACTGGCGTCCTACGACGATCTCGACTCGGGTTATTTCAAACAGCAGTCCACGCGGCCGCAGACGCTGGGCTACGGATTGGTGGATTCTCCGGTCGGCCAAATGGCGTGGATCGTCGAGAAATTCAGAAGCTGGATGGACTGCGACGGCCATCCCGAGAACGTGCTCACGCGCGACGAACTGCTCGACAACGTGATGATGTACTGGGTCAACGGCTCGGCCGCGTCGTCGGCACGGTTGTATTGGGAGAGCGCCGATTTCCTTAGGACGGTGGCCCGTGTCGACTTGCCGACGGGTATCGCTTCTTATCCCAAAGAGATCTTTCGTTTTCCATACCGTTGGTGCGAGGAACACTACAACATCGCCCGCTGGTCGAGGATGCCTCGGGGCGGACACTTCGCGGCGTTCGAACAACCCGAGCTGTTCGTCGAGGATCTTCGGGCATTCTTTAGGTTGGTGCGATGACCTTTCGTGCGAGGAGAATTCGAGACTGCCCATGAGAATCTGTGTCTTTGTCTCGGCCGCCGAACTCGACGAGCGCTACACGCGGCCGGCCCGCGAGTTCGCCGAACTCATCGGCGGGGGCGGCCACACGCTGATATGGGGTGGCTCCGATACAGGTCTGATGAAAGTCGTCGCCGACGGAGTGCGCGAGTCCGGTGGCCGGCTCGTCGGCGTCTCGGTCGAGTTCCTGCGGGCCTTCGCCCGCGAGGACGCCGATGAGATGGTGATCGCCAAGGATCTCGCCGAACGGAAGGCACTGCTGCTGGCCGGAGCGGACGCCGTGGTGGTGATGGTCGGGGGGCTGGGCACGCTGGATGAGGCCACCGAGATCCTGGAGTTGAGGAAACACCGTCGGCACGACAAGCCGGTGGTCCTGCTGAACGCCGCGGGCTTCTACGACGGCTTGGCGATCCAGCTCCAGCGGATGGAGGAGGACGGGTTCTTGCCGGTGCCGCTCGCCGAACTCGTCTTCTTCGCCGACGAGGGTGCCGCCGCGCTCGACTATCTGGAGACGATGCGAAACCAACCGCGCAGTTAGGAGTCGAAGTCAGTACTGGCCGAGAGTTTTTCCCACTTCGCGATCTCCTTGGTGCGCTCGTCGGCGATGTGGCGGTAGGCGGCCAGCGCGTCGGGTCCGAGGAGCAGGAACGCTGGCGGGTCGGTTGATTCGACGGCCGCGATGATCGCCGCACCGGCCTTGCCCGGGTCGCCGGCCTGGTTGCCGTGCATCGTGTCGTTTTCTTTGCGACGTTGCCCGGCGGTCGCCGCGTAGTCGTCGATGACCGTGGACGACTGGGCGAGTGAGCGACCCGCGAAATCGGTTCGGAATGCGCCAGGCTCAACGACGGTGACCGAAATACCCAGCGGAGCGAGCTCACCGCGCAGTGATCCGCTGACGCCTTCCATGGCGGCCTTCGCTGCGGCGTAGTAACCCGATCCGACCGGGGTCAGCTGGGCGCCGATCGATGAGATGTTGACGATCGCCCCCGACCGACGGGCCCGCATTGCCGGTAGGACCGCCTTGATCATCGCGACGGTGCCGAAGAAGTGCGTCTCGAACAGGACCCGCACGTCGGCGTCGTCGCCTTCTTCGACCGCGGCGCGGTAACCGTAACCGGCGTTGTTGACCAGGACGTCGACTCCGCCGAAACGCTCCTGGGCTTGACTGACCGCCGAGACGACCTGCTCGGAGTTGGTCACGTCGAGGGCGACCGCAAGTACGCGATCGGGTGCACTGTCGGCCAGGTCGGCGACCTTCCGGACATCCCGCGCGGTGACGACGGCGTTGTGGCCGGCGCCTATGACGGCGTCGGCCAGCGCGCGGCCGAGTCCGGTCGAGCAGCCGGTGATGAGCCAGGTGGACATGGATGCTTCCTAATCGTTGAGTAGGGATGGGTTCCCGGTCGAGTTGGCCGGGCTGTTCCTGATCGGGTCTGCCGCCGGGTGATTCCTGGTGCTTCCCGGCGTTCGACGTCTTGAGAAAGAACGGCGCGCCTGGCGGCAGATCCCGTGGTGTGGTGGTGGGATGCCGTTGCCCGAGCCTGCCGCAGGACTGACCTCCCGACAGATGTTCCCGAGCCTCGAGCTCTTCGACAGAACGAGGTCCTGCGGTGTGCTGGAGCCACGGACGGCTAGTGAGATGACGGACCTTCGAGTCCCACGATTAGGGCGCCGCGTGAGTCCACCGGCAACGGCCGGAACACTGATCGAAGGAGTGATGAAACCTTGGAGCTGTACTGCGGAATAGATTGGGCCACAGAACATCACGACGTTGCCGTGGTCGACGCCGACGGACGTGTGGTGGCGCGGCGACGCGTCGACGACGACGCGGTCGGCTTCGCCGAATTCTTGAGCTTGCTGGCCGAAGCTGGCGACACCGCCGACAACTCGATACCCGTCGCGATCGAAACCGACCGCGGACTGTGGGTGGCGGCGCTGCGCGCGACCGGACGGGCGATCTACCCGATCAACCCGCTGGCAGCCTCGCGCTACCGGGCACGGCATCAGGTCTCGGGGGCGAAGTCCGATGCCACCGACGCGGTCCTGCTGGCCAACATTCTGCGTACCGATCCCGGTGCGCACCGAGTGCTGCCCGCTGATACCGAACTGGCCCAAGCGATCCGAGTCTTGGCCCGCGCTCAACAGGACGCCGTGTGGGCACGCCAACAGATCGGTAACCAAGTCCGTGATCTGCTCAAGGACTTCTACCCGGCCGCGCTGGCCGCCTTCGCCGACCTGCCTGAGGGTGGCCTGGCCCGCCGCGACGCCCGCACCATCCTGGCCGCCGCACCCACCCCCGCCCAAGCCGCAAAACTGACCCCCACCCGGCTGCGCCGGCTGCTGATCAAGGCCGGCCGCAAACGCTACCTCGAGCGGGACGCCGAGCGGCTCCGCGAGATCTTCACCGATACCTACCTGCACCAACCACCCCAAGTCGAGACGGCGATGGGCATCCAACTCACCGCGTTGCTCGGGCAGTTCGAGGCCGTCTGCACTGCCGCCGCTGATCTCGCCGAGGCGGCGACCGCCCATTTTGACCAGCACCCGGACGCCAAGATCATCACCAGCTTCCCCGGACTGGGCAGCCTCGCCGGTGCCCGGGTGCTCGCCGAGATCGGTGACGACCGCACGCGTTTCGTCGACGCCCGCGGCCTGAAGGCCTACGCCGGGGCGGCACCGGTTACCCGCGCCAGTGGCAAGAAAACCCTGGTACTGCACCGACACATCAAGAATCGGCGCCTTGCCGCCGTCGGCCACATCTGGGCGCTGGGATCGCTGCGCGCCTCGCCCGGTGCCCGCCGCCACTTCGATGCCCGCCGCGCCGCCGGAGACTGGAACCATCAAGCCCAACGAAACCTGTTCAACAAGTTCCTCGGCCAACTCCACCACTGCCTCCAAACCAACCAGCCCTTCAACGAACATCAGGCCTTCCCACCTCCTCTCGACCTCGCAGCTTGACTTTTAACTTCGTGAGATGTCTTTCTGTTGCCCCTACCGACATACAACAATTGCATCGTTTCCTGTCAGCACGTCAGCAGCATGCATCCCGCGATCGGCCCACCTCCGGCCGCGGCGACCGCCACCTCGGGTCGCCGGGCCAACTGACGTTCGCCGGCCTGGCCGCGGAGTTGAAGGCACGCCTCGTGTAATAGCCAGTAGCCGTGCATGCGTCCGGCGGACAGTTGACCTCCATAGGTGTTCAACGGCAGTGCGCCGTCGAGCGCGATCCGCGTCGCGCCGTCGACGAACGGACCGCCGTCGCCGTCGGCGCAGAAGCCCAGTGCCTCCAGCCACGCGATCGTGAGAAACGTGAAGCCGTCGTAGATCTCGGCCACATTCACATCCGACGCAGTGAGATCCGTGTGCGACCACAACTCGGCCGCCGCTTCGCTCGACGCCATCTTCGGGAAGTCGTCGCGATGGAACCACCCTCCCGAACCGTAGGCCCCACCGATCGCCTCCACCGCGACGGCGCGATTTGGGCAGTCCGCCGCGTAGTCGGCATGGGAGACCACCAATGCGATCGATCCGTCGATCGGCACGTCGCAGTCGAACAGCCCGAACGGTGTGGACACCGGGCGTGCGGCCAGGTAGTCGTCCATGGTCATCGGCTCTCGATACGCGGCGCGCGGGTTGAGTCCGGCGTTGCGCCTGCTGTTGATCGCGAGCCAGCCCAGCTGTTCTTTGGTCGTTCCATAGAGTTCCATGTGCCGCCGGCAGTGCATCGCCACCCAGTTCGCGGCCGAGTAGGAGTGGGCGGCCAGTAGCTCGTCGATGTCCTCGAACGGTTTGAGCCTCCTGCGCGTTCCGGGGCTCCTCGGCTCGACGGGCGGGTTGGCCAGTGGGTTGAGCATCGGTGAGGCCGGTGTATCGGTCATCGCGCCACCCAGCATCGCGACTGTCCGATAGACCAGCACGTGCCGCGCCTTCCTGTCGGACACGGCACGAAAGGCCGACATGGCGGGAATGAGGACTCCGCCGGTATCGAACCCGAGCGTGTGATCGGTCGCTTGGTTACCAAGTGCAGCAAGCACTTCCGTCGGCGAGGTGTCGCCCAAGGTGGCGATTCCGTCGATGTCGTGCGGCGTGAGCCCGGCGTCCTCGATGGCGGCACGCGTGGCCTCCATTGTGAGCTCGAGGCCGGGAATGCCCGTGCGGCGACCGATCCGGGAGATGCCGAGGCCGGTGATGACCGCGTCTTTTTCGAAGTAGCTCATCGTGTCCGCCCGTTCATACCTCTATTTTTGTGACGACAGCTCAGGTGAATGTACTTTCCTTGTCATGCCCGAAGATGCCCCACCCGCGACCCCGGCGCGGATGCTGCCCGAACTCCATGATCAGAATCGGGCGTTCTGGACCGGCGGCGCCGACGGGCAATTGATGATCGCCCGGTGCACGCAGTGCGCACTATGGGTCAGTCCGCCCGCCGCGGACTGCCCCGACTGTGGGACAGCACTCGTCGCACAAGCGGTGTCCGGTCACGGGACCGTGTTCACGTACACAATCAACTACCAACCGTTCAATCCCACCGTTCCCGTTCCATACGTGATCGCCATCATCCAGCTGGACGAGCAGGACGATCTGCGTATCGCATCGAACATCGTTGACTGCGAACCGGACTCGGTGTATATCGGCATGCCCGTGGAGGTGCGCTTCGAGCGTCACGACGTCGACGACGGCAGCGTTTTCGTCCCGATCTTCGCGCCCGGGGCCGGCACCTAGCCACAGGTCAGGGCGAGCCGGGTGACTTCTTGCCGGCCGCTCTGATGCGGGGAGAGAGTTGCACGATCTCGGGAACCACACTGGGATTCGAGTGCGCGGCGCTGACCAGCGAGACCAGCGTGTTGGCGACGTCCCGCAGCGCCGACATCTGCGCAGGCAGCTGGCCGTGTTCGACCCAGGACTTGAAGAGCAGCGCCAGCAGGTCGCGGTCTGCGCCCCGGAGGATCTCGGTGTCGGCGGTCGGGCCGATCCCGACGCGCACGATCGACAGTTCCGGGTGCTCGCTGCGCCACGAGTGCAGAATCTCGTCCAACGCGGCTTTGCTTGCGCTGTAGGCGGATACGCCGGCACGGGGGCGGCCCACGTCGTGACTCGAAGCGATCAGAACCACCCCGGTGTCGGAGAGGTACGGGAGTGCGGCTCGCAAAACGCTGTTGGCACCGACGGCATTGACCGTGAATGCGTGGAGCCACGTCGTCACATCCGTGTCCTCGATGTGGGCGAAGGGCACCACAGTGCTGGTGAACACCACGGCGTCGATACCGTCGAGAGCTTCGGCGGCCGCGCCGACGACGGTGCTGATGGCCGACGGATTCTCCACGTCGAGTTCGAATGCCGTGCCACCGATGCGGTGGGCGAGTTTGGTCAGTAGCTCCATCCGCCGCGCTGCCACGGCCACCTTGGCGCCACGTTCGGCGGCGCTGACCGCGACCGCGTGGCCGATTCCCGACGAGGCGCCGACGACGAGCAGACGCAGTCCGGCGACGTCCGGGTGCGGAGCTGTCATCGTCGGTCGCCCATCCCTCCGGGGTGTCGCACTGTTAGGTCACCCTTCGTTGCTGCGGACTCTACACAGTCGCGGACCGGGGTACGGGGCGGAAGGGCCTAACGCTCGCCCAGGCCCGTCAGTTCGGTGACGTGATGGTCGCGGCCCGCCGTGTATCCGCCATCGACGGCGATGGCCTGCCCACTGACGAAGCCGGCATCGGCCGACAGCAGGAATGCCGCGACCGCGGCGACTTCGTCCGCACGACCGAATCGCCGCAGCTTGTGCTCGTGCCGCAGGCCCTCTCGTGCGCTCTCCATGCCGGGGATGCCGACGACGGAGTCGAACATCGGCGTTTCGATGAATCCGGGACAGATCGCGTTGGCGCGAATGCCGCTGGGTCCGTAGTCGATGGCGGTGTTCTTGGTGAGCAGCACGACGCCGCCCTTGGACGCGTTGTAGGAGCCGCGTGACGACGAACGTCCCTTGAGATTGATGTTGACCACCCGGTCCCATTCGTCGTCGGGCAGGAGGTGCACGGGTCCGCCGCCGGTGACTCCCGCCGAGGGCAGCACGCCGTCCAATCGGCCGGCTGCGGCGACGACGGCAGCCACCGCGGCGCCGACGGCATCGGCGTCGAGAATGTCGGCCTGCCGGTACTCGAACCGGTCACGATCGAGACCGTCGGGTCCGGCGGGCGCGAGGTCGATAACCACCACGGCGGCGCCCTCACCGAGCAGCCGTTCGGCCGCTGCCTTGCCGATGCCCGAAGCCGCGCCGGTGACCAGTACGCCCCTGCCCTCAAAGCCTGTCATTCATTGCTCTTTCGCCGAGGAACGCCGCGAAATCTAACATCCACCGCCGCTGCGCACTTGATGCATCGTCAGCATGTCTGCCACCGACTTCATGCCGTTTCGTTATCGTCGAGCAGTGCATCTCGAGGAACTGAAGTGGTTCGTCGTTCTCGCCGAGACCGAACATGTCACCGAGGCGGCCGATGAACTGGCGGTCAGCCAGCCGACGCTGTCGCGGGCCTTGGCTCGATTCGAGGCCCAAGCCGGCACGCCGTTGTTCGATCGGGTGAACCGGCGACTCCGGTTGAACGCGTACGGCGAGATCATGCTCGAGCACGCACGACGCAGCATCGCCGAAATGCAATCCGCCAGTGAACGCATCGCCGCGTTGCGCGACCCCAGTACCGGGCGGGTCCGGTTGGGATTCCTTCATTCGCTTGCGAGTTGGTACGTGCCGGAGCAACTTCGACGCTTCCGGCAGTCGGATCCCGGTGTCAGATTCGACTTGTTCCAGGGTCCCGCTCACGAGATCACGCACCGTGTGCTCAACGGGCAGTCCGATATTGCGATCACCGCGCCGCGCCCGGAGGCGCCCGGCCTGGCCTGGCATCGGCTGTATGTCGAACGATTGTGCCTGGCGGTGCCGCGCGGGCACCGCCTGGCGGCGCGCGCCCGAGTGCGATTGTCTGCCGCTGCGGGGGAGTCGTTCATCGTGCTCGGCAGCCAGTCCGGACTGCGGCACCTCACCGACACCCTGTGGGCGGAGGACAACCTCGACCCTGACATCGTCTTCGAGGCCAGCGAGATCCCCGCGGTGGAGGGTCTTGTCGGTGCCGGATTCGGCGTCGCGGTCGTCCCGGTTCCCGGAGATGGCGGTCGGTCCGACGTGGTCCACGTTCCCCTCTCCAACGTCGGGGCCAAGCGCGAGGTGGGCTTGGTGTGGGACCCGGATCGAACACAATCGCCGCCGGCAGATCGCTTTGTCACATTTCTCAGGGAGTCCTCGACCCGCCCCTAGCCAGGCGATCAGCGATGATGCGGTGGCTGCATGAATTTGCTGGGGACTATGCATTGGACACATTAAATGCCGCCTCCTACCGTTCCACCGGTGACGATCGAAGACTCGACTCCGCGGACCTGGGCCGGACACGCCCGCGGATCTGCCGCGTACGGTCGGCTGCTCGCCGCATTGTTCTGCGCGGGTGTCGCGACGTTCGCTCAGCTCTACTCGCCGCAGGCAGTGCTTCCGCTGATCTCCGCCGACCTGCACGTCGGCGCTGCCGACGCGGCGCTGATGATCTCGGCTTCCACCGTCGGCCTGGCCATCGGCGTCATCCCGTGGTCCACGCTGGCCGACCGCATCGGCCGGGTGCGGGCGATATCGATCTCGGTGACCGTCGCAACCGCGGTCGGGCTACTCGTCCCGTTCGCGCCCACCTATCAATTGCTGCTGGCCGGGCGGTTCCTCGAAGGTCTGGTGGTCGGCGGCGTGCCCGCCATCGCCGTCGCGTACCTCACCGAGGAGATCGACCCCTCACACGCGACACGCGCAGCGGGCACTTTCGTCGCCGGAACCACCATCGGCGGTCTGCTGGGCCGGCTGGTCTCCAGTCCCGTCGCCGAGATCGCCGGATGGCGAATCGGGGTCTTCACCGTCGCGCTGATCTGCGGACTGGCCGCGCTCGCCTTCGTCAAGCTCGCCCCACAGCCCCGCGGCTTCACCCCGTCGAGGGGCTCGGGCGGTAACCCCGGGGACAGCCTGGCCGGCCGCCTGGTCGCCAACTTGCGATCACGCAGGCAACTCGCGCTCTTCGCGCAGGCGTTCTTGTTGATGGGCAGCTTCGTGGCGCTCTACAACTTCCTCGGATTCCGGTTGACCGCGGCGCCGTTCTTCCTGCCGCCATTCGCCGTCAGCCTGGTGTTCCTCGCCTACCTCGCCGGTACCTGGACCTCGTCGCTGGCCGGTGCGAAGGCCACCCGATTCGGTCGGAAGCGGGTGCTGTTGGCGTCGGTCGCGATCATGGTCGCCGGAATCGCGATCACGTTGAGTGACAACGTGATCGCGGTTCTCGTCGGCCTGGTGGTCGCCACGGCCGGCTTCTTCGGCGCCCACTCGATCGCGTCGGGCTGGACCGGCCAGTCGGCTCCCACCGGCAAGGCACAGGCCTCGTCGCTGTACAACTTGTTCTATTACGGGGGGTCCAGTGTGGTCGGCTGGTTCGGCGGGGTGGCCTTCGACGGAGGAGGTTGGACGGCCGTCGCGGTGACGATCCTGGTGCTTGCCGTCGTCGCCGCGGCCGTTGCGGCGGTGTTCCTGCCCGAGAACTAGCCGCTGAACTTGTTGATCGCCTCGGCCGTGACCGGCGTGAAGTAATTGACGAGATTCCCGTCGGGATCACGGAAGAGAAGCGAGCGGTTGCCCCACGGCATGGTGGTCGGCGGCTGCACGAACTCGTCGATCAACGGCTCGAGCCGGCGGTATTCGGCGTCGACGTCGTCGACCTTGAACTCGATGATCACCGAGCGGTTCTCCGCGGGCCGCGCGGAGTCCTCACCGAACAGCGCAGTGGTCTGCGTATGCCCGATCGCCAGGGTGAAGGACGGCATGCCCACCTCGGCGAATACCGGCAGGTACCGGACGCCGGTGACTCCGGTGACCCGCTCGTAGAACTGCACAAGCCGCTCGAGGTCGTCGGTGATGATCCGAATCGAAACGAGGTCCATGAACTGTCTGCCTTCCTGATCGCTTAAACGCTACGCTACAGTAGCGTAGCGTTGTGACAGAATGGGGGGCATGGCGAGCAAGACTCCCGATGACGGCGTGGTCGACCGCCGGATCCGGCGGTCGCGAGAACGCGTTCTGGAGGCTGCTCAGGAACTTCTCGCGCAGAGCGGGGTCGGCGGATTCACCGTCGACGAAGTGGCCCGCCGATCAGGCGTGGCGAAGACCACCATCTACCGCCATTGGCCGTCTCGCGAGGCGTTGGTGCTCGATGCGGCATCGATGATCAGCGCGGAACAGCACGTTCCCGATACGGGTTCACTCGAGGACGACGTGACGGCGATCCTCGTCAACATCGGCAAACTGCTGGGTACCGCACGGTGGTCATCGGTCGTGCCATCGATCGTCGATGTCGCAGAGCGCGACCCCGAGTTCGCCCGACTCCACGGCACGATCCAGCGCGGGCACGCCGCGCCGTTGAGGGCCGTGATCAAACGCGCTGCGGAGCAAGGCGATATCAGCGCGACGGCTGACCCGGCGGTGATGATCTCGGCGCTCATGGGGCCGCTCTACTACCGACGCTGGTTCTCGCGTGAGCCGATCGATGAGCAATTCGTCAAGGCCATCGTCGGGAACGTCGTCGGGAATGTCGTCGGGAATGTCATCGCCGCGGCGCCTAGAGGATCTCGATGATGTCGTTCTTCAGCGCCTCGGCATCCGTCCCGAACACCGCCTGAACGTTGTTGCCCACCTCCACGACACCCGCGGCCCCGAGACTCTTCAGGCGGGTCTGATCCACCTTGTCCTTGTCGGCCACCTCCATGCGCAGGCGCGTGATGCAGGCGTCGACGTTCACGAGGTTCTCCCGGCCGCCGAACGCTGCGATGATCTGCTCGGCCTTGCTGTCGGTCGGCGCGGGTGCGGTCAATGTCCCGGTCGCCGAACCGGATCCGCCGCCGGCCTTCCCGGAAAGAACGGTATCGGCGCCGCCGCCCTCACCGAGGTTGGCTCGCTCCTCCGCCTCGAATTCGGTTTCCGGCTCCCGCCCTGGTGTCCTCAAGTTCCACCGGGTGATCGCAAACCGGAACAGCACGTAGTAGACGACGAAGAACACGACCCCCATCCCGATCAACAACGGGATGTTCTTCGCGGCGGGCGCCGTGCCGTACAGGATGAGGTCGGCCAGCCCCGCCGAGAACGAGAAGCCCAGGTGGATATCGAGCAGGTATGCGATGGCCAGGGACAACCCCGTCAGCACCGCGTGAATGACGTAGAGCGGGAACGCCACGAACATGAACGCGAATTCGAGCGGCTCGGTCACCCCGGTGAGAAACGCGGTCAGCGCCGCCGCCGACAGGATGCCGACCGCGACCTTTCTCTGTTTCTTGTTCGCCACATGGATCATCGCCAACGCCGCCGCGGGCAGCCCGAACATCAGAATCGGATAGAAGCCCGAGGTCAGAATGCCCGCCGTGGGATCGCCCGCGGCGAACCGGGTGAGTTCACCGGTGACGACCTGGCCGTCGGGGGTCTGATAGTCGCCGTACAAAAACCAGATGTACGAGTTGGGGATGTGGTGCAGGCCCAGCGGAATCAGCATGCGGTTGGCGAAGCCGTACACGAATGCACCTAGGGCTCCCGACCCGCCGATGAACTTGCCGAGGCCGGTCAGCCCCGCGTCGAAGATCGGATAGAAGTAGCTCATGGCGAAGGCGAGGAACAGGCACACCACCGACACCGCGATCGGGACGAAGCGTCTGCCGCCGAAGAATCCGAGGTAGGACGGCAACTGAATGGTGTGATAGCGGTCGAACAGCCACGCCGTGACCAGACCGACCACGATTCCCGCCAACACGCTGTAGTTGATCTGGGCCTGCTCACCCGCCTTGTCGACCTCACCCGCGAGAACCACCGGCGACATCGTCTTGAACACGGCCTGCACCACGAGATAGCCGACGACGGCCGCCAGTGCGGTCGATCCGTCCGCCTTCTTGGCGAATCCGATGGCGACGCCGACGGCGAACAGCAGCGGAAGGTTGGTGAACAGCGCGTCGCCCGCGGCGCTCATCGCCTTGAAGAACGGCCCGATGACCGGTGCCTGGATTCTGCCCAGCAGATCGTCCTGGCCCAGACGGAGCAGGATCCCGGCGGCCGGCAGCACCGCAATCGGCAGCATGAGGCTCTTGCCGAGCCGCTGCAACTGGGCGAATCCGGGAATTCGCAGGCCCGATTTTCCCTGCCCGCCTTCACGTTTCGTCGTCTCGCTCATTATCCAAGGCCCTCCCTTGCCGCACCCGCCGGCCACCGCCGAAGCTCAGCGGAAGCCTAGAGGAAACCTCGAACACGAGACCGTCTTTCGGTCACGCTCGTATTGTTGGTGCGCACAAGCAAAGGAGTCACGACAGTGATCACGACGCAGGTCCACGCCCCGGTCGGAGGGCGTGCAGTTCCGCTTTCCGACGTCCCCGATCCCGTGTTCTCGCAGGGCATGGTCGGCTACGGCGCCGCAATCGATCCGCCGCGCGGGGTGATCGAGGCCGTCGCTCCGGTCAGCGGCAAAGTGTTGAAGTTGATGCCGCACGCGTACATCGTCATGACATCCGACAATGTCGGGGTCCTGGTTCATTTGGGCCTGGACACTGTCGCATTGAACGGCGAAGGCTTCACTACCCACGTCAGCCAGGGGGACGACGTCACGGCGGGGCAGCTCGTCATCACCTACGACGTCCCGTCTGTCGAGGCCAAGGGGCTGAATCCCATTGTCCCCGTGGTAGTCATGGACGAGCGGGAATCCGGCAACGTCATTCCGTCCGATGCCGTCACCGGCGGCGCGGATATCGCCGTCGGCGCAAACCTTTTCACTGCCAGCAAATAACGCGATGGAAGTCGTCATTCTGGAGGGCGCCAACGAGATCGGCGGCGTCGGCGCCGACGCGATCGGCGCCTTGCTCGACCGCAAACCGACGGCGGTCCTGGGTCTGGCCACCGGATCGTCGCCGCTGGCGATCTACGACGAGCTGGCGGCCCGCTACGATGCCGGACTGATCTCGTTCCGGCAGGCCAGCGGTTTCACCCTGGACGAGTACGTCGGCCTGCCCGCCGACCACCCGCAGCGCTACCGAAATGTCATCGACGAGGTGCTGGTGTCACGGGTCGACTTCGCCGCCGGCGCGGTCCGGGGCCCCGATGGCCTGGCCGCCGACATCCCGGTCGCATGTGCCGCCTACGAGCAGGCGATCCGCGAAGCCGGCGGCGTCGACCTGCAGATCCTCGGGATCGGCACGGACGGCCACATCGCGTTCAACGAGCCGGGCTCCTCGCTGGCCTCCCGGACCCGCATCAAGACGCTGACCCGGCAGACACGGATCGACAACGCGCGCTTCTTCAGCGGTGACGTCGAATCGGTGCCGACGCACTGCCTGACCCAGGGGCTGGGGACCATCATGGAGGCCCGGCACCTGATCCTGGTGGCGGCCGGGCGCAGCAAGGCCGAAGCCGTGCACTATCTGGTCGAGGGCGCCGTGAGCGCGTTGTGGCCGGCGACCATCCTTCAGCATCACCCGCATGTGACGGTGCTGCTCGACGAGGCTGCGGCTCGCCGTCTTCAGCTCGTGGATTACTACCGCGAGACCTACCGTAGTAAGCCGGAATGGCAGGGCATCTGAGTGCTGCTGACTGCGGATACCCTCATCACGGGACGAGAGCTGTTGCGGCCGGGGTGGATTGAGGTGACCGAAGGCACGATCAGTGCCGTCGGTGCCGGTGCCTCTACCCGGCTTGCGGACCGCGATCTCGGGGCGGTGACCGTGGTGCCGGGCTTCGTCGACACTCACGTGCATGGCGGCGGCGGCGCCAACTTCTCGGCCGCGTACCACACGGCCACGGCCACCGCCGTGGCATTTCACCGGCGGCACGGTACCACCACACTCGTCGCCTCCTTGGTCACCGCGGATCCGGCCGAATTGCTGCGCCAGGTCGGGGAATTGGCCGATGACGTGCGCGCGGGCGTGATCGACGGAATCCACCTGGAAGGGCCGTGGCTGTCCACCCGGCGCTGCGGCGCGCACCAGCCGTCGCTGATGCGCGACCCGGACGCCGGTGAGGTCGGCCGCGTTCTCGGCGCGGGTGCCGGGGCGGTCCGGATGGTCACCCTCGCACCGGAACGCACCGGCGCCCTCGAGGCGATCCGGCAGATCGTCGATGCGGGGGCGGTGGCGGCGGTCGGCCACACCGAGGCGACCTACGAGCAGACGCGGGCGGCGATCGCGGCGGGGGCGACGGTAGGCACTCACCTGTTCAACGCCATGCGTCCGATCGATCGTCGCGAGCCCGGTCCCGTCGTCGCCCTCCTCGAAGACTCCCGCGTCACCGTCGAACTCATCACCGACGGTGTGCATGTCGACCCGGCGATCTACCGGCACGTCCTGCGCTCGGCCGGACCCGACCGGGTCTCGTTGATCACCGACGCCATGGCGGCCACCGGCATGGCCGACGGGGTCTATCCACTCGGGCCGATGACGGTGAACGTCGTCGGCGGGGTGGCGCGGGTCGCGGGGACGGACACCATTGCGGGCAGCACCGCGCCGATGGACCGTCAATTCCGATTCGCCGTCGCCCACAGTGGGCTTGCCCGCGACGAGGCGCTGATGGCCGCCGTGCGTCAGTCGTCACTCAATCCCGCTCGGGCGCTGGGACTGCCCAGCGAGGGGCTCGTCCCGGGTGCAGCCGCCGACCTGGTGGTGCTCGACGCGGATCTGGCGGTGGCGGGCGTCCTGCGGGAGGGCGTGTGGGTCGCCGAACCGGCGGGCCGCTAGGGACTTCGGCCGGCGTCGCATCAGGCGCAGCTGTGCTCCGAGGCTGACGAGTGACAACAGCACGCTCGAGGCGCTGTACCAGCACACCGTCGGCACCAGGCCGATGGTGGCCGTCAGGTGGCCGGCGATCACGACGGGCATTCCGAATGCGGAGTAGGAGACAAGGTAGATCGCGGCGGCGATCCTGGCGCGCTGATGCGCCGCCGCGAGAGGGAGAACAAGGCGGAGGGCGGCGGCGAATGACGCACCGAAGCCGGCTCCGGCGATCGTCTGTCCGATGATCATGATCGTCAGGCCCGCCCCCGATGCGCCGCCGGTGATGCCGATGGCCCCGACGATGGATGCGCAGATGCCGACGGTCATCGCGTGTCTGGGTACGAGCCGGGCGAATGCGAGCCCGATGGCGGCTGACGCCGCGGGAGCGACGAACCCGCACAGCCCGTTGAGCAGGCCGCTGTTCAGTCCGAAGACGCTGCCAACCATGCGGGGGGCGAGCCCGCCGGAGAGACCCGAGAGCATCCAGATCGCGGCGATCACGGGCACTGCTGCGGCGAATTCGCTTCGGGCAGACGGTGGTACGGCTACGCGCGGAATCAGCGAGCGGATCGCCCCCGGTGCGCGGGTCACCGTCTCCGGTGACACCACGACCACGACGATTCCGAGCACCGTGACGATGATGAGGACGATGAAGACGACGGAATTCGCGATGTCCGTGATTTGAATCGCGAGACCGGCGAGGAGGGAGCCGATGGCCAGACCGCCGGTCAGGCTGACGCTGCCGAGGATCGCGCCCAGCCTCTTGCGGTTCGGCGGAGCCAGTTCGACAAGCGCTGCGGTAAAGGCTGTCGTTGCGATGCCGGTGGCGACACCTTGCACGACGCGCCCGGCGATCACCCAGCCGATATCAGGGGCAACCAGCAACAACACATTCGACGCCAGCTGAATGATCAATGCGCCAATCAGGACCGGACGTCGGCCGACATGATCAGACAGCGATCCGACGGTCAGGACAGCGGCCAGGAAGCCGACCGCGAAAACGGCGAACGTCAGCGTGAGGAGTGTCGCCGGCAGCTGCCATTGCTCCTGATAGAGCACCAGCAACGGCATCAGCGCACCGGCCGCGAGATACAGACTCGCGAACGTGACCGCTTCAGCCACCAGCACCCCTCCGGCGGACACGATCGGCCTTCTCATAATGCGACGCTAGGCCCGTAATGGCTCATGGGTAAGGGCCATTTCCGCGACCAGTTCATGGGCCACTTGGGTTGTCGGTGCGAGTCGCGGCGGCGGGACCGCCGCCCCAGGAGAGATGATGTACCAATGGCTGATCGCAACGTCGTGGGAGGCGCCCTGGAACCATGCGGCACCGAACCCCTGACCGGGTTCTACCGTGATGGTTGCTGTTCGACCGGGCCCGAGGACGTTGGACTGCACTCCATCTGTGCTGTCGTCACAGCAGAGTTCCTGGAGCACCAGCGCTCGATCGGCAATGATCTGTCCACGCCGATGCCTCAGTTTCGGTTCCCCGGTCTCACGCCCGGCGACCGCTGGTGCGTGACGGCCGCGAACTGGCTTCGCGCGCACAGCGAAGGATGCGCGGCACCGGTGGTGCTGGCCTCCACCCACGAGCGAACCCTCGACGTCGTGCCCCTTGACGTGCTCGAGCAGTACGCCGTCGACGTGCCGGATGATCTGGGAGACCTCTGATCCTTTTGACCAATTCTAGTTCCGACTGAAACCCGTTGTGGCCGTCACGAATCGGCTCGCAGGTGCGATGTAGCCAAAAATTGACGTTTCTGTAGACCGCGCACGGGTTACACCCTCCTGGAGGACGAGGAGGTCTGGAGAAATGCCTGCTTGGAGTTGGGTAGTTATTGCCATCGTCGTGGTGGTCGTCGTGGCACTGGCGGTGGTCTTCGCGCGCTCGGCGGGTCAGCGCAAGCGAACCGAGCGGCTGAAGAGTCACTTCGGTCCGGAGTACGACCGGACCGTAGGTGACGCAGGTGATCAAGGCGCCGCGGAGAAGGAACTAGTGGCGCGCGAACGAAATCGCCAGAAGCTCGACGTCGTCGCGCTGGCGCCGGAATCGCGAAGCAAGTACGCCGAACACTGGCGCGCGGTGCAAACGGCGTTCGTCGACGATCCGTCCAGGTCGGTGGGCGACGCTGACCGCCTGGTCACCCAGGTGATGCGCGAACGCGGTTATCCGGTAGACGATTTCGAACAGCGGGCGGCTGATATTTCGGTCGATCATCCGAATGTCGTCGAGCACTATCGAGCGGCCCACGTCATTCACCTCGCACAGGAGAAAGGCGACATCGGCACGGAGGCTCAGCGTGAGGCATTCGTCCATTACCGGGCGCTCTTCGAGAAATTGCTCGAGGCCGATCACGAGACCGACAAGGAAACGCCAAAGGAGGCACGGGCATGACAACCCACGACGAACAAACCCGCAGCGCTGCGACACCGGAAGTTGGTGAAGCACCGATGCCCCGGCCGGAATCGAACGTGGGGACGACCGAAGGGTCGGCCGCACGAATCGATCCCTCCGCCGACGCGCCGCCTGCACAGCCCGAGCCGCTTTCCGCGGGTGGCGAGGCGCCGACGGCCGAAAGCCGGCCGCTTTCCGCGGGTGACGTGCCGCCGTCGGCCGAAAGGGAACCGGTGACTGCGGGTGGCGAGGCGCCGACGGCCGAAAGCCGCCCGTCACACGCGGTGCCCGAGCCTGCGAGCGGCCCGCCGACCTCTCCGTCTCTTTTCGGCGACACCGACCTGTCCGGGCTGCGTTCGCGCTGGGATGATGTCCAGGCCGCATTCGTCGACAGCCCCAGAGAGTGCGTGCAGAAGGCTGACAGTCTGGTGTCGGAGGTGGTAGAGCAGCTCACCATCGGTTTCTCCGATACGCGCTCGCGGCTGGAGGCGCAGTGGGCCAAGGGTGAAAACGCTTCCACGGAGGACTTACGTATCGCGCTGAAGCGCTACCGCGAGTTCTTCCAGCGCCTGTTGTCGGTCTGAGTCCTGGGGCGCGCCCTCGCCGGTCGATCAGGTTGTGGACGTGATGAATTCGGCGATGACGCGCCCCAACTCCGGACCATTCTGTTCTTGGACGAAGTGACCGGCACCGACGATGGTCGTGTGTTTGCGGCCTCGAGCGCCGGGAATCCGATCCTGAAATACCTTGTCCCACCCCCGTGTCGCCGGATCTCCATCGGAGTAGGCGGTCAGGAACGGTCGGTGCCACTGTTCGAGCGCGGCCATCGCGGTCCGTCCGATCTCAGCGCCGGGATCATTGCGGGTGAGTGGGATGAGCGCGGTGAGTTGGCGCAGACCGGCCTTGAACGTCTTGTCGGGAAACGGAGCGTCGTAGGCGGCGAGAACGTCGGCGGGTAGCGGGCCCGCCGCTGCGTTCAAGAAATAGCTGGGCACGATGTCGGGCGACCGACGGTAGAACGACACGTAGTCCAGAAGTGTTTCCTGCAACATCATTCGGTCATCGGCGACGCTGTGGTGCGCCCAGGCGAGGCAACCGGCCAGTGCCGGATCGCACGTGTGCAGGGTGGTGTTGGTGGCGACGACTCTGGCGAACCGGTCAGGCTGGCGGGCGAGAACGCTCAACCCGATCGGACCGCCCCAGTCCTGGACCACGAGGGTGACCTGGTGGAGCTCCAGGCCGGTGATGAGCCCGTGCAGCCAGTCGATGTGGCGGGCAAAGGTGTAATCCGTGGCCTCGGTCAGCTTGTCCGAGCGTCCGAAACCGATGAGGTCGGGTGCGATGACCCGAAGCCCGGCGCCGGTGAGGGGGCGGATCACGTCGCGGTACAGAAACGACCACGTGGGTTGCCCGTGGACGAGTACAACGTTGGGTGCATCGGCCGGGCCCGCGTCCACATAGTGCATCCTGAGGGCGGGTATGCCCTTCGTCTCGACCTTGACGTAGTTGGGCGCGAACGGATAGCCGGGCAGGTTCGCGAAACGCTCGTCAGGAGTTCTCAATACGCCCATTGCAAGATTCGCCCCCCGATGCGACGGTTCAGCGTGTCCGGACGACACGACTGTTCGTAAATCCCCGCACTGCATGAGAACGCACAAAATCCGCCACCACTTCGTCATCGTCCATATCGAACATTGACGAGGGCGTGCTGAACAGCGAGAAGAGCATGCGTGCGAACCACTCGCCGGCCGCCGCAACGTCCAATTCCTTACGCACCTCGCCGGTGAGCTTCGCCGCGGTGAGGTACGGCGCCAAGAACTCCCCGCACTCGCGCAGCAGCACAGCGGCGTTCTTGGTGAGCAGTAGACTCACTTCATCTGCGTCGAAGTACATTTCGGGCTCGACGAATCGCCGGGCTCTTGTGACGAACACTGCCGCGCGCGTCAGCTTCTCCTCGAGCGATTCACCCCGCCCCATCGCCCTGGCCATCTCGCGGTAGAACCGCTGCGACGAGCTTTCCGCGCAGGCTTCGACGATCTCGGCCTTATCGTGGAAGTACTCATAGACGGTGCTCCGCGAGACGTCGGCGGCCCTGGCGATATCGACGACGGTCGTCTTGTTCAAACCATGCTCACGAAAGCACGCGAACGCGGACTCGATGATGAGCTCGCGGGTGTCGGTCGCGGTCACAGCAATGCGGTCTGGATGTCGAAGGGTTTGAGTCCGGAGTCCCGCCAGAGCTTCTCGGCCACCACACCCATCTCGGGCAGACCCGTGATGTCGTCGCGGTAGTAGCTGGTCATCACCTCGCCATCGTAAGCCGCGCCTTGCACGGCCGCAGTGATCACCGCGGGCGGCCTGGGCAGGTCACGGGCCCGCCCCACGCTGGTGACGACCATCGCTACGCCGCCGTCGCTTTCCTGGCAGCAATCGAGAAGCCGCAGCACGGGTTCGATGACCCACCTCGACTTCTGGTGGTCCGCCAGCGTGATGGGGCGCTCGTAGAACCACGCGTCGGGGTTGCGTGCCGCGTGGGCTCGGTCGACCACGGAGATCCTCCCGAAGTCCTCATTGGTGACCCCGTAGGTCGACATATACCGCTGGGCGTGCAGTGCCACCCATCCTGCCGGCGTCAACAAGCCGAACGGGGCGTACGGTGCCAGCCACAGCGGCGTCTCACCCGATGACCGTGCGGTGGTTCCGCCGAACCGGAACCCCGAACGTTCGTTGAAGGCGCGGTAGCACACGACCGCGTCGGCCGTGCCAGTCGCCACTGCCATCGCCGCCTGCACCACGGTGCCCGCCGCGGCACCGCCGCCGTGGGGGACCCGGGTGAAGAACGTCAGGTCACCGATGCCGACGCTGCGGGCTACCTCGATCTCCTCGTTGGAATCCATCGTGAAGGTGACCATGCCATCGATATCGCCGGGTTGCAGCCCTGCGTCGTCGATGGCGGCTTTGACTGCCTCGCAGGCGAGTTGGAGTTCGCTGCGACCGGACTCCTTCGAGAATTCGGTCTGGCCGATGCCGACGATCGCCGCCTTTCCGCCGAGTGAACTCACGCGTCGGCACGATCGAGCAGGCTGAGGGTGGCCGTCCCCGACACGTGATCCCCGAGGCTGTTACTGCCTTTGAAGTCGACCTCGACGAACCCCTCGCCGTCGACGCCTTCGGCTTTGCCGGTGACACTGCCGGTGAACTTCAACGGATCATCGGGGAACGCGGGTACGCCCAATCGGTTCGCCAGCCTCGTCACCATCGCTTCGGGACCCGCCCAGTCGGTGAGCAAACGCACGCAGAGCCCATTGGTGGGGAGGATGTTCGTGAACATGTTCGGTGATCCCTGTTTTTTCGCGAACTCGGGATCGTGGTGCACCGGCATGAAGTCGCGGAAACGACTGCGCCGTCGAGAAACACGTCGCCGTGCGGATCACCGTTGGTGGTGGTCGCGGGCCGGACGTCGATGCCGTCGGCGCACGCGTCGACCATGAAGAGGCCCACATCGCCGTCCTCTACGGCGGCCGGGATGAGCAGCGTATGTGCGAGCTGAGCGGCCGGGACGAGTTCCTTCGCCCCGTCGATACGCCAGCCGGCACCGTCTCCATCGGCACACCACCCCGTTCGGCGATTCCCTCGATCTTGGGGGAGGGCATGGTCCAAGTCTGCAGCATGACCGGCGGAGACACGATGCCGCCGAACCGCGACTTCGCGGCGAACTCGGGGTCCAGGTAGACCGGATTCATATCGGCGAGCGCGTGGGCCCAGTGCCGAATCATCGGTTGGTTCACCGGGTCCGGCGCCACGGTCGGGTTGCCGGATCCGCCGCTCGGTTGGCCGATGAGCGCGTCGAGCTTCTTCCGGAAAACGGAGGCACCCCGTTCGTTCTCACTCACTTGTTGTCCCCATTCCGTGTTGCCGAAGCCCTGAGGTCGCGCGGTGCCCGAGGCATGAAAAGCCCTGCCATGGCGACGATGTCGCGCTGGAGATCGTTGGCGCCGCCGCCGAACGTGTTGATCACCGCGATCCGGTACGCGGATTCGAGAGCACCGCGCAACGGGGCAATGAGGCCAGATCACTTCCGGCGGACGGCTCGGAATAGCCGATCGCGAATTCGACGGTGCCGTCGAGGATGGCGGGCAGGAACTTCTGCTTCTGCTCGTCGGATCCGTAGACCATGAGCGTGGGTCCAAGGTGTTGAGGGTGACGAGCGGGATCGGTGCGTTCACCCGCCGCGCCTGCTCGAAGAAGATGAACTGTTCGAAAGCGGTAAAGCCGTGTCCGCCATATTCTTTCGGCCAGCCGGCTACGAGCAGGTTGGCGGCGCCGAGCGCGTGCACGCATTCCTTCACGGCGTCGCTCGTGCCGTCTGTGCTCCTCGCGTCCGCGGCTTCCATGCGGCCGGCGGCCGCCGCG
This sequence comes from uncultured Actinomycetota bacterium, assembly GCA_963699655.1. GTDB lineage: Bacteria > Actinomycetota > Actinomycetes > Mycobacteriales > Mycobacteriaceae > Mycobacterium. The sequence goes on from CAVOUV010000003.1 coordinate 339,448, forward strand.
GTGCGTTCGGGTGTCATCACCGTGGCCAGCGAGGCGCGGATTTCGGCGCGCAACTCCTTCTGTGCGGGCGTGAAATCCAGATGCACTGCTCAGTACCCCGTTCCGATTCTCACCGGCATCCGCTTGACGCCGGGCACCATGGTGGCCCGCATCCGGTCGACGTCACCGACCAGCTCGAGTTCGGGGTATCGACCCAGCAGTACTTCGAAGAAGATGCGGGCTTCGAGACGCGCCAGCTGCGCCCCGATGCACGAGTGCTCTCCGCAGCCGAATGCGATATGCGGATTCGGATGGCGAGAGATAGTGAATTGTTCTGCGTTGGAACCGAAGACCTCCTCGTCTCGGTTCGCGGAGCCATAGAGCATCACCACCGTGTCTCCCGCGCGGATGTGCCGGCCCCGGATAACGGTGTCGGCCGTCGCCTCCCGCGCCATATGCGTCACCGGGCTGGTCCAGCGCAACATCTCCTCCACCGCACCGGGGATCAGCGCGGGATTCTCGACGAGCTTGCGGCATTCACCGGGATGTTCGATGAGCGCCAACGTGCCCAGCGCGATGAGGTTCCGGGTGGTCTCGTTACCCGCCACGAGCAGAAGGAAGGCCAAGTTCAGCAGGTCCTCGTCGGTCAGCTTCGCCCCGTCCACCTCGGCCGTGGACAAGATCGACAGCATGTCGTTCCTCGGCTCCGCGCGCCGCGCGGCAATCAGCTGGTGGAAGTACTGGAACAACTCTCCGATTGCCGCGAGCGAGTCGAGCTCGATCTCGGGGTCGGCGCTTCCCGTGCAGGCATCGGACCACCGACGAAACTGTTCCCAGTCGTCGGGCGGGGCGCCGAGAAGTTCGGCGATCATCCGCGTGGGCAACGGCGCCGCCAGTTCGTCGGCGAATTCATGGGTGGATCCGGGCCGGACGTCAGCGAGAACTCCGTGCACGATGTCCCGTACCTTCGGCTCGAGGATGGCCACCTGCCGCCGGGTGAACCCCGTGTTGATCAGCTTGCGCAGCTGACGATGCCGCGGCGGGTCGGTGAAGATCAGGTTCCCCTCCTGAACCGGGTTCGGCATCACGGGGTCGGGGATGGTGATGCCCTTGGTCGAGGTGAACGTGCCCGGGTTTGTGGACACATAACGAATGTCCTCGTACTTCAACAGCGCCCAGAACTTGGTGACGTCGTTCCAGCACACCGGCTCGCTCGCACGCAGGTCCCGGTATGCCGGATACGGGTCACCCGCGAAGAAGTCGGGCGAGTGCAGAGCGAACTCGGTACGCAGAGCAGCCTCCCTCGACGCCATCGTCATCAGACATATGAGAGCCATCTGTCCGATTTCACTGTGTCTAGTCGATAGGGATGGGCAGTGTCAATACTCGATGATCCTGTTGGATGTCAATTGAGTTCGGTGAAGTCGATTGATGGACATGTCCGACAGGTGTACACCCAGTGTTGATCAATCGACCTCAGTGGAGGAAACCAAATGGCCGACCCGCGACGGCCGGTGGGTCGCACCCGAGAGTGGCCGCTATGTCGACATCTCCCCGGCCACCGAGGCGACGATCGCCCAGGCGCCGGACGAGGGCTGCGGCAGACATCGTCGATGCGCTCGACGCACGGCACGTCCCGGCCGAACAGGTGCTGACGCCCGACCGGATGTACGCCCTACCCCAACTCGACGCGCGCGGTTTCTACCAAGAGATCGAGCATCCGGTCACGGGGCGGCACCGCTACCCGGGTTGGCCGTTTCGGATGACGCCGGGCCCAAGCCGCCATCACCGGCTCGCACCGCCGACTCTCGGGCAGCACAACGAGGAGATCCTGCGCAGCATCGGCCTGACCGGTGACGCCGTCGACGATCTGCGTGCGCACCGCATCGTCGGGGAATCCGCGCTGAACGCATGACATCCGATCAGCGCGAACCCCGGAGATATCGAACCCGGTCCCGCGCCGTCGTTTGCCGGGTACGCTGCTGCGTCTATCCGGTCGGCCGATCGATGCGCGGCAGCGAAGGAGCCAGGGATGACCGTCGACACCACCCCCGCGGTTACCGGGGTACACCACGTCTGCCTGACCGTCTGCGACATCGAAGCCAGCCTGGACTGGTATCAGCGGCTGTTCCGGGCGGACCGGGTGCCGGGGAGATTCCACCACTACGGGTGCGAGGAAACCGGCTACGGCGTGCTGCTCGTCGAACCGCGGTCGGGCCTGGCGATCGGCCTGCACTCCAACACAGGCAACCGCGGTCAGCGGTTTGACGAGGCGTGCACCGGGCTGGACCACCTGGGACTGCACGTGAGCACCCTCGAGGAGTTGGAGGCCTGGACGGCGTGGCTCGATGAGCTGGGCATCGAGCACTCCGGCATCAGAACCGGTGACAAACCGTTCGGATTCGCAACGGTGGTCTTCCGCGACCCCGACAACATCCAGCTGGAGCTCTTCACGGTCTGCTGAGGCGCCGCCCTGGCATCCTGGCGGTGTGGGTCTGTTGTTCCGTCTGATCGAGCTGCTCATCGTCATCGTGCCGCTGGCGGGTGTCATCTACGCGGCGATCAAGGGCTTCTCGGCGGCCACCAAACAGCGCGGCGAACGGCACGACGAGTCGGTTGCTCCCGCGCCGCGGCCGGAAACTCTGTCCGGACCAGCGCCGACCTCGAGCAGCCCCGCCGCCCAGTGGCAGACCATCACACGGGTGGTCGAGGAGCACGCCCGAACGGACGCCCGCTGGCTGGAATACGAGCTCGACCCGGCCAAGCTGCTCGATTTCCCGCTCATGACCGATATGCGCGATCCGCTCACGACCCGGTTTCACAAGGCGAAGCGACGGGCTGACCTGCTGCGACCCGCGCGAGCCGAAGACCTGCTCGACGACCGCGACTCGGCCGCGCAGTACCTCGGCGCCGTCGAGGAATATGCCACCGCGTTCGATGCGGCCGAAGCGGAGGCGGTCCGCAGGCGTCGCACCGATTTCTCGGCAGAGCAGCAGCAGCGACTGGCCCGCGCGCAGTCACTGCTGCGGGTGGCGTCGGATGACGGTGCCACCTCGCAGGAGAGGCAGCGGGCCTACGAGCTGGCGCACCGGGAACTCGAGGGGCTGATCGCGCTGCCTGCGCCGACGCGCGCGGCCATCGAGCGTGGGATCGCGGGTGAGATCGGCGGGTGAGAGACGTTTCGCACGGTGATGACCAATGACGCGGAGGCCCCCTTCCGGCCTAGGATTGGCGACCGTGCCGATGGACATCGATGCGGTTGACGAACTTCTCACCACCACCCGCTCGGTGCGTAAACGACTGGACCTGTCGCGACCGGTCGGGCGCGAGGTCATCCTCGAGTGCATCGGCCTGGCCATGCAGGCGCCGACGGCTAGCAACGGCCAGAACTGGCGTTGGGTGGTGATCACTGACGCCGAAAAGCGCACGGCGATCGCCGACGTCTATCGCCGTGCGGGCGCGGACCATCTGGCCCGTGCGGCTGCGGACGAGGTCGATCCCCAGACCCGGCGCGTCTACGAAAGCGCCTACGCGCTAACCGATTTCCTGGCCGATGTGCCGGTGCACGTCATCCCGTGCATCGAGCAGCGCCTGGACAAGGGCCCACTGCTCGCCGCGGCATCCGGGTGGGCCTCGATCATTCCGGCCGGATGGAGTTTCCTGCTGGCGTTGCGATCACGCGGTCTCGGTTCGGTGTGGACCACATTGCACCTGTCCGACGAGAAGGCGGTCGCCGAACTGCTCGGCATCCCTGACCATGTCACCCAGGCCGCGCTCTTCCCCGTCGCCTACACCGTCGGCACCGACTTCAAACCGGCGAAGCGGCCACCCCCTGAAACCGTGACGTCCTGGAACTCCTGGGACGGCTAGCCGCTCGCGGCCGACGTCGCCGTCGGCGGAATTCGAGGGCACTCTGGAAGCCATGAGAATCGGAGTCGTGTTTCCCCAGACCGAGATCGGCGGCGACGTGGGCGCGGTGCGCGCCTACGCGGCACGTGTGGAAGAACTCGGCTTCAGCCATCTGCTGGCGTATGACCATGTGGTCGGTGCCGATCCGCAGGTACACCAGGGATGGACCGGGCCCTATGACCTCAGCACGACGTTTGACGAGCCGTTCGTGTTTTTCGGGTATCTCGCTGCGATCACCACGTCCCTGGAGTTGGTGACCGGGGTGATCATCCTGCCGCAGCGACAAGCGGTGCTGGTTGCCAAGCAGGCCGCCGAAGTAGACCTGCTCAGCGGCGGCCGGTTGCGTGTCGGTGTCGGGTTGGGTTGGAACGCAGTGGAATACGAGGCTCTGGGAACCGACTTCGGCAATCGCGGCGTGCGGATGGAGGAACAGATCGAGGTCCTGCGCGCGCTGTGGACGCAGCGCAGCGTGACGTTCGACGGGCGCTTTCACCGCGTCACGGGCGCCGGCATCGCACCGCTGCCCGTACAGCGCCCCATTCCGGTGTGGATCGGCGCGCAGTCGCCGCCCGCCTATCGCCGCGTGGGCCGGCTGGCGGACGGATGGTTTCCGCAGATGGGTCCGGGCCCGGACTTCGACGCCGCCTTCGACCAGGTTCGTCAGGCCGCCACGGGGGCCGGCCGCGACCCGGACAGCATCGGTGTCGACGGGCGCGTGCTCTGGCAGGGGAGCGGCGAGGCGCTCATCGACGGTATCGGAGCGTGGGCCGGGGCCGGCGCCACGCACGTGTCGATCAACACGATGGGCAGAGGTTTTCGATCGGTCGACGAGCACCTGGCCGCGCTCGAGGTAGCCGCGCAGGCTGCCAACGAAGCCGCCACCTGAGCTGAGCGTCGTCGACGTCACCGCCCGGCGGACTGCGTGAGCGGTGCACCCGCGGCGGGTACACCTCCGCCGCGTGGTTCGTGGCGCAGTCGACGACCGCGACGGTGACCACGCTCGGATCGCTCGGCGGTGGATCCAGCAGACAGTCACCGACGTCGAGGTCGACCCAGTTCTTCGTGCGGGGGCTCAGCGGCGGGGCAGGAGCGGCGACCGCTGTCGATGTCACGACGGTCGTCGCCGCCGTCGCACCGGTCGACGTCGTGTCCGCTCGGTCGCCGCTCGCGCCACAGGCCGGCAGCATCGCCAACGCGGTCAGGTAACACAACGGCCGACGGCACCCGATGCGCACACAAACCCCCCTACGACGTCCCCCTTGCGGCCGTCAGCAATATCTTCGACGAATCCGCAAGGCGCCGCAGGCTATTCCGCGTCTCAGCTGGTGGGACCTCCGCTGTTCTTGGACGCCGCCGCCGCTACGGCGGCCCGTCCTTCGGGGCTGGCCACCGAATTGCCGGGCACATCGGCCGTCGCCACTCCCGCATCGCAATTGAGGGACACCAACATCTGCGTCGTCGCGCTACCGCCGCTATTCTCCGGCGGTTCGACAACCCGCTTCTGCGTCCGCGTGACCACACAGTCGGGCCAGGCTTTCTGGTCGCCGACAGTCGACTCCACGACGGGTGTCATGCCGGCGCCGCTCAACGCGGACTGCGCGTCGCTGTATTTCTGGCCGGTCACGTCCACCGCCGAATCTGCTTCGGCCACAGCGCTTCCCGTCAATCCCAGCGCGACAATCGCGCCCGCCGCGAGGGCGCAACGCACGCCTACTCCGGTGTTCATCACCCACCCGCCTTGATGAGCGGTTTCGCATAGGCGATCTCCGGTGTCGTCGCGGGTGTCTGCGGCGCCGACGCCGTCGCGCCCATGCTCATCCCCGCGACACTGGGTTGGGTGTACGTCGTATTGGCCGGCGCATCACCGGATCCCGCAAGCACATTGGTGTGCGCCGAGCCGCCGCCGTCAAAAGCGACCGTCAGAGCGCCGGCCATGATCACCGCCGCCGCACCGGCAACCGCGGCGATCGGCTTCACACGGTTTTTCGGATTTCGATTCCCGTTCATTGCAGCATGGTGGACCGGTTACCGTAACGGTCACTGGAACCCCTCTGTGAGATCTCTGCCGGACCGCAGTTTGGCGTTCAGAATTAACGTGCCGATGACAATCGGCGATCCGCAACGGTGTTTCGCACTCGCCGGAATTTGCGTACCATCTGGTACATGATTACCGAGAGTGGCGTCGAGATCGATGCACCGGCCGCGGTGGTGTGGGACATCTTCAGCGACGTCGAGCACTGGCCCGAATGGACCGCTTCGGTGACCCGCCTCGTCGCTCTCGACGGGCCGGGCCTCGCCATCGGCAAGCACTTCGCGATAAAGCAGCCGCGCATGCCGAGGCTGATCTGGACGGTCACCGAACTCACCGAGGGTGCGGGATGGACCTGGGAACAGCGGTCACCGGGCGGCTTGACGCTGGCCCGCCACGACGTCATCCCAGATCGCGACGGCGGGACCCTGGTTCGTCAGCAGATCGATCAGCGCGGCCCCGTCGGTGCCCTGGTCGGTCTGGCGATGCGACGCATGACCCGGCGCTACCTCGACCTCGAGGCCGCGGGCCTCAAGGCCCGGAGCGAGCGGGTCCGCCACCTCGATGGCCCGACCACCTGATCTCCGGCGGCGCCAGACGCTGCTGGAGGCGGTGGTGCAGGAGGTCGGGGTGGGCGGTATCGGCGACCGCTCGCTGCGCGATATCGCCGCGGCGGTCGGCACCAGCCATCGCATGCTGCTCCACCACTTCGGCTCGCGCGACGAGCTGCTGCTGGCGATCGTCGAACAGGTCGAGAGCCGCCAGATGGCGAGGCTGCGCGAGTTGCCCGCCGAGCCTGAGGCCGCGATCGCGGAGATGTGGGCGGATCTTCGCCGGGCCGAGTTGCGCCCGTTCGAACGGCTGTTCTTCGAGTGCTACGCGCGCGGGGTCCAGGGTGAGCAGCCGTTCGCCCGGATGCACCCCGCTGCCGTCGACGGCTGGCTCGAGGCACAGGGCGCGAAAGCCGACCCGGCCCTGATGCGGCTGGGACTGGCCGTCGCCCGCGGCCTCTTGCTCGACCTGGTGGCCACGGAGGACACCGACGCGGTCGATGCGGCGGCCGAGGCCTTCTTCGACCTGGTTCGGCGGTCCGCGAGTTAGTGTGCGGCGACGCCCGCGCCGCGTCGGCACCGTATTGTGATGGCAACTTCGTCTGCTGGGTCAATGGTGGAGCTCAAGAACCATTTCTATCGGCGGTTGCCGCTGCGCATCCTCTCGTTGCGCACCATCGTCATCGTTGCGGCGGTGGGGGTCATCGCGCTGGTCGTCACATTGGGCATCTGGGTGTGGGTCGGCATCACCAACGACCAGTACAGCCAGCTCGACCGCCGGCTGGATTCGTTGAGCAGCCTCGGCGCCGTCAGCACCATGCTCGACGACGCCCTGAACCCGATATCGAAGCAACCCGCACCGCGAGGCGCACTCGTGCGCACCGCCCGCATCGGCGCAACGACCGTATCGGTGCCCAACGACATCGTCCTGCCGAAGTTGGAGAACGGCTACGCGAACACCACGATCGACGGCGTCGAGTACCGGGTCCGGACGTTCAGCGCCGGCACCGCCACCGTGGCTCTCGGCGCGCCTCTGGCCGACACCCAGCGCCAGATCGACGCCCTGCATCGGCGCGTCCTGCTGATCTGCGCCGGCGTCATCGGTGCCACCGTGGTGGTCGGCTGGGTCATCTCGTTGCTGATGGTGGATCCGTTCCGCCTGCTGGCCCGGCAGGCTCGCGTCATCAACGCCCAGTCCAACCCCGACGACGTTCAAGTGCGCGGCGTGTGGGAGGCGATGGAGATCGCCGAGGCGGTCGAGGGCATGTTGGCGCGCATCGGGACCGAGCAACAACGCACCAGGGCAGCGCTGGAATCCGCCCGCGACTTCGCCGCCGTCGCCTCCCACGAACTGCGGACCCCGCTGACCGCCATGCGCACCAACCTCGAGGTGCTGTCCACCCTGGAGCTGCCCGACGAGCAGCGCAAGGAGTTGCTCGGCGACGTCATGCGCACCCAGAGCAGGATCGAGGCAACGCTGACGGCGCTGGAACGGTTGGCGCAGGGGGAACTGAGCACCGCAGACGACTTCGTTCCCGTCGATATCACCGAGTTGCTCGACCGCGCCGCACACGACGCGTTGCGTAGCTATCCCCAAGTGCACGTGGCGCTGCTGCCCTCGCCCACGGTGCTCATGGTCGGTCAGCCGGCCGGACTGCGACTGGTCATTGACAACGCCATCGCCAACGCGGTCAAGCACGGCGGCGCCACGGAAATACGTTTGAGCGCAGTCAGTTCCGCTTTCGGCGTGGAGATCACCGTCGACGACAACGGGTCCGGTGTGCCCGAGGGCGAACGCGCGGCGGTCTTCGAACGCTTCTCCCGCGGTTCGACCGCGTCACGTTCGGGATCCGGACTGGGCTTGGCCTTGGTGGCCCAGCAGGCCGAGTTGCATGGCGGAACCGCATCTTTGGAGACCAGCCCGATAGGTGGAGCGCGGCTGATGCTGCGCCTTCCCGGCCCGAGCTGAACGCTCGCTAGGCGGGTTTCGTGATTTCCAGGACCTCGGCGCCGGGGAGCGTCGCCAGGAGCGCGGTTTCGGCCAACAGCTTCGAGCCGCGGACCCCGCTTCCGATGATGACCCGCGGCTGATCGATCACCCGGCGGTCGATCAGAATCGGCCACCCTTCGGGCAGGCCGATCGGCGTGATCCCGCCGTATTCCATGTCGGTGTGCGATACGGCGGTCTCCATCGCGGCGAACGAGATCTTGCGGGCGCCAAGGTGTTTGCAGAGCATCCCGTTGACGTCGGCACGTGTGGTGGCGAGAACCAGGCACCGCGGCATACCAGGTTCGCTCGGCCCGCTTCGCCTCGACGACCACGCAGTTCGCCGAAACGTCCAGGCCGATGCCGTACTGCTCGCAGAACGCCGCCGTATCGGCCAGCCCGGGATCGATGTCACTGACCCACAGTCCATCCGGGGCGTCGACGAGCAGCCGCCGCACGGGCTCGCCCACCAGGTCGGTGGCGCCGGCAACCGGGACGAACGTAGGCCTGCCCTAGTTCCACAGTGGAGTTCACGATCACCCTTCAGTCGGTGTTGTTCGGACCGGTCGCCGATGAACTCGACCAGCCGCGGGTCGTCGGAGGTGAACCTGTCCATCTCCTCGCCGCCATCGCAGCGCAGCAGCGCCACGGTGATGCCACGATCTGTCCGCGCGAGCACCTGCCAGACGGCGCCGGCATCCTGCCAGCGTGTGAAGTTCGGCAACCCGATCGATGTCCATGCTTCTACGATTTGCACCGCATGAGCACTCGTGCGCGCATCACGCTCGCGCGCGTCTATGCCGACCCGGAGTCTGACGGCGGTGAGCGGGTATTGGTGGAGTCGGCTGTGGCCCGTGGCTTCCGCAAGGGTGATCCGCGGGTCGGTCACTGGCTACCGAAGGTCGCGCCGTCTGCAGACCTGCGGCACTGGTATTCACACCAGCCCCGAGCGGTTGAGAACGAGTTCGCGGCACGCTATACCGCCGAGCTCGACGAGGGGGAAGCCGCAGCGGCGCTGGCCGAATTGCGCGCCGTGGTGGACAAAGGCCCCGTCACGCTGGTCACCGCGACCCGTGACCTCGACGGCAGCCACGCGGCCGTTCTGGCCAAGCTGCTGTCGTAGGCTGCTGGCCGTGGAAGCAGCCCCGGCTGTCGCCGTTGCCGCGATCTTTCTGTGGCTGGGCATGGTGCTGGCGATCTCCTTCGTCGAGGCCCCGCTGAAGTTCCGTGCCCCCGGCGTCACACTTCAGATCGGGCTCGGCATCGGCCGCCTGGTGTTTCGCGCGCTCAACGGCTGCGAACTCGCGCTCGCAGTGGTCGTCGCCGCGTCATTCGCGAGTCGACCACCGGGCATCACCATCGTTGTTGCCGCCGCCGTCGCCGCCGTGATCCTGCTCGCGCAGGTGCTGCTGGTCCGCCCGCGGTTGGCCCGGCGATCCGACGCCGTCCTGGCGGGTGACGACGGGCCACGATCGCGCGCGCACTGGGCATATACTCGGCCTGGAAGCCGTCAAGGTGGTCGGGCTGCTCATCGCGGGCATCTCGCTGCTCGCCGCGTGAGACGATCGCTCGATGCGGCTGGGGTTGCACGCGTTGGGCATCGGCGCCGGCGCCAGGCGGGCGGTGATCGACGCCGTCGCCTCCGCCGCCGAGCGGTGCGGATTCGCCACCCTGTGGTCGGGCGAGCACGTCGTGATGGTGGACCGATCGACGTCTCGCTATCCGTATGCCGATGACGGGCAGATCGCCGTCCCGGCCACCGCCGACTGGATCGACCCGATGATCGGGTTGATCCAGTCGGCGGTGGCCGGGACGGCAATGTGCCCGTCATCGGCATGCGGGAGAGGCGAGACGTCGATCGGTCCGCCGTCCACGACGTGCTCCCCGACCAGGGGGGGGCGAATCCGCACCGCTCGGCGGCGGAGGCGACGGCGTCGATCACCGCCCGCCTGGCGCCGGCGCCGATGCCCAACGCGTGGGTTCCCAGCCGCATCGAGCGATCGTCTCACGCGGCAAGCAGCGAGATGCCCGCGATGGCCGCCTTCCACCTTGACGGCTCCCCAGCCGAGTGTGTGCCAGTGCGCGCGCGATGCGTGGCCCGTCGGGCCCGCAGGACGGCGTCGGATCGCCGGGCCGGGGGACACCTGCGCGAGCAGGATCACGGCAGCGACGGCGGCGGCGACGAGCGATAGGTGGTGCCGACTCGCGGATGACGCGGCGACGACCACTGCGAGCGCGAGTTCGCAGCCGTTGAAGGCGCGAAACACCAGGCGGCCGATGCCGAGCCCGATCTGAAGTGTGACGCCGGGGGCACGGAACTTCAGCGGGGCCTCGACGAAGGAGATCGCCAGCACCATGCCCAGCCACGGAAAAGATCGCGGCAACGGCGAGCGCGGGGGCTGCTTCCACGGCCAGCAGCCTACGACAGCAGCTCTGCCAGAACGGCCGCGTGGCTGCCGTCGAGGTCACGGGTCGCGGTGACCAGCGTGACGGGGCCTTTGTCCACCACGGCGCGCAATTCGGCCAGCGCCGCTGCGGCTTCCCCCTCGTCGAGCTCGGCGGTTGTAGCGTGCCGCGAACTCGGTCGAACCGCTCGGGGCTGGTGTGAATACCAGTGCCGCAGGTCTGCAGGAGCGGCGCGACCCTTCGGTAGCCAGTGACCGACCCGCGGATCGCGGGTGCGGAAGCCAGCGCGGCCACAGCCGATTCCACCAATACCCGCTCACCGCCGTAAACTGCGGGTCGGCATAGACGCGCGCGAGCGTGATGCGCGCACGAGTGCTCATGCGGTCAAATGGTGGAAGCATGGACATCGATCGGGTTGCCGAACTTAGACACTACAAAAAGGCGCGGTCTGGCAGGTGCTCGCGCGGACAGATCGTGGCATCACCGTGGCGCTGCTGCGCTGCGATGGCGGCGAGGAGATGGACAGGTTCACCTCCGACGACCCGCGGCTGGTCGAGTTCATCGGCGACCGGTCCGACAACACCGACTGAAGGGTGATCGTGAACTCCACTGTGGAACTAGGCAGGCTGACGTTCGTCCCGGTTGCCGGCGCCACCAACCTGGTGGGCGAGCCCGTGCGGCGGCTGCTCGTGGACGCCCCGGATGGACTGTGGGTCAGTGACATCGATCCCGGGCTGGCCGATACGGCGGCGTTCTGCGAGCAGTACGGCATCGGCTTGGACGTTTCGGCGAACTGCGTGGTCGTCGAGGCGAAGCGGGCCGAGCGAACCTGGTATGCCGCGTGCCTGGTTCTCGCCACCACACGTGCCGACGTCAACGGGATCGTCCGCAAACACCTTGGCGCCCGCAAGATCTCGTTCGCCGCGATGGAGACCGCCGTATCGCACACCGACATGGAATACGGCGGGATCACGCCGATCGGCCTGCCCGAAGGGTGGCCGATTCTGATCGACCGCCGGGTGATCGATCAGCCGCGGGTCATCATCGGAAGCGGGGTCCGCGGCTCGAAGCTGTTGGCCGAACCGCGCTCCTGGCGACGCTCCCCGGCGCCGAGGTCCTGGAAATCACGAAACCCGCCTAGCGAGCGTTCAGCTCGGGCCGGGAAGGCGCAGCATCAGCCGCGCTCCACCTATCGGGCTGGTCTCCAAAGATGCGGTTCCGCCATGCAACTCGGCCTGCTGGGCCACCAAGGCCAAGCCCAGTCCGGATCCCGAACGTGACGCGGTCGAACCGCGGGAGAAGCGTTCGAAGACCGCCGCGCGTTCGCCCTCGGGCACACCGGACCCGTTGTCGTCGACGGTGATCTCCACGCCGAAAGCGGAACTGACTGCGCTCAAACGTATTCCCGTGGCGCCGCCGTGCTTGACCGCGTTGGCGATGGCGTTGTCAATGACCAGTCGCAGTCCGGCCGGCTGACCGACCATGAGCACCGTGGGCGAGGGCAGCAGCGCCACGTGCACTTGGGGATAGCTACGCAACGCGTCGTGTGCGGCGCGGTCGAGCAACTCGGTGATATCAACGGGAACCTGCGTGCTCAGTTCCCCCTGCGCCAACCGTTCCAGCGCCGTCAGCGTTGCCTGCGAGACACTCTGGGTGCGCATGAGCGTCGCCGACGAACTCCTTGCGCTGCTCAAGATCGGGCAGCTCCAGGGTGGAGCAGCACCTCGAGGTTGGTGCGCATGGCGGTCAGCGGGGTCCGCAGTTCGTGGGAGGCGACTGCGGCGAAGTCGCGGGCAGACTGCAGCGCTGCCCTGGTGCGTTGTTGCTCGGTCCCGATGCGCGCCAACATGCCCTCGACCGCCTCGCGATCTCCATCTGCCTCCCACACGCCGCGCACTTGAACGTCGTCGGGGTTGGACTGGGCGTTGATGACGCAAGCTGTACCAGGCACGGCGGAACGGATCCCCCGCCAGTGACGGAGTGACCCAGCCGACCACCAGCCCTGGCACCGATGACGCAGCAGCAGATCAGCAGGACGCGCCGATGCAGGGCGTCGATACTGCGGCGCTGGGTGTCGGCCAGAGGCGCGCCGGGGACCACGGTGGCGGTGCCAGCACTGGGGGGGGCAGGTACTCGACGCCGTCAATCAGTGGTGTTCTGCGTAGCCGTTCTCCAACTTCGGCAAGCGATGTCGTTGGGCACCGATACGGTCGTTGCGCCGATGCGGGCAGTGCGCACGAGTGCGGCCTCGCGGTGCGGGTTTTACTCGATATCGGGTTCCAGGGCGTCGTCGAGCATGGTGCTGACGGCGCCAACTGCTTTCGAAGATCCAGCCGGCGGTCGGGGGGGGACTGGTCAGATTGGTGATGCCAAAGCCCCACACCCAGATGCCGAATAGTGACGAACCAGGCGCGAAGACGTCCACCGCCGCAACGAGGAATGGTGCGCAACGAGAGGATGCGCAGCGGCAACCGCCGAATAGAAATGGTTCTTGAGCTCCACCATTTGACCAGGAGAAAGGGGGGGACCAATGCGGTCCCGACGCGGCGCGGGCGTCGCCGCACACTAACTCGCCGGAGCCACCAAAGCCCGGTCGAAGAAGGCCTCGGGCACCGCATCGACCGCGTCGGTGTCCCCGGTGGAAAAAAGGCCGTAAGCAAGAGGCCGCGGGCGACAGGCCACGTACAACCGCGTCGGGGCCGGGTCGGCTTTGGTGCCCTGTGCCTCGAGCCAGCCCCCGTCGACGACAGCGAGCATGGGGCCGACGCTGCTCACCTGGAGGCCCGCGCGTAGCACTCGAAGAACAGCCGTTCGAACGGGCGCAAGCTCGGCCCGGCGAAGATCCGCCCACGTCTCCGCGATCGCGGCCTCACTCGGTGGGCAACTCGCGCAGCCTCGCCATCTGGCGGCTCTCGACCTGTTCGACGATCGCCAGCAGCAGCTCGTCGCGCGAGCCGAGGTGGTGGAGCAGCAGTCGATGGCTGGTGCCGACCGCCGCGGCGATATCGCGCAGCGAGCGGTCACCGATACCGCCCACCCGACCTCCTGCACCACCGCCTCCAGCAGCGTCTGGCGCCGCCGGAGATCAGGTGGTCGGGGCCATGGGGGAGGCAGACCCGCTCGCTCCGGGCCTTGAGGCCCGCGGCCTCGAGGTCGAGGTAGCGCCAGGATATGTTGTCGGCAGATAGCCAGACCGACCAGGGCACCGACGAGGGCACGCTGATCGATCTGCTGACGAACCGGGGTCCCGCCGTCGCGATCTGGGATGACGTCGTGGCGGGCCAGCGTCAAGCCGCCCGTGGGACCGGCTCTTTGCAGGGTCCATCCCGCACCCTCGGTGAGTTCGGTGACCGTCCAGATCAGCCTCGGCATGCGCGGCTGCTTTATGGCGAAGTGCTCCCCGATGGCGAGGCCCGGCCCGTCGAGAGCGACGAGGCGGGTCACCGAAGCGGTCCATTCGGGCCAGTGCTCGACGTCGCTTGAAGATGTCCCACACCACCGCGGCCGGTGCATCGATCTCGACGCCACTCTCAGGTAATCATGTACCAGATGGTACGCCGCATTCCGGCGAGTGCGAAACACGTTGCGGATCGCCGATTGTCATCGGCACGTTAATTGTGAACGCCAAACTGCGGTCCGGCAGAGATCTCACAGAGGGGTTCCAGTGACCGTTACGGTAACCGGTCCACCATGCAGGAGAGGAAACCCAAAAAACCGTGTGAAGCCGATCGCCGCGGTTGCCGGTGGGGCGGCGGTGATCATGGCCGGCGGTCAAAAATCGCATTAGGCTTGAGCGGCGGCGGCTCGCGGGGCCAATCGTGTTGCAAGATGCGGTGATGCGCCGGCCAACTCGACGTACACCCAACCCCGTGTCGCGGGGATGACGGTGCTGCGGCGACGGCGTCGGCGCCGCAGACACCCGCGACGACACCGGAAATCGCCTATGCGAAACCGCTCATCAAGGCGGGTGGGTGATGAACACCGGAGTAGGCGGCTGCGTTGCGCCCTCGCGGCGGGCACAATTGTCGCGCTGGGACTGACGGGAAGCGCTGTGGCCGAAGCAGAATTCGGCGGTCAAAGTGACCGGCCGGAGACCCGCCCGACGCGCAGTCCGCGCGTGAGCGGCGCCGGCATGACACCCGTCGTGGAGTCGACTGTCGGCGACCAGAAAGCCTGGCCCGACCTTGTGGTCACGCGGACGCGGAAGCGGGTTGTCGAACCGCCGGAGAGGGGGGGCGGTGGCGCGACGACGCAGATGTTGGTGTCCCTCAACTGCAATGCGGGAGTGGCGACGGCCGATGTGCCCGGCAATTCGGTGGCCGGGGGGCCGCCGTAGCGGCGGCGGCGTCCGAGAACAGCGGAGGTCCCACCAGCTGAGACGCGGAATAGCCTGCGGCGCCTTGCGGGAGCGTCAAAGATATTGCTGACACCCGCAAGGGGGACGTCGTAGGGGGGTTTGTGTGCGCATCAGGGTGCCGTCGGCCGGGTGTTACCTGACCGCGTTGGCGATGCTGCCGGCCTGTGGCGCGAGCGGCGACCGACGGACACGACGTCGACCGGTGCGACGGCGGCGACGACCAGTCGTGACATCGACAGCGGTCGCCGCTCCTGCCCCGCCGCTGAGACCCCGCAGCAAAGAACTGGGTCAACCTCGACGTCGG
Source organism: uncultured Actinomycetota bacterium (assembly GCA_963699655.1). Lineage (GTDB taxonomy): Bacteria > Actinomycetota > Actinomycetes > Mycobacteriales > Mycobacteriaceae > Mycobacterium. Next base: position 354,970 of record CAVOUV010000003.1, read on the forward strand.
TGATTGTACTGGGGCACAAGACGAGGCCGATCCGAGACGTCATCCTTCCGGCGCCGTCGTCGACTGCGCCACGAACCACGCGGCGGAGGTGTACCCCGCCGCGGGTGCACCGCTCACGGGGCCGCCGGGCAGTGACGTCGACGACGCTCCAGCTCGGTGGCGGGCTTAGATTTGGCAGCCTGCGCGCAGCTACCTCGAGCGCCGCCAGGTGCCCTCGTCGACCGATCGAAAACCTCTCGTGAGCGTGTTGAGATCGACACGTGCGTGGCGCCGGGCCCGGCCCACGCTCCGATCCCGACTCGATGAGCGCCTCGCCGCTCCCTTGCCGGAGCACCGCGGCCGTCGACACCGATGCTGTCCGGGTCGCGGCCGGCCCCCGTGGCGGCCTGACGAACCTGGTCGAAGGCGGCGTCGAAGTCCGGGCCCGACCCATCTGCGGAAAACCGAAAGTCGGCCCACCGGCGATAGGCGGGCGGCGACTGCGCGCCGATCCACACCGGAATGGGGGACTGTACGGGCAGCGGGATTGCGATGCCGGCGCCCGTGAGCGCGGTGAATACGCAAGTCAAACGTCACGCTGCGCTGCGTCCAGAGCGAGCGCAGGAGCCTCGATCTGTTCCTCCATCCGCACGCCACGATGACAAAGTGGGTCCCAGAGCCTCGTCCTCCACTGCGTTCCAACCCGACCCGACACCGACACGCAACCGGCCGCCGCTGTGAGCAGGTCTACTTCGGCGGCCTGCTTGGCAACCAGCACGGCTTGTCGCTGCGGCAGGATGATCACCCCGGTCACCAACTCCAGGGAGCGTGGTGATCGCGGCGAGATACCCGAAAAACACGAACGGCTCGTCAAACGTCAGTGCTGAGGTCATAGGGCCGGACCAGTCCCGGCGTGTGTACCTGCCGGATCGGCACCGACCACATGGTCATACGCCAGCAGACGGCTGAAGCCGAGTTCTTCCACACGTGCCGCGTAGGCGCGGCACCGCGCCCGCGCTCGCCGCCGATATTCGGTCTGGGAAGCGCCGACTCCTATCTCATGGCTTCCCAGAGTACCTCGAATTCCGCCGACAGCAACATCGGCCGCGAGCGGCTGCCCGTCCCGGGGGTTCCCCAGGAACGAGTCACGGTTTCAGGGGGTGGCCGCTTCGCCGGTTTGGAGGATCCCGGGTGCCGACGGTGTAGGCGACGGGGAAGAGCGCGGCCTGGGTGACATGGTCAGGGATGCCAAGCAGTTCAGCAACCGCCTTTCTCGTCGGAGAGAAGCAATGTGGCCCAGAAAAACCGAGACCGCGTGATCGCAACGCCAGCAGGAACTCCATCCGGCCGGAATGATCGAGGCCCACCCGGATGCCGCGGCGAGCAGCGGCCCTTGTCCAGGCGCTGCTCGATGCACGGGATGACGTGCACCGGCACATCGGCCAGGAAATCGGTTAGCGCGTATGCACTTTGGTTGGACGCGCCGGGGCTAGCGATAGACCTCGTCCGCAGCCGCACGGGGCAGGATGGGTCCCGCCGGCACGGCAATAAGAACATCAAGCGGTCCGCATGCGAATTCGGCGTCAGTGATCACCACCCAACGCCAGTTCTGGCCGAAGCTACCCGTCGGCGCCTGCATGGCCAGGCCGATGCACTCGAGGATGACCTCGCGCCCCGGACCGGTCGCGACAGGTCCAGTCGTTTACGCACCGAGCGGGTGGTGGTGAGAAGTTCGTCAACCGCATCGATGTCCATCGGCACGGTGCCTTTTACGCCAGAAGTTGAAATCCGCGTCATTGGTCATCACCGTGCGAAACGTCTCTCACCCGCCGAGACCCAGCCCGCGATCCCCGGCTCGATGGCCGCGCGCGTCGGCGCAGGCTGCGTGGGCTGCCCCTCGAGTTCCCGGTGCGCCAGCTCGTGCTAGGCCCGCTGCCTCTCCTGCGAGGTGGCACCGTGATCCGACGCCACCCGCAGCAGTGACTGCGCGCGGGCCAGTCGCTGCTGCTGCTCTGCCGAGAAATCGGTGCGACGCCTGCGGACCGCCTCCGCTTGCGCGGCATCGAACGCGGTGGCCGTATTCCTCGACGGCGCGGGGTTATCGCGGCCGAGTCGCGGTCGTCGAGCAGGTCTTGGGCTCCACGCAGGGTGGCGGCAGGTGAGCCCGTCGCTTCGCCTTGTGAAACCGGGTCGTGAGCGGTTCGCGCATCTGGTTCATGAGCGGGAAATCGAGCAGCTTGGCCGGGTCAGCTGAGTATTCCAGCCAGCGGGCGTCCGTTCGGGCGTGCTCCTCGACCACCCGTGTGATGGTCTGCCACTGGGCGGCGGGGCTGCTCGAGGTCGGCGCTGGTCCGGACAGAGTTTCCGGCCGCGGCGCGGGAGCGACTGCTCGTCGTGCCGTTCGCCGCGCTGTTTGGTGGCCGCCGAGACCCCTTGATCACGGTGAACCCGCCGGCGGGCACGATGACGATGAGCAGCTCGATCAGACGGAATACAGACCCACACCGCCAGGATGCCAAGGCGGCGCCTCAGCAGACCGTGAAGAGCTCCAGCTGGATGTTGTCGGGGTCGCGGAGAGGCCACCGTTGCGAATCCGAACATCGGTTTGTCGCCCGGTTCTGATGCCGGAGTGCTCGATGCCCAGCTAAGAGAGCCACGCCGTCCAGCCTCCAACTCCTCGAGGGTGCTCACGTGCAGTCCCAGGTGGTCCCAGCCCGGTGCCACACCTCGTCAAACCGCTGACCGCGGTTGCCTGTGTTGGAGTGCAGGCCGAATGGGAGGGCCGACCGCGGTTCGACACGGCGCGCGCCGTAGCCGGTTCCCGTAGTGGTGGAATCTCCCCGCACACGGGTCCACCGGAACAGCCGCTGATAACGTCCAGGCTGGCTTCGATGTCGCACGGTGCAGGCAGACGTGGTGGTACCCCCGTGTAACCGCGGGGTGGTGTCGACGGTCATGCCTCGCTGCTTCGCTGCCGGGGGCGCGGCGGGGGGAACGCAGCAGCGTACCCGGCAAACGAGCCGCGCGGGGACCGGGTTCGATATCTCCCGGGGTTCGCGCTGATCGGATGTCATGCGTTGGGCGCGGATTCCCCGACGATGCGGTGCGCGCGCAGATCGTCGACGGCGTCGCCCGGTCGGCCGATGTGTGCGCAGGATCTCCTCGTTGTGCTGCCCGAGAGTGCCGGCGGTGCGAGCCGGTGATGGCGGCTTGGGCCCGGCGTCATCCGAAACGGCCAACCCAGGTGCGGTGCCGGCCCGTGACCGGATGCTCGATACTCTTGGTGAGAACCGCACGGCAGTTGGAGTTTGGGTGGGCGTACGTCCGGTCGGCGCTGTCAGCACCTGTTCACCAGAAACCGCCGTGCGTGGAGCACATCAACGATCTGCTCCCGCAGCCCTCGTCCAGGCGCCTAGGCGATGGTCCGCCTCGGTGGCCGGGGAGATGTCGACATAGCGGCCACTCTGGGTGCGACCCAGGGGCAGTCGCGGGTCGGCCATTTGGTTTCCTCCCTGAGGTCGAATAATCAACGCTGGGTGTACACCTGTCGGACATGTCCATCAATCGACTTCACCGAACTCAATTGACATCCAGCAGGGGGATCGAGTATTGACACTGCCCATCCCTATCGAGCTAGGACGCAGTCGGAAATCAGAAACAGGGAACCGCTCTCATATGTCTGATGACGATGGCGTCGAGGGAGCTACTGTCATTACCGAGTTGGCTCCTGCACTCCGCCCGACTTCTTCACGGGGGTGACCCGTATCCGGCATACCGGGAGCCTGCGTGCGAGCGAGCCGTGTGCTGGAACGAGCGTCACCAAGTTCTGGGCGCTGTTGAGAAGTACAAGGACACTCATTTTATGTGTCCACAAACCCAGGGCACGTTCACCCTGGACTCAGGGCATCACCATCCCCGACCCCGTGATGCCGAACCCGGTTCAGGAGGGGAACCTGATCTTCACCGACCCGCCGCGGCATCGTCAGCTGCGCAAGCTGATCAACACGGGGTTCACCCGGCGGCAGGTGGCCATCCTCGAGCCGAAGGTACGGGACATCGTGCACGGAGTTCTCGCTGACGTCCGGCCCGGATCCACCCATGAATTCGCCGACGAACTGGCGGCGCCGTTGCCCACGCGGATGATCGCCGAACTTCTCGGCGCCCCGCCCGACGACTGGGAACAGTTTCGTCGGTGGTCCGATGCCTGCACGGGAAGCGCCGACCCCGAGATCGAGCTCGACTCGCTCGCGGCAATCGGAGAGTTGTTCCAGTACTTCCACCAGCTGATTGCCGCGCGGCGCGCGGAGCCGAGGAACGACGTGATCTCGATCTTCTCGCTCGGGGCCGAGGTCGACGGGGCGAACGGCTGTCAGACGAGGACCTCTACAGGTTCTGTGGTTGGTCTTTCTTTTGCTCATTGCGGGAAACGAGACCACGCGGGATCTGATCGCGGAGGGCACGTTGGCGCTCATTCGCCACCCGGAGCATGCCTCAGGCTGATCGACGCTCCCTCTTTGATTACCGGGGCGATCGAAGAGATGTTGCGATGGACCAGCCCGTGACCCATATGGCCCGGGACGCGACGGCGTATGCCGAGCTCCGGGGCAGGAACATCCGCGCGGGCGACGAGTGGTGATGCGATGGCTCCGGAACCGGGATGAGGAGATCTTCGGACCGGACGCCGATCAGCTCTCTGTCGGACGCAATCGGAATCCTCATGTGGCCTTCGGGTGCGGCGAGCACCCGTCCATCGGGGCGCTGCTTCGCGTCTCGAAGCCCGGTTGGTTCGAGTTCTGCTGGTCGATACCCCGAACTCGAGCTCATCGGTAGCGTCGCCGGATGCGCGCCGCCATGGTGCCCGGCGTCAAGCGGATGCCGGTGAGAATCGGAACGGGGTACTGAGCAGTGCATCTGGATTTCACGCCCGCACAGAAGGAGTTGCGCGCCGAAATCCGCGCCTCGCTGGCCACGGTGATGACCGCCGAACGCACCGCCGCGGCCGCCGGCCGCATGGAAGCCCGCGGACGCGGGGCCCGCCGAACGGGGCGCGCGGTGCCGTGAAGAGATGCGTGGGCGCGCTGGCGCCGCCACCCTGCTCGGAGCCGGCTGGCCTCAAGGATGTGGCAGACGCGGGTTTTGGATTTCAAAGCATTTCATCTTCTTCGAGCAGGCGCAGCGGGTGAACGCACCGATCCCGCTCGTCACCCTCAACACCTTGGACCCACGTCCATGGTCTACGGATCCGACGGGCGGACGGAGGAGTTCCTGCCCGCCATCCTCGACGGCACCGTAGAAATTCGCGATCGGCTGCCTGTCGGAGCCATTCCGCGGAAGTGATCTCGGCCTCATTGCCCCGTTGCGCGGTGCTCTGGAATCCGGCGTACCAGATAGCGGTGATCAACACGTTCGGCGGCGGCGCCAACGAACTCCAGCGCGACATCGTCGGCCATCGCGAGGCTTTTCATGCCTCGGGCACCGCGCGACCTCAGGGCTTCGGCAACACGGAATGGGGACAACAAGTGAGTGAGAACGAACGGGGTGCCTCCGTTTTCCGGAAGAAGCTCGACGCGCTCATCGGCCAACCGAGCGGCGGATCCGGCAACCCGACCGTGGCGCCGGACCCGGTGAACCAACCGATGATTCGCACTGGGCCCACGCGCTCGCCGATATGAATCCGGTCTACCTGGACCCCGAGTTCGCCGCGAAGTCGCGGTTCGGCGGCATCGTGTCTCCGCCGGTCATGCTGCAGACTTGGACCATGCCCTCCCCCAAGATCGAGGGAATCGCCGAACGGGGTGGTGTGCCGATGGAGACGGTGCCGGCTGGCGTATCGACGGGGCGAAGGAACTCGTCCCGGCCGCTCAGCTCGCACATACGCTGCTCATCCCGGCCGCCGTAGAGGACGGCGATGTGGGCCTCTTCATGGTCGACGCGTGCGCCGACGGCATCGACGTCCGGCCCGCGGCCACCACCAACGGTGATCCGCACGGCGACGTGTTTCTCGACGGCGCAGTCGTTTCCGCGACTTCATGCCGGTGCACCACGATCCCGAGTTCGCGAAAAAACAGGGATCACCGAACATGTTCACGAACATCCTCCCCACCAATGGGCTCTGCGTGCGTTTCCTCACCGACTGGGCGGGTCCCGAAGCGATGGTGACGAGGCTGGCGAACCGATTGGGCGTAACCGCGTTCCCCGACGATCCGTTGAAGTTCACCGGCAGTGTCACCGGCAAAGCCGAAGGCGTCGACGGCGAGGGGTTCGTCGAGGTCGACTTCAAAGGCAGTAACAGCCTCGGGGATCACGTGTCGGGGACGGCCACCCTCAGCCTGCTCGATCGTGCCGACGCGTGAGTTCACTCGGCGGAAAGGCGGCGATCGTCGGCATCGGCCAGACCGAATTCTCGAAGGAGTCCGGTCGCAGCGAACTCCAACTCGCCTGCGAGGCAGTCAAAGCCGCCATCGACGACGCAGGGCTGCAACCCGGCGATATCGATGGCATGGTCACCTTCACGATGGATTCCAACGAGGAGATCGAGGTAGCCCGCAGCGTCGGCATCGGTGACCTGACGTTCTTCACCCGGGTCCCCCACGGCGGCGGTGCCGCGGCGGGCACCGTGGTGCAGGCGGCGATGGCAGTGGCGACTGGCACGGCCGACGCGGTCGTGTGCTACCGCGCCTTCAACGAACATTCGGGGTTCCGGTTCGGCGGAACCACCGCACGGTCATCGGGTGAGACGCCGCTGTGGCTGGCACCGTACGCCCCGTTCGGCTTGTTGACGCCGGCAGGATGGGTGGCACTGCACGCCCAGCGGTATATGTCGACCTACGGGGTCACCAATGAGGACTTCGGGAGGATCTCCGTGGTCGACCGAGCCCACGCGGCACGCAACCCCGACGCGTGGTTCTACGAGCGCCCCATCACGCTGGCGGACCACCAGAAGTCGAGGTGGGTCATCGAACCCGTGCTGCGGCTTCTCGATTGCTGCCAGGAAAGCGACGGCGGCGTAGCGATGGTCGTCACCAGCGTGGGGCGGGCCCGTGACCTGCCCAGGCCGCCCGCGGTGATCACTGCGGCCGTGCAAGGCGCGGCTTACGATGGCGAGGTGATGACCAGCTACTACCGCGACGACATCACGGGTCTGCCCGAGATGGGTGTGGTGGCCGAGAAGCTCTGGCGGGACTCCGGACTCAAACCCTTCGACATCCAGACCGCATTGCTGTGACCGCGACCGACACCCGCGAGCTCATCATCGAGTCCGCGTTCGCGTGCTTTCGTGAGCATGGTTTGAACAAGACGACCGTCGTCGATATCGCCAGGGCCGCCGACGTCTCGCGGAGCACCGTCTATGAGTACTTCCACGATAAGGCCGAGATCGTCGAAGCCTGCGCGGAAAGCTCGTCGCAGCGGTTCTACCGCGAGATGGCCAGGGCGATGGGGCGGGGTGAATCGCTCGAGGAGAAGCTGACGCGCGCGGCAGTGTTCGTCACAAGAGCCCGGCGATTCGTCGAGCCCGAAATGTACTTCGACGCAGATGAAGTGAGTGTACTGCTCACCAAGAACGCCGCTGTGCTGCTGCGCGAGTGCGGGGAGTTCTCGGCGCCGTACCTCACCGCGGCGAAGCTCACCGGCGAGGTGCGTAAGGAATTGGACGTTGCGGCGGCCGGCGAGTGGTTCGCACGCATGCTCTTCTCGCTGTTCAGCACGCCCTCGTCAATGTTCGATATGGACGATGACGAAGTGGTGGCGGATTTTGTGCGTTCTCATGCAGTGCGGGGATTTACGAACAGTCGTGTCGTCCGGACACGCTGAACCGTCGCATCGGGGGGCGAATCTTGCAATGGGCGTATTGAGAACTCCTGACGAGCGTTTCGCGAACCTGCCCGGCTATCCGTTCGCGCCCAACTACGTCAAGGTCGAGACGAAGGGCATACCCGCCCTCAGGATGCACTATGTGGACGCGGGCCCGGCCGATGCACCCAACGTTGTACTCGTCCACGGGCAACCCACGTGGTCGTTTCTGTACCGCGACGTGATCCGCCCCCTCACCGGCGCCGGGCTTCGGGTCATCGCACCCGACCTCATCGGTTTCGGACGCTCGGACAAGCTGACCGAGGCCACGGATTACACCTTTGCCCGCCACATCGACTGGCTGCACGGGCTCATCACCGGCCTGGAGCTCCACCAGGTCACCCTCGTGGTCCAGGACTGGGGCGGTCCGATCGGGTTGAGCGTTCTCGCCCGCCAGCCTGACCGGTTCGCCAGAGTCGTCGCCACCAACACCACCCTGCACACGTGCGATCCGGCACTGGCCGGTTGCCTCGCCTGGGCGCACCACAGCGTCGCCGATGACCGAATGATGTTGCAGGAAACACTTCTGGACTACGTGTCGTTCTACCGTCGGTCGCCCGACATCGTGCCCAGTTATTTCTTGAACGCAGCGGCGGGCCCGCTACCCGCCGACGTTCTCGCCGCCTACGACGCTCCGTTTCCCGACAAGACGTTCAAGGCCGGTCTGCGCCAACTCACCGCGCTCATCCCACTCACCCGCAATGATCCCGGCGCTGAGATCGGACGGACCGCGATGGCCGCGCTCGAACAGTGGCACCGACCGTTCCTGACCGCCTACTCCGATGGAGATCCGGCGACACGGGGGTGGGACAAGGTATTTCAGGATCGGATTCCCGGCGCTCGAGGCCGCAAACACACGACCATCGTCGGTGCCAGTCACTTCGCCCAAGAACAAAATGGTCCGGAGTTGGGGCGCGTCATCGCCGAATTCATCACGTCCACAACCTGATCGACCGGCGAGGGCGCGCCCCAGGACTCAGACCGACAACAGGCGCTGGAAGAACTCGCGGTAGCGCTTCAGCGCGATACGTAAGTCCTCCGTGGAAGCGTTTTCACCCTTGGCCCACTGCGCCTCCAGCCGCGAGCGCGTATCGGAGAAACCGATGGTGAGCTGCTCTACCACCTCCGACACCAGAGTGTCAGCCTTCTGCACGCACTCTCTGGGGCTGTCGACGAATGCGGCCTGGACATCATCCCAGCGCGAACGCAGCCCGGACAGGTCGGTGTCGCCGAAAAGAGACGGAGAGGTCGGCGGGCCGCTCGCAGGCTCGGGCACCGCGTGTGACGGGCGGCTTTCGGCCGTCGGCGCCTCGCCACCCGCAGTCACCGGTTCCCTTTCGGCCGACGGCGGCACGTCACCCGGGAAAGGCCCGGCTTTCGGCCGTCGGCGCCTCGCCACCCGCGGAAAGCGGCTCGGGCTGTGCAGGCGGCGCGTCGGCGGAGGGATCGATTCGTGCGGCCGACCCTTCGGTCGTCCCCACGTTCGATTCCGGCCGGGGCATCGGTGCTTCACCAACTTCCGGTGTCGCAGCGCTGCGGGTTTGTTCGTCGTGGGTTGTCATGCCCGTGCCTCCTTTGGCGTTTCCTTGTCGGTCTCGTGATCGGCCTCGAGCAATTTCTCGAAGAGCGCCCGGTAATGGACGAATGCCTCACGCTGAGCCTCCGTGCCGATGTCGCCTTTCTCCTGTGCGAGGTGAATGACGTGGGCCGCTCGATAGTGCTCGACGACATTCGGATGATCGACCGAAATATCAGCCGCCCGCTGTTCGAAATCGTCTACCGGATAACCGCGTTCGCGCATCACCTGGGTGACCAGGCGGTCAGCGTCGCCCACCGACCTGGACGGATCGTCGACGAACGCCGTTTGCACCGCGCGCCAGTGTTCGGCGTACTTGCTTCGCGATTCCGGCGCCAGCGCGACGACGTCGAGCTTCTGGCGATTTCGTTCGCGCGCCACTAGTTCCTTCTCCGCGGCGCCTTGATCACCTGCGTCACCTACGGTCCGGTCGTACTCCGGACCGAAGTGACTCTTCAGCCGCTCGGTTCGCTTGCGCTGACCCGCCGAGCGCGCGAAGACCACCGCCAGTGCCACGACGACCACCACGACGATGGCAATAACTACCCAACTCCAAGCAGGCATTTCTCCAGACCTCCTCGTCCTCCAGGAGGGTGTAACCCGTGCGCGGTCTACAGAAACGTCAATTTTTGGCTACATCGCACCTGCGAGCCGATTCGTGACGGCCACAACGGGTTTCAGTCGGAACTAGAATTGGTCAAAAGGATCAGAGGTCTCCCAGATCATCCGGCACGTCGACGGCGTACTGCTCGAGCACGTCAAGGGGCACGACGTCGAGGGTTCGCTCGTGGGTGGAGGCCAGCACCACCGGTGCCGCGCATCCTTCGCTGTGCGCGCGAAGCCAGTTCGCGGCCGTCACGCACCAGCGGTCGCCGGGCGTGAGACCGGGGAACCGAAACTGAGGCATCGGCGTGGACAGATCATTGCCGATCGAGCGCTGGTGCTCCAGGAACTCTGCTGTGACGACAGCACAGATGGAGTGCAGTCCAACGTCCTCGGGCCCGGTCGAACAGCAACCATCACGGTAGAACCCGGTCAGGGGTTCGGTGCCGCATGGTTCCAGGGCGCCTCCCACGACGTTGCGATCAGCCATTGGTACATCATCTCTCCTGGGGCGGCGGTCCCGCCGCCGCGACTCGCACCGACAACCCAAGTGGCCCATGAACTGGTCGCGGAAATGGCCCTTACCCATGAGCCATTACGGGCCTAGCGTCGCATTATGAGAAGGCCGATCGTGTCCGCCGGAGGGGTGCTGGTGGCTGAAGCGGTCACGTTCGCGAGTCTGTATCTCGCGGCCGGTGCGCTGATGCCGTTGCTGGTGCTCTATCAGGAGCAATGGCAGCTGCCGGCGACACTCCTCACGCTGACGTTCGCCGTTTTCGCGGTCGGCTTCCTGGCCGCTGTCCTGACCGTCGGATCGCTGTCTGATCATGTCGGCCGACGTCCGGTCCTGATTGGCGCATTGATCATTCAGCTGGCGTCGAATGTGTTGTTGCTGGTTGCCCCTGATATCGGCTGGGTGATCGCCGGGCGCGTCGTGCAAGGTGTCGCCACCGGCATCGCAACGACAGCCTTTACCGCAGCGCTTGTCGAACTGGCTCCGCCGAACCGCAAGAGGCTGGGCGCGATCCTCGGCAGCGTCAGCCTGACCGGCGGTCTGGCCATCGGCTCCCTCCTCGCCGGTCTCGCGATTCAAATCACGGACATCGCGAATTCCGTCGTCTTCATCGTCCTCATCATCGTCACGGTGCTCGGAATCGTCGTGGTCGTGGTGTCACCGGAGACGGTGACCCGCGCACCGGGGGCGATCCGCTCGCTGATTCCGCGCGTAGCCGTACCACCGTCTGCCCGAAGCGAATTCGCCGCAGCAGTGCCCGTGATCGCCGCGATCTGGATGCTCTCGGGTCTCTCCGGCGGGCTCGCCCCCCGCATGGTTGGCAGCGTCTTCGGACTGAACAGCGGCCTGCTCAACGGGCTGTGCGGGTTCGTCGCTCCCGCGGCGTCAGCCGCCATCGGGCTCGCATTCGCCCGGCTCGTACCCAGACACGCGATGACCGTCGGCATCTGCGCATCCATCGTCGGGGCCATCGGCATCACCGGCGGCGCATCGGGGGCGGGCCTGACGATCATGATCATCGGACAGACGATCGCCGGAGCCGGCTTCGGTGCGTCATTCGCCGCCGCCCTCCGCCTTGTTCTCCCTCTCGCGGCGGCGCATCAGCGCGCCAGGATCGCCGCCGCGA
>CAVOUV010000004.1:0-95058 GCA_963699655.1 uncultured Actinomycetota bacterium
CTGGATAGCCACGTTCGGACAGGATAACCGCTGAAAGCATCTAAGCGGGAAACCCCCTCCAAGACCAGGCTTCTCACCTTTTAAGAAGGATAAGGCCCCCCGCAGACCACGGGATCAATAGACCAGACCTATAACCGCAGCAATGCGTCAGGGAACTGGCACTAACCGGCCGAAAACTTACACACAAACTCGCAACCACACCTCCACGAATGCACAACACACAAGCATTCACACCCCACCACCAATAACACTTCCCCACACACCGTGGAGACACTCAAAAACGAGTGAATAGAGTTACGGCGGTCCATAGCGGCAGGGAAACGCCCGGACCCATCCCGAACCCGGAAGCTAAGCCTGCCAGCGCCGATGATACTACCCAACCCGGGTGGAAAAGTAGGACACCGCCGAACACAAATTAAAGCCCTCGACCCTCCAATTTCGATTGGAGGGTCGAGGCATTTCCAGGGCTAATCGAATAGTGTCGCAATCGGTGAAGATGCGACTTTTCTCCATTTCCAATAACGCCCGTTTTCTGTCCAGCCCGCCGCCGTATCCGGTCAGGCTGCCGTTCGAGCCGATCACCCGATGACACGGCACGATGATCCCGATCGGATTATGGCCATTCGCCAGGCCGACGGCGCGGAACGCTCCGGGCGAGCCGATCTGCCTGGCGATTTCGCCGTAGGACCGCGTCTCCCCATATGGAATGGTCAGCAGCGCCTCCCATACCCGTCGCTGAAACGCCGTACCGACCAGGTCGAGAGTCAGGTCGAAGTCCAACCGCTCGCCGGCGAAGTAGGCGTCCAGCTGTTCGACAGCCGCGGGGAAGGCACCTTGGTCTGGCTCCCAACCGTCATGGCTCGGCTCGTACGTCTGGTCGACCATCCGCAGGTGCATCAAACTGCCGTCCTTGCCGGCGAGCGTGAGCGGCCCCACCGGACTGTCGACGGTGCGGAATTGCAGTGTTCCCATCACTTCTCCTTCGGCGGCCACTCATTGACCGCATGATCGAGCGCTGTCCACAGATGTTGGGTGGCGTATGAGCGCCATGGCCGCCATCGGCTGCTGTGGTCGGTGAGCAGACGAGGATCGTCGGGCAGACCGATCTGCTTGGCGGCCAACCGAACGCCGAGATCGGTGACGGGAAACGCGTCGGGATCGCCCAATCCGCGCATCGCGATCACCTCGGCGGTCCACGGCCCGATGCCAGGCAAGGCCAACAACTGCTCCCGGGCCTGGTTCCAATCGCATCCGGCGTCGAGCACCACATCACCCGCGGCGAGCGCCGCGATGAGACCGACCAGCGACCGCTGCCTGGCCTTCGGAAAGGCCAGATGGGTCGGGTCGATCTCGGCAAGGTCCTCGACCGCCGGAAAGGCATGTGTCAGGCCGCCATTGATGTCTTCCACCGTTCCGCCGTAGGCGGCCGCGATACGCCCGGCATGCGTGCGGGCGGCCTTGAGCGAAACCTGCTGGCCGAGCACCACCCGAACCGCGAGCTCGTGTTCGTCGACGGTGCGCGGTATCCGCTGCCCCGGCGCCTTCGCGATCACGCTGATGAGGTCCGGGTCGGCGCTCAGCGCGTCGACGACGGCCTCGGGATCCGCATCAAGGTCGAGCAATCGTCGGCACCGGGCGATCGCGGTGGACAGATCGCGGAAGTCGTCCAACACGATCCGGCACAACACATGGTCGGGTTGCGGTGTGAGGCTGACGATTCCGCTGCCGTTAGGCAGGCGAAGGGTACGCCGGTACGCGCCGTCACGCACCTCCTCGACACCGGGCACCGCACTCGCGGCGAGATGACCGAACAGCCCCTCATATGCGAAAGGCGTCCGCACCGGGAGCCTCAGCGACAGCGCACCGGCGCCGCCACCTCGCTCGAAACGAGCACGCGCCCGCTCGCGCAGTGCGGTCGGGGTGAGTGCGCAGACCGTGCGCACGGTGTCGTTGAATTGGCGGATGCTGGAGAAGCCCGCGGCGAACGCGACGTCGCCGAAGGGCAGCTCGGTGGTCTCGATGAGTACCCGTGCGGTCTGGGTGCGTTGTGCGCGCGCCAGCGCAAGCGGATTCGCGCCGACCTCCCCCTGCAGCAGTCGCTCGAGCTGGCGGGTGGTGTAGCCGACGCGGCTGGCCAACCCTGTGACGCCCTCGCGATCCACGGTGCCGTCCGCGATGAGCCGCATCGCCCTGGCCACCACGTCGCTGCGCACATTCCATTCCGGTGAGCCCGGTGAGGCATCCGGACGACAGCGTTTGCAGGCCCGGAAGCCGGCCCGCTGCGCGGCGGCGGCGGTCGGATAAAACCGCATGTTGCGGGCGTACGGCGGCCGCACTGGACAGCTCGGGCGGCAGTAGATCTTCGTGGTGAGCACGGCCGTGACGAACCAGCCGTCGAAACGGGCGTCCTTCGACTGAACAGCCCGGTAGCAGCGGTCGAAGTCCTCGTGCATACCTCGACCATTACACGTACCCACCGACATCACTGGCGGAAAAACGACATCGATGTCGCGGCGCAGGAACGCGGCAGGACTGTGGGACTAGTTCACCGGTTACCTCGGCGCCGCGGTGTCGAGTACCTCGTTGAATGCCTCGGTGGAGCTGGGGTGGGTGTAGATCGCGTCGCGCAGCTGGGTGGCGGTGACCCCGTTGCGCATGGCCAGCGCGACGGTGTTGATCAGCTCCTGGGAGTCCACGCTCAGCAGGGCGGCGCCGAGAATCAGATCGGTGTCGGCGTCGATGACGAACTTCATCATGCCGCGGGTTTCCCCGACGATCTTCGCCCGCGGCATGCCGACGATCTGCGCGACCGGCTTCGCGGCGACCAGAATCCGGTGGCCCTGCTCGACCGCCTCCCGCTCGGTGATGTCCGACGGTCGACAGTCGGCGGGGTCATGAACACGGTCTGCGGCACTGCCACCCGGTCGGTGACCGCCCGGGTGCCGTCGCCGAGGAGTTGGTCGGCGACGATCCGGCTGTCGTCGAGCGAGATGTAGGTGAACTGCGGGCCGCCGTTGACGTCGCCGATCGCGAAGACGTGCGGCTGGCTGGTGCGCAGGTGCTCGTCGACGACGATGGCGCCCCGCGCGTCGGTCGCGATGCCCGCGGCCTCCAAACCCAGATCGTGGGTCACGGGTCTGCGCCCGGCGGCGGCCAGGATCAGGTCGACTTCCAGCTCGTGCTGACCCTGCGCGTTCCTGATAGCTCAGCACCGCCGTGTCTTGTCCCGTGTCGCGCACCTTCTCGATCTCGGGCGCCGGTGATCATCGTGATGCCCTCGTCGGCGAGGATCGCCGTCGCGACGGCGGCGACGTCGTCGTCCTCGTTGCGGAACAGTGCCGGGCCCTGCTCCAGGACCGTGACCTCGGAGCCGAAACGGCGGTAGATCGCCGCGAATTCGATACCGAGATAACCGCCGCCGAGCACCGCCAGCCGATTCGGCAGCGCTTGGGTGTAGATCAGGTCGGTGCTGGTGACAAGGCGCGAGCTGTCGCGCAAACCGGCGATGTCGGGGATCACCGGCTCGGAACCGCGACCCGATCACGATCGACTCGGCGCGCACCGTCAGCTGGTCTGCGCCCGCACTGATCTCGACGGTGTGCGCGTCGGTGAACACCGCGTGGCCGGTGATCACGGTGACCGTGTCGAGGGTGTCGAGCATCGAGAAGTTGATCCCGCGCAACCTCGTCGTCAGGGCATCGACCTTGCCGACTGCAGTCGGTGTACCAGCGGCGCGGGTCATCGGAGTCCCGACGTGTCTCGGCCTCGTGCACAAGTGCCTTGGTGGGCACGCAACCGACGTTGACGCATGTGCCGCCGTACATCCGGTCGGACTGCTCCACCATGACGACGCGTCGCCCCAGCCGTGCGAATCGCGCGGCGAGGGTCTTGCCGCCCTTGCCGTATCCGATGACCAGAAGATCGACCTCGAGGGTGCCATGCGCTTCATTCATGGACCTGATGTTGCCCACCGCGCCCGGTGCGCGCGCCAGGGTCAAACACGGGTCAGGTCCCGAGAAATCCCCTGGGAATCACCGGGATACGGGCTAGGGCGAGTAGCTCAACCACAGCGGAAGGGAATCGTTCACCTGCTCCATGAACTTGTGCAAGCCCCACCCGGTACTGCCCGAACCCGAGCGGATCGGTCTTGTACTGCGGGAACGCGATGCCGACCCCGAAGAGGCCAGGGGCGAGAATTCCGTTGAACGCGTTGTACTCCAACGGACCCCATTGTGGGGTCAGTGGAAGTTGCCTGCGTTCGAATCCGACCGTGTAGACGACGTGGTCGCACGTCTGCGAGCGTCTCTTCGAACTCCGGACTGCCGACCCAGCACCTCTCCAGCCGTTCCGGGATGTACCCCGTCGATGTTCTCCCGAGCCCAGCACGCCGCCTGGCCCTTGAGGCCGACGTCATCGAACAACGTCCAGCCTTTGAGGTAGACGGCGTACTCGAGCGGGCTGCGGTAGAAATTGATGACTTTCGCCACCGGGTTCGCCAACAGGTTGGGCAGCACGATCATGGCCGAGTGGGACGAACCGAAGACGGCGACCGTCGTGCCGTCCAACGGTTGCTGCTCGAGCTGCGCGGATCGAGAGCGACCTCGATCGAAATCTCCTCCAATCCGGGATAGGCGAGCTTCTTGGGAACCGAGCCGACCGCGAGAATCACGTTCGTCGATGTGATCGCGCCTTGCTCGGTGCTCACGGTCCACTGCCTGTCGTGCAGCGAGAGTTCGGTCGCGATCGTTCGGAAGGACCGTCACCCGCTCAGCGAGATGCTGCGAAACCCACAGCAGCGGGTCGGCGACCGTTCCGAGTAGGCACGTCTGCTCGGGATCGATGTCGTGGAGCTCGAAATGGGGCGCCTCGTCGAAGCGGAAGGACGGCGAGGCGTTGAAGTAGTCGAGAAACAACGCGACACGGGTGTTGCTGGGGACGGGTCGCCATTTCGCCGCCGATGTCCCCGGCAGTGAACTGCGGATCGATCCAGGCAACCTCTCCAGGTGCGACGCCATGGTCGAGAAGCCTTCCCACCGCGGCGATTCCGGCAGGACCGGCTCCTATCACGGTCCATCCGAACTGAGTCATTTCCTGCCCTTTCAGTGCGTGTTGTCGGATACGGGCGTGGCGGGGCTGGCCTGCAGCCAACGTGAGTGGTTCGGGTGCACACGTCCCGGCCGGCATTGCTGTCGGTCTGTATGACTACCTTCGCGCGTCAACCCCTTGCGCGGCACCCGTGAAATCCTCGGGTACACCCCGTGTCACCCCAGGGCCTGACGCTAGGCAGTAAGTCGGTCAGCCCAAGGACATGTCTGCGCGTCGGAACGTCTAGGTGGAGGCGCGAAGCACCGCACGAAGCCCTCGTCTGGATCTGATTTGGAGCTTGTCGAAGATTTTGGTCATGTGCCATTCGACGGTCCGGGGGCTGATGAACAGCTGTGCGGCGATCTCCTGATTGGTGTGCCCGTCGCGGGCCAGGCGTGCGATGACTGACTCCTGACCGGTGAGCGAATCCGACGGTCCGACGTCCTGCATCCGTACCGAGTCCCCGGTGGCGACCAGTTCCCGACGCGTGCGCTCGGCAAATCCGTCGGCCCCGGCCTTGACGAAAAGGCCATGTGCCCGGCGTAGTTGATCGCGGGCGTCATTGCGCCGGTTCTCTCGCCGCAGCCATTCTCCGTAGATCAGGTTGGCCCGCGCCAGCAATATGGTGATGCCGGTGCGTTCGAAATGGCCGATCGCCTCTTGGTACAGACCTTCGGCTTCTGGCCCGCCGGCCAGCAGCGCGCGCGAACGCGCCGCCAGTCCGAAAGCCAGGTCGGTTCCACTGGGTTCGGTTCGCGCGATCAGCTGGTCAAGGGCCTCCGCGGCGATCCGGGTTTCACCTAGGCGTACGGCGGCTTCGATCCTCTGCACCAGCGCGTACCCGCCGAGACCCAGATCGTCGTGCTGGACCGCTAATTCCGTAGCGGCGAGTGCCTCCGGGTACTCGCCGCGACCGACGTGCAGGACGGCGGCGGCGAAATGGACCATCGGGATCATCTGTCCGTCGGCGTACACGGTCGTGTAGTTCGTGCTCGCACGGACCAGGTTGAGCGTGCGATCTTTGTCGCCGCGGTACGCGGCCAGCACCGGCTCGATGTATCCCGGCGGCAGGGTGCCGGTGGCTTCGGTAATGACGCGTGCATCGTCGAGCAATGCCTCAGCGTCGGAAACCCGCCCGAGGTGCACACTCATCCAGGCCCGAAACGCCAGTGCGACAGGCAGCAGCGTCAGCATTCCGCTGTCACGCAGCATCTGGATCTGGCGGGCGGTCAGGTCGTCCCAGGCGTCCCAGTCCCACATGTCGAGGGCGACCCGCCCCGCGAGCCCGTACCAGCGTGGATCGCCATCGCCGCGCAGGTAATCGCGGCGCAGAGCCTGCAGCGCCGCGTTGAGCAGGGGCGCTGCCGCACCGTAGCCCTCAGTGAACCGCACCACCAGACCATTGAGCAGCAGATCCGTCGCCCGTCCCGGCTGGTTCGGCGGCGGTGCTGCCTTAGCTTCGCGTGCCACCGACTTCGGGTCGGCCCCTTCGTGACCGGACAGCCGGCCCGCGAATATCGACGCCATCAGCGCTTCGAGATAGGTCTCGCGGGCCAGCGCCTGATCGAGCGGAGCCAGTCGCTGCGCGGCGGCCAAGAAGAGCAATGGCGCGCCGCCGCCCGGTCGGGACGCGAACGCGATGCGGGCGTGCAACAGCAGGTGCTGCGCGCGCTGCAGATCATCAGACGCCCCGGCTTCGGCGACACTCAGCTGTTCCAGCGCGGCGTCGGGTGCCCCCGCGTCCAGCTTGGCGCGAGCCGCGGCAAGGGCACGTCGCGCTCGTTGGGACGGCTCGGGGGTCAGCTGCATTGCGCTGTCGAGAAAGGCGGCAGCCGCCGCGACTCCACCGCGCCTGCTGGCCCGCTCAGCCGAGCACTCCAGCTCTTGCGCAATAGCTTCGTCGGGGCCAGATGACGCTTGGGCGCGATGCCAGGCTCGTAGTTCGTCTTCGGAGTGGGGATCGATCGTCTCGGCCAATGCCTGATGCACGTGCCGACGATTCGACATGGTCGCGACCCGGTAGATTGCGGAGCGCACCAGAGGATGCCGGAACTGCACCCTGGAATCAATGGTGATCAGCTCGGCCTCTTCCGCGGGGGTGGCGTCGTCGACGCCCAGCCCGAGTCGCTCGGCAGCCCGCCACAGCGAGGTTGGATTTCCGATCGGGTCAGCGGCTGCGATCAGCAGCAGCTGCCGGGTACGGGGCGGGAGTGCCCTCAGCTGAACGGTGAAGCTGCCTTCGATGCGCCGCGCCAGTGGCCGGGCTGTGGCAATTCCGTAGCCGCCGGCAAGTTCGGCTGGCGTCAAGTCCGCGTGTAATTGCTGCAGCGCCAACGGATTACCACGCGCTTCGGCCAGTATGCGGCCACGCACCCTCTCGTCGATCGGCCCAGGCAACGCCGCTCTGAGGAGCGCGCAGGCGTCTTGGTCCTCGAGACCGTTGATTATCAGTTCTGGTAGCCCCGCTAGCTCACACTCGTCGCTGGGATCGCGAACGGCGAAGAGCATCCCGATCGGCTCTGCCAGGACCCGTCGCGCCACGAAGGACAGCACCTGCACCGATGCGCGGTCGAGCCACTGAACATCGTCGATCACACACAGCAACGGCTGCGTGGCGGAGAATTCAGCCACCAGGCTCAGAACGGCCAGGGCGACCAGGAATCGGTCTGGCGTCTTGCCTTCGCGAAGGCCGAACGCCACGCCAAGGGCTTCGCTCTGCGGAGTCGGGAGCTGGTTCAGATGATGGAGCATGGGTGCGCACAACTGGTGTAAGCCGGCGTACGCCAGTTCCATCTCCAACTCCGCGCCGGCGATGTGCGCGACGTGGACGTCCGATGCTTGGCCGAGCAAGTAATCCAGCAGTGCGGTCTTGCCGACTCCGGACTCGCCACGCACGACCAGCGCCGCGCTGGTGCCACTCCGCACGCCGTCCAGCAGCTGCTCGAGCACCGCGAGTTCGCGGCGCCGGCCGATGAGGGTAGGCACAGGGCGATGCCGAGCTGTCATCTGCAACTCCCTTCACCCCCCGAGGCCTGTCACTTAATACGCGGCAGGGCCTTACCAACGTCACCGTCGACCCTCACGCGGTCACGCGACGATTCGCTCAGGTTGGCAAACCCCTTTGACGTGCAGTCCATTTGATCACTCCGATGGCTACCGTCGGGCACGCGGGTCAAGACCCTTCGCTGCGCGGACGATGTCCGCCGCGGAAAGGTGCAGACCTAACCAACTGCCCACCGCGTCGCCCTTGCCTTCGGCTCGCGGCGAGGACACACACCCGGTCCAAGAGGTTCGTGAGCACGCACCAGATCCTGGCAAGCCTTCGCGAGAGTCGAAGTCGTGACCTACGACACGCGGCCGACGGGCTTGACCGTCCCAGGCTTCGAGACCTACTCTCCTAATGGTTAATATCAAAGTAACCATTAGCAATCGCCGAACCTCCGGAGGACGAGATGACGACGTTTCCGAACCGCTCGCTCACTGACCGCCTGCTGCGCGTCTCAACTGTCGATGCCATCGCGGGCGTCCTGGGTCGCTACGGGCTCGTGGTCGTCATCGGGTGGATCGGAGTGCTGAAGTTCGCCGACTTCGAGGCACACCAGATTCAGCCGCTGGTAGCTCACAGTCCGTTCATGGGCTGGCTGTACGACTTCCTGCCCGTGTACACCTTCTCGGCGCTGTTGGGTGTCTTCGAAGTAGCCGCCGCGGTCTTGCTTGCCATCAAGCCGCTGGCTCCGCGGCTTTCGATCGCCGGCAGCGTGATGTCCATCGTGCTGTTCGTATCCACGGTCAGCTTCCTGTTCACCACACCAGGCGTGGGTGAACCGGCCGGTGGTGGTTTCCCGGCGATTTCGCTTACCGGCGAGTTCCTGCTCAAAGACATCCCGCTGCTGGGTCTTTCATTTTGGACGCTGGCGGATTCGATCCGCGCCGCCCAACGGCGCAGGGCGACGGATTAACGGCCGGCCCAACTACGCCTGTCCGGTTCGAGGCTGAAGGAGCGCGCGGTGGGGTTTGACGGTCCTGCGACGGCAGCGGGCAGGGGATCAGTGGCGGTGTTGGCGCTGGTGGTCTGCGTATCTGCGCTTCTGTTCGACAGCCAACGGGCGGCCGCCGAACCCACGTCTGGCGAAGTGGCCCAAATGGTGGCCGAACTTGCCGACGCCGAACAACAATTGAGCGATGTCGGTGCAGCAATCCAGACGCGACAGGAACAGGTGAACAAGGCGATCGTCGAGGTGCAGTCGGCCCGCGACCTCGCCGACCAGGCGTCGCGCCATGTGATTGACAGCCAGCGTGCTGTTGCTGACGCCACCGCGGCGATAGCGTCTGCGCAACAGCGGTTTGACCAGTTCGCGGTCGCCAATTACATCAATGGACCGTCGGCGTCGTACCTGACCGCGGCGAGCCCCGAGGACTTGATCGAGGCGGATTCCCAGGAGCAAACCCTGGCTCGCAGTTTCGTCGTGGCCCTGGCCACTCTGCAGCGGGCCCGCACCGAGCGCGCCAACAAGGAATCGGCGGCCAGAGCGGCCGAACAGAGTGCCATCTCCGCAGCCGATACCGCCCGTCGGAGCCAGGACAGTGCGGTGGCCGCCCTCCGCGCCGCGCAGCGGGATTTCGGCGCCCGGCGAGCCGAGGTTGAACAGGTCCGCGCCCGCCGTGACGCCGCTCAAGCCCGGCTGGCTGCGGCGCATCCCACCACCACACCCCAGGCCGCCGCGCAGCCCCCGATCCCGGGGCCGGCCGTCGGCGACCTGTGGGACCGCGCGCCTGCCGCCGACGCGTCGAGGGACCGCAGCCAATGGGATACCACCTTGCCGATGGTGCCCAGTGCCAACGTCGGCGGCGATCCCGCCGCAATTCTGAACTCGGTTCTGCAGATTTCCGCGACCTCGGCGCAGGTGACCGCACAACTGGGCCGTTCGTTTCTGTCGGCGCTCGGCATCGATGTCGGCGGCCCGGTCGGTGGCGCCGACACCGGCATCACCAACGGTCGTATCCCACGTGTGTACGGGCGGCGGGCGTCGGAATACGTGATCCGTCGAGCGATGTCGCAGATGGGCGTCCCGTATTCCTGGGGCGGGGGAACTGCCGCGGGCCCCTCGCGAGGGATCGACTCCGGCGCAGGCACGGTGGGCTTCGACTGCTCGGGCATCGTTCTCTACGCGTTCGCCGGAGTCGGAATCAAACTTCCCCACTATTCAGGCGACCAATACAACGCCGGACGCAAGATCCCGTCGTCACAGATGCGCCGCGGTGATCTGATCTTCTACGGTCCCAACGCAAGTCAGCACGAAGCGCTCTACCTCGGCCAGGGCGTGATGCTCGAAGCGCCTTTCACCGGCTCTGATGTGCACATCTCGCCCGTCCGCACAACGGGCATGACCCCGTACGTCACCCGCCTCATCGAATATTGAGGCAGGACCACCGTTTTCAGCACGAAGTTGAATCAGGAATGGAGACACCCGATATGTCGGACAACACCTACGACGTCATCGTGATCGGCGCCGGACCGGTCGGACAGAACGTCGCCGAACGCAGCCGGGCGGAGGGGCTGTCGGTCGCGGTAGTGGAGCGTGAGCTCGTCGGCGGTGAATGTTCCTACTGGGCTTGCGTTCCAAGCAAGGCGTTGTTGCGGCCCGTGCTGGCCGTCGCTGATGTCGGGCGGATCGATGGCGCCCGTGACGCGCTCACCGGCCCGATCAACACCTCGGGCGTATTCGGCAGGCGGGATCGTTACGTGACCAACTGGGACGACACCGGTCAGGCCGACTGGGTGGAGGCGACCGGCTCGGATTTGATCCGCGGTCATGCTCGACTGGCCGGACCTCGGCGCGTCGCGGTCGTCACGCCGGACAACCTGACCATCACGCTGACCGCACGGCATGCGGTGGTCATCTGCATCGGCAGCGGAGCCGCGCTGCCGGATCTACCCGGCATCGCCGAAGCCCGGCCGTGGACAAACCGCCAGGGCACCGACAGCAGCGCTGTGCCCGATCGGCTTGCGGTGGTGGGCGGTGGTGGTGTGGCCGTCGAAATGGCAACAGCCTGGCAGGGTTTGGGGTCATCGGTGACGCTGGTTGCCCGACGCTCCGGGCTGCTGCCCCGGATGGAACCGTTTGTCGGTGAGTTCGTCGGTGCTGGTCTCGATGCGGCTGGGGTAGCCGTGCGCGTCGGGGTTTCGATCACCAAACTGCGCCGACCGGGGGGCAGCGGTCCGGTCACCCTGGAACTCGACGACGGCACCGAGCTGGAGGTCGACGAGGTGATGTTCGCCACCGGCCGGGCGCCGCTCACCCACGACATTGGCATGGAGACAATCGGTTTGACGCCGGGCACCTGGCTCGACGTCGACGACACCCTGCAAGTGCGCGATGTCGACGGCGGCTGGCTCTATGCCACCGGCGACGCCAACCACCGCGCTCTGCTCACTCACCAGGGGAAATATCAGGCACGGATCGCCGCTGCGGTCATCGCCGCACGGGCCGAAGGACGACCCGTCGACACCGCCCCGTGGGGCCCGCATGCGGCGACGGCCGACACGCACGCCGTGCCTCAGGTCTTCTTCACCGATCCGGAGGCGGCCGCGGTCGGCTTGACCGCGCACGAGGCCGAGCAGGCCGGCCACCGGGTCCAGGTGGTGGACGTCGAGATCGGCGACGTGGTCACCGGCGCAAAGCTTTACGCCGACGGCTATCGCGGACATGCCCGCATGGTCGTCGATCTGGATCACGGGTATCTGCTCGGCGTGAGCTTCACCGGGCCCGGCGTCGGTGAGATGCTGCACTCCGCCACGGTCGCAGTGGCCGGCCGCGTTCCGGTCGATCGGCTGTGGCATGCAGTGCCCTGCTTCCCGACCGTCAGCGAGGTGTGGCTACGCCTGCTGGAAGGCTTTCGCGACGCGAATCGCTGAACGACGTCAGCCGCGTTGGCGTTGCGCGTGCCGGGCGACGCGGGCGCGGTTGCCGCAGAGAGCTGAACACCACTCCCGACGAAAGTGGTCCTTGACGAAGTAATAGGCGCAGCCTGGTGCTGTGCACGGCCGCAGCTGTCGCCACTGTGGGCCGGTGACAAGGTCGATCGTCTGTCGGGCGATCAGGGTGATCAGCGCGTCGCCATACGACTTCCCGGCCCAGCGGTCACGACGTGTCAGCCCGCGGTCATCCTGCCGAAGTTCGGGCCACACCGAAGTCGCCGTGGAGGCAGCGTTCACGATCGATGTCGCCGTGGACAGATCGGGTACCGGAGACTGTCCCAAGGTTCGCGGATCATTCGTGTGCTCAGCGGCCAGCCTGCGAACTGCATCCCGGAGACTGATAAGACGCGCTACGGCATCTCCGGACAACTCGTCGGTCCGATGGCTTTCGGTCGTCAATTCGGACTGCTCACCAATGGCCTTGACCCAGCCCTGCACATACGTCCCCTCGGCGAACGAGTCATGAACGCCGTGCCGATCGATCCAGACGGTGTTGGCGAGCGCGAGCGGAGCGGGCTCGTCCAGCCGCGGCGGGGGTGACGTCGTTGTCATAGGCCCTCCCATTCTGTCGGCGCTCGGAGTCCTGGCGTGCGCTGAACCGCCATTCTAATGGTTAAGTACGGCAACTGGCATTAGTGCTGGCAGCTTGACCCGCCGCGGCCTCCCGCCTATGCTACTAATGGTTATATCCGATATAACCATTAACACAAACGATTGGCGGTCCTGATGTCTTCGTCGCCGTCGGTCGGTGCCGGGAAGTCCCGCGGGCTCGCAATGGCCGTGCGGCCATGACAACCCTGCGGACATTGGAATGTCTCGTTGCGGTGGTCGATCACTGCTCGATCAGCAAGGCTGCGACCACGCTGTACATGTCCCAACCCGCGCTGTCCCACCAGATCGCGTCCCTGGAACGCGAGGTGGGCGCACCTGTGGTGGAGCGCCTGCCGCGGGGGGTGCGGGTGACGGCGACGGGGCGGGCGGTAGCCGAGGAGGCGCGAATCGCGCTCGCCGCGGCCGAACAGGCGATACAGGCCGGGAGAAGAGTCAGCCGGGGCACTGCCGGCCGGCTCCGGGTTGCATGTGCCGAGACGATGACCGCCTGGCTGCTGCTCCCGGTGCTGCGTCACTGGCGTTCGCAGCGCCCCGACGTCCAGTTGGATCTGTCGGAGTTCACCAGTGCCGATGCCATGGTCCAGTGTCTGGAAGGCGGGAGCATCGACATCGCGATCGGGCCTCGACCGACAGGCGCGACGGCCCACGTCAGTGTCCTCGGCAAAGAGGAGGTCGTGGTCGTTGCCGCTCCGGGACACCGCTTCGCAGACATGGCGGGGGGAGTAACCCTGGCGGACTTGTCCGACGAGCCGTTTGTCCATTACGCCCCGAGCAACGGCATGGCGGTGTGGGTCGACCAGTTTGCCGCCGACCACAACGTGACCCTCAATCCGGTCCTGCGCACGGGCAGCCCGCGCACGGCCGCCCAACTGGCCGCGGCGGGAGTGGGCGTGTCCATCGTGCCGATATCGGCGTTGGTTCCTCGGCCGCCAGGAGTCGTGCTGCCGCTTCGGCCGGCGATTGAGCGCGACATCGTTGCGGTGGTCGCCGCGCCCTCCGACAAACTCGTGCAACAGTTTCTTGCCGACATTCACCGGCGCGGTCTGCCGACCAGGTGCGGTCCAGACTGACCAGATAGAAACGCCCGCGAACGGGTATTGCCCAGCCATGAGCGAGGAAATGCTTGACGTGTTGCTGGAACTCGAACGGGCGGGTTGGGATTCGTTGTGCGATTCCACCGGCTCCGACTTCTATGGCGGTGTGATGCTGCCCGACGCGGTGATGGTGCTGGCCAACGGCATGGTGATGGACCGCGAGACAGTGGTGTCGGCCTTGTCGGAGTCGCCTCCGTGGCGCAGGTACGAGATCGGCGACGTTCGACTGGTCACCGCCGATCCGGACAACGCCGCCCTGGTTTATACCGGGACCGGCTACCGCGAGGGCGAGGAGCCGGCCTTCGTCGGCGCCATGTCCAGCGTCTACCACCGCACCGGCGACGGCTGGAAGCTCGCGCTCTACCAGCAGACGCAGCGGCCGGACTAGCGCCTCGAATCTTTCCCGGTGATGCCCTCGATCAGGCAGGGCAAGCCGTCGCGCTCGTCCATCACGGTGCTATACAGAAGCTATTCACAGCACTGTGATCGGAGGTTTCGCCGTGACCAACCGTTACCTCGAGGGTGAATTCGCGCCGATCGATGGGGAATACACGCTGACCGACCTCGACGTCACCGGGACGATCCCGGAACACCTCGACGGTCGGTACCTGCGCAACGGGCCCAACCCGATCGGAGAGGTCGACCCCGACCTCTATCACTGGTTCGTCGGCGACGGCATGGTGCACGGCATCCGCATCCGGGACGGCAAGGCCGAGTGGTATCGCAACCGTTGGGTGCGTGGGCCGCAGACGGCAAGGGCGCTGGGAGAGAAGGCGCCGGCCGGTGAGTTTCGCCTATCGGGGATCGGCGCCAACACCAACGTGATCGGACACGCCGGCAAGACCCTGGCCCTGATCGAATCCGGAGTCACGAATTTCGAACTGAACGACGATCTGGACACCGTGGGTGTGTGCGACTTCGACGGGACGCTGAGCGGCGGGTACACCGCACACCCCAAACGTGACCCGGATTCCGGCGAGCTGCACGCGGTTTCGTACAGCATGTACCACGGCAACACGGTGCAGTACTCGGTGATCGACGCCGACGGCAGGGCGCGACGCACCGTCGACATCGAGGTGGCCGGCAGTCCGATGATGCATGACTTCTCGCTGACCGAGGGCCATGTGGTGTTCTACGACCTACCGGTCACCTTCAACGCTCGCCAGGCGGTCGAGATGACCGTGCCGCGCGGCCTGCGGTTACCCGCCCGAATGATGTTGTCCGCGTTGATCGGACGGGTTCGCATTCCAGACCCCATCAGTGCGCGGCAGCCACGTGGTAACGCGTCCGACCGACGCTTCCCGTACGCCTGGAATCCGGAATATCCGGCCAGGATCGGTGTGATGCCACGCGACGGTGGGAACGGGGACGTCCGCTGGTTCGACGTGGAACCCTGCTACGTCTTCCATCCGATGAATGCCTACGACTCCGACCCTTCCGAAGGCGACACCGTCGTGCTGGACGTGGTCAGGCATCCGAAGATGTTCGCTACCGACCAACTCGGCCCCAACGAGGGGCCTCCGACGCTGGACCGCTGGACCGTTGATCTCGCCGACGGCAAGGTCAGGGAATCGCGCATCGACGACCGCGGGCAGGAGTTCCTCGGGTCGACGAGCGGCTTGTCGGAAAGCGGCACCGGTACGGGTATGCGCCCACGGTCGGGGAGGGCGCGAGCGGCACCGACACGCTGCTCAAGCACGATTTCCTCGGTGAGGCCAGTGCCTCGAGATCATTTGGATCGGGGAAAGTATTGGGCGAGTTCGTCTTTGAACCGTCTGCTCCGGACGCAGCCGAGGATGACGGCGTGCTGATGGGTTATGTGTACGACCGGGCGACCGATCGCAGTGAACTGGCCATCCTTGATGCCGCGACGTTGCAGGACGTCGCGGCCGTCAAGCTGCCCCACCGGGTGCCTGCCGGATTCCACGGCAACTGGGTGCCGGCGGCCAATTGACTTACAGTCGCTCCGTGGTCCCCGAAACCTTCGTCGGTTGGCTCCTCGATTCCGACCCCGCGCTGCGCTGGCAGGTCGAGCGCGATCTGACCGGTGCGCCGGCCGAGGTCTGGCGGGCGACGCGTGCGCGGGTAGCGACCGAAGGCTTCGGGGCGCGCCTTCTCGCGCTTCAGGATCCGGACGGCCAGTGGGCAGGCGGCGCATTCTTCCCGGCGGACTTCGACTTTCAGGGAACCGAGGGCGACGGGGGGCAGCCGTGGACCGCCACGACGTGGACGCTCAACGCGCTGCGGGAGTGGGGCCTCGACCCCGCAGTCCTGCGACGGCGGCGCACGGTCGAACTCCTCACCGCCAACTGTCGCTGGGAGTACGAAAATCTGCCGTACTGGAGCGGTGAGGTCGACTGCTGCATCAATGCATGGACGGTGGCGAACGGCGTGTGGCTCGGCGCCGACATCACCGGTGTCGTCGACTGGCTGCTGCAGCATCGGCTACCCGACGGCGGCTGGAACTGCGAGTGGATCGAGGGCTCGACGCGATCGTCGTTTCATTCGACGCTCAATGCGCTGAAAGGACTGCTCGCCTACGACATCGGCACTGGGGGCACGGATGCCACGCGGGCAGCGCGGCACTCGGGCGAGGAGTACCTCCTGCAGCGAGGCCTGTTCCGCCGCTTGTCGAGCGGCCTGCCGGTGGCGCCATGGGTCGATCGTTTCGCTTATCCCGATCGATGGGTGTACAGCGTGCTCAACGGTGCCGAGTATTTCCGCCGGGCGTCACTTCTCGACGGACCAGCGCCGGACCCGCGTTTGGCGGATGCCATCGAGATGATCCGTGCCGCCAGGCAACCGGACGGCTGTTGGCTTCAGGGCCATCGGCATCCCGGGCGGGTGTGGTTCGAAGTCGATGCGCCGGTAGGAGAGCCGTCGAAGTGGCTGACCCTGTTCGGGGTGCGAGTGCTCGCCTGGGGGGACCGCGAGGCGTCCTGATCCGACCGGGCCCGGCTGTCAGGTCCGGCCGGATCAGGGTGAAAATTGGTTTTTTTACAGTGGAATCCATGTTCCGAGGAACCAAAAGCCCCAACCGGGACCATTCCCGGCCGGCACCGGATTGACTTGTTGGCCGTTCCAGTTGAACGGCTGGTGGTCGAAGCGTCCCTGGTCGATTCCACGGTTGTGCCAGTCGACCGGTGCGGGGCCGCGGTCGTCGCGATGGTTGTCGCGATGGTCGTCGCACTGCGGGGCTCCCGGGCGGCCACATCCCTGCCAGGGATCTGCATTTGCGGTTCCTAGGCCGACGCCTGATAGCCCGGTGATGCCGATCCCGGCCGCCAACGACGATACGCATAGGGCACGCTTGAAAGTCATTCTCTCGCTCCATTTCTCGCTGATGCGACGGGCGTGCCGCACACACAGAGACGCTAGGGGCACGAAATCGGCTAGCGCTGTGTTGACAGTGTGCGGGCGCTGTGTAAGCCATAACGGAATGGCAAACGTTTGCTATCAACGAGATTGAGGCCCGCTGTAGTGCGCACGCCCACCGGCTGAATCGGCGAGCGCGGCCCGCGGGCAGCGTCCATGCGGCTCGGTGCGGCCGACGACGCCCGGAATCCCGACCCCGGTTGTGGTCGACCTACTCTTCCTTGGCAGACTGTCCGCGTGGCACAGATAACGTTGCGTGGAAATCCCGTCAATACGGTCGGCGAGTTGCCAGCCGTCGGGTCGCAGGCCCCCGGCTTCTCACTTACCGGCACCGATCTCGACGCTGTGAGCGGCGAACAGTTCCGTGGTAAGCCCCTGCTGCTGAACATCTTTCCGTCGGTCGACACACCGGTCTGCGCCATGAGCGTGCGAACCTTCAACGAGCGTGCCGCGGCCGGCGGTTTCGCAGTGGTGTGTGTATCGAACGACCTGCCCTTCGCGCAGAAGCGGTTCTGCGGCGCGGAGGGGATCGAGAACGTCGTGACGGCGTCGGCATTCCGCGGCAGTTTCGGTGAGGACTTCGGCATCACGATGGCCGACGGTCCCTTTGCCGGCCTGCTCGCGCGGGCCGTGGTCGCGGTCGACGCGGACGGAAAGGTCGTTCACATCGAACTGGTGCCCGAGATCGCCAACGAACCCGACTACGACGCGGCCATCTCGGCGATCAAGTAGCTTCCCGGGCCGGCGCGCCCGGCCAGGTGCGGATAGCGCGTCTACGCTGCAGGAATGGCGCCGACCCACTACCGCACCATCGCCGTCGACGGACTGAACGTCTTCTACCGCGAGGCAGGGCATGACGAGGCGCCGGCCATCCTGCTGCTGCATGGCTTCCCCTCCTCGTCGAGGATGTGGCAGCCGCTGATCGACCGTCGCGCCGACCGCTACCGGATGATCGCCCCGGACTAACCGGGATTCGGGCACAGCGATGCGCCACCGGCCGACGCGTTCGCCTACACCTTCGACCGCATCGCCGCGGTGATCGAGCGGTTCGCCGACGAAGTCGGACTTGCGCGTTACGCCCTGGTCCTCCAGGACTACGGCGGACCAGTCGGGATGCGTCTGGCAGTACGACGCCCCGATCGCCTCACGGCGCTCGTTGTTCAGAACGCGGTATGCCACGAGGACGGCCTCGGTCCGCTCTGGGAAACGCGACGCGCGTTCTGGGCCGACCGCACCGGCCACGAAGAGGCGCTTCGGGTCAACTTCTTCTCGGCCGCCGCCACCCGCCAGCGACACGTCGGCAACAGTCCGAACCCCGACCGCTACGACCCGGACCTCTGGACTGACGAACTGGCGTTCCTCCAACCGGATGGGCCAGCCTGACATCCAGACCGACCTCTTCTATGACTACCGCACCAATGTGGCGAGCTATCCGGCGTGGCAGCAATGGCTACGATCCACTCAACCGCCGCTGCTGGTGGTGTGGGGCCGTTACGACCCCTCCTTCGAGGTCGCAGGGGCCGAGGCGTACCGGCGCGCCGTCCCAAACGCGCAGGTCCATGTCATCGATGCGGGCCACTTCCCGCTCGACGAGGCCCCCGGCCTGGTAGCCGATCTGACCGGGCGATTTCTCGACAGGGTCACGTCCGGCGGTTGATCCACGCGCCTGAAACGCATTCTGGCAACGTCGCGCGCTGCTATAACGAATCCGGGACGCCCGGTTCCGTAAGAGAAAGCGGACCTCAATGTCGATGTCGCGCGAAGATTCATCCAGCCAGCGTTCGGTCACCCCGGCCGCGGGACACGGCAGGTTCATCGGCCGTGTCGGCGCGCTCGCGGTGGCGTTGGGCCTTGGCGCGGCGATTGCGAACAGCCCCGGGGTCGCCCTGGCCGACGATGAGCCAGGCGCGGCCTTCGGGTCGCCGTCATCGTCCACCGAATCCTCGGCGCCGAAGGATTCGTCGTCGACGAATGCAACGGGTCAGACGGCGGCCAAGACGTCCGCCCAGTCGACCGCGGATGACGACAAATCCGAGGTCAAAGCCGACCACGACGTCAAGAAGGGCGACGGCGACCCCGTCGAGACCACCTCGCACGACCCGGACGCGGCGACGGAGACGAACGCGACGACGACGGACGACGAGCCCGACGCGACGCTGCAGATCGTGCAGAAGAAAGACGCGGTGGCCCCGAGGCCCATCAAACGCAACGAACGTCCGGTGCCGACCAGCGCGCCCGACGGCACCACCACGACTGCCGTAAAGCGCAGTGCCGTCCCGGACGAGACACCCGAGACGGACGAGCCGGACGAACCGGACGAACCATCGGACCGTCGAACGCTCCGCACGCGCGCTGACGGTGCTTCGTCGGCCGATCCCGTCGACGCGGCAGGGCCGCAGTCCGTTCAGGTGAGCATGCGAGCCCGTGCCGTGACCGAGGACATCGTCGTTCCGGTGACCGCCGCCGCGCCGCCCGCCGGCGGTCCAGTCGGTTTCGTGACGGGCTTGGTGTCGGGTCTGTTGTCGGCGGTCGGACTGAATCAGCAGGCGTCCAGCGGCCCGGTGGCGCCGGCCGAACCCCCGACGTTGTGGGCCCTGCTCGGCTGGGTACGCCGCGAGATCGGCCATGCGTTCAACCCCGGCGCCACAGTGGCCGCCGCGCCGGTGGCCACGGCGATGACCGCGTTGGTGGAGCCGGCACCCCTCGCGGCGGCGACCGTCAGTCCGCTGGGCACTCCACAGCAGCTTGCGGCCGAGCAGATCGCCGCCAGAACCGCGGCGTCGATCCCGGTGCAGTTGATGAAGTTCGTGTTGCGGCTGGGATTCATGTCGTCGGCGAACCAGCAGTTCGGCGGCGCGGATCAGCAGAATCTCGACCAACTCGGCGCCGCGGTCGACGAGTACGCCATGGCGTCGGCGTTTCAGCAACTGATACTCAACTCCAACGACCCGACCGTCGTCATGCAGGTGGCGCCGCCGCACTCGTGGTACGGCCAGTTCGTGCCGGGTTCGCGCATCCTCTACGACAATCCGGACACGATCTACCGCTTCATGGGCGTCAACGCCGCGTCGTCCTATGTCATCACCGGCCGCTTCGCAGGTGACATCCCCGCAGACACCACGTTCAGCGTGCTGACCGGCTTGACCGGAAACACCGCGAGCGTCCTGACCAAGGACCAACTCAAAGTCAATCCGGATGGCACGTTCACCATCACCGCCGATTCCTCGCCTGCCAACGGGCGCGACAACCATCTGCAGCTGCCCACCGACGCCACCCTGATCGCGTCGCGAAACACGTTGTCGGACTGGACCGACCAGGTGCCGATGAGCCTGTCGATCCACCGCGTCGGCGGCCCGCCGAACAGCCTCTTCAGCCAGCTCGGCGGCTTCGCCATCCCGGGCCTCGGGCCGCTGGTGGTGAGCAATCCGTTGCTCACCACGCTGGTGTCGTTGATCCCGCCGCTGCCCTACAACCCGCCGATCCTGCGAGGCGTCGTCACCGCCGTGATCATGGCGCTGGGCATCCAGCGGGAGGCCACATACATGGCGGTGGCCACGACCGACCCCGCAACTGGCCTGCCGCTTCCGGCGAACGTGTTGAAGAACCCGACCCGCAACGCGGAATTCCTTGCGACACAGCTGCAGAGCGCCGGATGGTTCCAACTGTCCGACACCCAGACCCTCGTCATCAACATCGATCCGGGCGATGCCAAATACTTCGTCGTCCCGGTGACCAATGAGTGGACCATCAGCAGCAACTACTGGGATGAGCAGACCAGCCTCAACAACGTGCAGGCCGTCAAGAACGCCGACGGCAGGACCTACACGATCGTGGTCTCACCGACCGACCCCGGCGTGGCGAACTGGGTCTCCACCGGCGGTCTGAACCAGGGCACGATCTCCATTCGCTTCCAGGATCTGCCCGTCAATCCGACGAAGCTTCCGACCGTCAGCGCCGCCGTGTACGAGCGCGACGCGCTGCCCGCAGACATCAAGCGCATCAGCGATGCGGACCGGGCACTGCAGCTGAAGGCGCGTAAAGCCGGTTTCAACAACCGGTTCGCGCCCTTCCCGCAGCTGTAGCCGAGGGCTAGTGTCTTGAGTTCGTTTGCAGTACTTGGCGACGGATTCGAGGATTTGGTCGGCGGTCTTGGTCCAGATGTTGGGTCGCGGGTTGTCGTTTCAGGTGGTGATCGAGGCCCGGATGTCGGTGTCGAGTTGGCGAAGGTGGGGTGCCGCGGCGCAGTTTCTTGGTGGTCTGCCAGAGAACAGCGCTCGACGGGGTTGAGCCGTGATGAGCTGGTCGGGGTGAAGTGCAGAACGAACCGGGGATGGGTTGTCAGCCAACGCTTTACCGCCGGGGTTTGTGGATGGAGGCGTTGTCCACAACCAGGTGCACGTCTGGTTCGGCGGGAACCTCGGCATGAATCTTGCGCAGTAACGCCAGGAACTCGCTGGCCCGGTGAGGCGAGTGTAGAGTGCCGATCAGTCCGGCCGTACTCGTTGGTCGCCGCGGCCGATCGGGTTGTGCCTGTTGGCATCTGATGGCTGGACCCGGGTGTGGATCGGGCGGCCCGAATTTGTCGTACCCGGGTGCGATGATGGGGTTATGTCTTCGACCGCTTCGCCTGAGGTGCCGGTGGTGGGTGGGGATGAGCGTGTTGAGGTGTTGTTCGGGGAGTTGAGGGAGTTGGCGGGTCAGCGCAATGGCATTGATGGGCGCATTGTGGAGATCGTCGCGGAGTTGGATCGTGACGGGTTGTGTGGTGCTACGGGTGCGCGGTCGATGGCGGAGTTGGTGGCCTGGAAGCTCGGCGCGTCCTCGATGAACGCGCACACGATCGCCACCATCGCGCACCGGTGGGCCGAGTTTCCCCGCTGCGCCCAGGGGATGCGGGAGGGTCGGCTGTCGTTGGATCAGGTCGGGGTGATCGCCGCCGGCGCGGCCGAGGGCTCCGATGCGCATTATGCGGAGTTCGCCCGGGTGGCCTCGGTGTCCCAGCTGCGCACCGCGGTCAAACTCGAACCCCGCCCCGAACCCGAACCCGAGCCGGAGCCTGAGTCGCGGCCCGACGCCGAGCCGCAGGTCTCGATCACCAAGACCTCCGATGAGCAGTACACCCATTACCGGATCACCCTGCCGCATCTGGAGGCGGCGAAGTTCGACGCGGCCTTGGCGTCGCATCGTGATGCGCTGGCGGCGGAGTGGAAACTCGATCACGACAACGGCGCCGACGAGTCCGGGCAGCGGCCGCCGCGACCGAGCACCGGGGCGGCGTTTATGCGGCTGGTGGATGCCGGGTGGGACACCGAGGCCGCCCGCCGCCCGCAGGGGCAGCACACCACGGTGGTCGTGCACGTCGATGTGAAAGACACGGTGGCTCACCTGCATCTGGGTCCGCTGCTGTCCGATGCTGATCGGCGCTATCTGACCTGTGACGCCACCTGTGAGGTGTGGTTTGAACGCGCCGGGCGGCCGATCGGGGCGGGGCGGGGGACCCGGGTGATCAGCCGCCGGCTGCGCCGCGCCCTGCAGCACCGCCACCGCACGTGTGCGGTTCCCGGGTGTGGGGCCACCCGGGGTCTGCATGCCCATCACCTCGTGCATTGGGAAGACGGCGGGGCGACCGAGTTGGACAACCTGGTGCTGCTCTGCCCTTACCATCACCGGCTGCACCACCGCGGTGTCCTCACCCTCACCGGACCCCCACACGAGCTGTCGGTCACCGACCGTGCCGGCCGAGTGTTGAGTCCGGGGTCGCTGGCCCGCCCACCGACCCGGCCGCCACCGGCGGTGCCGCCGTGTCCCGGGCCCACCGGTGAACGCGCCCACTGGTGGTGGTATCAACCCTTCCAACCCCAACCACCACCGACACTCAACTGAGTCAGTCACCGGGGTCGGTGATCACCAGCGCACGATATCGCAGTGCAAACGGGTTGGGGCATACAGGAATCCGTTCGCCACACGCGGGCAGCTACCGCATGGTGAAAATCGGGGCTGACAACGAGATCCCACATCGCCGCCGACCCGCTATCCAACGCCCTCACCAAGATCCGCGCCCGCCGGAGCGCTCGTGGGCTGCCAGCCCAAGACTGCACCTGCACGCTCATCATCGGTCAACACCACGGGCACAGCAATCACACTCGGCACCCACCCGTATCAACGACTCATAACACTAGACGGGCCGCGCCAGCGTGGTGGGTTCGTCATGCCCGCGCAGTGTCACTGTGTCGCCCAAAGTCCAATGGGCGGCTTCGCTTTCGGTGGCACCGGCCACCGTGTCCGAGGAGGCGAGCAGGTGGCTCGGCGCGTTCTTTGACAGTTCGCAGAGTCGTGCCGCCTCGTTGACGGGTTCGCCGATGACGGTGTATTCGAAGCGCTCCTTCGCGCCCACGTTGCCCGCCACCGCCTCACCGGATGCGACGCCGATTCCGGCATCGCATTCGGGCACCTCCTGGCGGATCCGGTGGGCGATCGCGCGGCCGGCCGCCAGCGCCTCGTCCTCGGGATGCTCGAGGCGGTTCGGCGCACCGAATACGGCGAGCGCGGCGTCGCCCTCGAACTTGTTGACGAACCCGTGGTGGCGATCAACCTCTTCCACGATCACCGCGAAGAACCGGTTGAGCAGGTCGACCACTTCGGTCGCCGGCCGGCCGGTCACCAACTGCGTCGATCCGATGATGTCGACGAAGATCACCGCGACGTGCCGTTCCTCACCGCCCAACTTCGGGCGTTGTTGCTCGGCCGCGGCCGCCACCTCGCGGCCGACGTGGCGCCCGAAGAGGTCACGGACCCGCTCGCGTTCGCGTAACCCACCGACCATCGAGTTGAATCCGCGCTGTAGCTCGCCGAGTTCGGTACCGTCGAAAACCACCACCTCACAGTCGAAGTCGCCGTCCTCGACATGCTGCAGCGCGGAGCGCACCACGCGCACCGGTGTCGCGGTCAGCCACGACAGCAGCCACATCAGGATGAAGCCGAAGACCAGGGCGAACAACGAAAGAATCATCACGGCGACCGTGAACTGCGTCGGTGTCAGGTTCTGCAGCGCGAGCGTGATCACGGCGGCCAGGAAGATACCGAGCACGGGCACCCCGGAACCGACGGCCCACACCAGCATCGTGCGGCCCATGATGCCGTGGGCGAAGCGGCGGGGCGGGCGACCCGCCTCCAGGGCCTGAGCCGCGACGGGGCGCAACGCGAACTCGGTGAACAGATAGCAGCTCGCCGATACCACCAGGCCGGGAAAGCTGATGCCCAGAGCCACCTTTGGAATGAAATTGGTATCGACCATCGCATAGAGCGTGGTGAGCAACACGGTGCCCGCACCCCACAGCGCGAGCAGTAACCGGGTCAGGCGCCACGGCGCGTAGAAGGTGTTGCGTTGATCCTCTCGGGTGGGTGGGACCTCTTCGATGGCCCACCGGACGTTGTTGATGACCCGTCGGGTCGCCCAGAACACCCCGACAACCAGCGCGGCGAGGATGTAGGCCGGAGCGACCGCGAAGGTGAGCCAACGGACATCGGGGTCGAACACGCTGGGTGTCGGGAAGGTGATGGTCACCACCAGGATCGCGATGCCGATGCCGATCAGATTGGCGACCACCACGAACGTCGTGAGAATGACCTGGATGCGCAGGCGACGGCGCCGTTGGCTCTCGGAGACCTTGCCCAGCAGCCAAGAGCCGTAGTCGGGGGTGTCGATGAGTCGGCCGCTCTGGCGGGTGACCGTCTCGAGGACCCGACCGAGCCGCTGGGCGG
Source organism: uncultured Actinomycetota bacterium (assembly GCA_963699655.1). Classification (GTDB taxonomy): domain Bacteria; phylum Actinomycetota; class Actinomycetes; order Mycobacteriales; family Mycobacteriaceae; genus Mycobacterium. The sequence continues at coordinate 24,907 of CAVOUV010000004.1, forward strand.
CGCTCTTGTTGGAGTTCATCGTGGCCTCAGCCTAATTTGCCGAGTGATGCCGCATAAGGTGTTCGGGTGCGTCTCGTGATCGCCCAGTGCACCGTCGACTATGTCGGTCGCCTCACCGCTCATCTGCCGTCGGCCCGCCGACTGCTGTTGTTCAAGGCCGACGGATCGGTCAGCGTGCATGCCGACGACCGCGCGTACAAGCCGCTGAACTGGATGAGCCCGCCCTGTTGGCTGACCGAGGAGGCGGGCGGCGCGGCGCCGGTGTGGGTGGTCGAGAACAAGACGGGCGAGCAACTGCGCATCACGGTCGAGGACATCGAGCACGACTCCAGCCACGAGCTCGGGGTCGACCCGGGGCTGGTGAAGGACGGCGTCGAGGCGCACCTGCAGGCGCTGTTGGCCGAGCACGTCGAGTTGCTCGGTGCCGGCTACACGTTGGTGCGCCGCGAGTACATGACCGCCATCGGCCCGGTCGACCTGTTGTGTCGCGACGAGCAGGGCCGATCGGTCGCAGTGGAGATCAAGCGCCGCGGTGAGATCGACGGCGTCGAACAGCTCACCCGCTATCTCGAATTGCTCAATCGCGATAGCGTGCTGGCCCCCGTCGCCGGCGTCTTCGCCGCCCAGCAGATCAAACCCCAGGCCCGAACATTGGCCACCGATCGCGGGATCCGTTGCGTGACTTTGGACTACGACAAGATGCGGGGCATGGACAGCGACGAGTTCCGGCTGTTCTGACCGCCCTACACTTGGCGGCATGCCCCGGCGTCGTACCCCGCCCCGCCGGCAACGCCCGTTGCCGCCGTTTCCGGCGACCCGTCGGATCGAAACGGGGCCCGACGGCTACGAGTACGAAGTGCGCGCGATAGCGGCTTCGCGTGCGACAAAGATCTACCGTTGCCCGGGCTGTGATCACGAGATCCGTTCCGGTACAGCGCATATTGTCGCGTGGCCGGCGGATCAGGGGGAGCAGGGCGGAGACGACAGAAGGCACTGGCACACGCCGTGCTGGGCGAACCGGGGCACCCGCGGTCCGACGCGAAAGTGGTCTTAGGCCTCGTGGTCGGAGGCGGGCTCGGCGAGCTCGATCAGCACGCCGCCGGCATCCTTGGGGTGAATGAAGTTGATCCGCGAGTTGGCGGTACCGCGACGGGGAGCGTCGTAGATCAGCCGCACGCCCTGTTCGCGAAGTCGCTCGGTGAGCGCATCGATGTCGCTGACGCGGTAAGCGAACTGCTGCAAACCGGGACCCCTCTTATCGAGGAACTTCGCGATCGTCGATGTCTCGTCCAGCGGCGCCATCAGCTGGACCTGTGAGCTGCCGACGGGTGCACCACGCACCGACAACATCGCTTCGCGGATCCCCTGGTCGTCGTTGACTTCTTCGTGCACCACGATCATGCCGAGATGGTCGTGATACCACTTGATCGCGGCGTCCAGATCGGGCACCGCTATGCCGACGTGATCGATTGCGGTCACCAGGGCACTGGCGAGCACCGGACGTGCATCTATGTGCTCGGTCGTCATGACGTAACGGTAACCTTTAGTGGAATGTTTGCGTATGTGTGATCGGCCACACAGTTCGCCGAAGACACCCCTTGGAGGTAGGAATTGACAACGTCGGTGATTGTTGCTGGTGCGCGCACGCCGGTCGGCAAATTGATGGGATCGCTCAAGGATTTCTCGGCCAGCGACCTGGGCGGTATCGCCATCTCCGCGGCGCTTGAAAAGGCCAAGGTCCCAGCGTCGCTCGTCGAGTACGTGATCATGGGCCAGGTGCTGACCGCGGGGGCCGGTCAGATGCCGGCCCGCCAGTCGGCGGTTGCCGCGGGCATCGGCTGGGACGTGCCGTCGCTGACGATCAACAAGATGTGCCTGTCCGGCATCGACGCAATTGCGCTGGCCGATCAGTTGATCCGGGCCGGCGAGTTCGACGTCGTGGTTGCGGGCGGCCAGGAGTCGATGACAAAGGCGCCGCACCTGTTGATGGACAGCCGTGCCGGCTACAAGTACGGCGACGTGACGGTGCTCGATCACATGGCCTACGACGGCCTGCACGACGTGTTCACCGACCAGCCCATGGGCGCGCTGACCGAGCAGCGCAACGACGTCGACCAGTTCACCCGCGCAGAGCAGGACGAGTTCGCCGCGCAGTCACACCAAAAAGCCGCCGCCGCATGGAAAGACGGTGTCTTCGCCGATGAGGTGGTGCCGGTGAAGATTCCGCAGCGCAAGGGCGACCCGATCGAGTTCACCGAGGACGAGGGCATCCGCGCCGACACCACCGCGGATTCGTTGGCCGGCCTCAAGCCGGCGTTCCGCAAAGACGGCACCATTACGGCGGGATCCGCGTCGCAGATCTCCGACGGGGCGGCTGCGGTGGTCGTGATGAACAAGGACAAGGCAGTCGAGCTCGGGCTGAGCTGGCTGGTCGAGATCGGCGCTCACGGTGTCGTCGCGGGCCCGGACTCCACCCTGCAATCGCAGCCCGCCAACGCCATCAAGAAAGCGATTGCCCGCGAGGGCATCTCGGTTGACGCGCTCGATGTCATCGAGATCAACGAGGCGTTCTCGGCGGTCGCGCTGGCTTCGATGAAGGAGCTCGGCGTCGATCCGGAGAAGGTCAACGTCAACGGCGGTGCGATCGCGATCGGGCATCCGATCGGCATGTCCGGCGCTCGGATCACCCTGCACGTCGCGCTCGAGCTGGCGCGACGGGGTTCCGGTTACGGCGTCGCGGCCTTGTGCGGCGCCGGTGGACAGGGCGACGCGCTCATCCTGCGGGCCGGCTAGCAACCAACGACGCGTTGTAGTAGCTGGCGTCGCGCTCCGGCACAATGGCGCCCATGACGAGCGCATTCGATCTTCGGTCGGCCAGCGGCTGGTTTCGGTTGATCGCCTTGTTGGAGGCTGTCAGCTGGGTGGGTCTGCTGATCGGCATGTATTTCAAGTACCTGGGCACCCCGCGGACCGAGATCGGCGTCAAGGTGTTCGGAATGGCTCACGGGCTGGTCTTCATCGCCTTCGTGGTGACCGCTCTGCTGACCGGAATCGCGCTGAAATGGGCAGCCGGCACCTGGTTGCTGGCGTTGCTGGCGAGCATTGTGCCGCTTTGCAGTGTGATCTTCCTCATATGGGCCGATCGGACCGGGCGCATGGGTGCCGCGGGATCCGTGGCCGCCGTCGCCCAGCCGGGGCGGTCAGCACCCGAAACGACGTGACAGACTTGGGGGGTGACTCGTCCCCGACCCCCCATCGCGGCCTCCATGGCCGGTGCGGTTGATCTGTCGGCCCTCAAGCAGCGCGCTGCTGCAGGCGGCGAAAGCGGCGACGCCACCGCTGCTCCCGATGGCGTGGAGATTACCGAGGCCAACCTCGAAACCGAGGTGCTGGTCCGGTCCAACCAGACGCCCGTGGTGGTGCTGCTGTGGTCGCCGCGCAGCGAACCCAGTGTCCAGCTGGGCAACGTGCTTGCCGAGCTCGCGGCCGCCGACCGCGGCAAGTGGTCGGTGGCGACCGTGAATGTCGACACTCAGCCGCGCGTGGCCCAGATGTTCGGTGTGCAGGCCGTGCCGACGGTGATAGCTCTGGCCGCCGGCCAGCCGCTCTCGAGCTTCCAGGGGCCGCAGCCGCCCGAGCAGTTGCGTCGCTGGGTCGATTCGCTGCTGGACGCCACCGCCGGCAAGCTCGCCGGGGCCGCCGACAGCGACGAACCGGATCAGGTGGATCCGCAGCTCACGCAGGCGCGGGCGCATCTGGACGCCGGCGAGTTCGACGCGGCGCAAAACGCGTATCAGGCGATCCTCGACGCCAACCCCAACCACGCCGAGGCCAAGGGGGCGGTGCGCCAGATCGGCTTTCTGCAGCGTGCCTCGGCTCAGCGCCCGGATGCCATCGCGGTGGCAGACGCGGCACCGGACGACATCGACGCGGCCTTCGCCGCCGCCGACGTGGACATCCTGCAGCAGAACGTCGCCGCCGCCTTCGACCGGCTGATTGCGCTGGTCAAGCGCTCGGCGGGCGATGATCGAACGAAGGTGCGCACCCGGCTGATCGAGCTGTTCGACCTCTTCGATCCCGCCGATCCCGAAGTGATCGCGGGCCGGCGCAACCTGGCCAACGCGCTCTACTGACCCGCTCGCGGGGGATCAGGCTGGTTCGAACCACAGCGCGGCCAGCGGCGGCAGCACCATCACGGCCGATGCCGGCCGACCGTGCCACGGCTCGTCGGTGGCCTCCACCGCGCCGAAGTTGCCTATGCCGGAGCCGTTGTAGATATCGGCGTCGGTGTTGAGCACCTCGCGCCACGTGCCTTCATGGGGAAGTCCGAGCTGATATCGGGTGTGCTCGGAGCCGGAGAAGTTGAACACGCACGCCATCACGGAGCCGTCGTCGCCGAAGCGCAGGAAGCTCAGCACGTTGTTGGCCGAATCGTTGGCGTCGATCCACGAGTAGCCCTCGGGGCTGCTGTCGCGCGACCACAGCGCCCGACGGGTGCGATAGATGTCGTTCATATCGCGCATCATTCGCTGAATCCCGCCCGAGAAGCTGTTCTCGTCGAGTTGGTGCCAGTCCAGCCCGCGTTCCTCGGACCACTCCGACCGCTGGCCGAACTCCTGGCCCATGAACAGCAGTTGCTTCCCGGGATGCGCCCACTGATAGGCGAGGAAACCGCGCAGGCCGGCCGCTTTGACGTGGTCGTTGCCCGGCATCCGGCCCCACAGCGTGCCCTTGCCGTGCACGACCTCGTCGTGGCTGATCGGCAGGACGAAGTTCTCGCTGAATGCGTAGAGCATCGAGAAGGTGATCTCGTGATGGTGGTAGCTGCGGTGGATCGGGTCGCGTTTGATGAACTCCAGAGTGTCGTTCATCCAGCCCATGTTCCACTTCATCGAGAAGCCAAGGCCACCAAGGTTTGTCGGGCGAGTCACGCCGGGCCACGACGTCGACTCCTCGGCGACGGTGACGATGCCGGGCGCGAGCTTGTGCACTGTGGCGTTCATCTCCTGCAGGAACTGCACGGCTTCGAGATTCTCTCTGCCTCCGTACACGTTCGGCGTCCAGCCGCCCTCCGGCCGCGAGTAGTCGAGGTAGAGCATGGACGCCACCGCGTCGACGCGCAGGCCGTCGATGTGGAATTCCTGCAGCCAGTACAGAGCATTGGCCACCAGGAAATTGCGTACCTCCGCTCGACCGAAGTCGAACACGTAAGTGCCCCAGTCCAACTGCTCGCCACGGCGAGGATCGGAATGCTCGTAGAGCGCGGTTCCGTCGAACCGGCCCAGCGCCCACGAGTCCTTCGGGAAGTGCGCGGGCACCCAGTCCATGAGCACGCCGATGCCGGCCCGGTGCAGCGAGTCGACCAGGAAGCGGAACTCGTCGGGTGTGCCCATCCGTGATGTCGGGGCGTAGTAGGAGGTGACCTGGTAGCCCCATGATCCGCCGAACGGATGCTCGGCGACGGGCATCAACTCGACATGTGTGAAACCCTGCTCGACAACGTATTCGGTCAGCTGTTCGGCCAGCTCCCGATAGTTCAGCCCCGGCCGCCACGACATCAGGTGCACCTCATAGGTGCTCATCGGCTCGAAAACCGGGTTCTGGGCGGCTCGGTGTGCCATCCACTTGTCGTCGCCCCAGGTGTAGTCACTCTTGGTCACCTTCGACGCCGTCTGCGGCGGCACCTCGGTGGCGAACGCCATCGGGTCGGCGCGTTCCGTCACGGCGCCGTCGGCGCCGTGGATGCGGAACTTGTACATGCCGCCGACCTCGAAGCCGGGCCAGAACAGTTCCCACACGCCCGTCGAGCCCAGCACACGTAATTGAGCCTCGGTGCCGTCCCAATGGTTGAACTCACCGATCAGGCTGACACCCTTGGCGTTTGGCGCCCACACGGCGAACGACACGCCGTCGACGGCACCGTCGGCGGTGGTGAAGCTGCGTGGGTGGGCGCCGAGGATCTCCCAGAGGCGTTCGTGGCGACCCTCGGCGAACAGGTGCAGATCCACCTCGCCAAGCGTGGGCAGGAACCGGTACGCGTCGGCGATGGTGTGCACGTCGGTGGACCCGTTTGCGCCGGGGTAACTCACCTCGAGTCGGTAGTCGACAAGATTGGTGAAGGGCACCGCGACCGCGAACAGCCCCGCTTCGATGTGGACAAACGGGTAGCGTTCGCCGCCGACGAGTGCCACCACGTCGGTGGCATGCGGCCGGTAGGCCCGGATCACGGTGTGGTCGTCGTATTCGTGAGCACCCAGGATCGAGTGCGGATCGTGGTGTTCACCTGCGAGCAGCCGATTGAGGTCGGCCGTATGCGGCCGCAGGTGCGGGCTGGTGAGTTGGTTGGTCTGCGTCATCTCGTCACTCCCTACGCAGTAGGTTGAGTCGTTGGTCTGCCGATATCTGCGGCATGTTCAGCACATGGGCCACCGCGCGGCCCGGATCAATGCGGACGTAGTTCGCCTGTCCCCATTGGTATTCCTCTCCGGTGATCTCGTCGCGCACCCAGAAGCGGTCGTAGTGCTCCATTCCGAGCGCTTCCATGTCCAGCCACAGCGTCGCCTCTTCGGGGCCGAACGGATTGAGGGTCACCACCACCAGCACCTGATCGCCGGTCTGCGGGTCGAACTTGCTGTACGCCAGCAATGCGTCGTTGTCGATGGGGTGGAACTTGATGGTGCGCATCTCGTGCAGCGCAGGGTGCAGCCGGCGGATCTCGTTGAGCTGGGTGAGGAACGGCTCGAGTGATTCACCGTCGGTCAGGGCCGCCTCGAAGTCGCGGGGCCGGAGTTCGTACTTCTCCGAGTTCAGGTATTCCTCGCTGCCGTCCCGGACCGGCCTGTGCTCGAACAGCTCGTAGCCCGAATACACGCCCCACGCCGAGCTCATCGTGGAGGCCAGGACGGCCCGGATCGCGAACATGCCGGGACCGCCGTGCTGCAGGCTCTCGTGCAGGATGTCGGGCGTGTTCACGAACAGGTTGGGCCGGGCGTAGTCGGCGTGCTCGGCGATCTGCTGGCCGAACTCGGTGATCTCCCACTTCGCGGTGCGCCACGTGAAATACGAATAAGACTGCGTGAATCCCAGTTTGGCCAGCCCGTACAGCCTCGCCGGCCGGGTGAACGCCTCCGCCAGGAACAGCACGTCGGGATCTTCGTTCTTCACCTGCCCGATCAGCCAGGCCCAGAAGTTCGGCGGTTTGGTGTGCGGGTTGTCGACCCGAAACACCTTGACGCCGTGCGTGATCCAGAACCGAACCACCTGCAGCACCGCTTCGTAGAGGCCGGCGGGGTCGGTGTCGAAGTTCAGCGGGTAGATGTCCTGGTACTTCTTCGGCGGGTTCTCCGCGTAGGCGATCGTTCCGTCGGGCAGCACGGTGAACCACTCCGGGTGGTCCCTGGCCCAGGGATGGTCGGGCGCGCACTGCAGCGCCAGGTCCAGCGAGACCTCCATGCCGTCGTCGCGGGCGGCGGCGACGAAGTGGTCGAAGTCCTCGATGGTGCCCAGTTTCGGGTCGATCGCGTCGTGGCCGCCTTCGTCGCTGCCGATGGCCCATGGCGAGCCGACGTCGTTGGGCCCGGCGGTCACGCTGTTGTTGCGGCCCTTGCGATGCACCTTGCCGATCGGATGAATCGGCGGCAGGTACACGATGTCGAAACCCATCCGCGCGACGCGAGGCAAGGCCTTCGTCGCGGTCGCGAAGGTGCCGTGCACCGGGTTGCCCTTTTCGTCCCAGCCACCGGTGGAGCGCGGAAACAGTTCATACCACGAACTGAAACGGGCCAGCGGGCGATCGACCCAGACGCCGTACTGCTCGCCGCGGGTCACCAGTTCGCGCAACGGGTACTGGTCGAGCAGCCCGGTCACTTCCTCGGCCAGCGCCGCTCCCGCGCGAGTGAACGGGTCGCCGGGCTCGCGGAGCCTCGCCGCGGCGTCGATCAGCGGGTAGCGCAGCTGCCGGGGCACGCCAGTCGCGGCGCGTTCCAGCAATTTGGCGCCCACCAGCAGATCGTTGGACAATTCGCCTTCGCTCTGACCGGCGTCGAGTTTGGCGGTCACGTTCTTGCGCCAGGTCGCGATCGGGTCGCCCCAGCCATCCACCCGGAAGGTCCACAACCCGATGCTGTCGGGGCTGAACTGGCCGTGGAATACATCGGGCCTGCGGCCGATCGACATCGGCAGCACCCGCGGCTTCTTGCGGGACGACGGTGCGACCACATCCTGGATCGGAACGGGCTCCGCGGACGTGACGAGCCCCGGCGGGCCCTCGGCCAGCTGCGGGTATGCCGTGCCGTGGTAGCGGACCACCAATGTGGCCGCCACCGCGTCATGGCCTTCGCGCCAGACCGTCGCCGAGACGGGCACGATCTCACCGACGACCGCTTTGGCCGGGTACCGCCCGCCAGAGACGACAGGCGCAACGTCGTCGATCCCGATCCGACCGGCCACCCCACCACTCCTCACCGTGACGCGGCCGTGGAGGTCAGTCGTCGACATCGCCGACACGGCCGCTCTCGTTCGTCTTCACCGTTTTGAAAGCGTCTTGAACCTTCCCTGCGCCCTATACCCACCGTAGTGTCCGGCTCAATCCAGCGCTGGTGAAGCGATCGGTCCACCAGGGCTGCGGGCATACGAATTGTCAGTAAGGTTGTCTCGCGTGAAAGCCCTTCGCCGGTTCACGGTCCGTGCCCACCTCCCTGATCGCCTCGTCGCGCTCGAACGGCTTTCGATCAACCTGCGCTGGTCGTGGGACAAACCCACCCAGGACCTGTTCGCGGCCATCGATCCGGCGCTGTGGACGCAGGTCGGGTGCGACCCGGTCGCGCTGCTCGGACAGGTCAGCCCGAAGCGGCTGGACGACCTCGCCGAGGATGAATCCTTCGTGCGCCGTCTCGACGAACTCGCGGGCGATCTCGACAACTACCTGAGCCGGCCGCTGTGGTACCAGGAGCAGAACTCGGCGGGCGCCGAGTTGCCCAATGGCATCGCCTACTTCTCCATGGAGTTCGGCGTGGCCGAGGTGTTGCCCAACTACTCCGGCGGGCTGGGCATCCTCGCGGGAGACCACCTGAAATCCGCCTCCGACCTGGGCCTGCCGCTGATCGCTGTCGGACTGCTGTACCGCTCGGGGTATTTCCGCCAGTCGCTGACGGCGGACGGTTGGCAGCACGAGAGCTACCCCTCGCTGGATCCCCAGGGGCTGCCGCTTCGGTTGCTCGCCGACCACGATGACAACCCTGTGCTGGTGGAGCTGAAGATGCCCGACTCCGCCCAGCTGCGGGCCCGCGTGTGGATCGCGCAGGTCGGCCGAATCCCGTTGTTGCTTCTGGATTCCGACATTCCGGAGAACGAGCACGAGTTGCGCGGCGTCACCGATCGGCTGTACGGCGGTGACCAGGAGCACCGGATCAAGCAGGAAATCCTGGCCGGTATCGGCGGGGTGCGCGCGATCCGTGCCTTCACCGAGATCGAGGGGCTGCCCTCGCCCGAGGTCTTCCACATGAACGAGGGCCACGCCGGATTCCTGGGCGCCGAACGGATCCGGGAGCTCATCGACGCCGGCCTGGACTTCGACACCGCGTTGACGGTGGTGCGGTCATCGACGGTTTTCACCACCCACACCCCGGTGCCCGCCGGCATCGACCGGTTCCCGGTGGAGATGGTGAAGCGCTACTTCGGCAGCGCCCCCGGGGACCCGTCCGGTGCGGACTCGCTGCTGCTGCCCGGTGTGTCATTGGACCGGATCATCGCGTTCGGTGCGGAGGACGACCCGTCGAAGTTCAACATGGCGCACATGGGCCTGCGGTTGGCGCAGCGCGCGAACGGGGTGTCGCTGCTGCACGGCCGGGTCAGCCGGACGATGTTCAACGAGCTCTGGCCCGGCTTCGACACGAACGAGGTACCGATCGGCTCGATCACCAACGGGGTGCACGGGCCGACCTGGGCGGCGCCGCAGTGGCTGGAGCTGGGGCGTGAGCTGCTCGGCAGCGAAGACCTCGGCTCGCTGACCGAGCCCGACACGTGGCAGCGGCTGCACCAGGTCGATCCCGGGCACATGTGGTGGATCCGGTCGCAACTGCGCCAGGCGTTGATCGAGGACGTCCGGGCCCGGCTGCGCAGATCATGGGTGGAGCGAGGCGCTTCCGATGCCGAATTGGGCTGGATCGCAACGGCGTTCGACCCCGACGCGCTGACCATCGGATTCGCCCGCCGGGTCCCGACGTACAAACGGTTGACGCTGATGCTGCGCGACCCGGAGCGGCTCGAGAGGCTGCTGCTGGACGAGAAGCGGCCGGTTCAGCTGATCGTGGCGGGCAAGTCCCACCCCGCCGACGACGGCGGCAAGGCGCTCATCCAACAGGTGGTCAAGTTCGCCGATCGGCCGGAGGTGCGGCATCGCATCGCCTTCCTGCCGGACTACGACATGTCGATGGCACGCCAGCTGTACTACGGCTGCGACGTCTGGCTGAACAACCCGCTGCGGCCGCTGGAGGCGTGCGGCACGTCGGGGATGAAGAGCGCCCTCAACGGCGGACTGAACCTGTCGATTCGCGACGGCTGGTGGGACGAGTGGTACGACGGGGAGAACGGCTGGGAGATCCCGACCGCCGACGGTCTGCTGGACGAAGGCCGCCGCGACGATCTGGAAGCGGCCGCCCTGTATGACCTGGTCGAGAAGTCGGTCGCGCCGAGGTTCTACGACCGCGACGAGAGCGGAGTTCCGACGCGGTGGGTCGAGATGGTCCGGCACACCCTGATGGAACTGGGGCCCAAGGTGTTGGCGTCGCGGATGGTGCGCGACTACACCGAGAAGTACTACGCCCCGGCCGCGCGGTCGCTACGCCGGACGGTCGAACCCGACGGGGACGGTCAGCCGTTCGGCGCCGCGCGTGACCTGGCCGCCTACCGGACGCGCGCGCACGAAGCATGGCCGAAGATCCAGATCACCGATGTGGACAGCTACGGACTGCCCGATACGCCCCTGCTCGGCTCCGAACTCACGCTGACCGCGACGGTCGACCTGGCCGGGCTGCAGCCCGACGAGGTCGTCGTGCAGGCGGTGCTGGGCCGGGTCGACGCCGGCGACGCCCTCGTGAATCCGATGACCGTGCCGATGCAACACACGGGCACCGCCGACAACGGCAACGAGATCTTCTCGACGACCGCGCCGTTGCCGGTCGCCGGTCCGGTCGGCTACACGGTGCGGGTGCTGCCGCACCACGAGTTGCTGGCCGGCGACAATGAGCTCGGCCTGGTCACGCTTGCGTGAGCGCTGCTCTCACAGTTTCGGTTGACGGCGGGCCATACGCACTGGCGGCAGGTCCGGACGGGGCGATGTGGGTGACGCTGGTCGACAGCGGCGCGATCGCGCGGGTTACGGACGACGGCGACGTCACGGTGTATCCGGTCGGTCCGCAATCGCGGCCTTCGATCATCGCGGCGGGACCCGACGGCGCGATGTGGTTCACCCGCACCGGCGACCACCGCATCGGCCGGATCACCACGGCAGGCGAGTTGACCGCATTCGAATTGCAGGAGGACAGCGGCCCGTTCGGCATCACGTCGGGCCCGGACGGTGCGCTGTGGTTCACCGCGATGAGATCGGGTGAGATCGGACGGATCTCGGTGGACGGCGAGTTGTCCGGCTGGCCGTCGGTCGGCGGTGCGCCGTCGATGATCGTCACCGGCCCCGACAACGCGTTGTGGTTCACCCTCAATCAGGGCAATGCGATCGGCCGGTTGGCGCCCGCCGACGGGGTCACGGTACGCGAATTGCCCACTGCGGCAGCGGGACCGGTGGGCATCGCCGCGACCCACGACGATGCGGTGTGGTTCACGGAGGTTCTTGCCGACAAGCTCGGCCGCATCCCGATGGACGAAGCGATCCAGGAGATGGACCTGCCGGGTAAACCACACGCCGTGGTCGCCGATCCTGACGACGGCGTATGGGTGAGCCTCTGGGGAGCGAGCCAGATCGCGCGCGTCAGCGGTGACGGCTCAGAAGTCGTCACGATCGACCTCCCGCCGGGCAGCGAACCCCATGGCTTGGCGATGGGGCGCGATGGCGCGCCGTGGATCGCGTTGGAGTCGGGGTTCGTGATTCGACTGCCCACCTGAGCGCCGAAATCAAACTCGACCTGGTCACACTCGCATAAAGACCCGCCGACATAGGGGTCGCTTCGCGGCTCGAAGCTCAGCTGCCGGGTAATGATCGTTGGCGGACCGTATTCCGGCCGAGGAGGGCTGAGCTGTGGTGGTTCGTCCGCTGGTCGTGTTTGCCGCCTGCATTCTCGCGTTTGCTCCAGCCACTCCGATCGCATCCGCCGAGCCCGACACCGCGCCCGTCGTGGCGGAGGTCCCCGCGCCGCAGGCCGCTCCGCCACCACCGCCCGACGACGGCCGGGTGGAATCGTCGCCACCGGCGACGACCACGACCCCGGACGGGTGGACGCTCACGGTGTCGGCCAGGGACGAGGTACAACGCACGACCGCACCGCTGACCACGGCCATATCGTCGCGTGAATACGAGGTGGGCGGCATCTTCAGCGGCTCCCTGGCCGGCCCGGAGACACCGGATCCGCCGGAGGGCACGCTGGAAGTGGGCTACCAGATCGGCTGCGGCATCGATATGAGCACGTCCAACGGTGTTTCGCTGACCGGCACGATGGGACTCAACCCGTCGGTCGGTTTCGTCGGCACAGACGTCATTTCGCCGTTCCCCGAGGGCGTCATTCCGGGCGTCGGCACCAACATCGGCGGCGGCGTGACCATCGGTCTCAAGCCCGGGATCATCAACGTCGTTCCGGTGTCGAAGAAGGCGTTCCGGGGTGCTGATCCGTGGATCATGATCGACGGTTTTCGCATCAAGATCGACGGGTGTGTCGGCGAGTCGTTCATTCGCTCGTATGCGTTTCTGACCAGGTCGACCCCCATGTCGGACGCGGTTCGGGCCTGGTACGGCGTGACCAAAAAGGTCTAGCGGGTCTGACTCAGGGGAAGCGCTTGAAGCAGCGGTCCTCATCGCCGAGTACCCCGACGCGGAATGCGTCGATGCGCGAGAAGCCCGACGGCACCGACTCACCGTTGACATCGCTGGCGACCAGGCCGTTGGTCAGGATTCCGGACAGCGCCTCGTCGACGTCCCCTGCGGTCAGTGCGATGGTGTTGCCGTCGGGTGTGGTGACTTCCTTCGACATCTTGGCGGTCGCCACACCGGTGAGGCAAGCGGTACGCAGCGCGGCCTCGGCGTTGTCGAGCGTCACCCCGCCGTGCTCGTGCTGGATGGCCTGCATGTACCGGGACACCAGCACCGAATACGCGGTGTTGTCGCCGGATGGCCAGGCCGCCGCCGTCCTCGTCGTCGGTCTGGGCGCCCATCTTCTCGAGTCGTCCAGGTCGACGCGATGGTGTTGGTGGCCGGACAGTACGACGCGGGTCGGGCTCGGCCGGCCGTCGGGGCATTTCGACGCCTCCGACGTGTCGAAGGTCAGCTGCGGAGGTTTGGCCGGCGTGAACAGGATCCCCATCGCGTCGACGATCGATCGCACCGAATCCTCGGTGACCGAAAGCTCGCCGGTCTGGTCCTCCGGCAGCAGCATTGGCAGATCGCCACGGCGCTGGCCGATCTCCCTCAGGTCGATCGACTTGCAGCAGCCGACGGGCCCTCGGTGAAGCCGAACTGGAAGGCCGAGAGCCGGTCGAAGGCCGAGCCGTGTTCGTTTATGCCGGCCTCGGGGTCACCCTCGGCGAGCAGTGGGTCCCGGAATGCGATCACGGCCGCCAGCACGTTGTTGAGTCCCTCGCCGGTCGACAGCGAGAACCGCGGCGACTTGTCCTCGGCGACCCAACGCATGTACGACCCCGCGAAACAGTCGGCCTGCTGCTCGGAGACCAGGGTCGGGGTGCCCTTCTTGGTGAGCCCGGCCTGACGCTGCACGGCGTGGCCGTATTCGTGGGCGAGCACCATCGTCACGCCCATGTCGCCGTAGGCCCGCTGCAGTGCCGGCAGCAGTTCGCCGCGGTCCCAGCCGATGGTGTTGTCGTCGTAACAGAACGCGGCATTGACCAGGCCGTAGGTGTCCTCGCCGCAGAACTTGCCGTCAAAACCGTTGGCGTCCCATGAGATCAGTGCCTCGACGGGGCTGAACGGGTCGTCGAAAGTGTCGCTGTAGGTGCCTTCCCAGAACTCCTCGATGTCGCTGACGGCGTTGCGGGCCAGTTCGTCGATCTCGCCGTCATCGGTGCCCTGAACATCCCGCGCCGGTTCGTGCGCGTCGGGGCGCAGCCCGGTCGGGCCGTCGGTGGCCGGCATGCCCGCCACGTGGAAGGGTCGTCGAACACCGAGACAGCTCTGCCCTGCAGCGTCGTGCTGCAGGACGTGATGAGCAGCGCCGAGCACGTGGCGACAACGACGCCCACCAGGTGTGGTCGGCTCATGGACGCCGCCTTTCGAGTGGTTCAGCGGCCGGGCGGCGCGCACTGGGAGATTGCTGACAGGATAGTGAAAACGCGCACGCGAGCGCGCCGATATCCGACAACCAGTGGCGATCACGCTTGCGCGCGAAGGCGTTCGAGCGCTCTGCGCACCTGCTGCGGGTCGGTCGTCGCCCAGAACGGCGGCAGAGACGCACGCAGAAAGCCGCCGTAGCGGGCGGTCGCCATCCGGGAGTCGAGCACCGTGACCACGCCACGGTCGTCGACGCGCCGCAGCAACCGGCCCGCGCCCTGCGCCAGCAGCAGCGCCGCGTGGCTCGCGGCGACGGCCATGAACCCGTTGCCACCGCGCGCGGCCACCGCGCGCTGCCGCGCGGTCAACAGTGGGTCGTCCGGTCGCGGGAAAGGAATGCGGTCGATCAGCACGAGTGACAGGGACGGGCCCGGCACGTCCACTCCCTGCCATAGCGACAGCGTGCCGAACAGCGACGTCTCCGGCGTCGTCGGAGAACCGCTGCACCAGCGCCGACGTGGTGTCTTCGCCCTGACACAACACCGGGGTGTCGAGGCGCTCCCGCATGATCTCGGCGGTCGCCTTGGCGGCGCGCATGGACGAAAACAACCCGAGGGTGCGTCCGCCCGCGGCGGTGATCAGTGCCTCGATCTCGTCGAGCTGCTCGGCCGAACCGGTCCCGTCCCGCCCCGGCGGAGGCAGATGCGCCGCGACGTAGAGGATGCCGGACTTGGCATGCTCGAACGGTGAACCGACGTCGATGCCGCGCCACTTCACTGCTTTGCCGTCCGCGCCGGCCAGTCCCCACGCGGCTGCCATCGCGTCGAAGGTGCCGCCGATCGTCAGCGTCGCCGAGGTGAGGACCGCCGTCGAGTGCTCGAACAGCCTGCCGCGCAACAACCCTGCCACCGACAACGGCGCGACGCGCAGAACCGCACGGACGCTTCCGCGGTTGTCTTCATGGTCCAGCCAGACGACATCCGTGCGGTCGGCGATCGCGGGGACGAACGACGTCAGGATGCGCGTGGCGGTGTCGCTGATCTCGGACAGCGCCGTCGCCGCCTCCGGCGCGCGCCGCCGCCGCTTTCGGGTCGCTGGGCGCGGTGTCGATCGCCGAGCGAGCCTTGCTGGCGGCGTCTCGCAGCGCGGTCACGTACGTCGCCATCTCCTCGTCGAGCACGTCGATGCGCCCCGGCGCGGCGTCGTGGATCGCCGACGAGAGCGTCGCGGTCGTGGCCTCGAGGCGCTGCGCGAGTTCGGGGTCGATCAGGCGCGCGGCGCGGCGGTGTGCCACGCCCATCGACGTCGCCGACAGCTCACCGGTGGCGACGCCCGTCACCCGGTCGACCAGTTCGTGCGCCTCGTCGACGACGAGCAGTTCGTGTTCGGGCAGCACCGCGGCATCCGTCATGGCGTCGATGGCCAGAAGCGCGTGGTTGGTCACGACGACATCGGCATGGCCGGCTTTGTCGCGTGCCTTCTCGGCGAAGCAGTCGGTCCCGAACGGGCAGCGGGCGACGCCGATGCATTCACGTGCCGACACGCGAAACCTGAGACCACGAACGGTCCGGAACCCCGGGCGCCAGGTCGTCTCGGTCTCCGGTCTCGGTATCCGACGACCATGCGATGAGCCGCTGCACGTCCCGACCGAGAGCGCTGGCGGCCACAGGGTTGAACAACTCCTCTTGTGGCCCGTCCGGTTCTGTTGCTGTGCCATTCTGAATGCCATTGTGAATCTTGTTGAGGCACAGATAGTTTCCCCGCCCCTTCAGCAACGCGAACTCCGGCCGGCGGGGGAGTGCGTCGGCAAGCGAATCGGCCAGCCGGGGCAGATCGCGGTCGACGAGCTGACGTTGCAGCGCGATGGTCGCCGTCGACACGACGACCGGCTCCTCGGCGGCGATGGCTCGCGCGATCGCGGGCACCAGGTAGGCCAGCGACTTGCCGGTGCCGGTCCCGGCCTGCACCGCCAGGTGTTCACCGGTTTCGAAGGCGTGGGCCACCGCCTCGGCCATCTCGATCTGGCCGCTCCGCTCGGCGCCGCCCAGCGCGGTGACCGCCGTGGCCAGCAGCTCGTTGACGCCCGCTATCTCGTCCGTGGGTTCTCCTATGCGCCTCTGCCCGGCTCGGGGGCGATCATGCGGGTCGGGACGGCAGGCTCGCCCTTGGAGAGCTTCAGTCCGTCCCACGGCAGGCTCAGCAGCCCCGACCGCACCCGTTCCCGGGCGGCCTCCAGGCTGTCGTCGATGATCGGTCTGCCCGCCTGCACGAATGGCACCGTAAGGCACCGTTCGACCAAGCCGTGATCGACTGGCGGGTGACGATGGGGATGGACGATCTCCTCCACGATCGTGCCCGACTGCTTGGCCAGCCGCAGCGCCTGTTTGCGGCCGCCGTGGGACTGCTTGTGGCTGCTGCGTTTCTCCACCGGGATGCCGTCCACCTCGACCAGTTTGTAGACCATGCTGGCGGTCGGGGCGCCCGAACCGGTGACGACAGACGTGCCGACGCCGTAGATGTCGGCCGGCTCGGCACGCAGCGCGGCTATCGCGAACTCGTCGAGATCGCCGGACACCACGATGCGGGTCTTGGTCGCGCCCAGCCCGTCGAGTTGTTCGCGGACCTGTCGGGCCAGCTCCCCGAGATCGCCGGAGTCGATGCGGACCGCGCCGAGGTCGGTACCCGCTGCCTCGACGGCGTTGGCCACCCCCGCGGTGATGTCGTAGGTGTCGACGAGCAGGGTCGTGCCGACTCCCAGCGCGTCGACCTGCGCCCGGAAGGCGGCCTTCTCGTCGGGACCTGCAGCCGAGGTGTGCAACAGCGTGAATGCGTGCGCGCTGGTGCCCAGGGCGGGCACCCCGTATCTGCGCTGGGCCTCGAGGTTCGACGACCCGCCGAAGCCGGCGATGTAGGCCGCGCGCGCCGCGGCGACGGCCGCCTGCTCATGAGTGCGCCTGGAACCCATCTCGATCAGCGGGCGATCCTGCGCGGCGCTGACCATCCGCGCGGCCGCCGAGGCGATCGCCGTGTCGTGATTGAAGATCGACAGCGCCAGGGTCTCCAGCACAACGCATTCGCCGAAGGTGCCGTGCACTGACAGCACCGGGGAGCCGGGAAAGTACAGCTCACCCTCCGGGTATCCGTCGACGTCGCCGGTGAACGCGTAGTCGGAGAGGTACGCCAGCGTCTCCCGATCCAGAAAATCCGAAAGTGACGCAAGGGCCGCCTCGTCGAACCTGAACTGCCCCAACGCTTCCACGAACCGTGCGGTGCCCGCGACCACGCCGTACCGCCGCCCTTCGGGCAGGCGGCGGGCGAACACCTCGAAGCTCGTGCGGCGATGCGCGCTGCCGTCGTGCAGCGCCGCGGCGAGCATGGTCAGCTCGTATTTGTCGGTCAGCAGGGCCGGGGAGGCCAGAGTCACACCGCAACCGTAGCCGCTCGGACGCCCCGGTATGCCCCGGCTATTCTGGGCACATGGTTACGCCGGCGAAGGCTCGACCGGGAACACGCGAGGAGCGGGGCGCCGCAACCGTCGATGCCACCGACACCCCGTGGATAACCCTCGTCTGGGACGATCCAGTCAATCTGATGACCTACGTGACATACGTGCTGCAGAAGTTGTTCGGCTACAGCGAGCCGCACGCGACCAAGCTCATGCTTCAGGTGCACAACGAGGGCAAGGCCGTGGTGTCGGCGGGCAGCAGGGAGACCATGGAGGTCGACGTGTCCAAACTCCACGCCGCAGGCCTGTGGGCGACGATGCAGCAGGACCGCTGACACAGAGTGCGTAAGTGGAAACGAGTCGACACGGCTAACGGCCCGCGGTTCCGGTCATCCCTGGCTTCCCACGAGGCGGCGTTGCTGTCCAGCCTCGTGACGTCGATGCTCGGAATGCTCGAGGAACGCGAATCCACCTCGCCCGCAGACGAACTCGAAGAGATCACCGGCATGCGCACCGGCAATTCGCGGCCGCCGGAAGACGACACGATGAAGCGCCTGCTGCCCGATTTCTTCCGGACATACAACGATCACCCGGCGGGTTCGACCGCCGCGGAGAGCCTCAACAGCGCGCTGCGCAGCCTGCACGAGCCCGAGATCATCGACGCCAAACGCCATGCGGCGCAACGCCTGCTGGATACCGTCCCGGCGGCGGGCGGAAAATTCGAGCTGACCGAGGATGACGCGCACGCCTGGGCGGCCGCGGTCAACGATGTCCGGCTGGCGCTGGGCACCATGCTCGAGGTGGGCCCCGACGGTCCCGACCAACTGCCCGGTGACCACCCGATGGCCGGGCATCTCGATGTGTACCAATGGCTGACCGTGCTGCAGGAATACCTCGTGCTGGGGCTGATGGGGAAGTCGCGGTAGATGGGCGCGATAACCGACGTCGGCGGAATCCGGGTCGGCCATCACCAGCGAATCGATCCCGATGTCGAGCTCGGTTCGGGCTGGGCGAGCGGTACCACCGTCGTCCTCACCCCGCCCGGCACCGTGGGAGCTGTCGACGGCCGGGGCGGTGCGCCGGGCACCCGCGAGACCGATCTGCTCGACCCCATCAACTCGGTGCGCCACGTGGACGCCGTGGTGATCAGCGGCGGCAGCGCCTACGGGCTGGCGGCCGCCGACGGTGTGATGACGTGGCTCGAGGCTCGCGAGCGGGGCGTGGCGATGGAGGGCGGCGTGGTACCGATCGTGCCCGCAGCGGTGATCTATGACCTGCCGGTCGGCGGCTGGCAGTGCAGGCCGACCGCGGAGTTCGGCCAGGCCGCGGCAGAGAACGCGGGTGAGGACGTGGCCATCGGCAGCGTCGGTGCGGGTACCGGCGCCCGCGTCGGTGTGCTCAAGGGCGGGGTCGGGACCGCATCGGTGATGCTCGACTCGGGGGTCACCGTCGGCGCCCTGGTGGTGGTCAACGCGGCAGGAGACGCCGTCGACCCGGCCACCGGACTGCCCTGGCTCGCGTACATGATTGAGGAGTTCGGCCTGATCGCGCCGCCGGCCGACGAAATCGCCGCATACGCCGACCGGCACACCGAGTTCAGTCCGCTCAACACGACGATCGCCGTGGTGGCCACCGACGCCGCGCTCGGCCCGGCCGCGTGCCGCCGGGTCGCCGTCGCCGCCCACGACGGCCTGGCCCGCACGATCCGGCCGTGTCACACCCCGTTGGACGGCGATACGGTGTTTGCACTGGCCACCGGTGCCGTCGAGGTACCGCCGGACCCCACCATGCCGGCATCGATGTCACCGGACGTGCCCCTGATCACCGAGGTCGGGGCCGCGGCGGCGGATTGTCTGGCCCGTGCGGTGCTGGTCGGCGTGCTGGCGGCGGAGTCGGTCGCCGGAATACCGACCTACCGCAGTCTGTTGCCGGGAGCGTTCGAATGACACGGATCGGGAGAGGGGTAGGCCAGTGCTGGTGATCCGAGCCGACCTGGTCGAGGCCATGGTGTCGCACGCCCGCGCCGACCATCCCGACGAGGCGTGCGGCGTGATCGCCGGACCCGAGGGATCGGACCGGCCCGAGCGGTTCATCGCGATGCTGAACGCCGAACGGTCGCCGACCTTCTATCGGTTCGATGCCGGTGAGCAACTCAAGGTGTGGCGCGGGATGGAAGACGCAGGCGATGCGCCGATAGTGCTCTATCACTCGCACACCGCCACCGAGGCGTACCCGAGCCGCACCGACATCTCCTACGCATCCGAACCGGACGCCCACTACGTGTTGGTGTCCACCCGCGACCCCGACGAACACGAACTGCGCAGCTATCGCATCGTCGACGGCGTCGTCACCGAAGAGCCCGTCAAAATCGTTGAGCAGTACTGATTCAGGAAGAGCGGCCCATGCCCATCAGCGTTTCCATTCCGACCATCCTGCGCACCCACACCGGTGGCGAGAAGCGTGTCACCGCCAGCGGTGACACCCTGCAGGCGGTGATCAGCGACCTCGAGGCGAAC
Organism: uncultured Actinomycetota bacterium; assembly: GCA_963699655.1. Classification (GTDB taxonomy): domain Bacteria; phylum Actinomycetota; class Actinomycetes; order Mycobacteriales; family Mycobacteriaceae; genus Mycobacterium. The sequence continues at coordinate 45,314 of CAVOUV010000004.1, forward strand.
TACTCCGGGATCTCCGAACGCCTGGTGGACAACGGCAAACTGCACCGGTTCGTCAACATCTACGTCAACGACGAGGACGTGCGGTTCTCGGGTGGGCTGGACACCGAGATCTCCGACGGAGACTCCGTCACCATTTTGCCTGCCGTCGCGGGCGGATGACTTGACTCGGTACGACTCGCTGCTCGAGGCGCTCGGAAACACCCCGCTGGTCGGGCTGAAAAAGCTGTCTCCGCAGTGGGATTCCGAACCGCATCTCCGGCTGTGGGCCAAGCTGGAAGACCGCAATCCCACCGGCTCGATCAAGGACAGGCCCGCGCTGCGGATGATCGAGGACGCGGAGCGGCGCGGGATCCTGTCGCCCGGCACGACGATCCTGGAGCCGACGAGCGGCAATACCGGGATCTCGCTGGCGATGGCCGCGCTCCTCAAGGGCTACCAGATGATCTGCGTGATGCCTGAGAACACGTCGATCGAACGGCGCCAACTGCTCGAGTTGTACGGCGCGAAGATCATCTTCTCGCCGGCCGAAGGCGGATCGAACACCGCGGTCGCCCACGCGAAAGAGCTTGCCGCCGAGAACCCTTCGTGGGTGATGCTCTACCAGTACGGCAATCCCGCCAACACCGACTCGCATTACTACGGCACCGGCCCCGAGATAATGGCCGACCTACCGGAGATCACCCACTTCGTGGCGGGTCTCGGCACCACCGGAACCCTGATGGGCACCGGTCGGTATCTGCGTGAGCAGGTGCCCGGCATCCAGATCGTCGCCGCCGAACCCCGATACGGCGAAGGGGTCTACGCGCTGCGCAACATCGACGAGGGATTCATCCCGGAGTTGTACGACCCCGACGTGCTGACGACGCGCTACTCCGTCGGCTCCTACGACGCGGTCAAGCGGACCCGGGACCTGGTCCAGGTGGAGGGGATCTTCGCCGGCATCTCGACCGGCGCGGTCCTGCACGCCGCCCTCGGCATGGCCGCCAAGGCCCGCAAGGCGGGCGAGCGCGCCGACATCGCGTTCATCGTTGCCGACGCCGGCTGGAAATATCTTTCGACCGGCGCCTACGCCGGTAGCCTGGACGATGCGGAGGACGCGCTGGAAGGGCAGCTATGGGCATGAGTGGGCCGGGCGGTCATCCGGGCATGCCGGGGCCGGCTGCAGCGCCGAAGAAAAGGCCCGCCTGGCTGGTCGGCGGGATCACCGTCGTCAGCTTCGTGGTGCTGCTCTACGTCATCGAACTCTTTGACTCGCTGTCCAACCACCGCCTCGACGACAACGGCATCCGGCCCCTGGAGACCGACGGCCTGACGGGCATCGTCTTCGCGCCGCTGCTGCACGCGAACTGGGACCACCTGATCGCCAACACGGTCCCTGCGCTGATCCTCGGTTTCCTGATGACGCTCGCGGGGATGTCGCGGTTCATCTTCGCCACCGCCATCATCTGGATTCTGGGTGGCTTCGGCACGTGGCTGATCGGCAACCTCGGCGCGCACTGCCCGTACGTCGGTGTCACTTGCGAGACCAACCACATCGGCGCGTCCGGCCTGATCTTCGGCTGGCTGGCGTTCTTGATCGTGTTCGGCTTCTTCACCCGCAAGGTGTGGGAGATCGTCGTCGGCGTCGTCGTGTTGTTCGTCTACGGGGGTGTGCTGCTCGGCCTGCTGCCCGGCACGCCGGGGGTGTCCTGGCAGGGCCACCTGTGCGGTGCGATCGCCGGGGTGGTGGCGGCGTATCTGCTCTCCGGCCCGGAGCGCAAGGCGCGCGGGCTCCGCAAGACCACAGCGGCGAACCCGTATCTGACACCGTGAGCTCGCAGATGGCTCCCGTCGGGATCTTCGATTCCGGCGTCGGGGGACTCACTGTCGCGCGGGCGATCATCGATCAGCTGCCCGACGAGGACATCATCTACGTCGGCGACACCGGCAACGGACCGTACGGCCCCCTGACCATCCCCGAGATCCGCGCGCATGCGCTGGCGATCGGCGACGACCTCGTCGAGCGCGGCGTGAAGGCGTTGGTGATCGCGTGCAACACCGCGTCATCGGCGTGCCTGCGCGACGCCCGCGAGCGGTATGGACCCGTGCCCGTGATCGAGGTGATCCTGCCCGCCGTGCGCCGCGCGGCCGCGGCCACCCGCAATGGCCGCATCGGGGTGATCGGGACCGCGGCGACCATCGCGTCCGGCGCCTATCAGGATGCCTTCGCCGCTGCCCGCGACACCGAGGTGATCGGTGTCGCTTGTCCGCGCTTCGTCGACTTCGTCGAGCGCGGAGTGACGAGCGGCCGCCAGGTTCTCGGCCTGGCCGAGGGCTACCTGGAACCACTCCAACGCAGCGAGGTCGACACGCTGGTGCTGGGGTGCACCCACTACCCGATGCTGTCGGGCCTCATCCAGCTGGCGATGGGTGATCAAGTGACGCTGGTGTCCAGCGCCGAGGAGACCGCAAAGGACTTGCTGCGGGTGCTCACCGAGAACGATTTGCTGCGGCCTCACGATGCGGCACCGGCCACCCGGTCGTTCGAGGCCACGGGTGATCCCGAGGCCTTCACCACGCTCGCCGCCCGGTTCCTCGGCCCGACGTTGGAGGGAGTCCGGCCTGTTCAGCGTCACGTCGGTGCCCAAAAGTGATTCTCATTGCCATAACGGAACTAAAAGCGGCGATGTTTTCGTCAACCGGATAGTGGGCATGGCAAGCTAGTGAATGTGCGAATCACCGTGCTCGGTTGCTCCGGCAGTGTCGTCGGGCCTGATTCGCCGGCGTCGGGTTACCTCGTAACCGCCCCTGACACACCTCCGTTGGTGATCGATTTCGGTGGCGGGGTGCTGGGCGCGCTGCAGCGTCACGCCGACCCGAACTCCGTGCACGTGCTGCTGTCGCATCTACACGCCGACCATTGCCTGGACCTGCCAGGTCTGTTCGTCTGGCGGCGGTATCACCCGGCGCCCGCCCAGGAGCGTGGCGTGATCTACGGCCCGGCCAACACCTGGGCCCGTCTGGGCGCGGCGTCATCGCCCGAGGGCGGGGAGATCGACGACTTCTCCGACGTGTTCGACATCCGGCACTGGGTCGACAACCAGGCCGTGCAGATCGGGGCGCTGTCGGTGATGCCGAGAGTGGTGTGCCACCCGACCGAGTCGTACGGCATGCGGATCACCGACCCGTCCGGGGCGACGCTGGTCTACAGCGGCGACACCGGTTACTGCGATGCGCTGATCGATCTGGCCCGAGGTGCCGATCTTTTTCTGTGCGAGGCGTCCTGGACGGACTCGCCGGAGCGGCCACCGAGACTGCACCTGTCGGGTACCGAGGCCGGCCGAGCGGCCGCCGAGGCCGGGGTGGCCGAGTTACTGCTGACCCACATCCCGCCATGGACCTCGCGCGAGGACGTGATCAGCGAGGCCAAGGCGGAATTCGACGGACCCGTGCACGCGGTCGTGTGTAACGAGGCGTTCGACGTCAAACGCGGCTGAACGGGGTCGGACCGACCGGTTAGGGTTGGCGCGTGTCCAGACGAGAAGACGGCCGGCTAGACGACGAACTGCGTCCGGTCCGCATCACCCGCGGCTTCACCTCACATCCCGCCGGATCGGTACTGGTCGAGTTCGGCCAGACCCGGGTGATGTGCACCGCCAGCGTCACCGAAGGGGTGCCGAGGTGGCGTAAGGGCTCGGGGCTGGGCTGGCTCACCGCGGAGTACGCGATGCTGCCCGCCGCGACGCACGAGCGTTCGGACCGCGAATCCGTCAAGGGCCGGGTGGGCGGGCGCACTCAGGAGATCAGCCGTCTCGTCGGGCGCTCGCTGCGCGCGTGCATCGATCTGGCGGCGCTGGGGGAGAACACCGTCGCGATCGACTGCGACGTGCTGCAGGCCGACGGCGGCACCCGGACTGCGGCGATCACGGGCGCCTATGTCGCGCTGGCCGATGCGGTGACGTATCTGTCCGCGGCGGGCAGGCTGTCCGATCCGCGGCCGCTGTCGTGCGCGATCGCGGCGGTGAGCGTCGGTGTGGTCGACGGGCGCATCCGTGTGGACCTGCCGTACACGGAGGATTCGCGGGCCGAGGTGGACATGAACGTCGTCGCCACCGATACCGGGACACTGGTCGAGGTGCAAGGGACCGGCGAGGGTGCGACGTTCCCGCGGTCGACGCTGGACAAGCTGCTCGACGCCGCGATGGCCGCATGCGATCAGCTGTTCGAGATCCAGCGCGAGGCACTCGCCCTGCCGTATCCGGGAGTGCTACCCGAATCGGGTGAGCCGGGGAAGAAGGCGTTCGGAAGCTGACCGAGCTGCTGGTGGCCAGCCGCAACCGCAAGAAGCTGGCCGAGCTGCGCCGCGTGCTCGATACCGCCGGGGTGTCGGGTCTGACGCTGCTGTCGCTCGAAGACGTCGAGCCGTTCGACGAGGCCCCCGAGACGGGCGCGACGTTCGAGGACAACGCGTTGGCCAAGGCGCGCGATGCGTTCCGGGCGTCGGGCCTACCGTCGATAGCCGACGACTCGGGACTGGAAGCGGACGCACTCAACGGCATGCCGGGTGTGCTGTCGGCACGCTGGTCGGGCCGGCATGGGCAGGACGCGGCCAACACGGCCTTGTTGCTCGCGCAGATCGGCGACGTTCCCGACGAACGGCGCGGCGCGGCGTTCGTGTCGGCGTGTGCGCTGGTCTCCCGGTCGGGTGAGGTGGTGGTGCGCGGGGTGTGGCCCGGCACCATCGTGCGCGCGCCGCGCGGGGACGGTGGATTCGGCTACGACCCGGTGTTCCTGCCCGAGGACTCGTCTCGCACCGCCGCCGAACTCACGCCTGCGGAGAAGGATGCGGTGTCGCACCGGGGCCGGGCGCTGGCCTTGTTGCTCCCGGCGCTGCGCGAACTCGCCACCGGTTGAGCCCTATTTGCGGAGCCTGTCAGCATTGCCCGTGCGGCAAATGTGGCGAGGCTGACATCGGCGTGGGGACGCGTACAGATCGCGCCGGCGTTTTGGCTAATGGTGCGGGATGCTCGCGGGGCGCCATACAGCGGTTGACGCGGCCCGCGGGATCACGCCCGCCGCTGGAACCCTGAGGAGCTTCAATGCAGTCGTTTACGCTAGACCCGGCTCGGTGGCGCATCGCCCGCATCTTTGCGCGGAACCCACTCATTCGGTTCAGTGACCGCATCGAGGCGTTGGTCCTGACGCTGATGGTCGGAGTTCTACTTGTCGCGGTGCCGATAGCCGGTGCCGTCGGCACCGCTGTTTATGAATCGAGCAGCCAGACCCTGTCCGAACAGGCGCCGACGTCACAGAGAGTGGCCGCAACAGCGATCAAGAGCAGCATCGACACGGCGCGGTTGAACACCGTCCCCGTCTCCGTAATGGCACGTTGGCAGGTCAGCGGGCACGAACACACAGGACTGTTGAAGTGGGATCGCCCGGAGGTCAGCGTCGGCGACCAGATGGACATCTGGGTGAATGCTGATGGCCAGAAGGTCGCGCCGCCGTCGTGGCCGGCATTCCATGCAGTGGCGGTGGGTTTGGGAATCTGGCTGAGCTTTGCGGTCGGCGCCGTCGCCGTGTTCACGGTGGTGTGGCTGCGGCTCAACCACGCGCGACTCGCCGGCTGGGATCGCGAGCTCAACAGGCTGGCGAGCGACGACGGCAGCGGACGCGCCAACCGGTAGTCCCGAACCGCGGACGCGGCACTTAGAGGTTGAAACGCTCTTTGATGTCGCCTGTCTGGACGTGTTCGACGATGATGCCCACCAGCGGGATCGTGCCGGCGAGCAGGACGCCGACAGTCTTGGCGATCGGCCAGCGGACCTTGACAGCGAGGTTGGCGGTGAAGAGCAGGTAGACGAAATACACCCAGCCGTGCACGATCGCGATCCAGTTCGGCGGACTGTCCACATGCACCAGGTACTTGAGCACCATCTCGTAACACAGGGCGATCAGCCAGACGCCGGTCGTCCAGGCCATGATTCGGTAGCCGAGCAGCGCCTTGCGGATGGTCTCGACCGGGGTGGTCGGGCTCGAAGCCTCTGGGGTTTCGGGTGCGGTCACGTGGCGGTCCTGTCGTCGTTGTCGGACTTCTTCGCGAGCTCGGCCAAATAGGCGTTGTATTCGCGCAGAGCCGGGTCGTCCTCGGATTGTGTTGTGGATTTCGGTCTTTCGGGCAGTAGCCCGGCGGGGATTTCAGTCACGGCGCCGTGACGGTGGGACTCGGGCGGGGCTTCTTCGTAGCGGACGAACTTGTAATAGGCATAAACGCAGAACCCCGCGAACAGTGGCCACTGGAGTGCGTAGCCGAGATTCTGGAAGCTGCCCGATGCCGACTCGAATCGGGTCCACTGCCACCACGCCAGGGCCAGGCAGCCGCACGCGGCGAGGATCACCAGCGCCACTAGCGCCGGTCTCCTACGTCGTGTAGTGGACACCTTTCAACGGTACCGCGCGCATCTTCGGTCCGACGAACTCGTCCAGACGGGCCGTCGCGGCTTTGCGGTAGACGGAGACGATGTATCGGCTCGACCGTGTCCAAGGTGATGCCGAGGGCGTCGAGAGCTGCGGTGAACAGCCCGAGGATGTCTTCTGATCTGTTCGAGAAGTGATACCGGATGCTTCTGACGCCGCGGTCGTTGGCGACGACGCGGCAGCCATCGCTGTGAATGAGGCCGAGGATGAACTCTTCCGTCGCGACGTCGACGAGCGCTTGTTGCCAGGGCTCCACCTCAATGCGCCTCGTGTGCTTTCTACCCGGGCCGTGTTGGGGAAAGAGACATGGCCAATGTTTCGAACACAAGGACACGTCGACACAGCCGCCGCCACGGTGCACGATCCCCGCGCGTTGGCCTGGCATCAGCAGGTCGATCGCCGCACGGCACCGGGCGATGATCGCCGGGTACCTGATATCGAGCGTGATCCGCAAATGCCATACCCGGCGGTTGCGAGAAATGTAACCGTCGCCGAGATACAGGCCGAGCACGTAGCAGTACGCAGCCGACGGGATCTCGGCGAAGTTATGCACGATGCCGCACGGTGATGCGCTCAGGAGCCGTTGCCGTATCTGAGGGCGTCGCCGCCAATCCCGCACGGTGCTTCGCGGTATGCCCGTTCGTCGGGCGATCACGCAGTCATTCAGTCCGATTCGCACAAGCCGCTGCACGATGTCGAACTGCTCAGCAGACCGCACGGAATCAAGCTATGCGGTGCCACCGACAAATTGATGGACGAGCGAAGCGGTACGATCGGCACGCCGCGGGCGTGGTGAAATGGCAAACACGCGGGTTTTAGGTGCCCGTGCTCGAAAGAGCTTGTGGGTTCGAGTCCCACCGCCCGCACTCGTCAACAAATGCTGACGCCCCCAGAAAGAGCTCGCCGCCCCACGCGGCTCAGGGCTCGTTCGGTATGTTCGTCCAGCCCTTGCGGTCGGCCCGGGCATACCACCCGGCGGGGGCCAGCGTTCCGCCATCCACCGGCAGCGTCTGCCCCGTGACGAACCTCGCGTCATCGGAGGCGAGAAACTCCACCACGGCGGCGTAGTCATCGGGCTGTCCGAACCGGCCCACCGGGATCCAGGTTCTGATCAGCTCGGGGTCGCGGCCGCGCAGCATGAGTTCGGCTGGCGTTGAACGCCGCGTACGCAGCGGCGTACGGGATACCGCGAAATGTCTCGACGGTCGCGGTGTTCACGATCACGCCGCGGCCACGGCTCACCATCGCCGGCACCACGGCGTGGCACATCCGCAACACGTGCCGACGTTGTTGACGAAGACGTCCACCCGCGAATCGGCAACGGCCAGCGCGGTTTCCCCCGCCGATACCCAGCGCCGCGCCGGTCACCACGACAGCTGAGGATTCAGCGGCGATGGAGATGTGGGAACTGGTGGCCAGGGCACGAATCCGCGACACCATCGCGCGCTACAACTGGTCGGGCGACGCGGGACGGATCGAAGACCTCGCGCAATGCTTTTGTGTCGACGGCGAACTCGAGATACGCGACGTGACGACGGCCCGGGGGTGGACCGCGATAGCCGGATTCCTCGGTGGTGTCACCGAACGGCCGGTCGCCGTGACGAAGGGGACGAAACGCATCGTCCGGCACAACATCGCAAACGTCCGCTTCACCGAGGTGACTCCGGAACGGGCTGGTGCCGCTTCGTATTTCACCGTGTTCACCGAGAGCGGCCTCGATCATTACGGGCGTTATCGAGACGTGTTCGAGCCGGTCGGAGACGAGTGGTTGATACGGCACCGTTTCGTGTCGACGGACTGGCGCCATCCCGACTCCACCATGGCACCGCCATGACTCAGGCGTGCTTGGCGAAGTAGCTCTGACCGCCGCTGGGGATCCGGCCGAAACCCGCCTTGAGTAGTGGCGCCAGCACCTTGACCGGAATCCTGAACGCGTTCTTCGGTTCGATCGCGACCGTCCAGGTGAACAGCGTCCCGGTGCCATCGGGTTCGACGACGTACTCCTCGGCGAAGCGCCTGAACAAGGGCAGGCTCGACTCGTAGACGGCGAACGAATGGCTGCGGCCCTCGTCCCATTGGAAGTAGCGCTCACGCATGGTCGAACCACCAGGGGCCATGACATCGCGGGTGGTGCCGACGCCGAAAGGCCGCGGCGACGTCCAGATGACCTTCTTGATCGACGGGCTCCAAGCTGCCAGCGATACATCGGAGGTCAGCGATTCCCAGACCTGTTCGGGTGTAGCGGCGAACCGCTTCTGATAGCGAAAGACGTGCGGAGCCGAGGCGAGGAAGTGTTCATCGGCCGATTCGAGCGGATACCAGCGGGTCATAACGGATCATCATTGCAGCCCGAGGCGGCTGGAATCCGAACTCATCTCTTCCGGACGTGGTTACGGTGGCCAGTGTGAGGTCGGAGTCCGACCGGACGGGTCCGGACGAACCGCGAAACGTCGAGCGCATCCGCGACGCCGCGCTGAAGAGCTTCGCCACGAACGGTACGTCGGCGACCTCGCTGCGTTCGGTGGCCGCGGCCGCCGGGGTATCCCTCGGGCTGGTGCAGCACCACTTCGCCACCAAGGCCGGCCTGATCAAGGCCGTCGACGACTACGTCTTGGCGCTGGTCATCTCGACGAGTCGGGACCGATTTCGGATCCGCCGGCAGACTCGATCGCCGAAATCGGTAGCAGGGTCACGCGCATCATCGCCGAGCATCCCGATATCGCGGACTACGTCGGCCGTGCACTGGTCGACGGAAGCCCCTGGGAACCACGATCTTCGATACGCTGGTCGCCTTCGGCACCGCCCGGTGGAACCAACGCAGCGAGCAACGGTGAAACGCGCCCCGATCTCGATCTGACGTGGGCGGCGCTCAACTCGCTCGTGCTCGCACTCGGGCACCCAGATCCTGCGCACCCATATCGATCGCCACTTCCCGGAGCCGTTGACCACGCCGATGCAGCTCGAACGATGGCAAAACGCCGTCAACACCCTGCTTCGCGAAGGATTACTCCGGCGCGAGGACGACGACCGCTCGCCCGGTCGGTAGTCAATCCCGCCCGCCGGCAACCCTTTTGCGGTAGGTGGACGGTGTCTCGCCGCAGAACTGGGTGAACGCACGGGTGAACGAGCTGAGGCTGTCGAAGCCGACGGCGGTAGACGTCTCCTGCACCGACTGACCGGGACCGGCCAGCAGCGCCATCGCCCGCAGCATGCGGGCGTGCAGTAGATAAGTCCGCCACGACAATCCGAGCGTGTCGTGGAAGAGCCGTCGCAGGGTCCGTTCGGATACCGCCACGGCGCGACTGACCTCGTCGGCCGTCACCGATGCGAGGTTCTCCTTCGTGTACGCCATCGCGGCTGCGACGATCGGATGGTCGGATGTCGGCAGGCTCAACGGTGCCTCGTGGTCCAGCGCCTCGGACACCAGATTCGCGAGCGTGCCGAAGAAGCCGTCGGACATATCGTCGCCGTGGGCGCGATCGATCGGCCACCGCAGCGCGTAGATCATCATCTCCCGGATCAGCGGCGAGACCGCGATGATCCGCGCCCGGTCGCCTGCGTCGGGGATGAGCCTCGGATCGAACATCACCGCCACGGTCTTGACGTCGGGGTTCATCACCGCCTGGTGTTCCAGGCCCACGGGAATCCACGCCGCCTGCTGCGGCGGCAGCAGATAGTGGGCGGAGTCGGTCTCGACCTCGACGACGCCGTGCAGCGCGTACTCGATCTGGTGCACCTCGTGCGAATGCCAGCCGGTGATCAGGCCGTCGCCCTCGTAGAGGTAGCTGCCCGCCAGCGCGCGACCGCCGCGGCGCAACTCGATCACCGGCCGGGTCCGATCGTTGGCCGCTTCGGCCAAATTTCTGTCCGAAAGCGCAGAGACGGTCACATCGGTAGACGGTACTACTTGGTTATGAGCAAGGGTATGAGCCCAGACGACCTGATCCTGGTGAGCATCGACGACCACGTCGTCGAACCGCCGGACATGTTCCTGAACCACGTACCGGCCAAGTACAAGGCCGAGGCGCCCATCGTCGTCACCGACGACAAGGGCGTCGACCAGTGGATGTACCAGGGCAGGCCGCAGGGAGTCAGCGGGCTGAACGCCGTGGTGTCGTGGCCGGCCGAGGAGTGGGGCCGCGACCCCGCGGGCTTCGCCGAGATGCGGCCCGGTGTGTACGACGTCCACGAGCGTGTCCGCGACATGAACCGCAACGGCATCATGGCCTCGATGTGCTTCCCGACCTTCACCGGTTTCTCGGCCCGGCACCTCAACATGCACCGCGAAGAGGTCACTTTGGTCATGGTGTCGGCCTACAACGACTGGCACATCGACGAGTGGGCGGGCAGCTACCCGGACCGGTTCATCCCGATCGCGGTGCTGCCGACCTGGAACCCCGACGCGACGTGTGCCGAGATCCGGCGGGTGGCCGCGAAGGGCGGCCGCGCGGTCACCATGCCGGAACTGCCGCACCTGGAAGGGCTTCCGAGCTACCACGACGACGAGTACTGGGGCCCGGTGTTCCGGACGCTGTCCGAGGAGAACGTGGTGATGTGCCTGCACATCGGCACGGGTTTCGGAGCGATCAGCATGGCGCCCAACGCGCCCATCGACAACCTGATCATCCTGGCCACCCAGGTTTCGGCGATGTGTGCGCAGGACCTGCTGTGGGGTCCGGCGATGCGCAAGTACCCGGACCTCAAGTTCGCCTTCTCCGAGGGCGGAATCGGCTGGATTCCTTTCTATCTGGACCGCAGCGACCGTCACTACACCAACCAGAAGTGGCTCCGACGCGACTTCGGCGACAAGCTGCCCAGCGACGTGTTTCGCGAGCATTCGTTGGCGTGCTACGTCACCGACAAGACGTCGCTGAAGCTCCGGCATGAAATCGGCATCGACATCATCGCGTGGGAGTGCGACTACCCGCACTCCGACTGCTTCTGGCCCGACGCTCCCGAACAGGTGCTCGCCGAACTCAACGCCGCCGGCGCCGACGACAACGACATCAACAAGATCACCTGGGAGAATTCCTGCCGGTTCTTCGGCTGGGATCCGTTCAAGCACACGCCGAAGGAGCGGGCGACCGTTGGGGCGCTGCGCGCCAAGGCAACCGACGTCGACGTTTCGATCCGGCCGCGGAAAGAGTGGGCCCGGCTGTACGCCGAGAAGCAGTTGGCCCAAGCCTGATTGGCGGCCCGGCCGGCGAGGCCTGGGGGCGCGTCACCACATCAGCCCGCGGATGACCGCGGCCGGTGGAATGTCCTCGACGGCGATCAATCCCTTGGGGGCGCGGCAGATCCAGTCGATCGCGTTCACCACCCGCGCCGCGGTGGAGATGCAGCCCGCATCGGTGGCATCGAGCACCGGGTGGGAGACGTGGGTATTGAGTTCGACGCGCGGATCGCCCTCGATCACGACTCGATGGACGCCAACCTGGTTGTCGGGCGGGTACTCCCAGTCCGGCGCGGCGGCCCCGGTGAGCCGAGTGATGTGTTCCATGGTGATCACGGGAACGCCGTCGCGCACCCCCTCGACGGCGAAGCGTGCCGCGGCCATCTGCCCCGGCTCCACCGTCGCCATCGTGCATTCGATCCGTCGCGGTGTGTACCACGGCTCAGTGCGCTGGCGGATCTCGTCGAGTTCGATGCCCAGTTGGTCGGCCAGGTTGCGCACCGGTCCGCCCCACATCGTGGTGACGACACCCGGTAGAAAGAGCATTGGCGTGTCATCGTCGGCAGTCATGCCGAAACCCATTGATTTGCCGGTGAACTCGTAATCGTCGTAGTTACCGTAGTCGAAGATCTCCTGCACGGTGATCGACCTGGCGCGGGTGACCAGACTCAACGCGCTGTGCACCTCGGTATCACCGGAGTAACCGGGATCGATACCGTTGACGTACAGGGAGGCGCTACCGGTCTCGCAGGCCTGTTCCAGCGGTACCCGCAGCCAGTCGTCGGCCTGCCGAGGGGCCACCAGCCAGACCATCGAGGTGGCGGCCACGTTGCTGCCCGCAGCGAGAAAGGCGGACATCTGCTCGACGGCCACCATCGGCCGTGTCTCGCCCTGCGCGGTGTAGACAACGCAGTCCGGCGCCAGCGCCACCAGCGCATCGATGTCATCGGTCGCGATGACGCCGGTCGGATCGCTACGTCCACACAGCTCGGCCGCGTCCCGCCCGATCTTGTCGGGACCGGCCGCGTGCACGCCCACCAACTCCAGATCGGGTCGTCCGATGATCGCCCGCAACGAATGGCGTCCGACGTTTCCGGTGGAAAACTGGACCACTCTGCGCATTAGTCCTCCAGATCGCGACGAACCGCCGCACGTGGTGCTCATATAACGACCTGAATTGACTAAAGTCAACGAAGTGAAATGCCCGCCCGGCGCGATATCGTCGTTGGCGAAATCAATTCGTCCTAGACCAGAGGGAACAGACTATGGCGGTGGTGGACAAGCCTTCTGCGCGTGAGGCCAAGCGTCTGCAGACGCGCGAGCGCCTGATGGGCGCGGCCATCGCCGAGTTCAAGCGATCAGGCATGGCAGCCGCCGATGTCGGCGCCATCGTGGCGGCGGCAGGTGTGGCCCACGGCACGTTCTTCTTCCACTTCCCGACCAAGGAACATGTGCTGCTGGAGCTGGAGCGGCGCGAAGAGGAGCGGATCGCCAAACAGCTCGACCGCTACGCGGATTCAGGTGGCGATCTGTCCTCGACGTTGAGAGAATCCGTCCGTTTGGTGATGGGATTGGAGCGCCGCCTTGGTGCAATGTTATTCAAAGATTTTCTTGCGCTTCATTTTTCTCAGACTCGACCGTCTGCCGACGAGAGCAGGGAACATCCGGTGATCGTCTCGGTCGCCAGGGAGATCGAGCATGCCCAGACCCGAGGTCAGGTCGATCCCGACGTCGAATCCGATGAACAGCGCAGTATTTTTTCTGCTCGGCCTCTACGCGCTGCTGACCACCACGCACGAATGGCCGGCACAAGACGCGATGCTCGAGGACTACGTGAACCGGACCCTGCGCAGCATCGAGAACCGATAGCGGCGTTGACTCGATCCTCTTATTGACTATAGTCAATTTCTACCGCGAGGTCGGTCCGCTCGATAGGTAGGGGAGAGCCCTGAATCTGCCAACGTCGAATCTGCGCCGCAGCCGAGGGAACGGCGCAGCCGGGGCGCGAACGCCTGCCGCAGGCGGCCTGGACGAACACATGGAGCTGTCGCGGCGTGCCCAACGGCGGGCCGACAAGTGGCTCGTCTCGGGCAGCATCCTGATCGGTACCGCTGCCCTTGGCATCTTCGGGCTTCCGCTGTTCCTACGCGGCGTCTGGTTGCTGCGCGCGCGCAGCGGGACGGCCTGTCGGTGCGGCCGATGCTGGTGACGCTCCTCGGCTATCTGGTCATCATCGACGCCGCGATCAACACCATGGGCTGGGCGCTGGACCTGGTGGCCAACCACACGCTTGCTGGCCCGAGTCGCTGTTGAACGGCTGGGGCAACATGTTCGACGCCGGTTATTTCTGGCACTACAACGAGTTGTGGCTCGGCGGTGCCGCCGGGCCCGGGCGAAAAGGCTTGGAAGTCGGGCTGATCCTCACCGTATTCACGATGCGGATCGCCGCGGCGATCGGGTTCCTGCAGATGAAGCGCTGGGGCCATCAGTGGATGGTCGTCACGTGCTGGATGGGCGTGGTGATCTGGGTCGGCTACGTGTTCAACATGACGATGTACGCCGATGTGCGCTTCGCGGGCGTCGTGTTCCCGGTCGTCGGCTGGTGGCTCTACGACATCTTCTACATCACGCCGTTCCTCGCGATCCCGTATCTGCACACGGTGAATCGCGAGATCTTCTCCGACTGATCTCGGCTCCTCAGGAGCGCATGGTCCCGCGATTCGATGACGTGACTCATTGACTTAAGTCAGTCGATGAGTTACAAAGGGCGAACCATGACTCCTCAGGTCAAGCCTTCGGCGCGCGAAGCGCGCCGGCTACAGACGAGGGAACGCATCCTCGGCGCGGCGATCGCCGAGTTCAAGCGCTCGGGCATGGCCGGCGCCGATGTGGGCGCGATCGTGACTGCCGCGGGCGTCGCGCACGGAACCTTCTTCTTCCACTTCCCCACCAAGGAGCACGTGCTCCTCGAGTTGGAAGCGTCGCGAGGAAGCACGCGTCGCGACCGAATTCGCCCGGTTCCTGGACAACAGCACACGGACTGATCGCCGCGTTGACCGAGGTCGTCCACCTGGTAACGGGACTCGAGCAGCGACTCGGACGGCGCTCTTCAAAGAACTACTGGCGCTGCACTTCTCGCCGTCACGACCCGACCCGACGAATGGACCGATCATCCCGTGATCGTGTTGCTGGTCCGCGAGATCGAGCGGGCACGGGGCGACGGTGAAGTCCATCCCGGAAGTCGACGCGTTCTACAGCGCGACGTTCTTCCTTCTCGGCATCTACGGATTGCTGACCACCACGGACAGCCCCGACAACCCGCGACACGATGCTGGCCAAGTTGGTCGCTTCTGCCGTACGCGGTCTGGAGGTCCGATGACTCCGTCGCGCAGGCAACACCCGTCAACAAGGAGGTCTGAAATGGACTGGATCTGGGAGATCCTCCGCTACGTCGCAGCCTGGGGCGGTACGGGTCTGATCATCTGGTTCTGGTACTGGATGTTCTCCAACATCGGCACATTCTGAGCTACTCGATGGCCGAGCTCTCCGACGCACACGCAATGGCGATCGAACGCAGTTGCGCCGTGACGGCTGTCGCGTTGAGCGGACAGCGCCGCGAGGGTGTGCGCCTGGTGACCGGTGACCATCGCGAATTCAGCTTGAGTGCAACGCTCGACTTCGTCCACGTTCCGTACCCGTCGCTCGAGCGCGACTGGACGCGTAGAACCCTGACATGCGGTGTTGCACTTCAATGTTCGCCATCGAAGGAGCGGCTTGTCGAGTACCGATTGAATGAGCTGTCGGCACGCGAACTCCGCGCTCTCGCCCTCGTCGAGAGCGGGTGTTTCCCTGGGCTGGATTGCGTCGGACTGGCCCGGGCTGCTGGGTGAAATGCAGCGGCTGATACCCGAACTCGAGACGTTGCCCGCCGACATGGACGCCAAGGAGATGCTCAACCGTGCAGTTGCACTGGCGCGCGGAGGGCAACCACTGACCGTCCATCCTCTGCTCGGCAGGTTGCCGTTGGCCTACACGATGCCGCAGGGACTGTCCGACAAGCTGCGACGCAGTTTCGGCAGGATGCCTTGGACCACAACGCAGAAGCGGCTTCCGCGGCCGTACTCGGTGCCCGTGGGCGGCGACGGTGGGGTACGCAACCCCAACCTTCCGCCGCCGAGCCGGCCTCAGGACAACGATCTCGACATCACTCCCGACCACCGGCCGGGCATCCCGTATCCCGAGTGGAACGAGTGGACGAAGAGCTTCATGCCGGACCACGTCGCGGTTCTCGAGCGCGCGCACACCAGTCGCACGCGCCAGCCGGGTGCGGCCTCGGCCGATCTGCGGAAATGGTTCGAGGAGCACACCCATCGGGCGATGAAGAACCGCCTCGAAGACGGCTCCGATCTGGACGTCGAGCAGTACGTCAGCCACTACATCGACTTGACGACCGGCGAGGCGATCGAGCCGCGCATCTTCCGCGAACTGCTGCCCAGCAGCCGCGACGTCACCACGGCGCTGCTGCTCGACGGAAGTTCGTCATTGGGCGTGCACGGCGGCAGGATATTCAAGCTGGAATTGGCTTGTGCCGACGCGCTGTCCCAGGCGATGACGCTCGCCCGCGAGCGGCACGGCATCTTCGTGTTCACCGGCAATACCCGACACCGCGTCGAAGTCAGTTGCCTCAAGGACTTCGAGGACCGTCGGTTCGTGCCGCCGAGCCGGCTCGGCCTGGCCACCGGCGGATACACCAGGCTCGGTGCACCGCTGCGCCACTTGACGAGCCGACTCCTGGCGCAGCCGTCCGAGCGGCGCCTGCTCATCGTGATCGGTGACGGCCTGATCTCCGACGAGGGCTACGAGGGACGCTACGCCTGGGCCGACGCCGCGCACGCCGTCGAGGAGGCCAACGATGCCGGCGTCGCGCATGTACTACGTCGGCGTCGGACCGACCCGGGTCGACCCACTGCCCGAGGTCTTCGGACCTCGTCGGTCCCAACGCATCCGGCGAGTCGAGGAGCTTCCGCGGGTACTGGCCCACGTCCATCGCGAGCTCGTCGCCGCATGACCGACAACCAGCTGAGGAGAGATGACCACCGATACCTATTACTCGAACGGCAACGAAGTCCAGTTGTTCGAGCAGGCGTATCACCAGCGCCTGCCCGTGATGCTCACCGGCCCGACGGGGTGCGGTAAGACGCGGTTGGTCGAGCACATGGGCCTGCTGCTGCGACGGCCCGTGGTCACCATCAGCTGCCACGACGATCTCACCAGTTCCGATCTCGTCGGCCGCTTCATGGTGACCGGCGGCGACGTGGTGTGGACCGACGGGCCTCTCACCCGAGCGGTCAAGGCCGGCGCCATCTGCTATCTGGACGAGGTCGTGGAAGCACGCCACGACTCGCTGGCCATCCTGCATTCGCTCACCGATCACCGCCGCGCTCTGTATCTGGACCGGGCCGGTGAGGTGGTCAAGGCGCCGGAGACGTTCATGCTCGTGTGCTCCTACAACCCCGCCTATCGCAGCTCACTGAAGGAGCTCAAGCCGTCCTTCCGTCAGCGGTTCGTCACGCTTCCGATGAGGTATCTGCCGCCCGACCGCGAGGCCGAGGTGATCGTTGCCGAAGCAGACATCGAATTGTCGACGGCCAAGCGACTTGTCCAGTGCGCCACCGCCATCCGAACCGCAGACGAGGCGTTCCACTTCGAGCCGCCGTCCACTCGGGTGCTGGTCACCGCGGCGCAGTTGATCGCCGCCGGCGCAACCGAATTGGAGGCCGCCGAAGCCTGCATCCTCGCACCGCTGTCCACCGACGGTGCGATCACCGACGGCTTACGGGAAGTGGCGGTGGCCAGCCTGGCCGCCGCCGACAGCTCGAGCACGCCACGCTAGGAAGGAGTCACTCGACATGGACCAAAAGGAGAGAAAGCGCAAGAGGGCGCTCATCGTCCTGCAGGTCGTCATCTACGGCTATCTGCTGACGATGTTCCTCATTCAGCTGTACATGTCCTTCGCACGAGGCTGGTGGGAACTGTGAATCTCCCGTTGCTCAGCCGTCTTTCGGGCGGAAGGCGCCTGCCGCTGCTGACGACTCGGTCAGCCTCGAGGATCACCACGACGAGTCGCGCCTGGCTCAGCGCCGGGCCGACAAATGGATGATCGTCGGCGCCGCGTTGATGGGCATGTGGGCCCCCGGTCTCATCGGCTTTCCCATCTTCATGCGCGGGGTCTGGCTGCAGCGCCAGGCTCTGCGCGCCGGCCTGTCCGTTCGGCCCATGATCGTCACCCTGATCGGCTACCTGGTCTTGATCGACGGCATGCTCAACAGTCTCGGCTGGGCCCTGGACCTGGTCGCCAACCACACCTTGATCAACCGGGTGCTGATGGTCGGCTGGGGCAACATGTTCGACGCGGGCTACTTCTGGCACTACAACGAGTTGTGGGTCGGCGGCGCTGCCGGGCCGGGCGAGAAGGCCTACGTGGCGGGGCTGATCCTCACGGTGTTCTCGATGCGGGTCGCCGCGGCGATCGGGTTCCTGCAGATGAAGCGGTGGGGTCACCAGTGGATGATCGTCACCTGCTGGATGGGCGTGGTGATCTGGTCCGCCTACGTGTTCAACATGACGATGTTCGCCGACGTGCGCTACGCCGGCGTCGTGTTCCCGGTCATCGGCTGGTGGCTCTACGACATCTTCTACATCACCCCGTTCCTCGCGATCCCGTACCTGCACACGGTCAACCGCGAAATCTTCTCCGACTGAACAGGTTCAAGGAGCACATGCTGTGACGTCATCTTCTTCACCGGCACCGACCGAGGAGAAGGACCCGGCCGCCGACCTCCCGCCGGGCACCACTCCCGTATTACGCGAACATGCACAAGTGGATCAAGCGGGCGGTCCTCGTGTGTCTGGTCGCCCTGGTCATCGAGGGCGCCTTCACCTTGCCCTTCATGGCGGTCTACTACGGCTACCCGACACTGAGCCTCACCGAGATCTGCAGCGAACTGTTGAAGGTCCGCTACTCCGACGACACGTTGGAGTGCAAGGTCCCCTACCCGCCGTTGGGACCCCCCGAGGGCGCTGAAGGCAAGGACACCGCCCAGGACGAGTGGGGCATCCAGCCGATGCCCAAGTACCACCGGCTCGGATTCCGCGAACTGGTGCGCATCCACGAGGAGCGCGAGGCCCGTCAAGCCGCCGAGCAACAAGGGGCACCGAATCCGTGACCAAGAAACTGCGCTGATGCGCACGCGGAGAACTGGGATCTTCGCCACGAGGATTTCAAAGACAACGACTTCCTGTACGACGTCTACGACGGTCATGCGGCAGAACGCGCCGTTCGCACACACGGACACACCGTTTCTCAGTGCGACGCCCGGTGGCGCCTGGGTGGCGACCCGCTATGCCGAGTGCTACAAGATCCTGCAGGACTGGGAGCACTTCTCGAGCAACCCAACGCCGGAAGGGGCGGAGCAGCTCGCAGGCGATCTGGTGATCACGCTGGACCCGCCACGGCAGCAGAAGTTTCGCCAGGTGCTCAATCCCTACTTCTCGCCGGGTCGGATGAAAGCAGCTGCGCCCCCAGATCCGCGACGAGACCGACCTGTCTGATCGACACTTTCGTCGAACGGGCACCGGGGACCTCGCTCAGGTCGCCTGGCGCCAGCCCGGCATCGTGTTCTTCAAATACCTCCTCGGCATGCCTGTCGACGATGTCCCCCTGTGCATTGAGCTGACCGACACCGCGCTCAACGGCGACAACCGAGGAAGCCCGCATGGCCGCCTGGGGCGGGCTGTATCAGCACCTCCACGACGCGATAACGGCGCGAAGCACCCAGCCGCCGCAGGACGACATGATCGACGTCCTCCTCAACGCCGAGATCGACGGTGAGAAGCTGCCGTTTCAGGACGTCGTCGCCAACGCCATGCTTCTGGTGCAGGCCGGTCTCGAAACGACGGCAAGCGCGATGTCCTTCGCATTCCACTATCTCGCAACGCATCCCGAGGAACGCGACCGGCTCATCGCGAACCCGAGATCCTGCCGAGAGCCGTTGAGGAGTTCATCCGCTTCGCCGGATCGATTCACGGCATCCCCCGAACGGTCGCAAAGGATGTCGAGCTGAGCGGGCACACCTTCTGCCCCGGCGAATCGGTCATCGTCAACTACGCCTCCGCAAACCGCGACGCCGCGGAGTTCCCCGACCCGGATCGCTGCATCCTCGATCGCCAAGCGAATCGCCACCTCGGATTCGGCGCAGGCGTCCATCGGTGCCTCGGCTCCAATCTGGCACGCCTGGAGTTCCACATCGGTCTCGAGCAGGTCCTGTCGCGGATGCCGGACTTCGCTCTCGCGCCCGACGCCGGTGCCGTGTTCCACGGGAACTCCGTCACGCGTGGATTCCGTCAGATTCCCGTGGTGTTCACTGCTGGCAAGCGATCGACGCTGCAGCCACGATGACCTATCGAATCGTTCAGTGGACGACGGGCAACGTCGGTAAGAAGTCGGTACATGCGATCGCCTTGAACCCGAACCTCCAACTCGTCGGGTGCTACGCGTGGTCGCCGGACAAGGTCGGCCGCGACGTCGGCGAACTGTGCGGCATCGAACCGCTCGGGGTGACGGCCACCGACGACGTGGACGCACTGCTTGCGCTCGAAGCCGGACTGCGTGGTCTACAACCCGATGTTCGCCGACATCGATGAAATGGTGCGCATTCTCGGGCGGGCATCAACATGGTGACCACATCGGAGTTCATCACCGGCCACCAGTTGGGTGAGGGCCGCGATCGCATCGCCGAGGCATGCGAACGGGGCGGTTCGACGATATTCGGCAGCGGAATCAACCCCGGCTTCATCCAGCTCTTCGCAATCGTCTCGGCCGGGCTCTCGGACCGGGTCGACGGGTATCCATCATCGAATCCTTTGACACCACGATCTACAACTCGCCGGGAACTGAAAAGCCCATGGGCTTCGGCTATCCCATCGATCAGCCCGACCTTCACGCGATGACCGAGAAGGGGTCGGGCATATTCCGGGAGGCGGTCCTTCTGGTCGCCGATGCTCTCGGGGTCGAACTCGACGACGTGCGCTGCGAGGTCGAGTACGCCCAGACCACTGAGGACTCCACTTGCCGGGTGACTGGACGATCGAAAAGGGCTGTGTGGCAGGAATCGACGTCGAGCTGGAAGGGGTTCGTCGGCGAGCGCGAGGTCGTCGAGGTCCGGGCGGCGGTGGACCAAGGGACAGACGCTGGATCCCGATTGGGAGATGCGACATCGGGTTACACCATCAGGTCGAGGGAACGACCGACGATCAAGACCACACTGGCTTCGAGCCGCCACCGGACTTCGTCGGCCGAAACGCTGGACGACTACATCATGCTCGGGCTGACCATCACCGCCATGCCTGCGATCACCGCGATACCTGCCGTCGTCGCGGCGCCTCCCGGCATCGCGACCTACAACGACCTGCCGCTGCTACTGCCGCGCGGAGTCCTCGCAGCAAGCTGAGGATAGGAAAGCGATGCCGGACAAGACGTATCGAGTCATCCAGTGGATGACCGGCGATGTCGGACAGGTCGGGGTCCGACACTTCGCGGACAACCCCGTGTTCGATCTCGTCGGCGTCCTGGTGCACAGTCCCGAAAAGGTCGGCAAGGACGCCGGTGAGATCGCCGGCATCGCACCGATAGGCGTCGTCGCGACCGACGACATCGAATCGATCGTCGCCATGGACGCCGACTGTGTGTTCTACACGCCGGTGATCATGGATGTGGACACGGTGTGCCGACTCCTGCGCTCGGGTAAGAACGTCGTGACTACGAGCGGATTCTTCCATCCGACGGCGGACTTCCGCGAGGGCGGCGACCAGATCCGCGCGGCCTGCAAGGACGGCGGCACCTCGTTCCACGGCGGCGGCATCCATCCGGGGTACGCCGGTGACATCTTGCCGCTCACTCTTGCGCGTGTGGTCAGCAAGATCGACAAGATCCAGGTGTACGAGGTCGTCAACGTCCTCACCGACGCTCCGCTGGACCACATCGATTGGATGGGGTTCGGCAAGGAGAAGGACAAGTTCCTCTCGGAGCCAACCATTCTGGGACTCGGCGTGCCGTTCTTCGCCCAGTCGATGCACATGATCGCCGACGGCCTGGGCGTGACGTATCGACGAGGTGACCGCGGACCTGACAGCCGCCACTGCGACCGAAGACATACCGCACGAGGAGGGATCGATCGCACGCGGAACGGTCGCCGCACAGCATCACGAATGGACGGCCTGGGTTGACGGTCGACCGCTCATCGTTTTCCACGCGATCTACACTGACCGGCGGCCCCGACACCATCGAGCCGGCGTGGGATTGGGGCAAGACGCGGTACCGGATAGTGATCGAAGGTGATCCGTCGACCGAACTCACGCTCGAGGGCGTCGAACGGCCGGACGGAACGTTGGCGCACCCCGGCTACAACTGGACCGCGATGGGCGCCATCAACGCCATTCCCGACGTCTGCGACGCCGCGCCCGGCTGGATCACCCATTTCGATCTCGGCCTGGTCCGGCCCCGGGGACTGGTGCGCAAATGACCAACAACGCGAAGCGCCCAGGCTTCATCACGTGGTGTTCGCGGTTGCGCCGGAACGGCAGGCCACCGTGGCCCGGATGATCACCGATGTCGGGTTCAGTTTCGAGAGAGCCGAACTCACCGAACTCGGGCTGGACCCGCTTCGACATGACCCGCGACGAACCACCCGCGATCCTGACCTTCGGCGGCGGCACCCACTACTGCCTCGGCGCCAACCTGGCGAGGCTGGAGCTGGCCGAAGCGCTCACCATCCTGGCGCAGCGCCTCGGGAACCCTCGCCGCACCGGACCGGCGCCCTGGAAGCCGCTGCTCGGCATGAGCGGACCGACCAGCCTGCTGATCGAATTCGACCCGTCACCCGCCGGATGACCTGCGAGACCAGCCGCCGGGAAGAAGGCAGGCCGACACTGCCGAGACCACCGATACCGCAACCAGATACGCCACAATGGAATTGCTCGTCTTGGTCGCCGCGTACAGCGCAGTGGCGACCGTCGGCGCGAAAGCCGAACCCAGCAGCTGGGACAGCGTGTAGCCCATGGACACCCCGCTGTAGCGGACATCGGCGTCGAACGACATCGCGAACAACGAGCTGGTGACGCCGGCGGCCGGTGCCATCGCGAAACCGAAGACCAGGACCAGCGCCGCCAGGAACAGGCGCGGATCGCCCGTGTCGATCAGGGCGAAGGCCGGGGCGATCGTGGCTCCCATCAACACCACCCCGGCGAGGAAAACCGGCTTGCGGCCGAGGGCGTCCGAAAGGGCGCCGAACAACGGGTACGTCACCACGGCGATGACCGCGGCGACAAAGACACCGAAAAGGGCCTGGGTGCGATCGATTCCGGCAACCGTGGTGCCATACGACACCAGATACGCCACGCAGATATAGGCGAACACTCCCTGCGAGAGGTAGGCGCCGGCGACGAGGAGGATCTGTTTCCAGTGCTTGCGGAAGGCCTCGGCGACCGGTATGCGCAGCACCTCCGACCGCGCCCGGACCGCCGTGAAGTCCGGGCTCTCCGGCAACGACAGCCGTATCGCCAGGCCGATGACGATCAATATCGCGCTGGCGAGGAACGGTATCCGCCAGCCCCAGGCGAGGAATTCGTGATCGGGCAGCCTGGAGACGGTGTAGAACGCCAGTGTCGCGGTGGCTGTCCCGGCGGACGCGCCCATCTGCGGGAAGGCGCCGTAGAGTCCCTTGCGCTCCGCGGAGGCGTGCTCCACCGCCATCAGGATCGCGCCGCCCCACTCCCCGCCGACCGCGAAGCCCTGCACAAGGCGCAGGACTGTCAACAGGATCGGCGCCGCAATGCCGATCTGTGCGTAATTCGGTAGCAGACCGATGACGATGGTGGCGCCGCCCATGAGCAGGAGGGAGTACACCAACATCTGTTTGCGTCCGACGCGGTCGCCGAAGTGGCCGAAGACGAGGCCCCCGAGCGGACGGGCGACGAAACCGGCGCCGAAGGTGGCGAACGACAACAACAGCCCCGTGGCCGGCGAGACTCCGGGAAAGAACAACTTCGGAAAGACCAGCGCGGCGGCGGAGCCGTAGATGAGAAAGTCGTAGAACTCAACCGTCGTTCCGATGAAGCTGGCCACCGCCACCCGAAGCGACGAGACCTTCCGTGCCGGATCGTGCGGGTCTGCCGCGGACATGTCGGCGCCTAGATCATCTCGTTGCGCGTGAGCCAGCGCATCACCGGCCAGCCGATGAAGACGGGCAGCCAACACGTCAGCACGCGATAGAGCAGGACCGAGGGGACCGCGACGGCAGCGGGCAGGCCGAACGCGGCGAGTCCACCGATCAATGCCGCTTCGACCGCGCCGACGCCCCCGGGGGTGGGGGCCGCCGACGCCAGGGTTCCTCCGACCATCGTCACGACGGTGACGGTGACGAACGAGGTGTCACCGCCGAACGCCTCTATGCTGGCCCACAACGCCAACGCTGCCCCGAGAGTCGTTCCGGCACAACCGAGTACGATCAGACCGAGCCGCTTGGGTTCGCGGGCCAGCTCGGCGAGGTCGCCGATCACCTCGTTGAGCCGGGGGCGCACCGCCGTCGCCAGCCAGTGTCGCAGCTTGGGCACGAACAGGAAGGCGCCGACGAGGCCGAGCGCCACACCCGCGATCAGGTAGAGCACCGTCGCCCTGGGCACGAAATGCGACAGGTCGGCTGAGGCTCCCGCGGCGGCGCTGAAGGAGATCAGCAATCCGACGTGCGCGATCACCTGGACGGTCTGCTGCAACGCCACCGCCGCCGTCGCACGCAGCGCGCCCAGGCCGCCCTTCTGCAGGAATCGGGTGGACAGCGCCAGCCCGCCGACGCCGGCCGGCGTGGTGGTCGCGGCGAAGGTGTTGGCCACCTGCATGATCGTCAGGTTCTTGAAGCTCACCATCCCGTCGGCACAGGCCCACAACGCGGCCGCGGCTCCGACATAGGTGAGCGCGGACACCGCCAACCCGATCAGCGCCCACCACCAGTTGGCTGTTCGCAATTCGGAAAAGAACGCGGGCACCGTGCTGATGAACGGATAGGCCACATAGACCAGCGCGACGAGCAGCACCAACTGGATCACCTGGTAGCGGGTGAAACGCGTGATCCGCTCGGCTTCGATCTCATCGGCGCCCGTTTGACGCTTCACCTCGTCGCGTGCGGCAGACATCACGGCGCCGGCGTTGTCCACCGATTTGCGGATCCGCGCCGGGATCGCCGACTTCGTCAGTCGTCCCGATGCCGTCAGTACCGGGTCCTTGCCGAATACGGCGATCGCCGCGGTCACGGCCCGCTCCGCGCCGTGCAGCGCGGAGGTCGTCACCAGGAGGTGGGCGATGTCGGCCTGTAACTGTTCGTCGGCGGCGCCGTATTCGGCGTTGCCGAACCCGCCGAAGAGCGCGGCCTCACCGTCGATCGTGATCTCGCGGCTGCGCAGATCGCCGTGCGCGATCTGGTGCTCGTGCAGGACGCCCAGGGACTCCCACACCTTGTTGACACCAGCCTCGTCAGTGGCCTCGGCGACCGGAGTTCCACGGGTTGCGCTGTGCGCGTACAGCGTCCATCCCCGCTCGAGAGCGGCGACCGCCATCGTCGTGGTGTTCGCGACACCGAGGTCGCCGATCGCGATGGCCATCAGCGCACGGTGCTCGACGGCCCGGCGCATCGACATCTGCAGAGGACCGGTTTCGCGGTTCCGCAGCCGCAACCACCGCCAGTACTGGCGAAGCGCGCCGAAACTGCGCTGATTCGGTCCGTACATCTCGACAACGCCGAGCGATTGCGGTTGCTCGCAGCCTGCCGACAGCACCAGGGGACCGGGGCCCGCCGGCTTCACGACGGTCAACGTCGAAACGACGAACCCGCGGCGGCCCATGGCCCGGACGGCGCCGTCGAGTGGCACCTCGAGTGCCGGCGTCCCGACCACGAGCACGACGAGTGCGCCGACGAACCAGCCCACCGCCAGCCCAAGCAGCGACCGTGCCGGCACCACGGCGCTGACCACGAGATGGATGGGAACGAAGGCCAGCAGCAGCGCCCACCACCATCGCCGCCACCGCGCGGGCAGCCACGGACCGGACACCGTCAGGACGGCGGCGAGCATCGCGATCCAGCGCGGATCGTCGAGGAACTGCGAGAGAAGCGTGTCGAGCCGGTCGGACAGGTCGAAGTGCCATCTGGGCGCGGCGATGCCGTTACCGGTGATCGACAGCGCCAGGAACGCCAGGAAGGCGGCTGCGGCGTACGCCCCGAGCAGCTTCCACTGCCTGGCCACGATCAGGCCGATGAAGATGATGAACGGCAGTGCCAGGATTGCGACGCCGTAGATGAAGTACACGAGATTGGACTGGGTAGGCGTCAGCACCCCGACGATCTCCGAGATGGATTTCTCGAGAGCGACCCACTCGTTCCGGGTGATCAGCGAACTCGTGACGACGACCGCGAGGAGCACCGCGGCGAGTATGAGACGCAGGATTTCATTGGTCCGTCGCGTCAATGGTTGCAGCAGGCTGCCCGAAACGGTGACGTGGCGCCCGTCGACTCGCATATCTCCAGCATTTTTGCACGCCGGTGCGGGCGCGAGCGGGTCTTACGTGGGCGGGTCGTGTGCGTCAGACCCGCATACGCAGCGGGCGCGCCGCCGTCTCTCGCATGGTGAGCACCGTCGCCAGCGTGACGACCGCCGCGACGATCACGTAGTAACGCCGGCGCGAGCTCGTTGCCGGTGCGGGCCACCAGCCACGTCGCGACGTACGGCGCCGTCCCGCCGAAGATCGCGACCGACACGTTGTAGCCGATCGAGTAGGCGCTCGAGCGCACCCGGGTGGCGAACAGCTCGGCCGCTGCCGCCAGAGATGCGCGACACGAAGACGGACTCGATCGCGGCCAGGCCGGCATGCGCGGCGATCGCCGCGGCCAGGGAACCGGAGTTCAGCAGCAGGAACAGCGGATAGGCGAAGACCGCGAATCCGACCGCGCCCGCGATCAGCAGCGGTTTGCGTCCGATCCGGTCGGACAGCGCGCCGAGCGGCGGGATGAGTATCAGCGCGACCAGGCTGGCGACGGTGATGGAGACGAACGCGTCCATCTTGGTGAACTCCGAGCGTCTTGGTGAAGTAGCTCGGCAGGAAGGTGAACACGATGTAGAAGCCGACGTTGTGGATGACCACCAGCCCGAAGATCTGGAGGATCGGCCGCCACGAGGTCGTGATGGCCTCCTCGAGCGGCGACGCCGCCACTCGCCCTCTTCGCGCAGCTCCTCGAATCCGGGGTGTCGCCGCAGGCGCAGCCGGATGTAGAGACCGACGCCGCCGAGCACGCCGGCGATCAGGAACGGAATGCGCCAGCCGTAGGAGTCCATCGCGCTCTCGGAGAGCACCGCCTCCAGCCCGGTGACGGTGATCGATCCCAGCAGGAAGCCGACGACCACCGACCACACGAGGAAGGACACGACGAAGCCGCGGTGCTTGTCGGGCGCGTACTCGGCAAGGAAGCAGGCGCCGCTGCCGTACTCGCCGCCGGCCGAAAAGCCTTGCAGGCAACGGAGAAACAGCAGCAGCAGCGGCGCGAACACGCCGATGGTGTCGTAGCTCGGCACCAGGCCGATGGCGAAGGTCGAGGCCGACATCAGCAGGATCACCATCGCCAGCACCCGCTGGCGGCCGATCCGGTCGGCGAGCGGACCGAAGAAGAAGCCGCCGAGCGGCCGCATGAAGAACGCCGCGGCGAAGATCGCGAACGTGTTGAGCAGCGCCGCGGTCTCGTCACCGGACGGGAAGAACTTGTCCGCGATGTAGGTGGCCAGAAAGCCGTAGATCGCGAAGTCGAACCACTCGACCGTGTTGCCGATCGCCGCGCCGCGCACCGCCTCTGCGACAGCCCCGGGTTCGGCGTGCCGATGTGCGACGTGCTCGTCATGGACGGTCATGGCAGCTCCTCCTCGCGAGTCGAAGTCGGCGTGCGGGTCGATCGGTGATGAACATGTGGCCGGGTGCGTGGAAGATCGCCAGCGACGGCCGGGCCTCGAGCGCGACGGCCTGCGGCGTCACCCCGCACGCCCAGAACACGGGGACCTCGCCCGCGGCGATGCCGGACCGGGTCGCCGAAGTCGGGGGCACTCGAGATCGGCGATGCCGAGCGCCTCGGGGTCGCCGATGTGCACCGGACCGCCGTGCATGGCGGGAAAGCGGGTGGAGATCTCGACGGCGCGCGGCATGTCGGTCGGTGCGAACGGGCGCATCGACACCACCAGCGGCCCCTCGAATCGGCCCGGCGCCGACGCAGCGACGGTCGGTGACGTACATCGGCACGTTGACGCGCTGGTCCTGATGTGCGAGCGGCAGGCCGGCGTCGGCGAGCGCCCATTCGAACGTGAACGAGCAGCCGAGGAGGAACGCCACCAGATCGTCGCGCCAGTACCGGGTCACGTCGGTCGGCTCATCGGCAAGCTCTCCGCCGCGAAAAACGCGATAGCGGGGCACGTCGGTTCGCAGGTCCGCCGCAGGCGCGAGCGCGACCGGCCGGGGCGATCCGGTGTCGGTGACCTCGAGAAGGGGGCACGGTTTCGGGTTCCGGACGCAGAAGCGCAGGAAGTCGAGAGCGTAGTCCGCGGGCAGGACCACCAGGTTGGCCTGCGCGAAACCGGGCGCCAGGCCGCTCGTGGGGCCGACGTGTTCACCTGCGCGGATACGTGCCCGTGCAGCCGATGGGGACTCCGCGGTGCGCAAAGTCATACACCTGCATTCCCCGTTGCCCGGCGGAAGTAACTCCGCGAACCGCCACGCCGTTCAGGCGGTGGGCGCCGAGATCCGTGTGGGTTCAGCCCGACCGCGCAGCACCTCCGAGCCTTGCGCGCGCCACAGAGCGCATTCCGCCTCACCGGCCCGGGAGACCGCGGCACCGGAACACAGCACCCGGCCGTCGTGCTCCTTGGCCAGATCGGCCAGTCTCGCCGACTCGTTCACCGCATCGCCGATGACCGTGTATTCGTATCTGTTCTCCGCGCCGATGTTGCCGGCGAAGACGGGGCCCGCCGAGACTCCGATGCCGAAGTCGACCGGCAGCCGGCGCAACTCTTCGCCCAGCGCCCGCGCGGTGGCGAGCGCGGCCGACGCCGGGTCGTCGGTGCGCAGCGGCGCACCGAAGATCGCGAGGGCAGCATCGCCCTGAAACTTGTTGATCAGACCGTGCCGGTCGTCGACCGCGGCGACCACGATCCGGAAGAAGTCGTTGAGGATCTCGGCGACCTCATGCGGCTCGCGGGCGGCGGACAGCTGTGTCGAGCCGACCAGGTCGACGAAGAGCACGGCGACCTCGCGCTCGTCGCCGGACAATGATTCGTTCTCCTGCACGGCGCGCCGGACGACTTCCTCGCCGACGTGTCGGCCGAACAGGTCTCGCAGCCGGTCACGTTCGCGCAGCCCGGCCACCATGCGGTTGAATCCGCTTTGCAGGCGCCCGATTTCGGACCACTCGTACACGTCGATGGTGCGGTCGATCCGTCCGTGTTCGACGTCCGCCATCGCTGCGACGACCTCACCGACCGGGTCCGAAATCGAGATGGAGACCAGAATCATCGCCCGCAGTCCGAGGATCACGGCGACCAGCGCCAGCACCAGCAGGGCCAGTTCGATCGGCGTGCTTTCGTCGATGATCCAATTCCTCGACCGCATGATCAGCAGCAGTGCGATCGCCACCCCGGGCAGCGCGGTGCACACCGTCCACATCAGCAGCAGCCTGGCGCGCACGCCCGGTGCGATCGGGTCGGTCGAGATCCGTTGGCACACCCGCAAGTACGGGACGAAGCGTGCGCAGGGTGAACAAGAAGCCGGTGCACACCGTGGCGATGGCGCCGAAGAGAATAGCGGAGGCGATCACCACCTGGATTTCGGCTCCCGCACCGAGATTCAACGGGATCACCACCGCGGCGGTGAGCACCCATGGCGCCAACGTGATCGCGGTCTGTCGTCGCAGGGTCTTGAGTGCCGTCTGCCGCTCCGCCTCGGTCGGCGTTCGGCCCGAGGAGACCCAGCGCAGAGTCGGGGCGACGATCAGGACGGCCCCGACCGCGACCGTGGAGGTCCCCACGATCAGCAGCGCCACCGACGTCCACACGTTCTCGCCGGTGACCACCCGTCGGCCGCTCAGCGAGACGATGATCGCAACGACCTCGGCGGCCGTCGTGAGATAGGCGAACGCAAGGCCTGCCGCGTATCGGGCGAGCAGGCTGCGGGGCCTCACATTTTGGAAGGTATCAGTCGCTGGCCGGAAGTGGCTTGGCTTCCTTGAGTGTCAGCGCCGTGGTCCCGATGCTGAGCGTCCCGGCGCCGGCCTTCGTCACCAAGACCTCCGCGCCGCCATTGTCGACGTAACGCTTACCCATCGCGTTACCGCCGGAGAACTCCGGATCCAGGGTCGCGCCGGCCGCGGCCGCCGAGTCGTCGCCGCCGATCGGCACCATCGGGGCACCGCCCGCGCGGAGGTCATCGAGGCTGTCGGCGGCACGCACGACGATCACCTGGGTGTCGCACACCTGGCTCTGCAGTCGCGTCCCGTTCTTGATCATGTTGGACTCCATGCTATTTGGGGGCTGTCAATTCTTCGATCAGTTCGCTACGCAGGACCTTGCCGGTCGCATTGGTCGGCAGCTCGTCACGGAAGACCACCCGATCAGGGGTGCGCGATCCGCGCAGATGCGCCCGCACGTGCTCGCGAAGTTCGTCCGGATCGGGTGTCGCGCCGTCCGCGGGCACCACGACCGCGACGATGATCTGGCCCCACTGCGGATCCTCGGGCCCCACCACCACACAGTCACGCACGGAAGCGTGCTCGACGAGGACGTCCTCGATCTCGGCCGGGGCGATGTTCTCCCCGCCGCGGATGATCGTGTCGTCCGAGCGACCCCCGATGAAGAGATAGCCGTCCCCGTCGAGCATCGCGATGTCCTTGGTGGGGAACCAGCCGTTCGCGTCGAGCACCGAACCGATCTCCGAGTAGCGGCCCGACACCTGTTCGCCACGGACGAACAACTCGCCGGTGTGACCCGGGCCGAGCACGGTGCCGTCCTCGTCGCGGATCTCGACCTCGATGCCGGGCACCAGCCGGCCCACCGAACCGAGCCGCCGCCCGACGGCGTCATCGGCGGCGCCGAGCGCGTCGCGGTGATCGTCGGGGGAGAGCACGGCGATCGTCGAACTCGTCTCGGTCAACCCATAGGCGTTGACAAAGCCGACGGTGGGCAGCAGCGCAAGCGCCCTGCGCACCAAGGGAAGTGCGACCTTCGACCCCCCATAGGCAAGATTGCGCAGGGTGGGCAGGTCGACCGCTTCGCGCTCCAGCACTGTCACGATGCGATCCAGCATGGTAGGCACCACCGTCGCCGTCGTCACGCCCTCGTCACGCACCAGCTGGACCCATTCGTTCGGGTCGAACTGCGGCAGATACACCATCTTCCGGCCGGCATAAAGATTCGACAGTGCCCCGCCCACCCCGGCGATGTGGTACGGCGGCACGCAGATCAACGCCGCGTCGCCCGGTTCGGCGGACCCGAACTCGACGGTGCCGGTGACGTAGCTGGTCAGATTGTTATGCGTCAGCTCAACGGCTTTCGGCCGCGAGGTGGTGCCCGACGTGAACAATACGACGGCGACATCGTCCGGATCGGGAAACTCTGCGGCCGGTTCGGCCGTGCGCGCGGACTCGGTGAACTCCTCGGACGTGACGACCTGCTTGCCGGTGCCGGCGACCACATCCTGGTAATCCGCATCGGCGATCACCAGTGGTGTCGGCAGGCGTTCGATCAGCTGCCGCAGCCCATCCCGGCTGAGCCGGTAGTTCAGCGACGTGAACGAAACGCCGGCGCGTGCCGAGGAGAACAGCAGCAGCGGCAGCATGACCCCGCCGGCGCCGACGTATGCGGCGTGCGCCGCGCCGGAGGCTGCGATGACGCCGGCTCCGCCGTCGGCGAGCGCGCTGAGTTCGCTTGTGGTCAGACGCATCTCGCCCGACACCACGGCGGTGCGGTCTGGGTCGGCCGAGGCTGCCATCTCGAGCAGCAACGAGATGCTCATGGGCTGTCGACGAAGATATCGAGGATGGGTTCGTCACCGCCGCCGTAGCCGGACAAGTCGCTCACCCCGGCTTCGGCGAGGATCGCGGAATCGATGTAGCACTGGGCGTTGACGTCTGCGGCCGGCCGCGACAGGATTTCGACCGCGGCGTCGGCCATGATCTCGGGGTCGCGCGATCGGGCCGCCATCGTGTCGCCGTCGGCCAGGTTGCTCACCGCCGCGGTCGCGATGTAGGTCTCGGGCCACAGACACGCAAAGCCGATGCCCGAGTCGGCGTATTCGGCGGCCCACCCCAGTGACAGCAACGTCATCCCGTACTTGGACAACGTGTAGGACGGATGCGCGCCGAGCCAGTGCGGGTTCATGTTGATTGGGGGCGCCAGCGTGATGACGTGGGCGCCGCGCGCCTGCTCCGCGGATCTGCGCAGGTGCGGTAGCGCCGCCTTCGTGAGCAGGAAGGTGCCGCGGACATTGATGTCCATCATCAGGTCGAATTTCTTGGCCGGCAGGGATTCGGTCGGCTCCGTGGCGATGGCGCTCGCATTGTTGATCACGATGTCGATGCCGCCGAAGTGTTCCACCGCGGTGTCGACGGCACGCTGCACGTCGTCCTCTTTGCGTACGTCACCGACCACGGCAACGCCCCTGCCGCCCGCGGCCTCGACCTCGGCCACCGCGGTGTGGACGGTCCCGGGCAGCCTGGGGTGCGGCTCCGACGTCTTGGCCAGAAGCACCACGTTCGCGCCCCGCTTCGCCGCGCCAAGGGCGATCGCCAGCCCGATCCCGCGGCTGCCGCCGGAAACGACGAGCGTGCGCTCGGTGAACGATGACTGGCTGGACATGGGCCTCCTTGAGCACCGCGAGAAGGTGCCGTCCCTGGATGCTACCCGACCACGAGACGGAAATGGTATTGGCATTCTCATTTCAGGCAAGTGTCATAATCGCTGTGTACCGGGCCTTCGGTGGTGAACCGAGCGCCCCGGGGGGTGCCGCCGCGTGCGGGTTTCCGCCGGGCGGTATTGGCATTCTCATTTTCTGCAAGTACGTTATTCATTGATGACCGAGCCAGTGCAGACCCCCTCCGGCATCCCGCTCGAGCCTGTATACGGGCCGGCCGACCGGGCGGGCGATTCGCCTGCACCCGGTACCTATCCGTTCACCCGCGGTAACTTCGCCAGCGGATACCGCGGCAAGACGTGGACGTTCCGCCAGTACTCGGGGTTCGGCACCGCCGGGGAGTCCAACCGCCGCTACCGCTACCTGCTGGATCAGGGGGGCACGGGACTGTCGGTGGCGCTGGATCTGCCCACGCAGTGCGGCTACGACTCCGATGATCCCGAGTTCGGCGAGGAGGTGGGTCGCGTCGGGGTCGCGGTGGACACGCTCGCCGATGCCGAGATCCTGTTCGACGCCATCCCGCTGGACAGGATCAGCACCAGCTTCACGATCAACGGGACCGCCGCGATCCTGCTGGCGTTCTATGTCGCTGCCGCCGAGAAGAAGGGCGTGCCGCGCGAGAAGCTCACCGGGACCATCCAGAACGACATCCTCAAGGAGTATGCGTCGCGCGGAACGTGGATCTGGCCCCCCGAGCCCTCGCTGCGACTGATCGCCGACACGATCGAGTTCTGTGCGGCCGAGGTGCCCAAGTTCAACGCGATCTCGGTGGCCGGTGCGCACTTCCGTGACGCAGGGGCGAACGCCGTGCAGGAGATGGCTTTCACCCTGGCCGACGGGGTGACGTACTGCGACACCGTGGTCGAGCGCGGCCGGATGACGATCGACAAGTTCGCGCCGCAGATCTCGTTCTTCTTCTATACGCACGGCGATTTCTTCGAGGAGATCGCCAAGTACCGGGCCGGCCGCAGGCGGTGGGCGACGATCGTCCGGGAGCGTTACGGCGCCACCACGGACAAGGCGTCGATGTTCCGGTTCGGTTGCGTCGCCGGCGGCGCGTCCCTCTACGCACCCCAGGCGCAGAACAACCTCGTCCGCGTCGCCTATGAGGCGATGGCCGCGGTGCTCGGCGGGGTGCAGTCGATGTTCACCGCCGCGTGGGACGAGCCGTTCGCGCTGCCCAGCGAGGAGTCGGCGACCCTGGCGCTGCGCACCCAACAGATCCTCGCCTACGAGACCGGCGTGACGAAGGTGGCGGACCCGCTGGGCGGTTCTTACTTCGTCGAGGCGCTCACCGATGCGACCGAAGCCAAGATCATCGAGATCATGGATGATCTCGAACGGCACGGCGGAATGGTGCGCGCGATCGAGGACGGTTATCTACAGGGGCTGATCGCCGACGAGGCGTTCAAGATCCACAAGGAAGTGGAGTCCGGCGAGCGGCCGGTGGTCGGCGTGAACAAGTTCGTCGTCGACGAACCGGCGCCCGAGATCGCCACCTACGAACTCGACGCCGAGGGCCGCGATCTGCAGCTCAAGCGGCTGACCAAGGTCAAGGCCGAGCGCGATCCCGGGGCCGTCAAGGAGGCGTTGGCGGCGCTGGCCCACTCGGCGGAGGGCGATGACAACCTGATGCACAAGCTGATCGACTGCGCGACGGTCTACTGCACGGTCGGCGAGATGGTTGCCACCCTCAAGTCGGTGTGGGGCGAATTCCAGCAGCCGGTGGTGTTCTAGTGGCTACCCGGGTTCTGGTGGCCAAGCCGGGTCTGGATGGACACGACCGCGGCGCCAAGATCGTCGCCCGCACGCTCCGCGATGCCGGCTTCGAAGTCATCTACACCGGGATCCGGCAGCGCATCGAGGACATCGTGTCCATCGCGCTGCAGGAAGACGTTGCGCTGGTGGGGCTTTCGATCCTGTCCGGCGCGCACGTCGCGCTGACCACTCGCACCGTCGACGCGCTGCGTGCCGCCGACGCAGGGGAAATCGCCGTCGTGGTCGGCGGCACGATCCCGGAATCCGATGTGCAGAAGCTGCGGGATGCGGGCGCGGCGGCGGTCTTTCCGACCGGTACACCGCTGGCCACGCTCGTCCGTGACGTCCGGGCACTGACCGAGGGGGCGCAACAGTCATGAGACTCGGCGTGATGATCGGGGCCGAGCGCGGCGACATGGCGCGCAAGGTCAAAAAGCTGGTGGCCGACATCGAGTGGGCCGAGGCCGCCGGCATGCACAGCGCCTGGATGCCACAGGTGCCCAACGACTTCGACTGCCTGACCATGGTCGCCTTGATGGCCGCGCACACCTCACGGATCGAACTGGGCACCGCGGTGGTTCCGTTGCAGGCGCAGCACCCCGTCGCACTGGCCCGTCAAGCACTTTCGGTGCATGCGATGGCCGCCGGGCGGCTCGCGCTCGGCGTCGGGCCATCGCACCACTGGATCGTCCGGGACATGCTCGGCCTGCCGTACGACAGGCCGGCGGCCTACACCAGGGACTATCTCGAGGTGCTCAATGCCGCGCTCGCCGGGCCGGGCGAGGTCGACGTGGAGAACGCCTCCTTCGCCGTGCACAACCCGACGGTGCTGGGTGCCGAGTCGCCGATGCCGGTGCTGGTCGCCGCGCTCGGGCCGGTGATGCTGCAGATCGCGGGCGAGCACGCCGACGGCACGGTGCTGTGGATGGCCGACGAGAAGGCCATCGGCGATCACATCGCGCCGAAGATCAACAAGGCGGCCGCCGAAGCGGGCCGCCCCGCACCCCGCATCGTCGCGGGCATCCCGGTCTGCCTGTGCGCCAATTCCGAGATCGACGCCGCCAAGGAGCGCGCCAACCGGATACTGGCCGAGGCGGAGACTTCGCCCAACTACCAGAAGCTGCTCGACCGCGGTGAGGCCCGCGACGTCGGTGATCTGTGTGCGGCGGGCGACAGCGAACAGATTCTGCGTCGGTTCCAGCAGTTCGCCGACGCCGGTGTCACCGACCTGTCGGTGCGGCTGTTGCCGATCGGGGACAACCGTGACGAGTTGGTCGCATCCAAACACCGCACCCGCGAAGTCATTTCACAGCTCGCCTCCGAGCTGAGATGAGCAGTCCGATGGGACCCCTGGCGGGAATCCGCATCCTCGAAGTCGGTGTCATGCTGGCCGGCCCGTACGCCACCATGCTGCTCGCCGATCTCGGGGCCGAGGTCATCAAGATCGAGCCACCGGGCGGAGAGATCTCCCGGCAGGTCAGCGGGAGCTACTTCGCGAGTCTGAACCGCAACAAGCAGAGCGTGTGCCTGGATCTGCGGTCCGAGGACGGACGACAGCGGTTGGCGGAACTGGTTGCGGATTCGCATGCGCTGCTGGTGAACATGAAGCCGTCGGCGATCAGGCGGCTCGGTCTGACGTACGAGTCGCTGCGGCGGTTCAATGAGCGGATCGTCTGCGTGGCGATGACGGGGTTCGGACTGGACGGCGGCGACGATCCGGCGTTCGACTATGTGATCCAGGCGGCGACGGGCGTCGCGGCGATGACCGGCGATCCGGCCGGGCCGCCGACATTGCCGGGGTACTCGTCGGCGGACAACTCGACCGGCCTGGCCGCGGCCCTGGGGCTGCTGGCCCAGATCGTCTCGGGTCGCGGGGGACAGGTGGATGTGTCGCTGCGGGACGTGATGCTGTCCCAGCTGAACTACCGCGCATCGGCATACCTCAACGACGGCGCCGAGCCACATCGCCACCCGTTCGGTGCCCACTCGTATTATGTTCCGGCGCAGCTGTTCTCGACCGCCGATGGCTACCTGGCGCTGTTCATCACGCACGACGCATTCTGGAAGGCGTTCAGCGCGGAGGCCGGTATCGTCGGCTTCTCCACGATGGCCGAGCGGGCCGCCCGCCGCAACGAGGTGCTCGCCGTCGTCACTGATGTCCTCGCCACCGACACCGCGCAGCACTGGGAATCGCGGTTGCGTCCGCTCGGAATACCGGTGGCCGCGGTCCGCACGCTGCCGGAAGCGCTGGAGGACACGCCCGAAGCCCTGGTGACGGCGGGGCGGTTCCGATTGGTGCGCAGCCCGATTCGGATCGGCGGGTACGAGCCGGAGTACCGGCCGCCCCCGCTACTCGACGAGCACGCGGACGTCACACCTCAATCGTCGTAGCTGACACCCACCGAGCCCGCCTCAGGCACCGCCTGGCAGGTCAGCACGTACCCCTCGTCGATCTCGTCGTCATCGAGAGCGTCGTTGACCCGCATGGTCGCGCGCCCCTCGGTCAGCTTGGCCATGCAGGTGCCACAGTTGCCCGCCTCGCAGGAGAACGGCGGAGCCAGGCCGGCGCGCCTGGCGCTCTCGAGAAGCGTTTCCCCGGGCTTTCGCGCCACCGATACTTTCTTACGATCGAGAACGATCGTCACCTGCCCATCCGGCTCACCGGCGGACGGCGTCGGAACCGGTTCTGCGGTCATTCAGCGTCTCCTGGCAGATAGATTCTGAGAATTAGAGAATACCATTCTCCATAACTGATACGCTATTCTCAAATACTGACGTCAACCGACAATCGCCAGTGAGGACAGGTGTGAGTGAGCCCAGCGCGCTCGCTTTCGAGGAGCGGGAGTACAGCCTCGGACAGCTCGACGGCCTCGCCGGCGGGATGGCCGCGACGCTCGCGCACCGGGGCGTGCAGGCAGGGCAGCGCGTCGCGCTGATGTCGTCGAACCGCCCGGAGTTCGTGATCGCGCTCCGGGCGATCTGGCGGCTCGGCGCCGCGGCCGTGCTTCTCAGCCCGGCGTGGAAGCGGAGCGAGGTCGACAACGCCCTGTCGCTGACCCGTCCCGCGCACGCCGTCGGCGATCACCCGGTACTCGCCGAGTTGATGCCCATGCTTCACCTCGATGAGCCGATCGCACCCGGACAGCGGGTTTCGGAGCCACCCACGCCGGAGTCGGACGCACTGTTCGTCTTCAGCTCGGGCACCACCGGCATGCCCAAAGCCGTGCGCCACACGCACGGTTCGTTCGCCGTCGCCGTGCGGCACTGGCGCGATGCGCTGCAACTGTCGGCGACCGACCGCATGCAGATCATGACTCCGCCGTCGCACATCCTGGGGTTGCTCAACATCGCGACGGCGCTGCAGGCAGGCGCCTGGATCCGCTTGCATCGCCGGTTCGACATCGAGCTGATGCTGCGCCACATCGAGTCCGACCGCATCACCGTCGAGATGGCCGTCGCACCAATCGCTCTGGCGCTCAGTGCCCACCCGGACCTGGAAAAATACGACCTGCGGTCACTGCGTTACATCATGTGGTGCGCGACGCCGGTTGCGCAGAGCGTCGCGGAGGCGGTGACGCTGCGCACCAGTGTGAAGTGGGTGACCGCGTATGGCACCAGCGAGTTGCCGGTGATCTCCTGCAACGACATCGAGCACGCCCGTCTGGACACCGTCGGTAGGCCGGTGCCCGGGGTCAGCCTGCGGGTGGTCTCACTGGACACCGGTGAACCGGCGGGGCCCGGCGAGGTCGGCGAGATCCAGTTACGGGCGGATTCGGTGATGGCCGGCTATCTGCCGGATGAGGCGAGCGCGCAGGCGTTTTCGAACGGCTGGTACCGCACGGGCGATGTCGGCCATCTCGACGCCGAAGGATGGCTGCGCATCACCGACCGCGCCAAGGAGATGATCAAGGTTCGCGGCTTCCAGGTGGCACCCGCCGAGATCGAGGCGGTTCTGCACGGGCACCCGGCCGTCGAGGACTGCGCGGTGTTCGGCATCCCCGATCCGGCAGACGGTGAGGCGGTCGTCGCGGCGGTCAAGACCAGCCGCCGGGTCGAGGCGCAGGAGCTGATGGCATTGGTATCCGACCGGCTGGCATCGTACAAACGGCTGCGTCGGGTCGAGTTCGTGCCCGAAATACCCCGCCTGCCATCGGGAAAGGTGTTGCGTCGAGTGTTGAAGGAGCGTCTGTGGACGTCCGTCTGACCAGTGAACAGCGGCAGCTGCGGGAGGCCGCAGCCAAGCTCGCCGATGACCTCGGCCCCGGCTCTGTCGCGGACCTCGACGACGAGACCCGGATCAACCGGCTGGAGAAGGCAGTCGATACCGGCGGGTTTCGCAGCTTGCGCTCCGACGGTGCGTCGGGTGTCGAGGTGGCCATCGTCGTCGAGGAATTCGCCCGTGGCCTGGTCGACGTGCCTTTCATCGGCGCCGTGCTCGCCGACGATCTGCAACGCGGACTCGGTCGCGAGCCGTCGGCTCCGATCGCGACCGGTGATTCTGTCGACCTCACCGGAAGTCTTGCCGGGGTGGTCGAATCACCTGCCGAGCTGGCTGACCTCCCGGAGGAGGCGGCGGGGCGCTGGCGGGCGCTGGCGCTCACCATCACCTGTGCCGACCTGGTGGGCTCGGCGCGGGGTGCCCAGGCGCTGGCGGTCGAGTATGCGAAGGTCCGCGAGCAGTACGGCGCAACGATCGGGTCCTATCAGGCGGTGGGGCACCTGCTCGCCGAGAGCCTGGCCCTCATCGAGGGTTCGATCAGCGTGGTCCGCCACGCCGCATGGGCGGTCGACGAGCTTTCCGCAGCGGAAGCCATCGAGGCGGCGCGGGTGGCGAAGGTCTACTGCGCGCGTGCGGCACTCGCCGTGTGCGAGACGTCGATCCAGGTGCACGGCGGCATCGGCAACACCTGGGAGTGCCTGGCGCACGTCTACCTTCGCCGGGTGCTGACTGCGACCGAGACGTGGCCCGTGAAGCTGGAGGAGCTGACCATTGGATTTCCGTGATTCGCCGGAGGAAGCCGCGTTCCGGGATCGGCTGCGGGGCTGGCTGACCGAACAGAAGGGCAAGTTCCCGACGTCGGGCGACGAGTACTGGGCCGCCCAGGGTGCCTGGCATCAGGCGCTGCACCAGGAAGGGTTCTTCGGCACGTCGTGGCCCAAAGAGTATGGCGGCCAGGATCTTCCTCCGGTCTACGATGTGATCGTTGACGAGGAGATCGCGAAGGCGGGCGCCCCGGCGCGACCCAGTCTCGGCTACCTGGTGGTCGCCTTCGGCCATCACGGCAGCGAGGAACTGCAGCAGCGATTCCTGCCAGGGATGATCAACGGCACCGAGCGTTGGTGTCAGGGCTTCTCCGAGCCCGGTGCGGGTTCGGATCTCGCGTCGCTGACCACCACGGCAACCCGTGAGGGTGACGAATACCTCATCCACGGCCACAAGATCTGGACCAGCTACTCCGACGTCGCCGACTGGTGCCTGCTGTTGGCGCGTACCGACAAGGGCGTACCCAAACACTTACCCAAACACAAGGGCATCTCGGCGTTCATCGTCTCGATGCACCAGCCCGGCGTCGAACAGCGGCCATTGAAGATGATCAGCGGCGTCACCAAGGAATTCGGCCAGGTGTCCTTTGACGGCGCCCGGGTGCCCGCCGACCAGATGGTGGGTGCGCCGGGGGATGGTTGGAAAATTGCGATGACCGTGGTCGGCCATGAGCGTGAGCCCTCGACGCTCGGATTTTCGGCACGCTACGGGAAGCTGGTGCGCCAGTTGGCATCCCGGGTCGACGGCGCACCGCCCGACGAGCTGGCCTGGGCCTGGGTCCAGACCGAGATGCTGCGGTTGCACGTGCGCAGGCGACTGTCCGAGCAACTCGACGGCATCACCCACGGTCCACAGGGTTCCCTCGACAAGCTCTTGATGACATGGGTGGAACAGTCGGTCGGACATGCGGTACTGGCCACCGTCGGCACGGCTGACCCGGAGTTGTTCGGCGCCTATATGTACAGCCGCGCGCAGAGTGTCATGGGTGGCACCTCGCAGATCCAGAAAAACATCATCGCCTCGCGCATACTCGGATTGGGAGTCTAGATGTACGATCTGCCACCGGAAATCGACGTCCAAGCGGACGGAGCCCTGCGGATCATCACGCTGAACCGGCCGGACTCACTCAACTCCGTCAACGACGACCTGCACGTCGGGCTGGCCCACGTGTGGACGCACCTGGGTGAGGACCGCGAGGCCCGTGCCGTGGTGATCACCGGGGCGGGCCGGGCGTTCTCCGCGGGCGGCGATTTCGGCTATCTCGAGGAGTTGCGGCAGGACCCCGACCTGCGGGCCAAGACCATCCTGCACGGCCGCGAGATCGTGCTGGGCATGGCGCGCTGCCGGATTCCGGTGGTCGCCGCCGTCAACGGTCCGGCGGTCGGGCTGGGATGCAGCCTGGTGGCCCTGAGTGACATCGTCTACATCAAAGAGGATGCCTACCTTGCCGATCCGCATGTGCAGGTGGGGCTGGTCGCCGCCGATGGCGGGCCGTTGACCTGGCCGCTGCAGATGAGCCTGTTGCATGCCAAGGAGTACGCACTGACCGGTGCGCGGATTTCGGCTCAGCGCGCCGCGGAGCTGGGGCTGGCGAACCACGTCGTCGAGGACCCGCTGGCCGAGGCGCTGGCGTGCGCGAAGAAACTGATGGAGTTGCCGCGTCAGGCCGTGGAGAGCACGAAGCGGCTGCTGAACATTCACCTCGAGCGCGCCGTGCTGGCGTCTCTGGACTACGCCAACGCCGCCGAGGAGCAGTCGTTCCAGACCGAGGACTTCCGCAACATCGTCACCCGCCTCAACGCGCCGAAGAAGTAACTACCGCGACCTGGGGGCACCTCCCGCTTGCGGGGGAGCGTGTCTGAGGCCGACACGCCGCAGCTTGACCCGATTCTTCGCACGCTCACGCCCGTTCTCATCACGCCGATTCAAACCGGTAACCCCTGCGCGCGTCGACGTTAACGTTCGAATCGTCGATTTTCGCAATCACTTTCGAGGGGACGAGTTGATGACCGCTGCGACCGAAGTTGCGCTGCAGGTAACGCCGCTGTCGGGATGGACTGGCGCGTTGATTACCGGAGTCGATCTTTCAGGCCCGCTGTCCGACGACGAGACGACCGTCATCCGGAACGCGTTGCACCAGTGGAAAGTGGTCTTCTTTCGCGACCAGACGCTGGACCACGCCGCTCAGATCGCCTTCGGTGCCCGGTTCGGCGACGTGACGCCGGGGCACCCGTATGAGGGCGACTCCGCGCCGCCCGGGTTCCCGCAGATTCACACCGTTTCACCGGCGGCCTACGACCGCCGCTACGGCACGAAGTACCGCAAGAAGCAGAGCCCCAACGGCCCCGGCTGGCACGCCGACGTGACTCCGCTGATCAACCCGCCGTCGCACTCGATCCTGCGCGCCGAGGCTGTCCCTCCTTACGGCGGCGACACCCAGTTCGTCAACGTTGCCGCGGTCTATGCGGGGCTTTCCGAATCGGTCCGCGACTTCATCGACGAGCTGCGGGCCGAACACCGCTTCGGCGCGTCCGTGGCCGCCGATCGCAGCTCCGAGAAGATCGGCGACCTGGTGCGGACCAATCCATTGGCTTCGATCCACCCTGTCGTCCGAGTGCACCCGGAAACCGGTGAACGAGTGGTCTACGTCAACCCGTCGTTCACCCGTGAGATCGTCGACCTCGCCCCTCGCGAAAGCCGGCACGTTCTTGACCTGTTGTTCGAAGAGATCGGCCGCCCCGAGTACGCGGTGCGCTTCAAGTGGGCCCCCGGAAGCGTTGCCTTCTGGGACAACCGGGCGGCATTGCACCTCGCCCCACGGGACTTCGAACACGTCGACGGCGATCGCGTGCTGCACCGCATCACGCTGGTTGGCGATGTCCCGGTCGGACCCGACGGCCGGCCCTCCGAGTCGATCGCCGGCGAGTTCTTCGGGGCCGCCTGACATGGCAACCGTGCTCTCCCGTTCGCGGGCGACCACGGCACAGGCGGCCGCTGTGAAGGACCGGGTGCTCGTCGACCCCCGTGCGATCATCGGCAGGCGGCAACGGCGCCAGCTCGTCCCGCGCCCGCTGCAGCGACTGCTGGGCCCGGTGTTGCTGGTCGCGCTGTGGCAGATCCTGTCCTCCACCGGGGTTTTCGATGACCGCACCGTGCCCCCACCGACCCGCGTGGTCAGCACGGGGTTCCGGCTCATCGCCGAGGGATCGTTGCAGGAACACCTCTTCACGAGTCTGCTCAGGGTCGGCTACGGGCTCGTCTTCGGCATCGTGCTCGGCCTGGGCCTGGCTCTGATTGCGGGGCTGTCGCGGGTGGGGGAGAACTTCGTCGACGCGAATATGGAAGTGCTGCGTGCGGTTCCGAACTTTGCCTTGGTGCCGTTGCTCATCGTCTGGTTCGGCATCAGCGAGGTGCCGAAGATCACCTTGATCACGCTCGCG
Source organism: uncultured Actinomycetota bacterium (assembly GCA_963699655.1). Classification (GTDB taxonomy): domain Bacteria; phylum Actinomycetota; class Actinomycetes; order Mycobacteriales; family Mycobacteriaceae; genus Mycobacterium. The sequence goes on from CAVOUV010000004.1 coordinate 88,225, forward strand.
GTGGCGGTTGCCATCTACATCAACACGTTCAGCGCCATCCGCAGCGTGGACGCCGGACTGGTCGAAGCTGCAAGGTCTTTCGGCGCGGGCCGGGCTGAACTGATCTACCGGGTGATCATCCCCGGTTCGCTTCCGGGTTTCCTCGTCGGCCTGCGCCTGGCGCTCACCGCGTCTTGGCTGTCGCTGATCTTCGCCGAGACGATCAACGCCAAACGGGGGCTCGGCCGGATGATGACCGATGCCCGCGAGTACTTCCAGATCGACGTCGTCTTCGTGTTGATCGCCGTGTATGCGATCCTCGGCCTGGCATCGATCCTGGTCGTCCGCTTCCTGGAAGCGCGCCTGCTCACCTGGAGACGGGTTTATGACGGCGACTGAGCTGGCTACCGACACGGTCGTCATCGCCCGTGAAGTCCGAAAAGCATTTGGCGACAACGTCGTGATCGACGGGCTGAGCCTGGAGATTCGGGCGGGCGAGTTCGTCGCGATGCTCGGTCGCAGCGGATCCGGTAAGAGCACCTTCCTGCGTGCGCTGGGCGCGCTGGACGGTGATTTCGGGGGCGAGGTTCGCGTGCCGGCGCGGCGGGCGATCGTCTTCCAGGATCCGCGGCTGCTGCCGTGGCAGCGCGTGCTGACCAACGTGACCGTCGGGCTGCCCGCGACGGCGGCGGTGCGAGATCGGGCCAGAGAGGCGCTCGGCGAAGTGAGCCTGGCCGACAAGGCCAAGGTGTGGCCACGCACGCTGTCCGGCGGAGAAGCGCAGCGCGTCGCGTTGGCCAGGGCGCTGGTCCGCGAGCCTGAACTACTGCTGCTCGACGAACCTTTCGGTGCGTTGGACGCGCTCACCCGGATCAAGATGCACGCCCTGCTGCTCGCCCTGTGCCGGCGGCACAAGCCCGCCGTACTGCTGGTCACCCATGACGTCGACGAGGCGATCCTGCTGGCCGACCGGGTGATCGTGCTGACCGACGGTGCCATCTCGCTGGACGTGGAGGTCGCGGTTCCCCCTCCGCGAGTGAGGGACTCACAGGAGTTCGCGTCGCTGCGGCGTCGCCTACTCGGCGAACTCGGTGTCACCGGAGAAGTCCAGCTTTGACCCGTGCCTCGTGCACCTGACGAAGGATCGACAAGATGTCATACTTTTCGCGCCTGCGGTGGAAGATCTCCGCGCTGCTCGCGGTCTCATTGTTGGCCGCCGCGTGCGGGCTGTCCGATGACCAGGCGGATACCGCGATCGATTCGGTCCGGATCGCGTCGAAGACCGACGTACCCGCCGGCACGAAGCTCGTCATCGCCGAGCAGAACGGCACGCAGTCACTGCCCTGGAATCTGGCGAACGCCGGCAAGGAGGCTCCCTACGCCGTGGAGTTCGCGGACTTCAGCGGTGGCGCCGCGGTGATCGAGGCGCTGCGGTCGGGCGCCGCCGACGTCGGTTCGATCGGCGAGGCGCCGGTGCCGATCGCCGTCGACAGCGGTGTCACCGACCTGATCACCGTTGGACTGCAGGCGAATCCGGGCACCAGCGGCGGATACTTCCTGGTGGCCAAGCCCAACAGCGGGGTCACCAAGATCGAGGACCTTCGCGGCAGGCGCGTCGCCTATCCGCCGGGATCGGGACGCCACATGATCACCGCGGCCCTGCTCAAGCAGCACGGCCTGGACCTGCGGCGCGACGTCCAGCCGGTGGAATTGGCCGGGGCAGAGGTGGTTCCGACCTTCGCAGCCGGTGCGGTCGACGCGGCCATTGTGCTGGGCAACCAGTATTACCAGCTGGGCGAGCCGCCGATTCTCGGTGACGGAACCGGGATCAACACCGGCATTCAGACCTTGATCGTGCGCAAGGACATACTCGACAACCCGGCCAAGGCGGCGGCGATCGGTGACTACCTCGGCCGGGCGATCGCCGCCAACAACTGGAAGGACGCCCACGTCGACCAGTGGATCAACGAGTACTACGTAAAGGAGCAAGGCATCACCTTCGACCAGGGCAAGAAGTTGTACGAAGAGGACGGCCTGGCCGCCTACTACCCGATCGACGCCGCGTCGACCGGTCTGTTCCAGGAGGTGGCCGACGGATTGTTCGACACGGCAACCACGAAAACCCACGTCGACCTGAAGCCGTACGTCGACGGCCGTTACAACGACATCGTCAACGCCCAGAACCAACTGGACGGCGTGACGCCCAAACCGATCAACTCGTAACGAAAGAGGGAAATCAGAACATGACTCAGGTAGCACAGGTCGTGGACGTTCGGCCGCAATCGGGGTGGACCGGAGCCGAGATCCACGGCGTGGACTTGACAGCGCCGCTGGATCACCAGCAGGTCGCCGATATCCGCGCGGCCCTGCTGAAGTGGAAGGTGGTGTTCTTCCGTGACCAGTTCATCGATCACGACGATCACCTGCGGTTCGCCTCGGCGTTCGGTGCGCCCACGCCCGCGCATCCACTGTTCGATGCGATCCCGGATCCGAACTATCCGACCATCTATCCGATTTTCCGCGACCGGTTCAAGGCGCGCTACGGTTGCAGTCGCGGCTTTGACAAGCCGAACTGGCATGCCGACGTGACGGCGGCGGTCAACCCCCCCGCGGCGTCCATTCTGAGGGCCGAGGTCATCCCGCCCTACGGCGGAGACACCCAGTGGTCCAACACCGTGGCCGCCTATGCCGGGCTTTCCGCACCACTGCAGCGTCTGGCCGACAACCTTCGTGCGGTGCACCGTTTCTCACCGCCCGACGGTGCCACTGCGACGGAGGACTACGAGCGCCGCATCACCCGGCGGCCGCTGGTGACCGAACATCCGGTCGTGCGGGTGCATCCCGAGACGGGCGCGAGGGCGCTGTACGTCAATCCCGGCTTCACCACGCACATCGCCGGCGTGTCGCCGCACGAGAGCCGTCGGCTCCTTGGCCTGTTCTACGACGAGTTGGTCCGGCCCGAATACACGGTGCGGTTCAAGTGGGAGCCCGGCAGCCTCGCATTCTGGGACAACCGCTCGACCGTACATCTCGCACCGTCGGATCTGACGCTCGATCATGATCGGCGGCTGTACCGGGTGACACTGGTCGGCGACGTTCCGCAGGGGCCCGATGGCCGACCATCGCTCGCGCTTGACGGGGAACCCTTCGAGGCCATCTAGCGGCCGCGCCGAAACAATATTCCCGGTCGTTGAATCGCGAAGTTAACAGCCGGGAATATTGTTTCGGCGCTGGACCGTGAGCTCCTCCGAGCGCTGGACCGTCCCTGTGATGCCGCCGGCGTTCTGTTTGGCCAGCAGCACGGCGGCGTCGGCCATCGCTTCGGGCGGTTCGACCATCTCGGGCGGGATCTCCAGTCCTCCGCCGCCGGCCTGCCATCCCTCGGTCAGTACGACGCGCGACGGGCTCAGGCAGTTGACGGCGATATTGTCGGCCTTCAGATCCGACGCGAGCCCGAGATAGAGCCGCTCGACGCCGGCTTTCGACACCCAGTACGCGTTGGAGCCGTGCTCGCGCATTCCCACGCCGGTGGTGGTGATCGCGATGAGAGATCCGCCGCCGCGCGCCTTCACCTGCGGGATGACCGCCTTGGTGACGAGGAAGACGCCGGTGAGGTTGACGTTGAGGCACAGCTGCCACCGCTTCAACGGCGTTGACTCGATCGGGCTCAGCCACAACACGCCCGCGTTGGCGACCAGGATGTCGATGCCGCCGAACTCCGAAACCGTTGCGGCCACTGCGTTCTCGACCGATTCCTCGTCAGTGACATCACACGACACCGCCAGCGCCCGGCCGCCCGCCGAGCTGATCCCGTCGGCCACCGAGTGAATCGTCCCGGGTGTCTTGCCCGGCCGCTCGGACCGCGCGGCCACCGCAACCGCGGCGCCCGCACCGGCGAGTGCCGCGGCCACCGTCGCGCCGATGCCCCGGCTGGCGCCCGCGACGAAGGCCACCTTGCCTGCAAGGGCGCCGCTGGTCATTTGGGAGGGAAGCGCAATGCTCCGTCGAGGCGAATGATCTCGCCGTTGAGATAGTCGTTCTCGACGATGCTCTGCGCCAGTTGCGCGTACTCCGTCGACCGGCCCATGCGCTTGGGGAACGGCACCTGGGGAGCCCAGTACTGCTCGAGCTGATCGGCTGCTTTCCCGTAGGCGGGTGTGTTGATGGTGCCGGGGGCGATGGTCACGACCCGGATGCCGAGCGGTGACAGGTCGCGCGCCGCGACCAGCGTCATGCCCAGCACGCCGCCCTTCGCGGCCGAGTAGGGGAGTTGTCCGATCTGGCCCTCGTAGCCGGCGATCGAGGCGGTGTTGATGATCACGCCGCGTGCGCCCTCGTCCAGCGGCTCCGACTTGGCGATCGCCGCAGCCGAAAGGCGCATCACGTTGAAGACGGCGGTCAGGTAGAACTCGATGGTCTTCTTGAACCCCGAGAGGTCGAGCGGCGACCCGTCCTTGCCGATGAGCCGACCGCCGCTGGCCGGACCGCCGTGAGTGTCCACCGAAATGCGCAGCGGAGCCAGCGAAGTCGCCTCGGCTATCGCGGCGTTGACGGATTCCTCGGAGGTGGCATCGGTGGGTACGTACCGGACGCCGAGCTCGTTCTCCAGGGCCTTGCCCTTGTCGTCGGCGAGGTCGGCGACCACCACCTTGGCTCCCGCGCCGTGCAGGCGCCGGACCGTCGCCTCACCAAGACCCCCTGCGCCGCCGACCACGATCGCGGAGCTACCTGCGATTTGCATATGGTTACCCTTCTTGCAACTGGCACTCTCGAACTGAGAGAATACCATTCTCATATCGCTCGAAACGGAGAGACCTATGCCTGACGCCGTCATCGTGTCCGCCCTGCGTACGCCCATCGGGACCGCGATGAAGGGGACGTTGCGCGATACCGACGCCTACCAGCTTGCCGAGCACGTGGTGGGGGCGGCGGCGGGTGAGCTGGGCTCCGCTCACGTCGACGATGTGGTCCTCGGGGAGGGCCTCTACGGCGGCGGCGTCGTAGCGCGGCACGCCGCGATCACCGCCGGGCTCACGTCGGTACCCGGGCTCGCACTCAATCGGCACTGCGCCGCGGGCCAAGCCGCCGTCCAGGGCGCCGCGGCCAGCATCCGGGCCGGAATGGACCAGTTGATCATCGCGGGCGGGGTGAACTCCGCGTCGACGTCGCCGCGATTCACGCGCCGGGCGGTGGCGACGGACGCGATGGTCGACTGGTTCCCGCCGACGCATCCCGACCGGCCCGATGCGCCGAACATGGACATGTCGATCACCGTCGGCTGGAACGCCGCGGTCAAGGCCGGCGTGACCCGCGAGGAGATGGACGACTGGGCGCTGCGCTCGCACCGCAAGGCGATCGAGGCGATCGACGAGGGCCGCTTCGAGGACGAGATCTGCCCGATCGAGACGCCGCACGGCCTGTTCGAGGTCGACGAGCACCCGCGCCGCGACACCAGCATGGAGAAGCTGGCCGCGCTCAAGCCGCTCCACCCCGAGATCGAGGGTTCACCATCACCGCCGGCAACTCCTCGGCGCCAACGACGGCGCCGCCGTGCTGGCCGTCGCCAGCGACCGCCTCGGCCTGCCCGCGCTGGCCACGGTCCGGTCGTGGGCGTCCGTCGGCGTCGACCCGGCGTCACCGGTCTGGCCCGGTCAGGCGATCCCGAAGGCGCTCGACCGCGCCGGGCTGTCGCTGTCCGACGTCGACCTGTTCGAGATCAACGAGGCGTTCGCGTCGATGTGCGTGGCGACGTCAAGCTGCTCGGCATCGATCCCGAGATCATGAACGTCAGCGGCAGCGGCTGCTCGCTCGGCCACCCGGTCGCTGCACCGGCGCCCGCATGATCGTCACGCTGGTGCACGAGCTGCGCCGGCGCGGCGGCGGCATCGGCGTGGCAGCATGTGCGCCGGCGGCGGCATGGGCTCGGCCACGGTCGTCGAGGTGCCGGCTCCGTAGACTTTGCAGCGATGACCATCGACGAGCTCATCGAGGCGGCGCGCAACGGATCGGTCCGGGCGGTTGGGCGGTTGTTGAGTCTGGTCGAAAGTCAGCGCCGCAACGAGGTGCTCGGTGCGCTGGGCGCGACGACGCCGCCGCGGATCGTGGGAGTGACGGGGCCGCCCGGCGCGGGTAAGTCGACCACGGTCGGTGCGCTGGTCGGTGCGTATCGCGAACGCGGGATGCGGGTGGCGGTGCTGGCGGTGGACCCGTCGTCGCCCTACAGCGGCGGTGCGCTGCTGGGTGACCGCATCCGAATGTCCGCCCACATCAACGATCCCGACGTCCTCATCCGCTCGGTCGCCACCCGCGGCCACCTTGGTGGCTTGGCCGCGGCGGTACCGGCGGGCATCCGGCTGCTGGCCGCGTTGTCATATGACCTGATCGTCTTGGAGACGGTCGGCGTCGGCCAGTCGGAGATCGAGATCGCCGCGATCGCCGACCCGACCATCGTGATCCTCAATCCCGGTGCGGGCGACGCCATCCAGGCCGCCAAGGCGGGTCTGCTGGAAGTGGCCGACATCGTCGCCATGAACAAGGCCGATCGCAAGGGTGTCGATCAGACCGTGCGTGACCTGCATGCCGAGACCAGGGCGCCGATTCTGAAAATCGTCGCCGCAAAGGGCGATGGCATCTCGGACTTGGTCGACGCCATCGACGCACACCGTCGCGCCGACAGTCCGGAGCGGCGGATCGCGCGGGCGCGCGCGCAGATTCTGTCCATGGCCCAGACCCAGTTGCGCAATCATCCCGGAGTTGGGATCGGCTGGCCGAGTCGGTCGCCGGCGGCCGCGACGATGCCTATACCGCGGCAGAGCAACTGTTCGCCCAAACCGTCGAGCCGTGAAGCGGATCAAG
>CAVOUV010000005.1:0-246721 GCA_963699655.1 uncultured Actinomycetota bacterium
CACGCGAGCCGACAGCGCGCAGGACGAACAGCACCACGAACGAGATCACCAGCAGCACAATCGAAATCACCGCCGCGCCGGTGGAGTCGTCGATCCCGATCAGGGTCCGGATCCACCGCGAGGACACCTCGGTCTCACCGGGCACCGCGCCACCGATGAGCACCACCGAACCGAACTCACCGATGGCTCGGGAGAATGCCAGGCCCGCGCCGGACAGCAGCGCGGCAGCAGCGCCGCCAAGATACCGCCGTGAAGATAGTGAAGCTGTTGGCGCCAGCGAAGCCGCCGCTTCCTCCGTTTCACGGTCGAGTTCGAGCAACACCGGCTGCACCGAGCAAACCACGAACGGCCGGGTGACGAACAACAGCGCGATGCCCATGCCCCATTCGGTGTGCTGCAAGCCCAGGTCGACCGGGCTGTCGGACCGTACAGCGCGAGCATCACCAGGCTCGCCACGATCGTCAGCAGCGCAAACGGGAGGTCGATCACGCGAGTGGACCAGCCGCTTGCCGGGGAAGTCATCGCAGGTGAGCCTCCCTCCCACCCGCCGGCCGAAGACCTGCTTGAGCACCGTGACCACCGAGCTGAGATGGTCAGCCGTCACCCGGAATGATTCGACGGCGGCATTGGAGGTCACCGCCTGCCAGAGCGCGTCCCACCCGCCGCCCGCCGCCTGCCAAGAGGATCGCACGCCCGCGGTAACGGCACGATGACGCTCCGCCAGATCGATGCCGCGTCCACCCCGCAGCGATGTCGTCCCGCGCCTCCCCCGTAACAGGCCCGGGCACCCGGCCGCCCTCGCCGTCGGTGCGTTCGGGCCGGGTGGCCCTCGGGACCGGGGTCGAGGCTAGCCGTCATCCAGTGGCCTGCTTATAGAGTTTCGTGATGAGATCCGTTCTCCTTATCGAACAAAGCCGGATACACAGAATTCCAGCCGCCGAGGTCGGCGATAGTCCACGGCTCCTCGGCGTCGGGAAATCGGTCGGCGAAGTCCTGCGCGACAGAGGGGATCGAGCCGCAGGAAGCCGGCTGGGCCCAGATCTTCTGACCCTCCTTAGTGTACAGGAAGTCCTTCAGCGCGGTGGCCTCGTCGAGGTGTGTGCTGGACGTCACGACGGCGACCGGGTTCTCGATCTTGAAGGTTTGCGGCGGGTCATGTGCTCGACAGGCTTGCCCTGACGCTCGGCGTTGATGGCCTCGTTCTCGTAGCTGATCAGCACATCGCCGGTGCCCTGGAGGAACACGTCGTGGCCTCACGGCCGGAGCCCGGACGGGTCTTGACGTGCTCGGTGACCGGCTTCTTGATGAAATCCAGGCCGGCCTGCGAATACCCCCCGCCGTTACTCTTCGCGGCGTAGCCCGCCAGCAGGTTCCACTTCGCCGAGCCGGACTCAGCGGGCTCGGGGTCACGACCTCGAGGCCCGGGTTCAGCAGGTCGTCCCGTCTTTGATGTTCTTCGGGTTTCCCTTGCGCACGACCAGCGCAACCACGGAACCGAACGGGATGCCCTTGGTGGCGTCGGCATTCCAGTCCTCGGCCACCTCTCGGCCTTCACCAGCCGAGCGACGTCGGGCTCGACCGAGAAGTTGACGATGTCGGCCGGCTTGCCGTCGACGACGCGCGGACTGGTCGCCGGAGGCGCCGTAGCAGGACGTCACGCCCACGCCTTTGCCCTCCGGGGTGGCCGCGAACGCCGGGATGATCTTGCTCCAGCCTGGCTCGGGAACGGCGTAGGCGACGAGGGTCAGCGTGGTGTCGGCGGCGCCGCGGTCACCACCCCCGGCGACGTCGCTGGATCCGCCACCGCACGCCGCGAGCAGCGTGGCGGTGACGGTGAGCGCAGCGGCGGTTGCAGCCAGGATTTAGCGGATGTGGACATTGATGGCCTTTCCTTGCAGGACTGCGGTGAAACCCGTCACGACGGCAAGGCGAAGAACAGTATCTGAGCAAGAACAGCCGTTACCGACACCAAACCGCGGACGGGCAGGGTCAGCGACAACAGTGGACGTCTGCGACAGCGTGAATCCCACGGCAATGAGGGCCAAGATGTGGCCCTCTGTTGCCGGACGCTGCCTGCATGGCGCGAAGATAACAGAGTTCGAGGCCGCCCTCAGTACGGGGCTTAGCCGGCTTAACGAGTTAACAGCCACATGACAACGACCAGCACGATCAGATCACCAATACCAGCGTGACCCGTGACCGCGGCATGCCGCGTCACTCGGTGTCCTCGTCTTGGTGGCGAACCCGCCGCAGCAGCCGAATCCCGTTCCCAGGCTCCGTCGAGCAGGACGGCGACCCCGTAGGCGAGCGCGAGCACCACGGGCATCACCACCGCGGTCTGGGCGACGAACGCCAGAGCCGGAGAGCCACAGTTCGACGCCGTCCCACCAACTCAGGAAGCCGCCCATCCGGCCAGCGTATCGAACCGAGGATGGCGGCGTTTCCGCCTGCGCCCGCCGCGAGCCAGCAACGCAGGACACACCCGTCGACAAGTGGACGGCGGGCAGGTTGGCAGTCGATGATGTCCGCATGGTTCTGCAACACACCAGCCTGCCGAGGCCCGGTCGCCAGGCCGCACCGGCCGGACGCCCGTTCACCGTGACGGCCCCGGTGCCGTACGCGCCGGCGGGTCGTTGCGGAACCCGTTTCCGCCGATCGCCGACTACGCGTTCCTGTCGGACTGCGAGACCACCTGCCTGATCTCGTCGGCCGGCTCGGTGGAGTGGATGTGCGTGCCGCGGCCGGACTCGCCCAGCGTGTTCGGCGCCATCCTGGACCGCGGCGCCGGCCACTTCCGGCTCGGGCCCCTACGGGGTCTCGGTGCCGGCCGCCCGCCGCTACCTGCCGGGCAGCCTGATCCTGGAGACCACCTGGCAGACCCACACCGGCTGGCTGATCGTGCGCGACGCGCTGGTGATGGGTCCGTGGCACGACATCGAGACCGCGGTCGCGCACCCACCGCCGCACCCCGATGGACTGGGACGCCGAGCACATCCTGCTGCGCACCGTGCGCTGCGTGAGCGGCACCGTCGAGCTGGTGATGAACTGCGAGCCGTCGTTCGACTACCACCGCGTCAGCGCCGGCTGGGAGTACTCGGCCCAGGCCTACGGCGAGGCGATCGCGCGGGCCAACAGAACCCGGACGCGCATCCGACCCTGCGGCTGACCACCAACCTGCGCATCGGGCTGGAGGGCCGCGAGGCGCGGGCCCGCACCCGGATGAACGAGGGCGACAACGTCTTCGTCGCGCTGACCTGGTCCAAGCATCCGGCGCCGCAGACCTACGACGAGGCCGCCGACAAGATGTGGCAGACCAGCGAGTGCTGGCGGCAGTGGATCAACATCGGCGACTTCCCCGACCACCCGTGGCGGGCGTACCTGCAGCGCAGCGCGCTGACGCTGAAGGGCCTGACGTACTCGCCGACCGGCGCCCTGCTGGCCGCGCCCACCACGTCGCTGCCGGAAACCCCTCAGGGCGAACGGAACTGGGACTACCGCTACGCCTGGGTGCGGGACTCGACATTCGCGCTGTGGGGCCTGTACACCCTGGGCCTCGACCGCGAGGCCGACGACTTCTTCGCGTTCATCGCCGACGTCTCCGGCGCCAACAACGGTGAACGCCATCCGCTGCAGGTGATGTACGGCGTCGGCGGCGAACGCAGCCTCGTCGAGGAGGAGCTGGACCACCTGTCCGGCTACGACAACGCCCGGCCGGTGCGGATCGGCAACGGCGCCTACAACCAGCAGCAGCACGACATCTGGGGCGCCATGCTGGACTCGGTCTACCTGCACGCCCGGTCGCGCGAGCAGATGTCCGAGGCGCTGTGGCCGGTGCTGAAGCACCAGGTCGAGGAGGCGATCAAGCACTGGCGCGAGCCCGACCGCGGCATCTGGGAGGTGCGCGGCGAGCCGCAGCACTTCACCTCGTCAGCAAGATCATGTGCTGGGTGGCGCTGGACCGCGGCGTCCAAGCTGGCCGGGCTGCAGGGCGAGAAGCGCTACGCCCAGCAGTGGCGGGCCATCGCCGAGGAGATCAAGGCCGACATCCTGAGCCAACGGCGTCGACTCCCGCGGCGTGCTGACCCAGCGCTACGGCGACGACGCGCTGGACGCCTCGCTGCTGCTGGCGCTGCTGATCCGCTTCCTGCCCGCCGACGACCCGCGGGTCCGGGCGACCGTGCTGGCCATCGCCGACGAGCTGACCGACGACGGGCTGGTGCTGCGGTACCGCGTCGAGGAGACCGACGACGGCCTGTCCGGCGAGGAGGGCACGTTCACCATCTGCTCGTTCTGGCTGGTGTCCGCGCTGGTCGAGATCGGCGAGATCCACCGGGCCAAGCCCTGTGCGAGCGGCTGCTGTCGTTCGCCAGCCCGCTGCATCTGTACGCCGAGGAGATCGAGCCGCGCACCGGCCGGCATCTGGGCAACTTCCCGCAGGCGTTCACCCACCTGGCGCTGATCAACGCGGTCGTCCACGTGATCCGCGCCGAGGAGGAGGCCGACAGTCCGGCGTGTTCGTGCCCGCGAACGCGCCGATGTAGGTCACCTTTTCACCGTCCGAGCAGCATCCCTCCGACGGCGATGACGACGGCAGCGAGCGCGAGCAGCGCCCACGGCCAGCTGCCGCCGGCGGGAAAGGTGGCCACCACCTGACCGTCCGGGCCGGCCAGATCCAGGTCTTCGAGCGCGAAGGACACCTCGCGAGGGTAGGCGTCGACACGCTGGAGCCGTGGCGACCACGATCGACGATGACGCTCGCGAAAATGAAGATGGTAGCGTCTCGATAGCTGAATCGCCTTGCGGCCAAGCACTTTTACACTGTTCGGTCAGCGAAGCAGGCCGGCGCCCACGTTTGAATCATAGTGGTTGCATATCGCGCTAGCCTCGTGAGCCCAGGACCCCCGGCTACTTCTTCGCGGCGTTGGTGACCATCTCGTCGGCGATCGTCGCCGCCTCGTCCTTGATGTCGTAGCCGCACGCCCACGCCTCGACGGTGACGTTCGAAACCACCGACAGCGCATGCTGACACGCCCATCCGCCGGCGTCTTCCTGCGTCGTCACCTGGGTGAGCATGGCGTCCGCGGCGGCGAGGTCGTCGATCTCCCACAGATACGAGGCATCGACGTCATCGACCGAGACCGAATAGCCGGAGCACTTCTCCCACATCGACTTCGCGTCGTCGAAGAACTTCTGCGCCTTGTCCGACGACGGGTAGAACACCACGGTCTGTTCGACCCAATGCTCGTTGTCCTCCCCGGTTCGCGGGCCACCTGGTCGCGGATCGCCGTCCACCCGCTGCCGTCGTACACCGGTTCCTCCGCGCCGTAAATCGCGCCGAGGCAGTCGGGATCGGAGACATCCGCGGAGTGGTCGGTCATCTGCTCGAGTTTGCTGGTGACCTTCATCTGCGTCGACCCCATGATGCCGTTGAGCTCACCGATGGACAGCAACACCGTGTCGAGCTTGGATTCGGTGAGTTCGGCACGTCGACCGGTCCGGCGTTCTGCGCGCGTACCGCAGAGCCCGAGACGGTGCTCACACAACCCGACAGCAGGACAGATGCCGCAACGACGACTCCCACGGCGGATGCTCGGGCAGCGATGCCGAATATGGTCACCGCGTTATTGTGACTGACCTTTGCCGAACACGGGGGTCACCGGCAAACTTCGCGGCGCGCCGTCTTCTAGGAAACGCCGACCTTGCTCAGCATGAGATTTGCGACGTCGACCGCATCGTGGGCCCCGCCGGCATCGGCGGCCCCACCCGTGTCCGTAACTTCCACGTCCACAACGCAATCCGACGGCCAGTCCGAGGGCGCGCTGGATCGGGGGTGACGCGGACCCTCCCGACTCCTGCATCACGACGGCCGACACCACGTGGGCGTCGATATCGACATCGGTGATCCGGCTTGCCCCGTCGGCGCCGTGCTGGGGTTGATGGATCACCAGGGTCTGGCCGTTGCACCGCTGCCACTTCTCGGCGGAGGCGGCGAAGAAGGCCTGCGCGTCGTCGGGGGTCGCGAACTTGACCGCACCGAAGAATCCGGACGTGGTGGGGCCGTTGGCATCCCCGCCCGCCCACGACTCACTGGCCACCGCCCGCACCGGGCTGGCCTGGTAGACGACCTTCTGCAACCGGAGCGTCGGTGCTGACGCATCGACCGGCGTCGCCTCGGACTCGCCGACGCCCGCCAGCAACATGTCGGGACCGCCCGCGACCAGCTGGCCCATGAACCCGGCGCCACCCAATGCCGAGGTGAGCTCGTCGGCGGTCGGCAGAACCTGATTCAGGGGTCGCGACGGGGACGGCTTGGCGGCCTCGACGATGTGGACCACGGGCGTGCCGTCCACCGGGGCCGCGCAGCCCGCCAGGGCAGCCACACACGCGCTCACACGCAGCGACCTTTGATGCCGGTGAGCGCATCGGATACCTACTTCTTGGCCTTGTCGGCTGCCGCCGCGTCGGTCGACAGGGCCGCGACGAAGGCCTCCTGCGGCACCTCGACGCGCCCGATGGTCTTCATCCGCTTCTTGCCTTCCTTCTGCTTCTCCAGCAGCTTGCGCTTACGGGTGATGTCACCGCCGTAGCACTTCGATAGCACGTCTTTGCGCATCGCGCGGATGTTTTCGCGAGCAATGATCTTCGAACCGATGGCCGCCTGCACCGGCACCTCGAACTGCTGGCGCGGGATCAGCTCCTTGAGTTTGGTGGTCATCTTGTTGCCGTAGGCGTACGCCGAGTCCTTGTGCACGATCGCGCTGAACGCGTCGACCGGCCTCGCCCTGCAGCAGGATGTCGACCTTGACCAGATCGGCCTCCTGCTCGCCGGCCTCCTCGTAGTCGAGGCTGGCGTAGCCGCGGGTGCGCGACTTCAGCGAGTCGAAGAAGTCGAAGATGATCTCGCCCAGCGGCATCGTGTAGCGCAGCTCGACCCGCTCCGGTGACAGGTAGTCCATGCCGCCGAGCTCGCCGCGCCGCGACTGGCACAGCTCCATGATCGTGCCGATGAACTCGCTCGGCGAGATGATGGTGGTCTTGACGACGGGCTCGTAGACGGTGCGGACCTTGCCCTCCGGCCAGTCCGACGGGTTGGTCACGACGATCTCGGCTGCCGTCCTCTTCTTCGACCACCCGGTACACCACGTTCGGCGACGTGGAGATCAGGTCGAGGTCGAACTCGCGCTCCAGCCGCTCGCGGGTGATCTCCATGTGCAGCAGCCCGAGGAAGCCGCAGCGGAAGCCGAAGCCCAGCGCCACCGACGTCTCCGGCTCGTAGGTCAGCGCGGCGTCGTTGAGCTGCAGCTTGTCCAGTGCGTCGCGCAGATTCGGATAGTCCGAGCCGTCGACCGGATAGAGCCCCGAGTACACCATCGGTCTCGGTTCGCGGTAGCCGGTCAGCGCGTCGGTGGCGCCGTGCCGCGCGGAGGTCACGGTGTCGCCGACCTTCGACTGGCGCACGTCCTTCACACCGGTGATCAGGTAGCCGACCTCGCCGACGCCCAGGCCGACGGACGGCTTCGGGTCCGGGGAGACGATGCCGACCTCCAGCAGCTCGTGGGTGGCGCCGGTGGACATCATCTTGATCCGCTCGCGCGGGCATGATCTTGCCGTCGACCACGCGGACGTAGGTGACCACGCCGCGGTAGGTGTCGTAGACCGAGTCGAAGATCATCGCCCGGGTCGGGGCGTCGGCGTCGCCCGTCGGCGCCGGCACCTGGCGCACCACCTCGTCGAGCAGCTCGGCCACGCCCTCGCCGGTCTTGCCGGACACCCGCAGCACGTCGCCGGGTTCGCAGCCGATGATGTGGGCGATCTCAGCCGGCGTAGCGGTCGGGGTCGGCGGCGGGCAGGTCGATCTTGTTGAGCACCGGGATGATCGCCAGGTCGCGGTCCAGCGCCAGGTACAGGTTGGCCAGCGTCTGCGCCTCGATGCCCTGGGCGGCGTCGACCAGCAGCACCGCGCCCTCACAGGCCTCCAGCGCCCGGGACACCTCGTAGGTGAAGTCGACGTGGCCCGGCGTGTCGATCAGATGCAGCACGTAACTTCTCGTCACCCACACTCCAAGGCAGCCGGACGTTCTGGGCCTTGATGGTGATGCCGCGTTCCCGCTCGATGTCCATCCGGTCCAGGTACTGGGCGCGCATATCGCGGTCCGCGACGACACCGGTGAGCTGCAGCATCCGGTCGGCCAGCGTCGACTTGCCGTGGTCGATGTGGGCGATGATGCAGAAGTTCCGAATCTGCGCCGGCGCCGTGAAGGTCTGGTCGGCGAAACTGCTGATGGGAATCTCCTGGTACCGGTGTGGAGCTGGGTGCTTCCAGCGTATCGAGCGACGGCCCTCGCGGCACAATCGCGCGCCGGTCGAGCTTCACCTATGCTCGGGAATATGGCGTCCGCCGTGGAAGACGTTTCAGCGGTTTTGGGCGTCACCGAGAACATGGTGTTCAACGAGGCGCCCAAGTTCATCCGCCAACTGCAGCAGTCCGACACCGTGGCGCGCGGCATCCAGCAGGGCATCAAGCTCGGCCTGGACGCGATCTCGGGCACCGCCGCCGAGACGCCCGCGCGATCACGGCGGGCCGCCCGGTCACCGACAACAGCGTTCCCACCGCGCACCGCGCCCGCAAGCTCGTCTACGCCCCCGATCTCGACGGCCGCGCCGATCCGGGCGAGATCGTCTGGACCTGGGTGGTCTACGAGGACGACCCGACGCGCGGCAAGGACCGGCCGGTGCTGGTGGTGGGCCGGGACCGCAGCACGCTGCTCGGCCTGATGCTGTCCAGCCAGGAACATCACCGCGACGACCGCGACTGGGTCGGCATCGGCAGCGGGAGCTGGGACTACGAGGGCAGGACGAGCTGGGTGCGGCTGGACCGCGTGCTCGACGTACCCGAGGAGGGCATCCGGCGCGAAGGGCGCGATCCTGGACCGCGAGATCGTTCGAGGTGGTCGCCGCCCGGTTGCGGGCCGAATACGCCTGGAGCTAGCTCGCTATCGCGGCTGCCGCCACATCGGCCACAGTGTCGGGCCGCCGTCGGGCAGCTTCATTTCCCCGGTGACCTCGAATCCGAACCGCATGTAGTACGGCACGTTGTCCGGGTTGCTGGACTCCAGGTACGCCGGCGCGTGCTCGGCATCGCACCGGTCGAGCCGTGATCGCATCAGCGCCTGGCCGAATCCCTTGCCCCGCACCGCCGGATCGTCCCGATCATCGCGAGATACCAGTGCGGCTCTTCGGGGTGCGCCTTCTTCATCAGCTCGGCGGCGCCGAGACCCCTCCGCAGAGCGCCGCCGAGGGCCAGCAACAAGCCCGGCATCATCCGTAGCTCCTCGCGCCGCGTGTGCCGCCACTGCCCGGGCGGATCCCACAGCGCCGCCCCGACGACGGCCCGCCGTTGGTGGCGACCGCGCACGCACCGTTGGCCAGATGGTGGTGGCGCGATCAGCGCGTCGAACAGCCGAGGTAGGCTTTCGCTCGGCGCAGTCGGCGTCCGGCAACATCCAGCACATGACCGGGTCGTCGTAGAATGCCCGGCCCAGCGTGCGCGACACCGCACGCACGTCGTTTCTCTGTGCGTGCGGCACAGAGACGTCGATATCACTGTCAGCCCTGGGTGATGTACGCCTGCAGTTGCTCCTGCTCGCCTCCAGCTCTTCCATCCGTCTCTTAACGACGTCGCCGATGCTGACGATGCCGGCCAGCCGTCCGTTCTCCAGCACCGGGACATGGCGGACCCGGTTGTTCGTCATCAGGACGCTGAGGCTGTCGAGGGTGTCGCTGGGCGCGCATGTCGCGACCAACGTCGTCATGATCTCCGACACCGGCTGGGTCAGCAGTTCGGCGCCTCGTTCATGCAGCTTGCGCACGACGTCGCGCTCCGAGACGATGCCCGCCACCCGTCCGGGCCGACACGACGACCATGGCGCCGATATTGTGCACCGCGAGCTCGGTCAGCAGGCCCGAGACCGAGGTCTCCGGGCGTGATGGTGGCCACCGACGCGCCCTTGTTCCGCAACACGTCCGAGATCCGCATCGTGCCTCCGCTCGTGATCCAGTTCACACCAGGCTAGGTCCGCCGCGTCTTCCGCGGAAGGGCACGCAACATTGCAACCCAGTCACGGGCGCCCCGCCACGACTTACTTCTGAGTAAGTTCGCCGTCGCGGGATTGATCATCGACATTCGCACGACCGGCGTACCGTTGGCCCCGGAATGGACCGCCACATCCACGGTCCGAGGCCGACGATATCCGCCGATTGGAAGAGGGATCCGCGATGACGAACGCCGACTGCTGTGCCCACAGTCAAGCTGGGAGACGAATTAACGGTCAGCGCAATCGGTTTCGGAGCAATGGCGTTGACACCGGTGTACGGCGAGGTGGACGACACCGAATCGCTGGCCACCCTGCACCGCTGCCTGGACCTCGGCGTGACGTTCATCGACACCGCCAACGTCTACGGCGGCGGGCAACAACGAGCGGCTGATCGCCAAGCTTCTCGCCAACCGCCGCGACGAGGTCACGCTGGCCACCAAGTTCGGCATCGTCGGCAACCCAGCCGATCGCGCAGCCGGCGGCCAGCTCGGCGTCCGCGGCGACGCCGCCTACGTGCGGCAGAGCATCGACGAGAGCCTGCACCGACTGCAGACCGATGTCGTGGACCTCTACTACATGCACCGCCGCGACGTGAACGTGCCGATCGAGGAAACCGTGGGCGCGATGGCCGAGCTGGTGAGCGCCGGCAAGGTCCGACACCTCGGGCTGTCGGAGGTGACCGCTGAGGAGTTGCGGGCCGCCGTCGCGGTGCATCCGATCGCGGCGGTACAGAGTGAATGGTCGATCTGGAGCCGCGACGTCGAAGCCAGCGTCGTGCCCGCCGCGGCCGAACTCGGCGTCGGCTTCGTGCCGTACTCGCCGCTCGGCCGCGGCTTCCTCACCGGCACCGTCCGCTCGGCCGCCGATCTGTCGTCGACTGACTTCCGGCGCGATCTGCCTCGGTTCAGCGGGGGCGCGCTGGATGCCAACCTCGCCGTGGTCGAAGTGGTCAAGGCCGTCGCCGAGCAGCAGGACGCCACGCCGGCTCAGGTGGCACTGGCGTGGCTGCGGCACCGGGCCGAGGCATTCGGCATCGGGTCGGCGCCGATCCCGGGCACCCGGCGGGCCGCCCGCGTCGAGGAGAACCTCGGGTCGCTGTCGGTGGAGCTGACGCCCGAGCAGCTCGATACGCTGGACGCCGCCGCGGCGGCGGTGACGGGCCAACGTTTCGCAGATCTCAGCTGGGTGTCGGCGGGGCGCGAATAGCCGAAATGGCCGATGTGTCAACCTTTTTGCTGTCGTTGCGGTCGATGCGCGCCGAGGACTGCGAATGATCGAGGTGACCCTGCTCGGCACCGGCAGCCCGATTCCCGACGCCCGCCGTGCCGGACCGTCCACGCTGGTGCGCGCCGGCGGGCAGACGTTTCTGGTCGACTGCGGACGCGGTGTGCAGCAGCGGATGACCGCCGCCGGCGTCGGCGCCAACGGCCTCAGCGCGCTGCTGCTCACCCACCTGCACAGCGACCACATCGCCGATCTGGGTGACCTGATCATCACGCGCTGGGTGACGACGTTCACGCCCGACCCGGCCCCGCTGCAGATCATCGGTCCGCCCGGGACGGCCGAGGTGGTCGACGCCACGCTCAGGGCGTTCGGTTTCGACATCGGCTATCGGATCGCACATCACGCCGACCTGACCGATCCGCCGCCCGTCGAGGTGCGCGAGTACACCGACGGTGCGGTGTGGGACAGCGACGGCGTCCGGATCGCGGTGGCGCCGACCGATCACCGGCCGGTCACCCCGACGATCGGCTTCCGGATCGAGCATGCCGGCGCCTCGGTGGTGCTGGCCGGGGATACGGTGCCGTGCGACAGCCTCGACTCGCTTGCCTCGGGGGCTGGGGCGCTGGTGCACACGGTGATTCGCAAGGATCTGGTCGACAGGATGCCGATGCAGCGGATCCGCGACATCTGCGACTACCACTCCTCCGTCGAGCAGGCCGCCGCGACCGCGACCCGGGCAGGCGTCGGGATCCTCGTCCTCACGCACTATGTGCCGGGGATGGAGCCCGGTCACGGAGGACGACTGGCGAGCGCTGGCGGCCACGGCGTTCGACCGCCAGATCGAACTGGGCGATGACCTCCATCGGGTCGAGGTCCACCCCGGCGTGTGCACCAGACTCGACAGCTGACCGGCCCGGGTCACCCGCCTACGTAACACCGATACCGCGCGGGACGACATAACAATCGCAGCGGCTGCGCCACGCGGCGGTGCTCCTCAACCGGCAGATGTGAAGCAGCGGCATCTGCTCCAACAGCCGATCTCGAGCGGCGATCCTTGTCAAATCGGACAGACCGCACGGGCTGCGGCCTGTCCTGAAAGATGTGCGAGAAACGTATGACATTCGTCAAACCTCTGGCGCGTCGGCTGATGGCCGGCGTCTTGGTTGCCCTGGTGTTGCCGGGGCTGATTTCGGTAGTAGGCGGCTCGGCGACGGCCGCGGCGTATTCGCGGGCCGGCCTTCCGGTCGAAACCCTCATGGTGCCGTCCGGGGCGATGGGTCGTGACATTCCGGTCAAGTTCCAGGGCGGCGGGTCTCATGCGGTGTATCTGCTCGACGGGCTACGTGCCCGCGACGACAACAGCGGCTGGGACATCGAGACCGCGGCGTTCGAGAACTATTACGAGTCAGGTCTGTCGGTGGTCATGCCCGTCGGCGGCATGTCCAGCTTCTATACCAACTGGCAGGGCCCGGCCGTCGGAAACGGCGGCACCTACACCTACCAATGGGAAACCTTCCTGACCTCGGAGCTGCCCGCATACCTGTCCGCCAACAAGGGCGTGTCGCCGAGCGGAAACGCCGTGGTGGGGCTGTCGATGTCCGGCAGTGCAGCGCTGATCCTGGCCGCGTACCACCCCGGCCAGTTCCGTTACGCGGGCTCTCTTTCCGGCTTCCTGAACCTGTCCGAAGGCATCTGGCCGACGCTCGTCGGGTTCGCGATGCGCGACGCCGGCGGCTTCGATGCCACCGCGATGTGGGGACCCGGCGGCGGGTCGGCGTGGCGACGCAACGACCCGACGGTCAACGTCGGCCAGCTGGTGAGCAACGGCACGCGGATCTGGGTCTATTGCGGCAACGGAACTCCCGGCGAGTTGGGCGGCGCGGACGTTCCCGCTCAGCTCCTGGAGGGCATCACGCTGGACAGCAACAAGAACTTCCAGACGCGGTACCTGGCGGCGGGCGGCCGCAACGGCACGTTCAATTTCCCCGCCAACGGCACCCACGGTTGGGGGTACTGGGGCTCGCAATTGAACGCGATGAAGGGCGATATCCAGCGCACGCTCGGGGCGTGAGCCGGCGCCGTCACGGTCACGCCACCGCGACGGCCGCGCCCTGCTTGTTCCGCCGGCGCAGCGGCAGCAGCGCGCCCGCCACGATCAGCCAGATCAGGCCGGTGAACCGGGCCACCGGCAGCATCGGTGCCAGGCCCGGCCAGATCAACACCAGGGTGGTGAGTTCGGCGAGCAACGCGATCGCCAGACCGGTCCATCCCAGCGCCCTTGGCAGCAATCCGAGGATGAGGCCGGGTACGGCGATACCGGCGATCAGCAGGCCGAGCGCGACGACGTGCCACGGCCCGCCCGTCAGGAAGGTCAGGTAGTACAGCGCGCGCAGCAGGGGCACATCGGAGGTGACCTCCGGTCGCGACAATGTCCATGCCGACAGGCCCGACAACCCGAGCGCTTGCCGAGGCCAGCAGCCCGCCGGCGAGGGCGATCGTCGCGCCCGGGGCGGTCACGCCGAGCTGTCGCAGCCGCGCGCTCGCGGTCGCCGCGTAGATGGCCAGCGGGATCGACGATGCGAACACCCCGACGCCGATGGCCAGAGCAGCGGCCGGATGCTGGCCAGACGTAATCCTGCATCGCCGTCGCGGAGCCGTACGGAAGCGGCATGACGCCGCCGAGCGCGACCGCCGACGGCGAGTCCGGCGAGCAGCAACAGCAGTGAGATCACGCGCGAGGAGCGACAAGCGGTGGTCCGCCTTGAACGGGCCGACCGGTGCCACGGTTTCGATCAGCATATGAATCATTCATGATTTGAACGATATGCCGGATGCCAGGACGCAGGCAAGAGGAATGAATAATTCCATCGAGAAACCGTTCAAAAGTGATACGATTTCGAGCCGTGCCTCCGCCGTCGAACACCAACGATCCCGGCGACGGCGTGGCATTCCTGCTCGCCCAGATCGGCCATCACGCCACCACGATGTTCGCCGAGCAGATGGCCGACGTCGATCTGACGCCGCCACACGCCGGGATACTGCGCGCGATCGCGTCGGAGCCGGGTCGCAGCCAACAAGCGCTCAGCGACGCAACTGGGCCTGCTGCCGAGCCGGGTCGTCGCCTACGTCGACGAGTTCGAGGACCGCGGGTATCGTCGAACGTCGCCGCAATCCCGAGGACCGGCGCCTGCATGCGCTTCACCTGACGCGTCGGGTAAAAGCTGATGCGCAAGATCTCCGATCTCGGCGCGCCAACACGAGCGGCGCATCACGGCGGGCTCGATGCCGACGAACGCGCGACACTGCGCGACTGCTACCGCCATCGCCGAACACCAGGGGCTGACGCCGCACGTCCATCCCGGATTCCGCACGCTGGGCCGCCGCCGCGACCCGCACTAAGCCAGCCGGGTGATCTCCACGACCACGTCGAGGTCGGTCGAGCCCTCCCCGGAGTAGATGCCCTTTCAGCGGCGTGACATCCGAGTAGTCACGGCCCACTCCCACGCTGACGTACTGCTCGTTGATGTCGGCGTCGTTGGTCGGGTCGTAGTTCCACCAGCCGCCGGTCCAGGCCTGCACCCAGGCGTGGCTCTGGCCGTCGATGGTGTCGCCGATCGACCGCCTTGCGGTTCGGATGCAGATAGCCCGACACGTATCGCGCCGGAATTCCCATGCTGCGCAACAGGATCAGCGTCAGGTGCGCGAAGTCCTGGCAGACGCCCTTGCCCTCACGATGCGCGTCCAGACCCGACGAGTGCACACCGGTGGTGCCGGGTACGTATTCCAGTTCGCTGTGCACCCAGTTCGCGGCGGCGATGACGGCATCCTGCGGGTCGTGGTACTTGGCGATCTTCTGGCCCACCCGCGCGATGCGCCTGCTGGCGGGCGTGTAGTGCGTGCCGGTGAGCATCTCGTCGAATCGGTCGATCACGGCCTCGGATTGCAGGTCCTCCCAGGAGACGGCCTCTGTCCGGCATGCTCCCCCTTGTCGGTCTCGACCACCGACGACGACGTGACCTCCAGTTCGGTGTGCGGGGCGTGCAGGTCGAACGACGTCACCGCGGTGCCCCAGTAGTCGACGTAGCGGTAGGACCTGGTGGCCGGCACCGTTTCGACGCGGTTGAGGATGACGTTCTGCCGGGAGTCCGAGCGCGGCGTCAGACGCGCCTCGTTGAACGACGCGGTCACGGGTGACTTGTAGGCGTAACCCGTGGCGTGGATGACTCGCATGCGCCACATGTCAGACCTCGCCCTCCTCGATCACCAGCGAGCCGTTGCGTCCCGCGTCCGTCCACGCCACCCACGGTGCGGAGTGGAAGTACTCCAGCGCCAACGCTTCTCCGACATCGGCGCACGTCTTCTGCAGACCGGCCAAGCGTTGCTCGAGCGATTCGAGCAGCACGCCCGGCCGCAGGAACTCCAACTCGCTGCGGGCGCGGCCGAGCAGGCGTTGCGCCTCGGCGGTGGCGCCGACACGATTGAGCGCGCGGTGCCGCAGTTCGTCGAGGCTGTGCTCGGCCAGCCGCAGCGAGTACATGACGGACCGCGGGAACAGCCGGTCCAGCAACATGAACTCGACGACGCGGCCCGCGTCGAGCACGCCGCGGTAGGTGCGCAGGTAGGTGTCGTGGGCGCCCGCCGAGCGCAGCACCGTCACCCACGCCGGTGAGGACGCGCTGTCCCCGACCCGGGACAGGAGCAGCCGCACGGTCATGTCGACGCGTTCGATGGCGCGGCCCAACACCATGAACCGGTAGCCGTCGTCGCGGGACAGCGTCGAGTCGGCCAACCCTGCGAACATCGCGGCACGGCCCTCGACGAAGGAGAGGAATTCGTGCGGCCCAAGGCGTTTGGCCGCGCGTTCCCGTTCGGCCAGCGCGTTGTAGGTGGTGTTGAGGCACTCCCAGATCTCGGTGGACGTGACTTCGCGTGCGCCGCGGGCGTTTTCGCGTGCCGCCGAGATCGACTCGACGATCGAGCAGCCGCCCTCGGTGTCGCGGCTGAACGCCACCAGGTCGGTCAGCGACCACACGTCCAGCTGCTCTTTCGGGCGGTTCGATACCCAGCACCCGCAGCAGCGTCCGCGACGCCTGGTCGGGGTCGACGCTGGAGTCCTCGAGAAGCTGGTGCACGGTGACGTCGAGGATGCGGGCGGTGTCGTCGGCCCGCTCGACGTAGCGCCCGATCCAGTACAGCGATTCCGCGTTGCGCGCCAACATCAGTGGCTCACCGCCTGCTGTTGCTGTTGCTGTTGCTGTTGTTGCTGTTCCGGCTTCTGTACCTTGCTGCCTGCTGTTGTTGCTGCTGCGACGACGAGCCGTCGCCGTTCTTGTCGGCCTTGGGCCCCTTGGCCGTCTTGGGCAGCGCGCGGACGACCTCGGCCGCCGCGAGTTCGCGGTCGGCGACCGACGCCCGGGATGCGAGCACCCAGGTGTCCTTCGACCCGCCGCCCTGGCTGGAGTTCACCACCAGCGACCCCTCCGGCAGCGCGACCCGGGTCAGCCCGCCGGGCAGCACCCACACGTCATCGCCGTCGTTGACGGCGAACGGCCGCAGGTCGACATGCCGCGGTGCGAGCTCGTCGTCGATCTGGGTCGGCACGGTCGACAGTTGGACGACGGGTTGGGCGATCCATCCGCGAGGATCGCTGCGGATCTTCTTGCTGATCGTCGCCAGCTCCTTCGCCGAGGCCTCGGGGCCGAACACGATCCCGTACCCGCCGGAGCCTTCGACCGGCTTGATGACGAGCTCGTCGACCCGGTCGAGCACCTCCTCGCGCTCGTCGTCGAGCCAGCATCGGTAGGTGTCGACGTTGGCGACCAGCGGCTTCTCGCCGAGGTAATACTCGATGATCGTCGGCACGTAGGTGTAGACCAGCTTGTCGTCGCCGACGCCGTTGCCGATCGCGCTGGAGATGACCACGTTGCCCGCGCGGGCGGCGTTGAGAATCCCCGCCACGCCGAGCACCGAGTCGGGCTTGAAATGCATCGGGTCCAGGAACTCGTCGTCGATGCGCCGGTAGATGACGTCAACCTGGCGCTCGCCTTCGGTGGTGCGCATATAGACGGTGTTGTCGCGGCAGAACAGGTCGCGACCCTCGACCAGCTCCACCCCCATCTGGCGGGCCAGCAGCGAATGCTCGAAGTAGGCGGAGTTGTAGACGCCGGGCGTGAGCACGACCACC
This sequence comes from uncultured Actinomycetota bacterium, assembly GCA_963699655.1. GTDB lineage: Bacteria > Actinomycetota > Actinomycetes > Mycobacteriales > Mycobacteriaceae > Mycobacterium. The sequence continues at coordinate 17,503 of CAVOUV010000005.1, forward strand.
GTCGGATCGGCCTCGTTGGAGGCGGCGGCGTTGCGCAAGGCGCGCAGCAGGTGCGAGGAGTAGTCGCCGACCGCCCGCACCCGATGGGTGGCGAACAGGTTCGGAAAGACCCGCGCCATCGTGCGGCGGTTCTCCATCACGTAGGAGACACCGGACGGCGACCGCAGGTTGTCCTCGAGCACGCGGAACACGCCCTGCGCATCGCGAACGAGGTCGATGCCCGCGACGTGGATGCGCACGCCGTTCGGCGGCATGATGCCGGTGGCTTCGCGGTGGAAGTGCTCGCACGACGTGATCAACCGGCGCGGAATGACCCCATCACGCAGAATCTCCTGCTCGCCGTAGATGTCGGTCGAGGTACATCTCGAGTGCCTTGACCCGTTGCCGGATGCCGCGCTCGAGCCGCGTCCACTCCGCCGCCGAGATCACTCGCGGCACCAGGTCCAGCGGAAACGGGCGTTCCTGGCCGGAGAGGGAGAACGTGATGCCCTGGTCGATGAAGGCCCGGCCGAGCGCGTCTGAGCGGGCTTCGAGCTCAGAGGCATCGGACGGGGCAAGCTCTGCGTAGATGCCCTTGTACGGCCCGCGGACGTTGCCCTGGCCGTCGAACATCTCGTCGAACGCCTTCGAGTACGTGCCGAGGTTGTTGTACCCGCCGAAGATGGGATCGTGGCGTTTGGCCCGCTTGCCGTTGCTGCGGGACGTCCGTGCGGTCGCGGTCGGCAAAGTTCGAAGGCTCACCCATGCCATGCTGCATCACTTCCGGGGTTTCGGCAGGCCAGTAGGTCTCACTTTGGGAGATTTGTGCGCTCGCTGGTAACCTGAACAGTCGCTGCCCGTCGCCGGGCGCGCTGAAAAGACTTAAGCAACCCAGACGAGTTTTACGAAGGAATACACGCGTGGCCAACATCAAGTCGCAGCAGAAGCGGATCCTCACCAACGAGCGCCGCCGGCTGCGCAACAAGTCCGTGAAGTCATCGCTTCACACGGCCGTGCGCGGATTCCGTGCGGCCGTCGAGTCGGGTGACAAGGACAAGGCCACCGAGCTGCTGGTGGAGACCAACCGCAAGCTGGACAAAGCCGCCAGCAAGGGCGTGATCCACAAGAACCAGGCCGCCAACCGCAAGTCGGCGCTGTCCCGGGCCCTCAACAAGATCTGAGCGCGCGCCACCGGTGATCGACTCACCACCGACGTCAGTCGTCGGCGGCCAGTTCGGCCACCTTTCGAACCGCCGCCTCCAGCGCGTAGTCCGCGTCGGCCGCGGCGCCCTTCACATCCGCGTTCAGCGCCGCAACCAGCCGCATCGCTTCGGCCACAGATGCGCGCGACCACCGACGCGCCTGCTTCTGCGCCTTCTGCACCCGCCACGGCGGCATGCCCACATCGGAGGCCAGCCGATACGGATCGCCCGATAAGGGACCCACCCTGGCGATGGTGTGGACGGCTTCGGCCAGTGCGTCGGCCAGCACCACCTGCGGCTCGCCGCTCATCATCGCCCAGCGCAGCGCTTCGGCGGCACCCGCGACGTCACCCGTGACGGCCTTGTCGGCGATGTCGAAGCCCTTCACCTCGGCCTTACCCGAGTGATAACGGCGCACCGCCGCGGCGTCGACGTTGCCGTCGGTATCTGCGACGAGCTGCGAGCAGGCCGCCGCCAGCTCACGGATGTCGGAACCGAGCGCGTCGAGCACGGCGGTGACGGTGTCGTCGCTGACCTTGACCCGCAGTCCGCGGAATTCGCGTCGCACGAAGTCGGCACGCTCCGAGGCTTTGGTGATGCGGGCACACAGATGGACTTCCGCGCCAATCTTTTTGAGCTGATCCGCGAGCGCCTTCGCCCGGCCGCCGCCCGAGTGCACCACGACGAGCGTGGTGCCCGCGGGCAGGTCGGCCGCTGCGGTGGCGATCAGGGCGACCGCATCCTTGCCCGCTTCCGCCGCCGACTCCAGCACCACGACCCGCTCGTCGGCGAACAGCGACGGGCTGAGCAACTCGGCGAGCTCGCTGGTGCCGACCTCCCCCGCGCGAAGCCGATCCACCGGTACGTCGTCGGTGCCGGCCTGCTTGCGCACCTGACGCAGAACCGTCCCGACGGCGCGCTCGACCAACAGTTCCTCGTCCCCCAGCACCAGGTGCAGGCCGACACTCTCTTGGCTCACCCCACGATCGTGTCATGGCCGCCCGACAGTCCCGACATCGTCCACGCGAGTAGGCAGACCGCCGCGCCACCCGCCGAGACCCGCACGCACCGCCAGCGCCATGCGATGACAGCCGAAACACCCGTGGCCGCGACGAGGAGGACACCGAACAGCCCGGAGGGCACCGGCACCGACGCCGCGGGAACGGCCGCGGCCCAGCGCGCGACGCGCAGCAACCACCACAGCTCGGGGCCGGTGAACCGGATCAGCATCTCGGCGCCGAAGGGCCAGAGCGGACACAACGCCGCGGCGGCGGTGCCGAAGACCGTGATCGGCGGAATGACGACCGCAACGGCCAGATTGGCGACGACCGACACCACACTGAACGTTCCCGAAATCCCCGCCACCAGCGGCGCGGTGACGAGTTGCGCGGCGACAGCGACACTGACGGCGTCGGCGAGCGGTTTCGGCCAGCCACCCGCCACCAAGCGCCGCGACCAGGTCGGCGCGATCACCACCAGAGCGGCCGTCGCCGACACCGACAGCGCGAAACCGACGTCGACGGCGAGTTCCGGCGCGCCGATCATCAACGCGAGGACGCTGGCCGAGAGCACCGGAATGGCCTGCCGACGACGATGCGAGAGCACCGCGAGCAGGGTGATGCCACCCATCACGGCGGCGCGCAGAACGCTCGCCGAGGGCTGCACCACCAGGACGAACGCCAGCAGCGCGGCCGCGGCGAGAGCCACGGCGATCCGCGGCCCCACCAGTGCGGCAGCGAGCAACACGGCGCCGCACACGATGGTGACGTTGGCGCCCGACACCGCAGTCAGATGGGTCAGGCCCGATGTCCTGAATTCCTGGGTGGTCTGCCCGGTGACTCCCGCAGTGTCACCGAGTACCAGCGCGGGGAGCATGGCTGCCTGGTCAGCGGGCAGGGCGGCGCGCGCCGCGGCGCCGAATCCGCTACGGACGTGCTGCGCCACCCGCTGGATCGGCGCCGACTCGCCGAAGGTCGGCTGGCCCGACGCCGACAACACCGCGACCGTCAGATCGCGTCGGGCGGGGCGGCCGATGCGCGCCTGAAACCTCACCGGGCGGCCGGCGGTCAGCTCGGCGAAGTCACCGGCCGAGGTGAAAGCCACCACCCGACCCGACGTTTCGCGTCCGTCGAGAGACCGGAGGGACCCTCGGAACATCATTCGGCCGCCGCCCAGCGCGCGCGGACTCTCGGTCGGCGTGACCACGACCGAGGTGGTCGAACCGTAGTGATGCGTGATCGGATGGTGCCGCACTTCGTCGACACGTAGCCCGATCGCGATCGCGAACCCGACCCCGACGACCGCGACGGCGCCGACACCGCGCAGCACCGCTCGGCCCTCGGCCCCGGACTCTTGCCTGCGACGCGTCCACCACCCGGCGACCGCGGTGATCGTGATCGCCGCCGCGGTCACGGCGATGGAACCACCGACGTGCCAGAGGATCCCGGAGGCGGTGACCGCCCAGCCGGTCAGGGCGGCCGGGACCAAGCGCACGTCGAGCGGGGTATCGCCGGTCATCGACGTCATACGTGGACAAGGTCGCGCAGCTTCTCCAGCCGTGCGGGACCGATTCCGTCCACGTCACCGAGTTGGTCGACGCTGGTGAATCCCCCATTGGCGTCGCGCCACGCGATGATCGCCGCCGCCATGACCGGACCGATGCCGGGGAGCCCGTCCAGTTGCTCCACGGTCGCGCCGTTCAGGTCGACCGGACCCTGGGGCGCCGGGGGGTTTCCGGATGCCGTCGGCACGGTCGGCCTCGAGGCCGGACTCGGCCCCGAGGCGACCGAACTACCCATCGCGGTCGGCTGTCCCGGCGTCGCGGCGATACCCACGATGATCTGTTCCCCGTCGGCGACCCGCCGGGCCATGTTCAGCCCGATCAGATCCGCGCCGTCCAGGGCGCCGCCCGCGGCGGTCAGGGCATCCGCGATCCGCGCCCCCGGTTTCAACGTGACCAGCCCCGGCTTGTGCACCAGACCGACCACGCTCACCACGACATCCTGATCTGCCACAGGCGGAGAGGCGCCGGGAGACGGACTGGCGGACGAAACCATTTGCACCGGTGGCAGTTTGGCCGACGCGATGGCCGGCGGCTTGTCCCGCAGCAAGACAAAGACGGTCACCAGCACCGCGATCACCCCGACGACCCCGAGCGCGATGACGCCGGCCCGTCCCGGATCGGCGCGTACGGCCGCGACCCAACCGGTCTGAACCGACTTGGCTTCCGGTAACCAACGTGACAACGAGGTGTCCGGCTGGTCGTCGTCGCCGGACTCCGAATCGCTTTCTGCGTCGAGTCGACGGTGCAGCCGATCGACGGGCAGTTCGGTTCGCATGTGTTGACGGTAGATGCGGCTTCGGACCGCACTCACCGCGCGCGATGACGCGCCGAGGAGCCTGTGGATGAAATCACGTCTGTGGATAGATGCCGGGACTACCCTTGCTACGGTGGCCTCAGGGGGTGAAACGTGGATCGCCGTCGTATCCCGATGGTCGCAGGCATCGGTTTCGCGGTCCTGTACACCCCTGCGCTGCTTGGAATTCCGACATTGCCGGGCATAGACAAGTCGGGTTCTGACACCGTTGCGTTCGTCACCCGGCACGCGGGGGCCATGCGCGTGCAGACGCTGCTCGTGGCGTTCGGTTCGCTGGCGCTTGTCGTGGTCCTCGGCTATGCCCGCGAGCGCCTGACCGGCCCGTCCGCGTACATCTTCACCATCGGCTCGGCGGTCTTGCTGGTTCAGACCGGGATCGCCATGTGGTTCAGCGCCGGGCTGGCCCTGCATCCCGAACAACTGGGCACGGCGACCGCGCGCACCATCGCCGACATCGCGTCGATGTGGGGTCCGATTCTGACCATCGCCGACATCGTGATTGCGGCACCAATCCTGTTGGCGGCCAACGAAGGTCGTTTTCCGAGATGGATCGGCATCCTGGCGGCGGTCTTCGCTGTCGAGCAGCTCATCGAGACGATCACGATCATCGGTCCGGCGGGCAGCTTCATTTCGCCCGGCGGCCCGATGAATCTCTATCTGCGGGGATCGCTCGTCGTCATCTTCTTTCTTGCGCTCGGCGTCGCGTCGGCCATCGATCAGCCTGCGCCGGACCGGTCGGTTGCGGCCGACGAACCCCGCGCCGAATGATCGACGGTGCGGGCAGATGGCTCCGCGCCGGTGTCGGCCTTCTTGTGTTCACCGTGTTCTTCTCCGACGCCCGCCGAACCGGTGTGCTGCCGTCGATGTGCGGGTCTGGGGACCTTTTTGGCGACCGGATCGTCGGACGTGGCCCGTGAATCGCCGCTCTCCGAATGCTGTGCACCGTCGCTCGTCGCGCCCCTTGCCCTGTCGCTGATCGAATCCGTTGAGGTGCCGAGGTTTTCGGTCATGCGTTCAGCGGCATTCACATCGCGCGGGCGGTCGCGCTGCGCCACAGGCTGGGCCGACGAAGTGGACGATTGGGCCGGTGTCCGCGCCGACGGGAAGGGATCGGCGAGCGAATCGCGAATGTTGGTCACCGCGGTGTCGACGGCCGAGGTGACGATCCCGGCGGCATCGTCGATCACCTTGCCCGCCTGCGCGCCGCCTGCAGCCAGGGCCGCCACCGGATCGCCGGACCGGGCGAGTTCCTGTGCGGCGGCATCCGCGGCCTGTACGACGCCGAGCAGAAGTAGCTCACCGGCCTGGAACGCCACCGCCGTCACGACATTGACCGTCTCGACGGAGGCGACCTGCAGGATGTTTCTGGCGCCCGTCGGGGTCGTCGGCGGGCCCACCGCCTGATCGAGGGCGCCGAGAATGTTGGTGCGCCCGTTCTGGACCGTCTGCAGGAGTTCACTCGGCGTGAAGACCGCCGCACCGACGTTGAACGCCTCGACGATGGCGACGTCGAGCGCGTGAAACGCCTTCGGCACCACCAGGAAGATATCGTTGTTGAACAGCGGTGTGGCCGCGGCATTCGCCGGCCCGGTGATCGATGCCAGCGCGCCGCCGATCGCCTTGAGCGGCGAACCCGTCGTCACAAGCGAACCGACGAAGGTCACCGGGGCCAGTGCCGTGGCGGCCGGCACGGTTATCGCGGCCTCCACGGCGAACGGGCAGATCAGGCTGCAGTACTGGAACTGGTTGCGGATGAAGGCCAGCGGGATGGCACCGAGTGCCGGTGCGGCCGACTGGACTGCGGGGGCGACGGCCCGAGAGGGAGGTGGTTCGGCCGCACCGGCCACCGGTGCGAGGGCCAGTGCGCTGATCCCGGCGATGGCGATACCTGTCGTGACGGACGAACGGATACGCGCGCGCATATCGACCCCCAGCCGGTTGTGTTCGCTGATGCACCCATTCATTGACACGTTGTGGATGGCGCAGAAGTTCGATCCTCAGCGACACGATCGTCGTAACATGCTGGAGGTGGACGGTGTGCACGACATGGGCGGTGTCGACGGCTTCGGCCCGGTCGTGCACGAGGATTCCGAGCCCTTCTTCGCCGAGGACTGGGAGCGTCGCGTCTTCCGGATACTCATGGGCACCACGGATGTGCTGGGTAACCCCGGCGGAAAGTTCCGCCACTCGATCGAGCGCATGGATCCGGCGCATTACCTGTCGTCTCCCTACTACGAACACTGGCTGACAGGTCTCACCACGCAATTCGTCGAAGCGGGCATCACCACGGCTGACGAACTCGACCGCCGTGCGGGCGGACACTTTCCGCTGTCCCGGCCCGACCGGGGTGTGCTGCCCGACGACCTCACTCCGCGCACCGAGCCGCGCTATTCCGTCGGAGATGACGTCCGGGTCCGCCAATGGCATCCGCACGGACATACCCGCGCTCCGCGCTACGTGCAGGGCAAGCGCGGCACGATCGTGCGCGTCGACGGCGCCGCCGACATCGACGATGTCCAGGCCCACGGCGGCGGCTCCGTCAGCGACCCGCTCTATTCCGTCCGCTTCACGTCCGGTGAGCTCTGGGGCGACGGTGGCGCCGACGGCGAGATCATTCACGTCGACCTCTTCGAGCGCTACCTGCAGGACCCCGATGAGCGCTGACCATCATCACCCGACTGACCTGGCACCCGTCGAGGCGCGGGTCGCCGCGATCGAGGCGGTGCTCGTCGAAAAGGGCGTCCTCGACGTCGATGCGGTCGACCTGATCGTCCGAACCTTCGAGGAAAACCTCGGCCCGATGAACGGCGCCAAGGTTGTCGCCCGCGCCTGGACGGATCCCGGCATTCAAGCAGCGACTCCTCACCGACGGCACGGCAGCCATCAAGGCCCTCGGGTTCACGGGCCCCGAAGGTGACCACATGGTCGTCGTCGAGAACACCGCCGACGTCCACAACCTCGTGGTGTGCACGCTGTGCTCCTGCTATCCGTGGCCGATCCTCGGGCTGCCGCCGAATTGGTACAAGTCCCCGGCCTACCGGTCACGCGCAGTTCGCGAACCGCGAAAGCTCCTCGCGGAGATGGGCACGGTCATCGAAGACCACGTCGAGATCCGGGTATGGGACTCCAGCGCCGAGGCGCGATACCTGGTGCTCCCGATGCGTCCGGCCGGCACCGGGGAGATGACCGAGGACCAGCTCGCGGCCGTCGTCACGCGCGACTCGATGATCGGGGTCCGTCGGCTGTGACCGGATCGCCGCTCGACGACGAGTCGCTCCCCCGCGACAACGGCGAGCTCGTCTTCGAAGCGCCGTGGCAGGCCCGCGCGCTGGCCATCGCGGTCGCGCTCGTCGAGAAACTCGACCTGCCCTGGGACACCTTCCGGCAGCGATTGATCGACGCGATCGCCGAGGATCCGCAACGTCCCTACTACGAGAGCTGGGGCAGCGCGCTGGAGTCGATGGTCGTCGAACTGGAATTGACCACGCCCTCTGACCTGGATGCTGCGGCCCCGACCGAACGCACCCCGCTCTGACTACTGACCGTGCGCGGCCAGCACCGCGATCCGCAGACCCGCGAGATCATCGACGATGAGGTAAGTGATTGTCGGGCAGTCGATCTCGCCGCCATCGACGTTTCGGCGGGACAGGGTCGCCCGATAGAGCGCGCACGTCGAATTGAGCAGCGACACCTCCGAGTGCAGCACTTCGGTGCGTTGGTAGCCCGATGCGCGCAGGCTGTCGAGCTGGCTCTGCATCACCGCGGTGGCTTCGTCGTCCGTCATGAGCGAGATGACGCCTGCGTCACTGCTCACGATCATCGGGACGCTGTAGTGGCGCAGCAATGCCGCCATGCCCCGATCCCCACGGGCGCACGCCGCATAGGTGTCGAGGTATTCGTCGAACCAGCGGCTGACCGCACCCGCGTCGGAGGGCATGACCAGGATCATGCCGCAAAGCGATGCCCGCGCTAGGAATTCTGCCCGGAGCGCCCTCCCGTGACCGGTTCGTCCAGCGTGATGGCGCGGGCGTCATCGGGCACGGCGCCGGCCGCCCCCTCAGGCGTCGAGCGCTCCAGGAACCGCAGCAGCTCGACGGGGAACGGCAGCACGAGGGTGGAATTCTTCTCGGCGGCGACCTCGACGACCGTCTGCAGAAGACGCAGTTGCAGTGCCGCCGGCTGTTCTGCCATCACCGCCGCGGCCTGCGCGAGCTTCTCGGACGCCTGCAATTCCCCGTCTGCGGTGATGACCCGGGCGCGCCGTTCACGCTCGGCCTCGGCCTGGCGCGCGATCGACCGCTTCATGGAATCGGGCAGCACGACGTCCTTGATCTCGACACGGTCGATGTGGATACCCCAGCCCAGCGCGGGGTTGTCGATCAACAGCTCGAGACCCTGGTTCAGCCGCTCCCGGTTGGACAGCAGGTCATCGAGGTTGCTCTTGCCGATGATGGACCGCAGCGAGGTCTGCGCGACCTGGCCGATCGCCGACATGTAGTCCTGCACGTCGACGGCCGCGCGCACCGGGTCGGAGACCTTGAAGTAGATCACCGCGTCGACCCGGACCGTCACGTTGTCGCGGGTGATGCCGTCCTGGGCGGGCACCGGCAAGGTGATGATCTGCATGTTCACCTTCTGCAGGCGGTCGGCGATCGGGATCAGCATGGCCAGCCCGGGTTGCCGGACGCGGGGTTGCACCCGGCCGAACCGGAAGACGACGCCCTTTTCGAACTGCTTGACGACCCGGATATTGGCCAGGCCCAGCCACATCACCCCGATGCCTGCGGCGCCGACCATTGCGAGCGTGTAGAGGATGCTCATGGTGTCCTCCTTGACGGAATGACCCGCGGAACACCGACTGCGCCCCGCGGGCGCGACCTCATGATCCGATTGTGGCTCCCCAGCCGTCGCTTCGCCAGCAGACCCAGTCGATCTCGACCAGAGCTCCGGCGGCCAGCCCGGTGACGCCGACGCAGGTTCGTGACGGCAACCGGTCGGGAAACCAGGTCTCGTAGGCTGCGTTGAACGCACCGTAGTCGGTCCAGTCCATCAGGAACGCGCGGACAGACACGACGTCGGCCAGCTGTCCGCCACACAATTCGGTGACCCGTAGCAGGTTCCGCAGCACCTGATCGGTCTGGATCGCGACGTAGTCACCGACCACGGCGCCGGTGACATCGGTAGGCATCTGCCCCGTCACATACAGCGTTTGCCCCGCGGCTGTCGCGTGTGCGAACGGCGCGACCGCGGGCGGCACACCCTCGGCAGGAGTGAACTTGAATGCGCGAATTGTGTTGTCGCTCACCCCGATAATGTAGACCAACGTGTCTAGACCATTGGTGACGGCCGTCACCGAAGTCCCCTTGGTGCTGGTCGATGGCATCGGCGGCGACCAATTCGGCGCCGGCGGTTGTGATGCGGACAACTACCACGGGCGATTGTGAAGAGATCTGTTGCTGCCCGCCGATCGTCACTTTCCCGCCGACGGAATTAAGCCTTGATCTTGACGGTTGAACATTGGGACGCGCGTCCGGAAATCGATCGAAAAATGAGAAGTCGAGAAGAAGGCATCAGCATGCACAAGTTCGGAATTGCCACTCTAATTTCCGGCGGGCTGGCCGCTGCCGTGATCGGACTGGCCGCACCCGCCGCCGCGGCGCCCAGCGGCCCGGGTAATGCCCAGCAGACCATCAGCCAGCTGCAGTCCGAGGGCTACAACGTCATCGTCAACCGTATCGGCACGACGCCCCTGGATCAGGCCACCGTGGTCGCCGTGCGCCCCGGCCAGACATTCAGCCGCACCGACTCGGGAAGCCCTGGTGACACATTCGGCACCACGGTTACCGACAAGACGATCTACGTCGACGTGAAGTAAACGCAGGGCAAAAGACAAGGGGCCGTCCCATCGGGGCGGCCTCTTTTCGTTTGTGTAACGATCCAATTCTGAGCACATCGATGCGTTCAAGTGACGGGATCGGTAATGGCAGACGAATTGACGTACGACGGCACCCTTCGCCAGGTCTCGACCGCCGCGGGAATGCTCCGCTATCACGAAGCGGGCCAGGGCGCTCCGCTTTTGATGCTGCACGGTTCGGGACCCGGTGTGACGGGCTGGCGAAATTTCCGCGGAATTCTCGGCACGTTTTCTCGGCATTTCCGTTGCCTGATAATGGAATTCCCCGGCTTCGGAGTGAGCGACGACTTCGGCGGTCATCCGATGCTGAGCGCCCAGGGTGCGGTGCCCACCTTCGTCGACGCCCTCGGCCTCGATCCCGTGCACATCATCGGAAATTCGATGGGTGGTGGCGTCGGGATCAATTACGCGATCCGGCGCCCCGACGGGGTGCGGCGCCTCGTCACCATCGGCGGGATCGGCACGAACCTGTTCAGTCCGGGCCCGAGCGAGGGCATCCGGCTCCTGCAGGAGTTCACCGAGAAACCCACCCGAGAGCGCCTCGTCGACTGGCTGCAGTCGATGGTCTATGACCCCGCCCTGGTGACCGAGGAACTCGTCGAGGAGCGCTGGGCGCTGGCGACGGACCCGCCGACGTTGGCGAGCGCCCGCCGGATGTACAGCAAGGCCGCGTTCGGTCAGATGATGAAGGCCATGAACGCCTCCGACGCACCCATGCCGTGGGCGGTGATGCACAAGGTGACGGCCCCGACGTTGCTGACGTGGGGACGGGACGACCGGGTCAGTCCGCTGGACATGGCACTCATCCCGATGCGCACCATCCCCAATGCCGAGCTTCACGTGTTCCCCAACTGCGGGCACTGGGCGATGGTCGAAGCGAAGGCGGAATTCGAAGCCACCGTGCTGTCGTTTCTGGACCGTGACGGCTAGCCGCCGCGATTCCGGTTCCGCCGGTCAGGACGGCGGGACATGATGGCATCGGCGGAGTCCACCATCTCCTTGCACCGACAGACAGGGACACATCATGGCCGACCGAGTGATCGACAGGGTGATGGGCATGGCCGACCAGTTACGTGATGGGGCGGCCGAAGCCGAGCGGCTCGGGCAGCTGCCCGACCAGACAGTGAAGAGCCTCAAGTCGGTCGGTGCGATCAGGCTGCTGCAGCCGAAGCGGTACAACGGGTTCGAGGCGCACCCCCGCGAGTTCGCCGAGACGGTGATGGCGGTCGCCGCACTGGATCCCGCGTCCGGCTGGATATGCGGTGTGGTGGGTGTGCACCCCTACCAACTCGCGTACGCCGATCCGAGAGTGGCCGACGAGATCTGGGGTGCCGATACCGACACCTGGGTCGCGTCGCCCTACGCACCGCAGGGCGTCGCCAAGCCGGTGGACGGCGGCTATCTCTTCAACGGCCGCTGGCAGTTCAGCTCCGGAACCGACGCCTGCGAGTGGATCTTCCTGGGCGCCATGATCGGTGACGCGGACGGCAAGCCGCTGATGCCACCGCAGATGCTGCACATGATTCTGCCGCGCACGGATTACCAGATCGTCGAAGACTCCTGGAATGTGGTGGGCCTGCGGGGAACAGGTTCCAAGGACATCGTCGTCCGCGACGCGTTCGTTCCCGAGTACCGGACGATGAACGCGACCGAAGTGATGGACGGCACCGCACAGCGCAGCGCCGGGATGACGGAGACGCTCTACCTGATGCCGTGGTCGACGATGTTCCCGCTGGGCATCACCTCGGCGGTCATCGGTATCGCCGAAGGCGCGTTGGCCGCACACCTGGACTACCAGCGAGACCGCGTCGGGGCCGCCGGGACGGCGGTCAAGGACGACCCCTACGTGATGTTCGCGATCGGCGAGGCAGCAGCCGACATCAACGCGGCGCGCCAGGAACTGCTGGCGAACGCCGACCGGATCTACGACATCGTCGACGCGGGCGCGGAGGTGTCGTTCGCCGACCGGGCCGCGGGCCGCCGCACACAGGTGCGGTCGGCCTGGCGCGCGGTGACGGCGGTCGACCAGATCTTCGCGCGCTCGGGGGGCAACGCGCTGCGGATGGACAAACCGCTTCAGCGGTACTGGCGTGACGCGCACGCCGGGCTGGCGCATGCAATTCATGTGCCCGGCACCACCTTCCACGCGTCAGCGCTCAGCTCGCTGGGAATCGACCCGCAGGGCCCGCTGGCGGCCATGATCTGAAACGGCAACGAGGACAACCACGTGACGGACATCAAGAGCCTCGGCTACATCCGGGTTCAGACCAACGACATCGACCGCTGGCGCACCTTCGCGTTCGACGTGCTCGGGTTCGCCGAGGGCAGCGGACCGGACGCGCTCGGCGCTTTACCTGCGCATGGACGAGCGCATCTGGAGGATCGTCGGTTATCCCCGGCGATGTGGACGAGGTCGTCACCATCGGATGGGAGGTTCGGGACCGCCCCGCGCTGCTGCGCATTCAGGACCGGCTGGACGGCCGCGGGCGTCGGCGTGAAACCGCTGTCCGTGGACGAGGCCGACGCCCGGCGGGTCGAAGCGGCCATCACGTTCGCCGACCCGACCGGCGCGACGACCGAGGTCTTCTACGGTCCGGCGCTCGACCACAGCCCGCTGGTGACACCGTTCGGTGCCCGGTTCGTCACGGGTGCACAGGGTATGGGCCACGTCGTGCTGCCGGCGACGGACCCGACCGCGGCGTTCGACTTCTACACCGACGTGCTGGGATTCCTCTCGCGCGGTGCGTGGCGGGTGCCCGCACCGCCGCAATACGGGCCCGTGCGGATCAGGTTTCTCGGCGTCAACGAGCGACATCACAGCCTGGCCATCTGCCCGTCCACGCGTGACGGCGCCCCGGGGCTCATCCACATCATGGTGGAGGTCGACACCCTCGACGCCGTCGGCGAGGCACTGGACCGGGTGGCCAAGGACGGCTTCACGCTGTCATCGACGCTCGGGCGGCACACCAACGACAAGATGGTGTCGTTCTACGTACGGGCACCCGGCGGCTGGGACATCGAGTTGGGAACCGATGGCATGCGGGTGGACGAAACGTATTACACCGCAGAGGAGATCACGGCGGACAGCTACTGGGGCCACCAGTGGACCGGTGACCTGCCGGTGGCAATGAGGCCGTGATCGGCGACGTCACTCCCCGGCCCGCCGACGGGATCAAAAACTGGGACCACGAAGCCGATGTGGTCATCGCGGGCTACGGTATCGCCGGTGCCGCCGCGGCGGTGGAGGCGGCCCGGGCCGGTGCCGACGTTCTCGTGCTCGAGCGCACCGGCGGCTGGGGCGGAGCGGCGGCGATGGCGGGCGGCTTCATCTACCTCGGCGGGGGCACCGGCCTTCAACGTGCCTGCGGTTTCGACGATTCCGTCGACAACATGACCGCCTTCCTCGACGTGGCGATGGGACCGGGCGCCGATGAGGCGCGGATCGCCGACTACTGTGAGAACAGCGTCGCGCACTTCGACTGGCTGGTGCGCTGCGGCGTCCCGTTCAATCCGGCCTTCTGGGGCGAGCCGGGCTGGGAGCCGCCTGGCGACGAAGGGCTGATGTTCACCGGCGGGGAGAACGCCTTTCCGTTCAACACCATCGCGAAACCCGCTCCACGCGGCCATGTTCCACAGATGTCGGACAAGCGGGCCGGCGAGAAGAGCGGCGGCTTCATGCTGATGAAGCCGCTCGTAGAGACCGGAGCCGCCGCAGGCGTGCGATCGGTCTACGACGTCCACGTGTCGTCGCTCGCCGTGCACTCCGACGGCCGTGTCGCCGGAGTCGTTGCGCGGCAGTACGGAAAGGACCTGACGATCCGTGCCCGCCGGGGTGTGGTGCTGGCCTCGGGCAGTTTCGCCTACAACGATGCGATGGTGGCGCAGTATGCGCCACGGCTGGTCGGCAGGCCCGCGGCCGCCATCGAGCAGCACGACGGGCAGGGCATCCGGATGGCTCAGGCGCTCGGCGCCGACCTGGCCCACATGGATGCCACCGAAGTGGCGTTCCTGATCGATCCCCAGCAGACGGCCCGCGGCATCCTCGTCAACGGGCGGGGGCAGCGCTACGTCGCCGAGGACATGTATTCGGGCCGGATCGGACAACTCACGCTCTATCAACAGGACGACACCGCGTTCCTGATCATCGACGGTGCCGCGCAGGAGGAGGCCTTGGCCGCGACGTCGGCGACGCCTTTCCTCAAGCGCCGGCCGACGTGGGTATGCGAAACGGTCGCCGAACTCGAGTACGAGATCGGATTGCCGGCCGGATCGCTGCAATCCACCGTCCGCGCGTACAACGATGCCGCGGCGAATGGCGAGGATCCTCTGCTGCACAAGAAGCCCGAATGGTGCCGGCCGATCGCCGGCCCGGTGGGTGCCATCGATCTGCGCGCCAGCTGCGCCGGATTCACCCTCGGCGGGCTGTTGACCAGCCGCGACGGCGCGGTGCTGCATGTCAGCGGCGAGCCGATCCCCGGGTTGTTCGCCGCCGGGCGCGCCACGTCCGGCCTCGCGGCGTGGGGCTACGCCAGCGGCATCTCGCTCGGTGACGGCAGCTTCTACGGTCGCCGCGCCGGTCGATCGGCCGCCACAGCCTGATTCACGGGTGGTCGGATTTGTAGAAGATCTCGAACTGGATGCCGTCGGGGTCTTTGAACGTCACGACTGCGCCGTAATCGCGTTCGGCGATCGGTGAGTGGGTGACGCCGAGCCGGGCAAATCGCGCCAGCCATTCTTCGAGGGCGCCGTAGGTATCCACCTTGAAACCCACGTGGTCGAGTCCCGGGCGCCGAGGGTCGAACACGTCACCGGTGTTGCCGTGGTGCTGCTGGACCTCGAGGACGGTCCTGGTCGGCGGGTGCAGCATCACGATGCCGCGCCAGGAGTCGCCGCTGACCCGGTCGATTTCGGTGAGGTCGAGCAACGTCGCCCACCACTTGGCGCTCGCTTCGGCATCGCTCACGGAGAACGAGATGTGCGAGACTCCGCTGATCGCCGGCAAACGTTCCTCCTCTGATCCGACTGCGCTGGAAACGATCTCCCCTAGAATACTCTGGTTCGGATTATCCTTACCGGAAGAGTGAGATGAGCGAACCGACAACGACCTCCTACGCGGTCCTTGCACTGCTCGCGGTGCAACCGATGACGACGTATGAGCTGGCCAAACACATGGAACGCAGCCTGCGCGACGTGTGGCCGCGCGCAGAAAGCGTCATCTACGAGGAGCCGAAGAAACTGGTGGCGGGCGGGTTCGCCACCGCGACAGTGGAACACACCGGTCGTCGGCGCAGCACCCGGTACGCCATCACGCAAACCGGGCGGCGAAAACTGCGGGAGTGGTTGAGCGTCGCGGGATCGCCACCCACGATCGAGTTCGAGGCACTGCTGAAGGTCGCCTTCGCCGACCACGGTGATCTGGACAGCCTACGACGCAACATCGCCGTCATCGCGGCCATGGCCGATGCGCGGGCCGCCTATGTGACGGAAAGGATCGACGAATATCGCACCACGGGAGGCCCCTTCCCGCAGCGCCTTCCGATCACCACGCTCGTTGCCAGGTATCACCATGAACAGGCCGCCGCCACGCAGCGTTGGGCCGAATGGGCGCAGAGCAAGGTCAGAAGCTGGGAGGGCGTGACGCCGGACACCGGGGCCCGAGTTCCGCGCTGGTAGGGCCGAATGCGGACCGCCGCGCGGCGTTCGACGGGCCGGCGAGGAGCTGGCATGCGCCACTCATCATCGTGTCGATGATGCGGGCGGCCGGGGCCACCGATCGCACGTTCGCGACACCCTGGCCGGCCGGGTACGCCATGAGATCCAGTTCGCCGGTAGCCTCCGGAGTGGGCGGCAGGGCAGAGTGCGTCGGGATGTCGTACGCCATGTTGGCCGAATGCGGGAACAGACGCGTGTGGCCGATCGTCTCGGCACGCAGCGCCGCGTCGCCCATCGACTCTTCATCGGCCCTCAGCACCGTCGGCGTGGCCAGCAACCGGTACTGCTGGTCGGGCCATTCGGGCCCGAATGCGGTCGTACGTAAGGTCGCTCCGCCGCATTCGACGAGTCGGCGCTGATACTCGGGATGGGCATTCGCCTCGACGGCCGCGACGAGCGCGGTGCCCACCCACACTCCGTCTGCGCCGGCCGTGAGGGCAGCGGCGACCTCGGGGGCGTCGGATATGCCGCCGGCCGCCAGGAGCAGTTTGGCCGGCCATTCGCGCTGGATCTCGTCCAGCAGCACCCGCAGCGGAGTCGTGCCTCGCGCGTGACCGCCGGCCTCGAGACCTTGGGCCACCAGTCCGTCCACGCCGAGGCCGACGGCGGCCGCCGCGAGTTCCGTTGATGACACCTGCATCCATACCGACACGTGCGCCCGCTTCAGCGTGACGATCCAGTCGATCGGGGGCAGATCATGATGAAACACCACGAGAGGCACCTTCAGTCGCACGCACGCGTCCACGTGAGCGCTTGTGCTCGCCGGCCCCAATCCCGTGTCGGCGCATATCAGATCGACACCGAACGGGCCTGAGGTCAACTCACGCAGGCGCTCGACCATCACGACGAGGCTTTCAGCCGGATCCGGTGACGCACCCAGAACCCCAAGTCCGCCGGCGTTGGTGACCGCAGCGGCGAGCCGTTCGTGGGAGACGAACCCCATCCCAGCGCCGACAAACGGATGACGTAGGCCGTATTCGCGGGTCAGCCGCGTCGTCATGGTGGCACCTGAATCGTTGTTCCACGTCGTCATGAATCCCCGTTTTCCACATAGTCCGAGTCGGAGTAAAACCCAATATACTCCTATTCGGAGTATGACGACCGGCGCGCGCGATCGCCTGGACGGTTGCTGACGAGATCTTGTGTGTTCCCTTGGACGTGCCGGACGCACTAAGCGTCGAGGACGGGCAGAACGCCGTCGCGGGCGGCCTGGAGGATGGACTCGCGCAGGTCCGAACACGACAGGAACACGCCGCGTCCGCCGTGTGCCGACAGCAGCGCGGCTTCGCGTCGTTGCGGGCATCGATCCGATGCCGCCGAATCCCACTGCACGCTGGTCTGATTCCAACTACTTTTGCGCGCCAACACTGCTGCGCCCGCAGCGTCGGCACCCCACCGCGACCATCGGGGCCTCGGCGAGCCGGTTGTCGGTCGCAGGGTCACCCACCGTCACCCGCCGACGCAGCGGCGAGGTTCGCCTCGACCCCTCCATCCATTCCTCGTGTGGGCTGGTGGTGTCGAGCTCGTACTCGAAGCGGTCCACCATGTCGGGCTGCCACGTCGGCGACGTCGACGTAGAACTGCTCGTACCACCGCCGCAGCTGGTAGACGGGGCCGTCCTCCTCGCACAAGCAGCGGGTTGTCGATGCGGGCCTTGTTCTTCCAGATCTCGACGTCCTGCTCGAAGCCGATCTTGACGAAGTCGCCCGAGGCCGATGGCGGTCTCCATCGCGACGATCCTCGGGCAGCGTCTGCCGACTTCTTGACGATGATGCCGTACTGCAGCACAAAGGAATTCGCGTCGATCGGGTAGTGGCAGTTGATCAGATATCGTCCTCTGATCACCGTCCTCGTAGTGGTAGGTCAGGTCGTCGATCATGAACGAGGGGCCGAAGTAGGAGGCCACCGAGGTGGTGCCGAGCAGCTGCGAGTCCGTCGGGAGTCGCCGATGTCCGCGCGACCCTCGCCGTTCATGTACTGGGTGGCGACGTGCCCCTCGAAGATGTTCTTGAAGTACGTCGGGAACGAGCCGTGGATATAGAAGAAGTGCGCCATGTCGACGACGTTGTCGATGATCTCGCGGCAGTTGGTGTCGACGAGGGTCGTGTACCAGAGCCAGTCGGTCCACTCGTCACTGGTCGCGCCCTCGATCCGCGGAATCGCCACCTCCTCGCGGCGGCGGGTTGCCCTCCGGGTCGTTCCAGACGAACAGCATGCCGTCCTGTTCGAGCGTGGGCCATGTCGCGGTGCGGGCCAGCCGCGGGCACCCGGCGGGCGTAGGGCACGCTCTTGCACCGGCCGTCGCCGCCCCAGCGCCAGTCGTGGAAGGGGCACGCGATCTCGTCGCCCTTGACGGTGCCCTGGCTCAGGTCGCCGCCCATGTGCCGGCAGTAGGCGTCGAGGACGTTGATCTTGCCGTCGCCGCCCCGGAAGACCACGAGCTTCTGCCCGAACGCGTGGATGGCGTGGGGCGTGCCGTCACCGAAGTCCCTGGTCAGCCCCAGGCAGTGCCAGCCCCGGGCGAAACGCGTCGGCGCCGCCTCGGCCTCGATCTGCCGAATTTCGTCGGTGTCCGCGCGCTCTGACTGCAGTGTCATCGCCAGGACCTCCTCGATCTCGACGTCGGTCGCCCCTCAGCATGCCAAAGTGAGGGGCGTGACGACGTGGGATGACGAGGTTGACGTCATCGTCGCCGGCTCCGGTGGCGGTCTGGTCGGCGCGTACACAGCCGCCCGCGAAGGACTGTCGGTGATGGTCGCCGAGGCCAGCGACCAGTTCGGCGGCACCACCGCCTACTCCGGCGGAGGCGGCATGTGGTTTCCCTGCAATCCGGTGTTACGGCGGGCGGGCAGCGACGACACCCTCGAGGATGCGTTCGCGTACTTCCACGCCGCCGTCGGTGATCGCACTCCGCTGGACCTGCAACGGGCCTATGTGTACGGGGGCGCCGATCTGATCGCCTATCTGGAGGCCGACGAGCATTTCGAATTCGACGTGCTGCCCTGGCCGGACTACTTCGGGTTACTGCCCCATGCGCGACTCGACGGTCTTCGCCACACGGTGATGAAACCGCTTCGCGCCGAACGACTGGGCGCGCTGGCGCCGGGGTGCGCGGACCGTTGGACAGAGAACGTCTCGGTGCCGCGGAGCCGAAGTTTCTCAGCGGCGGGCGGGCGTTGATCGGCAGGCTGCTGTCGGCGATCGACACCTACCCCGATGCCGCACTGCATCTCGACACCCCGCTGGTGGAGCTCATCACGTCCGGCGACGGCGTGGTTGGCGCCGTTGTCGAGGCCCGCGGTCGGCGGCGCGCGATTCGCGCTCGGCGCGGGCGTTCTGCTGGCGGCGGGAGGCTTCGAGAACAACCCCGCGTTGCGGAAACGGTTCGGTGTGCCCGGTGATGCCCGGGACACCATGGGTGCGCCCGCCAACATCGGACTGGCGCTGGAGGCGGGGATCGCCGCGGGGGCCGCCGTCGACCTGATGGACCAGGCCTGGTGGTCACCGGGATTCACCCACCCCGACGGGCGTTCCGCGTTCTCGCTCTGGTTCACCGGCGGCATCTTCGTCAACGAGGACGGCCGGCGCTTTCGTCAACGAATCGGCACCATATGACCGGATCGGCAAGGTCATCATCGACCAATTGAGTTGCAGTGCAATGACGTTGCCCTTCTGGATGGTCTACGACGACCGGGAGGGCGCCATCCCGCCGGTGAAGGCGACCAATGTCTCGATGGTCGATGCCGAGCAGTACGTCGAGGCCGGCCTGTGGCATACCGCGGACACGCTCGGCGCACTTGCAGTGAAGATCGGTGTCGCCGCCGACAACCTGGTCTCGACGGTGGCGCGATTCAACGAGTTCGTCGGGCAGGAGTCGACGAGGACTTCGGCCGGGGAAATGAAGCGTATGACCGGGCGTTTTTCGGTGGGCGGTCGCCGATGGTGCCGATCGAGACCCCGCCCTACCGCGCCGCCTCGTTCGGCCTGTCCGACCTCGGTACCAAGGGCGGACTCGTCACCGACGCGCACGCGCGCGTGCTCGACACCGAGGGCGATCCCATCAACCGGCTGTACGCCGCGGGCAACACCATGGCGGCCGTCAGCGGCCCGGCTTACCCGGGCGGTGGGACGCCGATCGGGGCGTCGATGTTGTTCAGCCATCTCGCCGCGAAGGACATGGCCGCACGGATGGGTGGACACCGCCCGGGTTAGTGTCTACTCCACACTGCAGGCTCATCGAGGAGACGCATGACTGACCGGCCGCTTCGTGTCATCCAGTGGACCACCGGCAACATCGGGCGGCGCTCGCTGCACGCGATCATCGGCCGCGACGACATGGAACTCGTCGGCGTGTACGCCCACGGCAAGGACAAGCTCGGCGTCGACGCCGCCGAACTGGCGGGCTGGCCCGAACCCACCGGCGTCATGGCAACGAACGACATCGATGCGCTGATCGCGCTGAAGCCCGACGCGTGCTGCTACAACCCGCTGTGGCCCGACGTCGACGAGTTGGCCCGGCTTCTCGAGGCCGGCGTCAACGTCTGCTCGAGCGCGGCCTGGATCACCGGCGGCAAGCAGACGCCGGAGGATCTCGAGCGCATCCGAGAAGGCATGCGAGAAGGGCAATTCGACGATCTTCGGCAGCGGCGCGCATCCCGGGCATGACGAACATGGTGGGCATGGTGCTCAGCGGCGCGTGCGAACGTGTGGACGAAATTCGCATCACCGAGTCGGTGGACTGCTCGACCTATGAATCGGCGGGAACCCAGACCGCGATGGGGTTCTCGCAGGACCCCGACACCCCGGGCCTGGCCGAGAACGTCCGGCGCGAGAGTGAAGTGTTCGCCGAGTCGGCCGCGATGATGGCCGACGCGATCGGCGCCACGCTCGACCGGATGACGTTCGACGTGACATTCACGGCCGCCACCGGCGACAGCGACCTCGGCTTCATGCAGATCCCGAAGGGCACCGTGGCCGGGGTCTACGGTTACCACCGCGGCTGGGTCGGCGAGAAGCAACGTTGTCAGTGTGGGTTTCAACTGGACATGGGTGAACACGTCAACCCGCCGAAGCCGCTGGAACACGGCCATGTCATTCAGGTCTTCGGCCTGCCCAACATGCGTACCGTCGTGCACTGCCTGCCGCCCAAGGACTGGACCGAGCCGGGCTTCATGGGTCTGGGCATGATCTACACGGCGATGCCGGTGACCAACGCGGTGCCGGCCGTCGTGGCCGCCGGGCCGGGCATCGTCACGCTGGCCGACCTGCCGCCGGTCACCGGGCGTGCGGTGGTACAGCCGCGGTAGGCGGCATCGATCCTGCGACGTCTGCCGAGGGCTGCGTCTCGGCCTCGGTGTGCAGGAAGCGGCCGTGGGTTTCGGGCAGAAACGCCAGGCCGATGAATGCGATCACGATCAGGGCCGAGATCACCGTGGCCGCCATCGCGATGTCGCCGTCGAACCATCCCGTCGCGATGGCACCTGCCACGAGTGGGCCTGCGGCCGTGCACAAACGGCCGATGCTGTTGGTGACGGCCATCGCCGACGCCCGCACCGATGGGCCGAACAACTCGGGGAAGTACACCGCGGTCCCGGCGAGTACGCCGAAGACGCCGAACCCGACCACGGGAAGCAGCCACATGTACATGGCGTAGGTGCCGGCGAACGGATACAGGATGCACACCGCGCCGAGGCCGATCACCAGGCTCATCACGAACGTGTTCTTCCGGCCGATCCTGTCGGCGATGAAACCCCAACTCGCATAGCCGATCGCGCCACCGATGTTCAGCATCGCGGTACCCCAGGCGACGGCCGTCACCACGTCGCCCCCTGCCGCGTCATGGCCGACGACGGCGCGGATGCTCTGCGGGGTCCAGGTGGTGACGCCCCAGAACGCGAACAGGGCGCCGACGCAGATGACCGTGCACGCCAGCGTGGTCCGCAGCATCGGCGGGGTGAACAACTGGGCCAGCACGAAGCGGTCGCTGCTCACCTTGGCCGAACCCGCGGCGCGTTCGGCCTTGCGCCTGGCCCTGGCCGCCTTGACCTCGGCCATGCTCTCGGGCTCGTGCACGTTGCGCCGGATGAACAGCACCAGTAGCGCCGGGATGAGACCGAAGGCCATGGTCCACCGCCAGCCCAGGTGCCCGACGAAGTTGTAGACCACCGCGGCCACCAGTGCGCCCAGCGCCAGCCCGGACATCATGACACCGCTCGCCTTGCCGCGGTGCCTGCTGCTCGCCCACGCCTCCGCGACCAGTGCCGCGCCGATCGGCAGTTCCACACCGGAGCCGATGCCGGCGATGAAGCGGAACGTGACGAACTCGGCGTAGTTGACCACGATCACCGAGAGGGCGGTGAATACCGAGAACAGCAGGACGCCGGTGATCAGCACCCGGACCCGGCCGACATAGTCGGCAACGACACCGAAGAAGATCGCCCCGACCGCCCAGCCCGTCAAGAACACCGTGACGGCAAGCCCGCTGTGGAACGTGGACGGATGGCCCAGCAGCTCGGTGGTCGCGGGCCCGGCGACCTGGGTGAACAGGCTGTAGTCGAACCCGTCGAGCGCCCATCCGAGCGTGGTGGCGACCAGCACGGACCACTGGTAGCGGCTGATCCCGCCGTGCCAGGTGGATGCGGCGCCGGGATTGGCAGTGCTCATCGTTGGCTCCTTTGCCAAATGCTTCTTGCTCAGAGACTCAGTGCTCAGCGATTTTCAGTTTGTCGCCGCGGATTCACCGCGGCGGAGCGCGCCGACCACGAGCCGGTCGACGCTGAGTTCGAGCGCCTGGTCCTCGTCCAGGGCGCGGCAGGCGCGCAGCATCTCCTTGATCTCGGCATGAATCCGCGGATTGCGGGACCGCAGCGCGTCCACCCGGGTCCGCACGTCCTTGGCGAGCGCCTCGGCGGAGTCGACCACCTCGGTGACCAGACCCAACTCGAGCGCACGGGTCGCGCTGATCCGCTCACCGGTGGCGGTCAGCCAGAACGCCTGCCGCTCCCCCACCAGGCGCGGTAGCCACGCGAGCACGAGCGCGGGCGCGAGGTCGATGCCGACTTCCGGGAACCACAGCGACGCCCCCGAAACCGCCACCGCCACATCGCAAGCCGCCAGCAGCCCGACACCGAAGCCCGCGGCGTCGCCGTGTACCTCGGCGATGGTGACCAGTGGCGACGCGCGCAGCGCCCTGTGCAGGCGCACCAACGTCTGGGTCTCGGAGCGCAGGTCGCCCGGGGTGCTGCCCGCCCGTTCCCTGCCGAGGCAGAACACCTCGCCGGTGCTGCGCAGGCGCAGCACGTGCGCACCGGCAGGCGGGGACAGCAGCAGCTCGGCCAGCTCGGCGCACAGTTCGACGGTCAGTAGATTGTCGGGTGGCCGGTTGACGACCACCTCGAGGACGCCGTCGGCGGGCGAGGTCATGTCCAGTTCGCCCATGTCAGTTCAGCCGATCCGTCGCGACGCCGCCATACCAGTCGACGTCGTCGGGTGCGGTACGGATGGTCACTGCCCGGACATTGGTGAAGTCGTTGAACGACTCCCAGCCGCCTTCCCTGCCGACACCGCTGTCGCGAACGCCGCCCCACGGCGAGGACGGGTCGAGCCGATGATGATCGTTGACCCACACCATGCCGGTCTCCAGTTGAGCCGCGACGCGGTGGGCCCGCGCCACGTCGCGGGTCCAGATGGACGAACCGAGCCCGAAGTCCGAATCGTTGGCCAGTTCCACGGCCTGCGCCTCGTCCTCGAACGGGATGGCGACGACCACAGGACCGAAGATCTCCTCGCGGGCGACGCGCATCTGGTTGGTGACGTCGGCAAGCACCGTCGGTTCGATGAAGAAGCCGCCGGGCAGCCCGGGCACCTGGGCCGCGTGTCCGCCCGCCGCGATCCGCGCACCGTCACCAGTGGCGCTGTCGATGTAGCCCAGGATCCTGTCCTGGGCCCGCTTGGAGATGACCGGCCCGAGCTGCGTCGTCGGATCCGCCGGATCACCTATCCGGATGGTGGCGGCCACCTTGGCGAGTTCGTCGACCACGTCGTCGTAGGTGGTGCGCTGAATCAGCAGCCTGCTGCCTGCGATGCAGGTCTGGCCGGCTCCGACGAATCCGCCGAAGGCCGCGCCGCGCGCGGCGACGTCGATCGGGGTGTCGTCGAAGATCAGCACCGGCGACTTGCCACCCAGTTCCAGGGTGGCCTTGGCGAACCGCTGCGCCGTGGCTATCGCGATGGCCCGACCGGGCTCGGTGCCGCCGGTGAAGACGGCTTTCTTGACCAACCGATGTCCGGTCAGCGCGGCGCCGGCGGTCGGCCCGAGTCCGGGGGTCACGTTCAGCACGCCGGCCGGGATACCGGCCTCGAGCGCGATCTGGCCGAGCATCAGCGCGGTCAGAGGGGTTTGCTCAGAAGGCTTGAGCACCACGGTGTTTCCCGTCGCCAGGGCCGGCGCGAGGCTCTTCGACGCGATCATCATGGGATGGTTGAACGAGGACAGGATGCCGACGACGCCGAGCGGGAACCGGGTGGTGTACGAGTGGTAGTCACCGCGCATCGGCACCACCGACGTCCGGTCGGCGAGCAGCAGCGCGGCGTTGTACCGGTACCACTCGGACAGGCGCGTGATCTGGGCCTTGGTCTCGGTGATCGGGCGGCCGTTGTTCATCGTCTCGAGTTGGTAGAGCTCGCCCATTCGCGAATCGATCCCGTCGGCGAACCGGTTGATCAGCCGCGCGCGGTCGTGGATCGGCATCGTGCGCCACGTCCCGTTGCGGAATGTCTCGTGTGCGTTGCGGACGGCATCGTCGATGTCCGCTTCGCTGGCACCGGACACCTCGGTGAACACTTCGCCCGTCGCGGGGTTGGTCACCGGGATCGGCGCCGCGCGTCCCTGCACGCTGCGACCGCCGATGAGTAGACCGGTGGGCAGCGGTGCACGCTGGGCTTCACCGCTGACGAAGGGCGCGGTCATAGTCATTACTTAGATCCTCTATCTGTATACCAATTATCATTGCGGTACACAGAAGACGCTAAACCGATGCGTTTCTGATCGCAAGGGATACGAAATGGCCGGGATAGACTTTGATTTGCCCGAGATAACCCGCGAATGCGGGCCAACTGGCGTACGGACGTGGGCTGGCTAACAGCATGAAAGAGGACAGATGGTCAACGAATCGGCGGCCGGCCGGGTCGCGCGTGACCTGCGCCAGCGGATGCTGAGCGGGGAACTGCCGCCGGGCGCGCGACTGTCGCAGCAGAAGATTGCGAGCGAATACGGTGTGAGCCGGATGCCCGCCCGCGACGCATTGCAGGCACTGGCCAGCGAGGGGCTGGTGGACACACACGCGGCCACGGCGGTGGTGCGCAGGCTGTCCGTCACGGAGCTCCAGGAGCTCTACGAGTTGCGCGAAGCGGTCGAACCCCTGCTCACCCGGATCGCCGTGCCCAACGTGGGGAGGGCGGAACTGACCCGGATGTCGGCACTACTCGACCGGATGGAGGCGGACCCCGCGCCCGCGGAGTGGATGGAATGCAACACCGCATTCCACGCGCTCGTCTACCTGCAGGGAAACCGCCCCAGGATGATCCAGATCACCGAGCAACTGCGGCGGCTGACCGACCGCTATCTCTACCTGCACGTCGGGGTGTTCGGCGACAAGGCGCACCTGCACGAGGAACACCGGCGCATCTACGAGGCCGTGAGCCGGGGCGACGCCAACGCGGCCGCCGACCTGACCCGAGCCCACCTGGCCACCTCGCACGAATTCATTCTGCGATTCCTGCTCGACAGCGAACACGAAGGCGAATTCACCGCTCTGGAGTCCGAAAAGACCCGCGCCGAATCGTCTTTCGGCATCGTCGGCGGGGGTCTAACCGGTTAGAGAACGCGGCGCGTCAGTACCTGAGGCGGTCGCCCACCACACGCACCTCCGACAGCCGTCCGGGGTGATGTGCGGCATAGATCGGGTGCATCAGCACCGGATGGCGGCAATGGGCGCAGGAATTCCGGGCCTCCTTGGCCGACGAGAATGTCAGGTGGTGACATGCGGCGCACCGGACGACGTGTGCGCCACCCATCCAGTTGATAAGGCCGATGTAGATCGCCGCCGTGGTGGCCAATCCCAGTACCACGATGAGGGCGATTGTGAGCTCTTCGTAGATTGTCATGATCTGTACCTCCAAACCAATTACGGCGGTGCCGAACCGGTACTACCCCGAGATGAATACCTCCCAGAGAGATATGTTTAACCGTCGCCGGTGTATTCCTCACTGTGGCTGTCCCACAGGTGATTACAAGAAACCTTTCACTAGCGGATCCCTGCTCGATCTTGGATCCTACGCCTCGGAGGCCCTGCGCGGCCCCGGCTGAGATTCTTTTGTGATCCGGGGTTTGCCCTGGCCCCCGCCGCTAGAGACGCCGGCCCAGCGCGCCCTTGCCCGGCCCGTCCACATCGTCCAACGCGGCCCCGCGGCCGGCCATCACCAGCAACAACGCCTCGGCGGGCCCGCGCACCTCCGGCCCCCTGCCGTGAGACCAGTCGAGGTCGGTGGCCACCAGGCGCACACCGCGTGCACGCCACGCGCCCCGGATGGTCGGAGCAAACCGGGCGAAATCCAAGGCGGTGCGCAGGCGCTGCGGCTCGATTGTGCGCGGCAGCCCCAGCGGCCGTCGGATGTCCTGCTGATGGATCATTCCGTCGGTGAGCGCGACCCGACCGCCGAAACCCCCTGTCAGATGCTGTGGTTCGGTACCCGCCCGAATCATCGCCACGATCTCTTCGGGCGATCGGTCGGCGTAGCCGGCGACGCCGATCGCGTTCATACGCTCCGAGGACAGCCGTCCCCGGAGCATGCGCGCCAGCAGACCCGCCGTGCTCAGTTCGTCGTAGCCGACCGTATGGATCGCGACATCACGGACCCGCCACAGCTCGCACAGTGTCGGGCGGTCCCACTGCTCGAACGTCAATCCCTCCAGAAACGTCGCGAACTCCTGGCGTTCGTCGAGCGCCATCTGCTCGGTGAACGTCACAATCGCACCCCTGGCCACGCTCGCCGCGACGGCTAGCGCGCATCACCTCGGCGATGTGGACGACGACGCCGACAGCGCCGGACCCCACATGGATCGACAACACCGGGCCCATGTCGGTCACGGTCAGTGACTCGATCTGGGGCAGCCGCGTGGTCAGCGCCGCGCCGAGTTCGTCTGCGCCGTCGTGGTTGTCGACGTGATGAACCACGATGTTGGCCCGTCGCTCACCCATCACTTCGGCGACGCGATCCACCATTGCCGCCCTCGCCTTGGTGACCGTGCGGATCCGCTGATCCAGCACCAGTCGGCCGTCGATGTCGAGACACAGCAGCGGCTTGAGCGACAGCGCGGTCCCCAACCACGACGCTGCCCTGCCGATCCGGCCACTACGCCGCAGGTTGTCCAGCCGGTGCACGACGATGAACGCATAGTTGCGCGTGACGGCCGAACGTGCTTCGGCCTCAACGGCATCGAGATCGGCACCCGACACCGCGGACCGTGCCGCCGCCAGTGCGATGAACCCGACACCCATGGCCGCCGCTCTGGTGTTCACCACCCGAACGGACGCCCCGAACTCTCTGGCCGCCTGAACCGCCGAGCTGTACGTGCTCGACAGCGCGGCCGAAATGTGCACCGCGACAACTCCGTCGCCGTCGCTGTCCTGTATGGCCTGTTGATACGTCTCCACCAGTTCGACCGGCGTCGCGCCTGCGGTGGTGACCCGCGGCAGTTCATGGATGCCGTAGGGCAGTTCGTCGACCCCGTCGCGCAGGTCGGCGCCATCGACGAGCACGTGCAACGGCACCTGCCGGATGTCCCATTGTTTCAGCTCGTCGATGCCCAGCCGGGACGACGAGTCGGTCACCACCTTGACGACCATCGCTAGGCGTCCGAATCCCCAACGACTCCGGCCTCCGATGTCGCCGCCGTGGCGGCTCCGGCCTCGGCGAGACCCTTGAGCATCAGCTCGGCGACGGCCTGGTGCCCTTCGAAGTTCCAGTGGATTCCGTCGGGGTTGCCCTGGCCGCTCATCACGTACTCGCCGACCGCGGCCTTGAGATCCACCAGCGGGATCCGGTGTTGCTCCGCCCAGTCGGTGATGGCCCTCACCGTCCCGGCGCGACCCCGGTGCGACCTGCCGTAGGTCTCCGCGATGTGCACCGACGGCAGCGAGGCGATGATGGGAATGCCCGGACGGTTGAAATCGATTGCTCCCCTAGTCATTTCGAGATACTCGGCGCTCAGGTGAGGCGGTAACGCGGCAGGCGAGACGGGCGATAACCGCGGCTGCACCCAGCCGTATGCGTCACGTACCCACCGCCGAAGCCACGGTGGACGCACGTAGCGGATCAGTTCGCGCAGGGCGGTGGGCAGCGGGGACGGCAGTGAGTCCATCCCCCCGGTCGCGAAGATCACCGCTCCCGCCCGCGGCAGCGCGGCCCAGGCCCGCGGATCCTGGGTCGCCGCCCACCACACGTCGCGGCAGGTCCACCCGATCCGTCCGATCAATTCGACGTCCCAACCCAGTTGGTCGGCAACGATATTCGGCCATATCCGCGGATCATCGGACGGCAGGCCACCGGTCGGTCCGTAGTACGACAGCGAATCGCAGAAGATCAGCAGGGTGCGACGGTTTCCCGGTTCACAGGACATCGTTGGCGACCTGTGCCGAGGCGTTCCACACATCGAGGCGCCACCGAACGGACTCGAATGAGGCGTCGGCACTCGAATGCCCGGACAGTTGAACCCAGCTCGCGTTGCCCATGCCACCGAGCACCGGCCAGTTCTCGACCGGCAGTCCCAGCACTGCGGCGGTCAGGGCGGCGATCAGGCCGCCGTGGGCCACCAGCACCACCGGCCGTTCCGGATCGTCTCGACCCCACTCGCTCTGCTCGGTGAACAGCTCCTGCAGTAGCGGACGGCTGCGTGCCGCGACGTCGACGCGGCTTTCCCCGCCGTGCGGTGCCCACCGCGCGTTGTCCCGCCACGCCAGCCGCGCACCGGGAGCGGCCGCGTCGACCTCGAGATGTGTCAGCCCCTGCCAGACGCCCAGGTGCGTCTCGCGAAGCCGGGTGTCGACCAGCACCGGCTGCCCCGACCGCTCGCCGAGCGCGACGGCGGTGTCCAGCGCCCGCCGGAGATCCGATGACACGATGACCAGCGGCTGCCGCTTCGCCAGCACCTCGGCCGCGGCCACCGCCTGTTCGCGGCCCAGTTCCGAGAGATCGGTGTCCAGCTGACCCTGCATCCTGCTGTTGGCGTTGTACTCGGTCTGCCCGTGCCGGAGCATGACCAGCCGGCGCACCGTCATTCGGCCGGCTCCTGCGCATCCAGGTCGACGGGCAGCACCGGGCAGTCCCGCCACAGCCGGTCCAGGGCGTAGAAGTTCCGTTCGTCCTGATGCTGGATGTGCACCACGATGTCGACGAAGTCCAGCAGCACCCAGCGGCCCTCGCGGGTGCCCTCTCGACGCGCCGGCTTGTACCCGGCGCCGCGCATCTTCTCCTCGACCTCGTCGACGATGGCGCTGACCTGCCGCTCATTGGAGGCCGAGGCGATGACGAAACAGTCGGTGATGACGAGCTGCCCGGACACATCGATGACGACGACGTCGTCGGCGAGCTTGGCCGACGCGGCCTGCGCGGCAACCGTCGCCATGGCGATCGCCTCGTCGGACGCGCTCATGACTGTCCCTCCGGGTTCGACAGGCTGGGCGTTCGGTACAGCTGTCGCTTGGCCACGTATTGCACCACGCCGTCGGGCACCAGATACCAGATGGGGCGATCAACTTCGGCGCGCTTGCGGCAGTCGGTCGACGAGATCGCCAGCGCGGGCACCTCGACGAGCTGCAGTGCGTCGGCAGGCAGTTCTTTCATCGCCGCGGAGATGTGCTTGCCGTCCAGCTCGTAACCGGGCCGGCTGACTCCGACGAACCTCGCGATCGAGAACATCTCCTCCCAGTTCTGCCACGACAGGATCGATGCCAAAGCGTCCGCCCCGGTGATGAAGTAGAGATCGGCGTCGGGATTGAGCCCCCGTAGGTCGCGCAGCGTGTCCTTGGTGTAGGTCGGGCCGCCGCGATCGATGTCGACCCGGCTGACCGAGAACCGGGGATTGGAGGCCGTGGCGATCACGGTCATCAGATAACGGTCCTCGCCCGCCGTGACGTAGCGATGGTGCTTCTGCCACGGCTGGCCGGTCGGAACGAACACCACCTCGTCGAGCTCGAAGCGATCGGCAACCTCACTCGCCGCAACCAGGTGACCGTTGTGGATGGGATCGAACGTTCCACCCATCACGCCGAGCCTGCGTCGAGATTGCACGAATAGCCAGCTTACGGCAGTGGCGCGGTCCGCTCAGACCGGCGACAGCCGATGCGCGCCGAGGAGTTCGGAAACCTCGAATGCCGCCCGGTCCGCCCGGTACACATCACGCGCGTATTCCACGCACCGGCCCGCGGCGTCCTCGGTGCAACGCGTGAGCAGGGTGCCCGCCGAACCGGCGCGCACGCCCAACTGCCCGCTGGACGCGTCGTCGAGGACGATTGATTCCAGCACCGCTGTCGACCTGGCCAGGTCGATGCCGTACCGGCTCCGCAGGACCGCCCACAGCGACCCGTCCTCGGGTGTGTCCAGGATGCCCGGCGTCAGATCCGCGGGCAGGAACGTCGTCTCGAGCGCGAACGGGACGTCGTCGACGGAGCGCAACCGGTGGAAGACGTTGACCATCGCGTCGTCCTCGAGACCGAGGGCCAGCCGCACGGCCGGAGTCGGGCGCTGATGTTCGGCCCAGAGCAGACGAGCGGCGGGACGACGCCCGAGCCGCGACACCTCCTCGGAGAAGCTGCCGATGTGGAAGCGCACCCGCGGCTCGGCCACGAAGGTGCCACGCGGCGGTTTGCGGTAGACCACGCCTTCGCTCTCCAACAGCGACAGCGCCTGGCGTGCCGTCATTCTGCTGACGCCGTGCTGCTGGGCCAGCTCCCGTTCGGACGGCAGCAAGGTGTGCGGTCCCAGCTGCTCGGTGGCGATGCGGTCGCGGACGACGGCGGCGATCGCGATGTATCTGGGGATCGCCGCGGCAGACATGTCTGCAGAGTAGCCGCGGCCGCCGACCAGTTGGTCTATGCCATCGGTTTGTAAACACTTCGTGACTCTGCTTGACGATGGTGTAGGTCACACCCATACTACGGTTAAACCATCTGGTCTATACCACTGGAGGAACGATGTCGGGTCCGGATCCCACAACCCGCAGCGACGCAGCCGACCTCGCCAAGTTCGGCTACAAGCAGTCTCTGGAGCGGCGCACCGGGGGATTCGCGTCCTTCGCGGTGGCGTTCGCGTTCGTCTCCATCGCCACCGGCATCTTCACCACGTACGGTGCGGTGCTGAACTCATCCGGCCCGGTCGGCATCTGGACCTGGCCGATCGCCGTCATCGGCCAGCTCGCTGTGGCGTTCGTGCTGGGCGCGTTGGCCGCCCGCATCCCCGTGACCGGCTACCACTATCAGTGGATGTCGCGGCTGGCCAACCCGATGCTGGGCTGGATTCTCGGGTGGATCTCGTTCACGTTCCTGGCCATCGTCGTCGTCGCGGTGGATTACACGATCGCCTCGACCATCTTGCCGGTGCTGCTGAATTACGACGGCACCGCGACGATCACCTGGATGGTCACCGCGATCGTGCTGTTGATCCAAGCTCTGCTGGTGGCGCTCTCGACGCCGTGGGCGGAGCGGGTGAACAACGCCTTCGTCTCCCTCGAACTCATCGGCATGGTGACGCTGACCGTGCTGCTGCTCGTCGTGGCCGCCGTGCGCGGTGACATGGACTTCTCGAATCTGTTCAGCAAGGGCGCCGTTCCGGCCGAAGGGTTCTGGAGTTTCGGTGACTGGACCTCCGCAGGCCCGTGGATGCTGGGATTCCTGCTGGGCGCATTCACCATCGTCGGTTTCGAGTCGGCGGCGAACCTCGCCGAGGAGACCAACGACCCCGAGCGGGTCGTCCCGCGGGCGATGTGGCAGGCGGTCATCGCGTCCGGCGTGCTCGGCTTCTTCTTCATCCTCGCCGTGACGCTGGCCGCGGGAGACCCGGTGGCGCTGGCCGAATCCGGCACACCGATCGCCGACGTCATCGACGACACCCTCGGGATCGGCCGTCGCCACTCTCCTGCTGCTGATGGTGGTGATCGCGATCTTCGCCTGTGGCCTGGTGATCATGATCACCGGCGTCCGGCTGACCTGGGCGATGTCGCGCGACGAACGCTTCCCCGGCTGGCAGCAGTGGAACCAGATCTCGCCGCGGTTCCACACGCCGTTGAAGGCGACCGTGCTGTATGTCGTTCTCGCCGAACTGATCCTGGCCATCTTCTCGCACTCGGAGACCGCGTTGTTCACCCTGTTCGGCGCCGCCACGCTGCTGCCCGCCGTGATGTACGCCTCGACGGTGGTCCTGTACCTCATCAAGCGCAAGTCCCTGCCGGTCAGTGGCAAGTTCAATCTCGGCGCGTGGGAGATACCGATGCTGGCGGTCGCCGTGGTGTGGCTGGTGTTCGAACTCGCCTTGTTCCGGGACGCGAGTTTCAAGCAGGCGTGGATGTACGTCATCGTGATGGTGGTCATCGGTGCGTGCTATCTCGGTTACCTGCTGGCCACCCGGGGCCGGCACGGCCTGACGATGCCCGACATGCATTCGATCGACGCCGAACTCGAGCGCGAAGCGACCCAGGACTGACAGGGTTTGACCATGCACCACGTCCTGGCGATCGACCAGGGCACCTCGGGCACCAAGGCCATCGTCGTCGACGAGACCGGACGGGTCGTGTCGATCGCCGAGGTGGCTCTGCGGCCGGAGTATCTGGCGGGCGGCGGCGGTCGAGCAGGATCCGGAGGCGCTGTTCGACTCCGTCGTCGACCGCCGGACGCCGGGCCTTGTCGCAGGCCGGCGTTCCGGTCGACGCCGTGGCACTGGCCAACCAGGGCGAGACCGTCCTGGCCTGGGATCGCGCCACCGGGCAGCCGCTGACGCCCGGCCGATCGTCTGGCAGGACCGGCGGGCCGAGTCGATCTGCGCGCGCGCTGTCGGCGTCGGCCGATGCGATCGCCGCAGCGCACCGGACTGGTGCTCGACCCGTACTTCTCCGCCCCGAAGATGGCGTGGATCCGGGCGAATCTGACCACGGCGGGCGTGGTGACCACCACCGACACCTGGCTGGTGCATCGGCTGTGCGGCGCGTTCGTCACCGACGCCTCGACCGCAAGCCGGTCGCTGCTGATCGTCCTGGACACGGCCCAGTGGGACGCCGAGCTGATCGACCTGTTCGGCCTGACCGGCGAGACGCTTCCCGAGATCGTCGGCAGCGACCAGATCGTCGGTCAGCACAGACGTTTTCGGGCCGATCGATCCCGGTGACCGGACTGATCGTCGACCAGCAGGCCGCGCTGCTGGCCGAAAGCTGCCTGGAGCCCGGTGCCGCCAAGTGCACCTTCGGCACCGGCGCGTTCCTGCTTGCTCAACTGGGCGACCGATCCGGCGCGGTCGACGTCCGGGCTGACCACCTCGGTCGCCTGGCGGCTGCGTGAGCACGCCTCGTACTGCGTCGACGGCCAGGTCTACACCGCCGCCTCCGCGGTGCGATGGGCGATCGACCTCGGGTTGGTGCCCTGCCGCAGACCAGATCGACTCCGCCGCAGCCGATTCCAGCGACGGCGTGCTGTGCGTGCCCGCGCTGGCCGGACTGGCGGCGCCCTGGTGGGATTCGGCGGCCACCGCGTCGTTCGCCGGCATGACGCTGTCCAGCGGGCGCGGGCATCTGGTGCGCGCCCTCATGGAGGGCATCGCCGCACAGGTGGCCGCGCTGGCCGATCTCGTCGCCGCCGATCTGGGTCAGCCCCTGACCCGGCTGCGGGTGGACGGCGGACTGACCCGCTCCGCGGTGCTCATGCAGGCACAGGCCGATCTGTCCCGCATCCCCGTCGATGTCTACCCGTCGCTGCACGCGACGGCGCTCGGTGCCGCGGCGTGCGCGCGGCTGGCTCTCGATCCGGAATCGGCGTTCGCGGACGCGGTCGGCGCGTGGACACCACAGCACACCTACGAGCCTCGGTGGCCGGCTGACCGCGCCGCGGAGTACCTGGCACGGTGGCGGCGCGCCGCGGAATCAGTACTGCGCAGAACGGGAGACAACGAATACATGAGTGGCATCCCCGCTGTCGCGACGTCGTCGTGGTCGGCGCCGGGATCGTTGGCTGCGCGATCGCGCGCGACGCTGGCCGGCACCGCGCTGTCGGTGACCCTGCTCGAGGCCCGCGACGACGTCGGTGACGGCACCAGCAAGGCCAACACCGCCCTGCTGCACACCGGATTCGACGCCACGCCGGGCACCCTGGAGTCCCGGCTGGTGGCGCGGGGCTACCAGCTGCTCGGCGAGTACGCCGAGCAGACCGGGATCCCGGTCGAACGCACCGGCGCGCTGCTCGTCGCGTGGACCGACGAAGAGCTCGACGCGCTGCCCGGCCTGAAGGCCAAGGCCGAACGCAACGGATACCACCGCTGCGAGATCGTCGCGGCCGACGAGGTGTACCGGCGGGTGCCCGACCTCGGGCCAGGCGCGCTGGCCGGGTTGACGGTGCCCGGCGAGTCCATCATCTGCACCTGGACCACCAACCTGGCGTTGGCCACCGACGCCGTCGCGCGCGGCGCGCGGTCTGCTGCGTGGCGCGCGGGTCACCGGCGTCGTCGTCGGCGACGGACACACCACGC
The DNA here is from genome assembly GCA_963699655.1 of uncultured Actinomycetota bacterium. GTDB lineage: Bacteria > Actinomycetota > Actinomycetes > Mycobacteriales > Mycobacteriaceae > Mycobacterium. The sequence goes on from CAVOUV010000005.1 coordinate 52,470, forward strand.
TCACGACCACCCGCGGCGACGTGCGCGGCCGCTGGATCATCAACGCCGCCGGGCCTGGGCGCCGACCATCTGGACGCCGAATTCGGCCATCACCGCTTCACCGTCACACCGCGCCGCGGCGAGCTGCTGGTGTTCGACAAGCTCGCCCGGCCGATGGTGCCGTGCATCGTGCTGGCCGTGCCGTCGTCGCGGGGCAAGGGCGTGCTGGTCAGCCCGACCATCTACGGCAACGTCATGGTCGGGTCCGACGTCGGAGAACCTCGAAGACCGCACCGCCACCGGCACATCCGAGGACGGCCTCGAGTTCCTGCTGTCCAAGGGACGCGCGCTGATGCCCGCCCTGTTCGACGAGGAGATCACCGCCACCTACGCCGGACTGCGCGCCGCGATCGATCACGACGACTACCTGATCGACGTCGACTCGCGGGCAGCGCTACGTCCTCGTCGGCGGAATCCGGTCCACCGGTCTGACGTCCGGGATGGCGATCGCCGAGTACGTGACGGGGTTGCTCGCCGAGGCCGGCCTCGACGTCGACCGAGCGCGCCGGATCTGCCCGCCGCCGCCGCGGATGCCCAACCTCGGCGAGGCCGCGCTGCGCCCGTACCAGGACGCCGAACGGATCGCCGCCGACCCGGAGTACGGCCGCATCGTCTGCTTCTGCGAGCGGGTGACCGCCGGCGAGATCCGCGACGCGTTCGCACTCCCCCATCCCGCCGGCCGACCTCGACGGGCTGCGGCGCCGCACCCGGGTGATGAACGGCCGCTGCCAGGGCTTCTACTGCGGAGCGCAGGACCCGGGCGCTCGCTGCGAGTCGGGCGACGGCGCGATGACGCGGCACACGCCCATGTCGCGGTCGCGATCGTCGGTGGCGGACCGGCCGGTCTGACCGCCGCCGCCGCTCTGGCCCCGGCGGTCGACGGCGAGGTCCTGGTCCTCGAACGCGAGCCGAGACCGGCGGCATCCCCCGCCACAGCGACCATCTCGGCTACGGCATGCGCGACCTGCGGCGCTTCATCTCCGGGCCCGCCTACGCCCGGCGGCTCACCGCACGGCCGCGGAGGCCGGCGCCGTGCTGGAGACCGAGGCGATGGTCACCGGCTGGGCCGGGGAGCGACCCTGCAGGTCACCTCACCCCGCGGCGTGCGCACCGTCACCGCCGACGCGGTCGTCCTGGCCACCGGTGCGCGCGAGCGGCCGCGACCGGCCCGGCTCATCGCCGGTGATCGGCCGGACGGCGTGTACACCACCGGCCAGCTGCAGAACCTGGTGCACCTGCATCATGCCGACGTCGGCGGCCGCGCCGTCGATCGTCGGCGCCGAGCTGGTCAGCTGGTCGGCGGTGCTGACCTTGCGCGAAGCCGGTTGCGCCACAGTCGCGATGGTCAGCGGTTACCCGCGCGCCGAGGCCTACGCGGCGTTCCGCATGCTCGGCCGGGTGCCTGATGAACGGACCGGTGCTGACCCGCAGCCGGGTGGTCGGCATCCACGGCAGGGACCGGGTGCGCTCCGTCACCGTCGAGAAGCTGCGACACCGGCGCGCGCGCCGCCATCGAGTGCGACACGTCGTGTTCACCGGCGACTGGATCCCCGATCACGAGCTGGCCCGCACCGGCGGCCTGGCGATGGACGCCGCGACCCGCGGCCCTGTCGTGGACGCCGCGCCTGCGGACCAGCCGGCCCGGGGTGTTCGCCGTCGGCAACCTGCTGCACCCGGTCGACACCGCCGACGGCGCCGCTCTCGACGGCCGCCACGTCGCGCCGCGCTGGCGGCTGGCTGCGCGGCCGCGATGAACCGCCCGAGCGGCCGTCCGCATCCGCGCCGCGGCGCCGCTGAGATGGGTCGCACCGCAACTGGTCTCGCCCGACGGCGGGGTCGCCCGCGCGGGGCGATCTGCTGCTGTGGGCCGACGAGTACCGCAGGCTGCCCAAGCTGCGCGCCGTGCAGGACGGCCGGGTGCTCGCCACCAGGCGCACGCCGTGGCCGGCGGCGCCGGGCCGGATCTATCGGGCGCCATGGTCGCTGGTGTCGGACGCCGACCCGAAGGGCGGCGACATCACCGTCTCGCTTCGACTTAGTCGCCGCGAAACTGCATAGTTCCCGCCAAGTGTGCGAGATCCGAACGTACTTGTCGCTGGAATACCGCTCGCGCGGAGAAACTAGACCGGGAGCAGGGCGTCGATCACCGAGGCCAGCTGCTTGGCCGACCGGCACTCGTGCATCGTGATGACGTCCTGGTAGCGCGGCACCGCCGAGTCGCCGCTGCCCCAGAGGTGTTTGGGCTCGGGGTTCAGCCAGTGCGCGTGCCTGCTGGCGTTGACCATGTGGGCGAGCAGATCCGTCTCGGGGTTGCGGTAGTTGTTGCGGCCGTCGCCGAGGACCAGCAGGGAACTGCGCGGTGACAACACATTCGGATACTGGTCGAGGAACGACACGAACGCGTGGCCGTAATCGGAGTGGCCGTCGCGGGTGTACACCCCGGCCTCGCGGGTGATGCGCTGCACCGCGACGGCGAGGTCGGAGTCGGGGCCGAACAGCTGGGTGACCTCGTCGGTGGTGTCGATGAAGGCGAAGACCCGGACCCGGGAGAACTGCTGCCGCAGTGCATGGACCAGCAGCAGCGTGAAGTGGCTGAAGCCCGCGACCGAACCGGACACATCGCAGAGCACCACCAGCTCGGGCCGGGCCGGATGCGGCTTCTTGAGCACCACGTCGATCGGCACACCGCCGGTGGACATCGACTTGCGCAGCGTCTTGCGCAGGTCGATCTCGCCGGCCCGCGAACGTCGCCGCCGCGCGGCCAGCCGGGTGGCCAGCGTGCGGGCCAGCGGCTGCGACCACCCGGCGCATCTGCCGCAACTGCTCGCCGGAGGCGCGCAGGAACTCGACGTTCTCGGCGAGCTGCGGAACACCGTACATCTGCACGTGGTCGCGGCCCAGCTGCTCGGCGGTGCGCCGCTTCGTCTCCGCCTCGACCATCTTGCGTAGCTGTGCGATCCGTTGGGCAGCAAGTCGCTTTGGCGATCTGCTCCTGCGTCGGCGTCGGCTCGTCACCGTACGGCGCCAGCAGCCCCGCCAGCAGCCGGCCCTCGAGGTCGTCCAGGCTCATCGCCTTGAGCGCCTGATACGACGAGTACGACGGGCCGCGGCTGGAGTTGTAGCGGCCGTAGGCCTCGACGATCTGGGCGATCATCGCCGCCAACCGCTCGTCCAGATTGGCCAGATCGTCGTTGTCGCTAAGCATGTCGAGCAGCGCGCTGCCGCATCGCCTCGATGTCCTCGGGCGGCAGGCCCGGTCGTCGTCCGGCTCCGTCTTCGTCGAGAACACCGTCCTGGCGCCCAGCGCGGCCGGGAAGTACAGATCGAACATCGCGTCGTAGGTGTCGCGATGGTCCGGAGCGGCGCAGCACCGCGCACGCGATACCTTCGCGCAGCACCTCGCGGTCGCCCAGACCCAGCGTCGACATCACCCGGCCGGCGTCCACCGTCTCCGACGGACCCACCGAAATGCCTTGCCCGCGCAGCGCTTCGACGAACTCCACCAGATGGCCGGGAATGCCGTGTGGGGCGAGCGGCTGCGGCGGACGGGTGCGTCGGACGGCCATCAGTTGAGCCTCAGCTCCCCGGCGGCCTTGATCTGGTCGGACTGGTGCTTGAGCACCACGCCCAGCGTCGCGGCGATCAGCTCGTCGTCGATGGTGTCGAGGCCCAGCGCCAGCACGGTGCGGCCCCAGTCGATCGTCTCGGCCACCGACGGCACCTTCTTGAGCTGCATGCCGCGCAGCACGCCGATGATGCGCACCAGCTCCTCGGCCAGATGCTCGGGCAGCTCGGGCACCCGGGAGAGCAGGATGCGCCGCTCCAGGTCGGGGTCGGGGAAGTCGATGTGCAGGAACAGGCAGCGGCGCTTGAGCGCCTCGGACAGTTCCCGGGTCGCGTTGGAGGTCAGCAGGACGAACGGGGTGCGCTCGGCGGTGATCGTGCCGAGCTCGGGCACCGTCACCGCGAAGTCGGAGAGCACCTCCAGCAGCAGGCCCTCGATCTCGATGTCGGCCTTGTCGGTCTCGTCGATCAGCAGCACCGTCGGCTCGGTGCGCCGGATCGCGGTCAGCAGCGGGCGGGTCAGCAGGAACTCCTCGGAGAACACGTCGGTCTTGGTCTGCTCCCAGTCGCCGTGCCCGGCCTGGATGCGCAGGATCTGCTTGGCGTGGTTCCACTCATAGAGCGCGCGGGCCTCGTCGACGCCCTCGTAGCACTGCAGCCGGACCAGACCCGAGCCGGTGGCCTGCGCGACCGCGCGGGCCAATTCGGTCTTGCCGACGCCCGCGGGGCCCTCCACCAGCAGCGGCTTACCGAGCCGGTCGGCGAGGAAGACCGCGGTGGCCGTTGCGGTGTCGGGCAGGTAGCCGGTTTCGGCCAGGCGCCGCGCGACATCGTCGATGTCGGCGAACAGCGGCGCTGGGCGTGCGGGGACGCTCATCGGCAGTTCTCCTGTCTCAAGCCGGACGGGTGTGGCCGTCTCCCCACACGATCCACTTGGTCGACGTCAACTCTGGCAAGGCCCATCGGCCCGCGGGCATGCAGCTTCTGGGTGGAGATGCCGATCTCCGCGCCGAAGCCGAACTGCTCACCGTCGGTGAACGCGGTCGATGCGTTGACCATGACCGCCGCCGCGTCGACCTGTTCGGTGAACCGTTGTGCAGCAGCAAGATTCGTCGTCACGATGGCCTCGGTGTGCCCGGTGCCGTATTCGTTGATGTGCGCGATCGCGGCATCGAGACCGTCGACCACCGCCAACGCGATGTCCATCGACAGGAACTCCGCCCGCAGCTCCTCTTCGGAGGGATCGGCGTGCACCGTCACCCCGGCGTCCTGCAGTGCCCCGGCCAGTCGGGGCACCGCGACGCGGCGATGGCCGCGTCGACCAGCACGCGTCTCGGCGGCATTGCAGACGCTGGGCCTGCGGGTCTTGGCGTTGAGCAGAATACGTTCGGCCACCTCGAGGTCGGCCGACTCATGGACATACACATGGCAATTGCCGACACCGGTCTCGATGGTGGGCACCTGGGCGTCGCGCACCACCGCGTCGATCAGACCCGCTCCGCCGCGCGGGATCACGACATCGACCAGGCCGCGGGCCTGGATCAGATGGGTGACGCTGGCGCGGTCATCGCTGGGCAGCAGCTGCACGGCGTCGACGTCGCAGGTCCTCGGATCGCCAGCGCGGCGCGCAGCGCGGTCACCAGTGCTGGTTGGAATGGGCGGCCGACGAACTGCCGCGCAGCAGCACGGCGTTGCCCGACTTCAGCGTCAGGCCGAAGGCGTCGACGGTCACGTTGGGCCGGCCTTCGTAGACGATGCCGATCACACCGAGCGGTACGCGCTGCTGGCGCAGCTGCAGCCCGTTGGGCAGGGTCTGTCCGCGCAGCACCTCGCCGATCGGGTCGGGAAGGCCGGCGACCTGTCGCAGCCCGGCGGCGATGCCGTCGACGCGCTGCGGGTTCAGCGCCAGCCGGTCCAGCATCGCGTCGGGTGTGCCGGCCGCGCGGGCGGCGTCGAGGTCCTCCTCGTTGGCATCCAGGATGGTGCGGGCTCGCTCAGCACGGTGTCGGCGGCGGCATGCAGCGCGCGGTTCTTGGCCGCGGTGCTCAGCGATGGCCAATTCGCGGGCGGCGACGCGGGCCCGTGCGGGCGGCGTCGTGGACCTGCTGCGCGCAAGTCGCGGCAGCGCGCGGGCGCTTGCAGACTCATTGGTCCAGCGTATCGGACCTGTCCGCGGCGCTCGACGCGTGTCAGGTCGCTAACACCGCAGACCCGCGCGCGGCGTCACCCCACACCGCATCTTCTCGGGTCCGCTGGGCTAGCGTTGACGGGTATGGCGGCGCGGGTCTGCGTGGTGGGCAGTGTCAACGTCGATTTGACTTTCACGGTGGATGCGCTGCCGCGGCCGGGGCAAACCGTTGCTCGCGTCGTCGTTTTCGTCGTCGCCGGGCGGCAAGGGTGGCAATCAGGCGGTTGCCGCCGCCCGCGCCGGCGCCGCGATCGACTCGTGGCCGCGCTGGGCTCGGACCCGGCCGCCGCAGCAGCTGCGTGCGCACCTGCATGAAAACGAGGTCGGACTGCACGGCGTGGTCGGCCTGCCCGGGCCGAGCGGTTCGGCGGTGATCGTGGTCGATGCCGCCGCCGAGAACACCATCGTGGTGGCACCCGGCGCCAACGCGCATCTGAGTGTCAGCTCCGCCGACATCCGCGCGGTGATCGCCGACAGCGACGTGGTGCTGCTGCAGTTGGAGATCCCGATCTCCACGGCCATCGACGCCGCCCGGGTCGCGCGTGCCGCGGACGCGGTCCTGATCGTCAACGCATCGCCGGCCGGCGCGAAACCGCACGACCTGCTGGCGCTGTCGGCGCTTGCGGACGTCGTCGTGGTAACGAGACCGAAGCGCCGCGAATGGCATTGGCCGGTACCTCATCTGGTGATCACCCGGGGCTCGCGCGGAGCGAGTTATCTGGGCGAGGACGAGCGGTTCGACGTGCCGTCGCCTCCGGTCGAGGCGGTCGACACCACCGGCGCCGGCGACGTGTTCGCCGGGGTGCTCGCCGCCGGCTGGACATCGGGTCACGAGCAGGCGCTGCGGCGGGCGTGTGCGGCCGGCGCCCTGGCGACCCTGGTGCCCGGCGCCGGAGACTGCGCGCCGTACGCCGAGGCCATCGACGACGCCCTCGACGACGCCGAGCCAACCGACAGGCGGAGGAAAGGTACGATGACGAGCACGCCACGACCACCCGACGGCGACTGGCTGGGCACGCCGTACCTGCGGTTCACCCGGGACGGGGCATTCGGCGTCTGCACGCTCGACCGGCCGGAGGCCCGCAATGCGATGACCCCGGCGATGTACTTCGGGATCCGGTACGCGATCCGCCACGTCGACGCCGATCCCGACCTCGCGGGTCTGCTGATCACCGGATCCGGCGACGTCTTCGCGCCCGGCGGCGACATGGGCGGCGGCGACGGCTCGGACAACTGGCTGACTTTCGGGTCCGCGCTGGGGATGGACGTGCACCGTTCGAGACGCTGCGCCAGTCGGTGAAGCCGGTGGTGTCGGCGGTCAACGGGCTGTGCCAGGGTGGCGGACTGCAGATCGCGCTCTGCAGCGATATGACCGTGGTCAGCGATCGGGCGACGTTCCGGGTGCCCGAGCTGCTGCGCGGCATCGCCGACACCTACTACAGCCAGATGCTGGCGCGGCTGATCGGGCCGGTGCGCACCCGGGACCTGATGTTCACCGGCCGGACCCTGACGGCGCACGAGGCCCACGAGTGGGGCATGGTCGCCCGGGTGGTGCCGCACGACGAGCTGCTCGACGCCGCGCGCGACGTGCTCGCCTCGTGTTGCCGGACCGCGCCTGCGGCTCGCGGCCTGGTCAAGTCGAGCCTCGACAACTACCTCGGCCTCTTCGACCGCATCGGCATGCAGGCAAGCTATTCGTCGCCCGAGGCCCTCGAGGGTTTCCGCGCGTTCAAGGAACGGCGGTCACCGACCTGGGTGCATCCCGACCTGCAGGTCGATGGACGGCTCTGACCCAGGGGTGAGTTCGAGTACGCCAGTACTCACCTCCTCCGACGGCGCCGGCCATACCGTGTAACCGGCAGTGATTGGCCGATAGTCGAGGAGAACGGCCGATGGTCTTCACAGACGCGCCGGTGAGGCTGGCCAGAGCCGCCATGCCGATAACAGTTGCGCTCGTCGTGCTGGTTTCGCTCACCTTCCCCGCCATCGGCTGGATTCCGGCCGCGACAGTCCTGATGATCGGCGGGAAGGATCAATCCGTCTTCAGCGATGCGGAAATGGCGTCGATCCTCAGCGGGCGCTATGCAGGCGACACCAGGGTGAGTGTGAAATGGCCGGCTCAGGCGTGGCCGCTCACCGGGCCGCCTCGCTGACGGTGGGCGAATCCGTGATGCCCGGCGTCGAGGAACTCGAGGAGGTCATCGGGACTACTTCGGGGCCGACGATCGTGCTGGGCGTATCCGAAGGCTCTCTGGTCGTGGATGCGGTGATGCGGCGGATGGCCGGCTCGAATGAAGAACGGGCCGAGGAGCTTTCATTTGTCACGGTAGCCGCGCTGAACCGCGGGAACGGGATCCTCACTCACTTCACAGACACGTTCATCCCCGTGCTGAACTACACCCCGCGGCCGGAGCCGGAGACGCCCTACGACGTGATCGTCGTGGCGCAGGAGTACGACGGATGGGCGGACTTTCCGGACCGACCGTGGAACCTGTTGGCGACGCTGAACGCGATTGCGGGCTCGGGACTCATCCCCGGCTTCCCGTCACTGCACAACGCCACGGTGTCGGTCGATCTCGGGCAGGCAGGTACCGAAGACGAACGTCACGACCACCGTGAACTCCATCGGTGGCGCCACGACGACGTATCTCGTGCCGAGCCCGGACCTGCCGCTGCTGCAACCGCTGCGTGATTGGGGGGTTCCCAAGCCTGCCGTCGACGCGATCAACAACGCGTTGAAGCCCGTGGTCGACGCCGGTTACCGCCGAAACGACCCACCGCGGACGACTGGCGCGCCGTCGTTGACCGACGTCGTCAGGAAGAGCCCGGACTCAGCTTCGAATTCTGCTGCCGCCGACAACCCGCTGAGCGGTGCCAACCGTGCCGAGAGCAACGCGAGACCGACGGCCGCCAACGACTCCGCCTCGAAGCGGGACGTCGCCGACAGAACCATCAACCGCACGCAAACCGTCGCCACCGCCGACAAGCGACTGGAGAAGAGCCGCGGACCCTGCGCCGCGGGCCGCGGATGCTCCGTCACGGCGCGCGAACCCGGCGAGCCGGCGTCGCGGCGAGCCACGGACCGTGATTCGGATGCCACTGCATCCGGTGACACAGCATCCGGCGATGCCGACGGATCACGTGACCCAGGCGCATCCCGTGATGCCGACGGTGCCGCTGCGAATGGCGGGCAGTCCGGTGAGTCATACCGCAATAGTTCAGGTGTTCGCGCTCGGAATCCCTTGGTCACACCGAAGGTGCTTCGTCCCCGGGGTGGGCTCAGTCGCTAGGCCGGGATACGTCGTGGGCGACCGACAATCCGTCGTCCGCGTCGCCTCCGGCCGCCGCCTGGCTGAACACGATCCGACTCCTGTTGGGCGATAACAGGGTCGACAGGTAATGGTGCGGTTCGCCGCCGACGAACGCCACCCTGTTGATCCGCATCAGCGCGGCTCCGATCGCGGTGTTGAGCAGCCGGGCCGCGGTGGGTCCGGCGATCTCGGCGGTGATCTCGTTCTGGACCCGCTCCAGGTCCACCCCGGCACTCGAGAGCAGGCGGTACAACGGCACTCGGGACAGCTCATCCTCGGTGATCGTGTCCGCCAGCCCGATCGGTAACCACGCCTCGGTGATCATCAACGGTTCACCGGTCCTGCGCGCCCGCCGCAGCCGGTGTATGTGCAGCGCACGATCGCAACCCAATTGGTCGGCGACCATCTGGGGCACACTCCTGATGTCGCGCTCGAGGACTTCGGCTTCGGTTTCGAATTCGATCTTGCGCAACTCATCGATGAACGACCGCCCGCCGGTCTGCCGACGCATTGGCGCGTTGTCACGCACGAAAGATCCAACGCCCTGCTTGCGCTGGATCAGTCCGGCGTCGGACAGGTCGGTCAGTGCGCGCCGGACCGTGATTCTCGACACGCCGAACTGCTCGCACAGAGACTGTTCGGTGGGCAGCGGATCGCCGGGCGAAAGCGCTCCGCGAGCGATCTCGTCGCGCAGCACCAGGAACAATTGCCGGTGAAGCGGTACTCCTGCGCCGGCCGACAGCTCGGTCGCGGTGCGGAAGTCATGGACTCTCATCAGACTCACAGCATAAGGCGCAGTCGCCGAATTCTTGCTCGTCAAGGGTAGTCGTTATATATGTATAACAACAATACTTTCTGCGACAGGAGGTCAGGCCTTGGCCGCGACCTACACCGCGATCTCCACATTCGGTATGCGCTGCCCGGGTGCGGTTGCGATGCGCAACGCCGGAAGCGGCGCGTGATCCGACTGGTCGGCAGGCTACTCCGTCCGGTGCGGGCAGGTACGCGGCGCAGCCCGTTGACCGCACCGGCGTTCGCGGCGCCGGAACTGATCACCGTCAGCAGTCCGACGTTCAACCATGGCGGCGTCATCCCTGCGATGCACGCCGGAGACGGTGTCGGCGACAACGTTTCCCCGCGGCTGCACTGGCGCGGCGTGCCTGCCGACGCGAAACAGCTGGTGCTGATCATGGAGGACGTCGACGTTCCCCTGCCAAAACCATTGCTGCACAGCATTGCGGTGCTCGAACCGACCGCCGCGGGTCTTGCGCAAGGCGACTTCCGCACCGACACGCCGGATTTGCGTATCATCGCGACGCTGCTGGGCAACAACGGATACCGGGGCCCGCGACCGGTACCCGGACACGGGCCGCACCACTACCGTTTTCACGTGTTCGCCCTCGATCAGCGGGTGCCCGGCGACGTGACATCGGCGAAGGGGCTGCTGGGCGCCATGGCCGGCCATGTGATCGCTCGCGGGATCCTTACCGGCAGCTACGAACGCTGACCAGTGCCGATGCCGGACTGCGCTAGCGTGGTCGGTGATGGCACGCAAGCAGATGAACAGCAAGCAGGAGGCCGGCTGGCTCTGGATGCCGCTGATCATCGGTCTCGTCATCGGTGTGACCGTAGCCGCGATGACCGGCCAATGGTGGTGGTCGACCGCCGGCGTACTTCTCGGCGCCCTTTCCGGCGCGATCGGCGCGGGCAAGCTCCGATGGCCCGGCTCTGGTGAATCCGACCCCTAGCGTTCAGTTTTCGGGGATTTCTCGCTCGATCTCGTCGAGCCAGGTGCGCGCAGACATATCCGACGGGGCACGCCAGTCGCCCCGCGGCGACAGCGAACCACCGTGTGACACCTTCGGCCCGTTCGGCATCGCGGAGCGTTTGAACTGGGCGAACGAGTAGAATAGCGCTGCGCAAAGACCTGAAGCCAATGCCGAATCTCTTTCAGCGAGTACGATGGCCGCTTGTCCTCGGGGAAACCGGTCGGCCAGTCGCCATGCTCCGGGTCATTCCAGGCATGCCACGCCAGGAACGCCACCTTGGACGGCCGGAAGCCGTACCGAAGCACCTGGAACAATGAAAAATCCTGCAGCACATACGGTCCGACCTTGGCTTCGCTGCTCTGGATCTCCTCGTCCTCGCCCGACGGGACCAGTTCGGGCGTGATCTCGGTATCCAGCACCGACTGCAACACCTCGTTGACCGCATCGTCGAATTGATGGGACGAGATGACCCAGCGGATCAGGTGCTGGATGAGGGTCTTGGGCACGCCGCCGTTGACGTTGTAATGCGACATCTGGTCGCCGACACCGTAGGTGGACCAGCCCAGTGCCAGCTCGGAGAGGTCTCCGGTGCCCAGCACGATACCGCCGCGATGGTTCGCCAGCCTGAACAGGTAGTCGGTGCGCAGTCCCGCCTGCACGTTCTCGAAGGTCACGTCGTACACCTTCTCGCCACCGCCGAAGGGATGGCCCAGTTCCTTGAGCATCAGCTCGGCGGTGGGCCGGATATCGATCTCCTCGAACGAGACGCCGAGTGTGGCCGCCAGTCGATGGCGTTGCCCTTGGTGCGCTCCCCCGTCGCGAAACCGGGAAGTGTGAACGCGAGAATGTCACTGCGCGGCCTGCCTTCCCGATCCATGGCGCGGGCGGCCACGATCAGGGCGTGGGTCGAGTCCAGGCCGCCGGACAGCCCCAGAGACCAGCTTCGGGATAGTCCAGCGCGCGCAGCCGCTGCTCGAGCCCGGCGACCTGGATGTTGTAGGCCTCGTAGCAATCCTGTTGCAACCGTGCGGGATCCGACGGCACGAACGGGAATCTCTCCACCTCCCGGAGCAGCCCGATATCCCCCGACGGTGGATCGAGCTGGAACTCCACCCGCCGGAATGCCTCCGTGGCGAGCCGATGATGGATCCGGTTGTCGTCGAAGGTGCCCATCCGCAGTCGCTCTGACCTGAGCAGCTCGAGATCGACATCGGCGATCGCGCGCCGCTCCCCCTTGGGAAATCGCTCGGACTCGGCGAGACGGACGCCGTTCTCCCAGATCATGGTCTGGCCGTCCCAGGCCAGATCCGTGGTGGATTCACCCTCGCCCGCGGCCGCGTAGACATATGCCGCGAGGCAGCGGTCCGAGGCCGACCGGGCCAGCAGGGCCGGTCTTCCGCCCGTCCGATCGTGATCGGGCTGCCGGAGAGGTTGGCCAGGACGGTCGCACCCGCCAGCGCCGCCTGCGAACTCGGCGGAATCGGCACGAACATGTCCTCGCAGATCTCGACGTGCAAGACGAATCCGGGCATATCGGCGGCGGTGAACAAGAGATCGGGCCCGAACGGTACGTCGGCATCACCGATCCGGATCGCGCCGCGCACCTCGTCACCGGCCGCCATCTGCCGGCGTTCGTAGAACTCCCGATAGGTCGGCAGGTACGACTTCGGGGCGACGCCGAGCGCCCGGCCGCGGTGGATGACCACTGCAGTGTTGTAAATCCGATGCTGATAACGCAGTGGCGCTCCCACCACCAGCACCGGCATCAGTTCCGCCGATGCCGCCACGATGTCGAGCGAGAGCGTCCTCGACCGCATCCAGCAACGCGTCCTGCAGGAGGATGTCGTCGATCGAGTACCCGGACAGGGTCAGCTCCGGGAATACCGCCAGGGCGACGTTGTCGTCATGGCAATCCCGGGCCATCCGAAGCACCGACTCGGCGTTGGCCGCGGGATCGGCCAGGGTGGTGTGATGCGTGCACGCGGCAACGCGGACGAACCCCTGCCGGTACGCCGAGTAAAAATCCATGACCCAATTATTGTTGCCCGAAAACACAACCGGGTATGCAACCCCCCATGAGTGAGGTTGCGGTGCTGGTCATCGACATGCTGAACACATATCGCCACAAAGACGCGGACCTGCTCGCGCCCAACGTCGTCGACATGGTCGAACCGTTGGCCGCGCTCATTTCGCAGGTCCACGAGCGAGACGACGTCGACCTGATCTATGTCAACGACAACTACGGGGACTTCGACGCGCGACTTCGAGGACCTCGTCACCGCCGCGCTGGACGGCGAGCGCCCCGACCTCGTATCGCCGATCGCGCCGCCGAACGACTTCCTCCGTGTGCTCAAGGTCCGGCACAGCGCCTTCTACTCCAGCTCGTTGGACTACCTGCTCGGCCGGTTGAATACCCGACGGCTGATCCTCACCGGCCAGGTCACCGAACAGTGCATCCTCTACAGCGCTCTCGACGCCTACGTGCGCCACTTCGAGGTGGTGGTGCCGCCGGACGCCGTCGCGCACATCGACGCGGAACTCGGCGATGCGGCGTTGACGATGATGGAGAAGAACATGCACGCCGACATCGTCGCGGCGGAGAAATGCCTGGGCTGAGGGGCCGCTGTCTCGTGTTGGCCTGTAGTTCGCCCGCGCGCATCGTGGCCGATCCGGCGATTTTCCCTGCGCCGCGCATCGTGAACGCACGCCATTCGGACCATCACCACGGCGCGACAATCATGGAGGAATTGTGAATAAGCTTGCCGTTCAACGCCAGTCGCGGCCATTGCTGCCGGAACTGTCTGAACTCTTCACCGGCTTCCCGACGTTCGCCAACTTCCCCACCCTCCCCACCCTGTCGAGTCTGCGTCCGCTGTTTGACAACCGCGTGCTGCGGCTGGAGGACGAGATGAAGCAGGGAGTCTACGAGGTTCGGGCCGAACTGCCCGGCATCGATCCCAGTGAAAGCATCCAGGTCACCGTCCACGACGGGCAGCTGACCATCAAGGCCGAGCGCACGCAGACGAGCGAGTCCAACGGCCACTCCGAATTCTCATACGGCTCTTTCGTCCGGACCGTTCCGCTGCCGGCCGGCGCCGATGAGGACGAGATCCACGCCACCTACGACCGGGGCATCCTGACCGTCGAGGTGCCGTTGCTGGACGATCGCTCCGTCGAGAAGCGGGTCGAGGTGATCGAGACGGTCCTGGTCGCCGAAGAGGATTACGACGAGGACGACGACAAGGACGACGACAAGACGACGACAAGCACGACGACAAGGACGGGACCCAGCCCGAGCTGACCGAGCACGCCGAGGGCGATGATCAGGGCCAATCCGACCAGGGAGCCTGATCACCTACCCTCGAACCCATGGAAGCACCGGAACTCGTCGCCCTGCTGCGGGGCCGGCGGGTCGCGGTGCTCACCGGAGCGGGCATGTCGACGGACTCCGGGATCCCGGACTACCGGGGTCCGGACTCGCCGCCGAGCAACCCGATGACGATTCGCCAGTTCACCTCCGATCCGGTGTTTCGACAGCGGTACTGGGCGCGCAACCACGTCGGTTGGCGGCACATGGACGAGACGCGCCCCAACGCCGGACACCGCGCGCTCGCCGTGCTCGAACTGGCGGGTGTGGTGACCGGTTTGATCACCCAGAACGTCGACCTGCTGCACACCAAGGCGGGTAGCCGGGCGGTGGTGAACCTGCACGGAACATACGCGCAGGTGGCCTGTCTGGATTGTGGGCACACGCTGTCGCGCGCCGCGCTGGCCGACCTGCTGGAGAGGGCCAACCCGGGTTTCGCCGAACGCGCCGAGGCGGTCGGTGGCATCGCGGTGGCACCGGACGCGGACGCCGTCATCGGTGACACCACGTCGTTTCGGATCATCGACTGCCTCGAGTGCGGTGGCATGCTCAAACCCGACATCGTGTACTTCGGCGAGAACGTGCCGAAAGATCGTGTGGAACAGGCCTATTCGCTGATCGACGAGGCCGACGCGCTACTTGTCGCCGGATCCTCGCTGACGGTGTACTCCGGATACCGGTTCGTCCGGCACGCCGCCGCGCGCAACATGCCGATCGCGATCATCAACCGTGGCCGGACCCGCGGCGACGACCTGGCAACGGTGAAGGTCGACAATGGCTGCTCACCGATGCTCGCACTGCTGAGCGACGAGCTACCGGCCGTGGCGAATTCGGCTTAAATGGCTTGGGTGGCCGCCGCAAGCCGATCGAATTCCGACTCCGACGACGTCTCGTGGCTGCGTGCTCTGCTGGAAAGCAGGCGGCCCGAACCCGGACCCGTGGTCGGGCGGAGGGCGCTGGGCATCGGGGATGTGGTCGCCGACCATTCGTTGACGCCGGAGAAACTGCGGGGCTGGTGCGCAAGCTGAACCATTTCGGCGGTGTCGCGATCAGCGCGGAGTCCGTCGAATTCGACGGCGACGACGTCAAGTGGTCGGATGTCACCGAGATCCGCACCCGCAGCCTGATCGAGTACCTGTTCACCGGAGGGATCGACAAACAGTCGGACAAGCTGCCGTTGCCCTGGTTTCCCCGTCGCGGCCTGCTGATCAACGCCATCTCACGGGCAACGCTGACGCTGTTGCTCGCCACCGCGAAACAGCAGCTCGAGGGTGGCGCTCTCGAGATACGGATACCGGCCGAGGTGCACTATCGCGGGACGTTGCGCAGCCGCGAACTGTCACCGGGAATGCTGGGCGCGGTGGTGCTGGCCGATCCGGCCGTTCGTGAATGCTTCGAAGCGACCGCAGCGGTGCACGGCATCGCCACGCCCGGCCGACGACGATTGATGGAGGACGCCGACGAGCGGGCCGAGCGGATCAAGTCGGTGCTGGCGTCGATCCAGTCGAGGATCGACAGGCTTCGCCGTTAGACGGCGACCAGGTCGTCGGCGTGCACGGCGGGACGGCGCATCTCGGCGGGCAGGTCCGAGGTCGACCTGCCCAGCATGTTGGCCAGTTCGGCGTGGTCATAGGCGACCACGCCGCGGGCGACCATCGTCGCGTCCTGGGCTCGCAATTCGACGACATCACCGCCGTAGAAGCGCCCGACAGCGCCGTGATGCCCGCGGCAGTAGCGAACGGCGTTGGCGCACAACGGCGCGGACGGCACCGTCGTCCAGCGTCAGCGCCCCCGACGACCTCGGCGGCGTAGCGGACCCAGAACCGGCGCGCCGACATGCGCTCGGCGCGCGGTGCGAACACGGTGCCCACCGAAGCGTCGGCCAGTGCGGTCGCCGCATCCGATGCCGCGGCCAGCAGCACCGGTACGCCGGCGTCGGCGGCCAGCAGCGCCGAGGACAGCTTCGACGCCATCCCGCCGGTACCGAGATGGCTGCCGCGGCCGGCGACCACACCGTCCAGGTCGGCGGGACCGGCCGACCTCGGGAATGAAGCGCGCGTTACCTTTTCGCGGATCCGCGTCGTAGAGGCCGTCGACGTCGGACAACAGCACCAGCGCGTCGGCGCCGACCAGATGCGCCACCAGCGCGGAGAGCCGGTCGTTGTCGCCGAACCGGATCTCGTTGGTGGCCACGGTGTCGTTCTCGTTGACGATCGCCACCGCGTGCAGCGCCCGCAGCCGGTCCAGCGTGCGCTGCGCGTTGGTGTGCTGCACGCGCATCGAGATGTCGTGCGCCGTCAGCAGCACCTGGCCGACGGTGCGGTCGTAGCGGGCGAACGCCGCGCTCCACGAGTTGACCAGAGCGACCTGCCCGACGCTGGCCGCCGCCTGTTTGGTGGCCAGATCGGCGGGGCGCTTGGTCAGCTCGAGCGGTTCGATACCCGCGGCGATCGCGCCCGAGGACACGATCACCACATCGGAACCCGCCTTCATCCGCCCTTCGATGGCGTCGGCGAGCGTGGCGCAGCCGGCTGGCGTCGAACATGCCGGACGGGGTGGTCAGCGCGGTGGTGCCGACCTTGACGACGACGCAACGCGCAGAACGGACGGCCTCCCGGTGGACGGTCGTCACTACTCGCCGCCCGGTCGCCGCCGTTCGCGCGCGGGCGGCCTTCCGTTCGTCGGCCGCCGACCCGATCCGTCTGCTCGAGCCGGACATCGGTGCCGCGACCGGACATGTGCACGTCGACGCCGGCCGGGGTCTGCGGCTCCCAGTCGAACGTCATGTCGCCGATGGTCACCGCGCAGCCGGGCTTGGCGCCGAGCTTGCAGCAGCTCGTCCTCGACGCCGAGGCGGGCCAGCCGGTCCCCGAGGTAGCCGACAGCCTCGTCGTTGTCGAAATTGGTTTGGCCGACCCAGCGTTCGGGCCGGGTGCCGCGCACGACGAAACCGCCCTGCCGTCCGGCTCGACGGTGAAACCGCTTTCGTCGACGGCGAATGGGCCGGATCACCGGGCGGCGCGGCACCACCTCCGGTTGCGGCGGCGCGGTAGGCCGCCACCATGTCCCAGAGCGCGAATGTCAAGGGCCGCAATCCCTCTCGGGCTACCGTCGACACCTCGAACACCGGCCAGCCGAACCGGCGGACGAGCTCCTCGCGGACGAAGTCGGCGAGTTCACGAGCCTCGGGCACGTCGATCTTGTTGAGCACCACCGCCCGCGGCCGCTCGGCGAGATCGCCCAGCGTCGAATCGCCCTGCAGCGTCGGGGTGTAGGCGGCCAGTTCGGCTTCCAGCGCCTCGATATCGGAGACGGGGTCGCGGCCGGGCTCCAGCGTCGCGCAGTCGACGACATGCACGAGCACCGCGCACCGTTCGAGGTGCCGGAGGAAGTCCAAACCGAGTCCGCGACCCTGCGAGGCGCCGGGGATCAGGCCGGGGACATCGGCGACGGTGAAGGTGTGGTCGCCTGCGGACACCACGCCCAGATTGGGTGCCAGCGTGGTGAACGGGTAGTCGGCGATCTTCGGCTTGGCCGCCGAGATGGCCGACACCAGCGACGATTTGCCCGCCGACGGGAACCCGACCAGGCCGACGTCGGCGACCGTCTTGAGCTCGAGTGTGAGGTCGCGCGGCCTCGCCCTTCTCACCAAGCAGCGCGAAGCCCGGCGCCTTGCGTGCCCGCGAGGCCAGTGCGGCATTTCCCAGCCCGCCCCGTCCGCCGGCGGCCGCCTCGAAGCGGGTGCCGACACCGACCAGGTCGGCGAGCAGCCGGCCGCTTCTCGTCGAGGACGACGGTGCCGTCGGGAACTTTGACCTCGAGATCAGCGCCTGCGGCGCCATCGCGGTTGTTGCCCGCACCCTGCTTGCCGGACGGGGCGACGACGTGCGGATGGAAGTGGAAGTCCAGCAGCGTGTGCACCTGTTGATCGACGACGAGCACGATGCTGCCGCCGCGGCCACCATTACCGCCGTCAGGGCCGCCGAGCGGCTTGAACTTCTCGCGGTGCACCGAGGCGCAGCCGTTTCCGCCATTACCCGCCCGTGCGTGGATGACGACGCTGTCGACGAAGCGCGGCATAGCGATGAATCCTCCGAATGTAACGTTCACGGCGGGACCAGAAGGACCTAGCTCGCGATCCCGCCGTGTCGTTACAGTCGCGAAGCCTAGGCCTGGGGCGCCGACGGTCGCACGACGTTGATCGTCCTGCGGCCACGCCGCACGCCGAACTCGACGGCGCCGGGTGACTTGGCGAACAGGGTGTCGTCGCCGCCACGGCCGACGTTCACGCCGGGGTGGAAGTGCGTGCCGCGCTGACGGACCAGGATCTCGCCGGCCTTGACGATCTGGCCGCCGAACCGCTTGACGCCGAGCCGCTGGGCGTAGGAGTCGCGACCGTTGCGTGAGCTGGAAGCGCCCTTCTTGTGTGCCATGTCTGTCGTCCCTCCTACTTGATTCCGGTGACCTTGAGGACCGTCAGCTGCTGACGGTGACCCTGCCGCTTGTGATAGCCGGTCTTGTTCTTGAACTTGTGGATGCGGATCTTGGGGCCCTTGGTGTGCTCGAGGACCTCGCCGGTGACCGCGACCTTCTCCAGCGCCTGACATCGGTGGTGACCGTCGCGCCGTCGACGACGAGCGCGACGGGGAGCGAGACGGAGGCGCCGGCCTCGACCTCGAGCTTCTCGACCTTGACGATGTCTCCCACGGCGACTTTGTACTGCTTGCCGCCGGTCTTGACGATCGCGTACGTGGCGATTCGGCTGCCATCGCTTTTCTTCCTCTGCTTCGCGTGCGGGCGCGCGCTATCCGTGGGTGTGCGTGCGGGTCTTGGGTGCGGGGCCGAGCATCGGGCCCGCTGTCGTCGGCGTCAGCCGGGAGACAACTGGTCAAGATTACGTGAGCAGCGGGTAGAGGGTCAAACACTGCAGGTCAGGGGTCACTGGTCATGGGCCGGCGGACCTGCGGGGCGCGCTGCGGCACGGCTGCGGTGCCGGCCACCTGGCGCGGCACGGCTGCAGGCTCATCCCTCGTCCTCATCGTCGTCCGGGCCTTCGAGTCTTCGTCGTCTTCGTCGTCTTCGTCCGGTCGTCGTCTCATCCGAGTCTCGTCGTCGTCCGACTCGTCCTCGGCGTCTTGTCGATGACCTCGATGTCGTCGTCGATGTCGTCTCGTCTTCGTCATCGTCGTCGAGATCGATCTCGTCGTCGTCACTCGTCGGCGTCCGATTCGTCGTCATCGGCATCGTCGTCTTCGTAATCATCGTCGAGGTCCTCGTCGGCGGTCTCCGGATCACGGCCTCGCGGATCGTTCGGGATCGAGCTCGGTGACTTCCTCGATGGCCTCTGCCCTTCGAAGTTCTCCTCGGTGGTATTCGTCGCCCTGGTATTCGTCGTCGTCGTCGCCCTCATGCTTGCCGTTGGCCGCGGCCATCGCCTTGAACATCGGGTGCTCGCCGGCAGGTGCGCGGGCACCTTGGCGACGGCACCCTCGTCGGCCTCGCCGCCCGCTTGCGCGCTTACCCCGCCGCACCGCCGGGCCTCGGACTTGCGTCCGGTAGCCGATGCGGAGTCGACGGGGTCCCCGTGCAGCATGATGCCGCGGCCTGCGCAATGTGTGCAGGTGGTCGAGAACGCCTCGATCAGGCCGGTGCCGAGTTTCTTGCGCGTCAGCTGCACCAGCCCCAGCGAGGTCACCTCCGACACCTGGTGGCGGGTACGGTCCCGGGCCAGCGCCTCGGTAAGCCTGCGCAGCACCAGATCCCGGTTGGACTCCAGCACCATGTCGATGAAGTCGATGACGACGATGCCGCCGATGTCCCGCAGCCGCAGCTGGCGCACGGTCTCCTCGGCGGCTTCGAGATTGTTGCGGGTGACGGTCTGTTCGAGGTTGCCGCCCGAGCCGGTGAACTTGCCGGTGTTGACGTCGACGACGGTCATGGCCTCGGTGCGGTCGATGACCAGCGTGCCGCCCGAGGGCAGCTACACCTTGCGGTCCATCGCCTTGGCGAGCTGCTCGTCGATCCGGTGCACGGCGAAGACGTCGGGGGCATCGGGAGAGGCGGGCTCGTACTTCGACATCCGCGGAACCAGCTCCGGCGCAACGGTATTCACGTAGTCGTTGATCGTTGTCCAGGCATCGTCGCCGGACACGATCAGGCCGGCGAAGTCCTCGTTGAACAGGTCGCGGATGACCTTGACCAGCACGTCGGGCTCTTCATAGAGCGCGATCGCGGCGCCCGCGGCCTTCTTCTTGGTCTCGGCGGCCTTGGCGTCGATCTGGTTCCACCGTTCCTGCAGCCGGTTGACGTCGGTGCGGATGTCTTCTTCCTTGACGCCTTCGGATGCGGTGCGGATGATCACGCCCGCGTCCGAGGGAACCACCTCGCGCAGGATCTCCTTGAGCCGCTGACGTTCCGTGTCGGGCAACTTGCGGCTGATGCCGGTGGACGATGCGCCGGGCACGTACACCAGGTAGCGGCCGGCCAGCGAGACCTGAGTCGTCAGTCGTGCGCCCTTGTGGCCGACCGGGTCCTTGCTGACCTGGACGACGACGTAGTCACCGGGCTTGAGGGCCTGTTCGATCTTGCGCTGCGCGCCGCCGAGGCCGGCGGCCTCCCAGTTCACCTCGCCGGCGTAGAGCACGCCGTTGCGGCCGCGGCCGATGTCGACGAACGCCGCTTCCATCGACGGCAGCACGTTCTGCACGATGCCGAGGTAGATGTTGCCGACCAGTGAAGCTGACGCCGCCGAGGTGACGAAATGCTCGACGACGACGCCGTCTTCGAGCACCGCGATCTGGGTGTAGCGGGCGCCTTCGTGCGGGGGTTCGGTGCGGACCTTGTCGCGGACGACCATCATCCGCTCGACGGCTTCGCGCCGGGCCAGGAACTCGGCCTCGCTCAGGATGGGAGGGCGGCGACGCCCGGCATCGCGGCCATCCCTGCGGCGCTGCCTCTTGGCTTCCAGCCGGGTCGAGCCGCTGATGCCCTGGATCTCGTTGTTCGCCGCCGTCGTTGCCGCCGCCCTTGTCGCGTCGCGGGGGGCGCTCGTGGACGACGGTGTTGGGCGGGTCGTCGGTGCGGTGCCGGCTGTCGTTGTCACCAGCGGAGCCGGACTTGCGGCGCCGGCGCCGGCGTCGGCGGGTGCCGTCCTCGGCGCCCTGACACCGCTCGTCGTCCTCGTCGTCCTTGTCCTCGTCGGAATCGTCGTCGGAATCGACTGGTCCCGTCGTCGGCGTCAGCCGTCGGTGTCGCCGTCGTCGGAGTCGTCGCCGTTCTGCTCGCCGCGACCACGGCCTCGCCCGCGGCGTCCCCGCCGCCGGCGCTTGGCGGCCGGACGTTCGGCCTGTTCGTCGTCGTCGCGTCGGAGTCGATCGTCGTCGTCGTCGTCGTCCTCGTCGCGTCATCGTCATCGTCGGACTCGTACGGCTCGAAACGAACCGGCTGCGGCGCAACGAACAGCGGCAGATAGTCGGCGGGTTCGGTCTGGAGGGCTGGGTCTCCAGGATCAGCCGCGACTCCGGCTCCCCGTCCACATCGGCGACATCGGAGACATCGAGTTCGGCACCGGTGCGCACCGAAGCTGAAGGGGTCATCGACGGCCGGCGCCGCTTCGGCGCCGGTGGCGCTTCGACGGCGCGGCGCATCGACAGCCGGCGGCGCTTCGGCGCGTGCGACGGTCTCCACGGCGGTCGGCGCTTCGGCGCCGCCGGGTGTCGGGCGTCGGGTTTCGGCGAGGGCGTCACGCACCCGGTCGGCTTCGTCGCGCTCCCACGCGTGGAGTGCGCACTGCGCGTCCGGCCGTCCAACTCGACCAGGGCATCGATGATCCGCTTGCTGGTGGTGCCCAGCACTCTGCGCCAGCGAATGGACCCTCAGCCGTTCGGGGGCTGTTCCGCTTCACCGTGGGCTGCGAGTCTCGTCTCTGATCGGTCTTGGGTGGGAGCTTGAAAATGCTCATTGTCGGCCACAAATTCTCCTCAAGCCCCCGGGCGCGTCTGTGCTGACGCGGCCACGCGAGGGCTTCCGCTATGAGTCCGGGACTTGCCCCGAACTTGTATGGTCTCGCCCCGAGCGCTCCTGTGGAACCATCTCGGTGCCGGTCTGAATGATGGCTGGACGGTCGGCGCCACACCGCGATCGAGATAGCGATGGTCGCGCTCGTCTAAGTCTTCATTCGGGTGTCCGGCCCTGGTTATAAGGCCCGGCTACCCGCGCCCAGTATCCCACATCCGCGGTCTAGACCGTTAAGCCCGCGCAATCTGGCCTTTCGCCCGGCTTACAGGCCGGGGAACCAGAGCCCGATCTCGCGGGTCGCCGACTCTGGCGAATCGGACCCGTGGACGAGGTTGTACTGGGTCTACAAGTGCCAGGTCACCGCGGATGGTGCCCGGTGCAGCCTTCTCGACCGGATCCGTCCCGCCGGCGATCTGGCGGAACGCCGCGATGGCTCGCGGCCCCTCCAGAATGGCTGCCACCACCGGGCCCGAGGTAATGAACTCCAGCAGCGACGCCGAAGAAGGGCTTGCCCTCGTGTTCGGCGTAGTGCTTGCGGGCGAGATCGTCGTCGACGTTCTTGAGCTCGAGGGCCGCGATGCTCAGGCCTTTGCCTTCGATCCGGCCGAGAATCTCTCCGATCAGTTGGCGCTTAACGCCGTCGGGCTTGATCAACGCAAGGGTCCGCTCAGTCACGGCCGACAGCCTAGCCGGGCGACGATCAAGCGGCGACGGAGGAGCCGCGTCGAGGAGCTCGGCAATCGAGATCAGTCGGGCGGCGGCTGCTGGCCCGGCAGCAGGCCACGCTTCTGCCGGCGCAGCACCTCGGCACGGAGGTAGGCGATCAGTAGCCAGACCGCCAAGAAGATCAGGCCGACGAACCCCACCGCGCCGTGCACCAGCCAACCCGCGATCAGCACAACCTGCATCGCCAGGTTCACCCAGATCGCCCACGGCCGGCCCTGCACACCCGCCAGCAGCACCAGCACCACCGCGAACCCGATCAGATAGCCACCGGTCAGCGGCGTCAATCCGCCGTCGGCGGAAGCGACCACCGGAAGCGCCAGCAGCACCACGATGGCTTCGAGGATCAACGTGCCCGCCATCACGCCGCGGAAGCTGCGCCAGGGGTCGGGGCCGCCGGCGACATCAGACGCGGGAGGGGTTCGGGGCTCGGGCTGGTCGGTCACTCGGGGTCCTTGCCGAACAGCGTTCGCGCCGCCCCGGCGGTAACGACCGATCCGGTGATCACCATGCCCGCTCCGCCGAAGCCCCCGGCACCGTCTCCGTCGTTCCCCGAGTCCTCGACGAGGGCGGTGGCCGTCTCGATCGCGTCCGGCAGCGTGGCCGCGGTGAGGACGCGCTCCGGACCGAACCGTTCCTCGGCGCGCATCGCCAGTGACTCCACGTCGAGCGCGCGCGGTGAACCGTTGTGGGTGACGACAATCTGGTCGAATGCCGGCTCCAGCGCGGCCAGGATGCCGTCGACGTCCTTGTCCGCCATCACCGAGACGACCCCGATCAGCATTCGGAAGTCGAACTCGTCGGCGAGGGCCTGCGCCAGCGCCGCCGCGCCCGCCGGATTGTGCGCGGCGTCGATGAAAACCGTTGGGGCGCTGCGCAACCGCTCGAGTCGGCCAGGACTGGTGACCGCCGCGAACCCGGCCCGCACCGCATCGATGTCGAGTTGACGCTGTGCGCCGGCGCCGAAGAACGCCTCGACCGCGGCCAGCGCCACCACCGCGTTGTGCGCCTGGTGCTCTCCGTGCAGCGGTAGGAAGATCTCGGAGTACACCCCGCCGAGGCCCTGTAACTCCAGAAGCTGGCCGCCGACGGCCACCTGCCGGCTCAGCACCGCGAACTCCGAGTCTTCGCGCGCCACGGCGGCATCGGCGCTGATGGTCTGGGCCAGTAGCACTTCCATCGCCTCGGCCGGCTGCCTGCCGATCACCGCGACGGTATCGGTCGGAACCAGGTCGTCGTCCTGCTTCTTGATGATGCCGGCCTTCTCGCCTGCGATTTCGGCGATGGTGGCGCCGAGGTAGTCGGTGTGGTCGACGGCGATCGGGGTGATGACGGCGACGGGCGCGTCCACCACGTTGGTCGCGTCCCATCGTCCGCCCAGGCCCACCTCGACGACGGCAACATCGATCGGGGCGTCGGCGAATGCCGCGAACGCCATCGCGGTGACGACTTCGAACTTGCTCATGCGCGGGCCGGGCTCCCCCAGAGCCCCGGCCTCGGATTGCTGGTCGACCAGCATGACGAAGGGTTCGACCTCGCGATAGGTGGCCACGTATTGAGCCGGGCTGATCGGCTTGCCGTCGATCGAGATGCGCTCCACCGCGGACTGCAGATGCGGGCTGGTGTTGCGCCCGGTACGCCGGTGCAGCGCAGTCAGCAGCGCGTCGACCATCCGCGCGACCGAGGTCTTGCCATTCGTCCCGGTGATGTGGATGGACGGGTACCCGCGCTGGGGCGAGCCGAGCAGTTCCGTCAACGCGGAGATGCGGGCCAGACTGGGTTCGATCTTGGTCTCCGGCCACCGCTGATCCAGCAGGTGCTCGACCTGCAGCAGCGCGGCGATCTCGTCCGGCGTGGGAACGGGGTCGGTCATTGCGGTCCGCTCTTCGAGCGGGCGCTCATCACTTCAGCCCCGCGAGACGCGCCGTGATCCGATCGACTTCCTCGCGGGCCACCTGCTGGCGGCCGCGAATCTTGTCGACAACGTCGGTCGGCGCCTTCGCCAGGAAGGCGTCGTTACCCAGCTTTCCTGTGGTACTTGCCAATTCCTTCTCCGCGGCGGCCAGGTCCTTTTCCAGCCTGCGTCGTTCGGCGGCGACATCGACGGTGCCCGAGGTGTCGAGTTCGACGACCACGGTCCCTCTGGACAGTCGCACCTCGATGGACGCTGTCGGGTTGAAGCCGTCCTCGGCGGCGGTCAGCCATGCCAGCGAGCTGACCGCGGGAACCTGGGCATCGAGGTCGGCTCCCGGGATGCCGGACAACCGTGCCGGCACCCGCTGCCGGTCGTTGAGCCCCTGGTCGCTGCGGAACCGGCGCACCTCGGTGATGAGCTTCTGCATATCGGCCACGCGTTGTGCCGCAACAGGATCGAGTGTGAACCCGGACGGCTCCGGCCAGTCCGCGATCACCAGCGACTCGCCGCCCGTAAGCGCCTTCCACAGGACCTCGGTGACGAAGGGCATCACTGGATGGAGGAGCTTGAGCAGTGTGTCCAGCACGGCGGCGAGCACCCCCGTGGTGTGCTGAACACCTTCAGACAGCTGCACTTTCGCCAGCTCGACGTACCAGTCGCAGAACTCGTCCCAGGCGAAGTGATAGAGCGCCTCGGAGGCCCGGTTGAACTCGTAGCTGTCGAAGGTGGAATCCACTTCGGCTCGAACCTCTTCCAAGCGGCCGAGGATCCACCGGTCGGCGTCGGTCAGGTCGGCCGCGTCGGGCAGGGAGGCGGGGGCCGCACCGTTCATGAGCGCGAAGCGGGTGGCGTTGAAGAGCTTGGTGGCGAAGTTCCGTGACGCGCGGGCGTGGTCCTCGCCGATGGACAGGTCGCCACCCGGACTGGCGCCCCGGGCCAGGGTGAACCGCAGGGCATCGGCACCGAACATCTCGACCCAGTCCAGCGGGTCTATTCCGTTACCCCGCGACTTGCTCATCTTGCGGCCGAACTCATCACGGATCAGGCCGTGCAGGAAGACATTCCGGAACGGCACCTGCGGTCCGCGGTCGCTTTCGAGCGTGATGGCCGGATCGTCACCGACGAAGGTTCCGAACATCATCATCCGGGCCACCCAGAAGAACAGGATGTCGTAGCCGGTGACCAGAACCGAGGTCGGATAGAACTTCGCCAGCTCTGCGGTGTGCGCGGGCCAGCCCATGGTGGAGAAGGGCCACAGCGCCGACGAGAACCAGGTGTCCAGGACGTCGGGGTCCTGCTCCCAGCCCTCGGGTGGAGTCTCGTCGGGGCCGACGCACACCATGTCTCCGTCAGGCCCGTGCCAGATGGGGATGCGATGGCCCCACCACAGCTGCCGGGAGATGCACCAGTCGTGCATATTGTCGACCCAGGCGAACCAGCGTGGCTCCAGGCTGGGCGGGTGAATCACGGTGTCGCCGTTACGAACTGCGTCGCCTGCGGCCTTGGCCAAGGATTCCACCTTGACCCACCACTGGAGCGAGAGCCGCGGTTCGATCGGTTCACCACTGCGCTCCGAGTGCCCGACGCTGTGCAGGTAGGGCCGTTTCTCGGCGACGACGCGTCCCTGCTCGGCCAGTGCCTCCCGCACCTTGACGCGTGCCTCGAATCGGTCGAGCCCGTCGAATCCGGTTCCGGTGCCGGCGATCCGCCCCTTGGTGTCCATGATCGTCGGCATGGGCAGCTGGTGCCGCATCCCGATCTCGAAGTCGTTCGGATCGTGTGCGGGAGTGACCTTGACTGCGCCGGTGCCGAATTCAGGGTCGACGTGCGAGTCGGCGACGACAATGATCTGCCGGTCGACGAATGGATGCGGAAGGGTTTTGCCGACCAGGTCCCGGTAGCGCGCGTCGTCGGGATGCACTGCGATCGCGGTGTCGCCGAGCATGGTCTCGACCCGGGTTGTCGCGACGACGATGTGGGGTTCGTCGTCGTCGAGCGAGCCGTAGCGGAACGAGACCAGCTCGCCTTCCACGTCGTCGTATTTCACCTCGAGGTCGGACACCGCCGTCTCGAGCACCGGCGACCAGTTCACCAGCCTCTCGGCCCGGTAGATCAGGCCGGCGTCGAACAGCCGCTTGAATATTGTCCGCACCGCACGGGACAGGCCGTCATCCATGGTGAAGCGGTCGCGGCTCCAGTCGACGCCGTCGCCGAGCCTGCGCATCTGCCCGGCGATGGTGCCACCCGAGTCGCGCTTCCAGTCCCAGACCTTGTCGATGAACAGCTCGCGGCCGAAATCCTCTTTGGTCTTGCCGTCGACGGCCAGCTGCTTCTCCACCACCGATTGGGTGGCGATGCCCGCGTGGTCCATGCCGGGCAGCCAGAGCACCTCGTAGCCCTGCATCCGTTTGCGCCGGGTCAGGGCATCCATCAAGGTGTGATCGAGCGCGTGGCCCATGTGCAGGCTGCCGGTGACGTTCGGCGGCGGCAGCACGATTGAATAGGGGGGCTTGCCGGTGGACGCATCGGCCTTGAAGTAGCCGGCGTTGACCCAGCCCTCGTACAGGTCACTCTCTACCGAGCCCGGATCCCACGACTTGGGCAGGGCGTCAGTATTGGGCTGGGAGCTGGCGGTCACCGCGCCATTCTATGAAGGGCCGCGATCCGGCCGCCGGGACGGCTACTTCTTGCCGCCGAGCAGACCACCGAGAATGTCGCCGATCGCGCCGCCCTGCTGCCGCCGAGGACGCTGCCCAGGATGCTGCCGAGCGGGTTGTTCCCCCGCCGCCACCGCCCGAACCACCGAGGATGCCGCCCAGGATGTCGCCGAGGCCGCCACCGCCGGCTGACTGTGCCTGCGCCTCGGCCGGAGCCGACGCCCCGGAGCCCTTTGTCAGCTGTTTGCCGATGTAGGCCAGCACGATCGGAGCGAGGATCGGCAGCAGCCTCTTGATCAGGTCGCCGTTTCCGGCGCCCCCGCCGGCCAGCGCCGAGGCGACCTGGTTGCTGTCGTTACCGCCGAAGATCCGTGCGACGAACTGGTCACCCTGGTTTGCGTCGACCTGGTCGACGCTGACCCCGCCGTCGAGCAGGCCGCTCGTGCCCTGCGCCGCGACGTCGGACTCGAGCTTGCTCGAGTCGATGTCATCGGCCTGGACGTTCTGCTGGATACCACCGACGAGTGCGGGTACGAGGGTCTTGATGGCGCTGTTCACCTCGCCTTCGTCGACTCCCAGCTTGCTGGCAATCTCTTGGGTGGGTATCTGACTGAACAGTTCGTCGAGACCGGCCATCGCGCTCCACCTTCATTGCTGGGTTACCGCAGGGTCGAGGTTGACACTAGTCCACTCGATCTTGGTGCACAGGTGTTCGCGACGGGCCGAGCAAGACAAAATTCAGGCCAGCCGCGCGGTCTCCAATGACACACCCGCAGCGGGGAATCGGGCCATCAGCGCATCGCCCATCGCCGCCGCCGGGGTCAGCACACCGCGCAGATCCGAGAGTCGATCGCGGTCCAGCGCCAGCGCCAGCCCGCTCTCCCCCAGCAGCACCGACGTCGCCTTGTAGCCGTAGTCGCCTCGCTGCGACATGCGTGCCAGGTAACGTGCGCCGGTCGTGGTGGTGGTGTACGTCTCGACGGTGTAGTGGCCGTTCTCCCGGGCCCGCTCGCTCGGGCCGGTGCCGGGCCTGGGCGCAATACGTTCGATCAGCCTGCCTGGGAGTCGGTGGAAGAATCTGCTGCCGAGCGCCATTGTCGCGGCATTGCCACCGGTCGCCAAGGCGGCGGCCACCGGCGCGACGATGGAGCGGCCCAGGCTCATCTGCTCGGCGTACGCCAGCCGGCGACCGTACGCGTAGTCGAGTAATGCATTGCTGCGGCGGACAATTCGGGAGTTCACACCGGCCATGACGAACGCGCCGACCCAGTATCCGTCCAACTCCGGCGCGATCTCGCGCCCCCGGCGCCATCGGATGTCGGCCTGGGGACCCAGTTCGGGCTCGGCCGCGCGATCGGGGGTCAGTGTGTAGGGATCGTTCATCGCCCGCCGCGCCTGCGGATCGGAGGACAGAGTGTTCAGGAAATCGATCATCGACCCGACGGTGCCGCCGGACACCCCTCCGGACATCGCCCGCACCACCAGATTGGTGTCGGTGAGGCCACCCGCATGGTCCTCCTGCGCACGACGGTGGAGCGCGAAGACGGTGAGATCCGAAGGAATGGAATCGAATCCACAGGAATGCACGATGCGCGCACCGGTATCGAGTGCCTGTTTGTGGTAGCGGTCGATGCTCTCTCGAATGAACAGGGACTCGCCCGTGAGGTCCGCGTAGTCGGTTCCGGCGGCGGCACACGCCGCCACCATCGGCAGCCCGTAGCGGACGTAGGGCCCGACGGTGGTCACCACCACCTGGGTGCGAGCGGCCATGTCGTTCAGCGTCGCCGGCTGCCAGGCATCGGCGGTGACGAGAGGCCATGACCGCGCGGTGTCCGGCAAGCCGGCGCGCACCCGCAGCAGCTTGTCCTGCGAACGGCCGGCCAGCGCGATGCGGGCGTCCGCCCCTCCCCTGGCCAGATACTCGGCGGTCAGCTTGCCGACGAAGCCGGTTGCGCCGTACACGATGATGTCGAATTCACGCTGGGCCGCGCTCATGGCCGCGAGGCTACCCGAGGGCCTCGGGTAGCTCGACGTCCTCACCCAGCACGTGACGGGCCAGGAAGGCGATAACCACCTGGTACCAGATCTTGGCGTGCTGCGGGTTCAGGACCCAGTGATTCTCCGACGGAAAATAAAGGAAACGGTGCGGGCTGGTGCCGTCCGCGGCCGCTGGAAGTCCCGACGCGGTCAGCAGTTCGTACCAGAGCCGGAGCGCCTCGCCGATCGGGACGCGGTAGTCCTTGTCGCCGTGAATCACCAGCATCGGGGTGCGGATCTGGTCGACGAAGCGGTGCGGCGAGTTCGTTGCGGCCATCTCCGGAGTCATCTCGCGTGCCCACCAATATGCGCCGTCGGTGGTCGGTCCGAACTGGTCGAGCGCCCACAGACTGGCGTGGGTGACGATCGCGTCGAAGCGGTCGGTGTGTCCGGCGATCCAGTTCGCCATGTAGCCACCGAACGAGCCGCCCATCGCCGCGGTGCGGGTGTCGTCGATGCGGGGATGTGCGCAGGCCGCATCCGTGGCCGCGAGCAGGTCGGTGTACGGTGCGAAACCCCATGCTCCCCAACCGCGCTGGATGAAGTCCCGGCCGTATCCGGTCGATAGGGCGGGGTCAGGAAGCAACACCGCGTAGCCCTGCGCGACGAGTAGCCACGGATTCCACCGCCAGTGCCACGCGTTCCAACTCCCCAGCGGACCGCCGTGCACCCACAGCACAAGCGGCGCGCGATCGTCGCCACCGGGTAGCGCCAGCCACGAGCGGATCGCTCGGCCGTCGGGGGCGGTGGCGGTCAGCTCGGCCAGCGTGCCCGGGAGTTCGGGCATTTCGACACACGGCAGCGCAGTGACGGTGCCGTCGGCGTCGATGCGCACCGGATGTGGTGCGCTGTCGTAGGAACTGCGCAGCGCGAAGGTCACGCCGCCGGAAGCGGTGTGCACGTCGGAGTACGTGTAGTCGTCGTCGGTCAGCCGCCTGACCGCACCGCTGGACGGGTCGACCAGGAACACCGGACCGCGTCCGTTCTCGTCGGCCGTGACGACCAGCGACGATCCGTCGGCCGACCATGTCACCGACGTCGGCCAGCGGTCCCACTCCGTCGCCAACTCGACAAGCGGCTCGTCCAGGCGCATGTGGCACAGGGTGATCCGCGGCGCCTCGTCCGGTTTCGAGTACGTCTCACGGGTGAACGCCACCGCTGCGCCGTCCGGTGAGATGGCCGGGAGCTCCAGGTCGGTGCCCGGATCGTCGGCGATGGTGGTGCGCTTCGCGGTGGCCAGGTCGACGCGGACCAGGGTGCTGTGGACCGACGCGCCCGGCGCCGGGTCGTGCCACGACGTCACCACGAAGGTTCCGTCCGCGCTGACGTCGAAGTCCGCTTCCCGCAACGCATCTCCGGGGTGTGGAGTCAGATCGCGGGGGCCGGCGGCGTCGATCAGGTGCGGATGGTCGGGGCCGACGTCGTGGTCCCAGTGTCGGACCGGGTAGGTGCTGTGCAGCACCGCCGACACCTTGGTGTCTTTGCGCAGTTTTCGCAGTCGTTTGTCGTCGTCGATGCCGTCGGCGGATTTCAGCAGCTTCGCGGCGACCACGGTCACCGCGGCCGCCCGCGCGGTTCGGACGTCGGACACACCGCCGGGCAGCGTCAATACCTCGATGGCCTCACCGCCCGCGGCGGGCAGTCGCCACAGCGAGGCGGGCGGATCTTCGTCGTTGTCGGCCGGCCTGGCGGAGATGAACATCAGATCGCCGGCTGCCGTAAAGGCGGGTGCGGACTCGCCTTTGGCTCCGCGGGTGAGGCGGCGCGCGGGCTGCCGGCCGCTCGGGTCGAGTTCCCAGAGTGCGCTGATGAATTCGGTGCGCTTCTCGTTGAGTTCGCTGATCGACGTCACCACCCGCGCGCCGTCGGGTGACACGGCCAGACCGGACACCCGCGGGAGGGCGAGGAACTCATCGAGGTCTTGGAAGGGTTGGAACGGCCGCGAAGGCCGGGATTGCTCAGACGGCGTGGTCATGCCCTTTGGTAGCACACCGGCGCAAGCAGGTTTGCCAGTGAGTTTGACTTTCAAACCCTCGGCTGGCACGCTGACCACACAGGAGGTGCGCCCATGACGACGGTGCCGCTCGCACAACTGGCCGGACGTCCCTGCCCGGTCGCCGCATCGCTGGAGTTGGTCGGCGAGCGATGGTCGCTGCTGATCGTGCGCGAATTGGCGCTGGGCAACGGCAGGTTCGCCGGCATAGTCACGGGCACCGGGGCGCCGCGAGACCGAGTCGCAGCGAGGCTCAAGGCGCTCGAGGAAGCGGGCCTCATCCAGCGGACCGCCTACCAGAACGCCCCGCCCCGGTTCGACTACACGCTGACCGACGCCGGCTGGGACCTGCTGCCGGTGATCAACGCCCTCCTCGAGTGGGGTGCGAAACACGCTGTCAGCGAGGACGATCCGGATCGCGACCGTCGCCGCCGCGCCTATCCACCCATCGAGAGGACAGCATGACCGCCGACACGGTCACCACCGACGACCGGGCCGACTGGGGAGTCGAGCGTTCCAAGACCGTCACCTGGCACGATCCGGGACCCAGCACCGCCAGGGGACTCTCCATGGCGGGAGTCGACTATCTGCGGGCCATAGCCGATGGTGCGCTGCCGCAGCCCCCGATCGGCGGTCTGATGCAGTTCGCGATCGTCGACGTCGAAGAGGGCCGAGTCGTATTCACCTGCCGGCCCGACGAATCCGCGTACAACCCGATCGGCGCGATTCACGGTGGTCTCGTGTGCACACTGCTGGACTCGGTCACCGGATGCGCGGTGCACAGCACCCTGCTGCAGGGCAAGGGGTACACCTCCGTCGAGATCAAGGTCAACTACCTGAAGGCGGTGCGGCCGAGCAGTGGCCCGCTCACCGCGACGGGCACGGTGGTGAAATCGGGATCCCGCGTCGGTTTCGCCGAAGGGATGGTCACCGATGCGAGCGGCGCGATCGTGGCGACCGCGTCCAGTACATTGCTGATCTTCGACGTGTGAACCGCATCCGTCGACACGCTACGTTCGAGGGATGGCGCAGCAGATCCTGGTGATTGGGGCGGGCATCGCCGGCCTGGCGACTGCGGTCGCGCTACAGCGGCGGGGACGCGACGTGACCGTGATCGAAGAGCGTACCGACACCTCGTCGGGCGCCGGCATCAGCATCTGGCCCAACGCGCTCGCGGCGCTCGACGAGATGGGGCTGGGAGACGATGTCCGCGCCGCCGGCGGCAGGGTGTCTGCCGGCGCGGTGCGATGGCGCGATGGCGCGTGGCTGCGCCATCCATCGCCGCAGCGCCTGGTCAAAGCCCTCGGCGAACCTCTGGTGGTGCTGCGCCGGTCCGCGCTCACGACAATCCTCTCCGACGCCCTCACGGACGGAACGGTGCACCGCGACCTGGCCGCCCGCGAAGTCAAGCTGACGGGCGAGGGCGTGCGGGTGACGTTGTCCGATGCCACCTCCCGCGAGGTGGCGGGCGTAGTCGGCGCCGACGGCATTCGCTCGGTCGTGGCACAGCACCTCAACGGCGCGCTGAAACACCGGTATGCGGGTTACACGGCCTGGCGTGGCGTGGCCGCCCACTCGCTCGACCCCGATCTCGCCGGCGAGACCATGGGCGCAGGCGTCGAGGTCGGGCATGTCCCGCTCGGGCGTGATTTCACCTACTGGTTCGCGACCGAACGGGCGCCCGAGGGCCGCACCGCCGAGCATGGCGAGCTGGCCTATCTGCGATCCAAGCTGGCGTCGTGGGCCGACCCTGTTCCGGCCCTTCTCGCCGCAACCGACCCGGCGGACGTGCTGCGCAACGACCTGTACGACCGCGAGCAGGCGCGGCACTGGTCACGCGGCCCGGTGGTCGTGGTCGGCGACGCCGCGCATCCGATGCGCCCGCACCTCGGCCAGGGTGGATGCCAGGGGATCGAGGACGCCGCGATACTGGCCCGCTTCACCGAGAGGACAACGGACCTTGCCACGGCGTTCGCGCAGTTCGCGGCGTTCCGCCGGCGCCGGGTCGACAGCCTCGTGCGCCAGTCCAAGGCGATCGGCCAGGCGGTCAACCTCCGTCCGGCCCTGCTGAGCGCCGCCGTCACCCGCGCGACGGCAATGGTGCCCGAGGCGGTGCTGTCCAGTCGGATGGCGGCGGTCGCCTCGGGATCGGCTTTCGTGCTGCCGTAGTCCGCCCGAAGCCACCGGGCTCACCGATGCGGCTTGACCGTAGATGCTATGGCCTCCAACGTGTTCCACTGCGTGGCGTTCGACATGTGGAACGTCAGGAAACTGATGCCGAGTTCCTGGTAGAAGTGGCGGATTCGATCGACGGCAGAGGCTGTCGAGCCGTCCAGCACGGTCGCAAGACGCCGCAACTCCGCGTCTGGCGCATCGGGCAACAGTTGGCGAACCACGGACAGGTCGGTCGGATCGTCGATCGAGACCTGTAGGAAGTTGAACGCGATCTCGACCGGTTCGACCGGCGTCTCGGCCTTGCGCCGGACAACCGCCACCTGCTCGGCCATCTCCCCGGCCGTACTACGAAGCGGACCGATCGCCACCATGACCCGGTCCATCTGACCCAGTTTGAGCAGCTCGTGGGACCCGTTGAGCACCAGGTCCGCCGGCACGCCCGACCGCGCTGCCCCGGCGCCACCCGACCGTGGCGCCTCGATCAGGTGAACCACATCGAAGCCGATTTGTCCGGCATGCCGCACGAGTGCACGTTGCGTTGCCGGCGAGCCCGACCCGATCATGCTGAGCCCGAGCCGGAGCGGGGGCGGCTGGGGTTTCACCGTCATGTCTGTCCTTGGCCGCAGCGAGTTACGTGAGGGCGGACCACGTCGGCAAGCCGCGGCGATGAACGTCGCCGACAAACTTCTGCACCAGGGTGTCCGACGGTGCCGCGACGACGGCGACCACGTCGCGCTTGATCATCGGACGCAGCCTGCGCACCACGCCTGTGGGCCGCGGCGCCAACGCCGACACCGGCACGATCGTGACCCCCATACCGGCCGCGGCCAGCTGCGCCGCGGTGCGGGGACTTCGGGTGCGTAGCACCGGATTGAGAACCACTTCGTGGCGCGACGCCAGCTGATCGACCCAGACCGCCATCCCATTGTCGGGGTCGTAGTGCACGAACGGCTCGGCCGCCAGGGCCTGCATGGACACCGCCGACACCTGCGCGAAGGCATGCGAGGTGCTGGCGACGACAACGACTTCCTCTTCCCCGAAGACCTCGACATGGGCGTCGGTCTTGGTGGGACGCGGCCCGATCGCGATGTCGGCGCGGTCCTCCGCGATCGAGGCGACCATCGCATCGGAACTGGTGAACTCGGCCAGATCGAGATGAACGTCCGGATGCCGAGATCGCCAGTGACGCAGCACGGGAACCAACAACCATGCGGTCATCGTCTCGACACAGGCGATCCGCAATCGTCCGGCGCCACCGGCACCGACCCGTCGTCCGATTTGTATCGCCTGCTCGGCCGCCCGCAATGCCAACCGGGCTTCCTCGGCGCTGGCCCGGCCCGCGGCGGTGACTCGCACGCCCCGCCACAGCCGCTCCACAACCGGCGCACCGAGCTCCTTCTCGAGTGCGGCGATCTGATGCGACAGCGCGGGCTGCGACATGTGAAGCGATGCGGCGGCCGCACTGACCGAACCGTGATCCACCAGAGCGACGAGGCACTCCAATGTGCGCAACGTTGTCATTCGGCAAAGATAGCCAAATACTTTGAGAATTCGATACCGCAAGCCACAGCCGCGCGATTCCGCCGTCCACGATCGGCAGACGCCTCGAATCGGCGCAGATCAGCAAGGTATCGTATTCGCAAATCCTAAGCTCACGGCTCGAAAGTTTCATGCTCTGAAAGTCGCGAATCGGTACCTCACCTGATCGCGTCGACGAGCTTCCCCAAGATGCGCCACGACGTGGCCGCCGTCTTGTGCAGGGTGAAGTAGGTGATCCCGAGCTCATCGCGGTATCGGCGCACCCGGTGAGCCGCCTCGCCGACCGAACCGTCGAGCAGCGTCGCCGCCTGCCCCAGATCGGCCTCGTCGGCATCCGGCTGGACTTGGTACAGGGCCGACAGATCGTCATGGTCGTCGAGTGACACCTGAAAGAAGGTGAACGCCAACTCGATATCCGTGAAACGTGCCCGGGCCTGATTCTCGACGTACTTCACGCGTTCGATCAGGAAATCCTCACCGCCGAGTCCCCCGATCGCGATGATGTCGGCATGCCGCGCAGCCATGGCCAGCGCCTGTCACCCATACCGGCGACCATGATCCGCGGGGGCCGCTGCACCGCCGGTGGAATGTAGGCGGGGTCGGACAGGCATTTGCGAATCTCGACCAGGTGCTCCTCCAGCAGACGGACCCGCTCCGCGGGGCGAGTAAACGGCAGTCCGACAGTGGCGAACTCCGCTTCGACATAACCTGCGCCAAGGCCGATCTCGAGTCGCCCGCCGGTCGCCGAGTCCACGCTGGCCAGGTCGCGAGCCAGCAGACCCGGCCGGTAGAGGGCAGTGTTGAGGACGAGGTTGCCGACGCGGGTATTCGGTACTGCAGCCGCAATGGCGACCAACGGGGGCAACGGTGCGGTGAAACCGACATGGTCGACGAGCAGCACGACATCGAATCCCATTTGTTCGGCACGGCGCGCTTGATCGACCATGTCGGAGACGGGCCCATCGCCGGGCAGACTCAGGCCGAGCCGCATCGGTCGTTTACTCACGGATGTTCCTTCCTCACTCCACCGACCCCACTCGCTGAATCACGCCTCAGGATCGACGACCTACGTTGCGGGACAGGGTTATTCACATACCGACGGCGACTCTGGTTTCAGAGTAATGACCGGCAGAGGGCACAGGCGGTTCCTGCGAATGCAATTTTTGGTGCCACAGACGCGACTTCACGAATATCTGCGGGCACGCAGCGAGCGCTGTGCGCCCGGTTACATATGAGGGTCGGAGATTGTTAGGCTGAATGCCCAAGGCACCCAATATCAATGCACTACTGGCGTTCTCGATGACGCGGCGGAGGAAGAAGTTCGTGACAACACCAACAAGTCGTGTCCACCAGCGCGCGGCGCGCGCCCTGGTCCCGGTTGCCGCGGTCGCCGGACTCGCGGCAGTCGCGGTGGCGCCGGCGAGGGCCACGCCCACGATCGGTACCACCGCCGTCACGCTGTCAAAACAGACAGTCGGGGGCAAGGACTACATCGTCAGCGACATCACCATCGCGCCGGGCGGCAGCACCGGCTGGCACACCCACCAGGGCGAGATCTACGGAATAGTCAAGGCCGGCACGCTGACCCACTACGAATCCGACTGCAATCAGGACGGCGTGTACAACGTCGGAGATCCCATCACCGATCCGACCGGTCCTGACCACGTACACATGGCGCGCAACCTCGGTCCGGTCCCGGTGATACTCGAAGTCACCTACGTCGACCCCGCCGGCGCCCCCACCTCCGACAGCGCCCCCAACCCGGGCTGCAGTTTCGAGTAGACGGACCGGACCGCACCCTCGTCGGCCGTCCGGGTCCGCCGGTGTTCAGCGTGCCGCTCCCAGGGCGCCAAGCGGATTGAGCAGGGCGGCGCACATCTGCCGGGGGTTGACGAATCCGAACAACCCGCTGGAGGGCATCGCGGCGCAACCCGAGGTCACGGTCGGCCTGGCGGGCGCGGCCGGCATGGTGTTGTTCCAGACGGCCGGGCGGGCCGCCTGCGCCCCACACTTCGGCCACGCCTTGAGGCCCTGGGTGCGGAGAACGTTCTCTGCCACGCGGATCTGCTCGGTGCGCGAGGCCGTCGCCGGGCTGCCGACGCCGCCGTTGGACGACCACGTGGCCGGCTTGAACTGCAGGCCGCCGAAGTGGCCGTTTCCCGTGTTGATCGACCAGTTGCCGCCCGACTCGCATTGCGCGATGGCGTCCCAGTTGACGGTGTCGGCGTTGGCGGTGCCCGTCGAGAGGGCCATGGGGACGGTCGCGAGCGCCCCGGTGATCGCGGTGGCCATCAGACCCTTGGTAACTGCCTTACGAACGTTCATCTCTGCGGTCCTTCCCCGACCGTTTGACACAAGGCCCGCGGTGAAGAGGCGAACTCTCCGATGCGGTCAACCGGTATTTCGGGTGATGAACATCACGTGTTACGCGCGTGTCGAAAGTTTTAATAGTTACTTATCTGGCGTAAGAGGCCTCTGAGGAAATAGAGACGGTGCCGGGCATATCGCCCGGCACCGTCCTCATCCAACGAGAATTATTCGTTCTTTCCGTCCTAGCCGCGCCGGCCGCAGACCGGCCACGCCCTGATGCCCTGCGTGCGCAGCACATTCTCGGCGACCCGGATCTGCTCTTCACGGCTGGCGTGCTGCGGCGAACCGGATCCGCCGTTGGCATGCCAGGTGCCCATGGTGAACTGCAGGCCGCCGTAGTAGCCGTTACCCGTAGCGGTCGACCAGTTGCCGCCGGACTCGCACGCCGCGACGGCATCCCAGTTGACGCCGCCGGCCGCACTCGCGGTGCCGGTGCCCAACGCCGTGGGCGCGACTGCGAGCGCGCCGGCGATGGTGGCCAGCCCAAACGTCTTGCGGATGTTCTTCACTTCGATCCTTTCGCCAAGCGCGCGCCATCGACACCCGCGGGGGCGGGTGTGGGTGCCTGTACAGGCGGGA
Source organism: uncultured Actinomycetota bacterium (assembly GCA_963699655.1). Lineage (GTDB taxonomy): Bacteria > Actinomycetota > Actinomycetes > Mycobacteriales > Mycobacteriaceae > Mycobacterium. The sequence goes on from CAVOUV010000005.1 coordinate 90,712, forward strand.
GGGTTGGGCCGCACCGTCTCGGTCAGGTGCGGCAGGGGAGGCGGGAAGTGCCTCGCCGGGCGTCATGCCCGACGGCCGTTGAAGGCGGACTCGCCTTCCGCGGCCCCACTCACACGCAGGTTCGTGGTTTGAACTTATTTGCTCGTTTAGGAGCTGTTCGGACGGTACAAAGCGGATCGGCCAAAGTCATATCCGGAACGAACGTGTCGCGGTTTGATAACAGACAGATCACGATCAATCCTAGGAATCGAATGCGCAGGTCAGCTACGCGTTTGACGCCACCACTGAATTCGCACGCCCCGGTCGTTGCCGTGACCCAAATCACCACGATTTTGTGAGCTGGGCCACCGCATTTCGCCGTCACACCCGTTCACGCCACGGCGGTTCGGGCTGTGTGGCACGTCAAACCGCTTCCGGCGGGCCCTGATTGGCGGCCGGGTTCGCTGACCACCGCGGGCCGTCCCACGGACCATCGTCGACGTTGAATCCGTTGTGCCACTTCACTTTTATGACATCATCCACCTCGAAGAACGACCCACCCGGCGTCTGGGCGTAGGCACGGCGTCGAGGTTGTTCAGCGACAAGATCAGTACGCTTCAGCGTATTTCGCCGATCCGGCGTCGCGTGTTCGCGACCGTCAGCGGTGCCGGGCGCGGGCGTTTCGTGCTCCACGGGGCTTTTCTCCATGTGCCGAGCGGGCCGGCGCGACACTGCCCGCCATCCGCGGCGTCCCGCCAGGTCGTAATCGCGGCCTGAAATGTGCTCGAATAGCTGCCTATATCGGCTCAAGTCTGTCCAAATCGCATGACCCGTACGAGATCTCGGGAAGTTACCAGGGAGCGCCGAGCGCGGAATTCGGTGTTATTCGCCCGCGCTTCTTGTCATTTATCGCCGGAATATAACGCTGAAATTAAGTGCTGGCAATTGACGCGGTAGCGACGACAAATCCACCGTGCGTAATGCCGTAATTTGCTAGCTAATTCTGGGGAGGGTCGCGGCGGCGGCCAGATCGGTCGCGGTGTTGACGTTGGTCAACGAGGGCTGTTCGGCCATGACGATCCGTTGTGTGTCGACGCTGTCGACCAACGCGCGCATGCTGCGTTGGCCCGCCGCGACGAGCTCGGAGATCCGCTCGAACAGTGCGGTCCGGTAGATGCCGGCGAGGTAGTGGTCACGGCCGTCCCACGGAAGCACCACATCGGCACCCAGGCGTACCGCCGGACCTGCGAGTTCGTCGATCAGATCGGCAGACAGGTGCGGCATGTCCACCGCGCACACGAATGCCAGCTCGTGGCCGGCATCGGCGGCCGCCCGCAGCCCGCGGCCCGTCGCGAGCAGGGGCCCGACGCCGCGCGCCTCGTCACGGAGGATCTCGGCCTGCAGGGGCGGCAGGGCCTGGCCGGGGGCGGCGATGACGAAGACCGGCGAACACCGCGGACTGACCGCGGAGACCACCCGTTCGACAAGGGTTGAGCCGTCATAGGCAAGCGTGGCTTTGTCGCGACCCATCCGTCGCGACGCCCCGCCGGCCAGCACCACCGCCGCCAGCGGCACAGAGGTCGTCACCCAGGTGACGTTAGTCGACGGTCCAGGTGTCCTTGCCGCGAAGCAGCGATTGCAACGCGGCCGTGTCGTGCGGCCTGGCCTCGCGCGCCGCCGCGACCTGCTGACGGGCGGCGTCATCGTAGGTCGGCTTGCTGACCTGCCGGAAGATGCCCATCACCATGTGCTCGAGGTTCTGCTCGGACAGTCGCGACAGCGCGAACGCGTAGGCCGGATCGTCGATCTGCGCGTTGTGCACGACGATTTCGTCCGCGGAAACGTCGGCGGTCTTGGCGACTTCGAGGCCGAAGCCCGACTTGACCACGCAGTACTCGCCGTCGGCGCCGAACGTGATCGGCTCGCCGTGGCGGATGTTGATCAGTCGCTCCTCGGCGCCTTCTTTGCGCAGGGCGTCGAACGAGCCGTCATTGAAGATCGGGCAGTCCTGCATGATCTCGACCAGTGCGGCGCCGCGGTGTTGGGCGGCCCCGCGCAGCACCTCCGAGAGACCTTTGCGGTCGGAGTCCAGCGCGCGGCCGACGAAGGTCGCCTCTGCGCCGAGCGCCAGCGACACCGGGTTGAAGGGGTAGTCCAACGAACCCATCGGCGTGGACTTGGTGACCTTGCCGACCTCCGACGTGGGCGAGTACTGCCCCTTGGTCAGGCCGTAGATCCGGTTGTTGAACAGCAGGATCGTGATGTTGATGTTGCGTCGCAGCGCGTGGATCAGGTGATTGCCACCGATCGACAGCGCGTCGCCGTCACCGGTCACCACCCACACCGACAGGTCGTTGCGGGCCAGCGCCAGCCCGGTGGCGATGGTCGGGGCGCGGCCGTGGATCGAGTGGAAACCATAGGTCTCGAGGTAGTACGGGAAGCGGCTCGAGCAGCCGATGCCGCTGACGAACGCGATGTTCTCGCGGCGCAGCCCCAACTCCGGCAGGAAGTTGCGAATCGTGTTGAGGATGACGTAATCACCGCATCCGGGGCACCAGCGCACCTCCTGGTCGCTGGTGAAGTCCTTCGACTTCTGCGGCTCGTCGGTGGTCGGCACACCGCTGGTCTTCGTGAGCGGAGTCAGCCCCAGATCAGGGTGGTCCGTTCCGATCAAATCAGTCATGCGTTCGCTCCCACGCCAGTCACGCTCGCCTCACTCGCGTCGCTCGTCTCGACCGTCGCCGCCGCCAACCGTGCGAACTTGGCCTTGTCCGTTTCCTTGTCGCTCAATGTCCCGTTCAGTGCGGCGTCGATGATGCCCTCGATCTCGTCGGCGAGGAACGCCATGCCCTCCACCTTGGTCACCGACTGGATGTCGACCAGATACTTGCCCCGCAGCAGCAGCGCGAGCTGGCCGAGGTTCATCTCGGGCAGGACCACGTTCGAGTAGCTTCGCAGCACTTCGCCGAGGTTGGCCGGCAACGGGCTGAGGTTGCGGACCTGCGCGTGGGCGACCTTGATGCCCTTGCGCCGCGCGCGGCGGCACGCCTCACCGATGGGGCCGTAGCTGCTGCCCCAGCCGAGGAGCAGAAGTTCGGCGTCTCCGGTGGGGTCGTCGACCTCGACATCCGGGACGGCGATGCCGTCGATCTTGGCCTGCCGAAGTCGCACCATCAGGTCGTGGTTCTTCGGCTCGTAGGAGATGTTGCCCGAACCGTTGGCCGCCTCGAGCCCGCCGATGCGGTGTTCGAGACCCGGGGTGCCCGGAATCGCGAACTGGCGCGCCAGCGTCTCCGGGTCGCGCGCATACGGCTGGAAGGGCTCGCCGGACTTCGCGAACGTGTGCTCGATGGGTGCGTACGTGCCGACGTCCGGAATGCGCCACGGCTCAGAGCCATTGGCGATCGCGCCGTCCGACAGAATGACCACCGGCGTGTGGTAGGTCACCGCGATGCGCACGGCCTCCACCGCCACGTTGAAGCAGTCCGATGGCGAGCGGGGCGCGATGACCGCCACCGGCGATTCGCCGTTGCGCCCATAGAGCACCTGCAGCAGGTCGGCCTGCTCGGTTTTCGTCGGCAGCCCGGTGGACGGCCCGCCGCGCTGCACGTCGATGACGATCAGCGGAAGTTCGGTCATCACGGCGAGGCCGATGGCTTCGGACTTCAGCGAGATGCCGGGACCCGACGTGCTGGTGACGCCGAGCGCGCCGCCGTAGGACGCGCCGATCGCCGCGCCGATACCGGCGATCTCGTCCTCGGCCTGGAAGGTCAGGACATTGAAGTTCTTGTGCCTGGACAGTTCGTGCAGGATGTCCGACGCCGGGGTGATCGGGTACGTGCCGAGGACGATCTGCAGCTCGCCGAGGTGGCCCGCGGCCACCAGCCCGTACGCCAGCGCGGTGTTGCCGGAGATCTGGCGGTACTCGCCGGTCTTCAGCTTCGCCGGCGACACCTCATAGGTGGTGCCGAAGGCCTCCGTGGTCTCGCCGTAATTCCAGCCGGCCTTGAGCGCCAGCACATTGGCCTCGGCGATGTCTGGCTTGCGGGCGAACTTCTCGCGGATGAACGCCTCACTGTGCTCCAGTTCGCGTCCGTACATCCACGACAACAGGCCGAGCGCGAACATGTTCTTGGCGCGCTGCCCGTCTTTCTTGGACGCCCCGATGGCCTCGACCGCGCCCAGCGTCAGCGTGGTCATCGGCACGGCCTGGACGACGTAGTCGGACAGTTCGTCGGTTTCCAGGGGGTTGCCCTCGTAGCCGACCTTGGCGAGGTTGCGCTTGGTGAACTCGTCGGAGTTGGCGATGATCAGGCCGCCGCGCGGCAGATCGGACACGTTCGCCTTCAGCGCGGCCGGGTTCATCGCGACCAGGACATCCGGACGGTCACCCGCGGTCAGGATGTCGTAATCGGCAATTTGGATCTGGAACGAGGAGACGCCCGGGAGCGTGCCCTGTGGGGCACGGATCTCGGCTGGGTAATTCGGTTGCGTGGCAAGGTCATTACCGAACAGAGCGGCCTCTGAGGTGAACCGGTCACCGGTGAGCTGCATCCCGTCACCGGAGTCGCCGGCAAATCGGATGACAACTTTTTCCAGCTTCTGCCGTCCCGGCGCGGAGCCTGCGGAGCCGCCGCCCACATTGCCCGGAGTGGCTCCGTTGCCGTTCGCCCCCACTCGCCTGCCCTCCGTCTTGTCGGACTACCGCCTGCGCATGTCCCCCGAGTCGCAGTCAGGTCGACGCGCCGTCGATGAATATCCGCAGGAATTTTTATGTCACTGCCAGTACCGATTATTGCACTTCTCTTAGTCAGACCTTTACCCGACGCGCGCGACCTCAGCAATCGGCGTCCGGTTGAACCCACTGCTCAGGGGCCGTGGCGGCACACCTCACGAGACACAATTGTGTTTTCCGTCACTGTGAAACAGGTGTCATTTCTAAGGAAATCGTTACCGATCAGTAGCCGCTGGCTAGCACTACGCGGGCAGGTTGAAGGGGGTGATCACCTGGATCGGCACCGGCCGGGCCGGCTCGACGGGCAGCGCGCCGCGCTCCTGCAGGATGAGCCGCATCGCGAGCCGCGCGTCGGCGCGCAGATCGTTGTGCAGCACCACCGAGAGACGCCCTTCGCGCAGCAACCGCCGGTTGTCGGCGTCGAGGTCGTGTGCGACGAACACCCGGCACTGCCGGCCCGACTTCTCGAACGCAGCCACGGTCGCGGTGTTGCCGCCGCCGACCGAATAAACGGCCTCGACCTTCGGGTGTTGCTCCAGCGCCTGCAGAACCAGGCGTTCGTTGGGTTCGTCGATGCCGTCGCTGTCGCTGACCTCGACGATCGTCCGGCCCGAACCGCGAAGAGCCGAGCGGAAGCCCATTTCACGCTCCCCCTCACCGCGGAACACCGTGTTACTGACGGTGATGAGCACGTCCGATGGCGCGGACCCCAGCCACTGGTCCATCAGGTAGGCCGCGGTGACCCCCGCACCGTGGTTGTCGATGCCGACATAGGCGCAGCGCGAACTGCCCGGTACATCGGTCGCGTACGTGACCACCGGGGTGCCGGAGGCGACGAGTAGGTCGACGGCCTCGGCGACCTCCGGTTCGTCCTGAGCCTTGAGGACCACTCCCTGGCTGCCACGCAGCCGCCCGAGAGTGTCGACCATCTGGTCGGTGGCGCCCGTCTCCCACAGGTGAAAGCGCGCCCGCAGCATGGCCGGCGCGAACGCCGGCAGTTCGGCCTCGACCGCGGTGCGGAATTCGTCGGAGAACCGCTGTGGGGTCTGCATGACCACGTCGATGAGGTAGCGGCGTCCGTTGAGCCGCAATTGGGCGCGCTGTTTGTCCAGGTCGGCGATCGCCTGCACGACCTCGGCCCTGGTGTTCTCTCGGACGCCGGGCCGTTCGTTCAGCACGCGGTCGACCGTGGCCTCGCTCAGCCCGGACTGCTGGGCGATCTCCCGAACCTTGTACCGGTGCGGCATCGGAGGGGCCCGTTCTCCCGAGGGTTTTTTGATGGCTTTCTGGTGTTGAATGCGGTCGATCTCACAGCAAGACTAACTGCTATGGCCGCACCGGTGAGCACCACGCACACGTCATGGATCGACGAGTCCGACTGCCGACTCGAGGACTTCCGCGCGCAAGTCATCCGAGAGACCGAACTCGCGGATTACCCGCACGCCGACAACGTGCGGTCCAACGTGCTGGTCTACTCGGCGACCACCGTCGCCACCGCGGACCGCCGCGAGCTTGCGGCGGAGTTGATTCGCGCGCTGGCCGACGGACCCGGCGTCGTGGTCTTCGAGGGTGCCTACTCCCCCGATGTCGTCGATCGCGCGAGCGAGGCCTTCTTCGCGATCATCGAGGCGCAGCGGGCTGCCGGCTCGGCGGCAGGCGATCACTTCGGTAAGCCCGGCGCCAACGACCGCATCTGGAATGCCGCGCAGAAGCTCGCGTTGCACGCACCGCAGGTGTTCGCCGAGTACTACGCCAACGACGCGCTGGCTACCATCTGCCAGGCCTGGCTGGGTCCGCGCTATCAAGTCACGTCACAGGTCAATGTCGTGAATCCCGGTGGTGAACAGCAGGTTCCACACCGCGACTACCACCTCGGGTTCGTCCCGGTCGACCATCTGGCGGAGTATCCGGCCCACGTCCATCGCACATCGCCGGTGCTGACCCTGCAGGGCGCGGTGGCCCACTGCGACATGCCGGTGGAGAGCGGCCCCACGATGCTGCTGCCCCATTCGCAGCGGTTCACAGGCGGCTACATCGCGTTCAACCGCCCGGAGTTCATCGGGTTCTTCGCGGAGCAGCACGTCCAGCTGCCGCTGCGCAAGGGCGATGCGATGTTCTTCAACCCCGCGCTGTATCACGGTGCCGGTTCGAACATCTCCGCCGACATCCGCCGAATCGCCAACCTGCTGCAGATCTCGTCACCGTTCGGGCGCGCCATGGAGGCGCTGGACCGCGGCGCGATGGTGCGCGCCATCTATCCGGCACTGTGTGCGATGAAAGCCGCGGGCCGACCGCACCGCGAACTGGTCAACGCCGTGGTGGCGACGGCCGAGGGTTACGCCTTCCCCACCAATCTGGACCGGGATCAGCCAATCGGCAGCCTGGCGCCGCCGAGCCAGGTCGATACGGTGCTGAGCGCGTTGGCCGACGATCTCACCCCTGAACAACTCGACGCCGCGCTACGCGGCCAGGACGAACGGAGAATTCCATGACGACACTCGGCGTGATCGGCCTGGGCCGCATCGGTGCGTTCCACGTGGACACCCTGACCGGTTTGGACAGCGTCGACGGGCTGGTCGTCACCGATGAACGGCCCGACGTGGTCGCGGCCGTCGCCGCCAAACATGGTGCCAAACCCGTTGATTCGGTCGAGGCGCTGCTGGCGTCCGGCGTGGACGGGGTTGTCGTCTCCGCCGCGACGCCGGCCCATGCCGAGCTGACGCTGGCCGCCATCGAGCGGGGGCTGCCGACGTTCTGCGAGAAGCCGATCGCCGCGACCGCCGCCGAGAGCGCGCGGGTGGCCGCGGTGATCGCCCGCTCCGGGGTACCGGTGCAGGTCGGTTACCAACGCCGGTTCGATTCTGCGTTCGCCGCAGTCAAGCGCGCGGTCGACGACGGCTCATTGGGCCTGCTGCACACCGTGCGCAGCACGACGATGGACCCGGCGCCGCCGCCGATGGACTACATCGCCGGCTCGGGTGGCATCTTCCGGGACTGCGCCGTCCACGATTTCGACGTGATTCGATGGGTCACCGGCCAGCAGGCGGTCGAGGTGTATGCCACCGGCAGCGTGCAGGGCGATCCGCTGTTCAGCGAGTACGGCGATGTCGACACGGCCGCGGTGGTCGTGACCTTCGACCAGGGCACGCTCGGCGTGGTGTCCGCGGCCCGCTACAACGGGCACGGATACGACTGCCGGCTGGAGGTGCACGGTTTCGCGGATACGGTGGTCGCCGGCTGGGATCAGGGTGTGCCTGTGCGAAACGCCGACCCCGGCAACGACTTTCCTTCGGGGCCTCCGCACAATTTCTTCATGGATCGCTTCACCGACGCCTTCCGTGCCGAACTGGCAGCGTTCGTCGAGGTCGTCGACGGCGCCGCCGCGCCCGCTGTTACCGTGGCCGATGCGGTCGAGGTCGCCTGGCTGGCCGAAGCGGCCACCGAGTCATTGCAGCGCCGTGTCCCGGTGCGCGTAGAGGAAGTGAAATCACGATGAAAATTGCTGCCGCGCCGATCTCCTGGGGTGTGTGCGAGGTGCCCGGATGGGGACACCAGCTCTCGTCGGACCGGGTGCTGACCGAGATGGCGGCGGTCGGCGTGTCCGCGACGGAACTGGGTCCCGAGGGCTTCCTGCCGTCCGATCCGGCCGAGTTGACGACGCTGCTGGACTCGTACGGGTTGAGCTGCGTCGGGGCGTTCGTGCCGGTGCTTCTGCACGATGCCGGGCACGATCCGGTGCCGGACATCGCGGCGCCGCTCGACGCCCTGCTGGCCTCTGGCGCCGCGGTTCTCGTCCTCGCAGCGGCGACCGGTTCCGACGGATACGACTCCCGCCCCACGCTCGACGATGCGCAGTGGAACACGCTGCTGGCCAACCTGGACCGGCTCGCTGATGCCGCGGCCGATCGTGGAGTGCTGGCGGTACTGCACCCCCACGTCGGCACGATGATCGAGACCCGCACGGATGTCGGACGCGTGCTGGACGGTTCGGCGATCAAGCTGTGCCTGGACACCGGTCATCTGCTGATCGGCGGAACCGATCCCCTGCAGCTGGCCCGCGAGGTGCCGGGCCGGATCGCGCACGCCCACCTGAAGGATGTCGACGCGGCGCTGGCCGCTCGAGTGCAAGACGGCGAGCTCACCTATACCGACGCCGTGCGGGAAGGGATGTACACGCGGCTCGGCGCCGGCGACATCGACATCGCCGGGATCGTTACCGCGTTGCGGACCAACGGCTTTGACGGTTGGTTCGTGATGGAGCAAGACACCATACTCGAGGGTGAGCCCTCCGATGAAGGGCCAGTGCGCGACGTGCGGGCCAGCGTCGCCTTCATGCAGGACCTCTGCAACCGCGTTCCGGCGTGACGCTGCGAATCGGCGTGCTCGGCGCGTCCCGGATCGCCGAGTTGGCGATCGTCGGGCCCGCGCACGAACTCGGTCACCGGTTGGTGGCCGTCGCGGCGCGCGACCCGCAGCGAGCCAGGGAGTTCGCCGAGAAGCACGGTGTGGAACGCGTTCTGGGGTCCTACGACGAGGTGATCAACGACCCCGAGGTCGACGCCGTCTACAACCCGCTCGCCAATTCGCTGCACGCACCGTGGAACCTGGCGGCGATCGCGGCCGGGAAGCCGGTACTGACCGAGAAGCCATATGCCCGAGACCGCGCCGAGGCCGAACGGGTTGCGCATGCGGCCGACGCCGCCGGGATCACGGTGATGGAGGGATTCCACTATCTGTTCCATCCGGCGACCCGGCGCGCACTCGAACTCGCGGCCGACGGCACGCTCGGCGAGCTCGTCCACGTCGAGGTGCGAATGGCGATGCCGGCGCCTGCCGATTCCGACCCACGGTGGTCATTCGAGCTGGCCGGTGGTGCCATGATGGATCTCGGGTGCTACGGCCTGCATGTCATGCGACGGCTGGGCCATCCGTCGGTCGTCCGCGCGCACGCCGAACAGCGCAGCCCGGGGGTCGACGCCTGGTGCGATGTCGAACTCGCGTTTCCCGACGGCGAGACGGGCCTGAGCGCCAACTCCATGGTCGCCGACGACCGGACGTTCACCCTGCGGATCGTCGGGTCCCGAGGAGATGTGTTGGTGCACAACTTCGTCAAGCCGCACGACGATGACCGGCTGACCATCCGGACACCGGCCGGCACGACGGTCGAACGGATGGGCACCAGGCCGTCGTACACCTACCAGCTCGAGGCGTTCGCCGCACACGTCCTGCACGGTGCGCCGCTGCCGATCGACTCGGCCGACGCCGTGGAGAATATGGCCTATATCGACGCCGCATACCGGGCCGCGGGCATGTCCCCTCGCTGACCGGCGCTACTGGCCCTGGTGGCGCGGGAAGAACGGCTCGCGGGTCGGCGGGACGGTAACCGTCTGGGTCACCGTGCTGGTGTCCGTCGTCGGTGCCGCGGTCGTGGTCGGTGTCGGGGTATCCGTGGCGGTGTCTGTCGCTGGCGCCGTGACGGTGTCGGTCGCGACCGGTGGTGCCTCGGTCACGACGGTCGTGCCCCCGCTGCGCGCACGGTGGGTGGCCGGTGCAGCGGTTGTGGTGCTGGGGGCCGGCACAGCGGACGAACTGGTGGTGGTGCCCGACGACGGAGCCGAATGAGACATCAGTGTCATCGCGCCAATCGCCAACCCCGCCAGGACGACAACGGCCAGCGCGCCCGCGGCCACGAGCGCCGGCGGACGGCGGAACCACGGTATCGGCGGTAGCGGAGCGGAAGTGTACGGATCTCCGTACCCGCCCTGCGATTGGTAGTGCGCGGCACGAGTCGGCTCGAAGTAGAAATCGGGGTTTTCCGGCGGCTCTTGTCGTGGCATGGCCGCACACGGTAACCGCGCAAGCTGTCAGTCGGCCGTCAAGTACCGCAAGGCTTTCTGCGCCAAGAAGCGGGACATTATCGCGGTCCCCGTGACCCCCGGACCTTCACCAGCGGACGTGTCTCCGCCCGCTCGTGCCACCGCAGCCGCAGCATCAGCAGATTGCGATGTGCCCGCCATCCGACCGACAGCGGGTCACGCCAAACCGGCGTACGCACCGATGATTCGCGATCACTGTCCATGGCTACATTGTGCCGTGCCGGCGCAAAACCGGCAGAGCGGGCACGCCGCGCATCGATGTCGCACAGGTGAATTGCCGTCGAACTGTGACTTGGTCCGACCTTATTCGACGGACTTGCCACGCAGTTCGTGCGACAACGCCTCGAGTTCGTCGCCGCCGGCCATTTCCTGGGTGAGGTGCTCCAAAGTGATCTCGTCGTACGTGCAGTCGAGTTTCTGGCTGCCGCGGTTCAGCAGCACGAAGTGGTCGCCGACCATGTGCGCATGGTGCGGGTTGTGGGTGATGAACACCACGCCGAAGCCGGCCTCCTTGGCCGCGGTGATGTACTTCAGCACCACGCCCGACTGCTTGACGCCCAGCGCGGCGGTCGGCTCGTCCAGGATCAGCACCCGCGCCCCGAAGAACACCGCGCGGGCGATCGCCACGCACTGGCGCTGGCCGCCGGACAGCGAGCCGATCGGCACGTCGACGTCGGGCAGTTCGATGCCCATCTTCGCACAGCTCGGCCAGCGTGGTCGCCCGCATCGCGTTGGCGTCCAACGAATCACGGGAAGCCGACTTCTGCGGATCTCCTGACCCAGGAAGAAGTTGCGCCATACCGGCATCAACGGCACGACCGCCAGGTTCTGGTACACCGTCGCGATGCCCTTGCCCAGCGCCTCTTTCGGCGAAGCGAACTTCGTCGATTCGCCGTCGACCAGTAGATCACCGTCGGTCTGCTGGTGCAGCCCGGAGATGATCTTGATCAGCGTGGACTTGCCTGCGCCGTTGTCACCGAGGATGCCGGTGACTTCGCCGGCGTGCACCCGCAGCGAGATGTCCTTCAGCGCAGTGATGTTCCCGTACGACTTGCCGACGTTCTTCAGCTCGACCAGCGGCACCTTGCCGCCGGACGGGGCGTCGTGCTCGGGACGTTCCACTGTTGCGGTCATGCGGTCACCTCTTCGCTGCGTAGTTGCGGAAGGCGTTGTTGGCGATCACCGCGAACAGCAGCATTGCGCCCAGGAAGAACTTGAACCAGTCCGGGATTCCAGCCGGCGTAGACGATGCCCTGTTGGCCATGCCGAAGATGAACGCACCGATGGCCGCGCCGATCGCGGTGCCGTAGCCACCGGTGAGCAGGCAGCCGCCGATCGACCGCGGCGATGATGTAGAAGAACTCGTTGCCGATGCCCTGACCGGACTGCACGGTGTTGAAGTGAACAGCAGATGCATGCCGACGAACCAGGCGCAGAACCCGACGAACATGAACAGCCCGATCTTCACCTTGGTGACCGGAACACCCACGGCGCGGGCACTGTCCGCGTCCCCGCCGACAGCGAAGATCCAGTTGCCGATCTTGGTCTTGAACAACACCCACGTCGCCATCGCGGTGAAAACAGCCACCACAGCACGGTGATCCGCACCTGCACCCCGAAGATGGTGAATGCGTCGGGCGAGAACACCCACTGTGCCGATTCCCAGCCCTGCATGTCGTTCACGCTCTGGGTTGCCACCTGGCCCGAAACCAGCTTCGTCACGGCGAGATTGATGCCGGCGAGCATGAAGAACGTGCTCAGCGTGATCAGGAAGCTGGGGATCTTCGTCTTCATCACCAGGTAGCCGTTGAGGAAGCCCGACGCTCAGGCGCGAGGATCAGCGCCAGGCCCGCGCCCGCCCAGAGGTTGAGGTGCAGGTTGTAGGCCAGCATCGACGCCGCCAGCGAACTGAACGTCACGGCGACGCCGGCCGACAGGTCGAATTCGCCGCCGATCATCAGCAATGCGACGCCGCAGGCCATGATGCCGATCGTGGAGCTGGCGTACAGCACGGTCGCCAGCGCCTCGGCGGCCTCGCGGAACGGGGGCGCCACGATCAGGAAGAAGATGAAGAGCGCGATCGCGCCGATCAGCGCGCCCATCTCGGGACGAATCAGCATCCGCTGCATGCGGTTGCGTTCCTTTACCCGTTCGTCGTGGACGACCTTGTGACTGCCGAGATCCAGATCTGCTTGAGTGGTCATCTTTTCTCTTTCCGTGATGCGCTATCGGGTTCCGGACTTGGCCAGTTCGGCGACGGCGTCGATGTTGGACTTGTCGATGAACGACGGACCGGTCAGCGTCGGCTGCCCGCCGCCGATCAGGTTCTTGTTGTTCATGATACAGCCACAGCGAGTCGATGGCGAGGTAGCCCTGCAGGAACGGCTGCTGATCGACCGCCCACTGCACGTCGCCCTTCTGGATGGACATCGACCAGTGCGGCGTTGGTGTCGAAGGTGACGATCTTCGCCGAGCTGCCGGCGTTGCCGACCGACTGGACCGCGGTGAGCGCGATCGGCGCGCCGAGCGCGACGATGTGGTCGATCGATGGATCCTGCTGCAGCTTGGCCGTGATCGTCGACTCGACCGACGGCATGTCCTTGCTGTTCACGTTCAGGATCTCGGTCTGCCCCTTGAAGCCCTGCTTGACTCCGGCGCAACGGGATTCGAGTGCGACCTGGCCCTGCTCCTGGATGACGCAGATGATCTTCTTGGCGCCGTCGGCATTGAGCTCTCTCGCCCGCCGCCACGCCCGGCGAGCTTCTCGTCCTGGCCGAAGTACTCCTGCACACCCATCTGCCTTGAAGTTGTCGAAGCCGGAGTTGAACGCCACGACTGGGATGCCGGCCGTCCTCGGCGGCCTTGACCGCGCGGCGCCATCGCGTCGGGCTTGGCCAGCGTCACGGCGATGCCGTCGACGCTGCTGTCGATGGCGCTCTGCACCAGGTTGGCCTGGTCGGGGGCCTCCGGGTCGTTGGAGTACCGCAGTTCGATGTTGTCCTTTTCGGCCGCCGCCTGGGCGCCCTTGCGGATGAGGTCCCAGAACGAGTCGCCCGGCACCTCGTGGGTGATCATCGCGACGGTCATGCGCGGCGTGTCGACGCTGCCGCCGCCGCCCATTCCGTCTCCAGACTCCGCGGGCTTTCCTCCGGTGGAGGAACACGACACGATCCCCACGGCGAGTACGCCCGCTCCGGCCAGTGCCGCGAGCCGCTTGAATGCATTGTTTCTCCTTGTCCTCGAGATCGCCGTGTCGCCGTGACCGACCGAAGGGTCCGTGCAGTACGACACGCCTCGTCCTTGATGTAATACGGCTCACACTGGAAAGTCAATACTTTGTCCTGACATTAGGACTGCACGTCATAACTCGTAACCCGTTCGTGCAGGTCAGTTAGTCGCGGGTGCCGTAGACCCGCGAACGACCAGTGTTGGGTCGCGGACGATGTCCTCCGCACTGGCGGCCGCTGAGGCATCGTCGAGTCGCGCAGCGAGCCGCTCTGCCGCCGCCCAGGCCAGGCCGGCGGAGTCTTGGCGAATCGTGGTGAGATCGATGTGCGCAAGCCCCGCCAAGCGGACTGTCGTCGAAGCCGAGTACCGAAACATCTTGTGGCACAGCAACTCCCGCCCGGATCAGGACATCCATCACGCCCAGTGCGCAGCGATCGTTGAACGCGAACACCGCGCCGGGCAAAGCGTCCGACTGGAGCATCGCGGTCGCCGCCGCGGCGCCCTCACGTTCGGTCAGACCGCCCGGACGGATCAGTTCGGGCAGCTGCGCCTTGCGGGCCGCGCGCCGGTAGCCGCGCGTAACGCTCGGCGGCCCCCGCTGCCCGGCCACCGTCGAGGTAGAGAATCCGTCGATGTCCCAGCCCGATCAGGTGGTCCATGCCCAAGCACGGCGCCCCCGACATCGTCACTGCGCACCGCGTCCACGCCGCGGACCCGCCGGGCCATCACCACCAGCGGGACTCTGGGCGGCCAGATCGGCGAGCTCGCGCGCCGGCAACTCCGAACCGACCAGCAGTAGGCCCTCGCATCGGTCGTCGACGAGTGTTCGCAGCGCCCGGCGTCTCGTCACGGTGCGGGCGTGACTCCGCTGAGCACCACGTCGTAACCGAGCTGCTCGGCGGCGACGTACACGCCGTCGACCAGGTCGGCGTGGAACTCCTGACCCGCGGTGAACGTGACCCCAATCAGCTTCGTGCGGTGCTGACGCAATCGGCGGGCACGCGGGTCTGGTCGATAGCCGATCTCGTCGGCCGCCCGCCGCACCCGCTCCCGCGTCTGCTCGCTCGCGCCGGGCGCATCGCGCATCACGATCGACACCAGCGCGCGTGAGACGCCGGCGCGCTCGGCCACGTCCTCGAGCGTCGGTCTTCGTTGCACACGCCCAGCCTAGATCGTTCCAGCCTAAGCATTGACGAAAACGCACCATATCGCCTACCTTGACCTAGAACGTTCTAGTAGTGATCGGAGTCATCGAATGCCCACCCCGTTGTCCTTCGGACTCATAGGCGCCGGCTGGATCGGCAGCTTCCACGCCGAGACCCTGGCCAGCCGCCTGCCGAACGCCCGACTGGTCGCGGTCGCAGACCCGGTGCCTGGTGCGGCCGAACGGCTTTCGGCTCCGCGTGCCTACCGAGACCCGCTGGAACTGATCGCCGATCCGTCCATCGAGGCCGTGGCGATCTGTTCGCCCGCCGCCAGTCACGCCGATCTGGTCGTCGCCGCGGCGCAGGCGGGCAAGCACGTGTTCTGCGAGAAGCCGATGGCGCTGACGCTCGACGACGCCGACCGTGCCGTCGACGCCGCGCAGCGCCGCGGGGGTCGCGCTGCAGGTCGGTTTCAACCGCCGCTTCGCCGGCGACTTCGCCGACATGCACGCCCGGGTCGTCAACGGCGAGATCGGCACGCCTCAACTTCTGCGGTCGCTGACCCGCGACCCCGGCATCTCCACCGATGTCGCCGCCCGGGTGAAGCCGTGGACGATCTTCAACGAGACACTGATCCACGACTTCGACACGCTGTGCTGGCTCAATCCCGGGCGCCCGGGTCACCGAGGTATTCGCGCAGGCCGACGCGCTGGTGCATCCGCAGTTCGCCGACCACGGGTTCCTCGACACCTCGGTGGTGCAGATCCGGTTCGACAACGGCGCTTTCGCGATCGCCGAGGCCAGCTTCCAGGCGGTGTACGGCTACGACGTCCGTGGCGAGGTGTTCGGCTCCGGCGGCGTGCTGCAGGCCGGGCGCCCACCGCGAGCACGCGAGCAGCGCCAACGCCGAACTGTTCGCCGACGCCTACGTGGCGCAGTTCGCCCACTTCGTCGACTGCGTGCAGGCAGGCATCGAGCCTTCGGTGACCGGCGCCGACGCGCGCGTCGCGCTCGAGATCGCCTTGGCCGCGCGCGAATCGGTGGAGACCGCCGCGCCCGTCTCGTTGAACGCGGTGCTGCGATGACGCGGCTTCCAGCTGGCGGTGTGCTCCGAGATGGTCTTCACGGACCTGCCGATCATCGACCGCGTGCGGCGCATCGACGACATGGGCTTCGCTGTCGAGATCTGGAGTTGGCACGACAAGGATCTGGCAGGCGCTGGCCGACTTCCGGCGCCCGCTTCTCCTCGATGACCGGCTACCTGCACGGCGACCTGATCGACCCCGCCACCGCCGACGAGGTGGTGCGGACGGCCGAGCTGTCCATCAAAGCCGCTGAGACACTTGGTGTTCCGCGACTCAACCTGCACACCGCCGAGCTGGTCGACGGCAAGGCGGCACGGCCGCGCTACCGCGCCACCGGCGAGATGTGGTACCACGGCGCTGCGCACCCTGGAGCGGATCGGCGAGCTCGGCGCGGCCGCCGGCGTGACTTTCTGCGTGGAGAACCTCAACACGATCGTCGACCACCCCGGCGTGCCCCTTGCCCGCGCCAAGGACACCCTGGCATTCGTCGAGGCCGTCGGCCATCCCAACGTGCGCATGATGCTCGACCTGTACCACGCCCAGATCGGCGAAGGGAATCTCGATCGAGCTGGTGCGGCGCTGCGGCGACGCGATCGGCGAGATCCAGGTCGCAGACGTGCCGGGGCGATGCGAGCCCGGGACCGGGGAGATCAACTACCCCGCGATCGCCAACGCGCTGCGTGACATCGGATATTCGGGCACGGTTGGCCTGGAGGCCTGGGCGTCCGGCGACAGCACTGCAGCGCTGGAGGCGTTCCGTCGGGCGTTCGCTACGTAGCCGCCACGATCGCAACGTCTGTCAGACGGTGGCAGCCGCGCGCTCGAGGCCCTCTGCTTCGAACCGGTCCTCGAGTTCCTCCAGCGTGGTGCCCTTTGTCTCCGGCACGAACTTGCGCACGAAGAGCCAGGACCCGATGTTGACGGCCACGAACAGCGCGAACGTGCCCGTGGATCCGAGCGCCGAGTTCAGAACGGGGAACACGAACGAGATGACCGCGTTGGTGCACCACAGCACGAAGACGGCGATGCCCATGGCGAATCCGCGAATGCTCAGCGGGAAGATCTCCGAGAGCAACAGCCACACGCACGTGCCGATGAACATCTGCACGAAAGCGACGAACACCACCATGCAGCCCAGGATGATATAGCTGCGCATCGTCGATTCGGGCATCAGGAACGTCAGCGCCAGCGTCGACTGCGACCCCGCCACGCCGGCGAATCCGGTGAGCAGCATGGTGCGCCTGCCGACGTAGCCGAGCAGGATGATGCCGATGACCGTGGTCACCACCGAGGTCACGCCGACGGCGATCGTCGCGATCAGCGACGCGCTCACACCGAGCCCGCTCTGCTCCAGGATCGTCGGCGCGTAGTAGTTGACCGTGTTGATTCCGGTCGCCTGTTGCACGACGGCCAGGCCACACCCGATCAGCACCACGCGACGGATCCATGGCACGTCCCGGACCACGGAGAACGGTGTACTTCTGACGGTCGGTGTGCGCTCGGCGTGTTCGACGATCGCGGCGAACTCCACATCGGCTTCGCGGCTGTCCAGGCTGTACCCGAGCACTCGGCGGGCATCGTCCATGCGGCCCTTCAGGCCATACCAGCGCGGCGAGTCCGGCAGTGCCATCATGCCCAGCAGCAGCGCGAGCGCGGGCACCGCGGCCACCGCGAGCATGATGCGCCAGACGTGCGGATCGTGGATCACGTGGTCGAGTAGCGCGTTCATGACGAAGGCGAGCATCTGACCGGTGACAATCATCAACTCATTGATGGTCACCATTCGGCCGCGGCGCTCGGGCGGAGCCATCTCGGCAAGGTAGAGCGGACAGGTCACCGAGGCTGCACCTACACCGACACCGAGAATGATTCGTGCCGCGACCATGATCTGGACGTTCGGCGCAAGGGCGCATCCCAGGGCGCCGACCAGGAAGATCACGGCGCACAGGAGCAGGGTTCGCTTTCGGCCCAACCGGTCGGCGACACGTCCGCCGAACAGCGCACCCAGTGCCGCGCCGGGAAAGAGCAGCGAGCTGACCACCGTCGCCTCGCCGAACGAGCTCAGGGCGAGGTCGTCCTTCATGTACAACAGCGCGCCCGAGATGACCCCGGTGTCGTAGCCGAACAGGAGACCACCGAGCGTCGCGATGACGGTGAGTTTGGTCAGGAATCGTCCGGGCGATGGGTCCGTTGCGATCGGGCTGGACATGGTCGAACTCCAGTCTTTAGAACTAAAGCGCGTTAGTTACGCGCGTTAGGTCTAATATGAGGGCAGCGCGCCGCTGTGTCAACAGTCACATCAACGGGAGGGCCGAAATGCCGACGACGATCGCTCGCGATGAGCCCGGTCGGCGTCGGCCGACGATGGCGGATGTGGCGACCAGAGCGGGCGTGTCCCGCACCTTGGTGTCGTTCATCCTGGACGGCAAGCCCGGTGCCAGCGAGGACACCAAACAACGCGTGTTGGCGGTCGCCGAAGAGCTCGGCTACCGGCCGGATTCCGCCGCCCGTCTATTGGCGCGCGGACGAAGCCGGACCCTCGGCGTGCTGATGGACGTGAGGCAGCTGTTCGAAGCCGAGCTCGTCACCGGTATCTACCCAGCGGCGGAGGGACTCGGCTACGAGGTATTGCTGTCGGCCAACCTTCCCGACCGCGCGGAATCGGTACCCATCGATGCCCTGCTGAGCCACCGCTGTGGTGGCTTGATTCTGCTCGGCCCGATGTCGGATGCCGGATACCTGACGTCCCTCGCAGAAAAGATTCCCGTCGTAGTCGTCGGACGGCGGCTCGCATCCCGGCCCTCGCTGGCGACGGTCCGCACCGATGACGCGAAGGGCATCCGCCTCGCGGTCGAGTACCTCGTTCAACTGGGGCACCGCGACATCCAGCACGTCGACGGGGGTGACGAGCCCGGGTCACCGGAGCGCAGGCGCGCCTACCGCGCCGCGATGCGTAGCCACGGACTCGCCGAGTGCGCCAACGTGATTCCTGGCGCGCACAACGAGGCGGCCGGGGCCGCCGCCGCCCGCGCGATGCTCGAGGCGCCCGCACTCCCCACAGCTGTGCTTGCCGGCAACGACCGCTGCGCCCTCGGTCTACTGGACGTGTTCACCAGGGCCGGCGTCGACGTGCCCGGTCGCCTGTCGTTGATCGGCTACGACGACAGCCACCTGTCGGACAACCCGCGCATCGACCTGACGACGGTGCATCAGGACGCGAAGTCGTTGGCGCAGAACGCAGTTCGGCTCGCGGTGGCCATGCTGGAAGGGCGAAGCGGCGACGAGCGGGACGTCATCCTCGAGCCGACGCTGGTCATCCGCGGGACCACCGCAGCGCCGTGCTAGCGGTCGACCAGCGTGGTGTCGAAGTAGTAGCGCGAGGCGCGGTAGCAGTGCGTACCGAACTCGACAGCGGTGCCCGAATCATCGAAGGCGGTCCGGGACATCGTGAGCAACGGCGCATTGAGCTTCTCGTCGAGCAACCTGGCTTCGGCGCGGGTCGCACCCTTTGCCCCGATCCGTTGCCGAGCCAGTCGGATGTGCACCCCGCGGGCCCGCAATGCCTGATACAAGCCGTTGCTCTCCAGCTCCTCGGGTGCCGGCGCGATGTCGGCAGGCAGATGGTTGGTCATCACCGCCAGCGGTTCGCCGTTGGCGCAGCGAAGTCGCTGGATGGACACCACTTCACGGTCGGATGCGATGGACAGCTCGCGCGCGACCTCTTCGTCCGGATGCCCCACCTGATAGTCGAGCAGCTGGGTCGACGGCTCCTGGCCGGCCCGGACAAGATCATCGAAGAGACTGGTCAGCTCGACCCGGCGGTGCACCGGATTCTGCACCACCTGGGTGCCGACCCCGCGCTTTCGTACCAGCAGACCCTTGTCGACGAGTTCCTGGATCGCGCGCCGCGTGGTGGGCCGCGACAACGTCAACCGCTTTGCCAACGCGAGTTCGTTCTCGAACCGATCACCGGGCGACAGTTCGCCGTCACGGATCGCCGCCTCGATCGCCTGCGCGAGCTGATAGTAGAGGGGAACAGGGCTTGACCTGTCGAGCTCCACCGCCAAGGGCACGTTGACTCCGATCTCGCGCTGGGCCAGACAAAGCGTAGCTGCATACTAACACCGCATGATCGAAAGATAGAATGTCAGGACAAACTATTGACAGGGACGAGTGACGGCGGGCACAGTCTTAGGCAGCCGTTCCCTTACTCGTGGAGAGCTGACTCTTGACCAATACTGCGCACTTCGACGTACTCGCCATCGGGCGTTGCGGCGTCGACGTCTACCCACTCCAGATCGGCCGCGGTCTGCAAGATGTCGAGACATTCGGGAAGTTCCTGGGCGGCAGCGCCGCCAACGTGACTGTTGCCGCTGCCCGGTTGGGCGAGCGCGCCGGTCTCATCTCCGGCGTCGGCGCCGATCCGTTCGGAACCTTCGTCCGCGAGGAACTCGCCCGACTCGGTGTCGACAACCGATACGTGAGTACGCACGACGAATATCCGACTCCGGTGACGTTCTGCGAGATCTTCCCGCCGGACAATTTCCCGCTGTACTTCTACCGGCGGCCCAGCGCACCTGACCTCCAGATCCAGCCCGAGGAGATCGATGCCGACGCCGTGCGCAACGCGCGGCTGTACTGGTCCACCGTTACCGGGCTGTCCGAGGAGCCAAGCCGCAGTGCACATTTCGCGGCCTGGTCGGCTCGCAATGAGCGCTTGCACGAAGAGGGTGAACACAGCGACCGGGCACCGCTGACCGTGCTGGACCTCGACTATCGGCCGATGTTCTGGGAATCCGCGGCCGCCGCGACCGAACAGGTCCAGCGCGCGCTCGCCCACGTGACCGTCGCCGTCGGCAACCGCGAGGAATGCGAAATCGCCGTCGGGCACACCAATCCGCACAAAGCCGCCGACGCCTTGCTCGACCTCGGCGTGGAACTGGCGATCGTCAAGCAGGGTCCTCGCGGCGTGCTCGGTAAGACGAAGCACTCGTCGGTGACCGTAGCGCCCAACGACGTGGATGTCGTCAACGGCCTCGGTGCCGGAGATGCCTTCGGCGGCAGCCTTTGTCACGGCCTGCTCGCCGGCTGGCCGCTCGAGAAGACGTTGCGGTACGCCAACGCGGCCGGCGCGATCGTCGCATCGCGGCTGGAGTGCTCGACGGCGATGCCGACCGCGCAAGAGGTGGCCACGCTCGCCGAGCAGACCGCAACGGAGGCCGTCAATGTCTGAGGCACTGTGCACGGACTATGCGGCGATCACCGATCTGCGCGCGTCCGATCCGGGTGCGGTTGCCCGAGCCTGGGACAGCCGCACCACCCGCCCCACGATCCGCGGCAACGGCCGGCTGATGATCGTGGCGGCCGACCATCCCGCGCGCGGTGCGCTGGCCGTCGGCTCCCGGGCCACGGCGATGAACAGCCGCACCGACCTGCTCGACCGCTTGCGGGCCGCGCTGGCCGACCCCGGTGTGGACGGCGTGCTGGCCACCTCTGACATCCTCGACGACTTGCTTCTGCTGGGCGCGCTAGAGGACAAGGTCGTGTTCTCGTCCTTCAATCGCGGAGGCCTGGCCGGCGCCAGCTTCGAACTGGACGACCGGATGACCGGCGCGACGGCGGCCTCGACCGCGGCGGCCAAGATGAACGGCGGAAAGATGCTGTGCCGCATCGCCCTCGACGATCCCGGCACCGTATCGACCATGGCCGCCTGCGCGCAGGCGGTCGACGAACTGGCCGCGAACGGGCTGATCGCGATGCTCGAGCCGTTCATGTCCTCCCGGGTGAACGGCAAGGTACGCAACGATCTGAGCCCGGATGCCGTCATCAAGTCCGTGCATATCGGCCAGGGACTCGGCGCGACGTCGGCCTATACCTGGATGAAGCTGCCGGTGGTCGACGAGATGGACCGCGTGATGGAGTCCACGACGATGCCCACCCTGCTGCTCGGCGGGGATCCGGCCGACCCGGACGAGGCGTTCGCCAGTTGGGAGAAGGCGCTGGGATTACCGTCGGTGCGCGGTCTGATTGTCGGACGGACGCTGCTCTATCCCGCCGATGACGATGTCAGCTCCGCGGTCGCGACCGCGGTATCGATGGTGAGGTGACAATGCACAGCAAGCTCTATATCCCCGCCCGCTCGGCCACGCCGCCGCTCACCGTCGACATCACCCCGGAGTCGGCCGGCTGGACCGAATCCTCGTTGCAGGTAGTCGAACTCGACAACTCGCAGAGCGCAGAACTGAGCACCGGTGAAACCGAGGTGATGATCCTGCCGCTCGCCGGCAGCGGAATCATCGAGTGCGACGGCCAAACCTTCGAACTCGCACCGCGCGCATCGGTCTTCGACGGTCCGTCGGACATGGTGTACCTCGGCATCGACCAGACGTACGTGCTCTCCGGGGAGGGCAGGTTCGCGGTCTGCGGCGCCAGGGCCACGCGATCGTTTCCCAACCGGCGGGTTGCCGCGGCCGATGTCGCCGTCGAGCTGCGGGGCGCGGGCAACTGCAGCCGCCAGGTGCACAACTTCGGCACCGCAGGCGTTTTCGAGGCCGACTCGCTGATCGCCTGCGAGGTCATCACGCCCGGCGGCAACTGGTCGAGCTACCCCGCCCACAAGCATGACGAGAACACGCCGACCGAGTCAGAGCTCGAAGAGATCTACTACTTCGAGATCGCCGCGGGACCGGACGGCTCGCGCGGCTTCGGCTACCACCGGGTGTACGGCACCCCCGATCGTCCGATCGAGGTCCTCGAGGAGGTGCGCACCGGCGACGTGGTGCTGGTACCGCACGGCTACCACGGCCCCTCGGTCGCCGCTCCGGGCTACCACATGTACTACCTCAACGTGATGGCCGGCCCCGGCGCCGAACGCGCCTGGAAGATCGTCGACGACCCCGAACACGCCTGGCTTCGCGGCACCTGGGACGACCAGGCCGTCGACCCCCGCCTGCCTCTGCACATCCGCCCAATTGCCGGTTCCGCCAGCGACCCGAAAGGGGTCTGACCGTGGTCTCCACCGCCCCGAAGCGAGCCGAGAAGACAGCCGACACCGAAGCGACCGTTCGACTCACGGTGGCGCAGGCGACGATTCGATTCCTGGGTAACCAGTACGTCGAACGCGATGGCCAACGCGCCAAGTTCTTCGCCGGCGCCTTCGGCATCTTCGGACATGGCAACGTCGCGGGTCTCGGTCAGGCGCTGCTTCAGGACGAGGTCGAAGCGCTCGAGGCCGGCTCCCAGCCGTCCCTGCGCTATGTACTCGGCCGCAACGAACAGGCCATGGTGCACAGCGCGGTGGCCTATGCCCGCCAGAAGGACCGGCTGCAGACGTGGGCCGTGACCGCCAGCGTCGGGCCCGGATCCACCAACATGCTCACCGGCGCCGCACTGGCGACCATCAACCGCCTGCCCGTGCTGCTGCTGCCGGCCGACACCTTCGCCACCCGGGTGAGCAGTCCCGTGCTGCAGGAACTCGAGTTGCCGTCGTCGGGCGACATCACCGTCAACGACGCGTTCAAACCGCTGTCGCGCTACTTCGACCGGGTGTGGCGTCCCGAACAATTGCCCGCCGCCCTGCTCGGCGCGATGCGCGTGCTGACTGATCCCGTGGAGACCGGTGCAGCCACCGTCGCGATCCCCCAGGACGTCCAGGCCGAAGCGCATGACTGGCCGGAATCGCTGTTCGCCGAACGGACCTGGCATGTGGCCCGCCCGCTGCCGGAACGGTCCGTGATCGAGCGTGCCGCCGACGTCATCCGGTCGGCCACCAAGCCGCTGATCGTCGCGGGCGGCGGCGTCATCTACTCCGGCGCCACCGACGCACTCGCGGCGTTGTGCGAGAAGACCGGTATCCCCGTCGGCCAGAGCCAGGCGGGCAAGGGGTCACTCCCCTACGACCATCCGCAGTCGGTCGGCGCCATCGGTTCCACCGGAACCACGGCAGCCAACGCGCTGGCCACCGAGGCCGATGTCGTCATCGGGATCGGCACCCGCTACAGCGATTTCACCAGCGCGTCGCGGACGGCCTTCAACAACCCCGACGTCCGCTTCGTCAACATCAACGTGGCGTCGATCGACTCGGTCAAGCAGGGCGGCGTCAGCGTCGTGTCCGACGCCCGCGAAGCGATCGAGGCCGTGGCTGCGGAACTGGGCGACTACACCGTCAGCGACGAATACCGTAGCCGCACCGCCGAACTCGCCGATGAGTGGGAGGACACGGTGTCGACCGTCTACCGGATCGACGAGGGCAAAGCGCTGAATCAGAACCAGGTGATCGGCCTGGCCAACACGCTGTCCGACGCGCGCGACGTGGTGGTCTGCGCCGCCGGATCGATGCCGGGAGACCTGCACAAGCTGTGGCGGACCCGTGACCCGAAGGGCTACCACGTCGAGTACGGGTACTCCTGCATGGGCTACGAGATCGCCGGCGGCATCGGCGCGAAGATGGCCGAGCCGGACCGCGACGTCTTCATCATGGTCGGCGACGGCTCCTACCTGATGATGGCGACCGAGCTGGTGACCGCGCTACAGGAGAACGTGAAGGTCATCGTCGTGCTGGTGCAGAACCACGGCTTCGCCTCGATCGGTTCGCTGTCAGAAGCCCTGGGCTCCCAGCGGTTCGGCACCTCCTACCGCTTCCGGACCGACGATGGGCGACTCGACGGCGCCAAGTTGCCCGTCGACCTGGCGGCCAACGCGGGCAGCCTCGGCGCGGATGTCATCCGTGTTGTCACCGCAGCCGAGTTCACCGATGCGGTCAAGGTCGCCAAGGCCAGCGACCACACCACTGTCATCCACGTTGAGACCGATCCACTGATCGCCGCACCCGACAGCGAGTCGTGGTGGGACGTACCGGTATCGGAGGTCTCTTCGCTGGAGTCCACCCGGTCCGCGTATGAGACCTACGCGGACTGGAAGAAGATCCAGCGCCCCCTCATCCGCCCTTCCGACTCGTGAGAGGAATGACAACCCGATGAGCTCCATCCTGGTCGGCTCGGCTCCCGACTCCTGGGGAGTCTGGTTCCCCGACGATCCCAACCAGACCCCCTACACCCGCTTCCTCGACGAGGTCGCCGCATCCGGATACGAGTGGATCGAGCTGGGCCCCTTCGGCTATCTGCCGACGGACCCCGAGCAGCTGTCCGACGAACTGGCGGCGCGCAACCTCAAGCTGTCCGCCGGCACGGTATTCGAGCATCTGCACCAGTCCACCTCTCGTGGGGATGACGCTTGGAACTCGGTCTGGAAGCAGATCGAGGACGTCGCGAAGCTCACGGCCGCCGTGGGCGGCAAGCACGTGGTGGTGATCCCCGAGATGTGGCGCGACCCGGCGACCGGTGCCGTGTTGGAGGACCGCAACCTCAGCCCCGAGCAGTGGGCCAAGAAGACCAACGGCATGAACGAGCTCGGCAAGGCGATGTTCGAGAACTACGGTGTGCGAGCGCAGTACCACCCGCACGCCGACAGCCACGTCGACACCGAGGAGAACGTCTACCGATTCCTCGACGGTACGGACGGCGAGTTCGTCAACCTGTGCCTGGACACCGGCCACATCAGCTACTGCGGCGGGGACAACATCGCGATCATCGAGCGCGCTCCCGAACGGATCGGCTACCTGCACCTCAAGCAGGTCGATCCCGAGGTGCGGGCCAAGGTCGAGGCCGAGGACCTGCCGTTCGGCGAGGCCGTGAAACTCGGTGCGATGACCGAACCGCCACGCGGAATCCCGGACATGCCACCGCTGCTGGCCGCCATCGAGAAGCTCGGCATCGACGTGTTCGCGATCGTCGAGCAGGACATGTACCCCTGCGAGGTCGACGCTCCCCTGCCCATCGCCCAGCGCACGCGCCAGTATCTCGGCTCATGCGGTGTCCCGTCCGTGAAATTCGCTTAGGAACAACATGTCTGATCTACGTATTGCGGTGCTTGGTGTCGGCGTCATGGGCGCCGACCACGTCGCACGCATCTCGTCCCGCATCTCCGGTGCGCAGGTGACCGTCGTCAACGACTACCTGGCCGAGAAGGCCGAACAGATCGCCGCGTCCATCCCCGGTTGCCGGGCCGTCGGCGACCCGCTCGACGCCATCGCCGATCCGGATGTCGACGCGGTCGTGCTCGCCACTCCGGGCCCTACCCACGAGAAGCAGCTGCTGGCGTGCCTCGAGCACGGCAAGCCCGTGCTTTGCGAGAAGCCGTTGACCACCGATGTAGACACCGCGCTCGCGGTGGTCAGGCGCGAGGCCGAATTGGGCAAGCGGCTGATCCAGGTCGGCTTCATGCGCCGCTTCGATCACGAGTACGCCCGGCTCAAGGCATTGCTCGACGGCGGCGAACTCGGCCGCGCACTGGTCCTGCACTGCGCTCATCGCAACCCCGCCGTGCCCCCGAATTTCGACAGCGCCATGGTGGTGCGCGATTCGCTTGTCCACGAGGTCGACGTGACGCGCTTCCTGTTGGACGAGGAGATCACGTCGATCCAGATCATCAAGCCGGCGGCGAACCCCGGCGCCCCGCAGGGCCTCGCCGATCCACAGATCGCCATCATGCGAACGGCTTCGGGCAGACACGTGGACGTCGAACTGTTCGTCACCACCGGAGTGGCCTACGAGGTTCGCACCGAGGTGGTAGCCGAAAAGGGCAGCGCCATGATCGGACTCGACGTCGGACTGGTCCGCAAGAGCGCGCCGGGCACGTGGGGCGGGCAGATCACCCCCGGTTTCCGTGAGCGGTTCGGGCAGGCCTACGACACCGAGTTCCAGCAATGGGTCGACGCCGTGCGCAACGGCACCAACGTGAACGGGCCGGGGGCATGGGACGGCTACGCCGCCGCAGCCGTGTGCGAGGCCGGTGTGGAGTCGCTGAACAGCGGGCTGCCGGTGGACGTGAAGATGGTCGACCGCGCCTCGATCGATGGAGCATGACCATGAAGATCGCGCTCGACCCGACACCGTTCCACCATGACCACGAACTTCTGGATTTCCCCGCGCTCGTTGCCGAATTGGGTTACGAGTACCTGCAACTCACCCCTCACCGGGACTTCATTCCGTTCTTCAACCACCCGCGTGCCGACGACGACCTGGTGGCAAAGTTCCGCAAAGCATGCGCCGACGCCGGCGTGGGCATCGCCTCGGTACTTCCGGTGCTTCGGTGGTCGGGTCCCGACGAGGACGCCCGCGAAGCCGCGGTGCGTAACTGGAAGCGGGTCGTCCAGATCACCGTCGATCTCGGGGTGAACGTCATCAACACCGAGTTCTCCGGCAGGCCCGAGCGCGCCGAGGAATCCGAGCGGGCGTTCTTTCGGTCGATGGAGGAGCTGGTGCCGATCTTCGAACGCGAAGGCATCGACGTGCGGATCGACCCGCACCCAGACGATTTCGTCGAGGACGGGCTCGAGGCCGTGCGTATCATCCGGGGGGTCAACTCACCCAAGATCGGAATGGTCTACGTGGCCTGCCACACGTTCCACATGGGGGGCGACATGACCGCGATCATGCGGGCCGCGGGCGACAAGCTTCGACTGGTGCACGTCGCCGACACGATGGACCACCACCGCAGTCACGGGTTGCGCTACATCACCAATCCACCGGGCAACGCCGCCCGGGTGCACCAGCACCTCAAGATCGGCGACGGCGATGTCGACTGGGACGAGTTCTTCTCCGGCCTCGCGGAAATCGGGTTCTACGACCGTCCCGACACCGTGATGGTGTCGTCGGTCTTCGCCGAAGACGAGAACGCCCATGAGGTGTCGCGATACCAACTGAACACCATGACCGACTACATCTCGAAGTACGGAAAGTGATAGTGACATGAGCCAGGCCAAGACGATCCAGCACTGGATGAACAACAAGGCATTCACGGGCGACAGCGCCGACACCGCTGCGGTCACCAATCCCGCTACCGGTGAGTTGACCGGTCAGGTCGCACTGGGCAGTGTCTCGGACGCCCGTGCGGTGATCGATGCCGCGGCGGCGGCGTTCCCGGCGTGGCGGGACACCTCGCTGGCCAAGCGCACCCAGATCCTGTTCAGATTCCGTGAGTTGCTCAACGAACGCAAGGGTGAGTTGGCCGAGATCATCACCAGCGAGCACGGCAAGGTCGTCTCCGACGCGTTGGGTGAGGTGTCGCGCGGTCAGGAGGTCGTCGAGTTCGCCTGCGGCATCCCGCACCTGCTCAAGGGCGGGTTCACCGAGAACGCCTCGACCAAGGTCGACGTGTTCTCCATCCGCCAGCCCCTCGGGCCGGTCGCGGTCATCTCCCCGTTCAACTTCCCCGCCATGGTGCCGATGTGGTTTTTCCCCGTCGCCATCGCCGCGGGTAACACCGTCGTCTTGAAGCCCTCGGAGAAGGACCCGTCGGCGTCGCTGTGGATGGCGGCACTATGGGCCGAGGCCGGCCTGCCCGCCGGGGTGTTCAACGTGCTGCAGGGCGACAAGACCGTGGTCGACGAACTGCTGACCAACCCGGCGATCAAATCGGTGTCCTTCGTGGGATCCACCCCGATCGCCCAGTACGTCTACACCACCGCCACCGCCGCCGGCAAACGCGTCCAGGCCCTCGGCGGCGCCAAGAACCACGCGGTGATCCTGCCCGACGCCGACCTGGACCTGGCCGCCGACGCCATGGTCAACGCCGGCTTCGGCTCGGCCGGTGAGCGCTGCATGGCGATCTCGGCCTGTGTGGCCGTCGGCCCGATCGCCGATGACCTGGTGGCGAAAATCAGTGAACGGGCACGCACCATCCGAATCGGTGACGGCACCAAGGATTCCGACATGGGCCCGCTGGTCACCAAGGCCCACCGCGACAAGGTGGCGTCCTACATCGATGCCGGGGAAGCCGACGGCGCCAAGATCGTCGTCGACGGCCGCGGGGTGAAGGCGGACGGTGGCCAGGATGGGTTCTGGCTGGGCCCCACGCTGATCGACCACGTCACCCCCGAGATGAGTGTCTACACCGACGAGATCTTCGGCCCGGTGCTCTCGGTCGTGCGCGTGGAGTCCTACGACCAGGCATTGGAGTTGATCAACTCCAACCCCTACGGCAACGGCACCGCCATCTTCACCAACGACGGCGGCGCGGCCCGGCGCTTCCAGAACGAGGTCGAGGTCGGCATGATCGGCATCAACGTGCCCATCCCGGTCCCGATGGCCTACTACAGCTTCGGCGGCTGGAAAGCCTCGCTCTTCGGCGACACCCACGCCCACGGCACCGAAGGCGTCCACTTCTTCACCCGCGGCAAGGCCATCACCAGCCGCTGGCTCGACCCCAGCCACGGCGGCATCGAACTCGGCTTCCCGCAGAACCAGTAGCCACAACTCCGCGAGCGTGCGTGTCTGCGGGCGACACGCCGGTGTATTTCCCTACAACACGCACGCTCGTGTGCACCTCAGGAGGCTTCGACAGTGCCGAAACCACGACTCGTCGCCACCGCGTGGAGCAGTGCAGGCGACATCTCGCCGTTGTGTAGCCCGGCCACCAGTCCGGTGCCCATCGCAGAGCGGGTGGAAGCCATCGCCGACGCCGGCTTCGATGGGCTCGGCTTGATCGCCGACGATCTCATCGCGATCCGCGACAGCATCGGGTTCGAAGCACTGCGAGGACTGATCTCGAACGCCGGACTCTCCCACGTCGAGGTCGAGCTGATCGAGCGGTGGTGGATTCCACGTGGCGAGCCTGGACACTCCTACGAAGTCCGCGATCTGCTGTTCGAGGCGGCCGACGTTCTTGCGCCTGCCCAGATCAAGATCGGCTCGGAGAACGGGCCGGCCACGTCAGAACCGTTGGCTCTCGCCGCGCCGCTGCGTGAACTCGCCGAGCAGGCGGCGGCACATGGGACCCGGGTGGCAATCGAGACGATGCCGTTCTCCGCCATCGCCACGGTGCCGATGGGTGCGGCGATCGTTGCTGCGGCCGATCATCCGGCCGCCGGCCTGTTCGTCGACGCCTGGCACGTTTTCCGCGCCGGCACCACCCTTCCGGAGCTGCGGGCCGCTTTGCGGCCGGAGATGATCTTCGGCGTCGAACTCGACGATGCCGACGCAATCGTTGCCGGCACATTGTTCGAGGACACCGTCGACAACCGGATGCTCTGCGGCGAAGGCTCTTTCGACCTGGCCGGCTTCGTCACCCTGCTGGACGATCTCGGCTTCGGCGGGCCGTGGGGCGTGGAGATCTTGTCCACGTCCTACCGCGCACTGCCGGTCGGTGATGCCCTCAAGCTTGCCGCGGATTCGGCGTCGACGATTCTCGAAGCGCTCGTCTAGCCCGGCGCCGACGTCGAGCGGCGGATACTCAACGTCGGCTGGTGCAGATAGATCCGCTGTGGCGCAGTGCCGCCCTCCAAGCGTTGCAGCAGGAACTTGGCGGCCTGTGCGCCGACGGCGAAGTTTCCGTTGTCCACCGATGTCAGCGAAAGATGCCGAATGCGCGCCAGATAGGTGTCGTCGTAGCCGACCAGCGAAAGATCCTGCGGGACCGGTAGATCACGGTCATCGGCCGCCGAGAGCGCGCCGACACATGCCACATCGTTGAACGCCAGTAGCGCGGTCGGCCGATCGGCGCGGTCGAGAAGCCGCCCGGCTGCGGCGTACCCGCCCTCCTCGGTCATGCCCGACACCTCTGTCATCGCGGAGCCGGCCAATCCCGCCGCGGCCATCTCCGCTTCGAATCCCCTGCGCCGCAATGACCCGACGATGCCGGGACCCACCAGATGGCCTATCCGCCGGTGTCCGAGCTCGATCAGGTGCCGCGTCGCCAACCGGGCACCGGCAATGTCGTCATCCGCAGCGATGTCGACGTGCGGCAGGTTCGGTTCGTGCGTCCCCGCAAGCACCACCGGCATTTCGAGCGCTGCGCGCTCGATCGCGGCACCTGACTCGGTGGTGCCCACCACCACCAGACCGTCGACACGTTGACCGAGCAGCCGCTCCACGGTGTCCCTGCCCACGCGCTGATCCAGGTGACTGTCGGCCAGCACTGGCGCGATTCCGACGGCGTCGAGTGTGGTGGTCAACCCCTCCAGCAGCGACACGAACCACGGGTTGCGGAGATCGTTGAGCAGCACGCCGACCGTCCCGGTGCGGGCCTCGGACAACCCTCTGGCGATCTGGTTGGGCCGGTAACCGAGATCTGCCATCGCCGCCTGCACTGCGTCGCGCCGTGCCGCGCTGACATTGGCCTCACCCCGGATCACTCTGAGACACCAACGATTTCGACACACCCGCATGCGCCGCGACGTCACGGATCGTAGCGGGTCGGCGGGTCTCACCTCCGGCAGACATCGCAGACAGCATATTGATCCTTCACCCGTTAGCCAGCGACGAGACCTGCGCCTGTCGGCGGGAATGGTCGGCGGCGGCGACGGCGCCGACATCGGCAAGACGCACCGCCATGCCATGCGACTCGACGATCAGTTCACCCTGACCGCCGGCGTGTTCGGCCAAGACACGGCGTCCTCGGCCCGGATGTCGGAACGCCTCGGGATCGTCCCCGAGCGGACCTACGCCGACTACCGGCAGATGGCCGCCGCCGAGGCGGCACGACCGGACGGGGTCGACGTGGTGGTGGTGGCCACGCCGAACGACACGCACTTCGAGATCGCGAGCACCTTTCTGCGGGCCGGCATCTCGGTGGTGTGCGAGAAGCCGCTGACCGGCGATTCACGATCTGCCGCCGAACTCGTCTCGATCGCCGAATCCGGCGACGTGATCCTGGCTGTCCCACACTGCTATTCGGCGTACGCGATGGTGCGCCACGCGGCCAGGTTGGTCCGGAACGGCGAATTGGGCCAGATCCGGTTCGTCGCGGTCGAACACGCGTCGGGTTGGGCCTCGACGCCATTGGAACTCGACGGCCACAAGCAGGCACTGTGGCGCACCGACCCGAACATCGCCGGAACGGCCAGCGTGGTGGCCGATCTCGGTACCCACGCCTTCCATCTGCTGCGCTACATCACCGGCCTGGAGGCCGAGGCGGTCTCCGCCGAGATGTCCACCTTGGTGCCCGGCCGTCGCACCTACGACAACGCGACCGTTCGACTGAGGCTGTCCAACGGCGCACCGGCCACCGTGTGGGCCAGCATGGCGGCCACCGGTAACGAGCACGGTCTGCGCATCCGGGTGTTCGGTGAGACCGCTTCGCTGGAGTGGCGTCACGAGGATCCACAGCACCTGGTGGTGCGAGACCTCAACGGCGGCACGTCGATTCTGGCGCAGGGCATGTCGACGCTGTCCGATGACGCGGCCCGGCTGATCCGGCCCGGTCTGGGGCATCCGGAGGGCTTCCTGGAGGCGTTCGCCAACTTCTACCTCGACCTCGCCGATCAACTGCGGGCGCGGCGCGACGGCGGCACTCAAGTCGAGCGTGAATTGTCCATCCCGACCGGAATCGACGGTCTGGTCGGCGTTCAGTTCGTCGAGGCCGTCGAGCAGTCCCACCATCGCGACGGCGCGTGGGTGGTTCCCGGCTTCGCCGTGGTCGTCTCTGAGATGTACCGAATCGCACTGCTGGGGGCCGTTTCATCGGCGGCGTGCACGCCGCCAACCTGGCCGCCCACCCTGAGGTCGACTTCGCTCTGGTCTATGACGTGGACGCCCACCGGGCTACCGCGTTGGCGGAGCGCCACGGCGCCCTGGCCGCCGTCGGTGTGGATGACGCGTTCGACCGCGACCGGATCGACGCGGTGTTGATCGCCTCGTCCACCGATACCCACCCGGGGCACCTGCGCAGCGCCGCAGCGGCCGGCATCGCGGCGCTCTGCGAGAAGCCGATCGACCTCGATCTCGAGCGGGCGGCCGCGGTGGTCGCCGAGGTACAGCGGGCAGGCATCCTGGCCATGGTCGACTTCAACCGCCGCTTCGACCGCGACTACGCCGAACTGCACCGCGTGGTCACCTCGGGCGAGGTCGGCGCCGTTCACCTCATTCAGATGACGACCCGCGGACCGACGCTGCCGCCGCTGAGCTACCTCGCGGTGTCCGGCGGACAGATGCGCGACCAGACCGTCCACTTCTTCGACCTGGCCCGCTGGATCGCCGCCGCCGACCCGGAGTCGGTGTTCGCAACGGGCTCAACGGTCATCGACCCGCGCCTGGCCGATCTCGGCGACGTCGACCTGTCCGCGGTCACCCTGCGGCTGCCCGGCGGCGCGCTGGTCCAGATCGACAGTGCGCACCAGATCGGCTACGGCTACGACGAACGCGTCGAGGTGCTGGGTTCAACCGGGTTGGTGGAGGCCCGCAGGCAGCGAACCGGCTCGGTCTCGCGTTACGGTCGCGGTCACGTCGCCGACGACGGTATGCACGCCGGGTGGTTCGAGCGGGTTTCGGCCAGCTACCGCTCGTCGCTCGACCACTTCGTTTCGGCCCTGCAGCATCGGAGTCCGGTCGGGCCGACGTTGTCCGAGGCGCTGAAGGCCCAGGCGATCGCGGAGGCCGCCACACAGTCCCTGTGCAGCGGGAAACTGGAGCCCATCAGGTACCCCGCCGGCAGCGCCTGACTCGAAAATCCTGATCTCGCGCGCGCTCGCGTTCGATTGACAAGGATCGAAGGGTGAGTGAGCCAGGAGGACTGCGACTCGTCGCGGGAATGGTCGGCGGCGGACCCGGAGCGATGATCGGCGCGGCGCACCGTCACGCCATGTGGCTGGACAATCAATATGTCCTGGCCGCAGGTGTTTTCGCACGCGACCGTGATCGGTCGCTCGAGTTCGCCCGAACCCTCGGCATTGCCGGTGAGCGCGCCTACCGCGATTACCGGCAGATGGCCGAGTCGGAAGCCGACCGGGCCGACGGTGTCGACGTGGTCGCGGTGACCACCCCGAATGACAGCCACTTCGAGATCGCGCGGGCGTTCCTGCAGTCGGGCATCTCGGTGGTCTGTGAGAAGCCGCTGACGAACGACTCCGCAACCGCCGCGGAGCTGGTGTCGATCGCCGAGGCGACGGGCGCCATTCTCGCGGTTCCCCACATCTATTCGGCGTACCCCATGGTTCGCCATGCCGCGCGGATGGTCCGTGACGGCGAAATCGGCAGAGTTCGCTTCGTCGCCGCCGAGCACGCATCGGGATGGGCGTCGCGCCCGGTCGATCAATGGCGGATGAATCCCGAGATCGGTGGTGCGGCAACCGCGGTCGCCGACGTGGGCACGCACGCCTTCCATCTGTTGCGCTACCTCACCGGGCTGGAGGCGACGCGCGTCTCGGCCGAGCTGGACACGCTCGTGCCGGACCGGCGGGTCTTCGACAACGCCACCGTCCGGCTGACGCTGACCAACGGCGCGCCGGCCACCGTGTGGGCGACGATGGCGGCCACCGGCCACGAGCACGGCCTGAACATCCGGGTGTTCGGCGACGAAGCGGGCCTGGAGTGGCGCCACGAGGATCCGCAACATCTCACCGTGCGCGACTCCAATGGTGGCGCAACGGTTCTCGCGCTCGGCATGGCCACATTGTCCGACGACGCCGCTCGGCTGACGCGCGTCGGGCTCGGGCACCCCGAGGGGTTTCTCGAGGCGTTCGCCAATTTCTACTCCGACCTGGCCGACATGGTGCGGGCCCGGCGCGACGGCACCCCGGCCCCGGACCGCGACCTGTCCATCCCGACCGGCGCCGACGGGCTCATCGGCGTCCGGTTCGTCGAGGCGACGATCGCCTCGCATGCCGACGATGCGGGCTGGGTGGCGCTGGCGTAGACGGGTAAGCAGAACGTATGAACCGTGTGCTGTGGGTGTTCGTGCTGCTGTGTGCGGTCGCGGCCTGCGGCGCCGAAACTCCCGACCGGCACGCATCGCCGACGCCCACCACCACCGGCCTGCTGCCGCCGGGGGTGCCGACCGAGGGCGATCGTCCACCATCCGATCGGCTGCCCCCACCCGCCGAACCGCAGTCGGCTCCGCCGCCGTCCGTGCCGATCCCCGGCCGGACCCTCAGCGTCGGCGCGGCGCCCGAAGGTGTCGTCGTCGACGCCGCGACGCGCACGGTCGCCGTCGCGAAACGTCACCCCAACGAACTCGTCCTCATCAACGCCGACACCGGGACGATCACCGGGCGAACTCCACTGCCCGGCGCCGTGCGCCACCTCCAACTCGCCGCGCCCGGTGGCCCGGTGCTCGTGCCGGTGGAAAGCGCCGACGCGCTGGTCCGGGTCGACCTGCCGGGCGGAGCCGCCGAGCCGCAGATCATCACCGGCACCGTGCCACACGACGCGGCCCAGGCGCAGAACGGCGACGTATTCGTCGCGAACGAACACGGCGGCACCGTCACCGTGCTGCGCGGCGATCGAATCCTCAAGGTGTTCACCGACAGCGTCCAGCCGGCCGGGCTCGCTTCGGTCGGCCTGTCGATGGGCCTGCTCGACGTCCGCAAGAACGATCTGACCGTCTACGACGCCGCCGGCCTGACGATCATCGGCGCCACACCCGCCGGCCAGGGGCCGACGCATCTGGTGGCCGACAAGCACGGCCGAATGATCGCCGCCGACACCCGCGGCGACGCGGTGCGGGTGTTCGAACCGCTGCCGGCTCCTCATCAGGTCGGCATGACAGGGCAGGCCGGCGGCCCGTACGGGATCGCCTACGACCCGGTGCGCGACCGGCTGTGGGTGGCCTCGTCCGGAACCAACGAGATCGTCGGCTACGACATGGCAGATGCGACACCGCGCGAGATCCAACGAATCGCCACCGTGCAGAACCCCTACA
Organism: uncultured Actinomycetota bacterium; assembly: GCA_963699655.1. Classification (GTDB taxonomy): domain Bacteria; phylum Actinomycetota; class Actinomycetes; order Mycobacteriales; family Mycobacteriaceae; genus Mycobacterium. The sequence goes on from CAVOUV010000005.1 coordinate 126,452, forward strand.
CCGTCGGGGTCGACCCGACGACCGGGCGGCTGTTCATCGCCGGCGTCACCGCAGGGGTGGTGCAGATGGTCGACCCACGGCCGTAGATGCCGTAGCCGCCGAGTGTGGGGGTTGCGGGTCAACGCACTCGCATCGGGCGAGCGCATCCCCCACACTCGACGACGTCGCCGGAGGGCTTGTCAGAGGATGTACAGCATCTCCTGGTAGGTCGGCAGCGGCCAGAGGTCATCGGCCACAATGCTTTCCAGCGTGTCGGCGGCGGCACGCACCGCGACCATCGCCGGCAGCAATTCCTCCCGGGCGTGCTCGGCCTCGTCGAACGCGGACTCGCCGCCGTGGTCGGCAAGGGCCGCCTTGAGCGTCGCGAGCGCACCCGTCAGCTCGGCGATCGGCGTGCCGAGACCTCTTGCAGCAGCGCCGTGTCCGGCTCGACCCCCGCCGCCTTCATGCGTCGCGACGTTCTGCGCCAGCTCGGTCTGATGCCGCACGCGCCGCAGGCAGGATCACCGTCGATCCGATCTCGAGCGTCAGCTTGGCCTCGACGCCGATGGTCAGCGTGTACTGCTCGAGCCTGATCTCATAGCGGCTGTGCATCTCGCGGTGGTTGAAGACCTTGTACTTCTCGAACAGCGCGATGCGACTCGGGCTTGATCAGCTCGGGCAGCGCGTCGAGCGTGGTCTTGCAGGTTCGGCAGGCCGCGCTCGGCCGCCTCGATCTGCCAGTTGTCCGAGTAGCCGTCGCCGTTGAAGACGACCGCGCCGTGCTCGGTGATGATGTCGGTCAGCAGCTTCTGCACGGCCTTGTCGAAGTCCTCGCCGTCCTCCACCGCCTTCTCCAGCACGGTCGCGATGTAGTCGAGCGAGTCGGCCATGATCGTGTTGATCATGACCATCGGCACCGCGACGGTCTGCCTCGAGCCCGGCGCACGGAACTCGAAGCGGTTGCCGGTGAAGGCGAACGGGCTGGTGCGGTTGCGGTCGCCCGGGTCGGTCGGCAGCACCGGCAGGGTGTCGACGCCGATGATCATGCGTGCCCTTGCCCTTGGACGACGTCGCCGCGCCCTTGGCGATCTGCTCGAACACGTCGGCGAGCTGGTCGCCGAGGAAGATCGAGATGATCGCGGGCGGGCGCCTCGTTGGCGCCGAGGCGGTGGTCGTTGGTGGCCGAGGCGACCGACGCCCGCAGCAGACCCGCGTACTTGTGCACGGCGCGGATGACCGCGGCGCAGAACACCAGGAACTGCGCGTTCTCGTGCGGGGTGTCGCCGGGGACCAGCAGGCTGCCGAGTTCGGCGTTGCCGAGCGAGAAGTTGACGTGCTTGCCCGAGCCGTTGACGCCGGCGAACGGCTTCTCGTGGAACAGGCACTCCATGCCGTGCTTCTTGGCGATCGTCTTGAACGATCGTCATCAGCAGTTGCTGGTGATCGGCCGCGATGTTGGCCCGCTCGAACATCGGCGCGATCTCGAACTGACCGGGCGCGACCTCGTTGTGCCGGGTCTTGGCCGGGATGCCGAGCTTGAACAGCTCGCGCTCGGTGTCCATCATGAAGCCGAGCACGCGCTCGGGGATCGCGCCGAAGTAGTGGTCGTCGAACTCCTGGCCCTTGGGCGGCTTGGCGCCGAACAGGGTGCGCCGGCGTTGAGCAGGTCGGGACGGGCGAGGAAGAAGTGCCGGTCGACCAGGAAGTACTCCTGCTCGGGGCCGCAGAACGACGACGACCTTCTCCGGTTCTCGTGGCCGAACAGCTTCAGGATCCGCTCGGCGTGGGCGCCCATCGCCTGCTGGGAGCGCAGCAGCGGGGTCTTGTGGTCCAGCGCCTCGCCGGTCATCGACACGAAGACGGTGGGGATGCACAGCGTGTTGCCGTTCGGGTTCTCCAGGATGTACGCCGGGCTGGTCACGTCCCAGCCGGTGTAGCCGCGGGCCTCGAACGTGTTGCGCAGACCGCCCGTCGGGAAGCTGGACGCGTCCGGTTCGCCCTGGATCAGGGTCTTGCCCGCGAACTCGGCCAGCGCTGCGCCGTCGGAGACGGGCTCGAGGAAGCTGTCGTGCTTCTCGGCGGTCAGACCGGTCAGCGGGTAGAAGACGTGCGCGTAGTGCGTCGCGCCCTTCTCCAGCGCCCAGTCCTTCATCGCCGCACGCGACCGCGTCGGCGACCGCCGGGTCGAGCTTGGCGCCCTGCTCGATCGTGGCGATGACGGATTTGAACACCGACTTGGGCAGCCGCTGACTGCATCTCGGCCTTGGTGAAGACGTTCGACCCGAAGATCGAACCGGGTTCCTCGCCGGCGTCGAAGCTGATGGCCGGGGGCACGTACGCCTCGACATTGTTGATTGCCTGCAGACGGACGGCGTTTCCACTCAATGGAGTTCCTATCGTCGCGAGCGCCCGCAACCATTGCGGAATTGACCGGCCAACAGTAGGAACCTTCGATGGCAAACTTGTTACGCGCGCGTCAAGGACAGAATGCGGGGTCAGTTCTCGACGCCCGACGAGCGGCCTACGCTGGTTTCATGGGCCTGCGCAGACGAGCCGATCGCACCGCCGCACCGGCCCGGCTCATGTCCACCGCGATCGCCGTCCGGTCGGGGGCCGCGTAATGGGCCGGGTCACGGCGCGCCGCCTCGTGCACCATGTCACCGCAGGCGAAGCGGTGACGCGCCCGGACACGCTGGTGGTCGAGGAGCCGCTGGAGATCCGCGTCAACGGTGAGCCGGTGACCGTGACCATGCGAACGCCGGGCTCGGATATCGAGCTGGCACAAGGATTTCTCCTCACCGAGGGGGTCATCGCACGCCGCGACGACATCCTCGCCGTGCGGTACTGCAGGGGCGCGAGCGAGGACATCTCGGGTTTCTCGCAAAACACTTACAACGTGCTCGACGTGACACTGGCCCCCGGCGTCGAGATGCCGGACATTGACGTCACCCGCAACTTCTACACCACCTCGTCATGCGGGATCTGTGGCAAGGCGTCCCTTGACGCGGTCCAGCTGATCAGCAAGTACTGCCCCGGCGACGACCCGTCGGTGGTCTCCGCGGACACCCTGTCGGACCTGCCCGAGCGGCTGCGCGACGCCCAGAAGGTGTTCGCGGCCACCGGTGGTCTGCACGGCGCGGCGCTGTTCGACGTCGACGGCGCCACGCTCGTCGTCCGCGAAGACATCGGCCGCCACAACGCGGTCGACAAGGTCATCGGCTGGGCGCTGGAGCAGGATCACATACCGCTGGGCGGCACGGTGTTGCTCGTCAGCGGCCGGGCGTCGTTCGAGCTCACCCAGAAAGCCGTGATGGCCGGTATCCCGATGCTGGCCGCGGTGTCGGCGCCGTCGTCACTGGCCGTCGACCTGGCCGCGCAATCGGGTCTCACCCTGGTGGCCTTCCTCCGCGGCGACTCGATGAACATCTACACCCGCCCGGACCGCATCAAACACGGCTGATAACGCTCCTACCTGCAATCTCCAGCCGTTCTCCACACAACCTCCAAGCTTGGTCGCCGGCGGTGCCCGAGCATCGGACGCATGCCAGAAATTCTCATCGCGTCGCTTTCGCCGGTCGGCCACATCGGTCCGTTGCTCACCGTCGCCCAGGGTCTGGTCGACCGCGGGGATCGCGTGACCATGCTGACGTCGGCGGCTCACGCCGCCCGCATCCGTGCCATCGGGGCCATCGCGGAGGCGATACCCGCCGAAGCGGATTTCGACATGACTCGCCTCGACCTCGACCTGCCGGGTCGGGCCGAGACGACAGGGATCAAGCGGGTGAACTTCGACATCGTCAGGCTGTTCGTGCAACCGATGCCCCACCAGGCCCGCGCGCTGGCCCGACTGATGTCGCGGGTGAGGTTCGATGCGATCATCGCCGACGCCGGATTCTTCGGCATCCTGCCGTTCCTGCTGGGCGATCGCACCGCCCTGCCGCCGGTGCTGGCCTACTCCACCACGCCGTTGATGATCAGCAGTCGCGACACCGCGCCCAGCGGGATGGGACTGACCCCGTCGTCGACCTCACTCGGACGGGTGCGCAACCGCGCACTCAACGTGGTGTGTCAGAAGGTGTTGCTGCGCCAGTCGCACCGTGCGGCCAACCATTTGCTGGATCGCCTGATTAGCCGCCCACTGCCGATGTTCCTGCTCGACTCCGGCCTGCTCGCGGATCGCTACATCTCGCCCACCGTTGAAGAGTTCGACTATCCGCGCAGCGATCTGCCGGCCAATGTGCGCTACGTCGGCGCGGTCCACCCGGCACCGTCGCAGGGCTTCCGGCTGCCGCCGTGGTGGTCTGAACTCGACGGCGATCGCCCGGTCGTGCATGTCACCCAGGGCACCATCGACAACGCCGATCTGGGCCGCCTGCTGGAGCCGACCATCGACGCGCTCGGCGCCGAGGACGTCATCGTGGTGGCCACCACCGGTGGGCGTGAGATATCCCGGGTCAAGGTACCTCTGCCCGTGAATATTCATGTCGCCGAACACATCCCACACGAACTCCTGCTGCCCAAAGTGGATGTCATGGTCACCAACGGCGGCTACGGCGCCGTGCAGCGGGCGCTGGCGACGGGCGTGCCGCTGGTGGTGGCGGGCAACACCGAGGACAAGCCGGAAGTGGCCGCCCGCGTCGCGTGGACCGGGGCCGGTGTCAACCTGCGGACCGGCACCCCGACACCACGTGCCATCCGTTCGGCGGTGCGTGAGGTGCTCGGCGACCGCAGCTATCTGCACCGGGCCCGCGAACTCGAGGTGGCGTTCGCCCGTCGCGACGGCGTCGCCGAAATCGAGGCACTCGTCGACGAAGTGATCGCCGAACGCAGCGCGGTGGCGGACCGGTGAACCCGTGCGCCGACCCGTTCGGCCGCCCTCCTCCCACACCGAGATTTGAACCTCCCGCGGACGCCATTCGTCGTGGTCTCAAAAAGACGCGTAGTCCACTACGCATGTGTGCCGCCGCAGTGAGAGGAAGTCTTGGATCATGGTTACCGAGCTGCAGTTCGTCGCGATAGCGGCCTTTTTGATCTGGTGTCTCGTGTGCTCCCTGTCCGGGCTGTTCAACCCGGATCTCGGCGGAGCGCACCTGGTCTGGCGCGAGCACGGCCCGGCCGGTTGGGGCAAGTGGCGCGAGGTGCATTTCGGGTTGACGGCGGCGGACCGCCGAGTCCTCGGGCATCCCGAGCCGGATCTCGACCGGGCCGCGCGTGACTCCCTACTCGACTGCGTGCGCCAGCAGACGCGGAACCCCGACACCGATCTGGTGCAGTACGCGGTCGTGCGGATACCCGCCGACCGGAGTCAGGCCACCCCGATCTTCGTCTCCGACCACGTGGCCGTCGCCTCAGCTCGACGCTCCATCGACCCGCCGAGACGCTCGGTCGGCTCGGCGGTGCACGCGAAGGCCGCATAGTCATCGGGATGGTCATCGAGTGGCTTTGCACGCCACGTGTTCCGTAGTCTGTTCGAGAGGAACCGACATTCCTACCTGGGCCCCGGTCCGGGTGCTTCCGGCGGTGGCAAACCGGCGGAGCTACCGCTGTCGAGATGTCGATGCCCCGGCACAGCGTGGGTGTTCACGGATAGGACGGATGTCAGTACGCGCTTCAGGATGTCGCGCGCCCCAATACCGTCGAACCAAGGACTCCGAGGACTCTCAAGTGGCCATCCGCCAGGTCGCCGCCTATGCACATCTCAACGATGCGGATGTCGAGGCACTGGGCCGTGAACTCGACGCAGTTCGCAGCCAGATCGAAGCTGCGCTCGGCTCGTCAGACGCGGCCTACATTCGCAGGACGATTCTCCTGCAGAGAACGTTGGACGTTGCGGCGCGGATCGTGATCCACCGCAGTCGCACGAAGGGCGGATGGGTTCTCGGCACTGTGGCGCTCGCGGTCGCCAAGAGCATCGAGAACATGGAGATCGGCCACAATGTCGGCCACGGGCAATGGGATTGGATGAACGATCCGGAGATCCACTCGAGCACGTGGGAGTGGGACATGGCCGGGGTCTCATCCCAGTGGCGCTACTCGCACAACTACACCCATCACGCCTTCAACAACATCGTCGGTGTGGACGATGACATCGGATTCGGAGTCCTGCGGGTCACCCGCGACCAGCCCTGGAAACCCGAACTACTGCTGTCTCCGTTACGAAACCTGTTGCTGGCCGCCACCTTCGAATGGGGCATCGCCCTGCACGGTTTGTACTCGAGTCAGGACCGTGCGACTACCGAGGAGGGGCGATCAGCTCAGCGCAAGGCGCTGGTCGCCAAGATCCTGCGTCAGGTGACCAAGGACTACGTGATCGTGCCGGCACTCAGCGGACGGCGATTCGGGCGTGCGCTGGGCGCCAACGCCGTCGCCAACCTGATCCGAAACGTCTGGGCCTACCTGGTCATCTTCTGCGGCCACTTCCCCGACGGTGCCGAGAAGTTCGATCCCGTCGTACTGGAAAGCGAGACGAAGGGCGACTGGTACCTGCGACAGATGCTCGGCAGCGCGAACTTCGACGCGGGCCGCGTTCTGGGCTTCTTGAGCGGACACCTGTGCTACCAGATCGAACACCACCTGTTCCCCGACCTCCCAAGCAATCGGCTGCCCCAGATAGCGCGTCGCGTCAGGGAATTGAGCGATGAGTACGACCTGCCGTACACCACGGGGCCGCTGGTCCGGCAGTACCTGCTGGCGTTCCGCACGATCCACAAACTGGCGCTGCCGGATCGCTACCTGACGGCGTCATCCGACGACGCTCCCGAGACCGCATCGGAACGACGGTTCGGCGATACCACGACGGCAAGTGTCGACGTGGACCCGGCCGCCAAACGGCGCGGGTTACGCACCGCGCTGGAAACGCGTCGGCGGCCCCGCCTGGTACCGGCCAGCGTCGCGTTCGTGCTCGCAGGGATCCGCTCGACGAAGGACTGACTCGTCGTCAGGCGCTGCTCAATTGCCTGACTCTCCCCGCAAGCGGGAGGTGCCCCCACGCCGCTTGATCGTCGTCAGGCGCTCTTGTCGCGGCGCTCGGTCCGCGACGGCTTGCGTGGCACGATCGTCGGAAGCACGTTGTCCTGCACGGTCTCCTTGGTGACCACAACCTTCGCGACGTCGTCGCGGCTGGGGATGTCGTACATGACCGGCAGCAGCACTTCCTCCATGATGGCGCGCAGCCCACGGGCTCCCGTGCCCCGATGGATCGCCTGATCGGCAATGGCGTCCAGCGCGTCTTCGGTGAACTCCAGTTCGACGCCGTCCATCTCGAACAGGCGGGTGTACTGCTTGACCAACGCGTTCTTCGGCGCAGACAGGATCTGAACCAACGACTCCTTGTCCAGGTTCGTCACCGAGGCCACCACCGGCAGACGGCCGATGAACTCGGGGATGAGACCGAACTTGATCAGGTCTTCGGGCATCACTTCCGCGAAATGGTCCTGGGTGTCGATCTCGGCCTTGGAGTGCACCTCTGCACCGAAGCCCAGACCGCGCTTGCCGACGCGGTCGGAGACGATCTTCTCCAGCCCGGCGAACGCACCGGCGACGATGAACAGCACGTTGGTGGTGTCGATCTGGATGAACTCCTGATGCGGATGCTTGCGCCCACCCTGCGGCGGCACGGAGGCCTGAGTACCCTCCAGAATCTTCAGCAGTGCCTGCTGGACACCCTCGCCGGAGACGTCGCGGGTGATCGACGGGTTCTCGCTCTTGCGGGCGATCTTGTCGACCTCGTCGATGTAGATGATGCCCGTCTCGGCGCGCTTGACGTCGTAGTCGGCGGCCTGGATCAGCTTGAGCAGAATGTTCTCGACGTCCTCGCCGACGTATCCGGCTTCGGTCAGCGCTGTGGCGTCGGCTATCGCGAACGGAACGTTGAGCATCTTGGCCAGCGTCTGCGCGAGATAGGTCTTGCCGCAGCCGGTGGGGCCGAGCATCAGGATGTTGGACTTGGCGAGCTCGACCGGCTCGGCGCGGGAGTCGCGCATCTTCTCCTGGGCCTGGATGCGCTTGTAGTGGTTGTAGACGGCCACGGCCAGCGTGCGCTTGGCGGTGTCCTGGCCGATGACATAGCCCTCGAGGAATTCCCGGATCTCCACCGGCTTGGGCAGCTCGTCGAGCTTGACGTCGTCGGCGTCGGCGAGTTCCTCTTCGATGATCTCATTGCAGAGGTCGATGCATTCGTCGCAGATATAAACGCCTGGGCCGGCGATAAGCTTTTTAACCTGCTTTTGACTCTTCCCGCAGAACGAGCACTTCAGCAGGTCACCGCCGTCTCCAATACGCGCCATGGTGGTGGGGTCCTACTTCCTGTTCACAGTCGGTAATGAGCTTCTTTATCCGAGTACGTCGGGTGTTGGCCCCGACGCTACCCGTTTGTTCCGGCGCGACGCGACCGATAAAGCCGAATCGCGTCGGTGGTATTTATCTGTGTTCGCAGAACATATCGCCTGACTCGCCAACCGGCCCCCCGGAACGCGCCACTGTGTCCCTGGCGTGTCGCCGCCGTTACCGGACCGAGAAGTCGTGACCGAAGCCGCCGTAGAGTTGCAACGTGGTATTCGCCGTCCCTCACAATACCGTGCTGATCAGCGACGGCGGGCTTGCTACCGAGCTCGAGGCACGCGGACACGACCTCTCCGACGACCTGTGGTCGGCCCGGTTGCTGCTCGATGCGCCCCAGGAGATCGTGGCCGTCCACGCCGCCTTCTTCCGCGCCGGGGCGGCATTCGCTACAACCGCGAGCTATCAGGCTTCATTCGACGGTTTCGCGGCCAGCGGAATCGATCGCGACACCGCCGTGACACTGCTGCGTCGCAGCGTGGAGTTGGCCCGGACCGCACGCGACGAGGCCGGCCGCGGCTGGGTAGCCGCCTCGGTGGGGCCGTACGGCGCCGCATTGGCCAACGGCGAGGAGTACATCGGCCGCTATGGGTTGACGGTCACCGAGCTGACCGATTGGCACCGCCCGCGCCTGGAGGTGCTTTCCGGAGCCGAACCCGACATCCTGGCGATCGAGACCGTGCCCGACATCGACGAGGCGGAGGCGCTGGCCGGGTTGCTACCGCAGTTCGGCCTGCCGGCCTGGCTGTCCTACACGATCGCTGGAACCACCACACGCGCCGGACAGCCGCTGGCCGATGCGTTCGCCGTCGCCGCGGATGTGCCGGAAATCGTTGCGGTGGGCGTGAATTGCTGCGCCCCGGCCGATGTCCTCGCCGCGATCGCCATCGCCCGCGACGTCACCGACAAGCCCGTCGTCGTCTATCCGAACAGCGGCGAGGCCTGGGACGGCGCCCGTCGGACCTGGGTCGGCACGTCGGCATGGTCACCCGAACTGGTGCCGCGATGGGTCGCGGCCGGGGCCGCCATCGTCGGCGGATGCTGCCGGGTGCGGCCCGACACCATCGCCGAACTGTCGCGCGTCTCTGAGTCAGGCGTTCTGAGCCGAGAGTTTGCGGTACTCGAGCACCGTGTCGATCACGCCGTACTCCTTGGCCTCCTCGGCCGTCAGGATCTTGTCGCGATCGGTGTCCTTGCGGATCTGGTCCGCGTCTTTGCCGGTGTGGTGGGCCAGCGTCGTCTCCATCAGCGTGCGCATCCGCTCGATCTCCTTGGCCTGGATCTCCAGGTCGGAGAACTGGCCCTGGATGACGCCGGAGAGCGCGGGCTGGTGGATGAGGATGCGGGCATTCGGCAGGGCGAGGCGCTTACCGGGCGTGCCCGCCGCCAGCAGCACCGCCGCCGCGGACGCCGCCTGGCCCAGGCACACCGTCTGGATGTCGGCACGGACGTACTGCATGGTGTCGTAGATCGCCATCAGCGAGGTGAAGGAGCCACCCGGCGAGTTGATGTACATGGTGATGTCGCGGTCGGGATCGAGCGACTCCAGCACCAGCAGCTGCGCCATGATGTCGTTCGCCGACGCGTCGTCCACCTGCACGCCGAGGAAGATGATGCGCTCCTCGAACAGCTTGTTGTACGGGTTGGACTCCTTGACGCCGAAGCTCGAGTGCTCGATGAACGACGGGAGGATGTAGCGGGCTCGCGGCTGCAGCCGCGAGTCGGTGTGATCGATCATGGTGCCACTCCGTTGGTGTTGGCGCTGGTGATGATGTGGTCGACGAAGCCGTATTCGAGCGCTTCCTGCGCGGTGAACCAGCGGTCGCGGTCGGAGTCGGCCTCGATGCGCTCCAGCGTCTGGCCGGTGAACTCGGCGTTGAGGCGGAACATCTCCTTCTTGATGACCGCGAACTGCTCGGCCTGGATCGCGATATCGGCCGCGCCGCCGGTGATGCCGCCGAGCGGCTGGTGCATCAGGATCCGGGCGTGCGGCAGGGCGTAGCGCTTGCCCTTGGTGCCCGCGGCGAGCAGGAACTCACCCATCGATGCGGCCATGCCCATCGCGTAGGTGGCGACGTCGCACGGCGCGAGCACCATGGTGTCGTAGATCGCCATGCCGGCGCTGATCGAGCCGCCGGGCGAGTTGATGTAGAGGTGGATGTCCTTGGTCGGGTCCTCGGCCGAGAGCAGCAGAATCTGCGCGCACAGCCGGTTGGCGATGTCGTCGTCGACCTGGGACCCCAGGAAGATGATGCGCTCGGAAAGCAACCGCTCATACACCGAGTCGACAAGGTTGAGCCCAGGCGATGAGCCACGCATGTCAGTCACGACTGGATACCTGCTTTCTCTGGCTTGCTACTCAAAAGACACTAACCAACCTGCGCCGTCAGGCACTCCCCAGACGGCGCCCGTTCGCTCACAGCGTCACTTGGCGTCGTCGACGGCCACGTCGGCGGCCACCTCGTCGGCGTCATCGGGGGTCGTATCGCCGGCGTCATCGGAGGCCACCTCGTCGGCGTCATCCGAGGCCGTTTCGTCGGCCTCCACGGCAGCCTCGGCCGCCCCAGAGGCTCATCAGCGGCCTGCTCACCCGAGGGCCCGAAGAACTCGGCGGTGTCGATCACGTTGCCGTCGGTGTCGGTGACGATCGCCCCGTGCACCACCGCCGCCACGGTCAGCCCACGGCGCACATCGGCGAACATCGCCGGCAGCTGGTTGTTCTCCTGCAGGTAGCGCAGCAGCTGCTGCGGCTCGAGTCCGTACTGCCGCGACATCAGCACCAGCCGCTCGGTGAGGTCGTTCTGGCCGACCTGGACGTCGAGCTTGTCGGCGATCGGCGTCCATCAGGAGCTGGGTCTTGACGGCCTTCTCGGCATTGGCCTTGTTGTCGGCGTCGAACTCCTCGCGGCTGCTGCCCTGCTCGGCCAGCGCCTCGGCGAAGCGTTCCTCGTCGTGTTCCAGGCCGTGGATCGCGTTGTGCAGCGTGTCGTCGATCTGTGCCTGCACGATCTTCTCCGGCAGTGGCACCTCGACCTGATCCAGCAGCACCTCAAGCGCCTTGTCGCGGATCTGCTCGGCCTGCTGGATGCGCTTGACCCGCTGCACCTGCTCGGTGAGGCTGCTCTTCAGCTCGTCCATGGTGTCGAATTCGCTTGCCAGTTGCGCGAATTCGTCATCGGGCTCGGGCAGCTCGCGCTCCTTCACCGATTTGACGGTGACGGTCACCTGCGCCTCCTCGCCGGCGCGATCGCCGGCGGCCAGCGTGGTGGTGAAGACGCGGCTCTCCCCCTCCTTCAGGCCGACGATCGCATCGTCGAGGCCCTCGATCAGCTGGCCGGAGCCGACCTCGTGGGACAGCCCCTCGGTGGTGGCCTCCGGCACGTCCTCGCCGTCGACGGTGGCCGACAGATCGATCGAGACGAAGTCGCCGGTCTCGGCGGCACGCTCGACACCCGTCAGAGTGCCGAACCGGGCGCGCAGCGACTGCAGCTCGGTGTCGACCTCGTCGTCGGTGACCTCGATCGGGTCGACGGTGATCTTCAGCGCCTCGAGGTCGGGCAGTTCGATCTCGGGGCGGATGTCGACCTCGGCGGTGAAGACCAGTTCCTCGTTGTCTTCGAGCTTGGTGATCTCGATCTCGGGCTGACCGAGCGGGCTGCAGTTCGGAGGAAGTGACGGCCTCGCTGTAGCGGCCGGGCAGCGCGTCGTTGACCACCTGCTCGAGCACCGCGCCGCGGCCGATGCGTGCCTCGAGCAGCTTGCGCGGGGCCTTGCCTGGGCGGAAGCCGGGCAGCCGCACCTGCTTGGCCAGCTGCTCAAACGCGCGGTCGAAGTCCGGCTCCAACTCGGTGAAGGGCACCTCCACGTTGATGCGAACCCGGGTCGGGCTCAACTTCTCGACGGTGCTCTTCACGCTCGTGCTCCTTGTGTCCTGTTGTGGTCGAGACGGCATTCCGGTCGGGGTGACAGGATTTGAACCTGCGGCCTTCCGCTCCCAAAGCGGATGCGCTACCAAGCTGCGCTACACCCCGCGTCCTCTGCGGCCGGCCTGAAGACGCTTCTGCTTCACACGCATGCGCGCGTGACCGACCACGCGAGATACTACGGGCTGATCACGCAACACTTTCAATTGGATTTGATTCGGGTGGCGCCGGTACAGTCTGCTGGTGCTGCACACATGCGGGCGTAGCTCAATGGTAGAGCCCTAGTCTTCCAAACTAGCTACGCGGGTTCGATTCCCGTCGCCCGCTCCACCAGGCCATGCGCAGACGATGAACACCCGGTCGAACATCGGTTCGACCGGGTGCCCTCGCAATCCAAGGGCGCGGCCGGCCACGGCATCACGCCGGAAGAGCGTGAACCGCAAACCCTCCAGGACCTGCTGTTGAGCGCGCTGCCGAAATAGCTTCGCCGACGAGGCTCGACCGCCGCGACCGAACCGCAGTCGAACTGTGACTTTCCCGCTGTGGCGGGCAAATGCACCCGCAATTAGCATTCGCCGAATGGGCTCGTGCCCAGCTGACGGGAGAATCGGTTGAGGGACCACCCAGGAGTGCCGATCAGCGGATCGTGCGCCCAAGGGTTCGAGCGGGTGCGCGCCGCCTTCGAAGGCAACTTCACCGACCGCGACGAGATCGGCGCCGCCGTCGCGGTCTGGGTCGAGGGCGACCTGGTCGTCAATTTGTGGGGCGGGTACGCCGATGCCGCGGCGCCAGACGCCCATGGCGCGAAGACACCCTGGCGCAGCGTCTTCTCGGGCATCAAGGGCCTGACGAGCACCTGCGTCCACCTGCTTGCCGACCGCGGCGAGCTCGACCTGCAGGCCCCGGTGGCGCGGTACTGGCCGGAATTCGGCACAGGCGGGCAAGCAGGACATCACCGTCGCGATGGTGATGAGCCACCGCTCCGGCGTGATCGGCCCCCGCACCCGCATGCACTGGGCCGACGCTGCGACTGGGACACGGTCTGCGGGCAGATCGCCGCCGCCGAGCCGTGGTGGGAGCCGGGCACCGCGCAGGGCTATCACATGGTGAGCTTCGGCTTCATCCTCGGCGAGCTGGTGCGCCGGGTCACCGGCCGCACCCTCGGGCAGTACCTGCGCACCGAGATCGCCGAACCGCTCGGCATCGACGTGCACATCGGCCTGCCGCGCGGCCGAACACCACCGCTGCGCCGAGATGGTCAACAAGCCCCACATCCGCGATGTGCTGGCCGCCGGGGACGCGCCCGAGCACCCGGCGTCGCTGGCCGAGCACCCGATGGCCGGGGCTGGCGGTGGCGATGGGCTTCGTGCCCGACGACGAACTCGGCTCGCAACGCGATCGACCGGTGGCGCGACGCCGAGTTCCCCGCCACCAACGCGCATGTGACCGCACTCGGCATGGCGACGTTCTACAACGCACTCGCCCAGGAGAAGCTGCTGTCGCCGCGAGCACATGGAGCTGGTCCGGGTCTCCCAGGGCGGATTCGACACCGACTGGTGCTCGGGCCGCGGGTCGCCGACCACGGCTGGGGGCTGGGCTACATGCTCAACCAGCGCGGCGTCAGCGGGCCCAATCGCGGACATTCGGCCACGGCGGCTCCGGCGGCTCGTTCGCGTTCGTCGACCTCGAACACCGCATCGGCTACTGCGTACGTGATGAATCACTTCGACGCCACCAAGTGCCAACGCCGACCCGCGCAGCGTGGCGCTCTCCGACGAGGTCTACTCCGCTCTCGGCGTAATCCGCGGCTGAATCGCACGTCGTTTCGCCGTTTCCTGTAGGTACGCTGGACGCCATGAACGGCGCCTTGCTCGTCCTCATCATCCTGGTCATCGCCGCGATCGGGGTGGCCGTCTACGCCTCCTCGCGGGCGTCGGGCAAGCGGAGCGCGGCCTCGCTGGCCGACGCCAAGGCCGACGCCCGCCGCGTCATCGAGCGCCTCGGCGGCCAGGTGCTCAACCTGACCGGCACCGACGACGCCTCCAAGCAGGCGCTGGCCGACGCCTCCGAGCGGTACACCGCCGCGTCGCTCGCAGATCGACCAGGCCACCACGGCGCGGCAGGCCGCGCTGGCCAAGGAAAGCGCCATCGAGGGGCTGTACTACGTGCGCGCCGCGCGCGTCGCGATGGGCATGGATCCCGGCCCCGAACTGGAGATCGCTGACCGGGCAGCGGTCGGCGGGCGCGGTGACCGAGGACCGGCGGATCGAGTTCGAGGGCCGCGAGATCGAGGCGTCGCCGACGCCGTCGGAGCGCACCCCGAACTACTACCCCGGCGGCCGCGTCGCCGGGCCGCCCGGTCCCCGCGGGCTGGTACTCCGAGCCGTGGTGGAAGCCGGCGCTGGTGGCCGGCGCCTGGGGCCTCGGGTCGGTGCTGCTGTTCGACGCGATGTTCTCCGGCATGCACGGAGTCGACTACGGCGCACAGGGTTTCGAGAGGGCTACGGCGACGGCTATCCAGGACGGCCTGGACCAGGGCAGTGACGGCGGCGGCGGCGACGGCGGCGGCGGCGACGGCGGCGGCTGGGACGGCGGCGGCGACGACGGCGGCGGCTGGGACGGCGGCGGGTCGGCGGCGGTGGCGGCGGCTGGGGCGGCGGCGACTTCGGCGGCGGCGACTTCGGCGGCGGCGACTTCGGCGGCGGTTCTGATCCTGCTCGGCCTCGAGCTCATCGGTCTCAGAACCGGCTCTCCAGCCGCGCCGACACCCCGGCCTCCTGCAGGTCGAGCCGCTCGAGCATGGCCCGCACCGCTTCGTCCTCGATGCGGCCCGCGTCGCGTTCGGCGATGAGCGCCGTCCGCTGCGCGGCCAGCACCTCGCGGTAGAGCGACGAGAACACCTCCGCGCGCTTGCGTGTGCGCCTCCGGGTCGGGCATCTCGTCGGCGTCCTGCGAATGCCGGGCGATGGTCGGTGCGGATCTCGGCGAGCGCTCGCGGCGTCCAGTGCCGGCCGGCGGATTGGCCCGGAACTCGGCCAGCACCTCGTCGGCGGCGTCGTGCACGACCTGCTCGGCCTTGACGCGTCCTCGGCTCGGTCGGCGGCGTGGTCGTCGGAGAACGCGACAGCTGCAGCCGCCCGATCAGCAGCGGCAGCGTCCAGCCCTGAATCAGCAGCGTGCCGACGCTGACCACGAACGCGATCGCCTGGATGGTCGCCCGCTCGGGGAACGGCTCGCCCGTCGACGGTCGTCAGCCGGAATGGCCGCGGCGGCCGCCAGCGTCACCACCCCGCGCATGCCCGTCCAGGACACCACGACGTTCTCCTGCCAGGTCAGCGAGCGGCGGTCGATCATGGCCGCCACTTGCCTGCGGCTTGTGCGCTGCTTCGGGTCCCGAGCGCGCCGCGGCCGCCCCGACCGGGACCGGCACGCTGAGCCTGTTCTCGACATGGCGGGACAACATTGCTGCGGCCGAACATCGAGAACACCGACAGCCGGCCGGATCACCAGCACGATCAGCAGCACGACGCCCGAGGCGACGCGCGACCTCGACCAGCGATTCGTGCGCCTCGCGCAGGTCCTCGAGCACGAACCGCAGGTGCAGGCCGATGTAGGCGAACACGAACGCCTCGAGCAGACGTCGACCGAGTTCCACACATACCGCTCCTGCAGCCGGGTCTGATAGCCGGCGCCGAGCGTCCCGTTGCCGACCACGAACCCGGCGACCACGACCGCCAGCACACCCGAGGCGTGCAGTTGCTCGGCGGCGATGAACGCCGCGAACGGCACCACCAGACCCTGCATCGTCTCCAGCCCGGGGTTGGCCAGCCGGCTGGCGGATCCACAGCGTGACGTAGCCCAGCGCGGCGCCGACGAGCGGCCCGACGCACCGCGCTGTAGCCGAACAGCAGGAACGGGTTCTCGATGAAGGTGTGGCTGCCCGCGACCTGGGCGACGGCGATGGAGAACAGCGTCAGCGCGGCGGCGTCGTTGATCAGGCTCTCGCCCGTCAGGATCGCCATCACCCGCTTCGGCAGGCCGAGTTTGCGGCCGACCGCGACGGCGGTGACGGCGTCGGGCGGCGCCACGATCGCGCCGAGGACCAGCGCCGTCGCGAACGTCAGCGGCACCACCACCAGCCACGACGACACCGCCGCGACGGTGAACGCGGTGACCACGACCAGGCCGACGCCGAGGCCGAGGATCGGCCGGATGTTGCGCAGGAACGTCGGGAACGAGAAGTCCAGCGCCGCCGAGTACAGCAGCGGCGGCAACACCACCGATCAGCAGGATGTCGAGTCGAGTTCCGGTGCCTTCGAAATCCGGCAGGAACGACACCGCGATCCGATGACCACGATGATCAGTGCGGGTTCCAGCCCGCGCCGATGCGCGACGGCAGTGACGACGATGGCGCCGACGACGACGAGGATCAGTTCCACCCGCTGATTGTCGCCGTCAACTGCTGTGCGCGGCTCGCTGGCGCTGCGTCAGCTGTCTGGCAGGTCGGGCACCAGAACAGGTTGCGGCCCTCCAGCTCCGCGGTGCGGATCGTCGTGCCGCACACCCGGCACGGGTCGCCGGCGCGGCGGTAGACGTAGGTGCGGGGCCGGCCCGGGCGCGTACGACGGCAGCGCCGTGGTCGTCCTCGGGCCGGACGACGACGATCTTGCCGCGGCGCAACCCGATCTTCATCAACGCGACCAGATCGGTCCACATCGCGTCGAATTCGGCCTCGCCGATCGTGCGTGCCGGGCCGGTACGGGTCGATGCGGTGCCGGTACAGCAGCTCGTTGCGGTACACGTTGCCGACGCCGGCGATCACCGCCTGGTCCATCAGCAGCGCGCCGATCGGCCTGCGGGACTTGATGATTCGCGCCCACGCCGGCGCGCGGGTCGGCGTCGCGGCGCAACGGGTCCGGGCCCGAGCCTGGCCACCACGTCGGCGATCTCGGGCCTCGTCGATCACCTCGCACACCGTCGGGCCGCGCAGGTCGGTGCCGTATTCGGCGCCGACCATGCGCATCCGCACCTGCCCGACCGGCAGCGGCATCGGAATCGGGCGCCTCGGTGAACGTGCCGTACAGGCCGAGGTGGACGTGCACGACGCGGCCGCCCTCGTAGTGGTGGAACAGGTGCTTGCCCCAGGCGCTGGCCTTGCTGCAGCATCCGGCCGTTGACGGCCGCGGCGCCGTCGGCGAACCTGCCCTGCGGGCTGGACACCGATCACCGGCGCGCGGCCGAAGCGCCGCTGATGCAGCCGGGCCAGCCGGTGCAGCGTGTGCCCTTCGGGCATCCGCTAGGCCGGGCGCGCCGGGCACCGGCGGCGCGACGTGGGTGCGTTCGTACTCGGCCAGGATGTCGATGCGACGTTGGTGGCGTTCGGCTTTCGACCACGGCGTGGTCAGGAAGGCGTCGACGATCGCCAGCGCCTCGCTCGACGGTGTGCATGCGGCCGCCGATGCCGATCAGCTGGGCGTTGTTGTGCTGGCGGGCCAGCGACGCGGTCTCGACGCTCCAGCCCAGTGCACAGCGGGCGCCGGGCACCTTGTTGGCGGCGATCTGCTCGCCGTTGCCCGAACCGCCGATCACGATGCCGAGGCTGCCCGGGTCGGCGACGGTCTTGTCCGCCGCGGCGATGCAGAACGCCGGGTAGTCGTCCTCGGCGTCGTAGGCGTAGGCCCCGCAGTCGATCGGCTCGTGGCCGGTCGTTGCGAGGTGCTCGATGATGGCCTGCTTGAGTTCGTAGCCGGCGTGGTCAGAGCCCAGGTAGACGCGCATGGCGGCCATTGTGGCCCTACCCCTTTGACGCCCAAACCAACGTATGGGCGCAGAAGTCACGAGTAGAGCGCGCCATTGCGTCGATCTCGGCGACGCGACGGTCAGTCGAACGTCGGCGGCTCGGTGCGGGTGCGCTTGAGCTCCCAGAAGTGCGGGTAGGACGCGAACGTCACCGAGGCGTCCCACAGCTTGCCGGCTTCCTCGCCGCGCGGGATCTTCGAGAGCACCGGGCCGAAGAACGCGACGCCGTTGACGTGGATGGTCGGGGTGCCGACGTCGTCGCCGACCGCGTCCATGCCCTCGTGGTGGCTCTTGCGCAGCGCCTCGTCGTACTTGTCGGTCGTCGGCCGCCTCGGCCAGCTCGGCCGGCAGCCCGACCTCTTCGAGCGACTCCTTGATGACGTGAAATCGGGGTCGAAGTCTTGATTGCCCTGGTTGTGGATCCGGGTGCCCATCGCGGTGTACAGCGGCGCCAGGATCTCGGGGCCCTTGGCCTGCTCGGCGGCGATGGCCACCCGCACCGGCCCCCAGGCCTGCTTCAGGCCCTTCGCGATACTCCTCGGGCAGGTCGCGGCCCTCGTTGAGCACCGCCAGGCTCATGACGTGGAAGTTCACCTCGATATCGCGGACCTTCTCGACCTCGAGGATCCAGCGCGAGGTGATCCAGCACCACGGGCACAGCGGGTCGAACCAGAAATCGGCGACAGACTTCTCGGGCATCAGGCATTCCTGCTCGGTCCTCTCGGTCGAAGGTCAGGCATCCGTTCGAGCACAACTATGCACCACGGGCTGCTGTTCCCGGCCAGCAGCCCACGGCCTGCCATGACACGGCGTACCGAACCCGCACGAGACACGCGTATGACGTTGCAAACGGTTACCCAACCGTGTTGTCGATGTGACCGCTGTCAACCAGTGTTGACTTCCCGTGAATAAATGTCGAAACGGCACAGCTGATCAGTGCCCCTGGTTGGCGCCGCGGCGGCGGATAGAGCGCTGTCGGCGGCACCGGCACACGCCGACCCGATCGACGACGCTTTCCTCGCCGCACTGAACAACGCCGGCGTCGGCTACAACGATCCGGCAACGCGGCCATCGCCACTGGGCCAGTCCGTGTGTCCCGATGCTGGTCGAGCCGGGCAAGTCGTTCGCCTGGGTCGCGTCCAGCGTCGGAAACAACGGCATCTCACCGGACATGGCGGCGTTCTTCACCGGCATCGCGATCTCAGATGTACTGCCCGTCGATGATGTCCTCGATCGGCAACGGCACCTTCCTGGACTGGCTTCAGGCACCGCACCTGTAACGGTAGCGCGTCGGGCCACCTGGCGGTGCCAGCCGACTAGGTTGGACGCGTGGCACTTCCCAATCTGACCCGCGACCAGGCCGTCGAACGCGCCGCCCTCGTCACCGTCGACAACTACCGCATCGTGCTCGACCTCACCGACGGCAGCGGTAAACCCGGCGAACGCACCTTCCGCTCGGTGACCACCGTCGAGTTCGACGCGCTGGCCGGCGCCGACACCTACATCGACATCGCCGCCGACACCGATCCGCAGCGCCACCCTCAACGGGCGCGACATCGACGTGTCCGGTTACGACGAGTCCACCGGCATCCCGCTGACCGGGCTGGCCGAGCGCAACGTCGCTGGTCGTCGACGCCGACTGCCGGTACTCCAACACCGGCGAGGGCCTGCACCGCTTCGTCGACCCGGTCGACGGCGAGGTCTACCTGTACTCGCAGTTCGAAACCGCCGACGCCAAGCGGATGTTCGCGTGCTTCGACCAGCCCGACCTGAAGGCCACCTTCGACGTCACGGTCACCGCGCCGGCGCACTGGCAGGTCGTCTCCAACGGCGCGACGGTCAGCGTCGACGGACGACGGGAGCGCGCAAGCGGCACACCTTCGCCACCACACCGCGGATGAGCACCTACCTGGTGGCGCTGATCGCCGGCCCGTACGCGCGCTGGGACGACACCTACTCCGACGAGCACGGCGACATCCCGCTGGGCCTGTTCTGCCGCAAGTCGCTGGCCGAATTCATGGACGCCGAACGGCTTTTCACCGAGACCAAGCAGGGATTCGGCTTCTACCACAACAACTTCGGCGTGCCATACGCGTTCGGCAAGTACGACCAGCTGTTCGTCCCGGAGTTCAACGCCGGCGCCATGGAGAACGCCGGCGCGGTGACGTTCCTGGAGGACTACGTCTTCCGCAGCAAGGTCACCCGCGCGTCCTACGAGCGGCGCGCCGAGACCGTGCTGCACGAGATGGCGCACATGTGGTTCGGCGACCTGGTCACCATGCAGTGGTGGGACGACCTGTGGCTCAACGAGTCGTTCGCGACGTTCGCCTCGGTGCTGTGCCAGGCCGAGGCCACCGAGTACACCGAGGCGTGGACGACGTTCGCCAACGTCGGAGAAGTCCTGGGCCTACCGGCAGGACCAGCTGCCGTCGACGCACCCGGTCGCCGCCGACATCCCCGACCTGGCCGCCGTCGAGGTGAACTTCGACGGCATCACCTACGCCAAGGGCGCCAGCGTGCTCAAGCAGCTGGTCGCCTACGTCGGGCTGGAGGAGTTCCTGGCCGGCCTGCGCGACTACTTCCGCGACCACGCCTTCGGCAACGCGACCTTCGGCGACCTGCTCGGCGCGCTGGAGAAGGCGTCCGGCCGCGACCTGTCCGGCTGGGGGCAGCAGTGGCTGAAGACCACCGGGCTGAACACGCTGCGCGCCGACTTCGACCTCGACGCCGACGGGCGGTTCACCCGCTTCGCGATCAGCCAGAGCGGTGCGGCGCCCGGCGCCGGCGAGACCCGGGTGCACCGGCTGGCGGTCGGCATCTACGACGACGACGGCAGCGGCAAGCTGGTGCGGGTGCACCGCGAGGAGCTCGACGTCGAGGGCGATGTCACCGAAGTTCCTGCGCTGCAAGGTGTTTCGCGCGGCAAGCTGATCCTGGTCAACGACGACGACCTGACGTACTGCTCGCTGCGGCTGGACCCCGACTCGCTGCAGACCGTGCTGACCCGCATCGCCGACATCGCCGAGCCGCTGCCCCGCACGCTGGCCTGGTCGGCGGCGTGGGAGATGACCCGCGAAGCCGAGATGAAGGCCCGCGACTTCGTGGCGCTGGTCGACGGCGGGTGTGCACGCCGAGACCGAGGTCGGGGTGGCGCAGCGGCTGCTGCTGCAGGCCCAGACCGCGCTGAGCTCCTACGCCGACCCGGAGTGGGCCCGCTCGGACGGCTGGCCGGCCTTCGCCGACCGGCTGCTGGAGCTGGCCCGCGGCGCCGAGCCCGGCTCGGATCACCAGCTGGCGTACGTCAACGCGCTGTGCACCTCGGTGCTGTCGCGGCAGCCACGTCGCGGTGCTGGCGGCGCTGCTGGACACCGATCCGGCCGAGCAGGGCCTGGCCGGCCTGGTGGTCGACACCGATCTGCGCTGGCGCATCGTCACCGCGCTGGCCGCCAGCGGCGATGTCGATGCCGACGGGACCGAGCACGCCGTTCATCGACGCCGAGG
Source organism: uncultured Actinomycetota bacterium (assembly GCA_963699655.1). Lineage (GTDB taxonomy): Bacteria > Actinomycetota > Actinomycetes > Mycobacteriales > Mycobacteriaceae > Mycobacterium. Next base: position 147,994 of record CAVOUV010000005.1, read on the forward strand.
CCGCAGCGCGACCCGACCGCCGCGGGCAAGCGGCACGCCGCGCAGGCGTCGGCGGCGCGACCGCAGGCCGCGGTGAAGGAGGCGGCGTGGCAGCAGGTGATCGAGGACGACACGCTGGCCAACATCACCGCCCGGTCGATCATCGGCGGCTTCGTCCAGCCCGGCCAGGCCGAGCTGCTGCAGCCGTTCACGCGCGCAAGTACTTCGACGCCATCTCCGGGGTGTGGGAGCGGCGGTCGAGCGAGGTCGCGCAGACGGTGGTGATCGGGCTGTACCCGTCGTGGGACATCAGCCAGGCCGGCCTGGACGCCGCGGACGAGTTCCTGGCCGACGCGGAGGTGCCGCCGCGCGCTGCGGCGGCTGGTGCTCGAGGGCCGCGCGGGTGTCGAGCGCGCACTGCGGGCCCGCGCCTTCGACGTCACCTGACGTCCGCTCTCCCGCGAGCGTGCGTCGGTCTGCGCGCGACACGCCGACGTGTTGCAAGCGAGTTCGCGCACGCTCGCGGCGCATACGCTTTGCGGATGGCGGTTAGTCGAAGCCGCAGGGCGAGGCGCCGCGCGCAAGCGGAAGCGCCGCATGGATCTCGTCGTCAACGATCTCACCGGCGGAGCAATGGGCCGCACTCAAGGACGCCTGGAACGGATGCGCCTACTGCGGTGCGACCGACGGGCCACTGCAGCGCGACTGTGTCATGGCGATCTCCCGAGGCGGGCGATACACGGTGGACAACGTTGTGCCGGCCTGCGCGTCCTGCAATACGAGCAAGTGCAATGAAGAGGTCACCACGTGGCTGCGCCGGAAGCGGCTCGACGAGCGCGCATTCCTGACGCGCTACATGCGAGATCCGCACGGCTTCGCAGATCCCGATAGCGCGGCGGGACTCAGGGCGGCGAGACGCCGGCGCTGAGCACCCGGACGGCGCTGATCAGGCCGTCCATCAGGTTGCCCTCCTTGAACGACGCGGCGGCCGCCGAGACTCCGAGCGGCGCGGACTCCTCGATCCCGCGGCCCTTGACCTCCGCGCCGTACACCACCTCGATCGCGCGCTGGTTCGGCGAAACCGCCAGCAGCACCGCGTTGTCGGGCGTCGGCACCTTGGCCAGGATCTCGCGGGCCCTGGCCGCGGTGTCGTCGCCGAGGTCGCCGAGGTAGACCGCGAAGCGGGCCTTGGCCGCGCGCGACCCGTACTTCAGCGCATCGTCGAGGACGACGAGGTCCTTGACCGGGAACGGGTAGGTGCACCGACACCTCGCCCGGTTCGGTGACGCCGGAGATCCGGCCGCTGGTCGTTACGACGAAACCGCGCGGCAGCTCGGCGGACTCGAGCTCGACGGTCGCGACTTCACCACTTGCCACTGGCGCCACCTCCTACCGTCACGGTGCGAACCGTGGCCGCCGTGGCCGTGGTCGGCGGGTTCGTCGGACGCCCACAGGATCGGTTCGTGCGTCCACGGCTCGGACAATTTGTAGGTCGCCGGGTGCGGGCCTTTGCGGCGCGCCAGATCAGCGCGGCCAAGACCAGCGCCAGCGCCAGCGGCACCCCTACCGAGGAGGGAATGGGTAAGTGCGGTGCTCACGACGCAAACCGTATCGCAGCCGACGCGCTAAGCGCCGCGCCCTCACCCAGGTATCGCACCCAAGCCGGGTCGAGTTCCTTGACGCTGGACAGCAGCCGCCAGTGCTGACCCTTCGGCGGCACCGGCACCGAGCGCAGCGTCCAGCCCAGCTCGGCGAGCAACCGGTCGGCCTTGCGGTGGTTGCAGGTCGAGCACGCCGCCACGCAGTTCTCCCAGGAGTGGTCGCCGCCGCGGCTGCGCGGCACCACATGGTCGACGGTGTCGGCCTTGGCTCCGCAGTAGGCGCAGCGAAACCGGTCGCGGTGCATCAGCGCCGCGCGCGTCATCGGGATGCGCGCCCGGTACGGCACCCGCACGTAGGAATGCAGCCGGATCACCGACGGCACCACGATCGACCTGGTCGCGGAGTGGATGACCGGGCCGTTCGGGTCGTCGTGCACGACGTCGGCCTTGCCGCACATCAGCATGATGACCGCCCGCCGCATGGGCAGAGCGGTCAACGGTTCGTAGGTGGAGTTCAGCAGCAGCACCCGCCGGCGGCCCCAGATGGAGCCGTCGTTGGTACTTGGCGGATGGGTGTCGACGCTGTGCAGGACGCGCGACTGCGGCATGGGTCACCGCGGGCCCGGATAAGCCCGCCGCGGCCCCGTGATGCCGGTGGCCGCGACTCTTCTTGCGCTGCGCCATACGTCCTCCGACCGACAGTCCACCATGGATTGGGGACGATCGCACGACAATTCTGCCCGTGTTCGCAGGTCAGTCCAGTGAACATCCGGTGACGTCACGAACAGAAGACTTTATCCGACAGAAGAAAGCACTGCGTAAGGGGATTGGATTCGGGGTTCTGCCGCGTTTCACAAGGGTGGTCTTCTTAATCACATACTTGAATTAATGGGGCGATGGCGTGTTCGAAGCAAGTAGTCGGTTACTCATGCCGACAACGCACCTGACCATGAAAATTACGATATGACCGACGCAAGGACGCCGATCCACAAACTCCCCTATGTGCCCTACGAGAAAGACGTGGAACAGCTTCAACCGGACGAGCAGGAGTCGATAAAGAAGATGATCGACACGCTCCACAAGAACAACGAGCGCGCTTTCCACAAATACCAGCACGCGATCCGCGATGCCCATGCCAAGAGCCACGGCATTCTGTTCGGTGAACTGAGGGTTCATCCTGACCTTCCCGAGCACCTGCGACAGGGCATCTTCGCCGAACCCGGGCGGACGTATCCGATCATCGCGCGCCTGTCCACCACGTCCGGGGCAATTCGCAGCGACCAGGTGCGCGGTGTGCGCGGAATGGGGCTCAAGGTCATCGGCGTGGACGGGCGAACGGGTCGAGCCCGAAGTTTCCGGAGCCGACACCCAGGACTTCGTGCTCGTCACCGAGCCGCGAGTTCCCGTTCAAGCTGACGCGCTCGACCTATTGCGAACGCGGGAATGTTGACCGCCACGGCTACTCTCATATGCTGCCCGACCCGGCGCTGAGAGTGACTCAATACCGTTCTACACGCGGGCGAACCGCCTCCTGAATGTGCGTCGGCACCCAGCTACCGCTGAAACTGCTCTGGGTGTTCGCCGGCGAGAATACCTAGACCCTGGGCATCACGTTCTACACCGCGGCCCCGCTCCGGTTCGGCAACTACATCGCGAAGCTCAGCGTCACACCGTCGTCGCGCGTCGGTCAGCGGCACTGAAGACAGGGCAAAGACCGTCGGCAGGCAGGCACCGAGGCGCACACGCGACTCGGTCGTCGACTTCTTCAAGCAACAACAGCGCGGAATACCTGGTGTGCCGCTCAGCTGTGCACCGAGTTTGACGGACCATGCCCATCGAGGACGCCAGCAAGTGGACTGGTCGGAGGACCTGACTCCCCGTACCAGCCGGTCGCCAAGATCAGCCTATCCCGTCCAGGACCGCATACAGCCAGGAGCGCAGGATTTTCGGCGACGATCGAGCTGACCGTTCAACTCGTGGCGCGCGATCGCAGAACACCGGCCGCTCGGATCGATCAACCGGCTGAAGAAAGATGTGTACGAAGCTTCGAGCGACATTCCGGCATCAGATGAACAGCGTGAAGCGAGTCGAACCCGATAGGACCGCCGACCTGCCGGCCTAATACGGTGACTTCAAGCTCAGCTACCTCGGAAGAGTTAACCGGAAATGAGGACGATGGCGAATTACACTTCAGGGTCATGGCGCACGGCTGGCAAATAGTCGATCGACCGTCCGAGTTCGGGGCGGTTCGGTCGGCGTTGACCGGCAGTGAAAGCTGTGGTGTGGTGTTGGTCGGCGCCGGCCGGCGTCGGTAAGACCACCCTGGCCCGCGCGGTCACAGGGTCGTTGCGCTCGCAGGTGCACTGGGTGGCGTCGCACGGAATCCTCGCGCAGCATCCCGCTGGGCGTTTTCGCGCATCTGGTGCGGCCGTCGACGTCGCGCGATCCCATCGCGCTACTTCGCATCGGCGCGGGAATCCCTTGTCTGCGCAAGCAGAATACCGTCGTCGGCGTCGACGACGCACATCTGCTCGACCAGCTGTCGGCGACGCTGCTGCATCAGATCGCCGTCGACAACGCCGGGTCGCATTCTGGCCACGGTCCGCAGCGGCGAACCGGTACCCGATGCGGTCACGTCGCTGTGGAAGGACGGCTACCTGACGGCGCTTTGAGCTGCAGCCGTTCAGCAAGGCGCAGAGCATCTCCCTCGTCGAGTCGGTCATCGGCGGAACGCTCGAAGGCCTGTCAGCGCCGACCTGATGTGGGAGTCCTCGGGCGGCAATCCGTTGTTCTTGCGGCATCTGGTGGAAGGCTCGATCGACGCCGGCACCCTGACCAAGGTCAACGACGTATGGCAGTTGCGCGGGCCGACGGCCGTTCCGTCAGGTTTGGCGGCGCTGCTGGAAAGCAGCCTCGATCAGGCCGGCGAGGACGTCGTCAACGCGTTGAAGCTGTTGGCGCTGTGCGAACCACTCGACATCGACGCGCTGACCGAACTGGCCGGCGAGGACGCCGTCGACAAGGCCGAGATGCGCGGCCTGATCCGGATCGCCCAGGATGGCCGCGTGCTCAACGCCCGGTTCAGCCACCCCTCGTCGGCGATGTGGTCCGCAGCCGCGTGGGCAAGGCGGCCGAACGCAGGTTGAAGGGTCGCGTGGTGCAGGTGCTCCGCGAGCCGTGAGCTGGATTCGGCGGCCAGCCGGATCCGGATGGCACAGCTGTCCATCGACAGCGACCAGGACCGTCGATACCGGCCTTCTCATCGCCGCGGCCAAGGACGCCATCTTCCTGTCGAACCTGCCGCTGGGCGAACGCATCGCCCGGGCGGCCTTCGACGCGCGACGGCGGCTTGCAAGCCGCCGAGCTGCTGTCGCGCGCGCTGCTGTGGCAAGGCCATCCGGTCGAGGCCGACCAGGTGCTCGCCCGATTCGATCCCGACGGCCTCGACGAGCTGCAACTCGTACTGTGGGGCATTCCGCGCGTGTCCATCCTGTTCTGGTCGGTGGGCGATATCGCGCGCGCCCACGAGGTCATGGCGTTGCTGCAGTGAACGGGTGCAGCATCCGGCCTGAAGCTGGTGGTCAACGCGTCCAGGGCGATGATGGCGGTGCACGAGAACCAGATCGAGGAAGGCATCGCCGCTGGCCGAGGCCGTGCTGGCCGACCCTCGCGCCCCGAAGCAGGCGATCGAGTTCGGCGGCGTTCGCCGCCGGACTGGCCATGCCGGTCGCGGGCCGCGGTCGCGACTTCGAGCCGATCGCCGCCGGGTGCCGCGCCGAGCAGAAGGCCACCGACGGCATGATCCGGGTGATGGTGCGCTACTGCGACGTGCTGGCCCTGACCTACACCGGCGAACTGGATCTGGCAGACCAGCGGGCCGCCGACTACGCCAAGCTTCTCCTCCGCCGGCCAGTTCCTGGCGTGGGCGATCGCCAAGATCACCATCGGGTCTCGTCGCCACCCACCGCGGCAACTTCCCCGAGGCCATCTCGTCGATCGAGCAGGCGCTCGCGGCGCTGTCGGCCGAAGACCCGCTGCCCTGGCGACTGCCGGCACGGCTGTTGCTCGCGAGGGCCTATGCCGCACTGGGAAAGCCGGACGAAGCCGAGCGGGTGCTGGCCGACGCCGCAGAGCACACCGGAGCATCATGTCGCCCTGCACGAGCCGGCAGCGGACGACTCGCCAAGGCGTGGGTCGCGGCCGCCAAGGGTATGGAACGCCGCGCCATCGAATTGGCCTGCTGCAGCGGCCGACGACGCCCAGGCAGCGGGCCAGTACGCCGTCGAGGCCGAGGCGCTGCACCACGCGGCGCGGTTCGGCGACCGCACCGTCGCGGAGCGGCTCACCGCCGTGAGCGGCAAGGTCCAGGGCCGGCGTGGTCGGCGATCTACGCCCAGCCACGCCGCGGCGGTCGCCGCGGCCGACCCCGCGGCGCTCGATGCCGTGAGCAGCCGAACTCGAGGAGGCCGGCTTGCTGCTCTCGGCCGCCGACGCCGCCGCGCAGGCGGCCCCGCTGCACGACAGCGCGGGCGACCGGCGGGCGAGCATGGAGTCTGCGGCGCGGGCGCTGCGCCTCGCCGATGAGTGCGGCGGCGCGGCGACCCCGGCCATCAAAGCCGCTGCCCGGCCGCTACCGGTGACCAGCCGGGAGCGGGAGATCGCCGAGCTCATCGCCGCCGGGCTGACGAACAAGGAGATCGCCGAGCAGCTGACGCTGTCGATTCGTACCGTCGAAGGCCACGTGTACCGGGCGTGCTTCAAGCTCGGAGTCGCCGACCGCGACGAGCTTGCGAAGTTGATCAGGCGCGAACGAGCCGCCCAACTGACCCGCCGATCGGCATGGACCACAATGGAGGGCGATGACCAAGTCGAGAAGCAGCAGTCGTTCTACGACGCAGTGGGTGGCCACGAAACGTTCCACGCCATCGTGTCGCGGTTTTACCAGCTGGTCCGCGAGGACGAGATCCTGCGGCCGATCTACCCCGAGGACGACCTCGACGCGCGCCGAGGACCGGTTGCGGATGTTCCTCGAGCAGTATTGGGGCGGTCCGCGGACCTACTCCGATCAACGTGGCCATCCGCGGCTGCGGATGCGACACGCCCCGTTTCGGATCGGCTACATCGAGCGCGACGCGTGGCTGCGCTGCATGCACACCGCGGTGGCGGAGGTCGACTCGCAGACGCTCGACGACGAGCACCGCAAAGAGCTGCTCGCCTACCTGGAGATGGCCGCCCATTCGATGGTGAACTCGCCGTTCTGATGAGCGCACGACACAATGCGGCTCCGTGGTGGTCGCACGCGATCTTCTACCAGGTTTATCCCCGATCTTTCCGCGACAGCGACGGCGACGGCGTCGGTGACCTCGACGGGGTGACCGCCAAGCTGGACTATCTCAGGCTGCTCGGCGTCGACGCGATCTGGCTGAACCCGGTCACCGTGTCCCCGATGGCCGACCACGGCTACGACGTCGCCGACCCGCGCGACATCGACCCGCTCTTCGGCGGGATGGCGGCGTTCGACCGGCTGATCGAGGCCGCGCACGGCTCGGCATCAAGGTCACGATGGATCTGGTGCCCAACCACACCAGCTCGCAACATCCGTGGTTTCAGGCGGCGCTGGCGGCCAGCCCGGGCAGCGAGCAGCGCGAGCGGTACATCTTCCGCGACGGCACCGGTCGCGGCGGCATCCATCCGCCGAACAACTGGGTGTCGATCTTCGGCGGTCCCGCGTGGACGCGGATCGTCGAGCCCGACGGCAACCCGGGCAGTGGTACCTGCACCTGTTCGACGCCGAGCAGCCCGACCTGAACTGGGACAACCCCGAGGTCTACGACGACCTCGAGAAGACGCTGCGATTCTGGCTGGAACGCGGTGTCGACGGGTTCCGCATCGACGTCGCCCACGGCATGGCGAAACCGCCGGGACTGCCCGACATGGAAGTCATCAAGGCCGAGGTCCTTCTCGCCGACATGGACGACGATCCGCGGTTCAACCACGACGGCGTGCACGACATCCACCGCCACATCCGCACCGTGCTCAACGACTACCCGCACGCGGTCGCGATCGGCGAGGTGTGGGTGTACGACAACGAACAGTTCGCCCGGTATCTGCGTCCCGACGAGCTTCACCTCGGCTTCAATTTCCGGCTGTTGCGCGCCGATTTCGACGCCGACGACATCCGTGGCGCGATCGACGAATTCGCTGGCCGCGGCCGCGATCGAGAGCGCCACACCGACCTGGACGCTGGCCAATCACGACGTCGACCGTGAGGTGACCCGCTACGGCGGACGGCACCGTCGGGCTGGCGCAGGGCGTGGGCGATGGCGCTGGTGATGCTGGCCCTGCCCGGCGCGGTATTCATCTACAACGGCGAGGAACTCGGCCTGCCGAACGTCGAGCTGCCCGACGAGGCGCTGCGCGACCCGGTGTGGGAACGCTCCGGGCACACCAGGCGCGGCCGCGACGCCTGCCGGGTGCCGATGCCGTGGGACGGCGACGCACCGCCGTTCGGGTTCTCCGCCAATCCCGACACCTGGCTGCCGATCCCGCCGGAGTGGGCGACGCTGACGGTCGAAAAGCAGCTCGACGGAAGCGGACTCCACGCTGTCGTTCTTCCGGCGGGCGATCGAATTGCGGCGCAGCCGGCCAGAATTCGGCGGTATCAGCGATCGAGTGGCTGGACTCTCCGCAGCGACGGCCTGGTGTTCCGGCTGACGCAGCGGACTGGTGTGCGCGCTGAACGCGGGCCGCCGCGCGATGGCCCTGCCCGGGGGCGAGGTGTTGCTGGCCAGCGGCGCGTTGGTGGACGGCCAGCTGCCGCCGAACACCGCCGCCTGGCTGGTCTGAGTTCTCCGGCGAGCGACCGCAAAATGTACGCCAAGCGGCGTGTCGCCGTGCAGACACGGTCGCTCGCGCTGGAACGGTTAGCGCAAGACCAGCGCGGGGTCGCCGCGTCGGCGGTACACCGAGCCGAAGCGTGCGTCGATGCGCAGCCAGGCGGGCAAAGCACGCACCCGGACGATCTCGTCGGCGGCGACGGTGCCGGGGTCCAGTCCCTGCCCTCGCCGCGATGGCCGACTGCGGCAGGAAACCCATTGCGGTCAATGCGAATACACAGCGCATCGGAATGCCGACGCTGGCGTCCTCCGAACTGCACCGCCACCACCTCCTGGTCCAGCAGCGACGCGGGCGGTCCGTGTGCACTCGAATGTTCCTTCGCCAGCGCGACGCCGCGCTGCGCCAGATCGAGCACGACGCGGGCGGGCACGTCGTCGAGGTGGACGAAGCCCGTCTCCGGCGGAAGCGCACCGCGCCACGCGGAGTCCATCGGGAATCCCGGCTCGACGAAGCCACTGCGGTCCATCGCCGTCAGCCCTGCCGTGAGCGCGTCCGCGCCGGCGCACAGGTCGGCGGGCCGGATGCGTCCGCCGACGACCCGGCTGGCCAGCACGTCGAAACCGGTTGCCACCCAGGCGACGACGAGGCCGCCGGCCCGCTCACGCAGCCGGACGACGGCGGCGTCATCAAGCCGCAACGCCCGTTCAGTGAACGTCGCCAGGTCCTCGCGGTGGGTGGCGTCGTCGAGCCAGATACCGCGTTCGGGCTGGGTCATCGCATCCAGCGCTGCAGATAATCGCGTTGCTCCGGCGAAAGCCGTTGCAGCCGTTGCTCCTTGATGTGCACGGCGGCCAGCTGCGTCTCGGCGATCACCGACGGCTTGGAGTCGGGTGGCGGCGCTCACCGGCCGCACCTCGTAGCCGATCGTGAAGTCGACGGCGCGGACCCGCTTGGACCACATCGTCACCTGCAGTGGCGAATCCACCAGCCGCAGCTGGCCCTTGTAGGAGATGTTGACCTCGTGCGATCAGCAGGCCGATCGTGGTGATGTCGGCGCCGAACGGCTCACGCAGGAACGGGATTCGGGCCTCTTCGAGGATGGTGACCATGGTGGCGTGGTTGATGTGCTGGTACATGTCGATGTCCGACCAGCGCACGTGCACGGACGCCACGAAGCCCGTCACGCAGACGAGCCCGTTCCACTCGTTCTCATCATGCTGCGGATCTGGCGCGCGGCGACCGACAGCGTCGCCAGGTCCTGCACTTCGTCCTCGTAGATCTCGGTCAGGGTGCGGCGGGCCCGCGCCACCCGGGAGCTGTTCGTCATCTCCCACTCGGCGATCTTCTCCTCGCCGTTCTCCTCCGGCTCGCCGACGGCGAGCACGTCGAAGCACAGCGAGCGCAGCGATCCGTAGATGTCGTCGCGAATCGCCAAGCGGGCCAACGAATGCCAGCGGTCGTCCCGGCCAGCCGAGACACCGCGGTCAGCAGGGCGTCGGTACCGAGGTGGTCCATCAGCGCGAAGTAGCGTGTCGGCGACTTCGGCCGGATCCCGTGTCGACGATGTCGGCGATGTCGATGACGTCGAGCAGGCTGTACTGGTAGAGACCCGTCGCCACCATGTACGCCAGGTCTTCGGGCACACCCTGCGAGCTGAACTCGCCGCTTCCTTCTCGACGATCGCCTTGTCGTCACCGCGCAGCCATTCCGACATCCGCGGGGTCAGCGCAGCCAACTTTCTCGGCGAACCGGTTGATCTCGGCGCCGACCGCCAACGGCTGCGGACGGTAGTTGAGCAGCCATCGTCCGGCGCGGTCGATGAGCCGCCGCAGGTCCAGCGTCATCCGGTCGGTTACCGCCACCGACACGCCGTTGTCGCCGGCCGCGCGGATCTGCCGCCACACCTCCCCGACGCGGAAGATCGCGTTGGCGGCGACGTAAGCTGCGCACCGCGTCGACCGGGCCGACACCGACATCTTCGGTGATCCGGTAGGCGTAGGTGATTCCCGCGGTGTCGACGAGACCGTTGACCAGCATCGTGGTGACGATCTCCCGGCGCAGCTGATGCGAGCGGATGTCGCTACTGAATCGCTCGCGCAGATTGGACGGGAAGTAGGACGGCAGCCGCGAGGCGAACACCTCCTGGTCGGGCAGGTCGCCGGCGAGCAGGTCGTCCTTGAGCGCCAGCTTCACATGCGCCATCAGCGTGGCGAGTTCCGGTGAGGTAAGGCCGATCCCGGCGTCGGTGCGCCGCCGGATCTCCTTCTCCGACGGCAGCGCCTCGAGTTCGCGGTTCAGCCCGCGGTCGTTGACGAAGTCCTTGATCATCCGCGCGTGCACGGGCAGCAGGCTGGCCGCATTGGCACGGCTGGTGCCCATCAGGTCGTTCTGGTCTTCGTTGTCGACGAGCACCAGCCGGCCCACTTCGTCGGTCATCGACAGCAGCAGGTCGGTGCGGTCGCTCGGCGCTGACCTTGCCCGCGGTGACCAGCGAGTCGATCAGGATCTTGATGTTGACCTCGTGGTCGGAGCAGTCGACACCCGCGGAGTTGTCCAGAGCGTCGGTGTTGATCCGGCCGCCGGCCAGGTCGAACTCGATCCGGCCCGAGCGACGTGACACCGAGGTTGCCGCCTTCACCGATGACCTTGGCGCGCAACTGGTTTCCGTTCACCCGCACGCGGGTCGTTGGCGCGGTCGCCGACGTCGGCGTCCGATCCGTCTCGGCCTTGACGTAGGTGCCGATGCCGCCGTTGAACAGCAGGTCGGCCGGAGCCTTCAGGATCGCCTTGATCAGGCTGGGCGGCGTCATCTCCTCGACGCCGTCCGTCGATGCCCAGCGCGGCGCGGGCCTGCGGGGTGATCGGGATGGACTTCTGCTCCCGGCTGTACACGCCGCCGCCCTCGCTGATCAGCGAGCGGTCGTAGTCCTCCCAGCTGGACCGCGGCAGGTCGAAGAGCCGCTTGCGTTCGTCCCACGACGCACGCGGCGTCCGGGTCGGGGTCGATGAAGATGTGCCGGTGATCGAACGCGGCGAGCAGCCGGATGTGCTTGGACAGCAGCATTCCGTTGCCGAACACGTCGCCGCTCATGTCGCCGACGCCGACGACGGTGAAGTCCTCGGACTGGGTGTCGACACCCATCTCGCGGAAGTGGCGCTTGACCGCCTCCCACGCACCCTTGGCGGTGATGCCCATGGCCTTGTGGTCGTAGCCGACCGATCCGCCCGAGGCGAACGCATCGCCCAGCCAGAATCCGTAGGACTGGGCGACGTCATTGGCGATGTCGGAGAAGGTCGCGGTGCCCTTGTCGGCGGCCACCACGAGGTAGGCGTCGTCGCCGTCGCGGCGGACCACGCCCGGCTGGAGGCGAGGACGTCGCCGGTCGCCTTGTCGACGTTGTCGGTGACGTCGAGCAGGCCCGGCGATGAACAGCGATAGCAGGCGACGCCCTCGTTGCGGGTGGCGTCGCGGTCGGCCGCCGGGTCGCCGGTGGCCAACGGCGGATTCTTGACGACGAACCCGCCCTTGGCGCCGACCGGGACGATGACGGCGTTCTTCACCGCCTGCGCCTTGACCAGGCCGAGGATCTCGGTGCGGAAGTCCTCCCGGCGGTCCGACCAGCGCAGGCCGCCGCGGGCGACGTAGCCGAACCGCAGGTGGACGCCTTCGACGCGCGGCGAGTAGACGAAGATCTCGAACTTCGGCCGCGGCAGCGGAAGTTCGTTGATCAGCCCCGGATTGAGCTTGAACGACAGCACGTTCTGCTGGCGGGCCGAATCCGACCGCGTGACGAAGTAGTTGGTGCGCAGCGTGGCCTCGATCATCGAGGCGAACGCCCGCAACACCCGGTCGGTGTCCAGGCTCACCAGCGCGTCGATGTCGGCGACGACTGCGGCCGCGGCGGCCTGGGCGTCGGGGCGACTCGGTTCGTCCGACAGCGTCGAAGAGCGCCTCGAAGAGTTGGACCAGCGACCGCGCGGTTTCCGCGTTGTCGTTGATCACAGTCTCGATGTGGGACTGGCTGTACGGAAAACCCGCCTGCCGCAGATACTTCGCATAACTGCGCAGTACCGCGACCTGCTGCCAGGTCAGACCCGCGCGCAGCACCAACTCGTTGAACCGGTCGATCTCGGCGCGGCCGTGCCAGATCGCGGTCACCGCGTCGGCGAATCGCTGCGCGATGGCATCGCGTTCGGGGCCCGGCGGCGGCGTCGGGATGGCGGGGTGCGGTGAGATCTTGAACTGGTAGATCCAGACCGGCAGGCCGTCGGGCCGGGTCACCGTGAACGGTCGCTCCTCGAGCACCACCACGCCCATGGACTGCAGCATCGGCAGCAGTTGGCTCAGCGACGCCGATCGCCCGCCCAGGTACCAGGTGAGCTTGGCCTCGTCGCGTCATCGCGGTCGCCGAGGACCAGCTTGACCGAATTGTCCTGCAGCTCTTCGATGATCGCGATGTCGTTGATCGCGTCCAACGGCGGGACAGCCTGCTTGTACACCTCGGGGAATGCCGCGGCGTAGTGCTCGGCCTCGGCCTGGTCGATCGAACCGGTCTTGACCGCGCCCAGCAGTCGGTCGCCCCAGGTGCGGGCGGCTTCGGTGAGCAGATTCTGGATGCGCGACTCGTTCTCGAGCGAGACGTTCACGTCCTGCGGGCGCGAGCCCTCCGGCAGCCGAACCGTGAAATGCACCACTGCCCAAGGCGATTCGCTGACCCGCGCGGCGTAGTCGATGCTGACCCCGCCCAGCTCGCGGACCAGGATGTCCTGCATCTCCAGCCGAACCGCCGTGGTGTAGCGGTCGCGCGGCAGGTACACCAGGCACGACACGAAGTGTGCGAGTTGGTCGGCGCGCAGGAACAACAGCGTGCGGCGGCGCGAGCCGAGGTCGACGACCGCCATGGCCATGTCGAGCAGTGCCCTGGCGCTGAGTGCGAACAGCTCGGACCGCGGGATGGTCTGGATGATGTCGAGCACCAGCTGACCGGGATGGCTGGGGTCGCGTGCGGCCATCGCGATCGCGTCGTTGACACGTCCGCAGATCAGCGGGATCTCGAGCACGTTGGCGTTCATCGCGGCGACGGTGAACAGGCCGACGAACCGGTGTTCGATCGCGGTATCGCCGGCCTGCTCGCGGACCACCACGATGTAGGGATAGGCGCCGTAGCGCAGGAAGCTCGGGATGGTGGCCTGCGCCAACACCAGGAGGTCATCCTTGGACGTGAGCTGCGGCAGCACGTCCTGGCGCAGTCGGAGCACACCGAGGCGACTCGCCGGATCGACCGACGACTGGCCGTCGTGCACCGGGCAACGTTGGTAGCCCAGCAGCACGAAATGCCCGTCGGCCAGCCACCGCAACAGCGCGGCGACATCCTTGCGTTCGGGGCGCGGGAAGCGCCCCGGCTCACTGTCGAGTTCGGCGGCCAGACCGCGCAGCATGGCCGCCATCGCCGTGGAGTCGAGTGCCACCTGGCGCGCGTCGGCAAGGACGCTGGGCAGCAATCGCGTCGTGTCCGCGATCGCCTTGTTGTCGACGGAGCCGCCGAGCTGGACGTGGATCCACGTCTCGTCGATGCCGTCCCGGAACGCGGCATCGGAGGCGGGCTCGATCTCCAGTAGCTCTCCGGTCGGTCCGCGGCGCACCCGGAACGTCGGGTTCATGATCGCGGTGTATGCGACGCCGAGACGGTGAAGCAGCACCGTGACCGAGTCCATCAGCATCGACCCGCTCTCGGTGACGATCTGCAGGGCCGGACCGAAACCACCCGGATCGTCCTCGGCGTAGACCGCCACCAGCGTCTCGCCGGGTGACCGTCGAAGGCCCAGCCGGTGGTGGGCCTCGACTAACGCGGGCGAGACCAACCGGCCCAGGTCGGTGCGCTGGACCGGACCGGTGACCGCAGCGTCCGCACCGGGCGCATCGCCGTGCGGTCCCCGATACGTCGCCATGTAGGCGCGCGCGAGCCGTTGGAAGACATCGGACGAGAGCCCACCGTGCGCGCCGTTACCGGTCCGCACGAATGGATTCCCGAGCCCCGTCGCTCGAGCCCTCCGGATGCCCCGGGATTCATCGACATGCGACTCTCCTGACCTCATGCCCGCGTACCGCCGCTGGTACGCAGGAGCGACATTAGTCGCGTGTCAGCCGGCGGTGGGTCACCCTGTGCGGACGGGCCGCATCGGCGCCGAGCCGCTCCAGCTTGTTCTCCTCGTAGCCGCCGAAGTTGCCCTCGAACCAGAACCACTTGGCCTCGTTGTCGTCGTCGCCCTCCCACGCCAGGATGTGCGTGCACGTGCGGTCGAGGAACCACCGGTCGTGCGAGATCACCACGGCGCAGCCGGGGAACTGCTGGAGGGCATTCTCGAGCGAGCTGAGGGTCTCGACGTCCAGATCGTTGGTGGGCTCGTCGAGCAGGATCAGGTTCCCGCCCTCTTTGAGGGTCAGAGCGAGATTGAGCCGGTTGCGCTCGCCGCCGGACAGCACGCCCGCGGGCTTCTGCTGGTCGGGTCCCTTGAAGCCGAACGCCGAGACGTAGGCGCGCGAGGGCACCTCGTTCTGGCCGACCTCGATGTAGTCGAGTCCGTCGGAGACGACCTCCCAGACGTTCTTCCTGGGGTCGATGCCGCCGCGGTTCTGGTCGACGTAGCTCAGCTTGACGGTGTCGCCGACCTTGACCGTGCCGCTGTCGGGCTCTTCGAGGCCGACGATCGTCTTGAACAACGTGGTCTTGCCGACGCCGTTCGGTCCGATGACACCGACGATGCCGTTGCGCGGCAGCGTGAAGGACAGGTCCTTGATGAGGATGCGCCCGTCGAAGCCCTTGTCGAGATGTTCGACCTCGACCACCACGTTGCCCAGTCGCGGACCCGTCGGGATCTGGATCTCCTCGAAGTCGAGCTTGCGGGTCTTCTCCGCCTCGGCGACCATCTCCTCGTACCGGCCGAGCCGGGCCTTGTTCTTGGCCTGCCGGGCCTTGGCGCCCGAGCGGACCCAGGCCAATTCTTCGGTCAACCGCTTGTGCAACTTGGCGTCCTTACGGCCCTGAACCGCGATGCGCTCGGCCTTCTTCTCCAGGTAGGTCGAGTAGTTGCCCTCGTACGGGTAGGCCCGGCCGCGGTCGAGCTCGAGAATCCACTCGGCGACGTTGTCGAGGAAGTACCGGTCGTGAGTGACGGCCAGGATCGCGCCCTTGTAGTCGGCCAGGTGTTTCTCCAGCCACAGCACGCTCTCGGCGTCGAGGTGGTTCGTCGGCTCGTCGAGCAGCAGCAGGTCGGGTTCGGAGAGCAGCAGCTTGCACAGCGCCACGCGGCGCTTCTCGCCACCGGAGAGGTGGGTGACGGGCTCGTCGGGCGGCGGGCAGCGCAGCGCATCCATTGCCTGCTCGAGCTTCGAGTCGAGGTCCCAGGCGTCCGCCGCGTCCAACTCCTCCTGCAGCTGACCCATTTCCTCCATCAGCTCGTCGGTGTAGTCGGTGGCCATCAGCTCGGCGACCTCGTTGTACCGATTGAGCTTCGCCTTGATCGGGACACCGTCCTCGACGTTCTCGCGGACGGTCTTCTCCTCGTCGAGCTGAGGCTCCTGCATCAGGATGCCGACGGTGGCACCGGGGGCAATGAACGCGTCGCCGTTGTTGGGAATGTCCAGACCGGCCATGATCCGCAAGACGCTCGACTTGCCCGCCCCGTTGGGGCCGACGACGCCGATCTTCGCGCCCGGAAGGAAGTTCAGCGTGACGTCGTCAAGGATGACCTTGTCGCCGTGCGCCTTGCGGACCTTCCGCATCGTGTAGATGAATTCGGCCATGCCGTGTTGTTGCCTTTCCGATGAATTGCGAGTCTGCGGTATTGCTCGCGGACCATCCTAGGCGTGGCCAGCGTCGGCGCAGCCGACGGAGTGTCTACCGCCAGCTACGCCGACAGTGGCAGTGCAGCGTCTCCGGTCGCGGCGTCCGCCTCACCGGCATGCCCGTCCTCGGCATTCTCGATTTCCCCGGGAGCGGACTGGTCGCCGCCGGAATCGGCAGCATCGTCGCTGCTGGAGTCGGGGTGCCGCCGCTTCTCGATGCGGGCGATGCATCGGGCTAGATCCGGACCCAGCGAGGTGGCCCGCAGTTCCACCGACGAACGACGAACGCCTTCGCGGTCCTCGTACTCGCTGGTGTACACGTATCCAACAACGATGACCGCGTCGCCCTTCCCGAGCGCGGCCCCCACCCCGGTGACCAGCCTGCCCCAGCAGTTGACCGTGAGGAACAGCGAGTTGCCTGGCTCCCAGCTTCCCTCGGCGGTGCGCCGCCGCGAGTTGCTCGCGACCCGGAATTTGATGAGCTCCTGGTCGCCGACGCGCTTGCGGTCGGGTTTGGTGACGATGGTGCCGACCACGGTGACGGGTGTCTCGAACATGGTGATTCCTTCCGTTTCCTTCGCTGCGACGGGCCGGGCAGTCGACCCGCCCGTCGTGACACCCCATTGACTCCGTGCGCGCCGACACGGGACCCGGACCGCAGGCCCTGCCTTCCGCTTCCCTGTGGATGAATCGAGCACTGTGGATCGCGGACCCTTAGGTTGATCGGCATGACGGTATGGATCAACCGCAGGCCCGAACCGGAGGTGGCGGCGGAACTGGCACAGAGCCGAGATGCGGCGGGCGCCCTGGCGGGCGTTCGGCTGGCGGTCAAGGACAACGTCGACGTCGCCGGGCTGCCGACGACGGCCGCCTGCCCGGAGTTCGCCTACCGTCCCGGACGCGATGCCGCCGCGGTCTCGGCGCTGCGGGCCGCGGGCGCGGTCGTGGTCGGCAAAGCCAACCTCGACCAGTTCGCGACGGGCCTGGTGGGCACCCGATCGCCGTACGGCGCGGTGCCCGACAGCCGCAGGCCCGAATTCATCAGCGGCGGATCCAGCTCGGGATCGGCCGTCGCGGTGGCCACCGGCGAGGCCGACATCGCGATCGGCACCGACACCGCCGGATCGGGGCGCATCCCGGCGGGATTGCAGGGCATCGTCGGCGTCAAGGCCACCGTCGGCGTCGTCGCGACCGACGGGGTCGTTCCGGCGTGTGAATCCTATGACTGCGTAACGATTTTCGCTCCCGACCTCGACCTCGCGAACCGCGCGATGCGGGTGATGGCCGACGCCGCACCGGATCGTGCGTGGCCATCCGATGTCCGATTGGCCGCGCCGCCCAACCCGGTGGTGGCGGTGCCCGCCGACCTTCCCGGCCTCGACGACGACTGGCGCGCCGCGTTCGATCGCGCCGTATCCACACTGACCGATGCCGGTGCCCGCCTCATCACCGTCGACTTCGACCCCTTCCTGGCCGCGGCGACGCTCCTCTACGACGGGGCGCTGGTCAGCGAAAGATATGCAGCGGTAGGTGAATTCATCGATGCGCATCCGGACGCGTCACTCGACCCGACGGTGGCACGCATCATCGGTGCGGCCCGCGACATTCCGGCCCACCGACTCGTCCGTGATCGGCGCGAGGTGGACCGTCTCCGGCGCGTCGCCATGGCCGCACTCGACGGCGTCGACGCCCTGATGGTGCCGACGGCGCCGATGCATCCGGGCATCGCAGACGTCGCCGCAGACCCCGTCGGAGTCAACTCCCGCATGGGGACGTACACCAACTTCTGCAACCTGTTCGACATGTGCGCGATCGCGGTTCCGGCGGGCACCGCAGGGGCGTCGCAGTTCGGAATCACCGTGCTGGCACGTGCTTTCGAGGATGCGGTCGCCGTCGACGTCGCCGCCCTGGCTTCGGGTCTCGAAGTGCCGGCCGATGTGTGGCCGCTCGCCGTGGCCGGTGCGGTCGAGCTGATCGTGTTCGGCGCCCACCTGCGCGGCGGCGTGCTCGCCCATCAACTCACCGATCTGGGCGCCCGCTGGGCGGGCGAGATGAAGACGGCCCCCCGCTATCAGATGTCGGTGCTGCCCACCACGCCCGCGAAACCCGCGGTGACCCGGACAACAGACGGCGTCGCGGGTACGGCATTGACCGGGCACCGCTGGCTGTTGTCGCCCGCCGCACTCGGCCGTTTCCTGGCAGCGCTACCTGCACCGATGCAGCTCGGCAAGGTCGAATTCGACGACGGCACATGGCGAACGGCGTTCGGCTGCGATGCCGCGGCCGCCACCGGACCGGACATCAGCTCATACGGCAGCTGGCCGGCGGCCATCGCCGCGGGTGCCGTCGGCTAACCCGACGGGCGACGCGCCGCGCGACGATTTCTGCACCACGGCTGTTGCAGCCGCAGAATCGCAGCCCTCATGCAGAAATCGGCGACCGGCGATCTGCCACTCAGCCCGACGGGCGATCGCGGCGGGCCATTTCGGCGAGCATCGCGTTGTACGCGGTCAGATCCGCGTTGTCGTCACGGTCGGCGGCCCTGTCGAGCCGCTTCGCGGTGCGCTGATCGCTGCGCCGCCATTGGATCAGCAGCGCGATCATCACCACCACGAGGGGAATTTCGCCTGCCGCCCAGGCGATCCCACCGCCCAACCTTTGATCGCCGAGCAGATCGGTGTGCCAATAGAGGTTCAGCGACTTGTAGAAGCTCTCCCCCATCACGCTCTCGGTGCCCATCAGCACGACACCGAAGAATGCGTGCAGCGGCAGCGACGCGAACACCATGGCCACCTTGCCCAGCGGCGGCAGCGGCCGGGGTGTGGGATCGATCCCGATGACCACCCAGTAGAACAAGTAACCCGTCACCAGAAAGTGCAGGTTCATCGCGAGATGTCCGGCATGACTGTCCACCGCCGCGTCGAATATGCCGCCGAAGTACAAGCCGTAGAAACCCGCGATGAACAGAACCGTGGCGATGATCGGGTTGGTCAGGAACCTCGAGACGCGTGAGTGCAGTGCGGCGAGCAGCCACTCCCTGGCCCCGGGCGGGTCGTTGCGGCCGGCGGCGGGCAGCGCGCGCAACGCCAGCGTGACCGGGGCGCCGAGCACCAGGAGAATCGGGGTCAGCATCGACAGCAGCATGTGCGCTGCCATGTGCATGCTGAACATCGCCGGCATGTAGCGGCCGATACCCGACGACGTGGTGAACAACAGCACGAGGCAGCCCAACAACCACGCCACGATCCGACCCGTCGGCCATCCGTCACCGCGCTGCCGCAGTCGTCGCACGGCGAACAGATAGACGGCCGCGAACACGATGGCGGCGGTCCCGAAGACCAGATCGAAGCGCCAGTCGAAAAGCACGCGGGCCAGCGTGGGCGGTCCCGCGAAGTCGTAGCCGATCTCGACTGCAGGGATCGACGGATTGAACACAGGCGGCGGAGGTGGCGGGGTCCGGCCGAGCGCGACCGCGATGCCGAACGTCAGCCCGAAGACCGCCGCCTCGACAAGCGCAAGCCTGATCAGCGGGCCGCGCGCCTCGGGGTCCGACCGCAGCGCCGCGACGCCGCGGCGTCGTTGACGCCAGCCGATGACGCCCAGCACGCACAGCGCGGTCGCCTTGGCGACGATGAGCCAGCCGTAGCGGGTGCTGAACAGGTCTCCGAGCTGGATTCGCACCAGGGCATTGATCACACCGCTGAGCGCCATCGCCACGAAGCACCAGAGCGCCACACCGGAGAACCGTCGGGCGGCGAGGTCGGCATGCTCGCCGCCCCGAAGGGCGTGGACGAGCAGGGCCAGCAGTCCGCCGGCCCACAGCGCAGCCCCGCCGAGATGGATGAGGAGGCTGTTGGTGGCCATGTCGTGGGAGCCGCCGGTGGACGAATGGCCGGTCAGCGCGAGCGGGACCAACGTGATGAGCGACCCGGCGAAGATCAGCGGCGTCCACGACCACCGCAATACCGGGATGCTCGCGATGGTGACGAACGCGGCCAGCAGCGCCGTCCACCGCCACGCGCCCGCGGTTTCGACCAAGCTCGCCACCGACCAGATGGCCCCGGGGCTCAGCCGTGTCGCGACCGGTTGGCCCGTGACGTCGGACACGGTCAGCGGCACCAGGAGGACGGCACAGACCGTCCAGACTCCGGAGGCCGCGGTCCCCAACCGCAGCGCACGGTAGCCCGCCGCGTCGAGCACACCGTTGGTCTGCGGTGGGACCAGGAAGGCGGCGAACATGAAGCAGCCGACGGCCAGCACCGCGGCGATCTCCCCGGCCGCGCGGACGAACGGCAGCCCATAGGTGGTCACTGGGCCGGGGTCCGGCAGCCCGGTCGCGGTCAGTGCGTCGGCCAGCGACAGCGCACCCAGGCTTGCCGCGGTCGCCCCCGCCAGTACGCCGATGCCGAGCAGCACCGGCCACACGGGGACGCTGCGCACGCGGGACGCAACGGTGGTCATGTGTCCAGCGTATGGCGCGGCCCTGGGTCAGCTTGCAGGTGTCAGGCGGAACGCCGCGCCGGCCCGCTGGACGTGACAGCCGGTGGGGGTGCCGAAGTGGGTGCCGATCAGCGTGGTCGGGGTGTCCGCGAAGCGGTCCAGGAACGCCCGGCGGGTGGCCGCCGCGGCGATCTTGTCGGTGTCGTAGGCGCAGGACCAATCGGGGTGGCCGATCTGACAGGGCATGTGCATGAGGTCACCGGTGATCACCGCGCTCTCACCCTTCGACTCGACCAAAACCGATACGTGCCCGGGTGTGTGGCCGTGCGACGGAATCAAGGTGACCCCCGGCGTGATGACCGCGTCCGGTTCGACGAAGGTGGCCAACCCAGAGTCGACGATCGGTCGCACCGAGTCGTTGAAGACGGTGGCGGCGTCGAGGAACGGGTCCACGCTGTCGTTGGCGTCGGCCAACCGCTGCCAGTGCTGGTGCTCCCGCTCGATCATGTAGTGGGTGGCATTGGTGAAGGTGGGCACCCATCGTCCGTCGGCCAGGTGCGTGTTCCAGCCGACGTGGTCGACGTGCAGGTGCGTGCAGATCACCCCGTCGACGTCGGCGGGCTCCCAGACCTCGCGGAAATTCTCGAGGTAGTCGGTGTCGAGCATGTTCCACATCTCGGATGTGCGCGGCTTGGAATTCCCGACACCCGTGTCGATCACCAATTTGCGTGACGGTGTCTCGATGAGGAACGAGTACACCCCGATGTGGATCTGGCCGTCGCGCAGGTAGGCGGGTCGCAGCCAGTCCAGCGCCTCGACTTCATCGCGCGACGACGACGGCAGCACCTGGGTGAGAAAGTCCAGAGGCGTCCAGGTTTCGATTTCGACGACCTTGGTAATGGTGAGGTCGCCTACCGTCCAGCGTTCCGTGGGCACTTTGGCTATAACGACGATTCGCGGCGCAGGATTCGACGGCCTACCTCGCGTTCGTAGAACTGTTCCTGGGAGATCTGCTCGACCTTGTCCATGTCGCGCAGGATTCCGCTGAGTTCGTCGCGAAACTGCGTGCGACGTTCCTGCAGATCCGCCCCGGGCTCGAGTAGGTGCTGATCGGCGACGACCTGGCGCGCCGTCGCGAAGAGCAACGCCGACACGGACTCGTTGCTGTGCACCCGATCCTGGGCGACGTACTGCCTGCCGAGCCCCATTGCCTTGTTGGTCAGATCCTTTTCACTGATCTCTGCGGGCGCATCGCGCAACACATCGGCCACGATCTCGTAGGCCTCGAAGAACGGCCGGAGCATCGCTCCGGCGATCAGCGGCCGCTTGGCACGGAGGAGCATGTCGATCTCACCGGCGGAGACGTGCGCTTCCCAATCGTCTTGCCAGGACATCTCTTCGGCGACGTGCTCCCGGAATGCCGCCGAGTCGGCGAAGTAGAAGTCGAACTTGAGCAGGTCCCGCAGCCGCATCACCTGCGACCAAAAAGCTTCCAGGCGATCGGATTCCGCCCGTCCGGCATATGCGAGCGCCAACTCGACAAGCGAGGTCTCCAGGAAGGCGTCGATGAGAGTGTTGCGGTAGAAGGCTGCCTCGTGCTCGTCCTCGGGCGCGATGAACCACACCGTCTCCCGCCCGCCGTCGACCCGGGTGACCGGATGACGATTGGACATCGCATCGACGGCGGCCCTGACGCCGTCGGGAGTACGGAGTCGCAACGCGCTGTTGGTGATCGGGGTCTGCTTGCGTTCCAGGTAGTCCAGCGAGTCCTGCAGTGTGTGATGCAACTGGTCCAGCGTCAGAGCTCTGCCCCGGGTCGCGAGGAGCAGGGCGGACACCAGCGCGGTCGCGTTCACCGGGGTGACCCGCAGAATGCGGAAGGCCGCCTCGAAGGCCATCTTCTGCATCGCCAGACGCTTGGCGGCCTCGTCGGTGGCGATCGGTCCGTGCGGTTCACCCAGATATTCGCGCATCGATACGGCTTCGGGGAAGCGCACGTAGATCTTGCCGTAGTTGCGCTCGCCCTGGGCCTTGATGAAGTTGTACATCCAGGACAGGCCCTCGGGGGTCTTCTCGCCGCCGCGCGCGTACGCCGCATATTCGGCCGTCTCGTGAAGTTGGTCGAAGCTGATCGAGACCGGCTGCAGGAGAATGTCGTCGCTGCGGCCGTCGAGATAGGCGTCGGCGACGTAGGCGAGCAGCCCGAGCTTGGGCGGCAACATCTTTCCCGTCCGGGAACGGGTGCCCTCTATCGACCAACTGAGGTTGAAACGCTTTTCGACGATGTAGCCGACGAACTGCCGCAGCACGTACTTGTACAGCGGGTCGTCGAGCTTGCGGCGGATGAAGATGACACCCGAGTGGCGCATCAGCGGACCCATGAACCCGAAGGAGAGGTTGATGCCGGCGAAGGTGTGCACGGGCGGCAGGCGATTCTCCTGCATGGCCACCGGCACGATCACACCGTCGAGGTAGGACCGGTGCGAGAACAACAGCACCGCCGGATGTGTTTCCAGGGCATGCCGCATCGACTCGACTTCGGCGCGGTCATAGTCGATGTTCGGGTCAAACCCCCGGCTGAAGATCGCCCGGCCCAACGACGGGATGAGATCGACCGAGAATCGGCTCCACCCCGTGGACAGTTCGTCGAGCATGCCGCCGGCTTTGTCGATGGTGGCGCCGGGGATCTCCTCGAGGCCCTCGCGGAACCGTGCCGACGCCAACATCTCGGGTTTGATCAACCGGGGCGACTTGTATTCGGGTCCGAGCAGGCGCAGTTCGACGCGTTCGATCGCCAGTATGGCGCGCCGGATCACGAACCGCGCGAACTCCCTGGGGTTTTCGGCGACGGTCGTGTCACTCCACTGCTGGCGCAGTTCGGATACCTTCGCGGGCTCGCCGGCCACCACGCGGGCGCGCGAGGGATCTTTGCGCAGGATGCGCCGCTGCAGCGCCTGCGGCGGCCGGTAGGTGTCCCGCCCCGAGAGCAGTGCCACCACCTTGGACCGCGTCGGCAACCCGCCGGGCACCCAGAACACCCGAACCGGGACCACGGACCGGTCCTCGTCGGCTTCGAGAAGTTGGACGAGTCGGGCCAGTACGGCAGGTGGCGGGTCGTCGTCGACGGGCAGTTGCAGCACCTCGACATGCGTGTCGGGATGCTCCCGGCGCTGGTGGTCCAGCCAGTCGTTGACCAGTTCCTGCTCCGCCGGAGACGAGAACGACGCCAGCACCAGGGTGTCGTCATCGGTGGTGAAGGTGGCGAAGTAGTCGGCAGGGACTTTCACGGACGGCCCTTCGCGCCGGTCCTGCGGGTCGTGTCGGCGGAGCTGTCAGCGCTGTTCGCTGACTCGTCGACCGCCTTCGAATTCGATTTGGCGGCAGCACTTTTGGTCGCCGTCTTCGTGGCGGTGGTTTTCTTGGCCGCGGCCTTCTTGGCAGCAGATTTCTTGGCCGGAGCCCTTTTGGCTGCGGCCTTCTTGGCCGGAGCCTTCTTCGCGGCCTTCTTCGCCGGGGACTTGCGCTTGTACACGTCCGGCGTCGGCAGCTCGCCCAGCGGCCACTTCTTGAGCGTGTCGAGATAGAGCTGACGCACCTCGGCGATGCGTTCGGACAGGTTTTCCTGAGTCCAGTCATCGATCGGAATCGGCGGATAGACCGCGACATCCACGGTGCCGGGATTGAAGGTGCTCGAGTCGCGGGACGCGATGACCTCCGCGTTGCGTATCACGATGGGCACGATCGGGATACCGGCCGACATCGCGATGCGGAACGCTCCCTTCTTGAACGGTCCGACCTCGGTGGTGTCGATCCGCGTGCCCTCCGGGGCGATCAGGATGGACAGTCCCTTACGCGCGAGCTCCTCCACCTTTTTCAGACCCTCGATGGCCTTCTTCGGATCGTCCCGGTCGATGAAGGCGGCATCCATCACCTTGCCCAGGGTCCCGACGATCGGGTCGTTCTCGAGCTCCTTCTTGCCCACCGACGTGAAGTTGTCGCTGACCAGCCGGCCGGCGATCATGGGATCAACCTGGTTGCGGTGGTTGAAGATAAAGACGGCAGGCCGCTGCGCCGTGAGGTTCTCCTCGCCGAGCACGTTGAGGTTGACGCCGGTGGCCATCAGCAGCGCCCGGCCGAACGCAGAGGTGAAGAAGTTGACGCCCGTGCGCCTGTTGCGGGTCAGCAGGCCGAGGCCGATGGCGCCCGCGCCGATCGGCAACATCGACGCCACCCCGGCGACCGTCCGCAGTTGCGAAATCGGACTGCTGCCACTGCGGCTGCTGAAGCGCAGCACCGGCCAGCCGCGTTTGGCGGCGACCGCGGCGAGCTTGCCCGCCGGATTCGTCGGCCGGGGGTTGCCGACCAGGTACATCAACGCGACGTCCTCGTCGCCGTCGGCGTAGAAGTAACTCTTCGCCAGGTCGACACCATTCTTCGCGGAGAACGCCTGCACCGCCCTGGCCTTGCCCGGCCCCCAGATGATGGGCGTCTGCACCTCGCCGGTGATCAGGCCGTCCTCGTCGGTTTCGAACTTGTTGCTCAACACGTTGTCGATGCCGAGGAACCGGGCCACCGGCTCGACCTGCACCGTCAACGCCGACGAGCTCAGCACCACGGTGTGGCCGCGCGCCATGTGCGCCCGGACCAGCTCGCGCATCTCGGGGTAGATCCGCCCCATGATCTTCTGCACGAACAACCGCTCGGCGAGCTCGTCGATGTCACCGACCGAATTGCCGCGCAGCATGCGGGCGCCCTTGCCGATGAGATCCTCGAACTCCGAGCGGCCCAGCTGGTGGTTGAGGCCGGCCTGCACCATGCCGATGAACTCGCCTACCGACATCTGACGGCGGCGCAACCGGTCCTGCGTCATGATCACGCCGGTGAACCCGGCGACCAGGGTGCCGTCGAGGTCGAAGAACGCGCCGACCTCGGGACCGGCGGGGCTGGCCTCGATCTCGGCGACGGATCCGGGCAGCCGCATGGTCCGTTTGCTGGACTGGCCATTTGCCGAAGTCATTGCGCCGCACTTCCGTTCGGTGAGACTGGACTGGACTCCACGGCCGCCGCGGTGAACGACGCCGGAGCGGCCCGACCCTCGCCGCCGAGGGCCAGCACCTCATCGAAGCCGGCGAGGAGACACCGCGCGAACAAGTCCGGATCGGTGATCGCGGCCCGATCGTAGCGCGTGGAGATCGTGCAGTACCCCGCGCGTGAGATCAAGACGACCATCATCGCCACTCCGGGAAGCGGCCCAAGACCGTACTGCCGCAGGATTTTTGCCCCGGCGATGAAGGTGTCGCCGGCGTACACCGGCACGTTGCTGGCCTGTACATCGGAGTTCACGATCGAACCGGCCATCGACTCCAGGACGGAGTCGGGCATCAGACTGAGCAGCGGGGCGATCACACCGACCATGTCGATGGCGCGCTCGTCGCGCTTGCGCGTCATCTGCGAACGGATGTTCTTGATCCGCGTCTCCGCGTCGGTGATGCCGATCGGCGCTGCGAGGTTGACGCCGGCGAAGCGGTTCCCGCCCGCCGGGTCCGCCTCCGAGCGCAGGTTGACCGGCACCGCCATGGGCAGCGAGTCGATGGGCACGCCCTTGGCCTGGTGGTACAGCCGCAGGGCTCCGCACAGCCCGGCCAGATAGGCGTCGTTGATCGATCCGCCCGCCGCCTTCGCGGCCTTGTGCAGGGCACCGAACTCGATGTCGATGGCCTCGCTTCGCGATGACAGGCTGCGCCGGCGCAGCACCGGCGATGGATCGGCGACGGGCCCCAGCACGCGGGCGCCCGAGCGGGCGTAGTCGACGACGTCGCCCATCCTCGAGATGGGGTCGCGGATCACCCCGCCGACCACTTGCGCGGCCCCGACCAGGATGCCGCGGACGTTACCCACGATCGAGCCGGGGAGCCGGTTGAACCCCTGGCGCATCAGGTCATTGGGCGAAAGGTCCTGCGGGATGGGCAGCGGTGGGACGGCCTGCGGCGGCGGTTCACGCTCCAGGTCGTAGATGTTGGCGAACATTTCCACGGCGCCGACACCGTCGGTCACGGCGTGGCTGAGGTGCATCAAAACCGCGGCTCTGCCGCCCTCCAGGCCCTCGACCAGTGTCGTGTTCCACAGCGGCCGGGAGATGTCGAGTGGGGACTGGGCGGCCACCTCGGCCATGTCGAAAAGCTGGCGCAGGGTGCCGGGTTCGGGGACGCGCAGCCTGCGCACGTGGAAGTCGAGGTTGAAGTCGGGGTCGATCACCCAGCGCGGCGCGGCCGTCGGCAGCGTCGGCATCACGACCTTCTGCCGCAGTCGCAGCACCTTGCGCGACGCGTTCTCGAACCTGGTCCGGAAGCGGCTCCAGTCGGGTGTGGAATCGAGCAACTCGATGGTCATGATCCCCGACCGGGTCCGCGGGTTGGCCTCACCGCGATGCAGTATCTGGTCGAACGCACTGAGTTCTTCCGGAAGTCCGGCCGCGTCGAGTTCCGGCACGTCACCCATTGCTCGCCAGCTCCTCCCCTGTTCCCGTTCTGCAGTGAACACGCTAGTCCGCCCGGCAGACGACCGGAGTGCCTTTAGGAGCGCTCACAGGAGCGGCGGTACCGTCGGCGCGAGATACACTCACCGGCGCCGCCTCCGTAGCTCAGTTGGATAGAGCAAGGGCCTTCTAATCCCTAGGTCGCAGGTTCGATTCCTGCCGGGGGCACTGGTCAGAGATGGTATTTAGCCTGCCTCGGCAAGCGAATCCATCGTTTATTCATCGTTTATGGTCCGGTGGAGGAGGTCTGCGACCGCGGTATGTATGCGGCCGCGGGCCATGTACTTGTCCTGAGTCATTGAGATCTGGCTGTGACCGAGATGGTCAGCGCCGATCCGTGCGGAGAGCCCTTCGTCGTCGATGAGGGTGGCCACTGTCTTGCGGAAGCTATGACTGTCGCGTCCGGGACGCCCAGGTCCTGGCGCACCTCACGCCAGCGGGCACGGAAGTTGTCCGGGTCGCGCCATGTCCCGGCGGTCGACGGGAACATCATCGTCTGCTCACCGAAGTACGGCACACCGCGACGAGCCGACAGCATAGTGGCGGCGAACGCGGGTAGCGGAAGAGTCCGTCGGCCGGCGGCCGTCTTCGTCTCGTCGATTCGCATCAGCCCCTGCCCCGCGGCCCGGATGACCTTTCCGGTGACCGTCAGGGTCGCCGTAGCGTCCTCGAAGTCGACCCAACGCAACCCCAACAGCTCGGAGATCCGCAGACCCGTGGCGACAAACAGGGTGATGGGGTCGACGAGATCGTGGTGTTGACACGCCTCTGACTCCCGCAGCTTCGTCAACAGACCGCGCAGCTCCTCAGCCGTCAACGCGGTCGCGCCCTTCGGGCGACTCTTGGCCCGCATGGGTGAGACGTCGCGCACGGGATTCGCCGCAAGGACATTGGCCATCACCGCCAGGTGCAGTCCACCCTTCAGGAGTGTCTTGGACTGGACGGCCAACACGTCACCGTGAGCGCGACGCATCGACCGAATGGCCGCGTCGAGGCGAGATGGTGTTGCTTCCCCAACACGAACGCCGGCGATGATCTTTCCGAGGAGCTTTGCGCAATACCGGTAGGTGTCGATTGTCCGGACCGCCCTGCCGTCCTCCTCGAGACGATCAATATGCTGATCAACCAGCGCGATAATCCTTGATTCGAGTGTGATCTCACTGTCGCCGGCCGTGCGCCGCTGATTCAGTGCATCGACGAGCGCGTCCTCGGCCAACTTGCCGTGCGCATCCTGCGCATCTGCCGGACCACGGCGCTCGACGATTCGAGTCACGCCATCCGAGTCGCGAAACCTGGTCCGAGCCAGCCACACACCACCACCCAAGTACTTACGGTTGATCTTGCCGTGCTGCCCAATACGCAGCGGCGGGCGACCAGCCATTTCGCTGAGAATATTAGCCGCGGGCTAGGCGGATGCGCGTTTCCCGTCTGCGAATTGCTTTGCTTCCCAATTGATTACGTCGCTCAAGCGGTATCGGACGTGTCGGCCGAACTTCGCGTAGCGAGGGCCCGTCCCCTTGGATGCCCACTGAGCAGGTGTCTTGACCGGTAGCCCGTATCGCTCAGCGAGCTCCTGACGAGTGATCCACTGATCACCGGTATTGCTGTCCACGGCGCCACCCTTCGTTGAGGTTCGCGAATCTCCCGCTTAGGTGGAGCGTTCTCATTTGGTCCGAACGTAACCCTGCTGACCAATACCCGTCCACCAGTGCGCCGGCATTCAGTGACAGATTTCTCAAACACACCTAGCTTCAGCCCATTTTCGCCACAAAATGTTGAAATACGTTGACGTGTACCGACGCTTGGATCGTGTCGCGATTGTAGGCCACCGTCACTACCGGTTAGATGTCGACAACTCCGCCATGCTTGCGCCCGTATAAGACCGTCTCCGGCCGTGACGGCACAAGGCGGACCAACTATCTCGGCGGGGAATGCACGCGTCCTGACATGCTCAAAGATGCTGGAGCTAATTAAACTCGAACCGCTTACCCCACACTGCCAGGAGCGGGCGAAGCCTCTGAACAGGTGATATATGGACCAGGAGGCGCTGTTGCTGCCATAGTTGGGGGTTGCGTCCACCAAGGTGGTGTAGGAGCCGGACTTGATGGTGGACGCCGGCGTGTCGTAGCCGGATAGATGAAGGTCATCGCGTGATTCTTCGAGAGACCGACCAAAGTCACTCGAGCAAAGGAATTCACGCGATGACCACTGCCCACGATATCGACTGGCCCCAGGTGCTGGCCGAGCGACTCACCACCACCCACCCCGATGTGCTGCGTGAGCTGCTGGCGACGTTCATCCACACCTTGATGGGCGCAGAAGCCGACGCATTGTGCGGGGCCGAATACGGGCAGCGCAGCACCGAACGCACCAATCAGCGCAACGGTTACCGCCAACGGCAATTCGACACCCGGACCGGCTCATTGGATCTGGCGATCCCCAAGCTGCGGCACGGCTCCTACTTCCCGGACTGGCTGCTGGAACGCCGCAAGCGCGCCGAGCGGGCCCTGACGACGGTGGTGGCCACCTGCTACCTGTTGGGGGTGTCGACACGGCGGATGGACAAGCTGGTGGGGACCTTGGGGATCACCTCGTTGTCCAAGTCGCAGGTGTCAGTGATGGCCAAGGAGCTCGACACCGCGGTGGAGGCGTTTCGCAGCCGACCGCTGGATGGCGGCCCGTACACGTTCGTGGCCGCCGACGCCCTGGTCTTGAAGGTGCGCGAGGACGGACGAGTCGTCAACGTGCACGCGCTGATCGCGGTCGGCGTCAACGCCGAGGGCTACCGCGAAATTCTGGGCATCGACGTCACCACGGCCGAGGACGGGGCGGGCTGGCTGACCTTCCTGCGCTCACTGACCGCCCGCGGATTGTCGGGGGTCAAATTGGTTACCAGTGATGCTCACGCCGGGCTGCTGGCCGCCATCGGCGCCACCCTGCCCGGGGCGGCCTGGCAGCGCTGCAGAACCCACTACGCGACCAACCTTATGGCGATCACCCCGAAATCATCGTGGCCGTGGGTGCGCACCCTGCTGCACTCGGTCTATGACCAGCCCGACGCGCAATCCGTTGCTGCCCAATATGATCGGATCATCGACGCCCTGGCCGACAAGCTCCCCAAAGTCGCCGAGCACCTCGAGGATGCCCGCGCAGATTTGTTGGCGTTCACCGCCTTCCCCAAACAGATCTGGCGACAGATCTGGTCCAACAACCCCCAGGAGCGCCTCAACAAAGAGATCCGCCGGCGCACCGACGTCGTCGGTATCTTCCCCGACCGCGCCGCGCTCATCCGCCTGGTCGGTGCCGTGCTGGCCGAACAACACGACGAATGGATCGAATCCCGCCGCTACCTCGGCCTCGACGTCCTCAGCAAATCACGAGCCGGCCACAGCTCACCACCAGAACAGGAGGCACCCGACCAGGCGGCCCTAACCGCCTAACAATGAGTCGAAGAATCACACGTCAGCCCGTACACCACGCCCATGGGCTTGACCTAGTTGGGTGTGCAACTGTCGTCGGGGTTGTCGTCAGAATTGTGGTCAGACGCCGGCAAGTGACCGCACAAGACTCGACACGAACTCGTTTCGGACCTCAGCGGGCTGTCGCATGAGGGATGGGGAACGAATAGCACGTCCGGCGGAGAGCGGCCTTTGGGGGTTAATTGCGGGGTCGAGCGGAAAGTCGTCTGAACCCCGAGCGCATCCAGTTCGCGCGCATGCGTATCGAGGCCTAATGAAAGTCGAACTCGCTCTAGTGGACTCTGGTCGGGCCGACAGGAGAACCTGCGACCACTTGACCCCCAGTCCACCCAGAGGCATTCCAATGCGTGTCCCCCAGTCTCCGAAATGCCATCTAGCTGCGAGAACGATCCCTTGCCGTATCCCCTCGTCCCACCGTCCGTCAGGTGTGTTGTGACACTGACGTGACACTGAGGTTTGGCACTCATGCCCCATGTCGGAGGCCGACAGCAAATTCAGCGTTTCACCAACTATGGGATTTCGCACGGCCGAGATCTGACGGGAATCGACTCGGCCCATAAATCGCTCCTAGAGGGCGGTTCGCTCGACTTGCCCGTCAGCGGGCAGCGACGGCTTCCCATGAGACGTTCCCCAGCCACATCCGTATGCCGGATTTACCTAGTTTGCACGTCCGCACGGCACGACGCGCGGCATCGTGAGCGTATCCATGGGGCTGGGCCGGACGGGCCACGAAGAGTCAGAGCTGCCGGGAATCGAAGCCGTGCTGGCGTCGCGACTACCGGCACCTGGCACAGCGCGGCGACGATCACAGAACGTGTTCTTGGCCAAGCTACTCACTGATCAATGAACATCTGACCTCCCATCTCCCGTTCATGCCGGACCAGTACGTCTCCCCCACGGTGTCGATGAGACGGACGGCTTCGGTCTCAGACATGTTGAACTGCTGTGTTAGCCATCCGACAGCCTGGTCAACCTCGTACCGCGGAACCGACGCGGTCGCCGAGCCCATCCCGATGGGCCACGAGTACGTCGGCATCGTCGAAGAGGTCGGCCCCGAGGTCACCACGATCAAACCTGGCCAGTTCGTCATCGGATCCTTCTTCGCCTCCGACAACACCTGCGAGATCTGCCGGGCCGGCTACCAGGCGTCCTGCATGAACCGCGAAGTACTCGGCGCGGGCGGAGGGGCCCAAGCCCAGCGGATGCGGGTGCCCCTGGCCGACGGCACCCTGGTCGCCACCCCCGAGTTACCGCCCGACGACCTCGTCCCGGACTTCCTGGCCGCCTCCGACGTCCTTGGCACCGGATGGTTCGGCGCTGTCGCAGCGGAGGTCAGGCCGGGCAAGACCGTAGCCGTCGTCGGTGACGGCGCCGTCGGGCTATGCGGCGTGCTCGCCGCCCAGCAACTCGGCGCCGAACGCATCATCGCGATGAGCCGCCACGCGGCCCGCCAGCAGCTGGCGCGCGACTTCGGCGCCACCGACATCGTCACCGAACGTGGCGACGAAAGCGTCCAACGGATCAGGGAACTCACCGGGGGCCTGGGCGCGCACAGCGTCATCGAGGCGGTCGGGACGCAGGAGGCCATGATGCAGGCCATCCGCTCCACCCGGCCCGGTGGCCACGTCGGCTACGTCGGCGTCAGCCACGACGTGAGCCTGCCTGGTGAGGAACTGTTCACGTCGCACGTGCACCTGCACGGCGGCCCAGCCCCCGTGCGCCGCTTCCTGCCCGATCTGACGGACCGAATCTGGCGACGAGAAATCAACCCGGCCAAGGTATTCGACCTCGAACTGCCACTCGACGACGCAGCCTCCGGGTACCGCGCCATGGACACCCGCCAGGCCACGAAGGTGCTGCTGCGCCCATGAACCCCACCTACGACTTCACCGGCCAGGTCGCCCTGGTCACCGGCGCCGCCTCCGGAATGGGCCTGGCGACCGCCCGCGCCTTCGCCGCGGCCGACGCCGCGGTGGTCCTAGCCGACGTTAACGCCGCGGCGGTGGAGACCGCCGCCGAGGACCTGGCCAGTGCCGGACACCACGCGCTCGGGATCCAGTGCGACGTCGCCGACGAGGACAGCGTCGCTGCGACGGTACGGTCCGCGGTCGAGACCTTCGGCCAATTGGACATGGCGTTCAACAACGCGGGCATTCAGATCCCGCCCTGCGATGCCGCCGACGAATCCGCCGAGGTGTTCGACCGGGTCAACGCGATCAACCTGCGCGGCGTGTGGGCATGCATGAAACACGAACTGGCACAGATGCGCAGCCAGGGCAGCGGCACGATCGTCAACTGCTCCTCACTCGGTGGCCTGGTCGGCATTCCGGGACGGGCGGCCTACCACGCGTCCAAACACGGTGTCCTCGGGTTGACCAGCAGTGCGGCGCTCGAGTACGCGCCGAGAGGAATCCGGATCAATGCCGTCTGTCCTGGCACCATCGCCACCCCGATGGTCACCGACATGATCGACAACGGTGAACTCGACCTCGCCGAGGCCATCGCCAACCAACCCATCGACCGGCTCGGCGAACCGGAGGAGATCGCGTCCGCCGTGCTCTGGCTGTGCAGTCCCGGCGCCAGCTTCGTCGTGGGCGTCGCGCTGCCGGTCGACGGCGGCTACACCGCGAGCTGAGAGTCAGACGATGACCGACGGACCAGCAACTCACATGAAGCGACGGACCTTCGTCCCTGCCACGGCAGTGGCCTGCCCGGATGCGCCGGTAGGCCGACCGAACCGAAGGCGACGAAGTCAGGTCGACGACGGTGCGGATGATCATCAACGAAGAATCTCGAGACGTCGAGGTCGACACCCGGACCTCTCTTCTGGACATGCTCCGTGAACGCGTGGGCTTGACAGGCATAAAGAAGGGCTGCGATCAGGGTGTGTGCGGTGCCTGCACGGTGCTGGTCGACGGCCGGCGGGTACTGGGCTGTCTGACGTTGGCCGTGATGGCAGACGGTGCCGAGATCACCACGATCGAAGGCCTCGAACGCAACGGACGACTGCACCCCCTGCAGCAGGCGTTCATCGACGAGGACGGCTTCCAATGCGGTTACTGCACCGCCGGGCAGATCCTGTACGGCATCAGGTGCATCCGCGAGGGGCGTGCCGGTTCGACCAAGGAGATCCGAGAAGCGATGAGCGGCAACATCTGCCGACGCGGCGCCTACACCAACATCGTCACCGCGATCGCCAAGACCACCCGCGGCGGCGAGGTGTGATGCGATGTACCCCTTCGAATTCAGCATCGCGGCAAACGAATCAGTCGCATTCAAGGCGGGATCAAGAGGTGCACGGTACATCGCGGGGCGGCACCACACTCGTCGACCTGATGCGTCAGACCGTCGAGCGCCCCGAACGCGTCCTCGACATCAACGCACTGCCCATTTGGGGCTGCTCTGGGCGTTGCAGTCGTCGGCAGTGTGTTCGCCTCTGTCTAGAACCGACACCTGGCCGATCAGCCAGTCATCGATCGACTGCCGGCCAAAGTTCGCGATGGCCTTGGTGACTCAATCGCTTCAGCTGACGCAGTCGTGGCACAGTTGCCGGTCCATGTGGCACGTGAGGTGCGCCCGGCGATCGATTCGGCGTTTCTCAACGGCTTACACGTCGGGTCGGCAGTATGCGTCGGGATCGCCATTACTGCCGCGGTTGTCGTCGCGCGGCTCTTGCCCTCCAAGCAGAACACAACATGAGTGGCCGCAACGCATACAGGCGGTCATGAACCAGCGGGTCCGCCCGCTCCGCGACGGCTGAGAGCACGTTCGCGGCAGCATGACCGCACCCCGCACCGATAGGTGACTCCAGTAGCCCCGTGGCGATTCGAGACGTTTGACGTCGCCACGGGGCGGCGGGGCTCGCGATTCCGACGCGGTACTGCGCGGCATCCCATTGAAGAAGTTGCCGAGCTTCGATGCAACGCACCGATTTGGTGGGACGCCCAGTTACTTTGACTGCTGGTCTGTGAGTCGCTTGATCGGGAATGTCGGAGTCGGTGTTGTGGCGTCGAAGTCGTTGACTGTGAATGTGGGAGTCGGCGCGTCGTCCCGCAGAAGCGTGTTGTCAACGTGACATTCTGGCCTGGTGATTGATGTCGCGATCGCCGAACCCGGTGAGCTGAGCCAGGGCCGAGTTGGATACCGCCGAGGCGTTGGTCCGGACGGCCTTCGGAGACAGTTTCCGAACTCATGATTGGTTGCACGGATTGGGTGGCGTGCACATCTTGGTGACCGGGGACGGTGAGCTGCTGGCTCACGCGTCGGTGGTGACCCGCACCTTGCGCTACGACGGTGACGCACTCACTACCGGTTACGTCGAGAGCGTCGCTGTTCGCGCCGATCAGCATGGGCGTGGCCTGGGGCGTGTGGTCACGGATCACGCGGAAGCGATCATCCGTGCACAGCATCAACTCGGCGCTCTCAACGCGGTCGAGAGTGCGGCGCCGTTTTATGCGTCTCGGGGTTGGATGCTGTGGACGGGACCACACTCAGGCAGACACTCCGGAAGGAGCGGTCGACACCTATCGTCCGGATGATTGGATCTTCGTCTTGCCGACGGCTGGCCTCGTTGATCGGTTCTTGGAGCCGGCGCCGTTGATCTGCGATTGGCGCGTCGGCGACCTCTGGTAGCTGGTATCGGCACTGATCTGACCGGCGGCCGTTGGTGCCGTAGGTGCAGTCATTCTGTGGAGGCAGCACTGGCTACCGGCCGCGGAAGGCTTTTCGCTGCGGCGCCTCTAGCCCGCCATCTGCGAATGCGCACAGCCGATCTGGAGTTGTCATTGTCGTTGAGCGAGGCCTTTACCGACGCCGCAAGCGGGTCTTCCCCGTCACCTGCAACATCGTCGGGAGCCAGAGATTTGCGACCCGGTGGCGCTTCGACTGACCCCGTGGGCAATTTCCAGTGGAATGCAAGTGCCATCAATCGCATCGACGTCGCCACGGCCGCGCCGACCGCGACACCGACCCACTGTGGTCCGAAGTGGTCAATCGCCACGTAGGTCAACGCGCCGACTATTGACGGAATCGCGTACAGATCATCACGCCCCATCACCGAGGGGACTTCACGGGCCAGGACATCACGCAACATGCCCCCTGCGATCGCGGTTAGCATGCCTGCCAAACTCGCTGCGAACCAGCTTGCGCCCGCATCCACGGCAATCGCCCCGCCCGACGAGCTGAAGAATCCCATGCCAACAGCGTCTAATACCAGCACCGATCGGTTGATTCGCGAGATGACCTTGGCGAATAGAATGACTATAGCCACCGCAATCAATGCGACCGTGATGTTAGGCCAACGCTGGATTGACTGCGGAGAGATATCGAGCAGGACGTCACGCAACACCCCGCCCCCGACACCGGTGACAACCCCCAGCGTGGCGATTCCGAACCAGTCAAAGCCCTTCTGCATACCGACGGTCGCGCCCGAGCACGCGAAGACCGCTATGCCTGCGTAGTTGAGGATTACTTGCAGCACGACTTGCTCCTTCGCACCAGCGACAGCCAACACGCTCTAAAACCAGTCGGTCGTCACTGAAATAACTGATAGAGAGCGGGATTCGGCCGCGAAGACGATAGCGCGAATCCGTGGAGGGCGCTCGAGATCCAGTGTCTCGGTTCCTCGAACGCAGTACCTTCTCCCCCGCTGCGCCAGTGGCACAGCCCGAATCGCAACGCCAAGACGGAGAGGTGTTTTACGGAGCAAAGACCGGGTTGATGTCCATGTAAATGCGGCAATCGGAGATCAGGCCGTCGCGTAGGCGGATCACGTCAACGGCCGGCAGCGTCAACGTTGGACCACTATGGCGCTTGTAGGTGACGTCCATCTCGCAGACCGCGACGGGTTCCGTTCCATCGACTACCCACCAAACCTTATGCAGCTCATGGGATAGAGACGAAACCGCCGGCGTGAGGGCGGCCAGGCTTTCGGTCACGCCCTGCTGTCCGACGGTGGGTTCGTTACTTCCGAACCGGAAATACACGTCATCGGTCATCAGACGCAAGACGCCTGGCATATCTCCTTCGTCGACGGCTTTGAAGACGTCCCGAACGATATTTTCATGGCTTGCCATTTTCATCCTCCAGTATCTGGTTTGCTGACCCGCTCGGATCATCCCTCGAGCGGGCTGTCGTCAGAGGTGAGAACGTCAAACCCGACAACGAAATTCGCTCACCGCGAATCAGTCAGACGAACGAATCAGTGAGCCAGTCTGGTGCAGGTCAACGCCGATATCACGTTCTTGGCCGCCGCGGCAAGCAGGACCTGTTTCACAACCCGCGCAGTCCGTTCAGTCCAGCGGCCTGAGAACTATGTGCGTTGCCCCACATCCTCTTTGAATGCGCAGAGTCTTGCTACCGATCGCGTTGCGATAGGAGTGAACGATCGCGGCCGAGTCATAGTCACCGGCGCCTCTGCTGGTATTGGCGAGGCGACGGCGCTGCATTTGCGCGAGCTCGGTTTCTCTGTGCTGGCCGGCATCCGTAACGCTGAGGACGCCGAGCGGCTGCGCGGGCAAGGACTGACTCCTATACGCCTCGATGTCACCGCTGGCGAACAGCTTCTTCTCGCGCGAATCACGTTGGGAGATCAACCATTGGTGGGTCTGGTCAACAACGCAGGGATCATGTGCTGCGGACCTCTAGAGTTTGTGTCGATCGACGATGTGCGCCGGCAGATGGAAGTGAATGTGATCGGTCAGTTGGCCATCACACAAGCGTTCATGGATGCATTGCGTGCCGGGCGAGGTCGTATCGTCAATGTAGGTTCGCTCTCCGGAATCCTCGCAACGCCTATCACGGGGCCCTATGTCGTGTCGAAATTCGCGTTGGAAGGGTTCGCCGACGTCTTACGGCGCGAATTGCTCACCCAGGGTATCGATGTGGTGATGGTCGAACCCGGCGCTGTGAAGACTCCACTTCTGAAGAGGACACGCCGTTCGATCGAGAAATCTTGCGCGACGGGTCACCCGAGCTAGTGCAGCGGTACGGGCCGATGATCGTCAGCGCGCTGGAAAATATCGACAAGGCAAACCGGAGCAGCATCGAAGCGGACACCGTAGCCAAGGTCATTGGACGGGCCATGACTGTACGGCGCCCTCGCGGCCGCTATCGGGTCGGCAGAGACGCACTCCTTGCGTCCGCGCTATCCAAGCTCTTACCCGACTGGGCGATGGATCGCCTCATATTGAGGCTGATGAAAGAGCCACCGAACGGAGACTAGTGAGTACGCGTAATCCGACGGACGAATCGCTCTTCGCCAACAGCGCGGTTTCTGACGAAGATCCCGTCGATTCACCCCTTGCCCCACCGCTGTTTCAGCACAGCTCGCCGTTCCTGTTCCCGCGCTGCCCGCACTGCGGTGCTCACTGGCATGGCCTACCGATAACCGAGTACAACCTGCACATGCATAGGAGCGGGATGTTCGACGACGACTATCGTGTCGACACCGATGTCAGCCCTGTGTTGTGCGGGGGCTCGGACTCCATCGGCCCCGATGCCGTTCGTGTACCCGTTGCGGAGGCATGGCGAGACATGAATCGCGGCGAGTCTGAGGACCTCGATTGGGTCGACGATCTTATCGACGACACCTCGACCTTCATCGCCGAGCTGATCGACGGCTTGGTGGGTGAGGCTTGCATATCCCCCGAAGCCATCCGACGAATGATCGAAACCACGGCCGCCGCCGGCAACTCCTCTGTCCAGGCCTCGGCGGGCCCCAGCGAGGCGAGCGAGATTCAAGCCACGGGCGTTGAGTCTCGGAAGGATTTATCACTGGCGCTGCGTCACGGGATGGAACGCATACAAAAGTCGATGGACGCCTTTTCTCCTGACGCCGAGGGACTCCCGGCCTTCTTACCCGTCGGACTCAGCGCTGAAGACGATGCACGCTGCTTACTCGATTCAGTCGATGCCATATTCGCTCTGATCCAAGCCATCGGATTCCTCGTGCGGAGGCACCGCGCCACCTAGCCGATTTCCTTTGGCGGTTCCTGAACTCTCGTCAACTCGAAGAGCGGGATGATTCGATTAGCCTTGGCCAAATACTCACCGATGGTCTGATGCACATCCGCCATCTTCACTGAGACCCGCTCCCGTTCCGACGGCGGTAGCTCACGTGCGATCACCTCGTAGTCCTCCGTGCCGATTTCGACATATGCACCGGGGTTGGCCCGCAGGTTGTGCACCCAGCCGGGGTGGTAATCCACTCCGCCAAAGGACCCGATGATGAACAGTTTGCCGTCAAAGTCGAAATACGCGAGCGGAGACAGCCGAAGTAAGCCGGACTTCGCTCCAGTGGTGGTCAGCAGGAGCAATGGAATGTTCTCGAATTGGCCGCCAACTTTGCCGCTGTTGGAACGAAACTCGTCGACGATGTCGGCGTTGAACGAGTGGATGTCGTCGGGTATCGACGTCATTCTTGCTCCCTCTGTCGTGGCTGTGTCGTGGATCCGGATGCGTTGGCACGTGACTCGTAATCACCTATCAGGCAAGGCGGATGCCGCAGCGGCGACGTCATGCCACAAGTGGTCGAAGTCCTGTTTCCGAGCAGCCGGACTATTCATTGATCAACCGACGTCGGCAGCGGCGCCGCAGCATCATTCGAGCCATTAGTCAGAACCACGTCGTCACCGTGGCCGGCTTATCGGCATCTACGATCAGCGTCATCAGGATCGTCGCCGGCACGTCACGCAGGTTTCCAAGGGTATGCGGCTCGTCTCGATACAAGACGACCGAATCCCCGGCGGAGAAGTACCGAAGAGACTCTCCGTCGCTGAACACTTCGATGTCCCCCGTGAGAACATAGCTCACTTCGAGGCCAATGTGGACGTGCTCTCCCGTCGTCGCCCCGCTCCGTAGTGTGAGAACACTCGTCACCACATCGGTCTTGCTGGAAGCATCGAGCGGGGTCCTGCTGATGATCTCCTGCTCCGCGCCCGACGATCCTGGGGGTGCGACCTTATTCGCGATGACATCGCAGCCGATCATCGAGGAGAGCACGAAAACACAAATCACTGCGCTGGCCACCAACCTGGCGAATCTCTTCATGACGACATCAACGAAGGCGTCGGAGGGGCCTATTCTCTTCGCCGCAACAAACGGTGTCAGATCGGCACATTGCCCGATTGCGATGCCGCGGCATCCGATCGCGACGTCACACTAAGGCAGGGTCGACTGGTCAGTCGGCCCGAAGGTGCATCGTGAAGTTGATGTCCAGCACCCAGATCGGCTGTTCCCAGGGAATTAACGGTGATCTGGACGCCGCGGTTCGCGCAGGAGGGCCCGCACACGTTGATTCCTACTCCCGCGTGGCCCGCCACATGCTGGGGAGCGCAGGAATCAACAGAGATCCGCCACCGTTGTTATCGCGCCAGGTGTCCAACGGTTCCCATCGTGCCGTGTGGGTCGTATTCCTGAATCAGGGCCTGAAGCCGTCGCAGCGAGACGTCGTCGTAGGCCGCCTTTATCCGGTCCTGGTCAGTGGAGGACAGGAAATTGGCGAATACGCCATCGAGAGCCCACGGTCGCACCGACTCATGGATCCGGTCGCCGGCCGCTGCCACTACTTCAGGGTTGGGCGGGACATTGAGACCGACCGTGTGGAGCAGATAGGCAGCATCGCGATGGCTGAACGCGCTTGGCGCCGCGTTGTTATTCGCTAGTGCCCCGCCCAACCGGCGCACTTCGACCAGCAGCATCGGCGACTCGGAGTCAGGTCCTGCCGTACTCGTCAACCCGTCAACAGCCTTCTTGGGCAACGAATCCAGAAGCGAGAGCCCCTTTTGGCTGGGAACCGGAACTGTCGGCTCGTCGTAGATTGACGTGATGTCGCTGTACGGCCTAACAGCGACGGTGTCGTTGATCGTCTCAGCTACTGCCCGCATGGGCTTGAGTAGACGCTCAGCGTCTGCCACTGCAGCCGGTGAAGCGAAACGGACGGCCACGATGAAGCGCCCTGCCATTTCCTTCGGGACAAACGGCAGGTCAGGAAGATGAGACGCCCCAAACGCCGTCGCTGCAATGGGTGGCAGTCCTTCTGACCATTGCGCCCAGGCCCGTAGAACCCGATCGAAGTCGGCGCCGTCGAAATATAATGCTCCGGCGAAGAATTCAGTCATCTGCGGGCATTCGATCTCGACACTCGTGATGATTCCGAGGTTGCCTTTACTGCCACGCAATCCCCAGAACAGATCTTGATGCTCGGCCTCGGTGACGTGATAGATCTCTCCTTGGCCACTGACGACTTCGATTGACCGCACGTGGTCGGACGACAACCCGAAGATCGACACCATCGGGTTGATTCCACCACCACTTAAAAAGCCAACGAATCCGACGTCTCCGGCGGTGCCGACAAGTGGAGCCAGACCGTACGGCTCAGCCGTGGTGACCAACTGCTGCGACGTGACGCCGGCACCGACCCGGGCGATGCGCTGTTCCACATCGATCGTGCACTCCTGCAGGCGCCCGGTATGAATCATCAACACGTCCTCGCCGTAAGGCACTGCGGAATGGCCGGTCGTTTGGACGGCCACCCTCAGGCCCTGAGTTGAGGCCCACTGCACGGCGGCTGCGACATCCTCAGCATTGGCCGGGGCGACGACTGCCGCTGGCGACATCGGAACCGACACATTCCACGGCGTACTCAATTCATATCCAGGCTCGCCGGGTAAAGCCAAAGCGCCAGTGATGTTTTGACGCAGGTGCGTGACAGCGTCGGCGTCGGGCACAGGTAGCACATTCATATCAGATCTCTTCTCCTTCAACGGGATACGCGCGGTTATTCGGCGCACTGTCGAACGTACGCGTTCGAATCCCGAACATCGAGGTCCCCATTAGGAACAGTGATCGAAACCATACGCGGCCGACATCCGTCGCTTGGTGCATAGCCAAATACTCACGCTGACACATTCTCTCGGCAGGCGTCGACAGTGACGCGCGCGAAGAGTCCCATTGATTCGTCGCGGGCCGGACAGATATTCCGGCTAATCCAGAAAAGCCGCATCGAGGATCCGCTCACATGAGAGTTCACCTTCGAACCACTCACGGTACTAACAACGTGTACTCGCGCGTCAGGAATGCGACGTCGTTGAGGCAAGTGGCCGCCACTGGGGAACGCGATCGTCCCGTCGACGCCGAACCCTTGAAAGGCATCCTGTGTCGTCGAGAATAGAATTTGTCGCCCGACCTGCCGGCGACCGCTGACGGATATGGGCAACACCGGTGGCACGTCGGCGTGCGCCGGCACTGCTCGCGCTGCGGTGCGCGGACCCATTCTTGCGACGCATGAATCAATGGCGCAATCACTTTCGGTCCTATATCAGGATCCTGGAAACGGTACAGGCAGTTAAGTAGCGTGAGATTCAGTTGAGTACCGCGTCGGCCAACTTTGCCACCTCATCGATGTCGGGAACGGCAGGGTGCAGAATCAATTCATCGGCGCCGATCGACTCGAACGACTTGACGGCCGCACGAATTGCATCAGCACCGGCGTGGACGGATTGGGCCTGCGCAACGGCGACCTCTTCCCCGATTCCGTCGTAGTAGTCGCGGATATTGGACCGGCCGAGTGAGACATCGTCGAAAACGTAATAGGCCATGACAACAAGCCACGGGGCGCCGTCCCGCTTGGCGTTACGCCAGGCCTCTCGCGCTGCGGCGAAATTCGGTTCGACAATCGACGCGGGCATCGCTCCGGCGATATAACCACTGCCCCATTTGGCCATGCGCCGGAACGACGCGGCGGCCATACCGCCGAACATGATGGGAATCCGACGAGTCAAAGCGGGGACCGCCGAGTTGACACCGCCACCCACCGCATCGCCACGCCATACCCTATGAAACGTCTCGAGGTCCGCGTCCATCCGTCTGCCGAGCCCGTTCGCCGGAAGTCCCTCTACGACGAAGTCATCGGGTCGGTTCCCGCCGATGCCCAATCCCAGAGTGAGTCGTCCACCGGACATCGCGTCGATTCCTGCGAGCTCCTTGGCCAGAAGAGGAGCTGGCCAGACTGTCGATAGCATGATGTTGCTACTCAAACCGATTTGTTTCGTCACTGCAGCCGCTCCAGCGAGCGCTACAGTGTCCATCACACCCGGATACGCGATGCGCCCGACGGTCGCAAGTGTTGAGAAGCCGGCTGTTTCTGCGCTTTTCGACCAGCTCGGTATCAGTGACGCATCCACATCACGAATCTGAGTAGGTAGTCCAATTCCAATCCTCATGCCTTTACCTCCGTGCTGAGTGGCGGTGTCGCGGTGCCATAGACGAGTTGAGCGTGCTCGGCGAATACCGTCGCGGCCTTTTGGTGTGGGTTAACGTGTAGCTCTCGAGGCATATGCGCGATGGCCGTTTCGACGAGTTCCGGATCGCCCTCATACATCATCATTCCGAGGCCGAGGACGGTGCTTGCCGTGTCCATACCTGCGACCGCGTCCTGCACACTCCTGTTCCACTCCGCTGCTAGAAGATGTGCCTCCATGAGGGGCACGATGTATTTCTCTTCGTAATCCAGGTGCACGACAAGAGTTTTCATCATGCGTTCAAGTAAATCTGCTAGCCGGTCGCGAGATCCCACAGTCGCATTCCATCCCCAGATCGGTGCCTCTCGCCGGACTTCGGAGAGCATGACGTCGATCCAATGATGTTGTGTCGCAGCCCACGGAAGATGCGATGCACTGACGACTGGTATCCGGCCCTCCAAAAGAGGCCATATATAGCGCTCTTCGAGGAAATGGTGGTGATGCAGGAGGGTGACGATCAGCCGCAGGTGTGCGGCTACGGTGCGGGCACGATTGGTGTGACCGCCGCGAACGTTTCGCACCAACCCGGGGGCCAGCGCGAACTCCCGTCGAAACATCCTGTGCACCAACGTTATCTCGTGAGCGTCGAAGTGTTCATCATCCGGAGGCGCGTCGTTGACGCTGATGCCAATGTCTTGTTCTGTCGTCATACCAGCAGTTAACGAAGTAGTCCTTTGCAGATATTCACGGCGGGTCAACGCTTGGTGTCTCTCGAATCACGTTGCTCGAGCTGTGCTCTCGGAGCGGGCGGACGGCTCATTGTCCGCGGGCGTCGATGGTGCCGCAATCCGACCGCGGTTTCGCGCCGACTATCTTCCTGGCGGGCCGCTCAGCAGCGTCGAATATCGTCGACTAGTCGCGCGAGCGGGGTTGCGGACCTAATCGCCTGGGACATGTCATGTTGCGCACAGCTTGCGAGCGAGGTCACACCATGCGCGCGTGATCGCGCTGAGACGACGCCCGTTCCGTTGTTGCCGTGAGATGTATTTGGCATCAAGCAGTCCGATCAACGCATCGGCTTGGACAGCGCGATTCCCCGTGACTCCTGCCCGCATGAGCAGTTCCAACACGTGAACGCGCTCCACCCGAGCGGCACCGGCTTCTCGTATCCCGTAGCCTGCGCTCGCCGATAACAACAGGCCCATATTTCGTTGTACGAACTTCAGGCGTGCCCGTCCGTAGGCGAGGAGGCGCGGCACGGGCGGAGCCCCCGGACCCAGCGGCGGAGGACCAAACAGATACGCACGCTGTATCGCAGATTCGTCTTCGTCCAGCAAGCTCGCGAATAGTCCTGCCTTGCTGCCGAATGTGCGAAATACGGTGCCCTTGCCTAAACCGGCCTGCACCGCGACGGCGTCCATCGTCACATTCTCTGCCCCGACCTCATTTACGAGGCGCCGCGCGACGTCGAGCAATAGCGCATTGTTTCGTAATGCGTCTCGACGGGTGCGGGG
The DNA here is from genome assembly GCA_963699655.1 of uncultured Actinomycetota bacterium. Taxonomy (GTDB): domain Bacteria; phylum Actinomycetota; class Actinomycetes; order Mycobacteriales; family Mycobacteriaceae; genus Mycobacterium. Next base: position 192,464 of record CAVOUV010000005.1, read on the forward strand.
ATTGCCCTCGGCCTGTGTAGGAACGAGATCCAGGCATTGCGCGGCGTCGCGCAATTGAACCGTGGACCCCAGACCTGGACCATCGCGAGGGTCCCCCGAAGACGCCACCGCGCACGGCGAAGGCGGACTCGGCCCGACGGAGTTGCACGGTATCGACATGCGATTACTGGCAAGCCGATGGGCGGCAAGTATGCGCTGATCGTCAGACACCATGGGTCAAAATGTTCCCTGGCACGTGTGACCGCAGTCGCACTCGCGGTCGCTGTCGAACGACTTTCCGACATGACCAATCATTTTCAGTGGCATGGGCGGCCGTGACCCCGTACGGTGGTCCGTCGGTAATCATCGCCAGAACTTTGTTCACTTCGGGTTCCATGGCGTTGGAAACGAAGTCACGCGCCTGATCAATAGGTGTGTGCCCAAAGTCACCCAACGATCAGATGTCACTGCAGCCTATCGACACGAGGACTGCGCCGTCCTCGGGTTTCATGAGGCTTACGCTCGATCAGCCCGCGGCGTCCCAGCGTGCGGTCAGCTGCTCGCGTGACTCGACATTCAATTTCCGGTACACGTTGCGCAAATGCCACGACACCGTATTGCGTGAGACGAACAGTCGCTCGGCGATGTCGCGGGAGGCCATACCTTGGACGGCTAGTCGGGCGATCCTAGCTTCGGTTGGCGTCAGCGAGTCCTTTCCCGTTAGCGCTACTCGCCGAGGACGGCCGCCGGCCGTGGTCAACTCCCTCCGAACGTCTGCAATCAACACTGTTGCGCCGCAACGGTGCGCAAGATCCAACGCGACCGCCAGGTGGCGCCGGGCGGCCGGCAGGTCACCGCGCCGGGTCAGACAACGCCCTAATCCGACGTGAGCCCGGCCGAGTTGCAGAGATGCTTCTGTGCCCTCTAACGCCTCGACCGCCATCTCGTAGGAACGCACTGACTGCGCAATCGGCTCTGTACTCGCCCGACGGCGCAACGCCGCGCCAAGCGCAATGGGTACACCGAAAGATTGCGAGAGTTCGATTTCCTCGTCGAAGAAGCGGCGGCACGCCGGGTCGTCTCCTGATTGATGGGCCGCTATCGCCGCCATCGAACGCCAGGGAAGCAGCGTGGGATTGAGATTGCCATCGCGCTCCGAGCCCAAGAGCATGCGCACTTTGGCGACAACTGACGCGGCCGCCCTCACATCACCTCGTGCGAGGTGAAGCCTGCCACTCGCGACCCAGTAGTACGCCTTTACAAAGGGGGCCTCAAGGGCGTCTACGTTGGCGTACCCGAGACTTTGACCGGCTTGATCCAAATCGCCACGGTCTATCATGCAGTGCGCGAGAATTGCTGCCGCCGTGTGGGCATGGACGTTTCCGTTTTCCGAGTGACGATCGAGTGCCGCCTGCGCGTCTGCCGCTGCCTCGTCGAGGCGTCCTCGCGCATGCAGGATCAGCGCCCTCGTCCACGACGCCTCGGCGAATTCGAGTTGAAGGCCGCGGTCGACCGCATCGCGGACAATTGCGTCTGCCGCTTCATTCGCCTCGACCAGCCGGTTGCACTGCGTCAATGCCAGCGTCGCCACATGAACCGCTACGCATTGCGAGCCTCGCGCCGCCAACAGCGCCCCACCGTCTAAGGCCCGCGTTGCCAGCTCTGCTGCGGCGCGCGCCGGCGGCCGTGACAGTGAATCGTGTAGCGCTTGCACCGCCCAGATTTCGCGGGTGCCCGTTTGGTGCGCGAGGTCTATCACGTCCGCCGGTAGAGCGGCGGTTGGCGACATATGCGCACGAGTGCTCAATGCTGCGCTCTCAAATCGCAGCCGTTCATCGCTGTTGACGAACAGTTCGGCCCCGCGGCGGAAGGTTGTCTGGGCTTCGCCATAACGCCCGAAACGGTAGAGCGCCGCCCCAAGGGAAAAGAGAGCGTCGGCCTGCTCGCGGGGATCGGTCACCATCGTCAACGCTCGCTCGAAATGCTGTAAAGAGGCCACTTCCCCAGATGCCGCCTCGGCCAGCCCTACCTCTAGCAGGAGGGACGGCGAGACTGCTTCGGGGTCCGTCGCATCGACAGCACGGCGCAGATATCGCAGAGCGGCGGCAGGGGCGCCTTTTCGCGCCGCGGCGCGTCCCGCGTCGTGTAACGCCTCCCGAGCCCATGATTCGTCGGTCTTGCTCGAAAGGAGGACATGCTCGGCAATTACTTCGGGTTCTTCGTCGGCATTGGAGAGGATTTGTGCTGCGTTGGCGTGCAGTACAAGTCGTTCCTCGGTGTCCAAGCCGCCATAGATCGCCTCGCGCACGATGCTGTGGTTGAAGACCACGGGGTCCGATGACTGCAGGACGTGGGCAGAGAGCAGGCTCTCGGCGGCCATCACGGCCTCGTCGTCGGCGATTCCCGCCAGCTGGGTGACAACGCGCAACGGTGTGTCGCCACCAAGTACCGCGCCAGCTTTGGCGAGGGCCAACGCAGACGTGCCGAGGCGTGCTAGCCGGCGACTTATATGCCACCGAATTTGTTCAGGTGTGGATTGGATCGGCGCGTCGTCGAGACGCATGGCATCGGTCAAGGCCACCACGAAGAAGGGATTACCACCGGTGCGCTGCATGACGCCGTCGACCAGTTCTTTGTCCACGGTGGTTTGGGGTAGATCCTTGGCAAGAAGAGCGTGGACTGCCTGACGACTCAACTCGGCGGGCCGAATAACGGGGGAAGTCACGGAACTCGATACCGACGTGACCCACGGGGATGCAGCACCTGCATCACCCGATCGAATTGTGGCGACCAAAGCGACCGGTAAGTCATCGATACGTTCGGCCAAATACGCGAAGAACCGTTGGGACAACGGGTCTGCCCACGGTACGTCATCGATAAGGATCGCTAGTCGCCCCTGTTCGGCGAGATTCAGAGTGAGCCAATACAGCCCGTGTAGCACCGCGAACTGATCGGTTGCAGTACCGCTGCCCCATACCGGTTCGGCAAGCACTGCCGGACCTTGTAGCGCCTGTGCCCGTGACGTGGCGTCAGCGCGTTTGAGAATTGGACCGAACAAGTTGTGGACAACGCCGAACGGATAATCACTCGTAAGCTCGCTGCACAGAACTCGAGCGACGCGAAAATGGGCCGCTTCCGCCTGCTCGGCACACGCCTTAAGTAGTCGAGACTTGCCTATCCCGCTGGGACCCTCGATCAGGCACACCTGCCCTGCACCGGCCTGCGCACTTCTCAACACCTCAGCAAGCTGGTGTATCTCCGCCTCACGCTCTAGCGGCTCATGCATCGCCGTGCCCTGCCCAGTACCTGGCGCGGACTCGCATTGCTCGCAGCATCCGCAACGAAAAGTGGACACCACAGACAGACGGGTTGCGTCGAGCCGTCGTCACAGCGACTCCACCGATGGCCGCCGCGTCCGGGGTATGCGAATGCGTCTCAAACCTTCAAGCGTAGCTGCCACCCTGGTAATCGGGGGTCTGATTGGCGTCACGCTCTGACCAACAAACTGCCTGTCGAATTTCGTTCACGTCGGGCGGCAGGCATACCGGCGCGACTCCTCGTCACCCGGATGGGTGTGCGAGGTCACGTCGTAGCGTTGTACATGGCGCCATCGGCCAAACGAAGCCGGTTGGGGAGTCTGCGCGCCACGATTCGATGACTCCGAGGGCATGCGTCATGGACGGCAATGTCTTCGTCGTTACTCGAGTGCGGTGGCCAGCGCAACGCGAAAGCACAGGTCAGAGCTTTGCGTGACGCCGCGTTGGGTTGGCCTACCAAGAGCGTCGTGTTTGCAGGGCGCCTGAGCGGAGCGAGCCGCTGCCTACCGCGGCGAATCCCAACAGTCGGACGTTTCAACTCAACCTCATGGCCTGGGCATCTACCGCCTTCCTTCGCCAACGATCTATCTGCGAGATGACAGCTATCGCCAACTTTCATAGGACTTTCTCATCCAGTGGGCCGCCAGAAAATAACGCTGGACACCACGTGTGGATTGCTCGATGATCGCGTGGCGCGGTGGGTTGTCGGCGGTGACGGTGTGAGCGTCGGTGGTGGTGAAGAACGCATGGAGCGCACACGTAAACAGCGGGGCTGCGTTGTCGCTGGACTGGTGAGGTGGGGTGCGGCGCCCACTGCCTGGGCTCGGTGGCGGAGCTGGCGGTGACGATCTCGGCGACGGGGGAGACGGTGGGTGGTGGTAGAGAGCGCGGCGTCGATCGCGGTAGGCCGCCGGGGAGTCGGCGAGGAGGCGACGGGTAGGCGCCGGTGACGACCGTCGGCCGCGCGCCGCGCGGCCGGTGGGAAGCGTAGAACGCGGAGTCCGCCGCCAGCGGCGCGTCGACCGGGCGAGCGCGGCGCGCCGGTGGCCAGGGTGTCAGCGACCACCGGGCCGCCACGCGCGACCGCCGCCCGCGCAGGCGTGGCCGGTGACCCGAGCGGCGTGCGGTGGTGACCGTGGCGATCATGCAAGCCACGGCCGGAGTAGCCGTTCCCGACCGCGGCGTAGCCGTGCCCATGAGGTGTCGTCGAGGTCGACCGGACCGGCCGTCGATCCCCGCCGCGCGGCGTACGGGCGCAGTCGCGCCGCGGCGGCCGCGACGGCGTCGAGCTGGCGGACTGACCGAAGGCGACTCACGCAGAACGACCCCGCGTCGAGGGCGCTACGGGCGGTCGAGACGGTGCCCTCGCGCCGTGCCGCATAAGGCCATGTCACGATGCTGTCAGCCCCTGCGACCACCCAGCGACCAGGCAGCTCGCCCGCCCGCGGGCGCCCGCGGCGGCCGCGAGGGCACGGCCAGACGGCCAGGCCGCGGAGCAACGCGGCACGGGACCAGCCGGCACACGACACCAGAGGGGACAAAGGGGAGCAACGGGGAGAGAGAAGGACACGAGAGGGGAGGGAAGAAGGGGAGGGGGGCTAAGCGGGCGTCGAACGCGCGGGGTCCAGCGCCAAGGCGGGCCGATCCGTACGGTCAGGCACCGGCGAATCTTTGCCCTCGTGAATATGTCCGGGCTCACAACCGTTCACAACGGCGAGCTTGCGAGGCCCATCTTGGGTCTCTCCTTCCGCCGGCTTTGCGTCTTTGATGTGGATTCTGGGGTCTGAGTCCGGCTGGTGTCCGGAGTTGTCGGCTCGTCTGGTTGATTGGCAGACACCCACGGGTGGATGTCTGGCTGGTCATCGTCTGCGTTGCAGTGTCCAACGCGACATCGGTACCGAGATTAGGGAGAGCCGTGATGAGGGTTGCAGTCGTCGGAGCCACCGGCCTAACCGGCACAAAGGTGGTCAAATACTTGACCGAGATGGGCCATGATACGTCGTGTCTATCGCTCAAGTCGGGCACCAACGTGGTCACGGGAGAAGGCTTGATTGAGGCATTAGCCGGAGCGGACGCACTGATAGACGTCACCAACCCGCCCATGGTAGGGGCCAACACCGCTGCCAAATTCTTCAGCACGGGCACGACCAATCTAGTGTCCGCTGCAGAGAAAGCAGGGATCGGCCACTATGTCGTCTTGTCGATCGTAGGCGCGCACGGCCTACTTGAAAGTGGCTATATGGCAGGAAAAGTGGCCCAAGAGCGCATAGTCACTGAGTCGGGGCTGCCGCACACAATTGTTCGCGCTACGCAGTTCCACGAATTTACTGCGACGATGGCCTCGACCTACATGACCAACTGCGAGATTCGGGTCCCGAATGCACTGATCCAGCCGGTCGCGGCCGGCGAAGTAGCCGCGCTTCTGGGACGCACGGCAGTAGATGAGCCGCACAACGGGGTCATCAATATCGCTGGGGTCGGAGACGATCTCGTTCGCCGAGATGGCCGAACTGCTCGTTACGTTCCATCGCGTCGATGACACCCAAATCATCATTGACGATGACGCCCAGTATTTCGGGGCAACACTGCAAGCGAGCAGCCTCATCAGCGAAGACGCCTGCGTCATCGGCGAACTGCCGTTGCTCAGGTGGCTCTGGCCACTGCCCGATAAGAACTTCCGGCACACCATCAACGATAGTGGCCACAATCTGCCGTCGCCGAGAGATGACCAGGCCTGGCAGAAACACGTAACTACCATTCAGAACGTCACCTCGCCCTATCTACCGATCAACGCAGAAGTGATGACGGCGGTCGTGTCATGGCCTCCGGGATTTGCAGGTACACCGCCTCATCGCCATCTCGGAGGGCCAGTATTCGGCTACGTCATCGAAGGCGAGATGTTATTTGAGCTGGAGGGCGAATCGCCTCAGATAATCAGGGCCGGCGAAGCGTTTTACGAGCCCGGCCGCGACGTCATCCACTACTCGAATGCCAACAATCGCAGCGATATTCCGCTGCGATTCGTGCTCACGGCGATGTGCGTACCGGGAGGGCAGCTGCTGACTCCGGTCGGCGAACGCGAACTCCGCCCACGCCGCGACCGCCGCAGCCGCCCACCGGCCAGTACTGATCGGTTCTAGCGCTGGTCGCCTTAGACAGGCAGTTGAGCGCGGACTGCGAGCTGTGGTGATCTGAGCGAAAGCGCCCAAAGACCACCGACACCGAGCCTGGTTCACCGCGTCGCATCTTCTGCCGACTTCGCAACGCCGTAGCGGGCGTCAGTCAGTCGGCGTAAAGGTGTCGATACGAAAGTCTTCACTGCGCTCAGTGTCTGACAGTGGGCCAAATTCAACCAAAATCCCTCATCCAAGGTATAAATACCACCCCGTATGGGTGGGCCGCTCCGCGCGGAACGCAAGTACGTTTGACGATGTGAGAGCACCTGGCACCGTCATTGACTCCACGCTGCGAGATCACGACGGTCGTTGTGCGGCCGACACGATATCGGCGACGCTTTCCGTGCTGTACTCGGTGACCTCCGCGCATTCCGTGGTTACGTTGCGCCGGGTCTATCGCGCCGACCCGGTTCAACGACGGCGCGATCCTGGCGCCGACGGTCGATGTCCTCGGGATACCGAAATGTCTGCTGACCGAAACCCCGACTGGCCGTCGTCGATTTAGCCGAGCCGAATGACTTTCATCGTTTCGAACGGGCATCGCCGTCCTGGCGAGGCCGTCAGTTCTCGCCAGACACCTTCGCGCTTTGCCGCATGCGCGATGCTGCCACGCAATGAACAGTTACTGCGTCCCCTTTGAGTAAATGACAAGAAAGGTGTTATCGCACATGGAATTTGGGATCTCAACGTTTGTCAATGACGACGGCATCGATCCGGTATCGCTGGCGCGCGCAATAGAGGAGCGCGGCTTCTCTTCATTGGTCGTTCCTGAACATACGCACATCCCCGCCAGCCGGGAGTCACCCTATCCGGCCGGGGGCGACCTACCGTCGTGGTACTACGGAACCCTCGACTCGTTCGGCACACTCGCGGCAGCGGCGGCAGTTACCTCTACGATCCGGCTGGTCTCCGGCGTCACTCTGCTCATCCAGCGTGACCCCATCCTGGTGGCCAAAGAGACCGCAACTATCGACCTGATCTCTGGAGGCCGCTTCGTTTTTGGAGTCGGTGCTGGCTGGAACATCGAGGAGATGCGCCACCACGGCACAGACCCAAAGACGCGAGGCGCGTTGTTGGACGAGCGCATTGAGGCCATCAAAAAGTTGTGGACGGCCGAGCCCGCTCAGTATCACGGCGAGTTCGTCGACTTCGATCTGTCCCACCTTCGGCCGAAACCGGTCCAACGACCGCATCCACCCATCTTCATCGGCGGAGACTCCAATGCGACAGTCCGGCGCGTGATCCGACACGACGCCGGCTGGCTAACAAACCCGCTCAGCCTTCCCGCGATGAGGAATCGTATCGATCAGATGAGCGAAGGGGTCGGGCACGACATCCCACTAGCGATGTTCGGAGCACCTCTCGATCCTGACTATTGGCGCTCCGCGGAGGAGATGGGATTCAACGAGCTGGCCCTGATGCTGCCTACTCAGGGATTGGACGAATCGCTGCGGTTCCTCGATGAACTCGCCGAGGCGGTCACACGGTACCGCGGTTAGAAATCCGCTGCTGCTGGCAGGCCAGCGACCGTGATGCTCTTACACGAATACCTCACACGGCAGACAGGAGCGTGACGCGAGTGCCGCGGATCATCGTGGAGTAGGCGCGCCGCTGAGCGCTGAGTGCGTGACCGCGGAACAGTCTCGGCGCCCAACGAGCGCGCCAACTCCCGCTCTCCCCTGTATGGCATCGACGCAACGCGCCTCTTGGCGAACTCGCGGCGACAACAGCGTGGAACGCAATCGGCAGCGTAGCCCGACCACCTGCTGCGATCCGTTCTCACTCAACAGGATTGAGCCCACATCTGGTCGGTCGGCCACCCCTTGTTGGCCTTGCCATTCCTATGGGTACCGCACGGTATTCGTGGGCCATGGACAGCTCTTGCGCGGGAAGTTTGGTCACGATGACTGGACCGTCGTCGGTGACTACAACTTCTACCTCAATGCGCGCAGGCGCTGGGGCGGGCACCTTCGATGTTTAACAGCTGGAAACGCGCCGCTATATGTGAAGTGGCCAACACAGCAGACTCACAGAGCCACCCGCGGTCGTTCATAAACCGAGAGCGAGCAGCGGCGGCGCAGCGCAGAGGCCGGGTCCTTGGTGGCCACGAAGGCGCGGTGTGCGTCTTGACCGAGGACTGAAAGGAAGGCGCCGTGGTGCCGATGAAACGTGCCCGCGGAGTTGGCATTACTCCGATGGAGACGCGCCGAGACGTCGTGTTACACATAGCCAGCCGCGCCGAGACACTCGGATACTCAACTCTGTATATCGCCGAAGGGTGGGGACACGACGTCTCAGTGTTGTTGACCGAGATAGCCCTTCGAACCAACCGCATCCAGATTGCCACCGGGGTTCTAAACGTGTGGGGCCGAAGCGCGGCGACGGTCGCGATGTTGGCCAACAGCCTGGCTGACGTGTCCGAGGGTCGATTTGTGCTCGGGTTAGGAGCTGGAAGTCCGCCGCTGGCGGAGGGTTTTCACGGAACTCCGTTCCGGTCCCCAATCCGAAGGCTTGAAGCTGTCACACGCGACGTGCGATCTCTTCTGCGCGGCGAGCGATTGGTCTCACCTCCACCATCTGGACAACGTCCGATGCGGCTTGGCATCTCGCCACAATTCGATGTGCCCATTCATCTCGCCGCGCTCGGCGCCCGCGCGATGCGTCTGTGCGGCGAGGTGGCTGACGCATGGTTCCCATTCTTCCTACCCCTATCGTCGCTGCGCAGTCGGCTCCCACTGTTGAGTCCGGACGAGGCCGGTCAACGCGGACGCCCTATGCCACTGGTGTGTCCCGGTGTGCCGGCCGCAATCGCCTCTGACCGTGCTTCGGCGCGGCGGCTGGCAACCTGGTGGATCACCTTTTATCTGAAGAAGATGGGAACGCTGTACTCCGCCATGCTGTCGGACTCGGGATACAGCACTGCGGTCGATGCGGTACTCGCGACGACGTCATCGAATGACAACAGTGAGTTACCAAGCCTCGCAGAGATCCTCATCGACGACCTCACATTATGTGGCAACGCAGAGTCCACGCGCGTCGCGCTTGACTCGTGGTACGGGGGCGGCGCCGATATGCCAGTGATCATTCTCCCGCCCCACCGCACCATTGCCGAGCTGGATTACATGCTCGACGCCATGCAGCCTCAGTGAGGAGACGCTGAGGACCTTGTGCAAGACACCCATGGTTCGAGCCTATAAGGGCTTTCCTGCGTTTGAGGACGGCAGCAACGTCCGGGCATGGCTCTTCACGATCTTGCACAACACGTGGAACAACAACTACCGCAAGGCTGCGCGGCGGCCGGTGGAAAAGCTGGACGGCGATTTCAGCGATCCGGTGGCGGTGATGGGAGCACCGCTATCGTCCACACAGATTCAATCAGCCGAGCTCGAGGCGCTTCAGTCGATGCGCGACGGCGAAGTCTGCGACGCGTTGCAATCACTGCTGCAGCCGCAGAGACTCGTGGTCTTCCTTGCTGACGTAGAGGGATTCAAGTACCGCGAGATCGCCGAAATGGTCGATGCCCCACTGGGTACCGTGATGTCTCGTCTGCATCGTGGGCGTCGGGCCATGCGGAATCTCCTGGTCGAGTACGCCATCAAAAAAGGCTATCTTCGCGACCGATCCGATCTTCTTGAGGTCGCCGCCGCCTAGCGGTTGGGGAACTCGTCTCCCAGAGCGCTTGGTGCGAAGCGTCGCGGTTACGGCGTGATGCTCACCGCCCGTGAGATATAGCACCTCAGCGGCGTCCGCATAAAGCGCCCCTTACCCGGCGTTGCATCACATGACTGACCCCGCACGCATCGCTGAGAAGGGTTAACCGTGAGGAATTTCCACGCTGCCAGCACCGGCATCAATTCTCTGGCCTACCTCCGGATCGAAGCCACCGACATCGCCGCTTGGCGCGAATTCAGCCTGGAAGTCCTCGGCATGGTCGAGGGATCCGGCGCCACCGAGGACGCGCTCTACCTTCGGATGGACGAGTTCCCTGCCCGGCTGATCATCGTGCCGGGCGACCGTGATCGGCTACTCCAATGCGGTTGGGAAACAGTAAATGCCAACGCCCTGCAGGATATCCGCACCCGACTCCAGGTCGCAGACACATCCTATACAGAGTCGACGGCCGCCGAGCTGGACGAGCGCCGGGTCGACGAAATGATCACGTTTGAAGACCCCTCAGGTAACACTCTCGAAGTGTTCCACGGCGCCGCCCTCGAACACCAGCGCGTGGTCAGTCCCTACGGCCACAGGTTCGTCACCGGGCAGCAGGGCCTCGGCCACGTGGTGCTGAGCAATCGCGACGACGGGGAGTCGCTGCACTTCTACCGCGATGTGCTCGGGTTCCACCTGCGCGACTCGATGCGGCTGCCACCTCAACTCGTCGGTCGGCCCGCCGACGGCCCCCCTGCATGGCTGCGTTTCCTCGGCATCAACCCGCGTCACCACAGCCTGGCGTTCATGCCGCTCGAAACACCCAGCCGCATCGTGCACCTGATGATCGAGGTCGGCGAGGCCGATGACGTCGGGCTTTGTCTGGATCGCGCACTGCGCCGCAAGGTGCCGATGGCAGCCACACTCGGGCGGCATGTCAACGACAAGATGCTCTCGTTCTACATGAAGACGCCCGGCGGATTCGACATCGAATTCGGATGCGAAGGACTACAAGTCGAAGACAACGACGACTGGGTGGCCCGCGAGATCACCGCCGCGAGCTTGTGGGGCCACGACTTCAGCATCGGCTTTCCCGGCTAGTGGCAACGGAGCAGTCTTTCGCGGCCCTGCCAGACCACCGAGACAACGGCGACGCCGCCGGCCCGGGCATTTGTGGCCATGGTGTGTGGAAGCCGCGCGAGCAAGCCCTGAGAGGCTTGGCATACGCGGCGCTACCGTCGATGTTCTTGTGGCTCATCATCGGCGCTGTGCTGATGATCCTGCTGTGAAAGGTTCGAGAGGCGTGCCTGTGTACCGCAGGAAACACGTGGAAGTGGATTCGATGGAGTACCGCCGTCAACCACGCCGAACTGGCACGATCATGCCACAGGTACACGACTCAACGCCGTCACCACTCCCACACTGAATGGTCGTCGGCCGGGTATTGAGCACAGCTATCGGTGGTGTGTGCGGCAACGCCCTTGTTGTTGAAGAAAAGCTTGGCGTGATTCGGCCACGCGAACGTCAGTGGATCGGCGAAATTGGTTGCCAGTTCCTCAGAGTAGGCTCTGCGCTGCTGAGGATTCAACGAGTAGAACCAGTGCATCTTGTCTTGAGTCGACTGCTGCACATCCGCGGAGTGATTTTTGTAATCGACCATGTACCGCTCGTAATACACGGGTTCGACATCTCTGGCTGCGGCCATGATCTGCTCAGCGGTACACGTGGTCATGAGCATGCGGCGCGGAATCGGATAGTCGTCGGTCGCATCCGCAGCTGCAACCACCGGCTGGGCTGCGACCAATGCGCCCACTGCCAGTACGACAAAATTCACTCGCATCCTCATGGCACCTCACTCCTTACGGGCACGTCCTGTAGTACGCCAATCTTTTCCGGGCAGTAGGTATTGATGGCCGCGCCCAGGAACTGCCAAGCCTGCTCGGTCGTCGATCCGCGCTGAAGATTCCGAGAAACGAACGCCGCTGAGGCAAGGGCATCCGGGTCGGTGCCTTTGAACAGCCTCTTGCACAAGATCTTTCCGATCCATGCGTTATAGTCCTTCTGGCCGTAGATCCCGTAGGTGTGCAGCTGATCGGCGAACTCGGTGTCGAGATCGGCATGGGCAAGTCCTGCGGTCGTCAGGGCGGCCGAGGCCAGCACCGCCACAATGAGAATCAGATTGCGCAACGCATCCTCCTAGTCGACCACGAGCCTGGTGACCGATGTTGTGTGTACCGGCACGGGCCGGCTTCTGACCCTCAATGGCCACCAGAACCAACGCCCAAGCAGCGCCGCGATAGACGGCGTCATGAATGAACGCACGATCAAAGTGTCGAATAGCAAGCCGAGCCCGATTGTGGTGCCGCCCTGCCCAATTGAGATCAAATCGCTAGAGGCCAGCGATGCCATCGTGACAGCGAACACCAGACCCGCCGCCGTCACGACACCGCCGGTAGCACCCATCGCACGGATGATGCCCGTATTTATCCCGGCCCGTATCTCCTCCTTGAACCGCGATACCACCAACAGGTTGTAGTCCGATCCGACAGCTAACAGGACGATCACCGAGAAAGCGAGCACAATCCAATGCAGCTCCATCCCGAAGATGTACTGCCAAACCAGCACCGACAGGCCAAACGATGTCGCCAACGACAACACCACCGTTCCCACGATGACCAATGAGGCGATCAGCGCACGAGTCAAGATCAGCATGACCATGAAGATCAGCGTGATCGCGCCGAGAGCAGCGATCAGAAGATCCCACTTGGCGCCGATCTGGATGTCCTTATACGTCGCCGCCGTCCCGCCCAGATAGAACTTCGCGTCAGACAGGGGGGTGCCTTTGACGGCTTCCTTGGCTGCCTGCATCTCGGAGTCAACTCGCGAGACGCCCTCCGGTGTAGCCGGGTCGGTCTCGTGAGTGATGATGAACTGCGCCGCCTTCCCATCCGGCGACACCAACAGCTTCAGGCCTCGCTGGAAATCCGGGCTGTCGAAGGCCTCTGGCGGCAGATAGAAGTAATCGCCGTTCTTGGCCTCGTCGAACGCCTGTCCCATGACGCTTGCGGTGTCGGTCATCCGGTCGATCTGGTCGATCAGCCCCGAGAACGTGCTGTACATCGACTTGATCGTGGACTGCATGTCCGTCGTCACCGCGATCATCGGCGGCAACAATGCCACCAGCTGTGGCATGAGCTCATCGAATTCCTTCGCGTTTCCCAGCAACGCATCGAGGTTCTCAGAGAGTTGGTTGACGCCGTCCAAGCCATCGAACAGCGATCGGAATGACCAACAAATGGGAATGTTCAGGCAGTGCTGCTCCCAATGGAGATAGTTGCGAAGCGGGCGGAAGAAGTCGTCGAAATCGGCGAGATGATCTCGCATCTCGTCAGTCGTGGTCTTCATTTCCTGCATGTTCAACACCAACCGGTGGGTGGTGTCGGCCATTTGTCCCGTCAGTTCGTGCATCCTATTCAGCGTTGAAACGATCACGCCGAGTTGATCACTCATATGGAGCATGTCAGCGACTCGACCCCTGAGAAACTGCATGTTCTCCCGCATCGAGATCGACTGCAAGCTCACCTGAAATGGAATCGAACTGTGGGCGATCGGGTCGCCTAGCGGCCGGGTGATGCTCTGCACCCGGGTGATTCCGGGAACTTCGAAAATCTTCTTGGCGATCCTGTCCAAGACGATCATGTCGGCAGGATTACGCATATCTCGACCCGCTTCGACCAACAGGATGTCGGGGTTCATCCGCGCAGCCGTGAAGTGTCGTTCGGCCGCTGCGTATCCGACGTTGGACGGCTGATCTTTGGGGATGTAATGCCGATCGTTGTAGCTTTCCGTGTATCCGGGCAAGGCTATCAAACCCACTAGTGCAAGAGCGGTTGCGGCCACGAGACACTGTGCAGGCCAACGAACGACGAGTGTGCCGACGCGGCGCCAACCTCGCGTCTTGATCACCCGTTTTGACTCGAACGCGCCGAAACGGCTGCCGACGGCCAGGACTGCGGGCGCCAGCGTTAGACCGGCGACGACGACAACACCTAGGGCGATAGCACTCGGTATGCCCATGGACTTGAAATAGTTCAACCGGGTGAAATGCAGACACAACATCGCTCCTGCAACGGTGAGACCCGACCCGAGGATTACGTGACCGACGCTGTGAAAAGCGGTGTAGTACGCCTCTTCTCGATCTAGACCTGATTGCCGTGCCTCTTGGTATCGCCCGACGAGGAAGATCGCATAGTCCGTGCCCGCGGCGATGGTGAGAGACGTCAGAAGTTCGGTAGCGAAAGTCGACATCCCAAGTAGTCCGAAGTTCGCGATCACGGCGACAATGCCTCTTGCCGCACACATTTCGACCACGACGACAAGTAGCATCAACAACGATGTCGTCACCGACCGGTAAACGATGAGAAGCATGATCAGAATCGTCACGAGGGTGATGATCGTGATCTTGACCATGCTTTCCTCGCCGGCGATGGTGTTGTCGGTCGACAACGGCGCCGGACCGGTCACATATGCCTTGATTCCCGGCGGTGGATTCGAGTTGGCGACATGGTCGCGGACCGCTTCGACTGACTCAATGTTGGCTGTTTCACCCACATTGCCCACCAGGTTCACCATCACGTAGGCGCCCTTGGCGTCGGTGCTTTGCGAACTCGCTGCAGTGATCAGGTCACCCCAGAAGTTCTGGGTGTGTCGAACGTGCGCGGTGTCCTGCTCTAGCGTCTCGATGAGGCGGTCATAGTAGGCGTGCGCCTCATCGCCCAATGGTTGGTCACCCTCAAGGACGACCATCGCGATGCTGTCGGAGTCAAACTGTTCGAACGCGGCGCCGAGGCGCTTCATGGCTACCGATGCCTGCGCATCGGAGGGCGACAGCGAGACCAGATGATGGTGGCCGACAAGCTCTAGCTGCGGTAGCAGCGCGTTGGTGGCCATCATGATGGCGACCCAGATGAGGATGATGGGGATGGCCAGTACCCGTATCCAACGGGCGAGCTTGGGGCGCGCCGCGTGCCGCGTGCTCATGCGGCCTTCACCAAGCAGAAGGCCTGAGCCGCATGACCCGTTGCCGAACGTTCCTCACGTAGCTCGCCATTGACGGTAATACGGCACCCGATCTCGTCACTGTCGCCCTGTGCTACAACGTTTGCGAACATCGACGGCAGTGTTGTGGACACCTCGAAAGACCACGGAAGCGAGCTGAAATCGGCGCGATGGGACTTGGCGTCAGCGTCGAGATAGCTGATGCTTCCCACCGTATCGCTGGGACCGTAGATCTCGTACAATACCCGCTTCGGGTTGAACGCGACGATCCTATCAGCGCCGCCCCCCGCCGCGCCTGGAGACTGATGCGACCCGAAGATACCGTGCATCCGGTTCATAGCGATGCCGCTTAGTACGGCAACGAGGACCAACACCACTGGGATCCACCTCCGCGCCAAGCTAGAGATGACTCGCAACACCCGTGTTCCCTTCTCATGTTCTCTGCGCCGCAGAGCTTCTCGTCTAACGTAGTGGCCGCCGAAAGCGGCGAGGCGGAGCATTTAAGCGACCAGTCCTGATGCACGGGTCGCGCGGGTTTGGATGGCCGCGGCGAATCGCTGTTGGACATCGGCCCAGTTGACAACGTTCCAGAATGCGTTGACGTAGTCGGCCTTGACGTTCTTGTACTGCAGGTAATACCCGTGCTCCCACATGTCGACCATCAACAGAGGAACGACACCGAGCGGAACATTTGCCTGCTGGTCATATAGCTGGAACGTCAACAGCTGATCGCCGAGGCCGTCATATGCCAGGACGGCCCAACCTGAGCCCTGGAGTCCGTTGGCCGCCGCGCTGAACTGGATTCGGAAGGCGTCAAACGATCCGAACGCGTCGTTGAGCGCTGCGGCCAGCTCGCCGGTGGGCTTGTCACCTCCGTCGGGCGACAGGTTCTTCCACCAGATGCTGTGATTGACATGCCCGCCAACGTGGAACGCAAGATTCTTCGCGTTCAAGAAGATCTCAGAGTGATGGTCATGCGCCCGAGCATGTGCGAGCCGGGTCAACGCGTCGTTCGCGCCTTGCACATACGCGGCATGGTGCTTGCTGTGGTGCAGCTCGTTGATGTGTCCGGAGATGTGCGGCTCGAGAGCTCCGTAGTCATAGTCGAGTTCGGGCAGGCGATAGTGAGTCATGCGTGTACTCTTTCATCGGGATATCTCGCGTTTGGCCGGGTACACAAACGGCCGTTGCACCACCGCCGCACGCGCAATGTGCGCTTCGCCACGCAGTCGCACAGGGAGATCCGCGTCACGGTTGCGGTGCGGGGTCCACCGTTACGAGCGAATCTGTTTGGCCGGTGTCGACGACGAACACCGCGAGGAGTTTTGCCGGGTTGGTGGTGCTGGCGTTCTCAGCGAGCACATGGTGGTCAGATCCGTCTTCCTGCCACGTCTCTCCCGCCTGATACACGCGCGGGGACTCGCCCTCGACCTGACTGCGAATGGCCCCGGAGACCACATAGGCCATGATGAAGGACGATCCCGCGTGGCGGTGCGGAGAATCCTTCGCGCCGGGCGCGTATGACACCTGCAGTGCCACAACCGATTTACCCGGTATATTGGTGATTGGCTGGTTGAAGACTGATTCGATGACACCACCGCCGGCGCCGTCTGTCGCGCCACTCTGGTCGCCTGGGTGCGCGGCAGCGACACCCGCCACCGCCACGCCAATTGTCAGTATCGCACCGAGCTGTAGGCCTATTCGCGAAAAGCTACCCACCATGAACCTCCAAGCCTTAGAGTCGAACTCAGTGCGCACGGTTCGACGCACGGCATTGGACGGTACGGACGCGTGAGCGCGATGTCCCCACCACCGCTTTATGGGGATTACTACCCGCAACAGTGGTTTTAGGGACGGGCAGGCCCCTGCCGGAAGTCTCGTTGCAAATCACAGCAGATCAGAGACTGATAGATTGCCATCCACCGTGGGGGCGGTGCCGACGAGCCTGTGATCTATCGCTCATCTAACACTAAACGAAACGGAATGACAGCTGGCATCTAGAGGGCGTCTGCGTAGACAATGGCTTCGGCAAATCGCTCAGGCGCTTCCTGCGGGACGTTGTGACCGATCCCGGTGAAGATTCGATGCGCGTACTTGCCGGTGAACTTGTCTCTATACGCACGACCATCGCTGGTGGGTCCGTCAATATTTGCTGCCGATAGTAACGTTCGGAACAGTGATCGCCGGCTTCGTAGCCAGCACGGCCGCGGTGTCGTCATAGCGTGGCTCCGAAAGGGCCAGACCTAACCTCCAGCGGTAGTTGTGAACCACCACCTGAAGATGGTCAGGGCTATCGAAGGCGGTTGCCGTCCGCTCGTAGGTTGGGTCGTCGAACTTCCAACGAGGCGACGCTCTCTGCCATATGAACTTGTTGAACGCCCGAGTGTTCGCACGGTACCCGCGCACCCCGCGTCCGGTGGCGAAGTAGTACTGATACCACCAATTGAGTTCGGCCTGTGGCGATAAGGGCTGTTGGTTGTCCTGCAAGTTCACGATCAGGTACCCACTGTCCGCCACGATTGCCTTGCACCGATCGGGCCACATCGCCGCGACGATGTTTGCGCTTCGTGCTCCCCAGTCGAACCCGGCGATGAGTGCGTTTTGTATGTTCAGCGCATCCATGAAGTCGATGACATCGTGGGCCAATGCCGCCTGTTGACCGTTTTCGCGGGGACCTGTCCGACAGAAAGCGTGTAGTGCCGAGCCCTCGTACATATGGCACCAGCACCCGGTAGCCCTGGTCCGCGAGTAGCGGGGCGACATCGACGAAGCTGTAGATGTCGTACGTCCAGCCGTGTAGCAGGATGACAGGCGGCCCTGTCGGCGTGCCGGTCTCGGCGTAGCCAACATCGAGAAGCCCAGCATGGATATGACTCATCACAGGAAAAGAATGGTGCGACGAACTGCTGGGTGTGAGCGAGAGCGAAGTCGTTGGGCTAGTAACTATCCATTGAGGTGCGCACGCCGGCGCAGCTGCAGCCGCGGCCCCGATCAGGATCGATCTACCGAAATGACGTCGACTAGCCATGCCTTATTAGCCCTTTCAGTATTCGTTCGTGCCAGGCCACGCACAGCGCGGGCCGAATCGATTACGTATGAGTCAGCCCAACTGTGATGCGGCCCCGGAATCATCGTTCGGCACGGGACGTTTCAGGTCCGGCAGAGTGCGTCCGACATTCTCGGACGCGAGAGTCTTTTCATACCAGCGGTCGGCATAGAATTCGTCATTGAACGGATCAACCTCGCGGTAACCGAACTGACGATACATCTCTGTCGCTTCGTACAGTTCGTGCCGATTTTCGAGGCGAAGCACCTCGGCTCCATAATCTCTTGCAAGCCTTTCGAGTTCGCTTAAAATTCGGCTGCCGATGCCCAGGCCTCGGAAGTCACGCGATACCCACATCCGCTTGATAGCACCGATTCCGTTCGGGCCGAAAGATACAGCCCCGCAACCGACGGGTAAGTCGTGAAGATACGCCATCACCAGCAGACCAGCGGGCGCAACCATCTGCTCAGGGGCTATAGGCCTGGTTATATCGGGATCGAACCCGCCGTATCGCTCCGCCAATTCGGCGAAGTAGGCGTTCAGACACAACGCGAAGTCCGGGTGATGCGGGTCACCAATGCGGATCTCGATAGACGCCGCTCGCAGAATCCGAACGACCTGCCGCATGGCATAAAGGAGTCGTCTGCGTTGTGTCGAACTGAGCACAGACAGTGTGTGTTCGAAGATGTCGTCGAGTCTGCGCTCTTCGTCGATGAGCCTGTCGTGCCCTGCAGTCGTCAGGCGAGCTTCAACAACGTCCTCTTTCGAGTCGCTGCGATCGAGACCCACCATGCCAGCGTCTTCCAGCGCGATAAGCAGCAGCGTCACATCATGGCGGCTGAGTTGCGTTTCGGCCATCAATCGCGCCGGGTGGGATCCGTCGGCGCCAATCGCCTGCATCACGCGAAACTCTTCCAAAGAGCGAACGGTGTGTGCCGGCCCCTCGCTGCGAGAGCAGATCCAGTCGACGACAGCGCGATTGAACTGCCGGATACGCGTCATGGGTTCCACTGCCACCTTCCGTCATCCCTTCTTTTGTTACCAGCCAAGACATAACGACAGCCGCAAACGTTATGTCTCACACAAGGTGCGGTTCATTTGTAGACCTGAGCGGTCGTCACCAATAGGTGGAACACAAACCGGTTGCAAGGAAATCGCATTTTGCGGGCGGAAACCTAAAACCTCCCGCACCGGTTGCTTAAAACCGTTGAGGGTCAATGGGGCGTTGGGGCTCCGTTGTCAGCTACGTTCTGAGGGTGTGACCGCCATAATCGACGTCGACCCCGCCACCATGCCCGAAGCCGACAGCGTCGACTCCGACGCCGCCGACACAAACGTGCGTAGCGCGGACATCCATCGCGAGTTTGAACAGATCGCCACACCGCTGCTTGGAACCCTGTATCGCGTGGCGTGGAGATTGACTGGAAACACCACAGATGCCGAAGATCTCCTGCAGGACACGATGGTCCGCGCGTATACCGCCTTTCCAGCCCTGCAAGACCAGACCTTCATGAAGGCGTGGTTCGTCCGCATAATGCGCAACATCTGGATCGACGACTATCGCCGTAGCCAACGCCGCCCCATCGAGTGGCTGACCGACAGCATCGGGGACAGCGGACTATACGCCCACATGTGCCGCGAGTACAACACGCGAGAGAACGTCGAACGTCAGGTATTCGGGCCAACACCAGACAACGTTGTCACAGTGGCCTTTCGATCGCTTCCTGAGGATCTCCGCCGGGCGATGTACTTCGCGTATGTAGAAGGGTTTCCCTACAAGGAAATCGCTAGGCTCGAGCGCATCCCAGTGGGCACCGTTATGTCTAGGCTGTATCGGGGTCGGCGCAGGATGCGCGTTCTGCTAGAGGATTTCGAATCCGAACTCGAGAATGCGAGACACACTGCCGCCGGATAATGCGGCGACCGCCAAGTCTTGTCCGGTATCAGCCGAACCGCTCACCCCTATGTCGAAGAGGCCCATACGACTGGACCCTCGGCGTTAACCGAGCAGTCTGCCGCGGCCAGTGACGCGGTGGAGGGCGCATGACAGCGCATCCTTTGGCGAAGGCCACCACAGCTGTTGCTTTTTAACACTTCCCACAACCTCAGGGGGCGCTGGCAAGGTTGTCCCACCGCGGTTGCGCAGTATGTTCGGCAAGCTTGCTTTGGGCAGTGCTGTGCGACTCGGTCGGCTGCGATCGCGGCTTTCAGCCTGCTAGCATTAGTGCGCGCAATTGGTTGTGCGCACTGTCCCCACCTTCCCTTCTGTCTTCGCCCTTTACCTACAGTTCACGGATCCGGTCGAGGTGTCCGGGATCCGTGCACACGTAGGCAATGCTCGAGATATTCGGTTGCGGCTTGGCGCTTGACCGCCGCGGTGATGGTTGGAAATGCTCGCTCCAAATTGATTCCGCCGACGTCAACGTGATACATCGCAACACTTAGCGTTGCCGCCTCTCGGCGCCTGACCGCAGCGGCGACGGTGACAGCAGCTCGATCGACCACACCCGCGTCGCCTTGTTGCATGAGCATCCCGAGCAGGAGAGTCTGCAGCCATGGTTCGAAGTTAAAAGCTTGTGTTTCGACGATCGCCTCAAATTCACCGGCAGCGACGTGCTGCTTCATCAGCGGGAGCACGAGTTGCTCTTCGTGATCGAGGTGCTGATCGAGCGCCGCGCCGATCCGGCCGACAATGTCGTTGAGCACATCACGGCGAGCGGCGTTTGCGTTGGAACACCATCGCTCGAGAGCAAAATCGAGCGCTTCGAGAAGCTGATCCATCCGGCTGTGATCCTTGAGCAATATCCGCCGCGGCCATTCAAACGAGTCGTGACATCGATCGGCGAGCAGCGGCCACACTGCCTCCGTCTCGCCATGGCAGTGCAAGTCCAATGCGGCGATGAGAACTTCTGCGTGCCTTGCGACCTCGGTCGCTCGAGCTTGCGCCCCCGAGGGGACTCTGCTGGCGGCTGTGGCAAGCAGAGCCCACTCTTTGCGCAGCATGCTATGCAGGGCAAGCTCTGCGCGCTCGACATAATTGTCGATGTACACCGTCTCGCGGGCTACGTCCTGCTGGTCAGGTATCGTCATGGTGTCGAAGGTAGGCGTCTTGTACACCCCTTGGCACCAACCAGCCTGGTGGTATTTGGCGGTGACATCAGAGGGATTGGCGATGCCGCTGGTGGGCATGTTCGATAACCCAGTTTTCCAGGAGACTCGCAGGCATGATGCCGCCCTAGAGGCGGTCGTCCATGTCGTGTCCTCCTGCTACCTGAGCGTCGCCGAACTTGCCGATCAACCCTGCGCGATACACCAGCGTCGGCCACACCAAAAGGTTTTCGTGGAATCCACATTGCTATGTAGACAGTCCTAGAACTCAGTGCCCGTTTTCAGCGCGGCGATGCAACCATCGGTATGGCGACGGCAAGTATCGTGCCGAAGCCGTCCGGGCTCGAAATCTCGAGCTGCCCGCCAAGTACCTCAACACGGTCCCTGAGTCCGATCAGCCCTGACCCGCGCCCGACGTCGGCCCCACCAATCCCATTGTCACGGAAAGTCAAATACAAGGTGTCGTCACGGATCCTGGCGCGCACCGTGACCTCGGTGGCGCGTGCATGCTTTGCAGCGTTGGCCAACGCTTCTGCCGCCACGTAGTACGACGCGACCTCTACCGGTTCCGGCATCCGGCCCTTGACCCGGAGGTCGAGCGTGACGGGTATTGCTGAGCGTCGAGCCAATCTATTGATTGCAGCACTGAGTCCGCGTGTCGACAGGATCGACGGGTGCATTCCCTGAGACAGTTCTCGAAGCTCGACGGCGACGGCATGTAGACCGGCGGTAATGAGCGACACTTCCTGCCGCAAGTCATCCTGATCGGGTCTGAGCTTTGATTCGATGCCACGCAGTCTCAGGCCCAGAGAAACTACATGTTGCTGCGCGCCGTCGTGTAGGTCGCGTTCGAAAAGTTGCCACGCATGATCTGCTGCGGCCACTATTCGCGCGCGGGACGCGTTGAGTTCAGCCCGCGTTGATGCATTCGCGATCGCGGTCGCCACCAAATCGGCAAAATCGGCGAGGCGCAGTTCGGTGTTCGACGGCAGGGGTATGGGCCGGGACGAACCGGCAATCAAGGCACCCCATACAGTGCCGGCTACGACAACCGGAGTACCAACCGCAAAACGGATGGCCTTCGCGCCAACGCGATCGGCGGTCGACGCCGGGGCGGGTACGTAGTCCATCCGGTGGGGTCGCCCATCGCACAGGACCAACGCGCTCAAGTTGGCCTCAAGTTCGGGCAGCAGCTTGCCCCCCGGCATTGTCAGATCGTTGTGCGGGTCTCGAGCATCCACGACGACTAGGTCTCCCAGCGGGGTGTAGCGCAGAAGTACGACACTTTCCACACTCAGCCCGCGACATAGTTCGGCGAAGGCAGCCGGGTAGATCTGGGCAGGCGAGACACCGCGGGCGACGAGCGTCGCTGTGCGTCGCAGCGCGGCCTGCTGGTGTGCCAACGTCTTCGCCAACAGCGCCGATCGATCAGCCTCTCGACGGCGATCCTCGGCTTCTGCGGCACGCATCCTCGCGAGCCAGCCCAGAACATTGGCTACCAGGGCGATGGGTAGGAATACGGCCAACGCGATGAAATCGTCTGCGCCGGTCGCGCCGCCGTGACCGAGATGGAAATAGAAGTATGCGGCTCCACTAACGAGTGATGTCGCGAGCGCGAGGCCGATACCCCAGCCAGCCGATACGACCATTACACCGAGAAGAAAAGCCCCCGGAAGGAGCGCTCTGATCCCAAGTGTTGAAACCATGACACCACAGCTACTTCTGCACTGATGAACGCCACAGCAACGGCGACGCCAGCGGGGAGCGGCAGGGGTTTCGTACCTACAAGGCGGTCCAGCGCCTGTCGCATCGAGCTTGAGCTCCATTTCTTGCGAAGGATGCGCGGGCTGATCCCGGCCAGCCCGATCTCGGCCATGATCTTGGCGACCGTCCTTTCTGAGACCTGCTCGCCGCTGGCACGCAGGTCGGCGGTGATCCGCGGTGAGCCGTAGGTCCCGCCGGAGTCGCGGTGATGGTCGATGATCTTCACGGTCAGATCGGCCTTCCGTTGCTCTCGATCAGTCAATTGTGTTGTTACCGAACGCTTCACACGCTTGTAGTAGCCGGAGGTCGACACCCCCAGCAGTCGTGCCATTCGGGTGATCGCGGTGGTCGCGCACTCTGCGGCCATCAGCTCGAACCGGTCTACTTCGGTTGGCTGGCGGCAAAGTACGCCGAGGCTTCTTTCAAAAACGCGATGTCCTTCTCCTGCTCGGCGACCTGCTTGCGCAGCCGCGCCAGCTCGGTGCGCTCCGCCGGCGTCAACGGCACGTCGTCACGAGTTGCGGCAGCTCCACACGGCGGCGCTCCTCAGCAACCCACCGTCCCAGCAGACCCTCATTCACGCCCAGCTCGCGAGCGACCTCGGCGATCGTGCGCCCAGATCAATCACCCGATGGGCGGCCTCGACCTTGTACTCGGTCGTAAAAGACCGGCGGGTTCGGGACATGGTGACATCCTTCCAGCGGGACCATTCATCCCGCTATCTCGATGCCCACCATTCGGGGGGAACCCCACCTTCTCGTTGAGCAGCTTGAGTGCACTCGGCTAGCTGTCCGCTGTCACTTCGATGATCGTTTTTCCCGGCGGGCGTTGTGCGGGATCGAACGCTGATGGAGCATCAGCCAGGGGTAACACCGCTCCGACGATCGGGCGCAGCCGGCCGTCCCTCAATCTGCGCTCCAGCGCGGAAAGTTGGGAGCGATCGGGCTCGACCACGAAGAAAAGTGCACGGCCCCCGTCAGGCTGCACGCGAGGCGGTTCGGCGATTGTCACGAGGGTGCCCCCAGGACGCACCAATTTCGTTGAGCGATCGAGCATCTCGCCACCGATCACGTCGAATACCACGTCGACCTGACCTACTCCTTCCAGATCCTCGTGCTCGAGGTCCAGGTATTCGTGGACGCCAAGCTCGAGCGCTTCTTGTCGCTGCGGGGCACGACCGGTGCCGATAACACGCGCACCGACTTCCCGCGCCAGCTGCACCGCGATCGAGCCCACTCCTCCAGCCGCGCCGTGAATGAGAATCGACTGGCCTGTGGTGAGCCGTCCGTGCTCAATCAGGCTCTGCCACGCCGTAAGCCCCGAGATCGGCAGTGCGGCCGCCAGCGTGTGATCCACCCCGGCTGACAGTGGTACAAGGTTGCGGGCCTCGACGGCGACGAACTCCGCCAGGGTTCCGTTTCGCGTCCAATCCGTCAGCCCGAACACCCGTTGTCCGATCGTCAGACCGGTTGTGCCGTACCCTAATCCGATGATTATACCCGATACTTCATGGCCAGGAATTGTTGGCGTACGGTCCCGGCCTGCACGGTCGGTCCAGGTACCTGGCCAATCGAGCTCGCCAGGTGTGAATCCCGCCGCCTCAACCTGAACAATCACATCGTTTTCTGCCGCATGCGGGGAAGGCATTTCCGCCAACACAAGACCCGCGAATCCAGCCGCGCGGTCGCGCGCAATTATCGCCCTCACAGTTCACCTCCAGTGACTACTACTTAACTTGTAACTACATTTGAGAAGCACTTGCTGAGACCGCAAGTGTGACCAGTGGCGCCTTGCGCGCCACCCTGATATGCGCCATTGCAGTAACGGCACCAGGTTCGGGTCATCAAGTCCAATAGATCTTTTCGATCTGACTGTTCAACCATGTAGATTGCCGGTGGTGAGCGCGTGTTCGCCTGCCGACGCTGTGACACTTTCATCACATCTCCGCACAGTTTGACGCCGTCGGCATGCCGTTGAAGCGGTCAGCGACCCACTGCATCGCCCGCCCGCCATCGACATAGTTGGTCAAGAAGTTGTTCGTTGCCGTCTTGTTCATGAACGCGGGTTGTTCGTTGGTCCAGAACTGGACATCGGCGCCCTGGGCGCACCAGTCGAGCGCGAGCTGTCGCGCCCCGTCCCACGGGATGAAGGAGTCATATCGATTCGGATCGATGAAGACTGGCGCCGCAGGCCTCAGGCGGCCGATCCGCTGCGCATCGTAGATCGACTTCAGTGGCTCGTTGGCGATAGCCTCCTCCACTGGAGAAACAAAGTATTGCTGCACGTGGCGGAACCCGAAGCGCATCACGTCATCGCCGAAGCATTCATCTGCTGACCGGTTGAACAGGTTCTTCCCCGCGTCAGTGAGCGATGAGAGGAGTCCGTCTCGGATTTCGGGGTGCGCTGCCGCGATCCCATTGAGCAGAAACCCCACACCGCCGGCGTAGATGCTCCCATCGATGTATGGCGTCAACATTGTCAGGTCTACTGGCGGCGCACCGGCGTAGGCTCCAACCACGTGAAGGTCAGGCGCATAGGTGGGCGCCAATTCAACAGTCGCTCCCAATGCAGCACCCCCTTGACCGTAGCCCCAGAATGCGACTGGGCCATAGGGATCGAGTGAGGTTCCGTGGAGCCGCATAGCAGCGCGGGCAGCGTCGAGGATGGCGTGTGCCTGCGGCTGTCTGATCAGAAATGTTGGGGCAGTCGGTGTTCCGACACCCTGATAATCGGTGAAAGCTACCGCGAACCCTCGTGCCACCATCGTGGCCACAAAGGTTTCCTCGTAACCCATCGTCAGGTCTGCTCCTCCACCCCAGTGGATGCCCTGGTTGAACATCTTCGACGCGGCACATTGGTCGCCGATGCCATAGGTGTTGGGTCCAAACACAATCAGCGGCCGGGCGCCCTGACCTGGCCAGGGGTTGTGAGGCTCGAAGTAGGTTGCCGTCACGGCTATCGGCTCACCGCGATCACCTTTGCTGCGGTGCATGATTCGGGTGCCGTCGGCGACAAAGCCGCCCAGCTGACCAGACGGTTCAAGGACCAGTCGGCTCGACTCAGAACGGATCACGTCTCCATCGGTGCCAGCTGGCAATGGTTCTGGCGGGTTATAGAATTTCGCGTACTGGCTCTCGTCCGCGCCTGCGGTCGGGGCGACAGACATCGCCGCGAACACCAGAGCCGAGCTCAGCGGAACAGCTACTCGTTGCCAATGGTTCAGGCGATTAACGGATTTGGATCGGACGTTTCGACTCCTGCTGCGCGCGGCAACCACGAGTGCACGTCGAATAGAGGAGTCAAACACGTTGGGGCTCCTTGCGCGGTGAAACGAAAGGGCGAGCAGGCATGCTCGGGTCCGGCATTTGCACACAGCGAATGACGTGGCGACGTTAAGTCGGGTCATACAGGTCATTCATGAGAAAAGCATGGAAGAACCTGCCTCGTCCCGGCTGGCGGGCCGAGTCATGTCGTGCGGAGGCAGGCGCTTGCTAAGAAATCGTTACTTCTGAGGCTGAGACGACGCGTGTCGAGTCCGGCGGAACGCGATCACGACGTGCTTATCTGTCTCAGTTCGAACAGACTCGCGTACCCGCATCTGTGGAGTCGAGTCGGATCGGTCGGCGCAGTGGATTGGCTTCCTAAGCACTCACCTCCACGCGGCCGAACGAGTTGAAGTTCGCCGAGACCACCGAGCCCTTGGACAGACTCACTGCATCTGTCATGCCGCCAGTGAGTATCAACCAGCCCTCGCGAAGCACGTGTCCGCGCTTGCCGAGATCGTTGGCGGCGGCGGCGAGCGCCTGGGCGGGGTGGCCCTGCACGGCAGCGCCGGTCGCGGTATCAACCACGCGCCCATCGAGCTCGAGGACACACGATTCCAGCGAAAGATCGAGTCCTACCGCTTCGCGAGTGACCGAGCCGGTGACAAAACCTGCACCGGATGCGTTGTCCGCGATGACATCCGGCAACGTGAACTTAAACTCCTCGAATCGGCTATCGATCAGCTCGATGGCACCGAAGACCTGATCGACGGCCCGCAGGGCGAGCGGTGCGCTCACACCGGGGCCGCTGAGATCTCTGCCCATGATGAACGCAATCTCCGGTTCGGCACGAGGATGGATGAACTGGTCGGAAGCAAGTGACTCATCTGACGCCAGGATCATCGCATCGGTCAGCCATGCCGTGAGCGGGCTGCTGATGCCCATCCGCCGCTGCTTCGCCACAGACGTCAGACCCAACTTCACGCCGATAAGGGTCTCGCCACGCTCAATGCGCAGGCGCAGCATCTCGTCTTGTACGGCGTATGCAGTCTCAACGTCAAGTTGTTGCCATTCGTTTGTGAGCGGCGGACCAGCGACGCGTTGATCTGCACGGGCGAGCAGCGCGATCGCCGCACTCTCAATCTTGGGTTTTGTCATCTGTTTGGACCTCGGCTTGTCGACGTGTTAGCACTGATGTTGGAAGGCTATGGACTGTCGGCCAATTCACGAGCACGTTGTCCGGAGACGCCGGACACCTGTGTGGACCGAGCGAATCCACACTCGACGGCGAGGGATCGGTACACGCCTCTGGCGCGGGTCTCAATCGGTGATTGATTTGACCACGATGCAAGCTACCGCTGGGCAGACTTCGAGGCCGAACTGCAGCCCGGCATGTAATCATAACTCTGGGCGCACACGGGCGCCATCAGCGAGACGCTCGCACCAACTCAGTGGATCGCCGGAAGCGAAGATCTGCGGCGTGCAAGTCGTTGCCAATATAAAGAAGCGCAGCGGTGCCGGCATCTGCGAACGCATTGCACTTGTTTGAATCGATGCGCGGGACGGCTGCTGTCCCCCAGCGGGAAGCTTCAGGCCCTTGGAGGAAAGGAATTAAGATGGGTACTCGAACTCTTCTGCGAGGGGGCGGCCTCATCACCATGGATCCTGCGCGAGGTGATGTCCACGGGGACATCCTCATCGAGGACAGTCGAATTCTGGATGTCGGAAATAGGCTCACCGACGCCACCGCGGATCTTGTCGAACTCGACGGCGCGGTCGTCATCCCTGGCCTTGTCGATGCGCACGTGCATCTTTGGCAGGCGGCCGTGCGAGGAATGGCCTCAGGATGCTACGGGCGCGAATACTTCGGCGTCGTACATCCCCTTTCGGGCCGGCTTCGGGCCGATGACATGTACAACGCCACGTACGGCGCCGCACTTGAGCTCTTGTCGCACGGCGTCACCACAGCTTTTGACTTCTGCCACGCCACGAACTCTCCCGAGCACGCCACTGCTTCGCTGAAAGCCCTCGATGATTCAGGAATTCGAGCTCTGTTCGGGTTCTGTTTTCGACACCGCCCCGAGGCTCCGGTGCACGGGTTCGAGACACTCGAACAACGGCAAACAATCCTCGAACAACTGCAGTCGTCATGGGGAAGCCATGAGCGGGTTCGCCTTGCTGTCGCTCTGAACAACATTGACCACGTACCGGCCAAGGTTCACGCGCGGGAGTTAGCAGTCGCGCGCGATCTGGGCCTGATCTCATCACTTCACTCCAACTTGCCAGGACAGGTGAGCGCGTCACATGCCGACGGATTACTTGGAGACGACATCTTGTGGGTGCATGCCGGAACCATCACCGATGGCGAACTGGAGCTGCTGCGCGAGAAGGGCGGCGCGATCGTCTGCACTGCCGAGATCGAGGCCGGCCAAATGTCGATAACCCCGGTGGTAAATCGTGCAGTGCAGCATGGCGTACCCATCAGCTTTGGTACCGATGTGCCTGCAGCCAACAACGGCGACATGCTCACCGCGCTTCGCCTGACTCACGCAGTGTCGCGACTGTGCGACGGACAACTCGAGAAGCAACAGGGTCGAACCGGAGCACGGGCATGCTCGTCACCGACGTTGACGTCGACCGACATCTTGCGGATGGCGACTATGGGTGCCGCCGAGGTGCTCGGCCTGCAAGACGAGATCGGCAGCATCACCCCCGGGAAGAAGGCCGACTTGGCTGTAATCACCACAGCGCCGTTCGGATTGGGGGCGGCGAGTCCAGTCGATTTCGTCTTGTTCCAGTCGACGTCGCGCAATATCGATCGCGTCTACGTCAATGGGCGCCTAGTGGTGGCACAAGGCGTACCGGTCGGAGTCGATATGAATGCCGTTCGGTCAGATCTCGACGCGGCGCGTGACTGGGTGCTCGGCGACGCCCCGGGAAGCCCTTGGACTGCGATAAACGCAGCCGCGAAGGCGCGTTATGAGGCCGGGCAAGGCAAGGCCTGAGCTTCGGGATCCTGTACGTAAACGCCGCCCTGCGGACGCGCTTTCAGTGCAAGACTCCGTCTCGCGCATCACATTGTCACCTACCGTTGGCCACGCGAGCACCACTGCCGGTAGCCGAAGCGGCGTTTCACTAGCTCCTCTCCGTGAAACACGGCGTCCCACAGTGCGGTTGAGATCCACATATGCCCAGTACGTCTGGGCAAGTTGTCGGATATTCACTGTCGTAGACCAGACACTTGCTGGCGTCCGGGTGTACCGGACGCGACGGTCGACGCGATGGGACCCAAGGCACATGATTGCCCCATCGCACAACCGCTCAGGTTGACCTGTAAGACGTAGAAGAGACTGCTGATGTACAAACCATCAACGCGTCGTCGTTCAGATGACCTATACGACAGAGGGTGACACGATGACCGCGATATACGGAATGCTGGCGATGATGCCGCTCCTCTTCGGCAGCGCCGGATACGTCCTCGTTTCATCCCGGGGCACCGCCGAGACTGCGGGGAGATCGCGAGTCTCCGCGAAATCGCGATCTGTGCGCAGTTTCGGCGGAAGGGCTTAGTCCCGGGCCTTAACCGCAGCTGCGGCGACGCCCAGATCGGTCGTAGTCCACTGATTGCCAGTGGCACTCATCAAAACAAGTCAATATCCAACACTCTGATCGATCCCGTATTCAGCGACAAGGAAGTCCGATGACCACCGAGACCACGACAGCCACCAATGGTGATTTCACCAAAGGCAACGATATTGATGTTCACGCACACTGGTTCCCTCCACGCATCGTTGAAGCTTTCGACACTCTTGGATCGCGCAAAGCCTGGCCGCCCCACGTTGATTCACTCGCCGATCGCGCCGAAGAACTGACTTACAGCAGTTTCGATACCCAGATCCTCGGGCTGGGTCACAACCAGCCAAGCTTCGCTGATTCCGCCGCTGCACTGCGGTGCGCGCAGTTGTGCAACGACCTGTACGCCGAGGAGATCGCCAAGTACGACGACAACTTCAAGGCATTCGGTGCCGTGCCTCTTCCCCATGTTGCAGAGGCGGTTTCAGAAGCACGTCGATGCCTGCACGACCTCAGCTTCGCCGGCATCGGCATCGGTACGACGGCCGGCGAGCTCAGCCTCAGCAGCGAAGAGCTCTACCCGCTGTGGGAATTCCTCAATGAGGAGCACAGTGTCGTATTCGTCCATCCTGTCGGTAGCCCCGACACCTTTACCCGCGGAATGGAGGCCTACATGCTGGGGCCGAAATTCGGCGGCCCCCATGAAGCAGGCCTTGCGGGAATTCACCTCGTCGTCTCGGGGGTGACGAGGCGATTCCCCGATATCAAATGGATCCTCGCGCCGATGGGCGGCACGATGCTGTATCTCTGGCGCCGCTTCGAGGAAATCAGCACCAGTCTGGGACAAACGGATCTCCTAGAGCATGATCCCGGCGACGCACTTCGCAGCCTCTACTTCGATACGACCCTCAGCGATGACCCCGCAGTGCTTCAATTCGCAGTCGATGCCGTAGGCGCGCAACAACTAGTACTCGGTACTGACAGCCCGCGCGTCGACCCATCGTCATGGCTCGATGCCATCGCCACCGGACTGAATCTCAATCTTGTCAACAACGAGCTCGACGCAGTCCGCTTTGGGAACGCACGCGAGTTGGGCCTGTGATGTCCGCCAACGGTCTGTCCAACATGTCAGCGGTAATCATCGACAACGACGTCGACGAATCGCGGGACGCCCTTTTACGGCAACAGTTTCGCGAGGTGATGGCCGGTGTCGCCACTCCCGTGTCCATTGTCACGACGTTCAGTGGCGATAGGCCACATGGAGCCACGGTGAGTGCGTTCATGTCGCTCTCCATGGAGCCGCCCCTGGTTCTCATTTCTCTTGACAAGCGATCTGAGTTGCTTCGGTTGATCCATGCCACGCAATGCTTCGGACTCAACGTGCTCGGCCACGGACAGCACGAGGTGGCTGCAACATTCGCAAAACGGGCTGCCGACAAGTTCCACGACCTTCAGTGGCACGCCAGGCATGGCGTGCCGCGCCTAGCTGACATATGCGGTTGGGTTGCTTGCGATGTGAGTGAGTTCCTCGACGCGGGCGACCACACGATGATCATTGGACGCGTTATCGAAGCTGAGCACGAATTGAATGCACCACTGACGTATCACCGGCGCACGTTTGGCACCCATGTCGGTCGCTAGCTCCGTTCGATAAGTATCCGTCGGCTCGAGTGGGCGCGGCGGCCACACGCCCAACTCCGGGTATCCGTCATCGCCGGCCCTTGTCGGCGGCGAGCCGTGACCGCCTGTCGCCGTGCGGAATTGCGGCGGATCGAGACACGGCGGCTACGTGTGCGATCTCACAACGCTGCGGATGGCTTCCCGGGCAGCTGAATCTGGAATCGCCACAACGGAACTGACGCATTTAGTGTCCGCGAGCCAGTGCCCGGTAGTTGATCAATGACGCAGTCTTGGGCGCAGTCGTAGCGACGTTCGCTCGCGCAATGCGCACGGCCGTAGGTGCACATATGGTGTCCGGTATGTCCGGACAGCTGGGTCGACGGGTCAAACGGTCGGAC
Organism: uncultured Actinomycetota bacterium; assembly: GCA_963699655.1. Classification (GTDB taxonomy): domain Bacteria; phylum Actinomycetota; class Actinomycetes; order Mycobacteriales; family Mycobacteriaceae; genus Mycobacterium. Next base: position 224,414 of record CAVOUV010000005.1, read on the forward strand.
GCATGATGGACGAATCCCGCAAGAGTTTGGGCCTCAACAAAATATCGCAAATCGATTGTGGATCAGCGGTACCACCAGTCGAGCCATGTGGTTAGCGCACAGGACCAATGCTCCGATGCGGTTTCCCGTCTGTTCGAAGGGCGCGCAACGACTCCATCCGTCGCCGACGAAGCGACACCACACCTCCACCGACGCCCTCAAGTCCCAGCCCAGCACCCCATCATCCACCACCGCGACAAAGGAAGTCCGATGACATCAGCTCCAACTACCGATGTAAGCACGCAAGATAAGCCCGGCGCGCAGGAACTGATCGCGCGCGCTCAGAGTTTCCGCCAGCAGCTGTGGGACGATGCCCCGAGCGTCGATCGGAATCGCCGGCTTCCGGACAGCACGTACGAAGCGCTCCGCGACGCGGGGCTGCTGGCGCTCACGATCCCGGAACGGTTCGGTGGCCTCGGCAGTGACATGCGTACCTACCTCGAGGTGACGATTGAGCTCGGCCGCGGCTGCGGATCCACGGCATGGGTCGCCGGTGTCATCAATACCGGCAACTGGGTGGCGGCCCAATACTCGGAACAGGCTCAAGACGAAGTTTGGGGCACCAATCCCCTCGCCACCACATCAAGTATCTTGGCGCCGACGAGCTCCGCGGCGGCTGTCGACGGCGGCGTGGTGTTGAACGGCAAGTGGGGATTCACTTCAGGTGTCAACCACAGCGAATGGGTGTCGTTGTGTTATCCGTCTGTGTCACCCGATGATGCGGCCATGCAACTCGCGCTCGCGCCTGTCGGCGATCTGACGGTGGAAGACACGTGGTACGTGTCGGGCATGCGCGGAACCGGCAGCAACACCATCATCGCTCAGGACCTGTTCATCCCCAACCATCGCATTCGTTCGGTTGGGCCGTTGTTCGTCGGAGACAACATCCGCTCTGCGCAAGAAGTGAACAAGCGAGTCAGTATGGCCGGCATCCTTCCGCTCTCCCTTGTGGGACCTCAGCTCGGTCAAGCGAAGGCGGCACTGGATTTCGTGATCGAGAACGCGCCGAAGCGGCGCATCACCACCACGAACTTCGCGTCACAGTCCGCGTCGGTCGGTGTTCAGGTCGACGTAGCCGACGCGGCGAGCACCATCGATGCCGCACTGGCGATGTGCCGGAACGCAGCAGACACGCTCGACGACTGGGCGTCGCAACGGCATTTCCCAACCCCGGTCGAGCGGACTCGCTTGCGCAACAATATGGCGTGGGCCATGAAGCACGCCTTCCAGGCAGTTGACCAGCTGATGTCGGCACACGGATCGTCGGCGTTTGCCGATTTCAATCCGCTTCAACGGATTTGGCGTGATGCAGGGATTGCCTCTCGCCACGCCGTGTTCTATCCCCGCGTCGCACAAGAGGTTTACGGAAAGACGATCCTGGATCAGGATCCATTCGAGGTTACGTTCCTCGTCTGATCGGGACGCTCGTGTGCGGTACGAAGTCCACCGGTTCGACAGCCCTGCCTCCCCGGGGTTGGTGATCTGGTGGCCGTTGGGCTCCCGGCTTGGCATCACCCCCTCGCCCGTGCCGGGAGCCCAACGCACCCCCGCTATGCCGTCCCCAGCCTTGTAGACCTGCCTCAGGCAAGAACGGAGGATTGAGATGTTTGAGCGCAGCCGGTCGGTGGAAATCGTTGCAGATTCATTCAGCCATACCCAGAGCGGTCGGCTGCGTGAAATCTTGGGAAGTCTGGTCGAGCACCTGCACGCCTTTGCCGAGGACGTGAAACTCAGCAATGACGAACTGGCGATCGGTGTCGACTTCCTGACGCGAACGGGCCAGCAATGTGACGACACGCGTCAAGAGTTCGTTCTGCTGTCCGACATCTTGGGTCTGTCGATGCTGGTCGACTCGATCGACAACGACCGAGGAAACGAAGCGACCGAGTCGACCGTGCTCGGGCCGTTCCACATGGTGCAGTCCCCCGAGCGTCAGTTGGGCGACTCGATCGCACTGGCCGCCGGAGGCGAGCCGACCTTGGTGACGGGTCAAGTCCTCTCGGTCGACGGTGACGTTGTTCCCGGCGCAGTCGTCGATGTGTGGCAGGCCGACCAAAACGGCTTCTACGACGTCCAAATCCCGGAGTCCGTCCCCGAGCGAAACTTGCGAGGTCTGTTCACCTGCGATGAACACGGCGGATTCGCCTTCCGCACAATAATGCCCGCGCCGTACCCCATCCCCCAGGACGGACCGGTGGGTGAGTTGCTGCGCGCCACAGCGCGGCACGGCAACCGGCCCGCACACATCCACTTCATCGTCGGAGCGGAAGGACACGCTTCGTTGACCACCCACATATTCGTGGCCGGTTCGCCCTATCTGGACTCCGACGCCGTTTTCGGAGTCAAGGACAGCCTCGTCGTGGACTTCCCGGAAAGCCGAGACAGCACGCTCGCCGCCCAATACGACATGCCGACCCCATTCCGGCACGCCCACATCGACATTCGTCTCGCGAAGGCAAAGTAATGAGCGAATCCAGCCGATACTTCGTCCACAACCAGCGCAAGATCCGTGTCGTCTTTGAACCGGGCAGTGTGGACGGACTTCCCGTGGAAGCTGATCGGCTCGGCTGCCAACGCGTCGTATTGGTCGCGAGCGCTCGGTACGTCCCGGTATTGACCAGACTGCTGAATGGACGAGTCGCAGCCGTTATCGCCCAGGCCCTCATGCACGTTCCGGCCGAGGAAGTCGACAACGCCGTGGCCATCGCTACTGCCACCGCCGCCGATGGCGTCGTTGCCGTAGGAGGCGGATCGGCAATAGGCCTGGCCAAGGCGCTCGCCTTACGTATCGGTATCCCGATTCTCGCTGCGCCGACTACCTACTCAGGCTCGGAGATGACGCGCGTGTGGGGCATCACGACGGCGGGCAAGAAGGCAACCGGACGTGATGAGGACGTTGCACCCAAAACCGTCGTGTACGACCCGGATCTGCTCGAGCACCTTGCCGGCGCGCGCAGCCATTCCCAGCGCGTTCAACGCGATCGCCCACGCCGTCGAAGCGCTGTATGCGCCCGATCGCACACCGATCACCGACCTATACGCGTCCCAGGGAATCGCGGCATTGACTCGGGCGATCCCGCTATTGACCAACGGGGACGACACCGCAGTTGCAGACGCGCTCTACGGGGCGTGGCTGTGCGGGATGTGCCTGGACACCACGGCCATGGCATTGCATCACAAGATTTGTCATGCTCTGGGCGGCACACTGGGCCTGCCGCATGCCGAGACACACACCGCGGTGCTTCCGCACGCACTAGCGTTCAATGCTCCCGCGGCTCCTGACGCGATCGCGCGGCTGAGTGACATCCTGGATTCGGAAGACCCGGCGAACTACTTGCTCAATCTGGCCAAAGACCAGGGTGCCCACACTGCACTGCGCGACGTGGGGATGCGACTGGAGGATATCGATACGGTCGCCGATGAGATCCTCGCCGTCCCCTATGCCAACCCCCGGGAGGTCACGAGAGACCATCTCGTCGGCCTGTTGCACAACGCCGCGACAGGTGCAGTCGCCACACCTAATCCCGTCGTTCTCAAAGAGACTCGATGATTGCCGACCCGATGCGGTTGCCGCACAACCGAGTCGTCGTCACATCTGACCTATCGCCGGTGAACAGCCCACAAACAACGGTGCGGTCCAATGTCAGCGTCATCGACGGCGTGGCTCATCGAACAATCCGGTTGGCAGGACTCCGGCCATGATGCGCCTCGCCAGTGATCCCGACGAGGCCGTCGCCGATATCGCGGACGGATCAACGATCCTCATCGGCGGATTCGGTATGGCTGGGACGCCCGTCGCGCTCATCGATGCCTTGATCCGTCAAGGAGCCGCCGACTTGACCGTGGTGAGCAACAACGCCGGAAATGGCGACACCGGCCTTGCGGCGCTGCTGAATGCCGGTCGCGTGCGCAAGGTGATCTGCTCGTTTCCCCGCCAGCGTGACTCATGGGTGTTCGACCGTCTCTACCACGCCGGGCAGGTCGATCTTGAGCTGGTTCCGCAGGGCAACCTAGCCGAACGGATGCGAGCCGCGGGAGCCGGCATCGGTGCCTTTTACTGCCCGACCGCCGTCGGAACCTCACTCGCCGGTGACCGCGAAACTCGCGTCATCGACGGGCGGACCCATGTACTGGAGTATCCGATACGGGGTGACGTGGCGCTCATCGCCGCGCACATGATTGATCAGATGGGCAAACTCGTGTACCGCAAGACTGCTCGCAACTTCGGGCCCATCATGGCGACCGCCGCCGAACACACCGTCGCTCGAGCAGGTCGAGTCGTGAGCACCGGCCATATCGACCCGGAACACGTGGTGACGCCGTCGATCTACGTAGATCGTGTCGTCGAGGCCGCAGCTGTGTGTGAAGCGGTTGCATCATGATCCGGCAAGCCGAATGCGCAAAGAACGCAGAACATCTCGACGGGGCCCGCGCACTCGTGAGGAGATAGCCTCTGCCGTTGCCGTCGACATCGCCGACCGCTCCTACGCCAACCTCGGCATCGGCCAACCGACAATGGTGGCCAATTATCTCGATCCCGGTCGCAACATCGTCTTGCATACCGAGAACGGCATGCTCGGAATGGGGCCCGTCGCTGAGGGTGAGCTGATCGACCCCGACCTGACGAACACCGGGAAAATACCGGTGACGGAACTGCCGGGTGCTGCGTACTTTCATCAGGCCGATTCGTTCGCGATGATGCGCGGCGGCCATCTAGATGTCTGTGTGAGGCGCGTACCAGGTTTCACAACGGGGCGACCTCGCCAACTGGCATACCGGCGACCCGGCCGCCATTCCCGCCGTCGGTGGTGCCATGGACTTGGCCATCGGCGCCAGCCAAGTTTTCGTGATGATGACATTGTTCTCCGGTGACGGGCAGCCGAAGTTGGTGCCGGAGTGCACTTATCCTCTGACCGGGCTGAACTGCGTTAGCCGCGTCTACACCGAGGCCGAGGCCGCGACATTCCTCCTCGACGGACAAGCGATCCGCGTGCGCGACACCTTCGGAGTATCGCTGCGCGATCTTCAGGAGAGCGTGTCGGTCAGGCTCGGAAGCCTGGAGGACTAAACAACGCCGATCGGGCACGCCGTGGCGACGCCGCAAGACCGGCCGCGGTCCCACTGACACAGGTTTGCTCCCCCACATCGGTGACATGTTGGGGCTGTCAATCGGCTTCATCGCTGGAGCCCGCTCTCGCATCGCATACGATTGCAAAATGCGCAAGGCTACGCTTCGCGACGTCGCTGAAGCGGTCGGCGTTCATACGGCGACGGTGTCTCGCGCGCTCAATCCCTCGACGCGAGGCTTGGTGAATCAAGCCACCGCTCGCCGGATATTAAAGGCTGCCAAAGCACTCGATTACCAGCCGAACCCGATCGCGCGCAACCTGAAGACCTCAAGATCCGGCACCGTCGGCATGGTCATTCCCGACTTGATGAACCCCCTGTTTCCGCCGATGGTGCGGGGCCTGGAAAGCGTGCTCGAGCCGCAGGGCTACAACTGCTGGGTAGTCAGCACGGATAACGACGTAGCCAGAGAAGCCGAGCTGATCGCCGGCCCACAGACACACCAAGTCGACGGCTTTGTGATCGCCACCGCTCGCATCAACGATCCGCTGCTGGAGCGATGCGCGCAGCGAGTCGCGCGTGGTGCCGGCGAATCGTCGTTCCGAAAGCCCGTCATTGCCGTCGGTGACGTCGGATGACGCCGCCGGCATCTCTCTTGCCATCGAGCACTTGAAGTCGCTGGGCCACCGACGCATCGCCCATCTCGCTGGGCCGTTAGACACCTCACCAGGAGTGGTTCGCAAGAGGGCATTTCGATATGCCATCCGCGACTACGGCCTCATCGAAGACCCAAAAGTGATCGTCGAGTGTGACGACTGGCGGGAGGAGGCCGGCTCAGATGCGTTGCGCAGTCTGATGTCTCGCAGAAATGACTTCTCCGCCATCGTTGCCGGAAACGATCTCATCGCGTTGGGCTGCTACGACGTGTTCCGTGAGAAGGGATTGCGCTGTCCCGATGACATCAGCGTTGTCGGCTTCAACGACATGATATTCATGGATAAGGTCCAGCCGTCGCTCACATCGGTGAGAGCACCATCGCGCGAAGTGGGGCTTGAAGCCGGCCGGCTGTTACTTGAGATCATCAAGGATGAAGCGTCATCGCCACGATCGATCCTGCTTCCCGTTGAACTGGTCGTGCGCGAGTCCACGGGCCCATTCCGCGATTAGTCATCCGCTAGCCGAGGTGACCGGACCGATGTGATCAGGGGATCGCTGGTGCGGCACCCTGTTCGCGCTTGATCTCCAGCGCGATGTCGATCAGCTGGTCCTCCTGGCCGCCGATCAGCTTGCGCTGCCCGGCCCGGTGCAACAGCTTGTGCGCGGGCACGCCGTAACGCTCGGACTGGCGGATGGCGTGCTTGAGGAAGCTCGAGTAGACACCGGAGTAGCCCATGATCAGCGCATTGCGGTCCAGCAGGCATTCCTGCGGCATGGCCGGGCGCGACGACCTCTTCGGCCGCGTCGGCGATGTCGAAGAAGTCGATGCCCGTCTTGACACCGATCTTGTCGAAGACGCCGATCAGCGCCTCCACCGGCGCGTTGCCCGCGCCCGCGCCGAACCGGCGGCACGTGCCGTCGATCTGCTTGGCGCCCGCACGCACCGCCTCGATCGAGTTGGCGACGCCGAGGCCCAGGTTCTCGTGACCATGAAAACCGACCTGCGCGTCGTCACCGAGTTCGGCGACCAGAGCACTGACCCGGTCGGCCACCCCCTCGAGGACCAGCGCACCCGCCGAGTCGACGACGTAGACGCACTGGCAGCCGGCGTCGGCCATGATCCGCGCCTGCTGCGCCAGCTTCTCCGGCGTGATCGTGTGGCTCATCATCAGGAAGCCGACCGTCTCCAGGCCGAGCTCGCGGGCCAGTCCGAAGTGCTGGATCGAGACGTCGGCCTCGGTGCAGTGCGTCGCGATGCGGCAGATGACGCCGCCGTTGTTCTGTGCTTCCTTGATGTCCTCCTTGATGCCGACGCCCGGCAGCATCAGGAAGGCGATCTTCGATTCCTTCGCCGTCTCGGCGGCGAGCTTGATCAGCTCCTGCTCCGGCGTCTTGGAGAACCCGTAGTTGAAACTCGAGCCACCGAGCCCGTCACCGTGGGTGACCTCGATGACCGGCACACCGGCGGCGTCCAGCGCCGAAACGATCGAGCGCACTTCCTCTTTGGTGAACTGGTGCCGCTTGTGGTGGCTGCCGTCGCGCAGGGACGTGTCGGTCATCCGGACGTCCCAGATCGGGTTGAAGTAGATCCCGTCGGTGCTCATGCTTGGCCTCCTGATGATGCGGACGACGACGCTCCGGCCTTCTTCGGCGATTTCCTCGCCGACCTTGGTCGCGGCCGCGGTCATGATGTCCAGGTTTCCAGCGTAGGGCGGCAGATAATCGCCCGCACCCTCCACTTCGACGAACGTGGTGACGAGGTGGTTGCCGCCGTTGATCACCGTCGGCTCGTCGAACTGCGGCTCGTTGAGCAGCCGGTAGCCGGGCACGTAGGTCTGCACCTCGGCCACCACGTCCTTGATGGACTCGGGTGATGGCGTCGTGGTCGGCGTCTTCGGGGATTGCGCAGAAAATGGTGTCGCGCATGATCATCGGCGGTTCGGCGGGGTTGAGGATGATGATCGCCTTGCCGCTCTTGGCACCGCCGATGTTCTGCACGCCTGCGCTGGTGGTCTTGGTGAACTCGTCGATGTTGGCGCGGGTTCCCGGACCGGCCGACGCCGACGACACCGACGCCACGATCTCGGCGTAGGGCACGTCGGCGACACGGCACACCGCGTACACGATCGGGATCGTGGCCTGTCCGCCGCAGGTGACCATGTTGACGTTCGGCGCATCGAGGTGGGCGCGCAGGTTGGCGGGTGGGATCACCCCGGGCCCGACGGCGGCGGGAGTCAGATCGATGGCCCGGATGCCTGCTTCGGCATACCGCGGCGCCGCGTCACGGTGCACGTAGGCGCTGGTCGCCTCGAAGACCATGTCGGGTTTCTCGCTCTGGGCGAGCAGCCAGTCGACACCCTCGTGCGACGTCTCCAGACCCAGCTTGCGCGCCCGCGCGAGACCCTCGCTCTGCGGATCGATGCCGATCATCCAGTGCGGCTCGAGCCACTCCGAACGCAACAGTTTGTAGAGAAGGTCGGTGCTGATGTTGCCCGACCCGACGATGGCGACCGTCGCCTTCTGCGGCATGCTAGATCCCTTACTTCGTTCTTGGTTACTGAAAATGCAAACTGACGGATCCCAGACCGGCGAACTCCGCCGAAATCTCATCACCAGACTTGACGTCGAACGCCTTCGTGCACGATCCGGGCAACACGATGTCACCCGCCTTCAACCGCACGCCGAAGCCCTCGACCTTGCGGGCCAGCCACGCCACCGCCGTCACGGGATTGCCGAGGACGGCGTCGCTGCGGCCCTCGGCAACCACCTCGCCGTTGCGGGTGAGCACCGCGTCGATGTTGCGGATATCGATGTCCTTCGGCGACACCCGCGCCTCGCCGAGCACCCAGCCCGCCGCCGAGGCGTTGTCGGCGATCGTGTCGCAGAGCTTGATCTTCCAGTCCTTGATGCGGGTGTCGATCAGCTCGATGGCCGGCGCGAACGCCGCCGTGGCCGCCAGCACGTCGCCTTCGGTGCACCCGGCGGCGGGCAGATCCTCGGCAAGCACGAAACCGACCTCGACCTCGACGCGCGGATAGAGAAAATTCGCCGAGGGCACCGGCCGGTCCTCGAACACCTGCCATTTCGTCGAGCAGATGGCCGTAGTCCGGCTCGTCCACGTTCATCATCTTCTGCATGGCCTCAGACGACAGCCCCACCTTGTGGCCGATCACCCGGGCGCCCTCGGCAATCCGCCGGTGGATGTTGATCAGCTGGATCTCGTAGGCATCGACCACGTCGATATCAAGGCGTACATCAGTCAACGCAGTGATGGGAACGCGGCTGCGCTCGGCCTGAGCAAGGCCAGCAGCCAGTTGTTCACGTACATCTACAGTCAGCACACAATCTCCTCAAGTCGGCTCTGTAAAAGGACGTTTCGCGGTCATTTCGCGCACGCTGCGCCGCTGATGTCAGGTGCGTAGGAGTGCGTCCTCGGAACTCGCCGGAAGCGGCACCACCCATGAATAGTCGCGGTAATCGACACGACACTGATTGTCGTTCGGGTCCACTTCCACTACGACCTCCTCGACATTGTCGGGCTCGCCGTAGTCTGCGCTCGCCGCCCACGCGACGAGAGCGCGCATGCAGCCCGAGTGCGTCGCAACGATCAGCTGACTGGCAGCCTGCTGACGCCTTGTGCGCTCAGCGATCGCGTCGAGGAAACGTCGGACTACCGCTGCAGGTGGCTCGTGCGAAAGCATCGGTGTCGACATCCAGAAACCCATCGGGTCGAGCGACGCCCAGAGTGCTGTTGCCTCACGCGCCCAGTTCCCCCCACCGGGAATGAGGTGTCGGGCCTGAGTCGGTTCGTATTGCGCCCCGTTGAGTGTGACCTGAAGGTTGCGGAAGCTGCTGTCCTCGGTGCAAACGCCGACGTTCAAGCGTCCGTGAGCTGCCCGCTGCTGAAGTACCTCGTTCAGCAGCTCTGCAGTCTCACGTGCCCTTTCGGTTGGGGCGTAGGCGATATCGACTCGTGAGTCGGTCGGAAGCGTGTCGGCGATGAGTTCGGCACGATCGCGAGCTTGGGCACGACCGCGTCGGGTCAGCCCCGCGTCGTACTCGTAGCTGGCCGTCTCGGCGTGTCGAACCAGACGCACCAGAAACGACCCGCTCATCGTGTTCCGTTTCGAATCTGGACCACAAGTTCGATCTCGACGACGAATCCCAGCGGCAACGCTTGAACGCCCACAGCCGAGCGCGCGTGCTGCCCCGCATCACCGAAGACGTCGACAAGCAGGTTCGACGCTCCGTCGATCACTGTCGGACAGGCGGTGAAGGATTCAGTGCAAGCGACAAAGCCCAACATCTTCACGGGTTTAACCCAACGACTCCAGTCTCCGCCAAGTGCCTCATGGGTCTGCGCGAGCAAGTTGAGCATGCAATCGCGCGCAGCGATCTGCGCCTCCTCGATCGTCATGTCGGCCCCTACGCGCCCCACCCAGCCATCCGCACCCTGACCGGCGAGGTACAGCAGATCGCCGACTTGGTGGTAGCCGATATAATTCCCGGCCTTCGGCCGGAGCGGGGGCAGCGCGAGTCCGAGTTGGAACAATCTGGTGGCTACGTTGACGGTCATCTCATCGCTCCATTCCTCAAGGGCCGATAATTGCGCGGCGGAACGCCGCGTGAGGGCTTGATCCCGAACCGCTGCAGGATTCTCCGCACGGACTCGGCCGGATCTGCGACGGCGAACAGTTCGACCTCCATGCCCACCGCTCGCGCCCCCGCCAAATTGCTGGGCAGATCGTCGACGAACAAGCACCGCTCTGGACGTTCATGCAGAGCAGACAGAGCCCAACGGAACACAGCCGGGTCCGGCTTCAGCACTCCCGATCCCGCCGCCTCCAGTAGAAGGTCAAAGCGAGAGAGTTCGGAGAACTTCAGCTGCCAGTCCGAACCGAACCAGTGCGCCATGTCGTTGGTGAGCGCGGCGACCTTGCATTCGACTCTCGACGTCGGTGAGCAACGCTCGGATCTCACCTCGCACCTCGAGCCGTGTCTGCATGAAGTGGCGAATGTCGAGGTCTGGGCGCGCCTTGGCCAAGCTTGCCCAATAGTCCCGCTCTTGCATGCGCCCGTTTTCAACGCCGGCATACAGATCGTCGGCTCCGAATGGACCGGCTGGGAACGTTGGATCATCGATGACCTCGAAGAGTGTCGGTACTACCACTCCCCCCAAATCCAACACAAGGGTGGTGAGGTTGAGGTGGTTGGCCTGGGCGCTCGACCGGGCTTTGACGGTGCGCCGGAGCACCTTTCCGCGCGAGGCCGTCCACGCCGGTTGAGGACCCGTCACTGGTCCGGTCATCAATCCAGTACCGTGACGGTGCCTGCGTTGCCATCGACGCGTACGCGTTGTCCGGTGTGAAGCGTCGAGACTGCGCGTCCTGTGCCCACCACCGCAGGCAGGCCGTATTCGCGGCACACGATCGCAGTGTGGCTCATGATTCCACCGACATCGCTGACCGTGGCACCGATGCGAGAGAAGACAGGTGCCCAGGCCGGCGATGTGGCTGGGCAAACCAGGATTTCGCCATCTTGCACGGCGGCGAGTTCGTCCGCCGACAGCACAACACGCACCGGCCCTTCAACGACACCGGGAGAACCGGCCACACCACGCAGTACACCGTCAGCAGACTCGGAGTCGTCCAGCCACTTTTCGACCGAATCGGTGGTGATCCCCCACAACATGATGGTCAGCGGCTCGCCGACCTCCTTCGGCGGCGGACCGAGGGCCGGCTCGGGTTCCCACTCTTCCAGCGCTGCAAAGATTTCGCGGCGCCGAGCGATGATGGGCCCCCAGTGGGCACGCCCTCTGCCGGTAACCCCGGTCGACCAGGCCGCGACGGTGTCGAACACCAGCTCCTCAACCTCGGTGCGGCGCAGAAAGAACATGTCTGAGGGATCCTCGAGCGCACCATTAGCCACCAGTGACGCCGCGAGTTCTTTCGACTTGCCCCAAAAAGCGGCCCAGATCCAGTGTTCGCAATAGAGAACATGCTCTTCGATGTAAACAAATACCTTCCGAGCGAGCGCAAGCAACTCATCGAACGCGCCGACCTCTTCCTCGGCGACCATTGCGCGGTACTCGCTGGTGATACGGTCCCGCTCGGCGAGAACCTGTCCTGTCGGACGATCAATCACTTCGCCTGCGCGCAGACGCGCAACGTAGTTTCGCACGGCCGCGTACGGCACGCCGGGATGGTCAGCCCATGTGCCGAAGCGATGGCTGCCGCCCGGATGTCCTGGGTCACAGTTGATCTGGAACCACGGGTCGGCGGTGGCGTCCCAATCCTGGATCCATTTGGCGCCTTCCTCGGATTCTGCGAGCTGGCGGAGTGCTACGACGATGTCGTCGACGGCCAGGATGGTGTCACCGACACCGAGTTCCTCGGCGCTCTTCGCCAGACGCTTGAGTTCGTCATCGGGACGGTACAACTCGATGTGAAGTCCACCGACCATCCGCGACACGGACTGATCGCTGATGCCGGGGAAAACTCTCTGACAGAACTGGAAAAACGTGAGATACGCCGCATATCCGATGTTGAGCATCTCGAAATGCCACTGATATGTCTCATACATCGTCGTGATCATTAACGCGTAGTCACGTTCCCAGCGGTAGCCGGCCGAGTGGCCGATATCGTTGAAGACTGTGTGATCTGGTTCCCGATCGGGCAGCGGGTCGAATCGAAGCGACCGCACCAGCTCAATCCGCTCGCTCATCTTCTTTTTCCACTGGCCGTAGATGCGGTCCCAGTTCTCGTAGTAGTAACCTGCTCGCGCGGCGAAAGCCTCTGCCCTCTCCGGAATGTCGGCGGGGTCCGGTGCCACCGGAGATACATATAGCCGCCCGTTGAGGACGCGTTGTTCAAGTCCGAGAGCGGGCGGGACCGCGAACACACGCGTGTTCATCGCGCCTAGCGCCTGCCACCAGCACTCACATTGGATTTCGTCGTACGGGTAGAGGACATAGGGGTGATGCAGCGCGTCGTAAAACCAGAACTTCTGCTCATCGGCTTCACGCCGCTCGTCACCGAAGCGGTGATACCAGTTGTACATCGACTCCCAGCCTTCTGCGCCGGGAGGTGTCTCGACCTCGTAGGGGTTGGGAAACGACTTAGGAGACATGGGACTTCCTTCATTTCAGTGTGAAATTGACCGGGGGGTGACCGCCGTGGTTCGCCGGTCTGTAACGAAGCTGGTGGGCGGTTTATGCTCGGCGGATCCCCTGAGATGTCAGTCGCTGCGCCCTGCTGCACCCTGACCGGTAAGCGCGTGCAGAACGTGAGCCAGGGCGTTCGGCGCCGTTGGCGCGGATTGGCGCGGCTTGTTGCTCCAAACTGTCTCTGGCCGCGCCTGAAGCAGAAAGATCTGATCGGCATGTAGGGCGAATTCGCCGTCCTGCGGGCACCCGGTGCGTGATTCCACGGTCCGCGCGATGTCAATCAACAGATTGAGTTCAGCCGGGCCCAAAGAGGGCGCTTCGTGCTTGTCGGGGTCAACCTCGGCGAGTGCGATCCCCCGGCCCGTCTGCGGATCCCTGTCGGCGCGATGGGTTTTGACCGCGATTGTCTGTTCCAGTACCTCTTTTGTGACCTTGTCAATGATGAATCGATCCGGCGTCACTGTTCCACTCACCAGAGGTTCGCCCAGGCCCCACACAGATTCGACAACGATCTTCGACCGGTCGCCATTGACGGGGTTCAGCGTCATGAATACCCCCGCTGCGCGAGCATCCACCATGTGTTGAATAACGACTGCCATCGCGTCATCCGAGGTCGACAGATCATTGCGGGCGCGATAGGTGATCGCCCGGGCGGTGAACAGACTGGCCCAGCACCTGCGGACAGCATCGCTCACCTCATCGGGGCCGATGATCCATAGGTAGCTGTCGTGCTCACCAGCGAAACTGTGCTCGGCGGAGTCCTCGGCTGCAGAACTCGACCGGACCGCCACCGGCGGGGATTCCATTCCAAGTCGCTCTGCAAGAGTCAGGTATGCCTCGCGGATCTGCGCATCAACAGCGTGATTCGCCGTCTCGGCATAGAGGAGTTCGCGTACCCGGCGGGCTGTTTCGTCGATCACGCCGACATCTGCGTCGGCATCGATGCTTGAGATCCGACGGTCGATCTCATCGGCCAGCAACGGCGGAAGCGCTGCCCGATAGGCCGAGGTCGTCACGATGAATGCGTCGGGGACGGTCAGTCCCATCTTGGTCAGAACGTGCAGAGAGCGGCCCTTGCCCCCGACCAAGCCGACGTTCGGGACGTCAGGTGAGGTAAGCCATGCGATGTGCTCAGTTGTCATGTCGTGCCTACTTTTTGGTAAGTGGATCGTAGTCTGAGACCAGCGCGATGATCGCCGCGTCGGCGATAGCTTCGCCACACGCCGCCGCGGCGGCCTCATCAGTTGTAACTAGAACGGTGGTGCCCGGTCCTGCGGAGAGCGTGTCGACCGCGACGCTCGTCACCCCGTTGGAAAGATCGCGGACGATCACCATCTGCCGCGACGCCAGACCGGCGAGTTGGCGATCACACCACACGCGGCCAACAACTTCGGCGATGATCATGGCGTCTTGCCGGCGGGCAGTTCGCGCAACGCTTGGCGGAGAAGCGTCGTTCTGTGCGTGTCCAGCAGTCGCGCCGATTCACCGCTCGGCCGTGGGTAAATCTGCGCTGACCGCAGGCTTCCGTATCGCTTCACCGCGGCGGCCCCGGCTTCCAACGCCTGGCGAACGGCGGCCAGCTGGCCCTCGATCGCGACAACGAGGTAGCCGCTGGACACGCGCTCTACCGCGATGCATTGCACGTCTGCTGTCTTGACCATCGCCTCGATACCGGCAGAGAGCGCGACGACACCGCGTGTCTCCAGCAGTGCAATCGCCGCCAGCTTTCTTTCGTCAGCCATGAATCCTCCTAGATCTCAGTTGCCGTCGAGAAGTTCGGTGCTCGTGGCAAGCACGGCCACGGCATCACAGGGGTTGGCGAAAACGATGGAACGCACCTCGGAGCCAGAAACAGCCTTGGCCGTCTCCTCGCCGATCTCCACCGCTTCCTCCACGGTTGCCAAGTCGCCCGAAAGTGCGACCGCAACGAGTCCGCCGCCAAGGCGGACGACGCCGTCGACTCTCACGTTGGTGGCCTTCACCACCGCATCAACTGCATCGAAGATGGGTACGAATCCCTCGGCTTCGATGAAACCCACCGCCACATTCGCCATCACTGCTTCCTTTCAAGTCGGTCTTCGCCGATCTGCCACCGCAACACCGCTGCGCCGGTACCCCAGATCGGGCCATAGGCCAAAACCTGCGCCGCTGACGTCAACACACCGGAGCCGGCCAAGAAGGCCAGCGCACGAAACTGACTGTCAGCGGCACCCTCGCGTGCGAATTGCTCTCGCACGGAAAGAACTGCGTCCTGCTCGCCACGAACGATGAGGTCGAGGATGCGGCGATTCCATCGGTCCTGTTCTGGGGTGGCGATGCGATCCTGGGAAGGTTCGATCCAGCTTTGCAACAAGCCGGCCGACAGACCTGAGATGACGAGCACCCCAATGCGTCGACCCATCGAATCCGCAGCAGCCAGCCCGGTTTGCGCGAGTGTCGCGATACTGTCCACTTCCGCATAGAGATTGCACGAGACCTGTGCAAAGCGGAACTGACGACCCGGATCGATCAGCGAGGACACGGTGGTGGTGCCGGTGTCGATCGGGAATTGGTCGTAGTGCGTCCGCCTGGCCTGCAAACCGCGCCCTTCCGCGGCCGCGACCCACTGCTCCACAAGGTCCACGTCAACGCGCAGGTTGTAGTCGATGTGGCCGTAGTCGAAGTCGTACCAATTCTCGTCGACTCTGCGGCCGTGCGGATTCGGGTCGAGCTGAAACTGGTGGCCCAGCACGGTGAACCATTGTGTGGACAGCATCAGCACGGTGTCCACTGCCGCGGCCCGAAAGTCATCGCCTACCTGTCGTACCGCCGCTGCGAGGTCAGCCCAGCTGGCGGCCGGCTCTTGTGCCAACATGTGCGGCATACCGGGCACGAGTGCCGCCGCGACGACGGCGTTCTCAGACATTGGCGTGCTCGTTTCGCCATTCGACGACGGCGTTGCCGGTTCCGATGATGGTCCCGTAACCGAGCACGTCGCCCATCACGTTCGGCCAGCCCAGTGCGGACAGCAGCCATGTCAGGCTGCCCGATTTCGTTTCCGCCGCGGTAGCCGCAATGTGTTCGGGGATGGCTTCTTTCAGCGCCGAGGCCGGCTGGCTGCGAACTTTCTCGAGGAGAACCATATCGCCGCGGTACTGGTCATTGTTGAACGGGTGTTCGTGACCCATGTCCTCGGGAAGATCTGTCTCACGGTCGAAATGCATGTGCGACAGGGAGTTTGATGCGAGAAGGATCGCTCGCCGGCCTGTCTTGGTGACAGCCTCGGCTGTGGCGCGGCCCAGTACCTCCATCTCGCCGAGCTCTGCGTCGGCGTAGAAGTATGGGTTGTTGTTTGCGCTGATCGACACGACAGGGATGTCCCACTGCGGGTTGGCCATGTGCAGCGCGCCGATGGTGGCGTAGTCAACGCGAACGCCAGGTTGTCGCATCGCGCGGGTGACCAGCCCATTGGACTGGAACGATTCAACGAGCGCTTCGGCCAGATCGACGTCGGTACGGAAGTCGTAGTGATAGCGAAACAGGTTGGGGAAGATCGGCTCGACCGACAAACCCCGCGGGTTGGGCACACAGTTGACGTGGTGCCCGACCATCGTGATCCAATGCGGTGCATGAACGATGAGTACGTCGGGCTGCAGTGCGCGGATTCGCCGCCTAACCTCGTCGTAGGCCCACCGGAGTACTTCCCAGCCTCCGGAACTGCGGGGCTCATTCTGAGGCGGGTTGTCTGCGTAGATCAGGTGCGGGGGGTGAGGGGCGAGAAATCCCGATACGATGCCGGGTCCACTCTTGCGGAATGCAGATGTCCGGCCTTCGGGGTCGCTACTTACTGGAGTGTCGGGGCCCGCGGCGGACAGTGCCGATACGGCGCTGCCACCGGGCTGCAGGTGAAAGACACGGGGCATAGCCGCAAAACGTACGAGCGAGTTGCTCCGCAGTCAGCAGATGTGTCCGGAATATCCGGACATTACTCCATTTCGGCGTCGCGCTCGGCTTATCGTGTGCTGATGGCCAGCGAGGTCATGAACGCATCCGTTCTCAAGGCATGCAAGGTGCTGCGTGCCTTCAGCCCGACTGTCGGGGTACTTTCCGTTCGCCAGGTCGCTGCTCGGGCTCAGATTCCGCGCAGCACCGCTCACGAATTGTGCCGGACACTTGTCTCCGAGGGCATGCTGGAAGACTCCGGACATGGTTACCAGCTAGGTCCGTTGATCCTTGAGCTCGCCGGACAAATCATCGAGCGCACCGGGCTGGTACGCGCCGCCGAGGGCATTCTGGACCGGTTGGTACGTGCTCCCGAGCAAGAAGCCCACCTCGGGCAACTGCTTCAGGGCTGGATCGTCTATGTCGATCGCAACTCCAGTGCGCGCAACGTCGCGATGTTCAACCGAGTCGGGCAGCGTGCACCGGCGCACCTGACCGGATGCGGTAAAGCGGCCTTGTGCTGGTTGCCCTTCGACAAGGTCGTCGGGCACATCAAAAAGTGTTGCGCCGAAGGCGGACTTCGGTCCCCAAACTTGGAGGAGCTCGAGGCCGAGCTCAAAGTCGGCAGGCAGAACGGCTACATCATTTCTCGGTCATTTCAGAAGGATCGGATGTCGGTTGCCGCGGCCATTTTGGATGCTTCCGGCCGTCCGCTGGGCGGCGTCTCGGTGGCGGGTCCGGCCACCATGTTCAGCCCCGCTGTCCTTGCGGCCGCTCGCGCCTCGGTCACTGATTCTGCAGGGTTGATCAGCGCTCGCATCATCAACGGCGCACCGCCCTGGGTGGCCGCTTCCCGCGGCTGACAGCCATGCGTCATTGGTGTCCGGCTAATCCGGACACCATCGTGCAATCGATGCGGCACAGCTTGGACAGTGGATGTGGCGCGCCATTCAAGGGACAAGCGAGGAATCTGCCATGACTGAACTGCATCACGTACCCCATGTCATCGACGGCGAAGAAGTCGACAGCATCGACGGGAGCGTTTTCCACTCGGTCAACCCGCATACTCGGCAAGCCTGGGCGCAGGTTGCGCGCGGTGGCATCAAGGACGCCGACCGGGCAGTCGCCGCCGCCAGGCGCGCTTTCGACGAAGGGCCCTGGCCCCGCATGACGCCCGAAGAGCGGGCGACACGCCTGGGTCGTCTGGCTGACCTCATTGAAGCCAACGCCGATGAACTGGCCCGGTTGGACACCCAGGACATGGGTAAACCGATCACCCAATCACTGGGTACCGACGTCCCCCGGTCGGCCACCAACTTCCGCTTCTTCGCCGACTACGCGCGCCAAGCCGTCGACGAGGTCCTTCCCGGCATCCCCGGCCACCACATCTACACCCGTCGGGAACCGGTCGGGGTGGCTGCAGCGATTTCGCCGTGGAACTTTCCTCTCATGCAGGCGACGTGGAAGGTCGCGCCCGCGCTGGCATTTGGCAACACCGTCGTCCTCAAGCCCGCCGAACAATCGCCGGCGTCATGTCATCGCCTCGGCGTGCTGGCCTTGGAGGCAGATATCCCGCCGGGGGTGTTGAACGTCGTGAGCGGATTCGGTCCCGACGGTGTTGGTGAAGCGCTGACGACGCATGAAGAAGTCGACCTCGTCACCTTCACCGGGGAGTCGAACACCGGCCGGACGATCGCTAAGGCCGCTGCGCCCACTCTCAAAAAGCTCAGCTTCGAACTCGGCGGCAAGGGCGCCAACATCGTGTTCGCCGACGCCGACATCGATAACGCCATCGACTGGTCGTTACGCGCTATCTACCTCAATGCAGGACAGGTATGCCTCTCTGGCTCAAGGTTATACGTGCATGACTCGATCGCAGATAGGTTCATGGAGCGCTTCATCGCCCGCGCTCAAACCATGCGGGCCGGTGACCCCATGGCTGCCGAAACCGAGATCGGCCCCCTGTCAAGCGAAGAACATTTCCGCAAGGTCAGCGACTACCTTCAAATCGGCGTGGACGAAGGAGCGAAAATGGTGACCGGTGGTCTTCGGGACGGCTGGTCCATTGCCCCCACGGTATTCACGGGTGTCTCGCAGGACATGCGGATCGCCCGCGAGGAGATCTTTGGCCCTGTCGTGGTGATGCAGACCTTCACCGACGACGATGAGGCCATTGCCCTTGCCAACGACTCCGCCTATGGACTCAGCGCGATGGTTTTCACTCGTGACCTCGCACGCGCCCACACGGCAGCGGCGAAGCTGGCCTCGGGCAATGTTTGGGTCAACTGCTTTTATATCAGGGATTTGCGTGCGCCCTTCGGGGGCTTCAAAGATTCGGGTATCGGGAGTGAAGGCGGCGCGCACAGTCGTGAGTTCTTCACCGATGCAAAAGCTGTCATCATGCAGCTGTAGTTATCGCCTGTCAGCCCACACAACTGTGTGGTGCGTCGAGCGCCTCTCGCAGAGATGATCATGCGCAGCTAGTACGGTCGCGTGCCTACGACCGAGCCGCGAGAACGATCGCGCAGGCGCCCTGCGCCCCAGCAGGGTCGCACGCAATCTCAGGTGCCACAGGATGAACGCCGCCAGCAGCATCGCGCAAGCCTCGGAGCCCCCTTCCCCGCGACCACAATGGCGGTCAACACCGCCGTTTGCGCCGATATCACCGCCAAGAAGACGGCGACTTTTGCAGTTAGGTAGGCCGACGCCGCCAGCCCAACGGCTTGCTCGCGACAAAATATCGGTCGTTCACCGACGAGGTCGCGGACCGTCAGTGCCGCACCCATGAAGACTGCATTGACGTTCAGCAGCATCACTATCTGAGCCGGTTCGTTCGGTGTGCGCCCCCGAATATCCGCTGGTCCGAATCCGCCATCGCCAGGCACGACCAGAGACAACGCACCGAGTACAAAAGGCAGCAGCGTGAGATAGACGAAATATGGGCGGTCTACGAAGATCAGGCGGATGTGCCGACGTGTCAACGTCGAGATTTGTTGTCGGCGAGGGGACCTCGTCGGTTCAAGAGATATCGGCGTCGCCGGGCCAGCAGCCGATCCGTGGCGGTGGCGAGCACAAAACGCTTCGTGCGCGGACTCGGTGTAAGACATCTTCCTGCGGCACCATCCCTATGCTGCACCGCAGCGCGGCGTAGTCGTCGTGGACGTCGTGCCCGTTAAAGCGCACCGATCCACGCGATGGTGTCACGATGCCGGCGATGACCTTGGCGAGCGTCGACTTACCCGCTCCCACTGGACCGATGATGGCGGTCATCGATCCAGTGGGTGCGGTGAACGAAACATCGCTCACGATGAATTCACGGCCCGCACGGAGACTAACCCCATCGACGCAGAGCCCAGGGCCACGAATCTCACATATGTCGTCAGCGATTCGGAATTGAGGCGATCACCGAACCAGTGATTCGGACGCGCAAAGCGCAGTGATGCCCAACGCTCGCGCGCCACCGATTGGTCGCAATGTGTTAACCGTCAATGTAATCCAGCAGAGCTCCGCCGCAGTGCGGACCACTTCGCCGTTGCGCACATAGGCGATCATCGACTCCTGTAAAGCTCGAAACTGAAGACAAATCTCGAGTGGCCGTTCGGTCGAACGGCTCCCGTCAGGCCACCGAGATCATCGCGTCAATACTTACGACGCTTTGGCCTGGCTGGCAGCGCCGTCGCCGGCCGTTTGATTCTCGGGTTCCAGCTCGATGCCGGACGCCGCAGCTTGGAGGTCGAGCAGAATTGCGAAGTCCTCGTCGTTACGGTCCGCGTTGACACTGGCTTGCACTAGCGCGGCGGTCACCGATGCCACCGGCATCGGAACCTCGAGTTCGCGGGCCGCCGCTAGACCGAGGTCGAAGTCTTTGCGTAGCAGCACAGGTGTGAAGGTCGGGGTGTAGTCCAGGTCTACGAACGCAGCGGTCTTGTACGTCGTGAACGGAGACCCCATCACGCTGTTGTTGAGGAAGTTCAGGAACGCGCTGCGGGGTACTCCTCCCTTCTGCGCGAGCACCGTGATCTCGGCCAGCGACTGCGTGACCACACCGAGCAAGAGGTTATGAGCGATCTTGACCAACCGTGAGACATCGCCCTCCCCCACGTATGTCGCGGTCTGGCAGACGTGGGCGAGAAGGTGCTCGACGGCGTTGAACGTACTTTCTGCACCCGACACCGCGATCGTCAAGCGACCCGCTTCAACCACCTTGGCGTTGCCGCTCACCGGTGCCGCCAAAAACTCGACGCCAACCGCGGCGCAGGCCGCGCGGATGTCCGCGGAGTCCTGAGGTGAAACCGTCGAGAAGTCGACCAGCACCTTCAGCGCAGAGCTCTCCTCGGCGAGCAACCCGCCTTCGCCCAAGAGAACTTCTTTGAGAACGGCAGCTGTCGAGACATTGGTGAACACCACTTCGCGGTCACGCAATGCCGCGATGCTGTCGGCGACAGTCGCACCGTACTTCCTGAGCTGTTCGGCCTTCTCGACCGTACGATTCCAAACCGCGATGTCCTCACCCGCACCGGCGATCCGAGCGACCATCGCAGAGCCCATCCGTCCTGCTCCGATCCAGCCGAGCGCAGTTGCGTTGCCCTTCGTGCCAGCCATAATCTTGGTACTCCTTGTGCAAACGATTGTTGTCCGACGGTAATTGCCTCCGTTGGCGACTGTCAAGGCTCGCACCTATGCCATCACTCCAGTACAGAGCACTATCGGCGTGCCATATCTCGGTGGCTACGCGCCGCCACTCTTCGCGTGTTGAGTCGTCAAAAATCGCTGTACCAGTGCATACGATTGTGACCGCGACGGAATCAACGAGCATCACCAATCTCGTAGGACCTCACGCTCGGCGCAACACATCTGACTAAAGCCCTTATCGGTACGCCTAAAACCCCGCATGGTCTATGGCGACCCGGACAGCAAGTAATACGTACTGTCGGTAGACACGGGTGCCGTCCGCACGAAAGCGTACGGAAAGGTTCGCCCGGTGTCAGGATCACAGGCTTTGGGCCACCAAGCGGAAAGGACCCCGAACAATGTCAGGCATCAGGTTCGTGCATGTTTCAGCAGATCCGTACATCGTCGCCGCGCGGAACCCGCTGTGGTCGTTGAGGGCACTATTCGCGTTGCTCACGGTTGTCAGCGCGATCGTTTCACTGGCGGTGGTGTAACGATGCTGGCCAAAGGCAATGTCAAAGTCGAAGACCTTCTGTGCGTCACCGGCCCCACATTTCCCGAGCGCGCTCACGCGATGACACAGCTGGTCGAGCTGCCCCCGGCCGATCTTGGCCTGGCTCCACATCGCCACTCTGGGCCGGTGTTCGGGTACGTGCTCGAAGGCCGGATGCTGTTTGAGCTCGAAGGCGAAGAACCGCGGGAAATCACTGCCGGCGAGGCCTTCTGGGAACCCGGCGGCGAGGTCGTGCACTACCAGGTTGCAAATCTGGAGACGGACAATTGGACTC
>CAVOUV010000006.1:0-32529 GCA_963699655.1 uncultured Actinomycetota bacterium
ACCGGCCTGCATTCCAACGGATATTCGCTGGCCCGCAAGGTCCTGCTGGAGATCGACCGGATGAACCTGGCCGGCCACGTCGAGGAGTTCGGCCGCACCCTGGGCGAGGAACTGCTCGAGCCGACCCGCATCTACGCCAAGGACTGCCTGGCGCTGGCCGCCGAGACGCAGGTTCGCACCTTCTGCCACGTCACCGGCGGCGGGCTGGCTCAGAACCTGGAACGGGTCATTCCGCCCGGGCTGCAGGCCGAACTGGATCGCGGAACCTGGACTCCCGCCCCGGTATTCGGGATGATCGCGCAGCGCGGCCGCGTGGAGCGGGCCGAGATGGAGAAGACCTTCAACATGGGTGTCGGCATGGTCGCCGTCGTCTCACCGCAGGACACGGACCGCGCGCTGGCGGTTCTCACCGCCCGACACCTGAAGTGCGGCCCCTTGGCACATAAAGAAGGGCGGTAGGGACGCCCCACGCGCCCAAGCTCGTGGGCCAGCACCGCGTTTCTAGAAAAAGCCGGACTGGCGCCGCCAGTCGTCGTCGGTGGCCCAATCGTCGTCGGCCAACCCGTCGGAGCCGTTCAGATGTCATGATCGGTAGCGCCTGACAACTCGTGCTGAAGCCGCTCGAAATCGGTCTGCGGTGAGCTGTATTTGAGCTCACGAGCAACCTTGGTCTGCTTTGCCTTCGCCCGGCCGCGGCCCATGGGGGGACCCCCTCGCGCAATAACGGAGCGGCCCAACTAAGCAGGCGGCTCCGATCTGTGTGTGTTTATTGTCCTGCCAACACTTTACCGTGCCCGCTGCGGTGCGCTGGCAGGCCCTGGCGGTCTCACGCGCTCCGCCCCGCAACCGTTCCACGGCCAGCCGTCCCGCGCCCGTCATATCGGCGGCCGGCATCGAGTCCGCGTCGATGACGGCGGCCACCTGTGCTTCGCCGCCGGTGGTCAACGCCGTGTCCGCGGGCAGGCCGCGTTTAAGCAGCGCCAGCGCGATCGGGCCCTCGTCGACGTGGTCGACAACGGTGCCCAGCCGGCCGACGGCCGCCCGCCCGCCAGCACGGGATCGCCGGTGGCCGGCCGGTCCGACGAGCCGTCCAGGTGCAGCAAGGACCAGCATCCGGGGCGGTTTGCCCAGGTTGTGGACCCGCGCGACGGTTTCCTGGCCGCGGTAGCAGCCCTTGTCCAGGTGTACCGCCGACGCCGATCCAGCCGACCTCGTGTGGGATGGTGCGCTCGTCGGTGTCGACACCCAGCCGCGGCCGCAGCGCGGCCACCCGGTGCGCCTCGTAGGCCCACACGCCCGCCGGGCCGCACCCCGGCGTCGACGAGCCGCCGACGCCATCGAGCGGCCTGGTCGCGGGGCGTCACCAGGTCGAGCTCGAGGCCCTGACCCGGCATTCTGCGCAGAAAGCCACCGTCAGGCAGCGCGACGGCGGCGCCTTCCGCCGGCAGCGACTCGACACCGAGGGCATCGAGGACCGGCGGGTCTGCCAGCCGGGGCCCGAGCAGCGACAACACCGCCAGATCGGCGGGTTCGACGATGACGTCGGACCAGAACACCATCTTGCGCAGGATAGGTCAGCAGCGGCTCGCCGCGCCACGGTTCGGTGTCCAAGACGGTGACGCCGTCAGCTGGGTCTGGACCCAGTGATCTTCGACACGACCCTGCCCGTCGAGGCTCAGAGTTCTGGGTGACGCGCCGTCGGGCAGGTCGCTGACGTGCTGGGTGGAGATGGTGTGCAGCCAGCTCTTGCGCTCGCCGCCGGCGAGCGTCAGGCCGCGCGGTGGGAGCGGTCCACCACCACGGCCCCGTCGGCGGCGGCACGCTGTTCGCCGAGCGGGTCGCCGTAGTGCCACACGGCGCCGGCGTCGGGTCCGGCTTCGGGCGCGGGAACTGCAGACATAGGCCAACTCTACGTCAGGCCTCGCCGGCGCTACGCTGATGCCCCATGGCGAGCGAACCCGCTGTTGTGGTCACGCTCGACGGTGAACTGCACGACCCGCAGGCCCCGCTGCTGCACGCCGACGACCTGGCCGCTGTCCGCGGCGACGGCGTCTTCGAGACGCTGCTGGTGCGCGACGGCCGGCCGTGTCTGCTCGAGGCGCACCTGGCGCCGGTTGACGCAGTCCGCACGGATGACCGATCTGCCCGCACCGGACCTGCCGCGGTGGCGCGCGGCGGTGGCCGCGCGGTGTCGAGCGCTGGACCGCCGACGGCGGGGGCGAGGGCGTGCTGCGGCTGGTGTACAGCCGCGGGCGGGAAGGCGGCTCGCCCCCTACGGCGTTCGCGACGATCGGCGACGCTGCCCGCCCGGGTCGCCGCGGTCCGGCGTGACGGGGTGGCGGCGCTGACGCTGGCCCGCGGGCTGCCCGCCGACGGCGCCGCGGACATGCCGTGGCTGCTGGCCGGCGCGAAGACGCTGTCGTACGCGGTGAACATGGCCGCGCTGCGGCACGCCGAGCGGCACGGCGCCGGTGACGTCATCTTCGTCAGCTCCGACGGCTACGATCCTGGAGGGTCCGCGCTCGACGGTGGTCATCGCCACCGAGTCGGAACGGCGGCACCGTGCCTGCTCACCCCGCCGCCGTGGTATCCGATCCTGCGCGGCACCACGCAGCAGGCCCTGTTCGAGGTGGCCCGCAACAAGGGTTACGACTGCGACTACCGAGCGCTGCGCCCCGCCGATCTTGTTGCCGCCCAAGGGGTTTGGCTGGTGTCGAGCATCACGCTGGCGGCCCGGGTGCACACGCTGGACGGCAAGCCGCTGCGCCATGCGCCGTTGGCCGCCGAGTTCGCCGAACTGGTCGACGCCGCGATCGTCAGCGATCGCTGAGCGCGAACCGGCCGAAAATCGCTTGTCGGTCGGCTCGCGGGTACGGTCGCTCGTACACAGGGAAGGAGGTGGTCCGACAAATTGATTGACTTATGGACATGTGAGGTGGCTGCGAGCTAGCAGCACCGGGGAGTCACCTGCGCGCGCTGGCGAATTCCCCGCAGCCACCCGGCCCCCGAGCCCTACGGTTTGTCCAACCAGGAACTACGGCTCGGGGGCCGCTCCATGTCTGGGCTCGGACTGCAGCTCGCGGGTCCCGGCGCCAGCGTCGAGCACGACTGCATCGCCTCGGCCACGTGCCGGGATCGACGCGCCGGTGGTCGGTCCGCAGCGGGACCCGCCGCCGCGGGCACGCCGTGCTCGCCCAGGCATGCGGCGAACCTGCCGTGACCGGCCGGAGCGACTCGGCGTCGAAGTCTGGCGGTGCAGTCTCGTTCGTGGAGCACGGAACCAGCAATGCCGCCGCGGCAATCGACCGCGGCCACCAGCGGCGAGCCGCGCACTATCCGACGAACCTCGTCAGCCGGGCCGACAGGTGCGGCACCAGGCCGCCGTCGGCGTCGACGCGCTCCTCGACATAGGCGAGGTCGCCGCCCTCGACGATGCCGTAGAGCCGCTTGGCCCCGCCGACCAGCATTCCCGACTTGCTGCGCGCCAGCGCGTCGGTGGCCAGCTCCCACGACGACTGGTTGCGCGGCCGGCCGTAGAACAGCTCGACATAGCCCGCGGAATGCGCCAGCAGCAGCTCGATGGCCTGGGATTCGGACGGGATCGTTGGGGTCGTTGACGAACCGCCAGAAGCCGGTCTCGCGCAGCCCTGGGCTGCGTCGTACTCGCCGGACTCGGTCAGCCGCCAGGACCGGGCCTCCCAGTTCAGGTAGTCGCCGCCGTCATGGGACACGACGATCTGCTGGCCGAACCGGTAGTCGCCGCGGCTCCGCGGCCCTCACCCTCGCCGCGCCATACACCCACCAGCGGCAGCAGCGCGAGCAGCGCGTCGGACAGGTTCGCGCCCTCGCGCAGGTTGGCGGTGTCGGCGCGGCACCGGCAGATCGGCGAACACCGGAATGTTGCGCGCCGCCGTCGGTCTTGGCCCGTTCGGCCGCAGCGGCGACCGCCTCGTCGCCCGGAGTGTCACGACTCGTCGGTGATGAGCCGATACAGCGCGTACAGCGCGAACCACGTGATGACCACGACGGCCGCGACGAGCATGATCTCGAAGAACAGCACCACGCCGGAGAGTCTAGCCGCCGGGAGTCCGTGACTCTCGGCGGCCGTCGGTAGCCTGACTAGCGAGCTTGTGCTCGTACTCCGGGCAGAACGCGCCCGTCGCCGCGCTGATGAAGACGCCGGTCTGATTGTCGTCCCAGTCGGTCACGCTCTGCAGATCCGTGACTTCGGTAGCCAGTGTGGCGCCGTTCCGCCAGTCGGTGCAGACGGCGTGGCCGGTGTCGATCACGTTCTGGGTCTTGCTGGCGGGCCAATCGATTCCTTCACCGGCGATCACGTTCAGAAAGTCGTCTTCCGGTCCGGCACTGGCGAGCGGCGCGGAGACCATGGCAACAGCTGCGAAGGCGGCCACTGCGCCGCCAGCAATGGTGATCTTCATAGTCGGTCCTGTTCATCGTGGTATCCGCGCGTCAGCGCGGGAAGTAACCACATCTTGGACCGAGCCAGCTAAGTTCGCAGCGTTTTCACGGGGAAGACGCAGCAACGGCCGTAACAGCCGCCTTGATCGTCGCTAGGCATGAGCTGATGGCCTAGCTCCTCATCGGCTCGTGCTCCCCCGCAAGCGGGTGGTGCACCCACGCCTTGATCGTCGCTCAGGCGACCTTGACGTCGACCTCGTGGATGCCCGCGCCGGACGGCGCCACGCTGGCGTCGCCGTTGCCCGCCGGGGACAGCGCACGCAGCGTCCAGGTGCCCGGGCGCGGCGAAGAACCGGAAGTCACCGGTGGCCGATGCGACGACCTCGGCGGTGAACTCGTCGGAGGCGTCCAGCAGGCGCACGAATGCGCCGCCGACGGTCTGGCCGGCGCCGTCGACGACGCGGCCGGTGATCACCGTCTCCTTCTCGAGGTCGACGCTGGCGGGCAACGTCAGTCCTTGCTTCGGTGCAGAGCACATATCAACTTCCCAACTCGATCGGGGCTCCCACCAGGGAGCCGTATTCCGTCCAACTGCCGTCGTAGTTCTTGACGTTCTTGTGTCCCAACAGCTCCTGCAGCACGAACCAGGTGTGCGACGAGCGCTCACCGATCCGGCAGTAGGCGATGGTCTCCTTCTCGCCGTCCAAGCCGGCCTCGGCGTACAGCTTGGCCAGGTCGTCGTCGGACTTGAAGGTGCCGTCCTCGTTGGCCGCCTTGCTCCACGGCACGTTGATGGCGCTGGGGATATGCCCGGGCCGCTGGCTCTGCTCCTGCGGCAGGTGCGCGGGAGCGAGGATCTTGCCGGAGAACTCGTCGGGGGAGCGCACGTCGACGAGGTTCTTGGCGCCGATGGCGGCGATGACCTCGTCGCGGAACGCGCGGATGCTGTTGTCCGGCGCCTTGGCGGTGTAGCTGGTCGCCGGGCGGCTCGACCGCGTCGGTGGACAGCGGGCGGCCGTCGAGCTCCCACTTCTTGCGGCCGCCGTCGAGCAGCTTGACGTTCTCGTGGCCGTAGAGCTTGAAGTACCAGTACGCGTAGGCGGCGAACCAGTTGTTGTTGCCGCCGTAGAGGATCACGGTGTCGTCGTTGGCGATGCCGCGTTCGCGACAGCAGCTTCGAGAACTGCTGGGCATCGACGAAGTCGCGCTTGACCGGGTCCTGCAGGTCGGTCTTCCAGTCCAGCTTGACCGCGCCTGCGATGTGCCCGCCGTCATAGGCGGTGGTGTCCTCGTCGACCTCGACGAAGACGGTGTTCGGCGCGTCGAGATTGCTCTCGGCCCAGTCTGTCGTGACCAGGACGTCTGAGCGTGCCATGTACGAAATCCCTTCGGTTGCTTGCTATTTGGGGTTATGCGGGAGACGGCGTACGGCGCAGCCGTGCGACGAGCGGGTAGAGCTGGCAGCCCAGGCAGATGCCGAAGGCCGCGTTCAGGAAGGCCGCCGCCAGTGCGAAGGCCCGTGGCGATCAGGCCCAGAAGTGGGACGCCCGCCGGCGAATCCGACGATGCCGACGACGGCGAATACGAAGCCCACCAGTTGGGCGAACTGCAGCGGTGGCGCCGGTTCACGCTCGCTGACCGGGCTCAGCCGCGGCGCGACGAGGTTGGCGAACACCACGCCGTAGGGGTGGCGGCGCGGACCGAGTGCCGCGCCGATCGCGAACACCACCGCCTGCACGCCGAGAAGCACCGCTGCGGCTACGGCGCTGACGCCGGAGACGACCAGCGTGGCCACCAGCACCGCGGTGGTCACCCACGCGGCGAACCGAGGACCCCGCACGTCCACCTGCCCGCCGGCTCCGCGGGTGGTCCCGGGCGTGTAGATCGACATGGAACAGACTCCTGTTGTGTTGAAGGGGGCTGGGGGTGGGCAGGGAAAAACACCTGCTCCGAGCGAGTGCGCTAGACCGCGCGGCTGCGCTCAGCAGCTACAACAACAACAGCAAGAACCCGCGACGCGGCACAGATCGACTGCGCGGCGCTTGGTGAGCATCGGCTCAAGGCGGGTGAACACGCCCGTCAGCTTACCCAAAGACATGGTGATCAAGCCAACAGCGGTGTCAGCGCCGACCGCAGGTCAGCGGCGGTCGGCACACCGGAGGTGCGATACCGCTGAGCACCCTGGGCGTCGAAGATGAACGTGGTCGGCAGGGACAGCACCGAAAGCCGCCGGGCCGCTTCCGGATTGGCGTCCATGTCGATCTCCACGTGTGCCACGCCGGGCAGTTCCGCGCACACCTGATCGACCACCCGCCGCACCCCGGCACAGGGCCCACACCACACCGCGCTGAAGTGAACCACCGTCGGACCGGTCTGGGACAGGCCGAGATCGGTGGTGTCCACATCGATCGGCTTGAGGCTTTCCCTGAGCAGGCCGGCCCGCAGCGTGAGCAACCGCCCGACCACGTAGGCCAGCCCGAACGCGGCGATCAACACCACGATGACGAGGGCCCACGACGTGCTCATGACAACCTGAACCGATCGAGGTGCACGGTTACTCCCTCGGTGATGCCTTCGATGATGATGTCGGAGCCGCGTGCGCCCTCGCTGGTGGGCGCCACCCCGAACGGCAACTTCTGGCCGGGCATGTCCATGCTGAACGCCGCGAGCACCGCGCGCACCTTGTCGTCGGGCACCGCCTGGTCAGCGGTGCCGGCGCCGGTGAGCACGCCGGTTCCGGTGAAGGTCAGCGTGGTCTGTTCAGGCCCGGCGACCGACAGGTCGACGGCGACGCTGACCTTCTTGTCGTAGCCGGCCTTCGTGGGCGTACCGGTGAACACCAGCCCGGTGTTGCCCGAGATGCCCGATTCGGTGGTGCCGCCGGTGGCGTCGTTCGTCTCGCGCGACGGCGCCTCGACCAGGAGGTCGGGGATTCCCATGAACCGTCCGACGTGGGTGGAGTCGATGATGATGCGGCTCTCCAGCTTGCCGATCGGCAGTGAGGCGTCGGGCCGGATCAGCCAGGACGTGTCGGCGAGGTCGATCGAGTGCATGGTGGCCTCGAGTGACGCCTGTCCGGCGACCGCGTGATCGACGCCGGTGGCCTTTATCTCGATCTCTTTGTAATGGCGGTGCGCGGCCTGGGCGATGAACGGGAAGCCGAGAATCGCCACCGAGGGATCCGAGTTCAGGTTTGCCGCCGTGCGTACGCTCCTGGCCAGGTGGTATTCGGCGAAGATCGCCGTCCCGAAATCAACCCCCAGGGCGCCCAGGATCAGCGCTAGCACCGTCGCGACGACACCGATCAGCAGCTTGCGCACCCGCACATTCTGGCCCACCGGCACCCTCTGCCGACCTCCGCACGGCTAACGAGCAGGTAGCGCGCTATCGTAGGGTGACCAACGGGCGGGTAACGGCCGTGTGTCAAGCATGAATCTGGGAAGTCACCACCGACACTGTTGTCATCGGAGAGGTCCCCGTGGCTGCAGGAGGGCCAGTTGGATCTACTGCTACTGACCGTCGATCCGCATCCGGAATCGGTGCTGCCGTCGTTGTCTTTGCTCGCCCACAACGTGCGGACGGCGCCAACCGAGGTGTCCTCTCTGCTCGAGGCCGGCACCGCGGATGTCGCGATCGTCGACGCGCGCGCTGACCTGGCCGCCGCCCGCGGCCTGTGCCGCCTGCTCGGCACGACAGGCACATCGGTTCCGGTGGTGGCCGTCGTCAATGAGGGCGGCCTGGTGGCCGTCAACATCGAGTGGGGGCTCGACGAGATCCTGCTGCCCAGCACCGGCCCGGCCGAGATCGACGCCCGGCTCCGGCTGTTGGTGGGGCGCCGCGGCGGGCTGGCCAACCAGGAGAATGCCGGCAAGATCAGCCTGGGTGAGCTCGTCATCGACGAGGGCACGTACACGGCACGGCTGCGTGGCCGCCCGCTCGACCTGACCTATAAGGAATTCGAGCTGCTGAAGTACCTCGCGCAGCACGCAGGCCGGGTGTTCACCCGCGCACAGTTGCTTCAAGAGGTGTGGGGCTATGACTTCTTCGGTGGCACCCGCACCGTCGACGTGCATGTGCGACGGCTCCGCGCCAAGCTGGGCCCGGAATACGAATCCCTGATCGGCACCGTCCGCAACGTCGGCTACAAGGCCGTGCGCCCGGCGCGGGGCCGCCCGGCGGCGCAGGCCTCCGAGCCGCCGGAGGATCTGCCCGACGATCCGGGTTTCGACGCACCCGACAGCCTTCCCGACGTGCTGGCTGACCCGCTGCGCAGTCAGTGACGGGCGCAGATATCGGCTGGCACACCGGCCTCACCGACGCCCAGCAGCGTCAAATCCGCGAACTCTTCGCGGCGGCATCCCGCGAGGACGGGGTCGCCCCCGTCGGCGACCAGGTCCTGCGCGAACTTCCGCACGACCGCACCAGACACCTGCTGGCGGTCCGCGGCGACCAGAGCAACGACGTTGTCGGCTACCTGAACCTCGCCGGTGACGCGGCGTCGGCCATGGCCGAACTGGTTGTGCACCCCGCGGCCAGGCGGCGCGGGATCGGCTCGGCGATGGCGCGCACCGGGCTGGCCGAAGGCGGCGACGCGACCCGCATCTGGGCCCACGGCAACATCGGGCCCGCCCGCGCGACCGCGACGGCGCTCGGCCTCGACGCCGTGCGCGAACTGCTGCAGATGCGGCGATCCCTGACCGACCTTCCGGCCGTTACCGTCCCGGAGGGTGTCCGCATCACCACCTACACCGGGCCCGACGACGACGCCGAACTGCTGCGGGTGAACAACGCCGCATTCGACTGGCACCCCGAACAGGGCGGGTGGACGGCCGCCGAAATCGCCGAGCGCCGCGCCGAGCCGTGGTTCGACCCTGACGGTCTGTTCATGGCCGTCGATCAAAACTCGGGCAGGTTGCTCGGCTTCCACTGGACGAAGCGTCACACGCCCGATCTGGGTGAGGTCTACATCGTCGGCGTCGACCCCGCCGCGCAGGGCCGCGGGCTCGGCGGTGTGCTCACCCTGATCGGTCTGCACCACCTCGCCGAGCGCTCTCTCAGAGTCAGGACCCGACGGTGCTGCTCTACGTCGAGGGGGATAACGCCGCGGCCGTGAAGACTTATCAACGGCTGGGTTTCGAGGTCTACAACATTGATGTTGCCTACGCCGTCGGAACTGCGAACTAGCTGGACCTGTTCACCTTCTGTTCACTTTCCATCCGTGCATCGTCCACTGCGGCCGCATACGTTGCCGGGGAGTTCAAAGCCTTCAGAAGAAAGTGGGATCAGTGAAGCTCAACAGCATTGGCCGGGTCGTTGGCACGCCGCTTCAAATGGCACTGTCCGCGGCGGCGATCGCGGCAATGACGCTGACCGCATGCGGCAGCGACAACAACGCCGGGACGTCCTCCTCCCCGGCGGCATCCGGTTCGGGTACCGCAGCGGCATCCGCTGATTGCGGAGGCAAGAACCAGCTCACTGGTGAGGGCTCGACCGCCCAGCAGAACGCGATCGCCGAATTCAACAAGGCGTGGGGCCAAACCTGCTCGGGCAAGAACCTGTCGTACAACCCGACGGGGTCGGGTGCGGGCCGGGATCAGTTCATTGCCAAGCAGGTTGATTTCGCCGGGTCCGACTCGGCGCTCGGGGCCGATCAGGCCAAACCGGCCGCGGACCGCTGCGGCGGCAACCCGGCGTGGAACCTGCCGCTGGTGTTCGGACCCGTCGCGATGGCCTACAACCTCGAAGGCGTCGACAAGCTGGTCGTCAATGGCGACGTGCTCGCCAAGATCTTCCAGGGCCAGATCAAGAAGTGGAACGACCCGGCAATCGCCGCCCTGAACAGTGGCGCGACCCTGCCCGACACCGACATCAAGCCGGTATACCGGTCTGACTCCTCGGGCACCACCGACAACTTCCAGAAGTACCTGGGCGCGGCCGCGCCGCAGAGCTGGACCAAGGGTGCGGGCAGCGAATTCCAGGGTGGTGCCGGCGAGGGCGCACAGAAGTCCTCCGGTGTCGTCCAGGCGGTCCAGGCCACCCCGGGCGCCATCGGCTACGTCGAGAAGAGCCCCGCCGCGGCGGCCGGTCTGCCGTTCGCGCAGATCGACAACGGCGGCGGTGCAGTGGAGTTGAACGACGACACGGCGAAGAAGGCCATCGAGGCGGCCAAGTTCGCCGCCGAGGGCAACGACCTGGCGCTCGATCTGAACTCGATCTACGCCACCAAGGAAGCCGGCGCATACCCGTTGATGCTGGCGACCTACGAGGTCGTTTGCTCGAAGGGCTATGACGCCGACACCGCCGCCGCGGTGAAGTCGTTCCTGACGGTTTCGGCGAACCAGGGGCAGGCGGACCTGTCGGCGGCGGGCTACATCCCGTTGCCGGACGAGTTCAAGGAGCGCCTGCTCAAGTCCGTCGATGCAATTGCATAGTTACCTAGCGCGCCAGCACGATTGCAATGAGGATGGGTGTCGTGACCGATGACGGATAGGCTCGATGTGACAACACCTAATCCAGCGGACGCGGGGTCGGGTGAGGTGATCGCCTCGCCCTTCCCCGAACCGTCGCCCATCTCCACCGACCCCTCCAAGGGTGGGAAGATCCGGTTGGGCGACCGGATCTTCCGCGGGTTGGCGGAGGGCTCCGGAATCTTCATCGTCGTCCTCATCGCGGCGATCGGACTGTTCCTCCTCTGGCGCGCGGTTCCGGCGCTGGCCCGCAACGAGGAGAACTTCTTTCTCTTCGGCGGAAACTGGGTCACCACCGACACGTCGGCGATGCATTTCGGCATCCTCGACCTGCTGCAGGTGACGGTGTTCGTCTCGGTGTTCTCGCTGCTGCTGGCCATGCCGGTGGCGCTGGGCATCGCGATCTTCTTGACGCAGTATTCGCCTCGGCGCCTGGCCGGTCCGCTTGCCTACATGGTGGACCTGCTGGCCGCGGTGCCGTCGATCGTCTACGGCGTCTGGGGCCTGTACGTGCTGGCGCCGGCGTTGAAGCCGTTCGCGGTCTGGCTCAACGAGAGCCTCGGCTGGCTGTTTCTGTTCCAGACCGGCAACGTCTCGCTGGCCGGTGGGGGCACCATCTTCACCGCGGGAATCGTTCTCGCGGTGATGATCCTGCCGATCATCACCGCGGTCACCCGCGAGGTTTTCATCCAGACGCCGCGTGGTCAGATCGAGGCGGCCCTGGCGCTCGGCGCCACCCGCTGGGAGGTCGTGAAAACGACGGTGCTGCCGTTCGGACTGTCGGGGTACATCAGCGGTGCGATGCTCGGTCTCGGTCGCGCGCTCGGCGAAACGATTGCGTTGCTGATCATCCTGCGCGGCACGCAGACGGCGTTCGGCTGGTCGCTGTTCGATGGCGGATACACCTTCGCCAGCAAGATCGCCGCTACCGCAAGCGAATTCAACGACCAGTACAAAGCGGGCGCCTACATCGCGGCGGGCCTGGTGCTGTTCATCCTGACGTTCGTGGTGAACTCGCTGGCGCGGGCCGCGGTCGCCGGGAAGGGTGCCCGATGACGTCGACTCTGGACCGTCCAGTCAAGGCGCCCGCCTTCCAGGGCGTCAGCATGCGACGCAAGGTGACCAACAACGCCGCGACCGTGCTCGTGACGCTCTCGGTGCTCATCGCGCTGGTGCCCCTGCTGTGGGTGCTGTACTCGGTGATCGTCAGGGGCTTCAACGCGATAACGTCGCCGACCTGGTTCACCCACTCGCAAGCGGGTATGACGACGTTCTCTCCGGGCGGCGGCGTCTATCACGCGATCGTCGGGACGCTGCTGCAGGGCCTGGTCTGCTCGCTCATCTCGATTCCGATCGGCATCTTCGTCGCCATCTATCTCGTCGAGTACGGCGGCGGGACGCGCCTCGGCAAGATCACCACGTTCATGGTGGACATCCTCACCGGTGTGCCGTCGATCGTGGCCGCGTTGTTCATCTACGCACTGTGGGTCGCCACCCTCGGCTTCGAGCGGTCGGGCTTCGCCGTCGCACTCGCCTTGGTGTTGTTGATGATTCCGGTCATCGTGCGCGCCACGGAGGAGATGTTGCGGATCGTGCCGATGGATCTGCGGGAAGCCAGCTATGCGCTGGGCGTCCCGAAATGGAAGACGATCGCACGGATCGTCATCCCGACGGCGCTGTCGGGCATCGTGACCGGCATCATGCTGGCGCTGGCCCGCGTCATGGGGGAGACGGCGCCCCTGCTGATCCTGGTCGGCTACGCCCAGGCGATGAACTTCGACATGTTCTCGGGGTTCATGGGGTCGCTGCCAGGCATGATGTATGACCAGATCTCGGCGGGCGCCGGAGCCAATGTCGTTCCCACCGACCGACTCTGGGGTGCCGCCCTGACATTGATCCTGTTGGTCGCCATTCTCAACATCGGGGCGCGCCTGGTCGCGAAGATCTTCGCCCCCAAGAAGGTTTAGGAGCAACGCATGGCCAAGCGTTTGGACCTCAAGGACGTCAACATCTACTACGGCTCGTTCCACGCCGTTGCCGACGTGGCGCTGTCCGTCCAGCCACGCAGTGTGACGGCGTTCATCGGGCCTTCGGGCTGCGGTAAGTCAACGGTGCTGCGGACGCTGAACCGCATGCACGAGGTGATCCCGGGCGCCCGCGTCGAGGGGTCGGTGCTGCTCGACGGTGAGGACATCTACGGCGCCGGCGTGGATCCGGTCGGTGTCCGCAAGACCATCGGAATGGTCTTCCAGCGGCCGAATCCGTTCCCCACCATGTCGATTCGCGACAACGTGGTGGCCGGCCTGAAGCTTCAGGGCGTGCGCAGCAAGAAGACCCTCGACGAGGTGGCCGAGCGCTCGCTCAAGGGGGCCAACCTGTGGACCGAGGTCAAGGACCGTCTGGACAGGCCCGGCGGCGGCCTCTCGGGTGGCCAGCAGCAGCGGCTGTGCATCGCCCGCGCGATCGCGGTGCAGCCCGATGTGTTGTTGATGGACGAACCGTGCTCGGCGCTGGACCCGATCTCCACGCTGGCGATCGAGGATCTGATCTCCGAGCTGAAGCAGGATTTCACGATCGTCATCGTCACGCACAACATGCAGCAGGCGGCCCGCGTCAGCGACCAGACCGCGTTCTTCAACTTGGAGGCCACGGGCAAGCCGGGCCGGTTGGTCGAGATCGACGACACCGAGAAGATCTTCTCCAACCCGACGCAGAAGGCCACCGAGGACTACATCTCCGGCCGCTTCGGATAATCGCTACGGCGTCAACACCACCCGGGTACCCGAGGGCTCGCCACCGGTCCACGCCTGCTCGACCTCGGCCGGCGGACGTGCCTGCGTGCGTAGCTGAAGCTCTCCGGTGCCGACCATGTCGAACAACCGGGGCAGCGCCTCGTTTCGCGTCCGCGTCAGTACGTCGAACGGCACGCTACCCAGCCCGACACCGATCAGGGTGATGCCGTTGCCGCGCAGGATCCCCGCGGGCAGGGTCAGGGTCGGACCGGCCATCGTGCCGATCTGGACGAACCGGGTGGCGTGATAGTGCGCCGCCGAATGGCCGGCCGCCAGTGCGGCAAGGACTTGTTCGGCGGGCTGGCCCCACAGGTAGTCGAGGACCGCGTCGAACGGACGCTCCGCGTGTATCGCAGCCATTCCAGCCGGGACGCGTCACGACCGGCGACGACGATCCGGCCCGCGTCGAGCACCGACCCGGCGAGCTGGCCCGGGACGGAGCCGGTGACCCCCCGTGGCGCCCAGCACCAGGATGCGGTCGTCGGGACGTATCGCGGCGGCGTGTTCCAGTGTCATCCATGCCGACATCCCCGGATTGGGGACCGCGGCCGCGGTGACCGCGTCGACATGCTCGGGCACTTCGAGTGCGCCGCCGGGGTTGATCAGCGTTCGTTCGGCCATCATCCCGTACGGCGCCAGCGCGCCCGGGTACACCCGGCGACCGTCCCGGAGACGCGCCACCCCGTCGACCCCGGGTACGGCAGGGAGCCGGATCTCGTTGCTGGCGTGGTGCTTTCCCGATATCAGGCCGCGGGTCAGGTTGGTCAGCGCCGATGCCTCGACCTCGGCAACCAC
Organism: uncultured Actinomycetota bacterium; assembly: GCA_963699655.1. Classification (GTDB taxonomy): domain Bacteria; phylum Actinomycetota; class Actinomycetes; order Mycobacteriales; family Mycobacteriaceae; genus Mycobacterium. The sequence continues at coordinate 14,474 of CAVOUV010000006.1, forward strand.
GGCGGACTCCGACGGCACCGGATCCGGGAAGTCGGTGTAGGTCGGCGGTTCACCCCAGTTTTCGACCACCGCAGCTTTCATCGCGACTCCTCGACTCCACGCCGGATGACAAGATGGTTTCCATGAAAACCAAAGCTGGGCTCATCGACGAGGTCGGGCAGCTGGTCCGCGCGGTGGGGGACAAGTTCGACTCCGACGAGGACGGCGACGCCGAGCGCGACTTCATGGCGCAGAGATGTCCGCGACGGCTGGAGCCGGCGGTCCGGAAGCTGCCCACGTTGTCCATGCATCTGCTGGACCACATCGACGACGGCCCGCTCAGCGTCGTCGGACTCGCCGCGCGGTCGGGCCAGCTCAAGGGCACGGTGTCCAAGCACGTCCAGCGACTGGTCGACGCCGGCCTGGTCCGACGCACGCCGGTCCCGGGCAACCGCAAGGAGATCGAGTTGACGCTGACCGCCGACGGCCTGCTGGTGACGGGCGTGCACCGCGAAATGCACGACGAGATGAGCCGCGGACTGGCCGACTTCCTGAAGCGATACAGCAATGCCGAGCTGGCCGTGTTGACCAAGGTGCTCGGTGACATGATGGCGGCCAAGAAGGTCGGGGTCCGGATCATGCCCGCGGAATAGAGCGGCGTCCCGGTCGGTCGTAACTCTTATGGGCAAGGCAGTGCAGTTCGATCAGTACGGCGAAATCGATGTGCTCGAGGTGCGCGACGTGGGCAAACCGGTCCCAGGACAGGGCGAGGTGCTGGTCGCGGTCAAGGCGGCGGGCATCAATCCCGGCGAGGCGATGATTCGCCGTGGCGCCCTGCACGACCGATGGCCGGCCACCTTCCCGTCGGGTCAGGGCAGCGACCTCGCAGGGGTCATCGCCGAAGTGGGTCCCGGGGTGCGGGATTTCGCGGTGGGCGACGAGGTGATCGGCTTCAGCGACCGCCGCAACAGTCAGGCCGAATTCGTATCCGTCCCGGCCGATCAGGTCACTGCGAAGCCGGAAGCCGTTCCGTGGGAGGTGGCCGGAGCCCTGTACGTGGCGGGCGCGACGGCGTATGCCGCGGTGCGCTCGGTCGGCCTGACGGCGGACGACACCGTCGCGGTCGCCGGTGCCGCGGGCGGGGTCGGCTCCATCGCCGTGCAGCTGGCAAAACGGAGCGGGGCGACCGTGCTCGGCATCGCCGGCCCGTCGAACGACGACTGGCTGACCGCGCACGGCGTCGTCCCGGTCAACTACGGGCCCGATCTGGCGAACCGCCTGCGGGCAGCGGCGCCGAACGGCCGGATCGAGGCGTTCCTCGACTTCTTCGGCGGCGGCTACGTCGAGTTGGCCGTGACCGAACTGGGCATCGAACCGCAGCGGGTGGACACGATCATCGATTTCGCGGCCGTCGAACGGTTCGGGATTCAGATTGTGGGCAGTGCCGAGGGATCGAACGCGGCCGTCCTGGCCGAGCTGGCCGCGCTCATCGCGGCAGGTCAGCTCGAGGTGCCGATCGCCGAGGTGTTTCCCCTCGACGACGTCCGGCGGGCGTTTCGCATCCTGGAAGAGCGGCACACCAGGGGCAAGCTGGTGCTCCGGCCGTAACGGTCAGCGTGGGGTGGGGATCACTTCTTCGTCGGGGTGCTTGCCCGTGACCTGGAAGATCACCCGGTTGGCCACCTCGACGGCGTGGTCGGCGAACCGCTCGTAGAAGCGGCCCAGCAGTGTCACGTCGACGGCGGCGGCAACGCCGTGCTTCCACTCGCGGTCCATCAGCACCGTGAACAGGTGACGATGCAGGTCGTCCATCGCATCGTCTTCCTCGCTGATCCTGGCGGCCTTCTCCGGGTCGCGGGTGACCAGCACCTCTTGCGCGCTGTTGCCCAATTCGACTGCAACGCGGCCCATTTCGGCGAAATATCCGTTGACTTCTTCCGGCAGCGCGTGCTGCGGGTGGCGCCGCCGCGCGATCTTGGCGACGTGCAGCGCGAGCGCGCCCATCCGGTCGACGTCCGCGACGATCTGGATCGAGCTGACGATGGCCCGCAGGTCGCCCGCCACCGGCGCCTGAAGGGCCAGCAGCACGAACGCGGCCTCCTCGGCGCGGCCGCTCATCGTCGCGATCTGTTCGTGGTCGGTGATCACCTGCTCGGCAAGCACCAGATCGGCCTGCAGCAGGGCCTGCGTTGCGCGCTCCATTGCCGCGCCCGCCAGCCCGCACATCTCGCCGAGCTGGTCCGTCAGGGCCTCTAGCTGCTCGTGGTACGCGGTTCGCATGCGCTCAGCCTACGGCTATCCGCATCAAATCGTCACGACGCGGGCGGTGAACGAAAGGTGAATGCCACCTGCCGAAACGTGGTCGGAGACCGGGGCCGGAGCGGCTACTCACACGTGGTGTCGGCCGCGTTGGTAACGGTCAGATCCTCCGGGAGGTGAGTCGGCGGGCTACTGGTTCCGTGCATGACGTGGACCTGCACCGGCGAACCGCTCGGCGACGGCGCGGCGACGGAATAGAAGTCGCTGCCGAGGACGACCTGCACCACGTCTCCCATGCCCGACACCCGTTCGATCATCGGATTGGTGAAGGCCGACGCGACGGTCGCCGCCGCCTGCTCATTGCCCGGCGAGAAGAACACCGTCGTCGAGTTCAGTGGACCCGGGTAGTCGTCGGGGGTCGTGACGTTGAAGCCGTGTGACTGCAATTCGTCGGCGGCCGTGGAAGCCAGCCCGTTCTCGCCGGTGGAGTTCGACACCCGCACCGTGACGTCCTGAGGGTTGGTGGTGACCGCGTCGACCAGCTCGGCGGTTGATGACGGGGGAGCCGGCGCCGACGAGGTCGACTCGCTCGAGTCGTCCGGCACCGCACTGGCCGCGGACTCGGGCGTGCCCGGCACGGGGGTGTTGTCGGCGTTCTTCTCCTCGGGCAGCGGATCGTCATTGATGATCGCGTCGAACAGCGCGCGCATGTCTTCGATGCGCGGCGGCTCGTTGCCCTCGGAGTCGGTCTCGCCGGTCGGGATGGTCACGAAGGTGATCCGCCCCGCGTTGACCCCCTGCACCGACTGGCCGAGGTCGACCAGATCCTTGGTCTTGATGTTGTCGACGTAGCTGTCCTGAATGAACATGTTGACCACGTCGTTGAGCTTGGACAGCGAGAAGAACACTTCCTTGGAGATCATTGAACGAAGCAGCGATGACAGGAACAGCTGTTGCCTTTTGATTCGTCCGTAGTCGCCGTTGGTTTCGGTGGTCACCTGGCGGGCACGCACATATTGCAATGCGGTGTGCCCGTCGACGATCTGGCGGCCGGCGTTGGCAAGCACGGTGCCGAGCTCGTAATCCTCCAGTGGCGTCGTGCTGCACACCTCGACGCCACCCAGGGCGTCCACCATCTTCGCGAAGCCGGCGAAATCGACGGCCATGAAGCGGTTCACGGACAGCCCCGACAGCTTCTGGACCAGCTTGACCAGACACTTGGGACCGCCGAGGGAGTACGCCGAGTTCAGCTTGGTCTCGGTGTAGACCTGGTCGGGGCCATACGTTCCGGTGTCCTCGTCATAGAGAGGACCGTATTTGCCGGTCTCGGGGTTCCAGGCCTGGCATTGCATCGGCGTGACGGCCAGGTCGCGCGGAAACGACACGGCGACAACGCGTTTGCGATTGGCGGGAATGTTGACCAGCATCACCGTGTCGGACCGGGATCCACCTGCGTCCGCGGTGGTGCCAACGCCCATGTCGCTGTTCTCGCCGAATCGGCTGTCCACGCCGACGATCAGGAAGTTCTCGTCGCCGAATTGCGCATTGGGATCGAGGATGTCGCGGGAGCCGAGGTCCAGCGCCGACACCTTGTTGAGCATGTTGTTCTTCTCCGACTGCCACTGCCATGCCCCGCCAGTCAGGGCGAGGGCGAGCACGGCGATGAGAGCAGCGATCGCGCGGCCGGCGATGATCGTCTTCCGACGACTGCGGCGCGTCTTCTGAGGATTCGAGCCCAACCGGGAGACGACATGCAACGGCGACAGTCGTCGGGTCCGACGCGATGCCAGGTCGGGCAGGTCCCCAGACCGTAGCGACGCGAGCGGGAGGATCTCGGTGTCCGCGCGGTCGGATGGGTAGGCGCGATCGGATTCGTAGGCGGGCGTGATGGGCTCGGGCGCCTCACGCACGGCGTCGATGATCTCGGTGGGCTGCGGGACCGGCGGGGGCGGCGGTAGTTCGCGTGCGGATTCGGCGCGGTTACGTCTGAGCTCCTCGGGCACGCTGGCGTGACCACTGACCCGGGCGATCAGGTCGGCGACGGTCACCCCGTCGGTGTGATTACCGGTCGACTCGGGGACCGCGGGCGGCTCGGGTTCGGCAGCGGCGTGCCGTTCCCACGGCGCGGCGCCTGGTGAAGGTCGTGGACTTCGGGTAAGCCATTGATTGGACCCGTCGTCATCCGACGGTCCGTGCGCACCTGAAGAAGAGCCACGGGGGCCAGGAGTGGCGCTGTCGCCGTCACTCATGTTCGTACCGGCCTCCAACTCTGATGGCCCCTGATGGCATTGTGCGCGTCGGTGCGCATGGGTATCAAGCAGTGCCTATAGCTTCTACCAGCACTTCACGTGGCTCCGCCACCGGAGGCCACCTTCGACGAGATTCATATCGTACTGAGACATCCTGAGAGATCAGATGTCAGAGTCGTCTCGGTATCGAGACGACTTAGCCTCCGGAGTGCATGACGTCCGCGCCCGCGGGCACCGCGCAGTCGTCGGGATCGGTCAGCCATCCGTCCGGCAGTGCCACCGAAGCCGGAGAACCCTGTCGGCCGCGCGGACCCTGAGCGGCCTGCGGAAACGGCACTCTGGGATCCAGCTGATCGAGCAGCGCATCCAGTTCGGCAAGCGTCTTCACCAAGGCCAGTGCCCTGCGCAGCTCGGCGCCCGCGGGGAAGCCGTGCAGGTACCAGGCGACGTGTTTGCGGATGTCCCGCATGGCCTTGTCCTCGCCGAAATGGTCGGTCAGCAGCTCGCCGTGGCGGCGGACGATGGTCGCCACCTCGCCCAGCGTGGGTGGCGTCGCCTGCGGACGGCCCGTGAACGCCGCCGAGAGCTCGGCGAACAACCAGGGCCGCCCCAGGCAGCCGCGGCCGATGACCACCCCGTCGCAGCCGGTCGTGGCCATCATGGCCAGCGCGTCGTCGGCGTCGAAGATGTCGCCGTTGCCGAGCACCGGGACGGTGGTGACGTGCTGTTTCAGCGAGGCCACCTGCTCCCAGTCGGCGGTGCCGGAGTAGCGCTGCGCTGCGGTGCGGGCGTGCAGCGCGACGGCGGCGGCCCCTTCTTCGGCGGCGATCCGGCCGGCGTCCAAGTGGGTGTGGTGGGCATCGTCGATGCCGATCCGGAATTTCACCGTCACCGGTATCCGGGTGCCCTCGGTGCCGCGAACAGCCGCCGCCACGATCTGACCGAACAGCCGCCGCTTGAACGGCAGGGCCGCACCTCCGCCGCGCCGGGTCACTTTCGGCACCGGGCAGCCGAAGTTCATGTCGATGTGGTCGGCGAGCCCTTCATCGGCGATCATCCGGGCCGCCGCGAAGGTGGTGTCGGGATCGACGGTGTAGAGCTGCAGCGAGCGGGGCGACTCGTCGGGGGCGAACGTCGTCATGTGCATGGTCACCGGGTGGCGCTCCACGAGCGCACGCGCGGTCACCATCTCGCACACATAGAGGCCGCTGACAGTGCCGGCCCGGGCCAGCTCGAGCTCGCGGCACAGGGTCCGGAAGGCGACGTTCGTCACGCCGGCCATCGGCGCCAGGACGACGGGACTGCGCAGTGCGATCGGACCGATCTGAAGCGGAGCCTCCTCGGTCAGGACGCTGATGAGGTCACCAAGAGGTTCTTGGCCGCCTTCTTCTCGGCGACCTTGGCCTGGCGTTCGAGCCGGCGCTGCTTGGCGACCTCGAACTTCTGGCATGTCTCCTCGAGCTCGTCGACGAGCACACCCAGTTCATCGCGCAACCGCGCCGCCTCGCCGTTGAAGTCCTCACGCTCGAAGATGCGCCATTTCTTCAGAACCGGCATCACCACGTCGTCGAGGTGGATCCGCGGGTCATAGACGCCGCCGACCGCGATGACCACAGCCTTGCGCCGGAACTCCGGCACGGTGAAGCCGGGCATCTTGAAGTTGGTCAGCACGCGGTGCAGAGAGGCCATCGCCTGGTTCGGCGCGATATCGAACCCGGCAGCCGACACATCCCGATAGAAGATCATGTGCAGGTTCTCGTCGGCCGAAACACGCTGCAGCAGTTGATCGGCGACGGCCTCCTGGCACGCCTTGCCCGTGTTGCGGTGCGACACGCGGGTGGCCAGCTCCTGGAAGGTCACGTAGATGACGGAGTCGAACAGGCTCTCCGCGAACAGGTCGCCCTGCTGGTTCTGGCCCGGGCTGAAGCCGCGCGTCATCTGCTCGATGCGCAGCTGCTCCAGCTCGACGGGGTCGATGGCGCGGGTGACGACGAGGTAGTCGCGCAGGGCGATGCCGTGCCGGTTCTCCTCGGCCGTCCAGCGGTTGACCCAGAAACCCCAGGGCCCGTCCATGCTGAAGTTCATCGCGATCTCGCGGTGATAGGACGGCAAATTGTCCTCGGTGAGGAGGTTCTGGAGCATCGCGACCTGGGCGACCTCGGAGAGCTTGGACTCTTCCGGTTCCCAGTCCTTGCCGCCGAGGGCGTAGTAGTTCTTTCCGTCCGACCACGGGATGTAGTCGTGCGGATTCCAGTCCTTGCGCATAGTCAGGTGCCGGTTGACATTCTTCTCAACCACGGGCTCAAGCTCATGTAGCAGCTGCAGATCCGTCAGGTCTGACGTCGTCATGTGCCCCTCCCCAGTTATCTGTACCTGTTGGTTGCACTCAATATATCTGTGTAACCCGGTGACATCAAGCTCCGCACCAGAGTGTCACACACGCCACACGAGACACTTTCTGTCGCGGTACTATCGCCGCGGCCACTGCGGGGAGCCCGGTTATCCGGCCAGATCGACCGACGCGAAGGACGGCTTCCCGTGCAGACACTCAAGATTCTCGGCGGGTTCGCCGGGCAACTCCCTCGCGATCGCGAAGGCCGTCAGGCGTCGGCCGCGCAGGACGACGAGGGCTGAGACTCCGGACCTGTCGTGTTCGGTAGCGGTTAACCAGGCCAGGCAATAAGCTGCCACCATCAAAGTGGCAGTAATCACTCAGACATATCGGAGGTCGGGCTCAGTGAAGAAGTCTATCGTCGCAGCGGCCGGCGTCGCGGCCGCATCAGCCTGCATGGCTTTGTTCGGCACCGGCGTCGCCGCGGCGGACGACTACGCGGGCCAGACTTACGCGGATGCCTCATCGGCCGCCAGTGACGCCGGCCAGACCGTGGTGGTCGCCGGCCGGGTAGGCGACAAACTGTCGCAGGACGACTGCATCGTGACCAGGTCCCAGACGGCACCGTTCGCCGACGCCGACGACGGCGCCCACGTCGACGGCCAGGTGCAGTTCTACCTCAACTGCAACGGCGGATACGCCACTGCCACCACCCCTGGCGATTCGCTGGGCTCGCAGACGGGCCGCGAGGCCAAGGCGGCTGCCGACGAGCAGGCCCAACAGGAGGAAGAGCAGGCGCTCGAAGAGGTCAGCACGCCCGACGAGTAGATCCCTAATAACTCGACACCCGGCTGAGCAGCATGTCGACGCAGTAGTCGATGAACTGCTCGCGGGTGGCCGGCAGCCGTCCGTTCAGGTAGGCGGTGAACAACGCCGTCAGCGCGCCGATCAACCCAGTGGCCACCATGGCCTGTACTGCGGGGTCGGTGATGCGTGTCAGCTTGCGCTGCAACAGTTCGATGAAGTTCGGCATCCATTCCGCACCCGAGCGGGTGAGCACCGGTTCGCGTTCCGGCGCCAGCAGCAGCACCCGGCCGCGGGCGGGATCATCAACCATCAGCGCCACGAACCGCTCGACGGCGTCACGCGGGCTCTCCGAGGTCATCAGGGTCGACATCGCCCGCGCACACACGTCGTCATAGACGGCGCGGACGAACTGGTCCCGGTCGGTGAAGCTCTCGTAGAAGTAGCGTTCGGTCAGTTCGGCGGCGCGGCAGACCGCGCGCACCGTCAGCGCGGGACCGGACTCACCGCCCAATAGTGCGACGCCTGCCGCGATCAGCTCGTCGCGCCGCAGCACCTGGCGGTCCTGCAGGGGAACGCCCGACCAGCGGCCCCGTCGTTGACCGGAAGACACATCACTCCTAAGCTCGGACGGTGACAACGCATGTAGTCACAATCTGCTGTCCTGGCCCGATAGGAAGTTAACCAGTGACTCAAGATACTTCTGAGGCGTGCCCGGTGGCCACCGGGCCGCTGGCGACCGGCTGTCCCGCGGCACCCGGCGGCTACGACGCGCCGCCGCAGCCACTGGGGCCCGATTCGCTGACATGGAAGTACTTCGGTGACTGGCGCGGGATGCTGCAGGGCCCCTGGGCCGGCTCGATGCAGAACATGCATCCCCAGCTCGGCGCGGCGGTCGAGGAGCACTCGACGTTTCGTCGCGAACCCTGGCCCCGGGTGCTGCGCTCGCTGTATCCGATCGGCGGCGTGGTGTTCGACGGTGACCGGGCGCCGGTCACCGGCGCCGAGGTGCGCGATTACCACACGACGATCAAGGGGGTGGACGCCAAGGGCAGGCGTTATCACGCGCTGAACCCGGATGTCTTCTACTGGGCGCACTCGACGTTCTTCGTCGGCACCATCCTGGTGGCCGAATACTTCTGCGGTGGCATCAGCGAGGACGACAAGCGCCAACTGTTCGACGAGCACGTCGCCTGGTACCGCATGTACGGGATGAGCATGCGGCCGGTGCCGGAAACGTGGGAGGACTTCCAGGCCTACTGGGATCACATGTGCCGAAACATGTTGGAGGACAACCAGGCAACCCGAGACGTGCTCGCTCTGGAGAACTACGGGAAACCCTGGTTCATGAAACGGGCCCCCGACACTCTGTTCAGGCCGGTGCAGCGGCATCTGGTGGCGCCGTTCATGCGCTGGCTGTGCATCGGGCTTTACGACCAACCGGTGCGGGACCTGCTCGGCTTCAGCTGGTCGCGCCGCGACGAACGGCTGCACCGCCGCTTCGGCCAGGCCGTACGAATCATGTTCTCGCTCTTACCGAAACGCGCCCGCAAGCATCCACGGGCCCGGGCGGGCTGGGATCGTGCCAGCGGACGGATCCCCGCCGACGCTCCGCTGCCGCAGACGCCGGGTCGCAATCTGCCGCCGCTGGACAAGCGCGGCCAGCCGATGCATTACTGCCCGAATGTCTGAGGGCTACCGCCAGACCGCGTAACCCGTCCACATCGACCCGTCGAAATAGCGCATCGCGCGCCCGTTCCGGGGATCGGGAAACCAGCCGGGCTGCACCGGTGGATACCGGCCGAACACCCCTCGGGGGTCACCGGCCAGGCTCAGCCGGTACTCGAAGTCGGCGCGGGCGCGCAGTGCGGCATCGCGAAGCGTCCGTGCCCGTCGACGGCGAGAGGCGTACATCAGCAGGCCGGCGACGACCGTGACCGCCACCGCCTCGTACCAGCCGAGCCAGAGCCACCACGCGACCACGGCGAGCCCGAGACCGGTCATCATGGGGTGTCGCCGCCAGAACGCCCGCCGAACCTGCTGGTAGAGCACGAGGTAGAGATTACCGAATTCGGTGTTCCCCTACGCCGGAGTCGCACTTCGAGGACGATCGATCGATGATCCAGGTGGCGCGGTCGACCGTCATCGCGTTTCTGGTGCTGCTGACCACCGCCGCGCTGGCCCTGGTGGCCACGGTGTCGACGGCCGTCCAACTGCTCGCGACGACGGCGTTGATCATGAGCGGGACGTTCACCCCCGACCCGCCGCCCTGGTTCGTGAAGATGGCCGAGAACCAGTTCATCGTGCCCACACATCCGACGGTCGACTTCGACGGTCAGTTCGAGGCGGTCGACACCCCCGAACAGGCCTGGCCCGTCACCGGACTGTTCGACCACCCGTTCGGGACGTCCGTTCGGATCGGCCTGAGCGATCTCGAGAAGGCGATGGCCTCGCACGGCAACGACGACCTGGTGATCTTCGGCCACTCGCAGAGCTCGGTGATCTCCTACCTCGAAAAGCGAAAGCTCGCAGCGCAATTCGCGGGTGACCCGAACCCGCCGAACATCAACTTCGTCACCATCGGCACGCTCAACCTGCCGAACGGCGGCGTGATGACCCGGCTATGGGGGCTGTACCTGCCGTTCGTCGACTTCTACTTCAACGGCCCCGCCCCGACGGACACGCCGTTCCACACCGACATCATCACTCAGAGATGGGACGGCTTCGCCGACTTCCCGATCTATCCGATCGACGCGCCTGCGGTCCTGAACGCGGTGCTCGGCTTCTTCTACGTTCACGAGGAATACGCGGACGTCACGCTCGCGCCAAATCCGGCGCTCCATTTCGACGGCAGTCACGGCGACACCGACTACTACTTCTTCAACACCGAGAACCTGCCGTTGTTCGGTCCCCTGCGCAGCCTCGGCGTCCCCGAGGCCCTCATCGACGTCGTCGAGCCGCTCACCACGTGCATCGTGGAATTGGGCTACCGGCGTGACATCGATCCGTGGGTGCCGTCGCCGGTGAGGTTGATCCCGATCCACGATCCCGCCAAGGTCATCAGCGACTTCCTCGCCGCGGTCAACCAGACGATCGTCAACACGCTGGCGCTTCTCGGGGTACCGCCGCCGGTCGCCCTTCCGGCGGCAGCCGCCGCGCCGCAGATGGCGCCCGCACCCTCGGCGAAACGTCAGCAGCCGTTGCCGCCCGGCCCACCCGCCGATGTGAATGCCGTCCGCTTTGCCGCACCGGAGAACGCGGAACTCGTCGCAACCCCGGAGGGCGGATCGTCGCCGACGCCACAGCAGGCGCCGGTGGGGGAAGCCGACACGGACGAGGTCGTGGCCGAAGACGTCGAGGAGTCGGTCGTCAAGGACAACGACGTCAAGGACAACGACGCCAACGACGAGGTCGACGAAGACGAGGTAGGCAAGGACGACGTCGTCAAGGACGACGACACGGAGAAAGGCGCCGGGCACGTGGACGTCAAGCGCGACGAGGCCACCCACGCCGAGTCCCCGAAGACCGCCGACCGCGATCCGTCGCCGTCCGATTCATCCGATTCCTCGGCGGGCACCACCTCGCGATCCGGGACTGCCGGCGGCCCGGACGGCGGCGACAGCGGCTCATAGCCCCGAGATCGCCAATGTCATTGTGCCGCTGGTGAATTGCGACCACATACCGCAGCGGTGTCCGACGATCACGACGTGCTCGTCAGTAAATGTCGTTGACGCCGCGCGCGAAGCCGGCGTCAGGCCGTTGGGTTGCTGGCCGCATACTGTGGCCGCATACCATAGCGGTGCCAACCGTGCCCGCAAGGTAACAAGCTGATGAGAGTTCGGCGTTTCGGCTGGGCCTTTCCGCGGCAGTCGGGCACGATTCTCATGTGTCGCGAGGGAAGAAGCCTCGGCACACCATCGCGCGGGTATCTCGGTCCATCGGCCTGTCGATTCCGACGGTGGTGGCCGCGCTGGTGATCGGGTTCACCACGACGCCGCTCGCGGTCACGGGGTCCCTCGTGCCCAGATCGAACGAAAACCACGGCCACGTGGCCAACGGGAATCTTGCCGCGTCCCTTTTCAACGATCAGGACTTCGTGCCATACGTTCCCGTGACACTGGGCATGCGTCTCATCGATGCGATCGCGGAGGCCATCGCGAATGTCGTCGAGGTCGTCAGCACGCCTCCGCCGATCGCCATTCCCGCTCCACGCGCCACCTAGTCGCCGAACGTTTGCCGGCACCGACCGGCTAGTTTGGGAGTATGGAGGCGCCAGAACTTCTTGGCGGCCGCTATGAGCTGCGGGGGGTTCTGGGCCGCGGCGGGATGGCCGAAGTTCGCGACGGCTGGGATACCCGCCTTGATCGCGCGGTCGCGGTCAAGCTGCTCCATCGGGGTATCAGCGAAGAGCCCGATACTCGCCGGCGTTTCGAGGTCGAGGCGCGGGCGGCCGCCGCGCTCACCCATCCGCACATCGTCGCGGTCCACGACAGTGGAGAGCACGAGGGAGCGCCGTACATCGTGATGGAGCGGTTGTCGGGGCGGACGCTTGCCGACGCCATCGAACAGGGGCCGTTACCGCAGCGGCAGGTGCGGATGATTCTGGACAGCGTGTTGTCGGCCCTGTCCGCCGCGCACGCCGCAGGCGTTCTGCACCGCGACATCAAGCCGGCCAACATCCTGTTCACCGCGTCCGGCGACGTGAAGGTGGCCGACTTCGGTATCGCGAAGAGTGCCGAAACGCCCCATACCGTGACCGGTCAGATCATCGGCACCATGGCCTACCTGAGCGCGGACCGCGTTGCGGGCGGGTCCGGCTCGGCCGCCGACGACGTCTATGCGCTCGGCGTGGTCGGCTATGAAGCGCTGACGGGGCGCAGGGCATTTCCGCAGCAGAACCTGGCCGCATTGGCCCGCGCCATTGCCGAAGATGCCCCGCCGCCCCTGGCGATGATGCGGCCCGACGTCGATCCGGCCCTTGCCGCGGTCATCGAACGCTCGATGGCGCGGGATCCGCGGTGGAGGTTCGGCAGTGCGGCCGCGATGCGCTCGGCGCTTGCCGGCGGTTCCGTCCCGGGAGTCTCCGCGCGGCCGGCCACCCGGGTGATGGCCGCGCCGCTTCCTCCGCCGCCGACGGTGACGGTCGCGCCGGCGGCCCGGCCGAGGCCGGCGCGGAAGATCCTGGTGCTGGGTGCCGTGGTGGCCGCCGTCGTCCTTGCCCTCGTGCTGGTGGCGGTCGAATCGGGGCCGCCCGCGCCGGCACCCGCAAGCACGAGCACGACGGCGCCGGTGCCGACCCCGGCCCCGCCGTCACCGGCCACGAGTATGCCGTCGCCGACCGTCGCGCCACCGGTGTCCGCGGAGTTTCTACCGCCCGGTCACCGCAAGCACGGCGATCACGGCCACGGGCGGAAGCCGAAGGGCGGCAACGACGATGACTAACCGTCCGCCGACGAGAACGTCGGCAGCGTGATACCGACCGCGGCGTTTTCCTCCGGGGTGCCCAGTACGTAGCCGTACTTCTGCGACACCGCGACGAAATTCGCCACCTCCTCCGGCGTGGGCGGCCCGAGCGTGTCGGTCATCGGGCGGCCGACCTCGGCGAAGAACCGTCCGAGCCGGGCCGTCGTGACGATGAGGTCGACGGCGGGCTCGTCCGTCACATTTCGCCACGCGTGCAGCACGTCGCCGGGCACGCGGATGTAGTCGCCGGCATGTGCGTCGCGCCACTCCAGGTCGCCGCCGACTGTCTGGACCAGAACCTGTTGGCTACCGGACAGGATGAGGAAGTCCTCCGCGTCTGGATGGCTGTGCAACGCCACCACCGAACCCGGGGCAACGGTGCCGCGCAGTACGCAGAACTCCTCGGACCAGCTGAGGAACTCGACAACCCCGCCGAACACCTCGTAACTCGCCGTGGGCGGCTGGGCGGCCAAATCGTGGAACACCGTGCTGAACTCTGATTTCACGTGCCATCTACCCCTTCGGCTCTAAAATTATCCTGATGCTCTATTGATTATAGGGTTCCTATATCGAAGGTCGGGGATGAGCTCGGAAACACCGGCAGGGCGGCCGTACCGATCCGCACGTCGCGCCGAGGCCGCCGAAGACACGCGCGCGCGGATTCTCGACGCCGCCATGCGCCTGTTCGTCGGCAAGGGCTACGGCAAGGTCACCGTCAATGACATCGCACGCGAGGCCGCCGTGGCGGTACCGACCGTCTATGCCAGTGCCGGCGGCAAGACGGCGATCCTGGCCACGATCATCGACGAAGCCGTCCGTGACCCCATCGTCGATGCCACGCTCGCCGCTGTGCGCCGGGCGGGCGACGCGCGCGAGGCGATCGGGGTGCTGGCCCACGGAGTGAGGCTCGACAATGAGCGCTATCACGACATCATCCGGGTGAACAGGACGGCGGCCGCCGTCGACGAGAATGCGATGGAGATCCTGGTGCGCTCCGATCGCATCTACCGGCAGGCCCTGGCCGACGTGCTGCCGCGATTGCGTGAATTGGCTCCGCTTCGAGCCGATCTCACTGATCAGCGCGCCGCCGATCTGCTCTGGTTCTATCTCGGGCACCAATCGTGGCTCACGTTCGTCGCCGAGCTGGGATGGACGTGGGACGAGGCCGAGAAATGGCTGCGTGAGCGCGTCGAGACGGCCCTGCTCGAGCCGGGCTGAACGCGGTGGTGCCCCCACTAGGACTCGAACCTAGGACCTGCGGATTAAAAGTCCGTAGCTCTACCAACTGAGCTATAGGGGCGGTGTGGAACTGAATCCTGAAAAGGATACTGCCTGCCGACTGGCGCCTCGTTTGAGGATTGGGGTCCGAGTGACCTAAGCTATCGAAGCTCCCAACGTCACAGCGTTGCGAGTACCCCGGAGAGATTCGGCTTGGCCCCCTTCGTCTAGCGGCCTAGGACGCCGCCCTTTCAAGGCGGTAGCGCGGGTTCGAATCCCGTAGGGGGTACGCGCGGCGCCGCTACGATGGGGTCGCACAGCAAGGCCCTGTGGCGCAGTTGGTTAGCGCGCCGCCCTGTCACGGCGGAGGTCGCGGGTTCGAGTCCCGTCAGGGTCGCCATTACGGCGAGGCACGTCGGTTCACGACATGACCGGTGCCTTCCGGGCCAGGTAGCTCAGTTGGTACGAGCGTCCGCCTGAAAAGCGGAAGGTCGCCGGTTCGATCCCGGCCCTGGCCACACGGTGTTTGTGCTGGTCCAGATGTTTTTCGAGCACCTTGGCGTCGTCGGACACGGGATGTTCGCGCATCTATGGGGCCAGATTTGGCCCCATGCAGAATGCTCCGGTGCGCCGCTTCAGCCTCCGGGCGAGCGTCGCATCCTTCGACCGCGACGTTTGTACAGGTCGAGTGGCTCGCCGGCTGCGGGTCCGCGACGTGCGATCTTCCGGCAGGGGCGCGGAAGGTCGCCCTGGCAGCACTGGCGCATCGCGGTGGTGTCGATGCATTTATGAACGAAAACGGTGGAACTGTCGCGCGGTGGCCGAAGTGCTGTGGCGCACCCCGAGGTCCACAGATCTCGTTCACCGGCTCGGACCCCGCGGGCGGTGTCGGTGGCAACTGAATACTAATGGTGCTGCAAGACCGTCGACGCCCAACCGAATACAGGCGCTGGACGTCTTTGGTCAGACCGGCGCGGCGGTCTTGCGTCAGACGGATGACGTGCGTGTCTGTCGGCGTGTCCGCGCTGGCGCTGGGTGTCTGGGTCCGACGATTCCTGAGTCGAGCCAGCCGCAGGGACCATCTCTTCTCATGACGCGCGGCCATTCTTGGACCGCTGAGGTGGAAGGCCGAGCCCCTGTGGTGCGCTGGGGTCATGAACGGCTGATCGGGTGTCGGACCGACGAGTCCTTCCATTAGTGAGGCGCATGCCCCAACTCGGTTCGATGACCGAAAACGACGAGAAAGGGGCATTCGATGAAGGTGTTCTGCGGGATCGATTGGGCCGAAAACCACCACGATGTCGCACTGGTCGACGAGCGCGGCCAGCTGGTGGCTAAATGCCACATTGGTGTTGACGCTGCTGGCCGAATACGGTGACAACGCCGCCGACCCAATCCCGGTAGCCATCGAAACTAGTCGTGGGTTGTTAGTAGCGTCTGTGCGGGCCACGGGCCGACCGATGTATGCAATCAATCCGATGGCGGTGTCACGCTATCGAGAGCGTCACACCGTGGCGCGAGCGAAGTCCGATCACGCCGATGCCGTCGTGCTGGCCAACATCTTGCGCACCGACGCCGACGTTCATCGGCTATTGCCGTCAGATAGCGAGCTGGTCCAGTCGATCGCAGTGCTCGCTCGTGGCGGCCAGGACGCCGTGTGGAACCGGCAGCAGATCGCCAACCAGTTCAGATCCCTTCTGAGAGAATACTTTCCAGCGGCAATCGAAGCCTTCAAGGACTCGAGATCAGGACTTGCCTCTGCCGAGGCGCGCACCATCCTGGCCGCCGCACCCACCCCGGCATTGGCCGCCAAACTCACCAAAGCGCGATTGCGCCGACTGCTCATCGCCGCTGGCCGCCAGCGCAACATCGATGCACGGATCGATCAACTGCACACCGCTTTCGCCGGCGAGCAGATGCGCCAGCTGCCCCGCGTGGAAGCCGCCTTCGGCGAACAGGCCCGAGCACTGGTCCTGCAACTCGACGCCGCCTGCCGAGCCGCCCAGGATCTCGCGGCGGCAACCGAAGAGATCTTCACCGAACACCCCGACGCAGCGATCCTCACCAGCTTCCCCGGCGTGGGAACACTGACCGGTGCCAGGATCCTGGCCGAGATCGGTGATGACCGGTCCCGATTCGCCGAGGCTCGAAATCTTCGCGCCTACGCCGGCTCGGCTCCAGTCACCCGAGCCTCCGGAAAGAGCATCGTGGTCATGCAACGCAGGATCAAGAATCAGCGTCTGGCCGCCGCCGGATACGTCTGGGCCTTCGCCGCGCTTACCGCCTCCCCTCAGGCCCGGTCCCACTACGACCGCCGCCGCGCCGCCGGTGACGGCCATCCCGCGGCGCTACGCAACCTGTTCAACCGATTCCTCAGTCAGCTACACCACTGCCTTGCGACTGGTCAAAATTACGACCCATACAAGGCATTCGCTGTCCCGAGGACCTCAGCCGCTGCTTAAGACGCCACCAGCGCAGCGGTCGCCCGAGGTTGCGCCCTTACTGCCATCGGGTGTCTGAGCATCCGTGGTATCACCCCGCGCGAATTCGGCCCGATAGCCGCCAATACGGGAATGATGTACGGCATCACGAGCGTGCCGTCCGGTTGTTTTTCACCCGGATGCTCGACACCTTCGATGCGTGCCCACTGCGGCGCGCAGAATAGTCGGTCCTCAGTGAGGTAGTCCTGCGCGGACGGCGACTGCGATAGCAGGTGTGCGCCCGGCCTGCACCTCGCTCTTCGCAATAACACCGTTGCAGGACGGTGACTTTGCCGCGACCAAGGGCGGGAGAGAACAGTCACAGTGACGTTCTAGCGTTCTCAACAGATGGACGCGCTAGTGTCGGCCATGAAGACTGTCGAAAGCGGCGACGCCAAGGCGAGGCTCGACATGCTTTTGGCTGAGATTGCAGAAATGGGCGAACCGATCACGATCACTGAGCGAGGCCGTCCTGTCGCAATGTTGACAGCGGTGTCTCCACGTCGTCGCCGGTTTGGCCAGCTGCCGGCTCTGTCCGTGCCTGAGAATTTCGACGACCCACCTCCTGGACTGGAAAGCTCTGTGCCGGGCGGCAATTCGCGTACCCAGCTTCGGTTCCGCCCATCCAGTCCTACGCCAGGATTTCATCACTGTGACGTTACTTCGGCCAAGTGGCCGCAATCGGATCGGTAGGCCGCACCGGCTCCGGGGTATCGAGTTCCTGACCCGCAACAGAGACGCCATCGCCGAACATCTCGAGAAGGGGCTCAGCGTCCAGTCAGCGAACGCCGAGCGCAGGTCCGCGTCATGATCTGACGAGCGTCTCGCCGGCGGTGGTCACCTCGACGGGGGCGGCCAGGCGGTTGCGGTTGAGGCACTTGTTCCGTAGACGGTTGTTGAACGCTTCGATATCTCGGTTGTCCGGGCAGTGGGCGGGATGCAGACCATCCCGGTCTTGTGGTGGCAGAAACACGGTCAGCCAGTTGCAGAACTCGATGGCGATGGTAGGCCGATAATCCGTGCAGCACTGGGTAATTCGCACATCATGGCGTTTCGGGCGCCGAGATAACGAGTTGATCCGAAATCTTCGTCGCGACATCGGGGACCTTCGCGATGTCGTGCTAGATGTGCGGATTGGCGTCCTGTCCCGAGATTTGCATGACGTCGACGGTATTGAGGGTTTGCCGGTACGGACTGGGGGAGGTGGAAAGCGGCTTGTTCATGAAATCTTCGTATCCCAAGCCGTTTTCAATGACGAGTTGACCCTTGCTC
>CAVOUV010000007.1:0-61766 GCA_963699655.1 uncultured Actinomycetota bacterium
CCGCGGTGATGTCGGACCGCAAGTGCGCCGCGTCGTACAGGTCCTCGATGTTGGCGCCGTCCACACCAGAGAAGTAGTCGACGCCAATCGACGCGAGACGCTCGACGATGTGATCGACCACCCGCCGCTTAATGGGCGCCGCTGCAACACCCTTCGTTCCTGCGGGCATGGTTCACCTTCATCTCGGCGGGGTGAGGTTGTAGCGGGCGATGAGGTCGGGTAGCCATGGGGGTTCGCCGAACTGCAGTCCGTAGGCCTTTGCGAGTGTCGCGATTGCCTCAAAGGGTGGGGCGCCCTCGATTGTCAGGTCAACCAGGTCGCGGAAGTACTTTTCGAAGCCGGCTGGGCTGATCACCTCGATCATGCGGGCAGGGGTGGAGCCCGCGTTCCACATCGTGTGCAGTTCGCCTCTGGGCTTTGTGATGTAGCCGCCCGCACCAAGTACGACCTCTCGGTCACCTGAGCGGAAACCGATTTCGCCCTCGGTGACGATCGAGTACTCATCTTCTCTGGTGTGCAGGTGCGGCGGCACGAGGGCGCCCACAGGGAACGGGTGCTCCACAATCGCCACCGCGCCGCCGGTGTCCTCGCCCCACAGCTTGAACACCACCCCGTGCGGGCCTACGTTGCCCTCCCTGCCCTCGCCTGGGCGGACAATGGTCAGCGGCGGGGGAGTACCGGTTTCACTCATGCATTGACCTCCTCGCCACCGTGTGCGCCGCCCTGGCGGTTCGCGGCATCCAGTGCGGTGCTCATCGCCTTCTTCGAATCCAGCCAGGTGTTAAGAGCTTTGTGGCCGGCTGCTAGCGCGTGATGCGTAGTCGGCACGAATCCGAGTTGGTGAGCGGCGGCATCAGCTGGAGTAATTATTCGTGACATCTGTTGGCTTCCTTGTCAATCGACGGGCGCGGTCACGGCCGGGGCAACAGAACGTTGGGCGTCTAACGGCCGCGGAGCGAGCATAACAAACAGTGGACTATCTAGTCCGTACCAGACGTCTCCGGGGATGCGATCTGGCAGCGACCCCGCGGGCGACCGCAAGAATCCAAGCGCACGTCAGGAACGTGATTTCCGAGCTCCACACCGCGTCGAGGCGGCCATGATCTTGGCGACCGTCCTTTCTGAGACCTTCTCGCCGGCGGCACGCAGGTCGGCAGTGATCCGGGCGAGCCGTACACCCCGCCGGAGTCGCGGTGATGGTCGATGATCTTCACGGTCAAGTCGGCCTTCCGTTGCTCTCGATCAGTCAATTGTGCTGTTACCGAACGCTTCACACGCTTGTAGTAGCCGGAGGTCGACACCCCCAGCAGTCGTGCCATTCGGGTGATCGCGGTGGTCGCGCATTCTGCGGCCATCAGCTCGAACCGGTCTACTTCGGTTGGCTGGCGGCAAAGTACGCCGAGGCTTCTTTCAAAAACGCGATGTCCTTCTCCTGCCCGGCGACCTGCTTGCGCAGCCGCGCCAGCTCGGTGCGCGCTCCGCCGGCGTCAACGGCACGTCGTACCGGGCTGCGGCAGCCTCCACACGGCGGCGCTCCTCAGCAACCCACCGTCCCAGCAGACCCTCATTCACGCCCAGCTCGCGAGCGACCTCAGCGATCGTGCGCCCGGAATCGATCACCCGATGAGCGGCCTCGACCTTGTAAACGGTCGTAAAAGACCGGCGTGTTCGGGACATGGTGACATCCTTCCAGCGGGACCATTCATCCCGCATCTCGATGTCCACCATTCGGGGGGAACCCCAGTACTAATGGTGGCCTCTCTAGCGTTAGCCCTGATATGACGCTAATCAGAGTTAACGAGTGCTGACGTGACGGACCATTGCGAGAGGACTTCTGTGGGTGTGACGACCAATTGGTCACCGGCACAGTGCATGGTCCATGCGGCTCGGGCATGGCTGGACAGCCTGTCGGATGAGCAGCGAAGCGTCGCCGTCGACCCGTGGCCTTCCGACGACGAGCGGCACCGGTGGTACTACACACCTACCGACCATGGCGGGTTACCTCTTGCACACATGCAGCCCAATCAGCAGCGCCGTGCCATGCAGTTGGTTTCTGCCGGGTTCTCGAAACCAGGATATGTCACCGCGACCACGATCATGGGGCTGGAGAATGTCCTAGATCAGGTTGAGGGATGGCAAGCCGACTTCGGCCGCCCGCGTGGACGCGACCCACAAATGTATTGGCTCAAAGTATTTGGCCAGGCTGATCTACAGGGGCCCTGGTCTTGGCGCTTTGGAGGCCATCATGTTTCGCTGCAACACACGATCTTGCAGGGCGACGTGCTATCCAGCTCGCCGTTCTTCCTCGGTGCCGACCCAGCCGAATCGCCATTGCTTGGTGGCCACCTCCTGCGTCCGTTGGGCGCGGCAGAGGACCTCGCTCGCGAACTCGTCCGTTCCCTCGACGAGGAGCAGACCGCGCTAGCTTTGTTAAGCGCGGCAGCGCCGATCGACATCGTTGGCGGTAACCGACCTCGAATCGGCAATGGCGACAAACCGATGCCGCTATTCGACGTGTGGCGTGGAAGCCTGACTGAACCACGCTTTCGCGACATGATTCGCGCCATGCACGAGGACGCCGAAGCTAAGGCGCGATTTCAGCCTGCAGATCATGAAGCAGTCAAGCTGACTTCAACTCCCAAGGGTGTCGCCGCAACCAGAATGACCTCCGACCAGCGTGAGCTGTTGAGGGCTGTACTCGACGTCTTCGTCGCAAGAATCCCTGAGGCGCTTGCCGAAAGGGAACTGAAAAAATTCGCGGGTGACAGCCTGAACGAGGTTCACTTCGCCTGGGCTGGAGGGACGGAACGCGGGCAACCCCACTACTACCGGTTGCAAGCTCCGCAGCTGCTTGCTGAGTACGACAACACCCAACACGAGGTGAACCACATCCACACAGTGTGGCGAGATCCATCCAATGACTTCGCCGACGACATACTGGCCCGACATCACGCGCAGTACCACCCCACGTCGCGGCCGGCGTCGATGTAGCCGCCGCCCGACGGAGTCCGACCGGAAGACACAGGCCTTCGCCGTTCCCGGTTCCTGAGTTTCAGTATGTGTTCGCCGCCGGACTGCCTGACGATGCTCGGCTAGTCCGACATGCCGGAACAGTCCGCCGAGACGCTGCGTGTCGACGGGTGGTTGCGCACAGGCGATCTAGCGACCCTTCGTCGCTAGCGACGATGGACGAACGCGGCTACTGCCGGATCGTCCGGCGGTTCAAGGACATGTCTTCCGCGGCGGCGAGAATGCTCGTCCCGCCGAGATCGACGAGGTCCTCTACCACCATCCGGCTGTCGGCGAGGTCGCGGTCGTCGGCCTATCCGACGAACACTGGGGCGAGCTGGTCGGGGCGTTCATCCGACCGCGCGATGCTGAGCGCCGCCGACTGTCACCGAGCTGCGCTCTCGCTGTGCAGCTCGGTGTCGTAGCGGATGGCCAGCATCCCGATAGGTATGTTGTGCCCACCACCCATCTATTGACCGCCTTCTGGCGCCGTGCCGACGCGCTAGATTCGCAGACCGGGTGTCTACACAATACGAAAACGTACGTCGTTCTCACAGGAAGTTATTGGGCCATATCATGGTTCGCCACATATGGGCAACGGGTGACCCGTCGAATCCAAGCCCTTCGGGCGGCTGGGAGAAGTTCCGCCCGACGATGTCTTCGAACTCATCGAAGTCCGCCCTGGCCTCGGGATCAAACGAGTACATATCGTTGATAGTGACCAGGCGCGCGGTCATGTACCAGCGGTGTTGGCGTGCCTGCTCATACTCGAACCGGACGAAGTCTGGTGGGGAGTAGTCGGCGCCGAAATAATCAATATATGCCTGGGGATAGGAATAGCCGACCGCCTCATCAGCGAAGTACCGCAAGGGTTCGTGTTTCTCGACCGCCCACGCTATTTCTTCATCGACATAGGGCCGTATCAGTTGCGCACCCCAGTATCCGTGACTGCTCGAGAGCAGTCCTGCGACTGAGATGTCGTGCAACAAGCAGGCCATGATCGTCTGTTCAGACAGTCCGTGATCTTTAGCGAGCTTTGCGCTTTGCAGCATGTGCGAGACCGAGAAGTCGTCGAACCGCAGCCTGAAGAAGTCTCTCAGCGTCGGCTGAGCCGGCATTTTGGGGAGGTCGGGGTTGTCACCCATCATGAAGACGGTGTTGGAGTCCAACTCGCCGGCCAACGAGCGTTTGGCACCGTGAGCGGGAGTTCCGATCGTCGCAGCCGCTGGCGGGCTAATCACCAAACGACGTGCCGTCAGTGCGTCGTCGAGCGGTTCACGTACCCATCCCATCGGTCCGATCGCGCGCATTGTGCTGGGCAGCTCATTGTCGGTAACTTGCGTCGTCGGCGGTTCCGTTCCGACGCTGTGGGATTCAGCCGGCATCTCGCTCCTCTTTCCTCGGTTGTGCTGAAGTACGCAGCCAACACGGGGGCGATTCGCGCGCTGACTACGACAGTTGAACGGGTTTCATGCATGCCATTTTAAACTGACCGTGGCGGCGGCAAACGATGACCGCAAACCGTGATCAGCAGATGCCGCCTGACAGTTGCTAACGGTCCTGCCGATGTGCGGAGCAAGACCGCCGCATAATGCAAACAATACAGCCACGGCCAGCCGACGCACCCGCGCTCGATCAAGCGTAAGGGATTCAACTTTGTTTAGCGCGGTAACAATATGCTATCGGAGCGCAAAAGTGGCGTGCAGCAGCGTAGTTGCATACGCGGCTACATACGTGAGGCAGGCTCGCATGGGATCGGCTCTCCTCACGGAGCAGCCCGTGCCGGACCATCCACCGGGATCGCGACGCCACCACCGAATCTTGGTAGACGTCGTGGGGGTGCTGACTACTTCACTGATCTCAAGAACCTCCCTGATCTCCTCCAGTTTTGGATGGCGTTCATCCGTGATGTCGTAAGTCCTGAGGTCGTTTCGCCCACCAACGAACAGCCGATCACCGACACGTTCGATGCTGCTTCCGCCTTCGAGAGCTAGTGTGAGCGACGCCCAAAACGAATCGAGCCTCAGCGATCGGCGGTCTGCAACTACAGGTGGACCTTCTCGGCCCCGGTCCTCGCGGCAGACAGCTTCGGGACACCCGAACAGGGCAGGGGCCCAGGCCGTTACGTCAAGCATCCCTGCTGGGAAATACGGTGTGAGAACACACAGGTATTGGGTGTACGCGTCGAGGTTTCCCCATGCCACGTTGTTGGTGTCGGCGGCGCCCCACATGCCGAACCAATCGGCCACCGCGGACAGAAACCCAGGCCCCCAATGCTAACCGCGCGAGAATCGTTGATGCCGGCCATGTTTGGCCACTGGCGGCCGACCGGTTCAGCCCGTTACACGGTGTGCCAATATCGGTCGCCCTTCTCGTGTCGTCGGGTGAGTTAGAGCAGGACGAGCTCCCGTGCCCGACTTGACCGCCGTATTCCGGAACTCCACGTCGAGCTTGCGGTACAGGGCGCGCTCGTGGGTTTTCACGGTGTTCACAGAGACCTGGAGCCGCTGGCCGATCTCACGGCGCGATAACCGGACGGCCGGCCGCCCAACGACCTCGAGCTCCTTGGACGTCAGATCCGCACAAAGCGACATGTTATCCTCAATGGACCAAATGGTCCGTTGTATTCCCCCCCGGGGAACCCAAAAAAACGATCGAGGAGTCCGTGTGGTTAGTGTATCGGCGCGTTCCAGTCTGGCGGCTGGGTTGGTCACCGCGATGGCGGGAGCGGCGGTAATCGGTCCGTTGGCAGCGCAGCGGCAGATTCATCTTCCGAATGTCTTATCGGCGAACGTCAAGCTGTCGAGTGCCGAGACGGCACTGTCGAAAACCGAGATGGCAGTGGCGGCTTTGGCAATCAACGCCGTGGCCGACGTTGAGAAGGCCACGCGGCAGAAGGCACTGGGCGGATCGGCGTCACCTGCTGCGGTGCCTTCGGCAACGGCTGCCGTCAGTGCACCGGACGCAAAGACGGCAACTGTTCACGCACTGGCCAATGTTGCCCGCGCGGTGGATGCCCGCCCGAGCTCCGAGCATGTGGCGGGTGCTGCTGCGGTGCAACCGAATCCCGCAGCGTCGGCCGCGGCCGCCGCGGGGCCCAGCCCATCGGCGATTGTTGCCGTCCCGCTCCTGGTGGCCGACATTGGGTTGGACATTACCTTCGCTCTCTTCGCCATCCCGAATAACCTGCTTTCCAACACCGGTGCGCTTGTTTTCCACCTGGTTACTCACCAGGGCGATTTCCAAGACGACCTCCGGGCTATCGCGAATGTCGTTCCGCATGACCTGGGGCTCCTGGCATCTGATGTGTCGGCAGATATCAGGTCAATTGGAGACGCGCTCGGTTTTGATGCCAACGGTTTTGGTGGCAATGCTATGGCTACGCTGGCTGCTGGTGCCAGTACGGCGAGTCGTGTCGCCGATGCAGGGTCCTTGGCCAACGTGGCACCGAAATCGGTAGAGAAGCCAGGTGCTGTTCACGCCAGACCGGATGTCAAGGGTGACACTACGAACGTCGACGCCCCGCAACGTCACACCAACGAACCGGACACCACCAACGGTGACACAAAAACGGCTGACACCGCGAAAGCTAACGCTGCCAAGGGTGACACTGCCAAGGGTGAGACAACGAAGGCTGACGTCGCGAAGGCTGACGCTGCCAAGGGTGAGACAACGAAGGCCGACGCCGGCAAGGGCGACACTGCGAAGCCGAGTGCCCATTCAGCGTCGACGGGGTCTTCGGCGTCGACGGCGTCGAGTGCCGAGCACAGTACGGTCTCGTCTGCGGCGAAGGGCATCTCGACGCGATCCGGCACGTCCGCGCGGACCCACCGCACGCCCGCAGCGTCTTCGCATGCGGGCGGTTCCGGTGCCAAGAATGGCAGCGGCGCGCATGGTGGCGGTAAGCACGGTAAGTAACCGACGGCTCTACGAGAGACCCCGCCGCCCCCGGAAACGGGTTCCAGAATACCCATAGGGATGCGTTGCAGGTATTCGCAGCGTTGCTTCTTCGGGAGTAATTCTTGCTGAATTATCCTGACTGCCTGCATGGCGGCTCTCTCCTGTCTGGTGCAAGTGTGGTGGCTTTGTGGCATGCCACCGGTGCGGGGTTTCCACGTCCCTCACCGGTGGCCTTGTCTGCAGGAGTTGACCGCGACAACTGGACCTAACACTATTTGCTAGAAAATGAATTCAACAACGGTAAGGTCCTGGCGGGCAACATCATCGGGCGTGCTTGAGCCGCGACGGTGACGAATTGATCTCAGCAAGGGGGTAGCTGCAGCACGCTGATGTCGGGCGGCCACCAGGGATAGGCCGACGCGCCGCAGCCCACAGCAGTGGAGGTACGCCATCTACCGAATAGCGAGCGACAGTCCGTCACATGTCATGATCATGGAAAAGTGCCAACCAAACCTGGATCGGACAGGACACGAGGAGTGCACGAAAGGTGTCGGGATGGCGACTGATACGCTCTAGGCCGACATAATATATATACCGGGTACTTATCAAGGCGCCAGAGTTCCAAACATCTACCACCGCGGCTCGGCGCGCTTGCCGCCGAGGCGGCCGAAGATCTCCGCAGGGATGGCCATCCGCCCATGAGCGCGGCGGAATCGCGCTGAGAGTTTCACGTCGATGTTTTTATATGTACATCGGCCGCGGTTGATTCATCAGATGAATCGACCGGTGCCGCAAAGAATGTGACAGTTCGGTGGTGTCCATCGCCGGGCGGACCAATAATGCCGCTCCCCCGCCGGGGGACCGATGGCTCGGACCGCAACAGCGCTCTACTGCCAGATGATCGACGTTACGTCAACCTAGCACGAGAAGCTGTGTCCCACAGACGATTAATATTTTGCGATAACAAAATGTTGTCCGGTCTCGGTGTATCTCACAGTCGTGGGCATCACTAGAGCGCCACCGTGCTTGTGGAGCAATACTGGCGCGAGATCAGTTCCGGCCTCGCTCAACATGCCATCCCGGTCAGGCATTTCGTCGTTCACGCTGACCACATGACGCTCCGTAAGCGCATCGAGGGCGACAGCGTTATCGGTCCCTCGTCGTTCCGTCTGGAGTATCTGGAGGCCTACGCCGAGGCAGCCCGCACGTGGCTGCACGACGAGGCTGAGGTCATCGACACTGCAGATGTCACCGCCCAACAGGTCGCCGCAAAGATCGCAGCCGCAGTCACGGATTGAAGACCTGACTGCTAGTAATCTGATTCCTTGATCCGGACGCCGATGATGGTCGGGTTGATCACTTCGCCAGGGTGGGGTTGACAACGGGCGCTTCATCGCCGGCTGCGAAGATTGACCCGCAATATCCCGTGGCCGGACGGCATCGTTTCGAGGACTGCATCCGCACTCAGCGCGCTTCTTGATCGCCACCAAAACCCCTGACGTACCTCAAGTGTCGCGACCACTCATGGCCTCCCACACCCGTGCAGGATGCCGACGAGTCCGTTGCCGTGGGTGAAGGCACCTCGCGCGCGTAGGATGGGTGTCCTAAGCAATTCCGCCGGATCAGTCTCTCGATCACTCCGGCCGGAGAGGCTGACACCACGACCGGCCAACACCCCAAGCCATCGACCTGGTAGGTGATACCCGTCGATCCGCCGTGGAGGTGTCTGCTGCATGCCGGCCCGCTCCGCGTGGCGGGCCGATACACAGCATCTTATTCTGCGAGAATGGGTTTGTGCGGTCAGGCACAGCATTCTGCACGCACCCGCACGCCGCAAGACGCTCCCTCGTCAAGGGACGACTGCCGATCACCTAACGCACAGCAACTAGAGCCACCGCGGCTACACCACTTCACGATCGCCGATATCTTGGCGCACGTACGCCATGCACGCGCAGGCAACCTCGAATTAGCGATGCCTGCAGACATCGGACGCGTGAATCCGAGCACTGCCATCAACGGGCTGACGGCACAGTCGGATTGAATGATCGATGGGGCTATCGCGTATGTAGTCATGAACACACCTTGCGCGGTCGCCGGCGGCTTCGGCGACCCGCACCTAGCTCAACTCTCGAAGAAGGGACTGCTTCACGCCCCTCAACGAACCAACGGAACACGATAGCCACCTCACTTCCCGACTGTTGTCGTTCCATCGGCGATTCATCATGCTGCGTAGATGACTGCCGTGACACGACTCCTTAGTTCGCGCGGATGTTCTCTCGACCGGAAGGCGACAATGAAGACCACGAAGGCAACTGACCGAAACGGCGCGGCCTTGGCGTTAGCGCAGGAGTCAGTCGCTGCCCGTGCTTCCGCGCTTGACGAGGTGCGTACTGATGTTCGTCCGGATCTCGCGGGGCTGGGCCGCGCAGGACTATTCGACGCGGTCTTGGAAGAGGGCGGTCTACCAAGTCTGGTTCACGTTATTGACACAATGGCTGCGCAGAGTCTCGCTGTCGGATTCTCGGCGTGGGCCCACGTGATGACCCTGCTGTATCTGCAGCGGGCGTCGGATACCCTGCGCGATGAATGTGTTGATGCTCTGCGCAGCGGGTCGCGCCTTGGGGCAACAGCCATGGCGCCAGGACTGAAACAGCTGGCCGGCCTGGGAGACATGCCGCTGATCGCCGACAAATCCGGCGAAATGCTACGTATCACTGGCCTAATACCGTGGGCGTCAAACATTTTTCATGACGCCCTGATCGTCTTGCCGGCACGCAGCATCGGCGGAGACACGTATGTGGTCGCCGTGGACGCTCATGCCCCGGGGGTCACGATCAATCCGGCCCCCGCATTGATGGCGCTGGGGGCGACGGCATCGACTTCGGTGCATCTCCAGAACGTGGACGTGCCTGTCGCGTACATCATCAGCACGGACTTGCGCGGGTTCGTCAAGCGAGTTCGGCCGATGCTCCTGCTGTTGCAGACCGCATTCGCTCTGGGAGTGGGTCGCGCTTCGCTCGATGCGGCCCGACATTTCACCGGGCCGCTGACTGCGCCATTCGCCGACGACCTCACGGCACTTTCCAGTCAGATGACCAAGCTTGGCGATGAGCTCTACGCTGTTAGCGGCGAGCCGTCGCAGCGCCCGATCAAGGATATCGTTCAACTACGTCTTGATACCGCCGCAACAGCGGTTGCGGCGACTCGGCTTGAGTTTACGTTGGCCGGGGCCACCGGCTATCGCAGCGGCACCGCTACGAATCGGCGATTTCGCGAGGCCGCGTTTTTGCCGATCCAGGCACCATCGGAAGGTCAGTTGCGTCGCGAATTACAACAGTTCGACCAGTAGGCGCAGGTTTGCGGACATGAGTCTGCTCATTGGTGCGGAGTAGCCCGCCAGGTAGATCATCATGCCGCGGCGGTGATCATCGGCGAGCGTCATGATGATGTCGACCGTGTCGGGGCCGAAGTCGCGGTCTAAGGGTGGTTGATAGAGGTTGGGAGCTTCGTCAACGAATAGGGCATCCTCTTGCGCTTTCGGGAAGTGCACGGGTCTTTGCCTCGGTTCACCGAGACGAGTCCCGAGGGTCTCAAATCTCTCTTTCGGTGATCGTCAAACGACTTTCCGACCGGCTGTCTTGCCGTTGTCTCATCAACGTGGCGAACGATTCCGTCTCATCTCCGTGGCGAATTCTTGACCCGGCCTCCTGCAGTGACTTTTGGCGGATCAGGCGATGCCATAATCCCTCATCTTGCGATAGATCGTCGCCCGCGACAACAGCGGATCTCACCTTCAGCGTTCTCTGGTGGGCAGTCCCTGCCGAACTGAAATGCAGCAAGGGCGCGCTCGATTCGCGATGAGGTCCGGCGGGATAGTTGCTCGGGCGGAATGCAGATAAGTTCTGTGTGAACGGGCCCTCCTCCAGCAGCGTAAGCGCATTGCCGAAGCGCCTGCGAAAGCTGCCTTGGTATGCCCGCGCCGCTCCGCGTTTCAGATCGCCGCCGTCTCTATGACGGCGAACTGCCCAGCCTGGCCGACTGACGTGCGACGAAGTCCGGCGGCATCGAAGAGCTGGTCGAACTCTTCGATGCCGCGTTCTTTGCCGTTGGTCATGACGAGCATGTTCATGTCCATCAGTGTTGGCAACCCCGGCGTACCCAGTTCATCGACAAGGTAGTCGATAGCGACGAGGCGCCCGCCCTCTTGGAGGGAAGCGCGGCAGTTCTTCAAGATGCGGACGCAGTTGTCGTCGTCCCAGTCGTGCAGGATGTACTTGAGCATGTACAAATCGGCGGGCGGGACCGATTCGAAGAAGTCGCCGCCCACGGTGGTGAAGCGGTCATTCAGGCCGTCTTTGCGAGCGGCCGCCTCGGCGTCCGGCACAACGTGCGGCAGGTCGAAGACGCCCGCGCGCAGGTCGGGGTTCGCCCGCATCATCGCCCGAACAACTTCGCCGTTCGCTCCTCCGATGTCGAGCGCGAAGTTGACATCCTGGGTATCGATCACTTTCGCGACTTCGATAGCCGCGGCGGCGCTCAGATTCGACATCGCCTCGGTGAAATGACGGGCCTCGTCGAGATGATTGGCGTAGTAATCAAAGATTGTGTCGTAGTCCCCGTGCGCGGCTCTGATCTGCCGTTCACCATTGCGGACAGCATCCGGGAATCGTCCCCAGCTCAACCAGTGGCCAGGTGCGGCCTGCGCAAGTGCCATGCCCCGCATTGAGTTCGGGTCGTCCTTGTGTAGCGTGCTCAGCAGTGACGTCCCGGTGAAATGCTCCCCATCGACGGACGTCACGAGACCCAACGAAGCGCAGGCACGGATGAGGCGTCGGGTGGCATCCAAATTGGTGGATTCTGCGGCGGCGATCGCTTCCGGGGTGTCGATACCTGCGGCGAGGTGGTCTGCCAAGTTGAAGGCCGCCGCCGCACGCACAATCTGGGTCATCCAATATCCGGTCACCATGGTCGTCATGCGCCAATAGTCCTGTGCTCCCGCTGGTACCAATTTTGCCATCGATTCTCCAAGAGTTACTGTCTTCGGCTTTCACGACGAACGCCTTTGACGACGTGTCCAGTCTCGTGTCGTCCTACTCGCCGTTGATGATGATGCTCCTGGCGCCGCGCTGCACCCGTGATCAACGCCGCACGAGTCTCCATCGGGGCGCAGATGTCCAGCCTAGACGGCCACGGACCATATAGTCCATTTCGGGGTTTCGTCGAATGGGGTCGGCTCAGTGCCGGCGCGCTGGGCGATCTGTACGGCATGCGGCGCATGTACCAGGTCGGGATGGGCGGCGCGACCGTGTTCAGTGTGCTGGCCACCGGGGCCGGGTCGGCACCGTGACGCTCCAAAATGACCTGACCGACCCACAGGTCCGGACCGAAGGTCGAGCCACTCGAAGGTCGTGGTGCCAGCGGCGGCTCAAGCGGTGAATCGGCTGAAGTAGAGCAGGGCCGTTGCATTTCACGACGTATACGCTCACTGCGTGATCCCGGTTGGTGCGGAACCGCTGCGGTTCAGCACCGTGGGTCTCCCGCAGGACCAGCCATCACGCTGTGGGAAGACCACAACGCGCGACGGCTGATCGCGGTGCGTTACCGATCGGTGAGGACACCATCCGATGAATCGCGGAGCGACGCTGGACATTCGACCATTTCACCTCCCCTGTCGTGACCACCGGGCGCGGCGGGGAACGGCACCGCTGCCGCCGCGCGCCGCCGGAGGACGTCGTTGGTGGTCGTCCGCCGGCTCAACCGGCGGCCGCCGCTCGCGAGGCGTCGAAGAAGACGGATACCTGAACTGTGTTGTACCACGATGCAGTCCGGGTGCCGATAAGCCACACCGGGTCCGGGGAGATAAGAGCGTCCGTACCTGCACAGACGTCGAACTCACTCCAATTGCGATTGACGCCCAGCTGCAGGTTGTGCCGATAAGCGTCAACCTGACGCGAGATGCGCTGCCTCATGGGCGATTAGCGGTTGTGATTGATAACTGTCCGGTCTCGATGTTGTTGGCGGCCGAACGCTACTGATCGCCAGATGTTTTGAGACGCCAGGCGCTGCTTTGAGTCTCATCGAGGGTGGCGAGACCGGTGTGCCGATAGTATATATATGGTCAACTCGCTGTAGCGAACAGCGCGACACCGGGTAGTGCGTTCTCGGCTCGGCTCGGCTCGGCTTGATCGTCATCACGTAGTGGACAGGGAACTCTGGCGAGACTCTGAGAGTCGGCGTTATCATCGCTCCAAAGTCATTGTTCTCCAGCATATTATCGCGTTACTGGTAACCCGCCATATTCGATTTCGTCGTATTCGCGATGTCCTGCCCGGGCTCGATGATGCTCACCAAGGGGCGTTGTACTGATCACGCGGCTGAGTTTGTGGGCGATGGTCGGTGCCATTTCGCTCGTTCAGGAGTTTGCTCGCCGCGCTCATTCGCGGGCTACCCACTGGCATCTTCGTCGGGCTCACCGGAGTCCTCGGGGTCTTCCTCGGCCACCGTGAATCCTGGCCAGGGATTGACGATGCGGCGTACAGCTCGTCAATGTTGGCTTCGCCCAACTTGGTTCGGATCATCCCGCCCAGCCGCTCGGCCTCTGTATTGAAAAGCCCGAGGAGCACTTCGCATGCAGAAGCCAGTCGCTCGGCAACAACGACCTCCGGCCCAATCATGTGGACCAACATTTGGCCGACCCCGGCAACCTCGCTTGGTCCTGGAGGCGGAGTCAGCACGGCGACCACCACGGCACCTTCGTGGTCGGCGACACGGTGTGCAATGCGCTGGTTCGCCATCCGCAGGGTGTCGTTGTGAGCGGTCAGCTGGTCGGGTGTCAGCAGCGTCGTCCACGCATCCTTGATCTTCAGCCGACTTCCACCGGCCACCAGGTGGGCCCTGCCCTACGTGAAGGCACGCCGATAGGCAATGACGCCCGCGAACCATAGAGCCCTGGCGACGAGTGCCTGATCATCTCCAGCCATGCCTATTCGACCTCCGAGCTTAGGGAGTTGTCTCCGCCCGCAATCGGCGGATGCTATTGAGGAACTTCTCCGGGATCTGTTCGAGCCGCACGTCAATCGTCCGACGATCAGGCGAGAGAACTAAATCAGTGACATGGATCTGAGATGTGGACAACGTACGAAGTCGTAGTGCGGTCGGATTCTTGGTGACACTGGTTTTGAGACAACGTATGTCGCCGACGGTCATGGCCACTCGTTGACAACTGACGCGAGACCATTAGGGTCCGTTGCGGTGATCTCCAAGCCCAGCTTGGCCGGACACGGACACTAGGAGTGGTCTCCGTCGGTTGTCCTTGAGTCCCAAGAACATCGTCAAAGTCTCGGTTGTGCCGTCATCCAACAGTTATTCGACGGACAGCTTATCTCACGCCTACTTGACATAATAGATTATCGGCACTCGAAATACGTTGTGATACAGCGGGGTTCATGTATACGTCTTATCGTCCTGCCGTAGCTGTACCTTGACCAGAACCGCCCGACGCAGCCGTAGCACCGAGTTGCTTCGGCCGCTTGACGTGCGAGGGTTCTTGCATCCTCCCGCTTCGGGATTGAGCGAGGCGGTGCGCAACATACGATTTACGCGGCGTGCCCGGCGATGGTGCGGATCTTCACCCGACGCGGCTGACTTCGGAAAGGAATATCGAACCTGCCGTCGCGTCGCGAGCGGATGGCATTATGTGTCCTGCATTTTTATTGAGAACTGGCGCGGCGCCGATCGGCATCGCGCCCGCCGTTCCGGCCAGGTTGCGCTCGGTCGCCTCTCAGCCGGTTAACCCGAGCTTTAGAAATGACGGGCGAAGGACCGTGAAAGCATGACGCACATTAGTTGCCCCGTCGACCCGCTGAAGGCAGGCCCGCGAACCGCGAGCGCATAGCGCGGGTGCCGGTGCGGTCAGTACCAGGTCGAGTTGGCGGCCGCCAAAGCCCCTGGGTCGTGGCCTTATCGGCCTGCCCTTCGACGACGATGCTATCAACGCCGTGCGACGCGGCGGATTAAACGCGTGGCGGTTGCCCCAGTGCCCGGAACCTTCGCTGGGGTTACGGCCCGACCTTGATGGCCACCGTCGTCGTCTGGGTGCGGGCAGGCGACTTGGAGGTGTCGACAACGAGGAACTCGCCGGTGTCCTGCATCCCGTTGGCGAGGGTCTTCGGCTTCAAGGTGAAGGGCGGCGTCTTGGAAGCCAGGCCGATCAGTCCGAAGTCGCTGTCGTTGGAGATCATCAGCGTTCTTCCGCCATCCGGTGTGGCCAAACCCTCGACCTTGTCGTGACCGAAGAATTCGCCTTTGCCGTTGAGCTGGGTCAGCAATCCGCCCAGATCCAGCTTGACCGTCTTCGACGCCACCGTTATGCCCTTGGCCTTCAGCGCCGAGATGGCTTCGGCGTCCGTGGTCACCCCGACCGCGGTCTCGATGGGCTTACCGCCCACCTGCAGTCCGCCGGCGTCACCCTGATAGGCGGCGCCGGGCACGGTCGCGTGGGGGCCGACATCGGTGGCTCCGGCGATGTCGGCGATGTAGATCTTCTTGTCGGCGCCGGGCTGAAGTTCGCCGTCGCGCTCGTCGACGAGGAGGGTGGTCTTGGTCAGCGCGGTGATCTCGGAAACCGCGACCTTGGATTCCTGCGGATTGGCGAGCGGGTAGAGATACTCGGAGACGGCCTTGGTCGCCAGGTCGACCGTGACGATGCGGGTGAACGCCACCGATTTCGCCGAGCCTTCCAGGCCGGGGGTCTTCAACGCCGATTGCATGATCCCGACCAGGGTCGACCCGTCGGGGGTGATGGTCAGGCCCTCCATCCCCTGATTCGGTGTACGGAACGCCAACTCACGTGGCAATGAGCCATCGAACGGCGACAAGCGTTCCAGCTCTTTGCCTCCCGCATCGAAGTGGACGAGGAACGGGCCGTACTCATCGGATATCCAGAAGGTGCCGTCCGCCAGCGCGACCAGGCCCTCGGTGTCGAGTCCGTGATCGGAGGTGGGCAGCGGCGCGCCGTTGATGTCCACCAGCGTCTCGCCGGTGTCCGCCCGCGGGTCGACGAGCCCGTTGAGAGGTTTGCCGTCGGGACCCGTCAGCCCGATGGTCTTCTCCACCACTGCGGTCCCGTCGTTGAGCCGGTATCGATTGATTCGTGGTTGGAAGTCGGGGACCGGCAGTACCTTTTCGTTCTCGGTGCGGCCGTCGACATTGGGTCCGCGGTCGCTGAGGCCGTAGATCTCGTCGGTGCTGCCCGGGACCATGGCGATTGCCGAACCATCGGCGCTGCCCTCGATGACCACCCCGCCGACATTCGCTATCGGTGGGACGCCGGCGGCGTAGCGCTTGACGGCGTCTGCGGTGGTCACCTGCACTTCGTCGGTTCCGGAGAACCCCTTCTCCGGGGTGTAGACCATCGTGCCGTCCGCGCCGTAGCTCAGGTGTCCGTGCGCGGGCGCAGCGAACGCCACCGGCGTCGCACCACCGGTGGCCGCCAGCAGCTGGGTCGGCGTGAAGGTGCCCGGTTGATCGACTCCGGTGGTCAGTTGGCCCGCCGCCGACGATGGTGAAGAGGTTGCACCGCCCGACGCTGTTGATGCATTCGAACCGGAGGAACAGGAGGTCGAGACGACGGCGGCGAGAACAATTCCTGGAATTACCAATGACTTTCGGCCGATGATCACGAGCTAACACATAGCATCGAGGAACATCCGTCAAGTTTCGGCAAGATGAACGACGGGGCCACGCGATATGCCTCAGTGCGCGAAGTGGCCGGCCGGCGGCATCGGACTCACACTCGTAGACGCTGAACTAGCCGCAGAAGGCGGTGCTCCCTGAGATGAACACCCAGGGATGCAGATGCAGCAGCAGCACGACGGTCGGCGTGGTTATCGGCGACTAGCTCAGCGTCCTCGACGTTGGGAACGGATTTGGGAACGAAACACGGCGGAACGGCCGAGACGGCGTGGAACGCGGCGTGATGGCTTGGACGGACGAGAAGTCATGTACTGCAGGTCTGAGACCCGAGGGGCGACCGGAGACTGGGACCGGTCAGCTCATAACCCAGAGATCGCGAGAACGGAGTATGCCTGTTTTATGGACTGAAGCAGTCAGGTGACGACGAAGCACGGCATGCTGGCGGGTGGACGTGCTTCGCGCAAGGACAGTTACTCCTGCCTTGTACCGGCCACGTTCGGAAACGATCGCATTCGGGGCGCACGGGCGTCGTCAGCACCCGGTTGGTCGTCACGCTGACCGATCAAGGCGACGCTACCCCAGTACCGGCCGCGCTCGGCGTGCACTGCCTGACCCTGATCGAGTACATCGAAAGCCGACGGGTGGACGTTCCTGAGCGTGTGTGGTTGCGGGGATCGCGCACCCGTTCGGCAGCGTGCCAAAAACTTGCCAAGACAGGCACGAACAGGGTGGACAGGGCGACACAGGCAGGACATGCAGACGTCCCTGACCTGTACTTATCGGACGCAGTAGAGCACTGGTTCACACTCCCCGGGTTCCCTCGGGGTCAAGTGGTCGCAGCTTCGAATAGCGGCCATCTATTGGCCGTCATCGTCCCAGCCCGCCCCGACGCGCACGGTCGGCAAAGGCGTCGAGTGCTGCGATGACCTCTGGCGAGCGCCAGACGCGGCTGCGTGGACCCGAGCTGGTTTCGATGATGATGCCTGCCCCCGACAAGGGTTCGAGGTATCGGCGCGCGTGCTTCGACTCGATGCCCAGCTCCTCGGTCAGCAGTGCCGTATTGATGACCGGGCGGCGCAGTAGAAGATCGGCGATCTGCCACACGGCTGAATCGCTACGCGCGGTGATCTTGTCGTTCCACTCTGCGCGCACGGCATGCAATTCTCTGACCAGCTCACGACCGTTGAAGACCGCCGCGACAGCCGCCTGCGATACGCGGCGCACGATCGGGGCGGAGTCGCCCTCGCGGTATGCCGTCAGCGCGGCGAAGTACGAGTCGGTGTCGGTCAGTAGCCCAGCCGATACCGGGACGGTGACGTTTCGCGTCAATCCCTTGCGGCGCAACATCGCCTGGATCAGCGCCCGGCCTGTGCGACCATTGCCGTCGGTGAAGGGGTGGATCGTCTCGAATTGCGCGTGTGCCAACGAGATCTGAGGTAGGACGGGGATATCGTCGCGCTGCGCGAAGCGGAGCAAGTCGTCGATGGCTGCTAGAACGCGGCTGTGGTGCGGTGGCACGAACATGGCGCCGCGCGGACCGTGGGTGCCTCCCCCGATCCAGACTTGCTCTTCGCGCCACCGGCCGGCGGATTTCGGGTCGACGTCGCGCATTAGCGCCTTGTGCATCGTCAGGATCGCGTCAGCGTCGATGTTGTCCGCGAGGTTGATCGCGGCGACCATCGCCGCAGTGTTGGCGACGATAACCTTGGCGTTGGCGGTCGTCTTGGCCCCCGGCAGCTCGGCCTCGGCAATGGCTCGCGCCGATGCCGTCAGGTTCTCGATGTTGGAACTGGCTGCAGACTCGGTTCGCAACAAGACCGACGAAAACGGCGCGATCTCACCGCCGAGCTCGGCGTCGAATCGGGTGACTTCGCGACTGGCGTCCTCGGCGTCGGCGAGCACGTCGGACGGCAGGTTGACAGTCAGGTCGGCGATGTTTGCGCTTATCGCCGCCTGATAGTTCCCCTGCTGTTGTTGCGCCGCGCGCACATACGATGCGGCGGGCGAGACGCCCCAGGGCAGCGTCTCGTGCTCGACGGCGGTGCCGGCAAGTGGGTCCATTCCCCGACTGTACACCCAGTTAGTTACATAAGTGGGTGTAAGTGTCGCCGCAACGCCCACTTATCGACAGCGTCGTCTTAAATGAGATCAGAAGAATGCACCATCCTCACGCCGTGACGGTTACCACACTGGCGTAGCGGACTTCAGCGGACTTGCCCGGGCGCTTCCGGCGACTACGACCAACAGCGTCGTAACTTGGCGAAAGACTAGTCGTACGCACGGGAGGACGCAGCGGTGAACTCGCTACCGTGAGCGCCGCTACCTCAGCGACCGTCAGGTAGGTGTGTGCGGTCTGCCGCATTGGTGGGAACTCGGTCCGATTCGCCGGATCTTTGCCGCTGATCATCCCGGCGTTGGCGGCGCCCTTCCTTATCGGGGCTGGCTGCTGTCGCTCGATTACGGCTAGCGCCTGAGGCAGTCGGCGACGCAGTTTTTGTAGGCATGCCGGTCAGAGCACAAGTGTGCGCACTCATTTCGCGGCATGGCGACGGCGACGGGAGCGAACAGAATTGACGCCGCGACTATCGGCAACGCGACGGTCAACCGTCGAAACATGATCAACTCCTAGGGGATGGGCGCGCGCCACATTCTTGCGCTGCAACCCCCGAACTGCGTTGTCAAGCCGCTGTGTGCATGCTGTTCAGAGCCGGACCGCCGCTGTCGCAATGTGTTCCATCTGATTCGCCTCGTCTCGGAACGCGAATGGTCTTGGGCTGGCCCGGGTTCGCTGGTCTAGAGTGTGTGAGCGTCTTGCGGCCAGACCATGCCTTCATGTCAGATTCCCTGCGTGGCCGTCGAGGTAAAGTTGACCGAGTCCGCGTGTCCGGAATTGCTGGCGGGCGAAGGAGATTGGTACGAGTTGCCTCCGAGCGGAGTGCTCGCGCTCCATTTCGGCAATGGCACTCGGTCTCCTCGGTACTACTCCCTGCATGCGTGGTAATACGTGTCCACTGCCCAGCCGCCGGGGCCGATTGACTCGGGGACGCACTTTCGCTGAGCTGCGTCGACCCACTGCCTAGCAGAGCGGGGAGGCTTCGCCCGAGACGCGCGACCAGGTTCTGCCCGAGTGACCGAACGGAGACAGTGATGCGACCCTTGTCCGGGGTGACCGTCGTCGACTTCACGCGCTACCTGTCGGGGCCGTATTGCATGATGATCCTCGCCGACTATGGCGCCGACGTCGTCAAGATCGAGCGGCCCGGCACCGGCGACGAGTCGCGGTACATGGCACCCTTCATTAACGGTGAGAGCTATCCGTCGGCGATGCCCAACCGCAACAAGCGTTCCCTCGCGCTGGACCTGTCCGGTGAGGCCGGCCGGGGCGTCGCGCGCGATCTCGTCGCGACGGCGGACGTCGTCGTCGGGAACTTCCGGCCCGGCGTGATGGGCCGGCTCGGTCTCGACTACGCCGAGGCGAAGGCGCTCAACCCCGAGGTCGTCTACTGCTCGGTCACCGGGTTCGGGCAGACCGGTCCGGAGGGCCACCGCGCGGGGTTCGACATCATCGCCCAGGGCATGACCGGCTTCCTGCGGATGACCGGTGAAGCCGGGGGCGAGCCCGCGAAGTTCGGATCGCCGTCAACGACCTTGTCGCCGGCATGACCGCGGCTACCGCTGTGCTCGCTGCCTACATCCGGCGGCTGCGCGAGGGCGGCGGCCAATATATCGACGTCGCGCTCGTCGACGCCGGGCTCGCCCTCACTGTCTGGGAGGCCGGGGCCTGGCGGGGTAACGGCGAGGAGCCGCAGGCCGAGGGCACCCGCCACCGGCTCAACGCTCCGTACCAGGCGTTCCGCACCCAGGACGGGTACGTCACCATCGGCGCCAACAATGACCGGCGCTGGCAGCGCTTCTGCGACGAGGTGATCGAGCGGCCCGACCTTCGCGATCGGCCCGAGTACAAGGACCATCGCGACCGGCCGCGCCACGTCGAACAGCTGACCAAAGAGCTGCAAGAGATCCTGTCGACACGCCCGCCACGGTCCGCGCGCCCGCGCCCCTGCTCGGCCAGCACTCGCGGGAGATACTGCGCGAGCTGGGTCGCACCGACGCCGAGATCGACACGCTCATCGCCGGCGGAACCGTCGAGGAACATCGCCTGAACACCATGGAGGTCGGCAGCTGATGACAGGACTTCGCCTCGAACACCACGGCGCCATCGCCGAACTCGTGATCGACCGGCCCGAGAAGCGCAACGCCATGTCGTATGAGATGTGGTCGTCGGTGCCCAAGCTGGCCGCGGAGGCCGACGCCGACGAGTCGGTCAAGGTGCTCGTGCTGCGCGGTGCCGGTCTGCACTTCTGCGCAGGGGCTGACATCGGCGAGTTCGGCAGCCACCGTTCCACCGCTGACACGGCACGCGACTACGGCGAGCGCGTCGAGGCGGCCGCACACGCGTTATCAGGCATGCGCAAACCGTCGATCGCGATGATCCACGGCTTCTGCATCGGCGGCGGCTGCGAGCTGGCACTGGCATGCGATATGCGCTTCGCCGACACCACCGCGGAATTCGCGATCACCCCGGCGAAGCTGGGCATCGTCTACAGCTTCGACTCGACCCGCCAACTCGTTGCGACCACCGGCCCCGCGTTCGCGAAGTACCTGCTGTTCTCGGGCAACCGGGTCGATGCCGCGCACGCGCTGCGGGTGGGGCTTGTCGACGAGCTCGTCGACCCCGCCGACCTGCCGGAGATCACCACCGACTTCGCGACGACGATCGCGTCGCGCTCTCAGGTCTCGGTGCGGGGCGCCAAGCGGCTGATCGAGAAGATCGTCGCCGGCGAGGACGTGCCCGACGAAGAGGCTGCTTCGCTGCCGATCCTGGCCGTCGAGAGCGAGGACTACCGTGAGGGCGTCAACGCGTTCCTGGAGAAGCGTCCGCCCGTGTTCCGGGTGTCCTGACGTGCTCACCCTCGACATCTCCTCCGGCAAGCGACCACATAAGCCGATCGGCTGGCGTGCAGCGGGTCATTACATGGGGCCAAAATGGGGCCAACGAGCCGGACCAACTGATGTAACACGTCTGAATGCCAGGCCTCCGTCCAGTTTGACCAGCGCAAACAAGGTCCATTCGAGCGCAAGTCCGTCTGAAAAGCCGAAGGTCGCCGGTTCGATCCCGGCCCTGGCCACCACGTTCTACCTGCGCCCTGAGCGTACCCAGGCGTGCGGCCGGCGCGCCTCTTGGAGGCTGAGGTCACCGCCGGCCCGTCCGATCCGTCACTCCGACCTGCTATGACACGCCGAATCCGCCGACCGTGGGGCACAGTCCTGTGCTGATTCCGGTCGGTCCTCGTCAGCGGTAGCGCCGCCGGACCGGAAGGCGAAGGCCACCACGCCTGCGGCGACGAGGGTGAGGACCGCCGCAATGGTCGCCGTCGGCGCGATGCCGGAGTCGAACGCCGCGCGGGCCGAGTCCATCAGCCGGTCGGCCAGGGCGGGCGGCAGGGTTTGCGCCACCGATGTTGCGCCGCCGATGCTTTCGGACGCGTCGGCAGCCTGGGACTCGGTGAGGCCGCCGGGCAACGTGACGCTCGAGCGGTAGAACGCGGTGAAGATGGTGCCGAGCGTCGCGGTGCCGACGACCGCGCCGAGCTCGTACGCCGTCTCCGAGACGGCCGATGCGGCACCTGACTTCGCCGCGGGCACCGACGCGACGATGGTGTCGTTGGTGATGGTCTGCGAGGTGCCGACGCCGACCTCCAGCACGACGAACGACGCCACCACGGCGGCCACGGTCAGGTCATGGCGAAAGATGAGAATCATCACGAATCCGGCCGACACCAGCACCAACCCGGCGATGATCAGGGTGGGCGGGGCGAACCATCTGGTGAACCGCACCACGGCGATGCCGCCGATCATCGACAGCACCGCGCCGGGCAACGTCACCAGGCCCGCTTGCAGCGGGCTGAGGCCGAGCACCAACTGCAGGTGTTGCGACATGAAGAAGATGAATCCGATGAGGCCGACGATCGAGAGGAAATTGGCCGTGATTGAGGATGTGAACGGCGCGTAGCGGAACAGTTGGACGTCGAGCATGGGTGTGGCGATTCGCCTCTGGCGCCTGACGAACAGCACGCAGGAACCGACGCTGAAGAGCAGCGCTGCGCCGACCAATAACGACGGCCCGTCGTGCGCAGCAGTCTTGATCGCCCAAACCAGAGGAAGCATGGTGGTCAGCGACAGCAGCACGCTGAACATATCGAGCGGTCCCGGGTTCGGGTCGCGCGATTCGGGCACCAACCGCGGTGCGAGCACCAGAAGCGGCAGCAGGATCGGCACCGCGACCAGGAACACCGCACCCCATTGGAAGTGCTCCAGCAACACGCCGCCGACGATGGGGCCCAGCGCCGACCCGGCGGTGAAGCACGACGCCCAGATCGCAATGGCGAGCCGTCGTGCCGAGGCGTCGGCGAAGATGTTGCGCAACAACGACAACGTCGAAGGCATCAGCATCGCGCCGAAGACGCCGAGCAAAGCACGGGCCCCGACGAGCCACCCGGCGCTGGGCGCGAACGCGGCGGCGGCCGAAACGATGGCGAAGCCGCCCGCGCCGATCATCAGCAGTCGGCGTCTGCCGAGCCGGTCACCGAGGCTGCCCATCATGACGAGAAGCGCTGCGAGAACCAGGGAGTAGACGTCGATGATCCACAGCTGCGTCGACGCCGCCGGGCGGAAGTCCTGGGCGATGCTGGGCAGCGCGAACGCCAGGATCGTGTTGTCGACGGCGATCAGCAACGTCGGAAGGATGAGCACGGTGAGCGCCAGCCAGGCGTGCCGCGGGGTGGCGCTGGACTCATGGCCGGATGCGGCGTGGGCATCCGAGCGGATGGACATGGTGTGCTCCTGTGCGAACGAAAGTATTGGGAGACAAGCTATTCAGGCTTGATGGTGCCCTGGGTCAGGCTGGCCATGATGGCGTCGACGACCTGCACGCGGGGAGTGCCCTGACTCGCGGCCGCGTAGCCGGCGTTCAGCAGCGCCCAAAAGACCAGTCGCGGCCAACACGGCGGTCCGGCGGTGCCCTGGGTGGCCACCCGGTCGAGCACCTCGACGATCACCTCGTCGCCCGTATCCAGAATGGCGGCCAGCTCCTTGTCTGCCATGATCGCGGAATCGTTATAGACGAACTGGACGATCGGGCCGAGATCCAACTGGCATTCGACGACGCGCCGCAAGGCCTCGACCGGTGGGCCGCAGTCGGGTTCGGCGCGTTCGATGGCCGCGTTGCTGAGCTCGTGCACATGCAGCGCCAACGCATGCAGCAGGTCGGAACGCTCGGCGAAGTACCGGTGCAGCGTGCTGCGTCCCACGTCGGCGGCCGAAGCGATGTCGCTCAACGACGCGGCGGGGTTGTCGCCTATGAGGGTCATGGCGGCGTCGAGAATCGCCTTCCGGGTCCGCGAACGTGCGCCACCCCCCGTCCATTGCGGTGCGCTCATGCAACTCAATGTAGCACGTATGTGTCAATATGAGACATACGTGTCCCATATTGAGTCAGGGTAGTTGTGGCTTTACTCGCCAGTAGTGGCGTCCCGGCTCGCACCGCATCACGCGGCCGGCGACGCCTTGACCCATCGCTGCTCAGGCCCGATGCCGC
Source organism: uncultured Actinomycetota bacterium (assembly GCA_963699655.1). Classification (GTDB taxonomy): domain Bacteria; phylum Actinomycetota; class Actinomycetes; order Mycobacteriales; family Mycobacteriaceae; genus Mycobacterium. The sequence continues at coordinate 24,260 of CAVOUV010000007.1, forward strand.
GACGGGCGGCAGCCGTGAGCAGGCTCCTACGCAAGCGTTTGCGTCCTCGATGCAACCGTGACATGACCGTGCCGATCGGGCAATCAGTGATGACGGCGATCTCCTTGTACGAGAACTCCAGCACGTCGGCGTAGTACACAGTCGTCCGAACGTCCTCTCCCAGTGCTGCCAACGCTGTCAGAACTTCCTCATCCGTCATCGATTCCAGCGCGAAATCTTCTGCCGAACGCAAGTCATTCGACGACCGCAGGGCGACAGCGGCCGGCAAGTCAGAGATGCACATCGTTGGTACCTCATCAGGCCGACGCTTCTTCATACGGTATTGGTTGATCCAGGTGTTGCGCACGATCCGGTACAGCCATGCCTGAAGGTTTGTGCCGTCCCGGAACGAGCCGAAGCCTGCATAGGCACGGAGCATCGCTTCTTGCGCAAGGTCTTCGGCGTCGTGTGTGTTACGGGTAAGACGCAGCGCAGCGGTGAAAACTTGATGGGTCAGTGGAAGCACGTCGCGCTCGAAGCGGGTGTCGATCTGAGTCGCAGATGCTGGATTTGTCAAAGACATTGTCAGTAGATCCTTTATTTGACAACGACGGCCGGCGTCCACTGCTCAGTCAAGCGGTTGGACAGCCGGTGCATCGCAAGGTGGCGTGGTGCTCGCAATGGCAGTTGCCGGCCCTGGCTATTCGGGCCAACTGCTGTGATGATGGTTTCACGAAGTCGTCGCGGACGAACGACGGATCGTAGTGGGCGAGCACATCGGCGTTCATCGTGCCGAAGGTCGTGCGCGGGCGATGTTTCATTCCTTCTGTAAACGCCTCAAGGATGCAGCGTTTGAAGTCGGGCCGCGGATGCGCGGATGTGACGGCCGATAAATCGCCTGGGGCGCTAGGTCGCCACGGCCGAAGCCCAGCACGTCGGTCTCGACTCCCGCGGTGACCAAGGCAATTTCCGGGTCGAGGAATCGGGGACTCCGGGTGTCGTGTGCAATGCGATGCAAAGCCAAATTCTGCGTGCTTCTGCTTCATCGAACCGTGCTGAAGCAGGAAGTCCCGTGCGGCGTTGGCGCCGTCGACCTCGAAGCGGAGGCTCGAGGAGGTGCGGTAGGGCTCGGTCAGCCCGAGGTCATGAAACATCGCACCGACGTACAGCATTCCAGGTCGGGCTGAAGACCGCCGGCTTCGGCCCTGCAGCACTCCGAAGAAGAACACCCGGCGAGAATGGTTGAAGAGCAAGTCGTCTTCGGCGTCGCGGATGAAGTCGGTGACGTCGCCGATCAGCTCGGTATCGGGGACAGTGACGCCTGCAACGGTGTCGGACGATTCGGTGTCCATAGTGAATCTCCGCCCTCGTGAGAGCTATCGACTACTACTTGCCGCCCGTACCCACGGTTCGCCATCACCCGTCGGGTGATATCTAAGAGGGTCAGGGCGAGGGCCATCCCGTTTCCGGAGCTCGTCCGGGGCGGCAACGTCACGAGAACCGGTGTGGCACTGACCGTCAACTGGGCGCGGGAGTTGACGCCGAATTTGGCGAATGCGTTGCGGACATGGGACTTGACGGTATGTCAGTGAAAGGTGCAGTCTGCTCGGCGACATCGGTGTTCGTCGCGCCGGTCGGAGACGAGATTGACCACTTTGCGCTCCGCGTCGGTGAGGCTGTCCCAGCCGGTCTTCTCGCGCTGAGGGATGCTGATTCGCCGTTGCACTCCCAAGCCGACGCAACATCCGGGCGACTCCGTGGGCGTCCGCCATCGCATGTGCCCCGACATATATGTCGAACGCGTAGTTGAACTGGTCGACTGCGCGGGCGTTGTTGCCCGTCTGCGTCAGAACCCCGCCTGCATCCGCTGCAGCGCAGGCGGACAACAGCGGGCGAGCGATGCGCAAAGTCGTCCGCAGCGTCCACCAGGGCGGCGGCGTCGCGTTCCAGTATTCCGCGGGTATGCCGAATGACCGCCGAAAACAACGGAACCTCGTCGCTGTCGCGCTCGAGCAGTTCAACACTGCGAAGGGCTCGTGCTCGTAGTCCCGCATCGCCGGCGGCCACCGCCACCCGCGCAGTAAGGATCAATTGGTCAAAAGTGTTCGACCATAGCGGATTGAGCACCTGCCCAGTATCGCAGCTCAGCCAGCGCACGGCTTCATAGCACGCCGCCGCAATCCCATGCCGCCAGAGCGAGTACATACGCCGCGCCTCTGTCCACCAAGGTTGAGCCGACGGGATTGGCGCCACGCGCCCGAGCCAACTGATTCCTGCAAAGCTTCCGATCGCCGACGTGGGCGGCGACCTCGGCCAGAATCAGCCAGCGGTTCATGCTCATCTCGCTCACCACACCCCACAGTGGCGGTGCCACCGCTTCCAAAGTCGCGCGCGCGGCGGACAAGCGTCCGGCAGCAAGGTGGATCATCGCGCCCTGCGGCGCCCAAACGGCTGACGCCATGCCGCCGCCTTCGCGACGTGCTATCTCTACCCCGTGCGTCATCACCGCTTCGGCTTCGTCAGCGCGGCCGATGAAAGTCAACAAGTTGGCCCGGTGGATCTGGGCCAGCGCACCGGCGAAGGTGGGATCGTCACGGTCATCGCGCAGGTCGAGGCTATCGATCCGCTGCAGGGCGCGTAATGCGTACCCCTCGACGTAATCGCTGATAGCAAGCGATATCTCGCAGATGATCCGGCTTTCCGGATCGCCTGTGGCCTCGGCGACTGCGAGGGCCTGGGTGATCACCGACTCATCGAAAGGCAAACCACTGACGGCATGGTTGCATGCCAGCCAAGCCTGATGACGCGCCCGGGTGACATCGCTGATGTGACTCAACTGCAGCGCGCGGCGGTTTTCCGCGACGCGTTGCTCCACTGCATCTGCGGCCGTTGGTGTGCGCAGCCGCGCTTGCGCTTCCTCCTCGGGCGACAGTTGCGCCAGCATGGCAACCGCCAGCTCTTCGGCCTCCTGATAACGCGCGGACCGGTTCAGCAGCCCAACGGTTTCCGCCAGCAGTGCTCCACGCAGGGAGTCCTCGGCGGGCAGCAACTCGAGAGCTCGCCGGCTCAGATCGGCGGCCCCACTCTTGTCACTGTTAGCCATGGATCGAGCGGCTTCGCGTAACGCTGTGATAGCCGCCTGGTCGCCGACATCGGCGCTGCGCGCCAACTGGGTGGCCACCTCCGCCGGCGCCGCGCCCATCTCCAGCATGACTGCTGCCGATTGACGTTCGACGGCGCGGCGCAGGGATGGAGGCAGCGATTGCCGTGTCGCTTCTCGCAGTAGGTCGTGACGAAACCTCAGCCGGTCGCCGTCCTCCGTTAGCAGGTCTGCACGGACAGCCTCTTCAACGGCCGAGACCAGAACCGCAGGCCGTCTTCCAGCATTTGCGCCAATAGTGCGGCGGTGAAAAGGTCGGGCAGTACGGCGGCGACCTGTACCACTTCCTTCGTCGCATCGGACAGAGCGTCCAATCGCTGTCTCATGTTCGCGCTCAGCCGTCGGGGCAACGTTTCGCCGGTGGCGACGGCGCACCCGCGGCTGATGCGCAGCCGGCTTTCCTCGTTCAGGCCGCCGAGCAGCTCGGTGACCAGGAACGGGTTGCCGTGCGCCTTCTCGGCCAGATTGAGCAGGAGTCACATCGGCGCGGGCCCGGACGGCATCTTCGACCATGTCGATCACTCCGCTGCGCGGCATGGCCGACAACCGGACGAACGCCGCGCCCTGGCGCTCCAGCTCGCTGATGGTATCCCGGACCGCCGGACCGCCGGCGCCGGTCCGCGCGCTGAGGACCCACAGCGCCGGCGAGTCATGCAGCGTCGCCGTCAGCGCCCGCAGCGCCAGTAGCGTGCCGGTTATCGGCCCAGTGGACGTCCTCGAGCAGGATGAGCAGCGGGGTTTGCGCTGCAGCGGCGCGAATTGCGCTTTGAAGGTCGTGCACAACCCAATAGCGGAGGTCGGCCGAACTGCCCAGCCCCGCAGCGCTTCCTCGTCGCCGACCGGTGGGTCGGCGTGCAGCGTCGCCGTGAACAGCGAGAAGAACGGCACTGTCTGCTGATATTCGTAGGCTTGACCGAGCAACGTTCGAATCCCCGCCTTCTCTGCGAGGATCCTCGATTCGGTCATCAGGCGGCTTTTGCCGATACCCGGCGGCCCCTCGACAACCAGGACGCCGCCCTGGCCCTGCGCGAGTTCGCGACCAGCGCGCCGATCACTTCAGTTCGGCCGCCCGCCCGCGAATCGGACGCGATTTCTCCCCGGTAGAGGTCGGGGTGTAGTCCGGCGAAGTCATCAGTGGTTCATCTCCGACTAGACACCGGCTGCGCGCACAGCCGCGACGCGCCCTCGAGCACGCCACGTTCTGGTGGACGACCGGTCAGCCCTGTCGCTGAGCCGCCTTGCGACGGTGTCGACATGAACAACGACGTTAGCCGAGTCGCCACTCCCGGCGGAGAAATATCGCCGGCCGGTCAGCGGCACGGCCCACGGAGCGTCACGCCGGCGTGGCCGTGGACGTCGAGCGTCACGCCGGCGTGACCGCCGAACTCAGAGCAGGCCGAGTTGCTCGAGGTCTGCGACGTACTTGTTGATCAAGGACTCCGACAGGTGCGGGATGTCCTTCTCTTCTCCGACTTTGGCCGCCCGCACCGCGCTGTGGAACACCTCGGTCGGCGCGGCGGCGCCGGGCAACGGTCGCTCGGGCTCCCGGTACGCCAGCAGCAGAGGCAACACGGACTGCTGCCGCTGCTTCTCCGGCAGGCCGGTCAGTGCCGTCTCGAACCGCGCGAGCCATTCGCCGTAGTCGTCTATTCGGTCGATCTTCTGGCCGGCCGCCTGGAGCCAGTCCACGAACACGTCCAGCGAGATTCCGTCGTCGTAGGGGTTCATCACATCGAACGACCGGAACTCGTCGGTGACCTGTGCGCCCAGTGTCGTCACCGCCTCGGCGATGAAGTCGACCGGCAGCCCGTCGTAGTGCGCCCTGGGCCGCTGGCCGGCGGCGTCGGTCTGGTAGAAGGACCGCGGCGCGATACCCGTTGCGAGAAGACTGAAGATCAATCGGGTGAACATGTCGGGCACGTTCACCTGCCCCGTGTAGACGCTGTGGGCCAGGATCAAATCCGAGCGGAACACGGCGACCGGCAGTCCGCACAGGTCGTGCGCCTCCCGCAGCAGTACCTCGCCGGCCCACTTGCTGTTGGCGTAGCCGTTGGCGTAGGAATCGTCGATGCTGCGGACGGGGCTGATCGGGCGGATGTCGCCGTCCTCCTCGAACCGGCCCGGCGGGACGGCCCAGGCCACGGCGATCGTCGACAGGTACGTGATCGGTTTGATCCGCCGGGTGATCGCCAGCCGGATCAGCTCCGCGGTACCAACCACATTCGGCCCGAACAGCTGGTGGTAGGGCAGTACGTGGTTGACCAGCGCGGCGGGATGCACGACGAGGTCCACGGTCTCGGCCAGCCGGTCGAAGGTGTCCGCGTCGAGGCCGAGTTCTGGTTCACCGATGTCACCGGCGAGCACCTCGAGATGTCCGGCCGCCAGCTCGCGGAATCGTTGCAGCAGTGCGCGATCCCCGCTGTCGAAGACTTTCTCCAGCCGGGTCCGCGCCTCGTCGGCGTTCCGGGCCCGCACGATGGTGATCAGTGTGCCTCCGGTCTCGGACAGACGTTCGAGCCATTCGAGCGCGAGGAATCGGCCGAGCCAACCGTTGGCGCCGGTCAACAGCACGGTGTTCGGCGTTCCTGTCGGCCGCGGCAGCCTGCGCGCAGTGGCCAGCGTCTTCGCGTCGATGAACTTGTTCAGCGTCAGATCGGTCGCCCGCGCCTCGGTGGCACCCGCGCCGTGCACGACCGTGAAGGTGGGCCGGTCGGTATCCGAGTCGCGCTCTGCCTCAATGAAAGCCGCCACTTCGCGCAGGTTGTTCGCCGGGCTGATGATCACCCCGACCGGCACCTCGACACCGAAGATGTCCGCCAGCAGGTTCGAGAAGGTCAGGGCCGACAGCGAATCGCCACCGAGGTCGGTGAAATGCGTATCGGCGTCGAGGTCGCCGGCGCCGAGGATGACGCGGGCGGCCCGGCGTCAGCGTCTCGGTCACCGGGTAGTCGGCCACCGTCTCGCGCAGCGCACGGACTTCGTCCACCTGCGCGGCGGCGATGTCGGCGTACATCTGCTCCAGCTGCGCGCCGTAGTGGTTCTTGAGATTGGGCCGCAACAGCTTGCCGACACCGGACAGCAGCCCGTTGTCGGCGCTGAAGGGTTCGGTCTCGACGATGAAATCGACTGGCAATTCGTAGGATTGGAACTCGGCGGCCTTGCGCGGTCTGCTGTAAGCGACTCGCTCAGCGCACGCTTGAGCGCTGTGGTGTCGTCGCCGAAGCGCGCCAGCGCCTCGCCCGTGGGCACCACAACGGCAAGCAGGCTGGCGCGTTCACTGTTGCCGTAGACGAAGATCTGACGGACGAGCGGCAGCGCCGGCGAACACCGCCTCCAGGTGCGCGATCGCGACGAATTCGCCCTGTGACAGTTTCACCACGTTGTTGCGCCGGTCGACGTAGACGAGCCGGTCGGGCTCGATCTCGGCCATCGACATCACCGGTGCGGTAGTAACCGTCGGTCGTCGAACGCCGCCGCCGTCACATCCGGGCCGTTTGTAATAGCCGGGTGTCGCGTCTCGGTGTTGACCAGCAATTCGCCTCGGGGATAGGGCTTGTCGGTCAGGAAGTAGCCCAGTTCGGGGACGTCGACGAGCTTGTAGTCGATGACCGGCGGACGGTCGACGACGCCGTCCTTGGTCACCCCGCCGACCTCCGTCAGCCCGTAGCCGTCGACTGATGTGCACGTCCAGCACGGAATCCAGGAACTCCTTCATCTCGCCGGCCAGCGGCGCGGTGCCGACGAAGCCGCCAAGCACGCGACCGCCGAGCACCGGTCTCGCGCATCTCTACTGCCGCGTCTTCCTCGGCCTCGCGCCTCGCTCGAGCCCGTCGGCGACCCGGCGGTCGACCGCGCTGCGGTAGCGCTGGAACAGCATGTCGACGACCCGCGGCACCAGGCCCATCTCGGTCGGCCGCACCAGCGCCCAGTCCTCGAACAAGCGTCGACATATCGGATTCGGGCACGAAGTAGCTGATGCCGCCGGCCAGGAATGACGACGCCAGCGGTAGCCGGCCGCCGAGGTGGTTCAGTGGCATGAAGTTGACGTTGAGCACCGGGACGTCGGAGTCGGAGACGAATGTCGACGTCCACAGCTTGGCCATCATGCGCTCGGTGTACATCGCGCCCTTCGGCGTTCCGGTGCTGCCGGAGGTGTACATGATCATCGCCAGCCGGTCGTCGCTATCTGCGGTGTACGGGGGTTCAGGAGGCAAATGCGCCCCGCGCGCGACGATCTCGCCCAGCGTGTGGATGACCACCGGCACTCCCGCCTCGCGCAGTCGCGTTTGCGCACGCTCGAGACGCTCGCGGTGGTCGTCGACGCCGGGCTGGTAGTCAAAGACGACAAGATGGCGAAGCGACGTGCTGTCCAGTGCGGACTCGACAGCGAGGTCCAGATACTCGGCGCTAACGGCGAGCACCCGCGGTTCGACCTCGGCGATGATCGGATTAAGCCGTGAAACGGGCGCGTTGTGCTGCAATGGCACCGAAACAAGGCCGAGGTAGTGGCACGCCAGGTCGACGATCAGGTAGTCGGCGCTGGCGAAGCCGACGATCGCGACGGAGTCCCGGGGGTTCACCGGGTGGACCGGGTCGTTGCTCCAGGCAGTGGCGATTGCGCCGATCCGCTCCCACACGTCGCGGTAGGTGACGGTCGCGAACCTGGGAAGCAGGCGCGCCGATGTGTCGGCCGGTGGCGGGGTCAACCACGAACTCGCGGACCCGCTCGCCCAGCGCGGGCCGATCCTTGAAGCCATCAGCCAGCGTCTGCAGGATCTGCGCGAGCCGCAGGCCTGGCCGGCGGGCCGCCGCGATTACCGCGGCGTCTGGCTCCGCCGCGCGGAACTGGGGGTCGTCGGCATACAGGTCGGCGATCCGGCGCGCGAGCCGCTCTTCCCTGCCGTCGGGCAGATCGCCCAAGCCGGGAACCTCATGCGTAACGTCACTGGTCATCTACCCCACCTTCCCTCGACTCCTACAAAGACGAGCGTTGACGCCGATGGAGTTCGTTCCTTCCTGCGAATGTGATGTTCTGCACACCGGCCCGATTGCGGAATCAACCTGGGCCGCTTGCCGATTCAAGGTGCGATTTCTCAGGAAACCGCGAGCCTTTTCACAGGGAAACGGCGGCACAGTACGATGCCCAGTGACATGAGAGCTAACGCGTGACGGCAGCCAAGACCGCGAAGGTCAGCGACCAAACCGCATTCCGCCAGCGATTGCTCGATGCCCTGGAGGAGTCGATCGCCGAGGACGGCTTCCCACAAACGACGGTCGCCGACATCGTGCGGCGGGCGCGGACGTCCCGACGCACGTTCTACGAGCACTTCGACAGCAGGGAAGCATGCTTCGTCGCGCTTCTCACCGACGCCAACGCCGAGCAGGTCAGGCAGATCTCGGCCGCGGTCGACGCAGGCGCCCCGTGGCGAAGTCAGGTGCGGCAGGCGATCGAGGCGTGGATCTCATCCGGGGAATCCCGGCCGTCGCTGATGCTGAGCTGGATCCGGGACGTGCCGTCGCTCGGCGCCGCGGCTCGCAATTTGCAGAGTGATGTGATGGAGAATTTCATCGAGATGGTGCAGGCGCTCGGCGGCACCGAGGAGTTTCGCTCCGCCGGCATCGGTCCGGTGTCCCGTCAACGCGTCATCATGCTGCTCGGCGGTCTGCGCGAGTTGACCGCGATCACCGTGGAAGAGGGTGGGCGCATCAGCGACATCACTGAGGAGGCGGTCGACGCGTCGATCGCGTTGCTGACCCCGCACGCCGCGACTGATCCGTTTCACCCCGAGGCAGGCTTGTCATCCTCGGTACTGTGGCGTACCGTGCGTGGTACCGAGTAGTACCGCGAAAGGGGTGACGCCATGGCCGAAGCGACCACGGATCCCGTACGTCTGCCGCCGGGACCGCGGATACCCGAAGGCCTTCGTCGGCCTGGCGTTCCTGACCGTGCGTCACCGGGCCGTCACCGCGGTCGGGCGCCGGTATGGCAGCACGTTCACGCGGCGATCTGCCGATCTTCGGCGACGCGGTGTCATCAGCGACCGCCGCCTGATGCAGGATCTGTTCACCACGAACGGCGATCTGGTCGGCAGGGCGTCGAACCTCGGCGCGGTGCTCGGCCCGGGTTCGACATTCAGCCTCGACGGCGACGAGCATCGCGAGCGCCGCAAGCTGCTGGTCCCTCCGTTCCACGGCAAGCGGATGGCTGGCTACGAAGCGATCATCGAAGAAGAGGTGATGCGCGAAATCGAAAGCTGGCCGGAGGGCCGCGAGTTCGAAACCCTCCAGCCGATGATGCGGATCACGCTCAACGCCATCCTGCGTGCGGTGTTCGGCGCACAGGGAACCGCCTTCGACGAACTGCGTCAACTGCTTCCACCGATGGTGCCGTTGGCTTCCCGGATGGCGGTGCTGCCCGCGGCGCTCCGCAGGGACGTCGGGCCGTGGAGCCCGTGGGGACGAGTTCAACGGTACCGCGGGCGCTACAACGAGATCATCGCCGAGTTGATCCGCGAGGCCCGATGCCGATCCCGCTTTCGAGGACCGCAGTGACGTGCTCGTTCTGATGTTGCAGGCGCGCTACGAGGACGGGTCGCCGATCTCCGACGGCCACATCGCCGACGAGTTGCTCACGCTCTTGGCGGCCGGACACGAAACGACCGCCACCACCCTGGCCTGGGCGATCGAGCGGCTGCGCAGGCATCCGCAGTTGTTCGCACGGCTGACCGCCGAGGTAGACGCGGGCGGATCCGAACTCCGTCAGGCCACCATCTGGGAGGTTCAGCGCACCCGTCCGGTCATCGAGGCGACGGCGCGGGTGGCCCGTCAACGGATCAGGCTGGGGGAGTGGGTGATTCCCAAGAACCATGCGATCATCGCGAGCATCGCCATGGCACACCGATCGGGGCGCAACTTCACCGACGCCGAGACCTTCAACCCCGACCGATTCCTCGGCGGCACCGCTGACACCTATACCTGGATCCCCTACGGGGGCGGTATCCGGCGCTGTATCGGGGCCGCCTTCGCCAACATGGAGATGGTGGTCACGCTGCGAACATTGCTGCGCCAGTTCGAGTTCGGGACCACCACGCTCCCGGTGAACGGCGTCATTCCCGCGGTGTCGCCACCGCACCGGCCCGCGGCGGCCTTGCCGTCGTCTACCGGCGTGACGCGGCCGGTCGGCGCGTGGCCTCGGATCTCGACCTGATCACCGCGCGCACGCAGACCGTGACCCACCTCGAACGCAGGGAGCGAGCATGACGAAACGCACTATCAGCGGCCGTACGGTCGTCATCACCGGCGCGGCGTCCGGCATCGGCAGGGGACTGGCGCAACGGCTTTCGGCGCACAGCTGTCCCGTTGCCATCGCCGATGTCGACGAGAACGGCCTGAAGGAGACCGAGGCGTCCCTGCCCGGGCCGTCCTTCGTCCACGTGCTCGACGTCCGCGACGCCGCGGCCCAGCGTGACTTCGCCGGTGACGTGGCCCAGTGGGCGCCGAAGCCGATCGGGGCGGTGTTCAACAACGCCGGGGTCGCGGTCGCGTCCAGTGTGCTCGACTCGGTTCCCGAGGATGACGACTGGCTGTGGGACATCAACTTCCACGGCGTCGTCAACGGGACGAGGGCCTTCCTGCCGATCCTGGTCCAGCAGAACGAGGGCGCGATCGTGAACACGTCCAGCGTGTTCGGGCTGGTGGGGATGCCGAACCAGAGCGCCTACTGCTCAGCCAAATTCGCGGTTCGTGGCTTCACCGACTCGCTGCGGCAGGAACTGCGCGGCACCGGCGTCACCGCCATCAATGTGCACCCCGGCGGAATCAACACCAACATCGTGCGCAACGCACGGTTCCGCAGAGATCCCGAGGGGCGCGGGCGTTCGCAGGAGCAGATGGCCCAGGAGTTCGCCGCGCTCACCATGACCGAACCGGACAAAGCCGCCGCGATCATTCATCGTGGCGTGGAGCAGGGGAAGGCGCGCATCCTGGTGGGGCCGGACGCGCACTTGTTCGACATCCTGGGCCGGGTGACGCCGACGCGGTACTACGACGTGCTCGGCAGGCTCATGTCCGTGTTGCGCAGTCGCGGTCAGGCGGACGCGGTCGCCGCGGCGCGCTCGTAGAGCGTCGGGTCGTGGGCGCAGACCATGAGCAGGTCAGGCTCCTGGCGCCGGTATAGCTCCGCGAGGCGGGCGTGGTTGTCCTGCACCTTCTTCCGGTCGAACGCGACCGCCGTTTCCATGGCGGCCAACCGGCGCGGCATGCGGGTACGGCCGTCCAATTGGCCGCGATGGTAAAACGCGTCTCCTGCGTGCAGTACCCACCGATGCCCGGCGTCGACGGCCACGCAGGCGTGCCCGCGGGTGTGACCCGGAAGCGAGATGAGCGCGATCCCGGGTGCGATCTCGCTGAGTTCCTTCGCCGCGGCGAACCCGCGCCACGCCTCGCCGTCGGGGGTGTGCTCGATCAATTTGGGTCCGTGCGCCCACTGTGCGGAGCGAAAGCGGATCTTCTCGGCCAGCGTCGGGGCCCGCATCGCGCCCAGGGTCTCGGCGGACGTGGCGTGCACCTGCGCATTGGGAAAATCGGAGATCCCCCCGATGTGGTCCATGTCGAAATGGGTGATCACGATGTGGGTTACGTCGGCGCGTTGAAATCCGAGCCGTTCGACCTGTCGAGCGGCAGTCTCTTCGTGACGCAGCACGGGCCGAATGATGTGGCGGGTGGGTCCGAGTCGAGCGCGTCGGTCGCAATCCCGCGAACCGAAGCCGGCGTCGACGAGAACCAGCCCGTTTTCCGTCTCGGCCAGCAGCACGTGGCAAACCAGTGACTCCGAGAGCACGGGGTTCATCGATCCGCAGTTGATGTGGTGAACCTTCACGCCAGCAACTCCACGCGCCCGATCTGGGTCAGCAAGCTCGCCGAGTCGAAATAAATCCGCTCGTTGACGATTCGGTCCCCGTCGAAGAAGAACACCGCGGCGATCGGCACGCGAAAGGCATTGCCCGTCGGTGGGAGACCATAGAACTCGCCGAGATTCGTTCCGAGCAAGTCGAATTCAGTGATGACCGCATCCTTGGAGACGTGATAGCGGACGTTGTCGTGACGCTGGTCTGGGAATGCTGTCCGGGTCATCCGGTAATAACCCATCACTTCGTCGGCGCCGTCGAACACCTGGCCCGTCGCCATGATCTCGTAGTGCGGATGGCCGTTGAACGTGGCGAGCGTGCGGTCGAACTCCTTGGCGACCTCGGTGTCCATGTGTTCGGCGATCACTTCGAGTCGGCGTCGCCGAAGGTCGTCGTCGATCATCTCCGCACTGTACGACCGGCGAGGCGGTCAGGCGGTCGATTCCACCGGCGCCCCGACCTGTTGATGGCGGCGTTGGCGTTCGATAGATGCGAGGTAGAACGCCCAGGGAAAAGCGGAACTGGTGACCAGCAGCAGCACGCAGTAGAGCCATGCGCGTTTGATGCCTCGCCTGCGGCCGTCCACGATCACCCACACCGGGAAGATCAGCAGGCTCATGATGGTGTAGTCCTGGCTCGCCGACGCCGCGGCCGGATTCGCATATCCGAGCCCGATGAACTCCGCCCAGCTACCGTGACCCCAGATCGCATTGTGCTGCCCGGGGACCGAATACTCCTGCACATAGCGGTAGTTGAAGTAATAGCCGAGCACGACCGATGCGATGCCCACGATGTAGTAGAAGACCTCCAGTGCCGAAACCTGCGGCCCTGTCTGGAAGCGCGCGAAAACCGTCGTATTCGATTTGATGATGACCGTCATCACGGTGAATCCGATGACGAGGTGGACGAGGAGGGCAACCATAACGGGAGTCTCTTCGCCGGACAAAGTTTTGTCAATATTGACATAACCGCGTGCGGTACCTTACGCACATGGTTCGGCCTGCCCAGACGGCGCGCAGCGAGCGCACCCGCGAGGCGCTGCGGCGGGCGGCGCTGGTGCGGTTCCTCGCGCAAGGTGTCGAGGACACGTCGGCCGAGCAGATCGCGGCGGACGCCGGGGTGTCACTGCGAACCTTCTACCGCCACTTCACCTCCAAGCACGACCTGCTGTTCGCCGACTACGACGCCGGCCTGCACTGGTTCCGCGCTGCGCTGGCGGCGCGCTCGCCCGACGAATCGATCATCGAGTCGGTGCAGGCGGCGATCCTGGCGTCGCCGTACGACGATTGGGCGGTCACCAAGATCGCCTCGCTGCGCGCCCAGGAACTCGACCCGGGGCGGATCGTGCGGCACATCCGCCAGGTCGAGGCCGACTTCGCCGAGGCGATCGAGGAGCACCTGGCGGTGACAACCCGCCCAAAGCGGGCACCGACGATCGGATGCGCATCACCGTCACCGCCCGGTGCATCGCCGCCGCGGTGTTCGGGGCGATGGAGGTCTGGATGCTGGGCGAGGAGCGCTCGCTGCCGGAGCTGGCCCGGCTGTGCCGCAGCAGCGCTGGAGACGCTGGCCAAGGGCATCGGCGACCCAGCCTAGAAGTTTCGTCATTATTGACAAAACTTCCGCCTCATGTCAGCCTCAGCCGATGGCGGACTTCGACGCGATCGTCGTCGGCGCGGGTCACAACGGGCTGACCGCTGCCGCGCTTCTCCAGAAGGCGGGGCTGCGCACGCTCTGCCTCGACTCCAAGCTCTATGCCGGGGGCATGGCCTCCACCGTCGAGTTGTTCGACGGCTACAAGTTCGAGATCGCGGGCTCGGTGCAGATTCCGACGTCGGCCACGGTGAGCCGCGAACTCGGCCTCGACACACTGCCGACCGTCGACCTCGACGTGATGTCGGTGTCCCTGCGCGGCGTCGGCGACGAACCCCTCGTCTACTACACCGACCCGATGAGGCTGCTGACGCACATCAACGAGGTGCACGGCGCCGAAGCCGTCAACGGGATGGCCGGCCTGATGGCCTGGTGCCAGGCGCCGACGCGGGCGCTGGGACGGTTCGAAGCCGGCCAACCACCGAAGACGCTCGATGAGATGTATGCCTGTGCAACAAACGAATTCGAGCGATCGACGATCACCGATCTGCTGTTCGGCTCGGTTACCGACGTGCTCGACCGCTACCTGCCGGACCGGGAGAAGCACGGCGCGCTGCGGGGTATGCTCTCGCTCCTTGCGGTGCAACACCACCTACCGCGGGCCCGCCACGCCGGGCACCGCCGCGGCACTGGCCTATGGGTTCGCGGTCCCGGACGAGAACGCGCTGCTGGTCAAGAAGTTGCGCGGCGGTATCGGCGCACTGACGTCGCATCTGTGCGACGTATTCACCTCCGCCGGGGGTGAACTGCGACTGCGCAGCAAGGTCGAGGAGATCCTGGTCGATCGAGGGCCGGGTCGCGGGGGTCCGACTCGAGGACGGGTTCACCACCGAGGCGCCGGTCGTCGTCTCCGCAGTCGCTCCCGACCTCACGCTGAACCGCCTGGTCGCGCCCGGCGCGGTGCCCGCCGAGGTGCGCGAGCGGTTTTCGCGCATCGACCACCGCGGCAGCTATCTGCAGATGCACTTCGCCCTCGACGGAATACCGACCTTCGCCGCCCCGTACGAGATGCTCAACGACCCCGCCATGCAGTCGAATATCGGCATCTTCAGCACCCCCGAGGAGCTGCAGCAGCAATGGGAGAACTGCCGGCGCGGCATCGTGCCCGCCGACCCGGCCATCGCGTTGCAGATCCCGTCGGTCAACGATCCCGGCCTGGCGCCCTCGGGTAAGCATGCGGCTTCGGCGTTTTCGCTGTGGTTTCCCGTCGAGGAAACCCAGTCGAGCTATGGCGAGATGAAGGTGGAGATGGGGCTGCGGGTCATCGACAAGATCACCCGGCTTGCACCCGATTTCGAGAGCCTGATCCTGCGGCATACCACCTTCACGCCGAAGCACATGGGCACCATGTTCGGCGCGCCGGGCGGCGACTACTGCCACGGCCTGATCCATCCGGACCAGATGGGCCCCAACCGTCCGGGGCCGAAAGGCTATGTGGATCAGCCGATTCCGATCGACGGCCTTTACCTTGCCAGCGCGGGTTGCCACGGCGGACCCGGCATCACGTTCATCCCCGGCTACAACGCCGCCAAGCAGGCACTTGCCGATAACTCCTGACGTCGCTCTTGTTTGTCGACGGGCCTGGCCGGGAATGCCTCATCCATGGGACTGACGGTGGCCGTCACGGGGCCCACTGGCGAAATAGGCGTCTCTGCGGTTGAGGCGCTCGAACGAACTCCCGACATCGCCCGGATCCTCGGCATGGCGCGGCGCCCGTTCGACCCGGCCGAGCACGGATGGACCAAAACCGAGTACCGGCAGGGCGACATCCTCGACCGCGACGCCGTCGACGATTTCGTCGCCGACGCCGACGTGGTCATCCACCTGGCCTTCATCATCATGGGCTCGCGCGAAGAGAGCGCCAGGATCAACGTCACGGGCACCCGCAACGTCTTCGAGGCCACGGTGGCGGCCCGACGGCCCCGCCGGCTCGTGTACACCTCGTCGGTGGCCGCGTACGGCTACCACTCGGATAATCCGGTGCCCATCACCGAAGACGTGGCCCCGCGGGGCTCGCCCGAGCATTACTACTCCGAGCAGAAGGCGCTGTGTGAGGCAGTGCTCGAGGACGTCACCGCCGGTTCGTCGCTCGAGGTCTACGTACTGCGGCCCTGCATCGTCGCGGGCCCGAAGGCGCCTGCGCTGGCGGAGGCGATGCCGTGGAACCAACTGCCCGGCCCCGTGAAGCGGGTGGCTCAGGCGTTACCGCTGTTGATTCCGCCTTTCCCGGATCCCGGGACCCCGCTGCAGCTCGTTCATCATGACGATGTCGCGGCGGCAATCGCCTTGGCGACAACGACTTCAGCGTCGCCGGGGGCCTACAACATCGCCGGCGACGGAGTGCTCTCCATGTCCGATGTCGCGCACGCGGTCGGTGTTCGATCCGTCCGGGTGCCGCGAATGGCCGTCTCCGCGGCATCAGAACTGATCACACGACTGCCGTTCGTGCCGTCGGCACTGGAGTGGCTGCACGTGGGCCGCACTTCGGTGGTGATGGACGTCAGCAAGGCCAAGAGCCAACTGGGCTGGAAGCCCAAGTACACCGCCGCCCAGACGCTGGCGGCGCTTGCCGATTCGATCTAGGCCGGACCTTCGGCGGTGGCGCCACCCTCGTCCGACCAGTCGGAGCGATCATCGTCACCCTTGGCCGGATCGCTGAGCACATCGTCGTCGGCACCCTCGGGACCGGCATCGGACTCGGTGGTCTCGGGTTTCTTGCCGTTCATCGATCCGGAATACCCTCGCTGTCCGGTTCGGAAACGGTGAGCACGGCATCGACGACGAGCGAGTTCTCCTCCAGCCTGCGCTCGAGGCGACGCAGCGTGCGGGCCACCGACGACTCGGCCTCATCGCCGACCAGATCCACCCGCGCCACGATGAAAAGCTGCTTCGGGCCGACGAATTCGATCCGCAGGTCCCGCAGCGCGGCTATCTCCGGCATGCCCACGATCTCCTCGGAAACCGCCTCACGTACCTGCGGCGGACCGGCCTCGCCGGTGAGAAAGACCCGGTTACGGTCGATGAGCAACAGCGCGACGGCGCCCAGCAGCACACCGATCAGGATCGAACCCGCGGCGTCCCACACGATGGAGCCGGTCAGCTGGTGCAGGCCGATGCCGAGGACGGCGATCACGACGCCGATCAGTGCCGCGCTGTCCTCGGCGAACACCGCCCGCAGCGTCGGGTCCGAGGTGTCCAGCGCGTATTCGAGCACATCGCGCTCGTACTGCCGGGCCTCCGTGCGCAGCTGTCGAACCGCCTGCAACCATGAAATGCCTTCCAGCACAAAGGCGATGGCCAGCACCAGATACGCAACCCGGTAGTCCTCACCCCGGGGGTCGGGCTCGTGGAGCAGTTCGTTGACGCCGCGCCAGATCGACACCGTTGCGCCGACCACGAACAGTCCGACGGCGGCCAGCAGCGACCAGACGTACGCTTCGCGGCCGTACCCCAGCGGTCTGCGGACATCGGGCTCTCGGGCACTGCGCCGATCGGCGACGAGCAGGAAGATCTCGTTGCCGGTGTCGGCCCACGAGTGCGCCGCCTCCGCCGCCATCGACGCCGAACCGGACAGCGCGGCTGCCGCGGTCTTGGCGATCGCGATCGCGAGATTGGCGCTGAACGCGACGATGACGGTCAGCGTGCTGCCGCCGCCCGTCTTCACCACGTCAGGTCACCCGTCGCGCGACCGGAGTTGGGCGGCCCAGTCGCTGGGCACCCGGTCGCGCGGCCCGGGCACCGGTTGGTCGGCCGGGTGAGATTCGGGTGCCGCGAGTTCCGGACCGTCGTAGTACTCGTTGGTGTCGAAGTTCCAGAACCAGTCCTCGCCCGGTTCGAAGGACCGGATGATCGGGTGTCCGGTGTCGCGCCAGTGCGCCGAGGCGTGCCGCGCCAGCGAGTCGTCGCAACATCCGATGTGCCCGCACGCCGCGCAGCGCCGCAGGTGCACCCACCAGCCTCCGACCGCATCGCATTCGACACAGCCGGTGCCGCTCGGAGGAACCGTGGGATCGATGGCAGCGGTCATGGGAGCGACCCTAGCGATTCGCTCCGGTCGAGGCGAACCGATCCCGATACGCCCGCGGCGAGATCCCCAACTCGCGGACGAACACCCGCCGCAGTGTTTCGGCGCTCCCGAAACCGGCCATGCCTGCGGCGTCGGCCACCGACCGGCCCGCGTCCAGCGCTGCGCGAGCCGCGTCGATGCGGATCGTCTCGACATAGCGTGCCGGCGTGGTGCCGAGCTCGGTGTGAAACAGCCGGGTGAGCTGGCGGGTGCTCAATGACGCCTGTGTGGCAAGGGTTTTCACGCTGTGCTCGGCGGCCGGATCGGACGCGATGATGTCGGTGACGGCGCGCAGAGCGGATCGCTGGGGCGGGCGGGCCTCGACCGTCGCCGAGAACTGGGACTGGCCGCCGGCCCGCTTCAGGAAGACCACGAGTGACCGGGCGACTTCCCGGACCAGGTCGGCGCCGTGGTCGTCCTCGACGAGGGAGAGCGCCAGGTCGATGCCGGCCGATACACCCGCCGACGTGTACACGTCACCATCCCGGACGAAGATCGCGTCCGGTTCGACGGAGATCTGCGGATAGGCCCGCGCCAGCAGCCCGGTGTGGCGCCAGTGGGTGGTGGCGCGGCGCCCGTCGAGAATTCCGGCCCGCGCCAGGATGAACGCCCCGGTGCAGATCGATGCCATCCTCCGCACCCGCGGTTGCAACCCCGTCAACGCATCGACCAGGGCGGGGTCGATCGGACGGCCGACCAGGTCGTCGCCGCCCGAGACGAGCGCGGTGTCGGCGGCCTCGATCGCGTCGATCCGAGTGGTGACAGCGAAGCCAGTGCCGATGGAGGTGGTGACGTCGCGACCGTCGACGGAGGCGATCACCAGCCGGTAGTCGGCACCGAAGCGATTGGCCTCTGCGAACACCTCCGCCGGGCCCGCGATGTCGAGCAGCTTCATCCCGTCGAAGACGACCATCACGATCACACGCTGGGCGGCCACGGCTCCATTCTGGCGAACGCCCGCCCCGCGGTTTGGCACATCGCTATGGTCGCGCCATGGCAACTAGCGATTCCCGTGAGGTCGTGATCGAGGCGAGTCCGGCCGAGATCCTCGACGTCATCGCCGATGTCGAGTCCACGCCGAGCTGGTCATCGCAGTACCAGAGCGCCGAGGTACTGGACTCCTACGACGACGGCCGGCCGCGCCAGGTCAAGATGAAGGTCAAGTCCGCGGGCATCTCCGACGAGCAGGTGGTCGAGTACACGTGGACCGACGACAAGGTGAGCTGGACCCTGGTCTCCGCGGGTCAGCTGAAGGCCCAGGACGCCAGCTACACGCTGACTCCTGACGGCGACAAGACCAAGGTGACATTCGACATCACCGTGGACCTGTCGGTGCCGCTTCCGGGCTTCGTGCTCAAACGCGCGATGAAGGGCGCAATGGAAACTGCGACCGACGGATTGCGCAAGCAGGTGCTGAAGGTGAAAAGCGGCCGCTAGTAGTTGCTAAAGTTAGCTGCAAATTCTCCTGCGCGTGGCCTTGAAGCTAACTAGTATTTGCCAAATGGCGCACCGAGCATGGCGAGAAGTCGTTGTCGAGGCCCCGCCCGAGGCGATCATGGATGCCCTCGCCGACGTTGATCAGGTGCCGGAGTGGTCGCCGGTGCACAAACACACCGAGGTGCTCGACCGGCATCCCGACGGCCGGCCGCACCATGTAAAGGCGACCTTCAAGATCCTGGGCATCACCGACAACGAACTGCTCGAGTACCACTGGGGTGACAACTGGATGGTCTGGGACGCGGTGAAAACCTTCACGCAGCGCGGCCAGCACGTCGAGTACAACCTCACTTCGGAGGGCGAGGGCAGGACGAGGGTGCGCTTCGACATCATTCTGGATCTGGCGGCGCCAGTACCCCGGTTTCTCATCAGGCGGGCCAAGAAGATCGTGCTCGACGTCGCCACCGAGAGCCTGCGCAAGCGGGTGATGGAGAAACACGCGTAGCGATCCGCCCGGCAAGTGTTGCGATCCGCCCGAGTCGATCGGAACAACACGGCCTGGGGTCCGGTTGGTTTCGGTATGCCGACCGGAGTATTCATCTTCGCCAGACCCGATACCGACAACGTGGTCGATGACGTGGTGTCCCAGGCGCGCCGCGCGCATGAACTGGGAGTGCGCCAGATCTGGCTGGGCCAGCAGTTCGACCTCGACGCGATCGCACTGGCCGGCCTCGTCGGCGCGGCGGTGCCAGGCCTCGGCGTCGGCACCTCGGTGGTGCCGATCAATCCCCGCCACCCGCTGATCGTGTCGTCACTGGCCCAGACGGCCCAGGCGGCCGCGCACGGCAACTTCAGCCTCGGCCTCGGACTCGGTTCCCACGAACCGGAACGAAAGGCATTCGGGACATCGTGGCCGAACACGATCCAGCGACTGCGAGAACACCTCACGGTGCTGCGCGCCATATTCGACACCGGCACCGTGGCCTTCCACGGCGAGGAGATCGTCGCCGACCCCGAATGGCCGGTCGCACTGGCCGGTGGCCGGCCGATCCCGGTCTACGTGGCCGCGATGGGCCCGAAAGCGTTGCGGGTGACCGGAGAACTCGCCGACGGCACCCTGCCCTACCTCGCCGGTCCGCGAACGATCGCCGAGTTCATCGAGCCGACGATCAGCCAGGCCGCCGCGGACGCCGGCCGGCCGAAACCCCAAATCATCGCTGCGGTACCGGTTCTGGTGTCCGAAAGCCCCGACGACCCCGAAGATATAGCCGCGGCACGCCAGCTGGCGGTAGAGCAACTCAGTTTCTACGAGACCATTCCGTCGTATCAGAAGGTGATCGCGCGCGAGGGCGTCGACAGCGTGGCCGATCTCGCGGCCGTGGGGTCCGCGGAATCGGTGCGACGACAGCTGGGGGCCTACCTCGATGCCGGCGCGACCGACGTCGTGCTGAGTCCGTTGGACCGCTCGAAACCCAGCGAGTCGCTGTGGGTCGCCGCCGCCTCGCTCGGTTAGTGTCCTGTGTTCGTTGATTCGGTTGCAGTAGTTGGTGATGCCGGCAACTCAACGCCGACGTCCGAGCCTGGATCGACCCTGGGACGACAACCCACGATCCTACGTCTGGGCCAAGACCGCCGACCAAATCCTCGCTCCGACAAACTTGCCATCGTCTGCCGCGGCGCGGCGGATGGTGTCGGCCTCGATCTTCACCATGGCAACTGCCCGCGTGTGGCGAACGGATTCCTGTATGCCCCAACCCGTTTGCACTGCGATATCGTGCGCTGGTGATCACCGACCCCGGTGACTGACCTAGTTCAGTGTGGGTGGTGGTTGGGGTTGGAAGGGTTGATACCACCACCAGTGGGCGCGTTCGCCGGTGGGCCCGGGACACGGCGGCACCGCCGGTGGGGGTCGGGTCGGTGGGCGGGCCAGCGACCCCGGACTCAAGGCTCGGCCGGCACGGTCGGTGACCGACAGCTTGTCTGGGGGTCCGGTGAGGGTGAGGCCACCCCGGTGGTGCAGCCGGTGATGGTAAGGGCAGAGCAGCACCAGGTTGTCCAACTCGGTCGCCCCGCCGTCTTCCCAATGCACGAGGTGATGGGCGTGCAGACCCCGGGTGGCCCCACAGCCGGGCACCACGCACGTGCGGTGGCGGTGCTGCAGGGCGCGGCGCAGCCGGCGGCTGATCACCCGGGTCGCCCGCCCGGCCCCGATCGGCTGCCCGGCGCGTTCAAACCACACCTCACAGGTGGCGTCACAGGTCAGATAGCGCCGATCAGCATCGGACAGCAGCGGACCCAGATGCAGGTGAGCCACCCTGTCCTTGACATCCACGTGCACCACCACCGTGGTGTGCTGCCCGTGCGGGCGGCGGGCGGCCTCGGTGTCCCAGCCGGCATCGACCAGCCGCATAAACGCCGCCCCGGTGCTCGGTCGCGGCGGCCGCTGCCCGGACTCGTCGGCGCCGTTGTCGTGATCGAGTTTCCACTCCACCGCCAGCGCATCACGATGCGAGGCCAAGGCCGCGTCGAACTTCGCCGCCTCCAGATGCGGCAGGGTGATCCGGTAATGGGTGTACTGCTCATCGGAGGTCTTGGTGATCGAGACCTGCGGCTCGGGATCGGGCCGCGAATCAGGCTCCGGCTCGGGTTGGGTTCGGGTTCGGGGCGGGGTTCGAGTTTGACCGCGGTGCGCAACTGGGACACCGAGGCCACCCGGGCGAACTCCGCATAATGCGCATCGGAGCCCTCGGCCGCGCCGGCGGCGATCACCCCGACCTGATCCAACGACAGCCGACCCTCCCGCATCCCCTGGGCGCAGCGGGGAAACTCGGCCCACCGGTGCGCGACGGTGGCGATCGTTTGGGCATTCATCGAGGACGCGCCCAGCTTCCAGGCCACCAACTCCGCCATCGACCGCGCACCCGTGGCACCGCACAACCCGTCACGATCCAGCTCGGCGACGATCTCCACAATGCGCCCATCAATGCCATTGCGCTGACCCGCCAACTCCCTCAACTCCCCGAACAACACCTCAACACGCTCATCCCCACCCACCACCGGCACCTCAGGCGAAGCGGTCGAAGACATAACCCCATCATCGCAGCCGGGTACGACAAATCCGGCCGCCCGATCCACACCCGGGCCAGGCCATCAGATGCCAACAGGCACAGCCTGATCGGCACACCCTTCTGTGCTCTGAAGACTCCGTCGCGGTAACAGCGATCTAGTTGTCGGCCTGGGTTGTGCCGACTCCGCATGCCCGGCCCGCTCGTCATCGGTCAGCGCACTATTGGCGGCGCACAAGACCCCGGTGGTAAAGCGTTGGCTGACAGACCATCCCCGGTTCGTGCTGCACTTCACCCCGACCAGCACATCGTGGCTCAACCCCGTCGAACGCTGTTCTCTGGGCAGACCACCAAGAAACTGCGCCGCGGCACCCACGCCTCGCTACTGCGACTCAACCCCGACAGCCGAGCCTGGACCAACACCGCCGACCACATACTCGAATCAATCGGCAACTACTGCACCCGAATTACGACTCAGGACCCCAGCCGCTCCCGCCTAGTGGCAGGGGAAACCGAGCAGGTGCCGCGCGTCGTGCATGAACTCGTGAATCGCGGTGTTGGAGCCGAAGACCGACGACGCGCCCTGGTCGAGGCCGACGAAGTACAGGGTGAGCAGTGCCAGCAGCACGGTGGCGGTGAGCCACCCGGCGCCGGCCAGGCTGATCGTCGTTGCGCGGCTTACCGCGGCGGTGTCACTCATGGCCGTCTCCATTCAGTTTCGGCGGCTCGGTCAGCAGCCGGTGCTCGTCGATCACCTTCTCGAGCGCGGCGACCCAGTGGTCGTAGTACTGCCACTCGCCGCGGGCATCGGGGGATGAGCCCTCCCAATCGCCGATCGTCTCGATGAGGCTCTGCTGGAACTCGCTCCACTGGTAGTGCCCGAACTCGGACAACGCCAGCGCGAGGCCGAACGCACGTCGCTGCCACTCGTGTTCGAACTGCGGCGCGGCCTGGTCGGTGGTGCAGGTGTCGTGCAGCTTCATGACACGGGTCCCGCCAGCGCGACACCCATCATGGACTCCGTCGTCACCAGGTCCATCAGCATTTCGTCGGTGAAATCCTCTGTGCCGGTGGGACGTTGCGGAATCACGAACCAGCGCGAGTGCCCGCTGCTGTCCCAGACCTTGATCTCGGTGTCGTCCGGAAGCTCCACCCCGACCTCGGCGAGCACCTGTCGTGGTTCGCGGGCGGCGCGGGCCCGGAATACCGGATCCTTGTACCAGTACGGCGGCAGCCCGAGCACCGGCCACGGGAAACACGAGCACAGCGTGCAGATGATCAGGTTGTGCACACCCGGTGCGTTCGCGACGGCCTGCAGATGTTCGCCCTCCGCGCCGGCCATGCCGTCGGGCAGGTCGAGTTCGGCGATCGCGGCGGGCGTGTCGTCGACCACCCGGGCCGCGAAATCGGGATCCGTCCAGGCTTTGACGACGATCTTCTTGCCGTTCAGTGGCGTCATCTCGGACTCGAAGTACGCCAGCACCTTGTCGACCGTCTGATCGTTGATCACGCCCTTGGAGATCAGAAGCGATTCCAGGGCGCTGACTTTCGCCTCGCTGGACGCCTCGCGGTCCTCGGGATAGTGGAACTGACTGCTCATCACACGCCTTCCAGGTAGGCCTCGAACAACTCGGCGTAGAACTTCTGCCGGCCGGGTTCCGCGCGGTCGCCGAACAACTCGGACGGCTCGAACGCGACGATGTAGACGGGCATGGGGGCGCCGATACCGTCGCCGGTGTCGACGAAATAGGCGTAGTCGCCCTCGAAGATGCGCTCGACGGTGCCGGATTTGCCGCGCAGGTGACCGGGCAGGCGGGTGTGTTCGGAGGGGGGCACATCGGTGATCCGGACGTGATCGCCGAGGGCGAACCTGGGGTGTGCGACATCGCGGCGAGGCGTGTCACCCTCCCGCAGGTATCGCACCACCTGGTCGTCGATGGCGGGCCGCGGATCGCTCGCCGCCGGCGCCTCACCGCCTGCCAATTCGCGTTGCCGAGAGGACAGTTCGTCCTCGGTCAGATAGCCCTTGTCGATGAAGAACTGGGTGATCCCGCCGAGCCACTTCTCGTAGTAGCGGAACTTGAAGTAGTCGAAGGGATTCATCGCCTCGGCGCCCGTACGCAGATGTGCCCACGTCCATTTGTCGTCGAAGGTGGTGGGCACCTCGTCGATCGGGTACTGCGGCACCGCCGAGCTCAGGTGCTTGGACAGGGCCATCATCGCGACATGAATGCCGAAGATCCGCTTCTCCCAGTCCGCGACGAACACCCGCTTCTCGAGGTCCTCGAGTTCGGGTAACCCCTCCAGCCCACCGAGGTAATGCTGCAGCTTCATGACACAGGCTCCCTTCCGCACGCCGGCCGAGGCGATGAGAAAAGACTTCAGCGACGTTGTTACGGACGTGTTACATCGTGTTTTCCAACAGTGCTGGGACAGGACACAGCGCACGCAGTTCCGGACATCACGCCCTACGGTCTGTTGAATGTCCCCCGCCTCCAGACACATCGCAATGCTGGTCTACGACGGGGTACGAACCCTCGACGTGACCGGGCCCCTCGAGGTGTTCGACGTCGCCCGGTCGTTGCGGTGCGATTACACCGTCGAGCTCTACGCCGTCACCAACGCCGCGATGGTGCGCTGTTCGTCGGGCATGAGGCTGGCCGCGGCACCGATCACCGCGCTGGCCAACAGTCCCGACACCTTGCTGGTCCCCGGCGGCGAATGCCTGGTGACCTCCGGACCTGACCCGCGGCTGCTGGCCGCCGTCCGCCGGTTCTCTTCGGCGGCGCGTCGTACGGCGTCGATCTGTGCCGGCTCGTTTGCACTCGCCGCCGCGGGACTGCTGGACGACCGGCGTGCGACCACGCACTGGCGCCACCTCGACACGTTCGCCCGCCGGCATCCGGAGGTCATCCTGGAGACGGAATCGGTCTACGTTCGCGACGGCGGGATCTGGAGTTCGGCCGGGGTCGCGGCAGGCATCGACCTGGCCCTCGCACTGGTCGCCGAGGACCACGGCTCGGCGATCGCCCACGAAATCAGCAAGGACATGGTGGTTTTCAGCCGGCGGCTGGAGGGTCACCCGCAGTTGTCGGTGGCCGCACGCACCCCGCGGCCCAAACATCCGGGGCTGGAACACCTGCTGCAGACCATCAACGCCGAGCCCGCCCGCAAGTACACACTGGACAAGGTCGCCGCCGACCTGGGCATGAGCGCACGTCACCTGGCGCGGCTGTGCAAGGCGCAGGTGGGCTGCACGCTGAAGGAGTACGTGCTGGCCGTCCGGCTGGAGAGCGCCGTCGGACTGGTGCTCGCAGGGGAATCGTTTCACTCGGCGGCCCGACGCTGCGGACTGCGCGACGGGTCGCAACTCCGTGAGTTCCTGGCGTCACCGCCGGAGCGGTTCGGACGCGAAAGGCAGCCGACCGCCGGGCGGTAGCAACGCCGCCGAAACACGATGGCCCTACTGTGTCGGGATGCCGCGACGATACTCGGCACTGGTCGAGAGGTTGGTGGTCGTCTCGGCGGTGGTCGCCGTCATCCCAGTGCTGGCGGTCGGTGTCCCCGGTGTGCACACCCCGGCGCAGTACAGCTGGTTCATCGGTTGCGGGCTCGGGCTGGCGATCTACTACCTGCTGGCCACCCGCAGCAGACTCGCTGTCGCGCCGATCCTGTGATCAAGATCTGGGTCATCAAACGCCGAGGCCTACTCCGCGGGATGAACGGCCCACCAGTGCCGCGCGATATCGATGCGCTTGGCGATCCAGACGTCGTCGCGGGACTGGACGTGTTCGAGGAACTTCTCCAGCGCCGCGGTTCTCGCCGGGCGACCGACCAGCCGGCAGTGCAGGCCGACCGACAACATCTTCGGACTGCCGTCGCGGCCCTCGGCGTAGAGTACGTCGAACGCGTCGCGCAGGTGGGCGAAGAACTCGTCGCCGTTGGAAAAGCCTGCGGAAGAGGCGAATCGCATGTCGTTGGTGTCCAGGGTGTACGGCACCACGAGATGGTCGGTGTCGTGCACCCGCACCCAGTACGGGAGGTCGTCGGCGTAGGAGTCGGAGTCGTAGACGAAACCGCCGTGCTCGACGACCAGTTCACGGGTGTGCGGCGAGTCCCGGCCGGTGTACCACCCCAGCGGCGCCGTACCGGTGAGCTCTCGAAGGATCTGTACGGCCTCCGCGAGATGCGTGCGCTCGGTGTCCCTATCGGCCGTCTGGTAGGACTTCCAGCGCAGGCCATGACAGGCGATCTCGTGGCCGAGTTCGCGAAAGGCCGCCACCGCCTCGGGATTCCGCTGCATGGCTCGCGCGACCGCGAATATCGTCAACGGGATCTCGCGCCGCTCGAAGGTTCGCAGCACCCGCCACAGCCCGGCGCGGGACCCGTACTCGTACAGCGACTCCATGCTCATGTGCCGGTTCGGGAACGCTTCCGCCGGAGTGATCTCGGACAGGAACGTCTCCGACCCCGCGTCGCCGTCGAGCACGGTGTTCTCGGCGCCCTCTTCGTAGTTGAGGACGAACTGGACCGCAATCACGGCCCCGCCGGGCCACTTTGGGTCTGGCGGGTTGCGGCCGTAGCCGACCATATCCCTCGGATAGGTCATACCGATCAGCTCCGCAGGCCCGACAGCCGCCGGATCGCTTCGTCCAGCGTCTCATCGCGTTTGCAGAAGGCGAAGCGGACCAGGTGATTCCACGCCCCGGCGTGCTCCGCGCCCGGATCGCAGAACGCCGACATCGGAATCGCCGCCACGCCGGTGCGTTCGGGCAGTTCGGCGCAGAACGCGGTGCTGTCGTCGTATCCGAGCGGCCGCGGATCGGCAACCAGAAAGTAGGTGCCGAAGCTGTCGTGAACCTCGAATCCCAAGTCGGCCAGTGCCGAACCCAGCTTGTCGCGCTTCGCCTGTAAGGAGTCTCTCAGCGCGGACACCCAGGCGTCCTCGGTGTTGAGCGCCTGGGCCACCGCGGGCTGGAACGGAGCGCCGCCGACATAGCTCAGGTACTGCTTGGCCGCGCGCACGCCCGCCATGAGATCTGCTGCCCCGCAGGCCCATCCGATCTTCCAGCCGGTGCAGTTGAACATCTTGGCGGCGCTGGAGATGGTGATCGTGCGTGCGGCCATGCCCGGGTAGTTCGCCAGCGGCAGATGCCGGTAGCCGTCAAACACCAAGTGCTCGTAGACCTCGTCGCTGATCACCAGCAGATCGGCGGACACCGCGAGTTGGGCCAGCGCCTTGAGGTCGTCGTCGGAGAGCACCATCCCGGTGGGATTGTGTGGCGAGTTGACGATCAGCGCCTTGGTCTTCGGCGTGACGGCGCGGCGTAGGCCGTCGATGTCGACGCGGAAGCCGCGTCCGTCCTGGATCATCGGCACGGCGCGACGTTCGCATCCCGCCATCGCGACGACGGGGGAGTACGAGTCGTAGAACGGTTCGATCAGCAGGATCTCCGAACCGGGCTCGACCAGTCCGAACACGGCGGCCGCGATGGCCTCCGTCGCACCGACGGTGACCAGCACCTCGGTGTCCGGGTCGTACTCCGTGCCGAACAGACGCTTGCGCTGGGCGGCGATCGCCTCGCGCAGCGGCGCGATGCCCAGCCCCGGGGGGTACTGGTTGACGCCTTCGGCGATCGCGTTCTCCGCCGCCTTCAGCATCGCCGGTGGGCCGTCCTCGTCGGGAAAGCCCTGGCCCAGGTTCACCGCGCCGATCCGGGCGGCCAACGCCGACATCTCGGCGAAGATGGTGACCGCGTAGGGCTGCAACCGCTTCACCGTCATGGCTGCCGAGCTTAGTTCTGCTTCCCGTCCCGCCCGTCAGCGGCGCGGCGGCCAGACGGGCACCTCGCCCCGGCCGGAGCGGAAGCGCACGGCTTTCGACCGCACGAACTCGTGCAGCGTCTCCGGCGCGTTCTCCCGCCCGAACCCGCTGCCTTTCACTCCGCCGAACGGCGAGCCCAGGAACGATCGGCGCATGTAGTTGTTGACGAACACCATCCCGGCCTCGAGCCGCTGGGCGATGCGCCACGCCTCGGCCTCGTCGCGGGTACAGACGCCGCCGTCAGTCCGTACGCCGTGCCGTTGGCGATCTCGACCGCCTCGTCGACCGTCGAGAACCGCATGATCAGGGCGATGGGACCGAAGATCTCCTCCTGGCCGACGGTCGAATCCGGGGTCACATCGGCGAGCACCGTCGGCGGCACCCAGTAACCGTCGGCGTAGGCGGGGTTGGTGGGCACGACGCCCTGCCCGACGATGCGCGCGCCCTCATCGAGGGCTGTCTGCAGATACCCGAGCACGCGATCCCGTTGCCGCGCGTCCACCACGGGTCCGATGTCGGTGCGGGGGTCGAGCCCGTCCCCGACCACGAGAGCGGTCGCAGCCGCGGTGAACCGCTCCAGGAATGCGTCATAGACGTCGTCGTGCAGGAGGATTCGGGCGGTCGACGTACAGGCCTCGCCCTTGTTGTAGAACATGGCCTCGACCGCGATCTCGACGGCCTGGTCGACGTCGGCGTCGGGCGAGCACCATCAGGCTGTTCTTACCGCCGAGCTCCATGGGGGCGTAGGTGAGGTTCTCGGCCGCGGTCTGAAGTACGCGTCGCCCGGTGGCGGTCGCGCCGGTGAAGCTGATGCGCTCCACCATCGGGTGGGCGGCGAGCGCGGCGCCCGCCTCGATGCCCGGCACGGCGTTGAGCACTCCGGGCGGCAAGACCTCGTTGGCGATCTCCACCAGCCGCAGCACCGTCAGCGGCGCCTGCTCGCCGGGCTTGATGACGACCGTGTTGCCCGTGATCAGCGCCGGGGCACCTTCTTGGCGAAATGGATGGGCGGCCAGTTGAACGGCAGGATGCACGCGACGACGCCGTAGGGCTCGTAGATCACCCGCGTCTCGATGGGACCCTGGTCGATGATCTCGCCGGGGAGCGTGTCGCCGAGGCCGGCGAAGAAGTCGAAGCAGTTGGAGCTGAACGACACGTCGTTGGACAGTGCGTCGCGCTTGGGCTTGCCGTTCTCGCGGGACACCAGATCGGCCAGTTCGTCGGCGTGTGCGCGGATGCGGCCGGCGACCTGACGCAGGTAGTCCCCGCGCTGACGGCCGGAGAGCGCCCGCCAGGCCGGCAGCGCGGCTCGGGCCGAGCGCACGGCCCGGTCGACGAGGACCGCGTCGCCGGCCACCACGCGTGCCAACGGAGCCGCGGTGGACGGCTCGATGACCTCGAAGGTTTCGCTGTCGCCGACCGGGGTGAACTCGCCGTCGATGAACGCGCCCCACTCGCTGCGCTGCAGCGGTTCATGTCCGGCGATATCGCTGTCGGTCATTGTCATTTGCCACTCCACAGTGTCGGTCGGTGAATACTGCTTTACTGCAATCGGTTGCGGCTGAGCATAAACCGGATCTTCCACGCAGTGGAAGTCTCTAGCCCGTTTTCCTGGACTGAATCTGCAATCGATTGCGCAGAACGGCACCACGCGCCCATATGCGCCCAACCAACAGGTTGGGAGAGGCTGTCAGGCTGCCGAGTAGAGGACCAGGCCCATGTGTACCGGGCTCCCGTAACCCCACCTGAAGAGGAAATATCTTCATGTCCGAAGAAGCGTTCATCTACGAGGCGATTCGCACGCCTCGCGGCAAGCAGAGGAACGGCTCGCTGCACGAGGTCAAGCCGGTGACCTGGTCGTCGGCCTGATCGACGAGCTGCGGCGGCGCCACCCCGACCTGGACGAGACCTGATCGAGCGACATCGTCCTCGGCTTCGTGACCCCGGTCGGCGACCAGGGCGGCGACATCGCCGCACCGCGGCGATCGCGGCCGGGCTGCCCGACACCGGCGGCGGCGTCCAGCTCAACCGGTTCTGCGCGTCCGGGCTGGAGGCCGTCAACACCGCGGCGCAGAAGGTGCGCTCCGGCTGGGACGACCTGGTGCTGGCCGGCGGCGTCGAGTCGATGAGCCGGGTGCCGATGGGCATCCGACGGCGGCGCCTGGGCGATGGACCCCGAGACGAACTACACATCTAATTCGTCCCACAGGGCATCGGCGCCGACCTGATCGCCACCATCGAGGGCTTCAGCCGTGACGACGTCGACGCCTACGCGCTGCGCTCGCAGCAGAACGGCGCGGCCGAGGCATGGGCCGGCGGCTACTTCGCCAAGTCGGTCGTCCCGGTGAGGGACCACAACGGTCTCGTCATGCTCGACCACGACGAGCACATGCGGCCCGGCACCACGCGTCGAGGGCCTCGGCAAGCTGAAGACCGCGTTCGTCGGCATGGGCGAGATGGGCGGCTTCGACGCCGTGGCGCTGCAGAAGTACCACTGGGTCGAGGAGATCAACCACGTCCACACCGGCGGCAACAGCTCGGGCATCGTCGACGGCGCCGCGCTGGTGCTGGTCGGCAGCGAGAAGGCGGGCCAGTCGCAGGGCCTGACCCCGCGCGCCCGCATCGTCGGCCTCCGCAGTCAGCGGCGCGGAGCCGACCATCATGCTCACCGGCCCGACACCGGCCACACGGAAGGTGCTGCGACCGCGCCGGGCTGACCATCGACGACATCGACGTCTTCGAGCTCAACGAGGCGTTCGCCGCCGTGGTGCTGAAGTTCAAGAAGGACCTGAACATCCCCGACGAGAAGCTCAACGTCAACGGCGGCGCGATCGCGATGGGCCACCCGCTGGGCGCGACCGGCGCCATGATCATCGGCACCTGGTCGACGAGCTCGAGCGCCGCAACGGGCGCCGCGCGCTGGCCACGCTGTGCATCGGCGGCGGCATGGGCGTCGCGACCATCATCGAGCGGGTTTGAGAGCATGGCAGAGAACATGATCGAGTGGGACAAGGATGACGACGGCATCGTCACCCTGACGATGGACGACCCGACCGGGTCGGCCAACACGATGAACGAGCAGTACAGCGCGTCGCTGCACGACGCCGTGGAACGCCTTGAGGCCGAGAAGGAGTAGATCACCGGCGTCGTCATCACCTCCGCGAAGAAGACCTTCTTCGCCGGCGGCGACCTGAAGGACATGATCCAGGCCCGGCCGGAGGACGCAGGCGAGTTCTTCAGCACGGTCGTAGGCATCAAGAAGCGACCTGCGCACGCTGGAGACCCTTGGCAAGCCGGTCGTGGCCGCGATCAACGGCGCGGCCCTCGGCGGCGGTCTGGAGATCGCGCTGGCGTGTCACCACCGCATCGCCGGCGACGTCAAGGGCCTCGAGATCGGCTTCCCCGAGGTGACGCTGGGCCTGCTGCCGGGCGGCGGCGGGGTGATCCGCACCGTGCGGATGTTCGGCATCCAGAAGGCGTTCATGGAGGTACTGAGGCAGGGCACGCGGTGCAAGCCCGGCGAGGCCAAGGACGTCGGCCTGGTGGACGAACTGGTCGGCACGGTCGAGGAGTTGGTCCCGGCGGCCAAGGCGTGGATCATGGCGAACCCCGACAGCGCACACCCAGCCGTGGGACGTGAAGGGCTACAAGATGCCTGGCGGCACCCCGGCCACCCCGGGCCTCGCCGGCAACCTGCCGGCGTTCCCGGCGAACCTCAGAAGCAGACTCAAGGGCGCGCCGATGCCGGCGCCGCGGGCGATCATGGCCGCCGCGGTCGAGGGCGCGCAGGTCGACTTCGACACTGCCAGCCGCATCGAGAGCCGCTACTTCACTTCTCTGGTCACCGGTCAGATCGCCAAGAACATGATCCAGGCGTTCTTCTTCGACCTACAGACCATCAACGGCGGCGGCTCGCGGCCCGACGGCGTCGGCAAGACCCGTCCCCAAGGTCGGCGTGCTCGGCGCCGGGATGATGGGCGCGGGAATCGCCTACGTCTCGGCCAAGGCCGGCTTCGAGGTCGTGCTCAAGGACGTCAGCATCGAGGCCGCGCAGAAGGGCAAGGCATACTAGCGAGAAACTGGAATCAAGGCGGTGGAGCGGGGCCGCACCACCCAAGAGAAGTCCGACGCGCTGCTGGCGCGGATCACGCCGACCGCCGACGCCGCGGACTTCAAGGGTGTCGACCTCGTGATCGAGGCGGTGTTCGAGAGCCAGGACCTCAAGCAGCAGGTGTTCCAGGAGATCGAGGACATCGTCGAGCCGAACGCGCTGCTGGGCTCGAACACCTCGACGCTGCCGATCACCGGCCTGGCCGAGCGGCG
This sequence comes from uncultured Actinomycetota bacterium, assembly GCA_963699655.1. Taxonomy (GTDB): domain Bacteria; phylum Actinomycetota; class Actinomycetes; order Mycobacteriales; family Mycobacteriaceae; genus Mycobacterium. The sequence continues at coordinate 56,673 of CAVOUV010000007.1, forward strand.
TGAAGCGGCCGGAGGACTTCATCGGGCTGCACTTCTTCTCGCCGGTGGACAAGATGCCGCTGGTGGAGATCATCAAGGGCGAGAAGACCTCGGACGAGGCGCTGGCCCGGGCCTTCGATTACGCGCTGGCGATCGGCAAGACCCCGATCGTAGTCAACGACAGCCGCGGCTTCTTCACTTCGCCGCGTCATCGGCACCTTCGTCAACGAGGGCGCTGGCGATGCTGGGTGAGGGCGTCGAACCGGCCAGCATCGAACACGCCGGCAGTCAGGCCGGCTATCCCGCGCCGCCGCTGCAACTCTCCGATGAGCTCAACCTGAGTTGATGCACAAGATCCCGCGGCCACCCGCAAGGGTGTCGAGGACGCCGGCGGGACTTATGAGCCGCATCCGGCCGAGGCCGTCGTGGACAAGATGGTCGAGGCTCGGCCGGGCCGGCCGCGTCAAGGGGGCCGGGTTCTACGAGTACGCCGACGGTAAGCGGGTCGGGCTGTGGCCGGGGCTGCGGGAGACCTTCAAGTCGCGGCGGTGCCAGGATTCCGTTGCAGGACATGATGGAGCGGATGCTGTTCGCGGAGGCCATCGAGACGCAGAGTGCCTCGACGAGGGCGTGCTGACCTCCACCGCCGACGCCAATATCGGCTCGATCATGGGCATCGGCTTCCCGCCCTAGACCGGCGGTAGCGCACAGTACATCGTGGGCTACGAGGGTCCGGGCGGCATCGGTAAAGAAGCGTTCGTGACCCGCGCCAGGGAACTGGCCGCCAAATACGGCGACCGCTTCACCCCACCGGAATCACTGACCACCTAAACGCGACCGACGAAAACCCCTGGGCACAACGAAGCGGCCCCGGGGGTTTCGTGTAGGGGTGGGATTTCAGGCGCGCGTGGACACCGTCGGGTAGTCGGGTACCGGCATCGAGTCGTACAGCCTGATGCCCTTGCTGTTGAGTCGGGCGAGCATTGCGTCAGCCCCATCGGCAGGCTGGATACCGTACGTGCGACGCCATGAGAGCTCGTACGCCCCATCGGCTTCCGGGCACGATGGTCTTCGCGTTGATCCTGGCCAACGAACGACTGCCGAGCACGGGAGCCAGCATCGCCTGCTCGTATGCGGCGAACGCCGCGACGTGATCGCCACCCGACCTTGCGATCTCAGTAGCCAACACGTACGCGCCATAGACAGCCAGGCTGGTGCTCCCGCCCACCGCGGGACCCGGGCAGTAGCCGGCATCGCCCACCAGCGTCACGCGGCCCCGCGACCACGTCGTCAGCTCCAGTTGAGTGATGGCGTCGAAGTAGAAGGTCTGCGTGCCCTCCAACTCCTGCAGCCAACGGTCGACCTCCGCGGACATGCCGCTGAACGCGCCGCATAGCTGGGCTTGCTGTCGCGAAACGTCCCGGTGGTCGTATTCCAATGGCTGCCTCGGCCGGAACATGAACAAGGCGCGTCCGTCGTCGAGGTGATCGGCGGTGTAGATCATCGCGACCCGGTCGGGTTCGAAGAAGGAATTCATTTCACCTTGGCGGGCAAACGATTTCGGCACTGATATCACCGACAGGTAGCTGCCGAGGAAGCGCTCGGGCACGTTGTCGCCGAAGACGATCCTGCGCACCCCGGAATGTAATCCGTCGGCGCCGACGACGAGGTCGAACTTCCTGGGCGCGCCGTGCTCGAACGAGACCCCGCCGTCGTGGGAGATGGTCGTGATCTGATCGCCGAAGAGGTACTCGACGTCGTCACGACCGGCGTAGTAATAGATCTCGCTGAGGTCGTCACGCATGATCTCGACGTGCCGTCGGAGATCGTCCCCATGAGCTTGCGATGGTCGATCTGTGCCGGCCGCGGGCGCCCACGGCCGGTGCACAGTAAGCCGCGTGGTTCCGGTGGCGTGCTCTTCGATACGCGGCAGTACGCCCATCCGCTCGGACGATCTTCATTGCCGGACGAAACAGGTCGACGGCGTGCCCACCGGTCTTGCGTAACGCAGGCGCGCGCTCGACCACCGTGACGTCATGGCCCCATCTGCTCAGCCAGAAGGCCAGTACCGGGCCGGCGATACTGGCTCCGGAAATCAGGATTCGCATGATGCACCTCACTTACTTAACGGTCGGTAAGCTCAAGCCGTGAGCATACCCACCGATAGGCTCGCTGGGTCCGCTACGTGACCAGGCCTCAGTCGGACAGCCGGCAACGCATCCAGGACGCGGCCAGGCAGCTGTTTACCCAGAAGGGCGTCCAGCGCACCAGCTTGCAGGACATCGCCGATCGCCTCGGCGTCACCAAACCCGCCCTCTATTACCACTTCAGTTCACGCGAAGATCTGGTGCGAAGCATCCTCGAGCCGCTGATCGATGAGGGCGAGCGCTTCGTGACAGGGCACGAGCGGCGGCGCAAATCCGCGCGTGCCACGCCTCGTGAACTGCTCGAGGGGTACTTCGATTTCCATTTCGGGCATCGCGCAGACCTGGTGCTCGCGGTGGCGGAGCTGACGACGTTGGCCGACCTCGGCCTGATCGACCGCATGTTGGCCTGGCGGGAGCGACTCACCAAATTGGTGTTCGGCAGCAGGCCGACGCTCGAGCAGTCGGCCCGCGCGGTGATCGCCTTCGGTGGCATGCAGGATTGCTGTCTCCAGTTCCCCGACACCGGATACGACGAACTCCGTCTGGCCACCGTCGATGGCGCCATGGCGGCGTTGGGCATCCCGTGAACACTGGATCATGTGACATTCGACGAAGAAACCAGACGGAAGATCGCGGCGAACAAGCGCAATTGGGACGCACGCGCGCCTATACACGTAGCCAGCAATTTCTACGGAATCGGTGAGCGTGACCCGCTGAACTGGTTCGCCGCGTTCGAGTGGCGCGACCTCGGCGACCTGGCCGGCCGTGACGTCCTGCACCTGCAATGTCATCTGGGTGTGGAGACCATGGCGTTAGCGCTCAAGGGCGCGCGAACCACCGGCCTGGACATCTCCGGTGTGTCGGTGCACGAGGCGCGGCGGATTGCGCACGACGCCGGCCTGGCCATCGAATACGTGCAGGCCGATGTCTACGACGCCGCGGCGGCACTCGGCGAACGGCGGTTCGACGTCGTGTACACCGGCAAGGGCGCATTGTGTTACCTGCCCGATTTATCCGAATGGGCTGCGACGGTGGCCCGACTGCTCAAGCCCGGCGGCTTCCTGTACGTCGCCGAGTTCCATCCCCTGCTCAACGCCCTCGGTCCTACACAGAAGCCCCACGATGGTGCCGATCTGCTGCTCCGGTACGACTACCTCGGCGGCGGCGGTGCGGTTGAGCGGAACAGTCAATACAGCTACACCGATGGTCCGGCGCTTGAAGGCGACACCGTTCACTACGAGTGGCCGCACGGTCTCGGCGAGGTTGTGACGGCCTTGGCGATAACGGGTTTCACCGTGGCGAGTCTGACCGAGACCCGCCTGCTGCCGTGGCGGCGCTGGCCGCAGATGGTGCGGAACGACGGTGGCTGGTGGGAGATGCCGCCGAACGAGCCGCGCATTCCGTTGTTGTACGGATTGAAGGCCGGCTTCGCAGGATATGGGATGAGGCGCTAGCCGCGACCACGAAAAGCCCTGGTGCACTACGGATTGCGGGGCTCTCTGGCGCTTCTTGGGTCCGTCGCTGCCGTTCAGAACTTCTCGGCGTCCTCACAGAGTCTTGACAGCATTCGTCGGCTACTGGCAGTCTTAAGTCAAGACGACGTCTCGTTTAACAAGACAAGGTGGTCGGGTGGCGGAGATGACGGGCGCGCAATACCTCGCGCAGGCACTGGACGCCTACGGCGTCACCGCGGTCTTCCTGGTCCCGACTGTGCTCAGCCGCACTCTCGTGGAGATGGAGCGCACCCCGATCCGGCGGATCGTCACGCACGGCGAGAAGTCGGCGGCGTACATGGCCGACGGATACGCACGAGCCACCGGCCGACCGGGCATCTGCATGGCTCAGAACGTCGGCGCTGCCAATCTCGCTGCCGGACTGCGTGATCCGTTCCTCGGCTGCTCGCCCGTCATCGCGCTGACCGGTGGACCCTACCGGTGGAGCCGGGGGCGCAACTATTACCAGGAGATCGAGGATTTCCCGCTGTTCAAGCCGGTCACCCGGTCCAGCCGTCAGGTGCTGCACGCCGACCGACTGCCGGATCTGCTGGACCAGGCGTTCAGGGATGCCACCGTCGGAAAGCCCGGGCCGACGCACCTCGAGCTGGCCGGCCACACCGGCGACGACATCGAGAACGACGCGCTGGACGCCGCCCCGGCCGAGCCGTATGAACGCCGGTGCCCGGGTCTGCGGATCGCGCCCGACCGCGGCGCCATCCGCGCCGCGGCCGACGCGCTGCGCACCGCGCGCCGGCCGGTGATCGTCTCCGGCGGGGGTGTCCGCGCATCGGGTGCGGGCACCGAAATCGTCGCGCTCGCAGAGTGGTTCGCGGCGCCGATCGCCACCTCGCTGAACGGCAAGGACACCGTGCCCGGCGACCATCCGCTGCTGGTCGGCATTCCGGGCCTGTACGCCAGGGCCAGCGCCAACGAAGCACTGCTCGAAGCCGACCTGGTGTTCTACGTGGGTAGCCAGACCGGGAGCCAACTGACTCTGAACTGGGCAGGTGCCGGCACCGGCACCCGGGTGATGCACCTCGACATCGACCCCCGCGAGATCGGGCGGCATTTCGACACCGAGGTCGCCATCGTCGCCGACGCCAAGCTGGGTCTGACCGCACTGCTGGCCGAGATCGCCGGTCAGGCGCCACTGGAACGCCCGGACTGGATCGCACGCACCGGCGAACTGGCGGCGCGATGGCGGGCGTCGGTCGCGGACCGGGTCGACGAGCAGAGCCCGCTACGGCCGGAGTGGCTGGCGGATCGGCTGGGCGGTGTGCTGCTCGACGAGGCGCTCGTCGTCGCCGACACCGGCCACGCCGGAATGTGGACCGCCGCCCACCTCGACCTCGCCGCCCGTAGGCTTCATCCGCGCCGCCGGATCGTTGGGGTGGGGCCTTCCGCCGCGATCGGTGCCCAGATCGGGCGTCCCGGACCGCCGTGTCGTGCTCTTCACCGGCGACGGCGGCCTG
>CAVOUV010000008.1:0-83087 GCA_963699655.1 uncultured Actinomycetota bacterium
CCGGCGGCGCCGCCATCGCGCTGCGGGCCGCCGACGGAGCGCCGAGCACTCGAAACGGACGCCGCCGCACGGGTGTTGTTGCTGTGGGGGCGTCGACCGGCCGACCCGAGCCGGATCTGCAGCAGCGTCGGCCCCGCAGCGCTGGGCCGGCTTCGCACGCTGCTCAGCGGCTACTGACCGATTGGACTCATCATGGCTGACATCACGAAGTTGATCCTCGACGACCACAATTGGTTCCGCGAGCAGTTCGCCCGGCTCGACTACCTGCAGGCCCGCCCATCAGTGGGAAGCGATGCGCTCGAAAAGGTCTGGCGCCCTCTGGCCGACAAGCTGGATGTGCACGCCTATATCGAAGAGATGATCTTCTATCCCCAATTACTGCAACGCGGCGAGGACGACCCCGAGGGTGAGACGCTCGACGCGATCGGGGATCACAATGACATCCGCGACGGCGTCCGGGAAGCGAACGCGGCCGAGATCGGCACCGAGGAGTGGTGGGCTGCGGTCGGTCGGACCCGGGAGGCCAACGACGACCATATGGGCGAAGAGGAACGGGACGGGCTGTCCGACTTTCGCCGCCATGCACCTATCGGCCTGCGTGAGGCGCTCGGTCGTCAGTACAGCCAGTTCATGGCGGAGCATCCGACGACCAGAGGATTGCCGATAGTCGACCGCGATCCACAGACCTATGTCGAGGACGCCGAAGCCAAGCCGCTGACTCAGCAGCCGAAGGACACGTCACTCGGCATCGGCAGCCTGAAAGGCAAATGAGGACCGGCCGCTGAGTTGTTGCGCCCGCACGTAATTCATTCCAGCGCATTGCCGTTCGTACGGACGATTGTCTCGACCTCGGCGCGAAGCGCCTCCAGTTCGCGGCGCTGGTTCTCCGTGTAGTCGCGGGCGGTGTCGTCGAGCACGCAGACGGTGCCGACGACGTCGCCGGCGGCGTTGTGCACGGGCAGTCCGAGGTAGTTGTGCAGTCCGAATTCGGTCTCATCCTCGTTACCGGCGAAGGTCTCGTCGGTGCGTGAATCACGAACGAACAGTGGCTGATCGGTGTTCACGACACGCTCGCAGTACAACGGCACTCTGGCCGCGTCGTCGCCGGCCTTCTTGCCCGCCGCACCCACGGTGTAATGCTGGGTCGCCTCCCCCGCCGTGGCCGCCACCACCATCGAGTCGGGTTCCGAACGCATCACCAGCACCGACTTGACCCCCAGCCCGTCAGCTACGGCCCGGAGCTTCAGGGCGACCGACGACAACCCCGGCGTGCTGTCAGTGGTGTTGGGTTCAGCTGCAGTCATCGCTCGATCATGGCGAACACCCCGAGTCCGGCGCAAGGTCGCGCTGCGCTGCCGTCAGGCTGGACTCACGGTGATTTGAAGGCTGGCATGGCTGTCGAGCGGCTGCAAGGCTGGCGAAGCCCGGAGGCCGCGATGATGCGTGTCCTCTGGCTCTTGGGGGGGCCACCCTGCGACGGGTCGTCGGACGTCAGCCGGTCTACATGATGTGAATCCTGCTGCGCCGAAGCACCCCTCGCCTGCCCGCCCGATCCAGGAGGTTGTGTGTTCACTCCGTCCAACCTGTCACCGGGCATCGGCTTTCTGCTGATGCTGGGTCTGGGTGTCTTCATGCTCGCCGTCGCATTCGTGGTGCGGTCGATGGTCAAGAACACTCACGATTTCGTCATCGCCGACCGCCAGATCGGGCTCGGCTTCGGTGTCGGCTCGGTCATCGCGGTGTGGACCTGGTCCATGGCCGTCATGATGTCTCCGGCGCAGGCATTCACCGGGGGACTTCGGGTTTGGTGTGGTTCGTCGTCCCCAACGGGCTGGCTGTCATGCTCATGGTGCCCTTCGCCGTCCGGCTGCGCCGTCAGATGCCCGCCGGCTACACCATCGTCGAGTTCATCCGTGAGCGATTCCAGAACAAGCCGGCGACCACCATCGCGTTGATCGCCATGCTGCTCGGGCTGCTGGCGGAGATCTTCATCAACCTGTTCGGCGTATTCTGGTGATGGGTGTCGTCTTCGGCCTCGATCCCACTGTCGTGCTGGTCTCACGCTGGCGACGGTCACCGTCTACTCCTATTTCGGTGGACTGTGGACCTCGGCCATCACCGCGACGTTCAACACCTTGCTGATCACCGTCCCGGCCGCCATCGTCGTGCTCTACGTGCTGGCCAAGGTCGGGCGGTCCAGGCCTGGTCTTCGAGAAAGTACAGGCCGCGGGCACGACACCCTCAACGCCTTCGACGGCGCCGCCGCAGCGGGTTTCGGCATCTCGCTTTCGCTCGGGCTGCTTGGCTCCACTATGGCCGACCAGACCTTCTGGCAGAAGGCCTGGGCGCTCAAACCGGCGGAGCCTCGGACGAAGATTCGTCTGGGCCGGCGCTGCTGGTTCTACCCGATCCCGATCGTGCTCGGGTTGCTCGGCCTTGTCGGCCTCGGCGTCGGGGTCACTGCCGACGATCTCGGCGGTGCCGGCCCGGGCGGCGTCGGACCGTATGTCGTCGCCACCTCGGTCTGCCCGGTGGTGCTGATCGCGCTCTACGTGTTGATCATTCTCAACGCGTGCTACTCCTCGATCGACGGCGCGTTCTCCGCGTTGTCCTCGGTGGTCGCGGTCGACATCCTCAAGCGCGCCAAGCCGGACATCTCGCCGAAATCCCTGTTCCGCTGGACCAAGAGTTCGATCATCATCGTCGGCGTCGTCGGCGGCGTGGTGGTCAACTCCGGAATCGACTACGTCGAACTGGTCAACACCGTGTACTTCCTGAAGGCGGCGCTGATCATCCCGCTCGCCCTGGCCATCTTCTGGCGGCGCATGAGTTCCACGGCTTTTGTGAGCAGCCTGGTGCTGGCCATCGCGATCGGCTATCCGATCCGTCAGTTCGTCAGTGAACTGCACGGGGATCGTTGCCCTCGAGGACGTGTCGCTCGTATCGGCGGTCGGCATCAGCCTGTTGTCCAACACGAGTTTCGACTTCACCACCCTGCGCCGCCGCGACGGGCGCTCGTCGACGAGACCGGCGGCGCTGCGGTCGACCTCGCCGGCGCGGTCGTCCCCGCCGAGACCGTCGACCCCGGATCAGGTCCGATGATCGCGTTCTGGATCGCCGTCGCCGTCGGCGCGGTCGTTGCCCTCACCTACGTGGCGCTCGGCGTGCAGGCCTTCATCCGGGTCCGCCGCGATGTGCTCGCGGCCGCGGCCACGGGCCGGCAAGACGACACGCTCATCGATGTCCGCGACGACAACCAGCACGGGGACTTCACGTGGAAGGCCATCGGCGCAGTCATCTTCTCGGGCCTGGTCATCGTCCTACTCGGAGTCAACGGGTTGTTCTGGTACCTGCCCGCGATTCTGGCGGTGGGTTCGTCGACCGCCGTCATCGCCGCATTCATCATCGAGAGGCGCAGGGAGCGGTACGTGACGAAAAGGAAAGCGCACCTGCTGGGCTTCGTCCAGCACGGTGTGATGAACCATGCCTCGACCATGTGGGCGCACCCGCGCGACAAGGTCGGCTACCACTGGTCGAGGCCGGAGTACTGGCGCGACCTGGGCCGGATCATGGAGCGCGGCCTTTTCGACGCGATGTTCATCGCCGACGAGCTGGCCCCCTACACCACGTACAAGGGCAACTCCGATCCCGTGGTGAAATACGCGGGCCAGTGTCCGGTGCACGACCCGCCACTCTGGTGCCGATCATCGGGGCGTACACCAAGCACCTCGGGATCGGCATCACTTGTCGACATCCTTTGTGCCGCCGTACATGATGGCCCGCCACCTGTCCTCGCTGGACCACCTCACCAGCGGTCGTGTCGGGTGGAACATCGTCACGTCGTACTCGAAGAGCGAGTTCCAGGCGATGGGCAAGGACAACCTGACGCCCCGCGACAAACGTTACGAGGTGGTCGAGGAGTACATGCAGCTGTCTACCAGCTGTGGGACACCTGGGATGACGACGCCATCGTCTACGACCGCGAGACGGGATCTTCGCCGACCCTCGAAAGTCCGCGAGATCGACTTCCAGGGGCAGTTCTTCAAGTCCAAGGGCCGGCACTTCGTGGCGCCGTCGCCGCAGAACGCCCCGTCCTGTGGCAAGCCGGATCGTCCGATCAGGGCCGTGAATTCGCCTCCAAACACGCCGAATCCGTCTTCGGCATCTTCCCGACCCCGAAGAGCATGCGAGCCTACGCCGACGACATCCGCGGCCGCGCGGCCAACCACGGTCGGGACCCCGAATCGGTCAAGCTCATCTACGGCCTGCAGACCATCATCGACCGGGACATCGCGGGCCAACGACAAGTCGCCGAGTTCGTCGACAGGGTCCAGATCGGGAGCGCCCTCGGAATACTGTCCGGGCACACCGGGGTCGACTTCTCTACGCTCGGCCTGGACGACAACGTCGTCGACGCCGACGTGCAGGGCATCCGCGGACTGTTCGATGCGATCCTGGAGGCCAAAGACGGTGCGCCGGTGACCGTTCGCGAGGCCGCGCAGATCTACGGCATCTCGATGGGCGCCCCGTGGCGGTGGGCACCCCCGCCGATGTCGCCGAACAAATGGAGCAGTACATCGACGAAGGCGGCTGCAACGGTTTCATGCTGCTGGCCACCGATATCGCCGGGATGTTTCAACGACATGACAGAGCTCCTCGTCCCCGAACTGCAACGCCGTGGCCGCTTCCGCACCCGCTATCCGGGAACGACGCCTGCGGGAAAGCCTGCAGGAGTACTGATCAGCGGCCGTCCGCGCAAGGCGCAGTTCCTGGCGTTCATGCAGCACGGCGTGAGCAGTCATTCCGTCGGCATGTGGCGCCACCCTCTCGACAAGGTCGGGTGGAACTACGCCGCACCGCCCTACTGGCAGCACCTGGCCCGCACGTTGGAGCGCGGCCTGTTCGATGCGGTCTTCCTCGCGGACGAACTCGCCCCGTACAACTCGTTCGAGGACAGCTCTGACGCGACGTCAGATATGCCGTACAGGCACCGACACACGAGCCCGCCGCGCTGACGCCGATAATCACGGGAGCCACTGGACATCTGGGTGTGGGCATCACGCTGTCGACGGCGTTCGAGCACCCGTATTCGATGGCCCGACGGCTCTCCACATTCGATCACCTGTCGGGCGGCCGCATCGCATGGAACATCGTGGGCGCCTACTCACCGTCGGAGTTCGCCGCCTACGGCCAGGAGATGCCGGACCGGGAAACCCGCTACGAACGCATCGCCGAATACGTCGACCTGTGCCTTCAGCTATGGGACTCGTGGCAGCCGGACGCGATCGTCGCCGATCGGACGACCGGCATCTACGCGCACCCCGAGAAGATCAGGGAAGTCGACTTCGAGGGCAAGCACTTTCGTTGCCGGGCACGGCACTTCGTCGCGCCGTCGCCGCAAGGCCGGCCGGTGCTCTGGCAGGCAGGTGCCAGTGAGCAGGGCCGCGCGTTCGCCTCGAGCACCGCGGAGGCGATCTTTGCCATCCAGCCCACCGTCGAGTCGATGCGCGCCTACTCCGACGACATCCGCGGCAGAGTTCTGGCCGCGGGCCGTGAGCCGGAGACGGTCAAGCTGTACTACGGCGCACAGGTCATCGTCGGACAGAGCGAGGCGCAGGCCCACGACAAGGCCGCGTACCTACGGTCGCTGCTGCGACCGGAAGCGTCGCTGGCGATGCTCTCCGGCCAACTCGGGGCGGACTTCGCGCAATTCAATCCCTCCGCAGCCCTGGCCGATATTCCGGTGCCGGGCATTCAGGGAGTCAAGGACGCATTGGTCGCCTCGGGCGCCGGCGAGACGTGACCGTCTCCGAAGCCGCCGACATCTACGCATTTCGGTTCTCGATGCCCCAAGTCATCGGCACGCCGCAGGCCGTCGCCGATCAACTCGAGGTGTTCATGGACGAAGGCCACGCGGACGGCTTCATGTTGCTGGCCACCTACACCCCGGGGTGCTTCGAGGAGTTCGTCGACCACGTCATCCCCGAGCTGCAGCGCCGCCGGCGCTACCGCACGCGGTATCCGTCGAACATCCTGCGACAGAACATCCTGAACGACTGAAGCGCAATCCCCGGAGATGTTCACCGAGACTTTCCCCGTGGTTCGATTCCCCGGCGAGCCGTTCCCAGGGGGCTGAGCAACGATCCTGGGGTGCCTATGAATCGACTGACCGCTCCGGGAGAGATTCCCGACACCGGTATTCCGCCTGCTGTTGCCGCCACCATGACGATGGCCGAGCAGTACGACTGGCATCAGGCCTATCTGCGTCGCCACCGGGTATCCAGGCGGAACTTCTTGCGCGGATCGGCCGCGGTGGCGGCGATCGCCGCGGTGGGACTCTCACCGTTCGGTCGCCGCGCTTACGCGCAGGATTCGCCCCTGGCGGTGGCGAACCGGCGGGTGGGATACGGCACGGACGCATCCAGCCAATTGCGCATGGCCGCCCAACTGTCGCGAAACCCCGGCAGCACCAAGGTTTTCCTCGATCACGGTCCGACAGCTGCGCTGGGGGCGACGGTCGAGGCCGAGGTCCGCAACCTGATGACCCAGATCCCGGACAGCGATGGCGGGGTGCTGGCCGCAGAACAGTTCTATGCCCACGTACCCGTGGACGGCTTGCCCGGCCGGACTGCCGCATTTCTATCAGTGGCGCACCGACGACGGATTCGTCAGCGACATCCGTTCGGCGGCCACCGCGATGCCGAGCTCGCGAGATGCGGTGGGGCCGTTCCGGTTCACGATGCTGGGCGATCAGGGCACCGATGAAACTCCGGTGCTGCCAGCCGGACTGGCCCGTGGTAACTATGACGACAGCTACTACAAGGCCGACAACGATCCCGACGCCCGCGCATACGGAGAACGTGCTGAACCAGATCATCGTGTCGCGCCCGGACTTTCACATGCTCGCCGGGGACATCGCCTACGCCGACCCGTCCGGTAAGGGGAAGCCGGTGACGTTCGTGCCGTCCGGCGGCAAACTCAAGGACGGCTTCGACAAGTTCAACCCGTACGTCTGGGACGTGTACTTCGGGTCCATCGAAGCCAGCGCGTCGACGACGCCGTGGATGTTCGCCACCGGCAACCACGACATGGAGGCCGCATACCCGACGCCACGGCTACGGCGGGCATCTTGCGCGCCTGGACTTTCCCGGCAACGGTCCGGCCGGGTGCCCGTCGGTGTACTCGTTCGCCTACGGCAACGTCGCCGTGCTCTCGTTGGACGCCAACGACGTCAGCTACGAGATCGGAGCCAACACGGGCTACTCGCGCGGCGCCCAAAACTCCTGGGTGGAGCGCACACTGGCCGCGCACCGCGCCAATCCCGACATCGACTTCATCGTCTGCTTCTTCCATCACTGCGCGTACTCCACCACCGCTACGCACGCCAGCGACGGCGGGGTGCGCGCGGCCTGGTGTGACCTCTTCGACCGGTATCAGGTCGACTTGGTGCTTCAGGGCCACAACCACGTCTTCGAACGCACCGATCCCATCCGGGCGAACGAGCCGACGAGGGTCGCCGCGGACAACGCGATCGTCTATCCCGAGACCGACGGCACCGTCTACTACACGGTCGGGTGCGGCGGACGGCCGCGGTACGACTTTCAGCCCGGCGAGCTGGAAAGCTACCGCGGACACGAAGCTCGCCGACACCTTCGTGGCCAACAGCTACGTCTGGACCGCTCAAGGCGCCAAACGAGCCGAGGCGGTCGGTGGTCGCGGGTGCGGTATCGCAACTACGCGTTCATCCGGGTCGACGTGCGCCCCGGGTCCTTCATCAGCGAAATGGACGTCATGGCCGTCGACGAATATGGCGGGGAATTCGACAAACTCACCTACCGTCGGCAGGTTGTCTAAGCGCGCTGCAAGGTCGGAACCGCGCCAGGAAATCTTCGGCCGAGAGCGTCGATCATGCGATCGATGGCTCGGATCTCGTTGTCCACGGCGCGGATGGCGCCGCGCAGGTGGCCCAGCTTGCCGGTGCCGGCGGAGATTGCGCAGCGTTCCCATCTCTCGCCGCGCCACATCTGCAACAAAGTACGCGGTAGCCTCATCCGCCGCAAAGGTATGTGAAATCGGAATCAACATCCGTGTTCGCGTTCGAACGCGTCGTAGGCGGCGGCAATACAGTCCGCCTCCGCGTCAGGATGTTCGTACGCGACAAAGTCAATGGCCGCCAAGGTGTTCGGCCCCAGATTCGAACACGTCGGTGTGGCGCGGCCGCGAGTCAGGGCCAGATTCAAGAATCCCTGGAAGGTGGCGCGCAAGTCGTCCTCCCGCGGGGGCGGTTCAGCAAGCACCTTCTCCACGATAGGTGGCTGACGACCTCCGTAGTCGAGTGCGACCAATCGTTTGCGAGACGTTTACTCAGCGAAACCTACAGACGGCGAAACCCCAGCAGCCGGCCTCAGGTCATCGAGGCGGCGTCGATGGCGCCGACGCTGAGCACGTGATCGAGAATCATCGCCGCGCAGCCGATCACGCCGGCACGATCACCGTGAGTAGAGGGCAGTATCTGTAATTCGCGGGTGGCCAGCGTGCCTGCGTTGCCGAACACGGTTTCGCGCAGCCCGGCGACGAGGATGTCGTAGGCCTTGGCCATGTCTCCGGCGATGACGAGCGCTGCGGGGTTGAGCAGGTTGACGGCACCGGCCAGGACCTCGCCCATCCGCCGCCCGCTTTCCCTGATCAATCGGCGCGCGTCGGGATCACCGTCGACCGCGAGGTCGACGAGATCGCGGATGTGTCCGACGGTGCGGCCCTGCTGCTGTATCGCGCGGACCAGTGCCCAGCCCGCCGCGACCGCCTCGAGGCAACCGGTATCGCCGCAACGGCAGACGATTCCCTCCGCGGCCGGAATCTTGGTGTGCCCGAATTCGCCCGCCCCGCCGAGTGCGCCGCGTTGCAACACGCCGCCGGCGACGATGCCGGCACCCAGTCCGGTGGAGGCCTTGATGAGAAGCATGTCGTCGAAGCGGTCCCGCTGCCCGCGCCGCTCGGAGAGCACGATGACGTTTGCGTCATTGTCGAGGCGTATCGCTGCGCTGGTCAGCTCGCGTAGGTAGGGCGGCAGCGGGATGCCGTCCCAACCCTTCATCGTCGGCGAATCGAGACTGCAGCCGCGGGCCGTGTCGGCGGTCCCGGGGATGCTCAGACCCACGCCGAGTATCTCGTCGGGCCGGTGCCCGCTGTCTTCGAGCAGGACTTCGAGGCGTTTCGCAATGTCGGGCATCAGTTCGTCCGGCCCGACGCCGACCTCCTGGTCGATATCGGCCATTGTCAGTACCCGGCCGGCCAGGTTGCAGACACCGAGCTGAGTGCGGCTTCTGCCGATTGCCGCGGCCAGCACCACGCCGGCGTCCGCATTGAATACCAGCCGCGCCGGGGGACGACCTCCGGTGGACGCCGCTTCGGCACGGTCGAGCACCAGCCCGGCCGCCAGCAGGGTGGACACCCGAGAAGCGACGGCGGTCCGGGACAGCCCGGTGATGAGTCCGATCTCGGCGCGGGTGGTCACAGCTTCATCACGAATCAGGGCAAACACCTCGCCGACGGTCGCCCCTGCCTTCGGGGACCGTGACAAGCGCATATCCGCCATTTAACCAACCGGTTAATGCACAATCAAGCCCCGAACTTTCCCAACTTTGTTCGAGAAAGTACCTAAGTGGGATTGCGTTGAGGCCAAAGCACCCGTAGCGTTCGAGCGGACACACCCGACATACGTCAGGAGACCCATGTCGACCACGACCCCCGTGGCACCCTGTGACTTCGTTGTTTTCGGCGGAACCGGCGATCTCGCCGTCCGCAAGCTTCTCCCCGCGCTTTACCTGCGCGATCGCGACGGCCAGCTGTCCCCCGAGACCCGCATCATTGCGGCGTCGCGTGCCGGGCTCGACGAGGTGGGCTACCGCGACAAAGTGCGCGGCGAACTTGGTCGGTTTCTAACCGAGCACGCTCTTGACGAGCAGACGCTCGGTCGATTCCTCGCCCGGTTGCACTACGCCAGCATCGACTTCGCCGACGGCGATGACTGGGATCAGCTGACCGCCCTGTTGCCGACCGACGACGACAAGGTTCGGGTGTTCTACCTGGCCTGCGCCCCGAGCCTGTTCGGGCCGATCTCTGCTCATCTGGCCACCCACCAACTGGTACACCCCTCGTCACGGGTGGTACTGGAAAAGCCGATCGGCCGCGACTTGGCCTCGGCGTGCGCCATCAACGACGCCGTCGGGTCGGTCTTCAACGAATCCCAGATTTTTCGCATCGACCATTACCTGGGCAAGGAAAGCGTTCAGAACCTGCTCGTCACCCGGTTCGCCAACACGTTCTTGGAACCGCTGTGGAACTCGAGCTGGATCGACCACGTGCAGATCACCGTGTCCGAGTCACTGGGCGTTGGCACCCGAGGCAGCTACTACGACACCTCGGGCGCGCTGCGCGACATGGTGCAGAACCATTTACTGCAGGTGCTGTGCCTGGTCGCGATGGAACCGCCCACCTACGTCGACCGCGAGACGGTGCGCGACGAGAAACTCAAAGTCCTGCAAGCGCTGAAGCCGATGACACCGCATGACGTCGAACACTGCACCGTCGCGGGCCAGTACACACCCGGTCTGGTCGACGGGGTGGCGGTCACCGATTACCTGACCGATGCGGAGAACCCCGACAGCCGCACCGAAACCTTCGCCGCCGTGAAAGCCGAGGTGCGCAACTGGCGCTGGGCGGGCGTGCCGTTCTACCTGCGCACCGGAAAGCGCATGGAGCGGCGCTGCTCGGAGATCGTCATCCAATTCAAACCCGTTCCGCACCGGATGTTTCCGGACAGCGAGGGCAGCAGCCAGCCCAACAAGCTCGTCATTCAGCTGCAGCCCGAGGAGGGCATGCGGTTGCACATGACCGCGAAGGAACCGGGCCCCGGTGGTATCCGGCTCAAGCCCGTCTCGCTGAATCTCAATTACACCGAGGCCTTCCAACGGCCATCTCCAGACGCCTACGAGCGACTGCTGATGGACGTAATCGGGGGAAACCCGACACTGTTCATGCGCCGCGATGAAGTCGAAGCGGCCTGGGCGTGGGTCGAACCCATCCTGCTCGGCTGGCAGTCCGCCGAGCGAGGCCCCCGCCGGTATCCGGCAGGCACCAACGGGCCCACCGACGCGACCACCCTCATCGAGCGCGACGGCCGCACCTGGCACGAAGGAAGCACACCATGACGACCATCCACCCCGTTCTCAACACCGTGACCGATCGTATTATCGAGCGCAGCAAGGCATCTCGCGCGGCATACCTGGAGCAGGTCCATGACGCCGCGGACCGCGGGCCGGCTCGCGGCCGGCTGGCGTGCGCGAACCTCGCACACGGATTTGCCGCGACGGGCAAGGCCGACAAGGCCGCGCTGCGCGGCATGGTCAAGCCGAACATCGCGATCGTGTCGTCGTACAACGACATGCTCTCGGCCCATAAACCGTTCGAGGCCTTCCCCGCTCAGCTCAAGCAGGCGGTGATGGAAGCCGGCGGTATCGCTCAGTTCGCCGGCGGCGTGCCCGCCATGTGCGACGGCATCACCCAGGGTCGTGATGGCATGCAGCTTTCGCTGTTCAGCCGGGACGTGATCGCGATGTCCACCGCAATCGCGCTGTCGCACGACATGTTCGACGCCACGCTGATGCTGGGGGTGTGCGACAAGATCGTGCCCGGCATGCTGATCGGCGCCTTGGCGTTCGGTCACCTGCCGACGGTGTTCGTCCCGGCCGGTCCGATGACATCCGGACTGCCCAACGGCGAGAAGGCCAGGGTGCGCCAGCTATACGCCGAGAACAAGGTGGGCCGATCCGAACTCCTCGACGCCGAGGCCGCGTCGTATCACGGCAGCGGAACGTGCACGTTCTTCGGCACCGCGAACTCCAACCAGCTGCTGATGGAAGTGATGGGCCTGCACCTACCCGGGTCGAGCTTCGTCAATCCCGACACACCGCTGCGCAGCGCACTCACGGCCGAGGCCGGCCGCCGGGTGACCGCGCTGACCGCGCTGGGTGAGTGCTACACACCCGTCGGCGAGATGATCGACGAACGCGCCATCGTCAACGGGTGTGTCGCGTTGCTCGCCACCGGCGGTTCCACCAACCACACCATGCACCTGCTGGCGATCGCCCAAGCCGCCGGAATCACGTTGACGTGGGACGACCTTTCGGAACTCTCCGCAGCCGTCCCGTTGCTTGCCCGGATCTATCCCAACGGCAGCGCCGACGTCAATCACTTCCACGCCGCGGGCGGTCTCGGCTTCACCATCGCCACTCTGCTCGACGCCGGTCTGCTACACGAAGACGTCAAGACCGTTGTCGGTGAGGGGCTTCGCCGGTACACGCAGGAACCAAAACTCGACGGCGAAGCCGTGCTCTGGCTCGACGGCACCACGATGAGCCACGACACGTCGGTGCTACGGGGCGTCGAAGACCCATTCGACACCGACGGTGGATTGAAAACCCTTGCAGGCAACCTCGGTTCGTCGGTGATCAAGACCTCGGCAGTCAAACCCGAGCACCGTGTCGTCACGGCACCCGCCGTCGTCTTCGACGACCAGGCCGACTTCCTCGCCGCATTCCAAGACGGTCACGTGGACGGTGACCTCGTCGCGGTGTTGCGGTATCAGGGCCCGCGCGCGATCGGGATGCCGGAGTTACACAAGCTCACTCCCGCGCTAGGGGTGCTGCAGGACCGCGGTCACCGGGTAGCGCTGGTGACGGACGGCAGAATGTCGGGAGCTTCCGGAAAGGTGCCTGCGGCAATCCATCTCACGCCCGAAGCCGCCGCCGACGGACCGCTGGCCCGCGTTCGCGACGGGGACATCATCACCGTCGACGCTGTCTCAGGCACCCTCACCGTGCACGTACCAGACGACGAGTTCGCCGCACGCGCCCCCAGCGGGGGCGCCCCCTCACCCAAAGCGATGGCCGGGACGGGACGCCAGCTGTTCGCCAGCATGCGCGCAGCCGTCGGACCCGCCGACCAGGGTGCCAGCATCTTCCCGAGTTACGTCCCATGACCTCCCAGGAGCAACCAATGGTCCCCTCACTGCTGAACCGTGTCCCCGTCATTCCCGTCGTGGTTGTCGAGGAAGTGGAGCACGCTGTCCCCATCGCCCGTGCACTGGTCGCCGGCGGTGTCCCGGTCATCGAGCTGACGCTGCGCACACCGGTGGCGTTGGCGGCCATCGAGCGGATCGCCGCCGAAGTGCCGGAGATCCTCCTCGGCGCCGGCACCATCGTCGACCCCGGCCAGGCCAAACAGGCCGCGTCGGCGGGCGCCCAGTTCCTGGTCTCACCGGGCAGTACGCGCACACTGCTGACTGCGATGTCCGACACCGGATTGCCCCACCTACCCGGGGTCGCCACAGTGTCAGAGATCTTGACCGCGCTGGAGGCCGGATACACCGAGCTCAAGTTCTTCCCCGCCGAAGCCGCCGGCGGCGCCGACTACCTCAAATCGGTCAGTGCCCCGATCCCCGCCGCTCGGTTCTGTCCCACCGGCGGGATCACTCCGGCAAACGCCGAGGCGTATCTGCACCTGCCGAACGTCGGCTGTGTCGGCGGCAGTTGGCTGACCCCGGCCGTGGCCATCCAACAACAGGATTGGACGGCGATCACCGAGCTGGCGCGCGCAACCCGTCAGCTCGCCCGGCACGCCTAAGCGGTCACTCCTTGCCGTGCTGGACGTGGGGCACGGGCGTGCCCTCCTCGGCAAGCGTCTCCTCCTCGATCTTCATCGTCAGCGGCGAACGGAAGCCGCGGGTCATGTAGAAGAGCAGGATGATCCCGATCGCGAGCCAGATAAAGCCGTAAAGCAGGGCGTCGACGTGCAGGTTTATCCAGAGCACGCCGGTGAGGCACATGCCGATGAACGGCAGCACGATGTTTCGGAGGATCTCCTGGGACGTGCGCCGTTGCTTCAATCGGAATGCGTAGAAGACGATGACAGTCAGGTTCACGACCGTGAACGCGATGAGGGCACCGAAGTTGATCATCGCCGAGATGAACTCGAGTGTGAACTTGACGGCCAGCAGCGACACGACGCCGACGACGAGGACGGCGTGCGTCGGGGTCAAGAACCTCGGATGGATGTACGACAGGAACCGCGGGACCTGGCCCCTGCCGTTGCGGCCCATGACGTAGATCATGCGGGACACGCTGGCATGCGACGAGAGGCTCGAGGCGATCACGGCGGCGAGCGCGGCCGAGGTGAACAAGATCTTGAAGAACGCGCCGCCCACGAACAGCGCCATCTCGGGAAGCGTGTCGTCGGTGACCTCGAAGCCGTCGAGGGTCGGGAACACGGCTTGGCCGAACCATGCCGCGACGAAGAAGATCGCGCCGCCGATGAGCAGTGCCAAGACGATCGCTTTGGGAACGGTGTCCGGCGATTTGGCCTCCTCGCTGTACATCGTGATCGCGTCGAACCCGATGAACGAGAAGCACACCACCGTGGCGCCCGCCAACACGGCTCCCACTTCGACGCCCGCGTGGTACAGCGGGTTCAGTGTGAAGATCGTGCCCTCGCCCATGCCATCCTTCAGCGCGAGCCAGGCCAGCACGACGAACGTGGCGATGAGCACAACCTGGAACACCACGAGGATCCCGTTGACCCGGGACGTTCCCTTCATGCTCAGGAAGTTGAAGGCAGTGATCACCCCGACGTACACGAGGACGAACACCCACGACGGGGCCTCCGGGAAGAACGACTCGAAGTAAATGCGGCCGATGACCGCGTTGACCATTGGCAGCAGCAGGTAGTCGAGCAGCGATGACCACCCGACGAGGAACCCGAAGTTCGGATGGATCGTTTCGGACGCGTAGGTATACGCCGATCCCGCCGAGGGGTACACCCGCGTCATCCGGCCGTAGCTGATCGCGGTGAAAATCATCGCGACCAACGCCGCGAGGTAGGCCAGCGGCACCACCGCGTTCGTCTCACCCGAGACGATGCCAAACGTGTCGAAGACCGTCATGGGGGTCATGTATCCGAGACCCAGGCCTACGATCGCCCACAGCCCCAGCGTTCGGGACAGGTGCGGACTGGACGTGTGGCCGATTTCCTGCGCGCCTTGCGTCACCTTCATCACCCTCCAAGCGACCGATGCGGTCTCAGCCCGGCCGCCGGCGCTGCTGTTGCACGCACGTCGGCGAAAGAGTCATTATCGCACCGGTAAGGCGCCCATACCGGCTTGTTCGGGACCTTCGAGCGATGAAGGAATACGACGAGGTCGCTCGGACTCGCCGGTCATCCCAGGACCGACGGTGTGGAGCTCAGACTGCTCCAGAGTTGGGGCATCGGACGGACGCCGAGCCGGTTCACCACCATCTGTGCCGCCTGCCTGACTCCCTCGCTGAACGTGGGGAACGCGAACTGGAGCTCGGCAACGGCCTCGACGCGCATGCCCGCCGCCATGCAGGCCGCGACCATCTGAATCACTTCGGCGGAGTACTCGCCGAGCACGTGAGCGCCGACGATCTGCCGTTGCGTCGTCTCGACTATCAGCTTGCAGAACCCTTCCGGCTGTCCGTCCGCGACAGGCCGCAGCATGTCCTCATACCGAGCCACCGCGACGGCGCAGTCGTAGCGGGTGCGGGCCTGCTCCTCGGTGAGCCCGACGCTGCCGTATTCGGGGTCGGTGAAACTGCCGGCGGGGACGATCTCGTGGACGATCCGGCGACGCGGGCCGAGCACCGCGTTCTCGGCGGCGACACGGCCTTCGAGCGTCGCGCTGGAGACGAGCATGCTGTTCCCGTCGACGTCGCCGGCCGCGAAGATGTGCGGGACGTTCGTGGCCGTGAACTCGTCGACGATCACGTAGCCACCCTCGGTCGCCACGCCGGCAGCGGCGGCGTCGACGAGGTTGGCGTTGCCGGGCCAGCCGACGGCGAAGAACGCCGCGTCCACGTCGACGGTCCTGGACTCGTCGCCGACCCGATACTGAACGCGCACACCGGATTCGAGCGCCTCGAGTCGACCGACCGCGGCGCTGGTGATGACGTCGATGCCGCGCCCACGGAAAGCGTGTTCCAGCCCGACCGAGACGTCGACATCGGCTCGCGCCACGATCCGAGGCGCGTACTCGACGAGCGTGACGTCGCAGCCGAAGTCCGCCAGAATCGATGTGAGCTGGCAGCCCGTGTCGGCCGCGCCGATGACGCAGACCCGGTCGGGCAGGGAGGTCAGGCCGCGCAAGTCCTCATACGTCAGGCCGAGCTCGGCCCCGGGGATCTGCAGTCGCCCTGGCTTGCCGCCGACGGCGATGATGATCCGATCCGCTGTCCACCTGCGACCGTCGGCCGCGGCGACCGTGTTGGCGTCGACGAACCGGGCGTCGCCGGCCTCTTCGACGAGGTCGACCCCGACGGAGCGGATGTGATCGGCGATGCGTTTGCGTTCATAGAGGTAGACGGCTACCCGCTGGGCATTGGCCAGGGTGGCGGCGACGTCGACCTTGGGCCGTGGCCCGCGCAGACCGAACGTTTCCCACGAATTCCAGTCCCTCACAAGGCGAGCGGCCCTTGCCAGCGTGCGCACCGGTGCCGGGCCGCTGTTGAGAGCGGTGCCGCCGACTCGCCCCCGCTCGATGAGCGTGACCTCGGCGCCGAGCTCGGCAGCGTGCAGTGCGGCGGAAACACCAGCGGGGCCGCCCCCAATGACGACAACGCGCATCTCGCCTGCTCCTCTCGCACCGACGCGGTCATGTCGACCGCGACCTTGATGTCTTCCCTGCCAGCCGAGCACGGCCGGCATCTCCTCGACCGCACTCTCGATGAGCCAGACCGAGTGGACTGTAAGACACATTTATCGAAGAAATCCGTGGACTGACGCCGCCCGCCGCACGTTCGTGACGATCCGCGTCGCAGGCGCGCGCCGAAGAGTCCCTCCGCGGCCGAAAGCTGGTCTGGGTGATGGGCCGTGAATGTCGATCGCGCAGCTGCCTTTTGGGCCGGGAATGGCTAGCTCTCTCCGGGCCAGTCGCCGTGCGGGTCCAGGCCGCCGTCCCAGTCGTCCCAGGTTTCGTGGCGTCTGTCGCGGGGGGCGATGATGCGGCGTCGCAATTCAAGGAGCAACTCCTCGGTGGACGCCTGCGACAGTGCGTTGGGGTTGCTCGGGCGCAGTGCGTATCCCTGGGTCCGGGCAGTGGGCGTGCTCCGGTGCAGTTCGACCACGGTTTCGGTGGGTTGCCCTCCGGCCAGGACGGTGTCGATGCTTCCCGGTGCCCATCCCAGCTTGTTCTCCAAGATGGCATAGGTGCCCGCGCTGGCCTTGCGCACGCCGTGCTCGATGTCGGCCAGCGTGCGCACCGTGAACTGCAGGCTGCTGGCCAAATCGGTGCGGTTGCGGTAGCCCAGTGCCACGCGCCGACTCACGACGTGGTGGCCGAGTCGTTCCAGATCGCGTGGGTCCATGGGTTCGATGATGACGGACGAGGATGGCAATGTCGAGTCGACATACCCATTCCATTCCATCCGCTGCACGAAAGCGGCAACTATTTCCTCGGGACTCCGGCCAACTCGGCCCTCGCCTGGGTGACCGCCTCCCAGAAGATCTCCTCCACCTTCTCCTTGGATCGCCCGACCACCTCGATCTTCGGCACACCGGTCAGTTCCCGGCGCACCACGGTGGCCTCCACCAGCAGGTCGCCGGTCCACCACTCCTGGCGGATGGCGAAGTCGTCAAACCGATCACCCTCGTCGGTGTGCCGCAACGCACCGCGACGCTTGCTGATCGGGACGCGCGCCCACCACTCCGCCCGCCAGTAGGGGCCGTCGTAGGCGGCGGGCGAGGCACCGGTCTGCCATTCCTCCACCTGAACCGGCTCAACAGGGCCAATACCGTTGTAGTCCTGCGCAAACCTGTACGCCTGGTCGCTGTCGAGGTAGACCCGTTCGATGCGGTAGCTATCGCCGCTGCCCGCCGTCACCACGTACACCGTCGCCATCGCCGCCCCCAGGTCCGCTGGTCACTGGGCTTCAGTCTGACAGCACCGGATGTCCACGTCCGACAAAACCGCTGTTGACATCGGACCATCGCTCGGGACTCCGCGCCGCCGCGGGTGCGGCCGGTATCCATTGCCGTGTGACGTAAGCCATAGTGGAACTATTATCCGTATGATTGACATTATTGCCGTTTGTTTCTTATCGTTGCACAGATCGAGAACGGGCACTCGGCACCAGCGACAAGATAGGGATCATCCAAATGAAGCACCTGATCATCGGTGGATGCGGTGATGCATGGTGACCGGGACGCTCGTCATGGATTACGACGAGGCGGTGAAGGTCGCCAACGGGCCGGAGGGACGCCGCCAATTCCGATGGAGGCCGATCGTCGCCGGAGTGATCGCGACAGTCGTGCTGGCAGGAGGAGGCGGTTTCCTCGCCACCTCCGCCGACCTACGGGAGCGTCAGGTCAGCGGCACACCTACGGCCGATCCGATCGAGGTGGTCAAGTACGCCGATGAACGAGAGGCGCAGGCCATCGCCGACCAGAAGGCAGCGGACGACGCCTTCCTAGCGGCCCTGGAGACGGAGGTGAAGCAATCGATGCAGGAGCATTTCGAAGATCCTGCTAATTCCTTGTACTTGCCGATCGCCGTCACAGAGGTCGTCCTGATCAAGACGGCGGACAACAAGTACGAAGGCACGGCAACAATGCAAGCGGGGAGCAACCCTGCCCGCGAAATCCCGATTCACGTCACTGCAGACGACCGAACCCTCATGTGGCAAACCGACCCTGGGGCGCTGGCCCCCCTGTTCCGATGAAGCGCATGATTGTCGCGGTCGTGGTGGGGCTGGCCGGGCTTATCCTCGCCAGTCCCGCCCAGGCGTATCCGACTATGCCACAAGGCATTCAGGGCCCACTCACGGTGCTCAATGTCGTCGACGGTGACACCATCCACGTCAGTGCCGACGGCCAGAAGCTCAAGATCCGGATGATCGGCCTGGACACCCCGGAGACGGTGGATCCCCGAAAACCGGTGCAGTGCTTCGGAAGAGAGGCGTCGGCTCAGGCCAAGATCATTCTGGGCGGCCAGTACGTGTACCTGGAGACCGACCCCAGCCAGGACACCGTCGACAAATACGGCCGCACGCTGGCCTACGTCTGGACCGCCTCGGGGCGGCTGTTCAACCTCGACATGATCGCCGATGGCTATGCGCACGAGTACACCTACGACCTGCCCTATCGCTACCAGGCGGACTTCAAGGCCGCCGAGAACGATGCCCGCGCCCAGGGGCGCGGGCTGTGGTCGCCGAGCGCCTGCGCGGCGCCATGGTCGCCCACGAACTGACCGGGAGCCAATCAGGCTTTCGGCAGACCGGAACAACGAAAGAGAACGCCGAACTATGAAGCGAATAATCACCGCGACCGTCGGTGCGGCACTCATCAGTGGCGCATTGCTGGGAGCCGGGGCGGCCAACGCCGACGTCTACTACAAGAACTGCTCCGAAGCACGCGCCGCCGGGGTGACACCGCTCCACGAGGGTGATTCCGGCTACGCGCCGCATCTCGACCGGGACAACGACGGCATCGCCTGCGAGTCGTGAGGCCCTCGGGGAACTGAGGCGAGTTCATCGTTGTCACGTTGTCGGTGCGCAACATCGCAACGAGGCCGCGAACTACTTCGGCCGGAAGAAACACATTCACCTATTCGGGTCGTTCGTCCTGGGTGCCGAACTGGTGGGGCAGCGAGTACGTCTACCTCGCCAATCCCGCGGCGTGATCCGTTTGGCTGCAATGGTTGTGGGTCATGACGGCCTCACCTGTGAATTACTGCAATGGCGCACCGCCGCGCCGGAAGAGAGAGTGTCATGAGCAACCGTCCACCGGGTTGGTACCCCGCGATGAGCAATGACTGGCGCGAGTTCCTCAAGGATGTCGCCACCATGGCGCTCATCCTGGCCGTCTGTGCGCTCGACTACGGGGTGATCAGACCGCGAAAAGCCAAGCGCGGCTAAATCTTTCGCGGTAACGGCTACGGGACGGTCTACGCATGATCACCTGCGAGGAGTGCCAGCGCACCGGCACGCGTGGCTTTCATCGGGTCTACCGCTGGAAGCCTGAGGGGCAGTGGGTGTGTGACAACGTGCGCGCTTGCGACAACCGTTCGTACCGGCGGTGGCTAGGTGTCCTGCGAGAGTTGGCCTCATAAGGAGCGTCGTCGGGACGCGTCTTTCACCATTTGCCGCTACTCCGATCCATGGCAACCCGCCGCCACCACCTGCTATGACCGCAACGGCCACTGCACCACCACAACAAACTGACTGAGGCCCCACGCGTCTCAGCAGATGTCCACGAAAGGAACCGTAATGACATCACCACCAAGCAGTCCGCCGGGTTGGTACCCGGACCCTAGTGGTCAGCCGGGTCAGCGCTACCACGATGGTCAGCGATGGACCAAGCACTTCCAGCCCACGCCTCCAGCACCGGCTCCTCCGGTGTCGGTGACGGTGAACAATGCCATCAACAACTCACCGGCGCCCATCGCAGTGGTGTCCAGTGGCACCAACCACGGGCTGCACCTGGTGCTGACCATCTTGACGTGTGGGCTGTGGCTGCCGGTCTGGATCCTTGTCGCCATCTTCGGTAGCGGCTCGTCGGTGGCCATCGGGAACGGCGGCGTCGTCAGGACAGGCAACAAGAACGGACTGATTATGCTAGCCGCGTTCGGCGGGCTGATAGTGCTCGGCACTGCTGCCGCCAACCCCTGGCTGTTCATCCCGCTGTTGCTCGTGGCCGGCGGCGGCGGATTCTTCTTCTGGAAGCAGAAGACCGCCAAGGAAGCCAGAGAGCTGGAGCTCCGCGAGCAGTATCGCCGCGACGTCGTCGCCAATCGCGCCGATTACGAGGACGAGCTTTGGCACGAAGGCGATCCTCGCGGAACCCACGGTCGCTATCCGCCTCCGCCAGAGATGGTCTGAAATGAAGCGCCTGCTCATCAGCGTCATCGCCGCCATCTTTGGCATGGTGGTTGCCGGCGGATGCTCGGGCACACCTCGGCGAAGGTCACCTGGACACCTACGCTGACCTGTTCGACGCCGAGGCTTCAGACAGAGGCCGGCGTCCCACAAGAATGGCCTCTACCAGTAGAAATACTGAAAGAGACTTGGCGGTGGCGGAGGGATTTGAACCCTCGGACGGGGGTTACCCGTCACACGCTTTCGAGGCGTGCTCCTTAGGCCGCTCGGACACGCCACCGTGTGGCAGCTTACCGACGACGGCGCGCTCGCCCAAAACGGTCTCATCGCCACCGTCTGCTCTTCGCGCAAGCGCTCATCGTCATCGTCTGCTCTTCGCGCAAGCGCTCATCGTTGCCGGGCGAAGAACTCCTCGAGGGGTGCCGCGCACTCACCGGCCAGCACGCCTCCCCGTACTTCGGGCCGATGCGTCAGGCGTCGGTCCCGCACCACATCCCACAGCGAACCGACGGCTCCTGTCTTGGGCTCCCACGCGCCGAAGACCAGCCGGGCCACCCGCGCCATCACCAGCGCGCCCGCGCACATCGTGCACGGTTCTACCGTGACGGCGATCGTGGTGCCCTCCAGCCGCCAACCGTCGCCGAGTATCGAGGCCGCGGCCCGCAGCGCCAAGACCTCGGCATGAGCAGTCGGATCCCCCAGCTCCTCGCGCGCGTTGGCCGCCGCGCCTAACAGGCTGCCGTCGGCCGCCACCACCACCGCGCCGATCGGCACATCCCGGGGTCCTGCGGTGCGGGCGACGTCAAGAGCTGCTCTGAGCAGGTCCTCGTCGGTGTTCAACGTCCCTGGCACATTGACGGTTCACCGTCCCAGACGCTCGAGAACGGCCGCCAGTTCGTCCGCGAACCCCATCTCCCGCGCGATCCTGCCGACCTGTTCGTCGGCGTACAGGTCGGTCTCGTCGAGAATGACCCCGAGCACGGCCTCGGGCAGCCCGATGTCAGAAAGCAACCCGAGGTCACCCTCCTCGAACGGCTCCGCTTCGTCGAGGTCCTCGGGCCCGATGTCCGCGTCCAGCATCTCGAGGACTTCGGCGGCGATGTCGTAATCCAGCGCGGCGGTCGCATCCGACAACAGCAGCCGCGTTCCGGCCGGTGCGGGCCGGACGATGACGAAAAACTCGTCATCGATATCGAGTAGTCCGAAAACTGCACCCGCACTGCGCAATTCACGCAGCTCCGTCTCCGCGTCGGTCAGACTGTTCAGCGCGGCGCGGCGCATCGCCGAGCACCGCCATTTGCCGTCCTCCCGTACGACGGCGACACCGAAGCCGTCGGGGACGTCGACAGCCTGGTTCTGCGCCGACGCACGCTGTGCACCCATGTGGCCATACGCTAGTCCCCACCCAGGGTGTTGACCAGAAATCCCCACCAAGCCTGACGTCGGGCGATACCGGGGATGTGCCAATCTTGAAGGGTGACGAACACACCCATTTGCGTGGTGGGTCTCGGTCTGATCGGGGGTTCGGTGATGCGGGCCGCCACGGCCGCCGGGCGAGAAGTCTTCGGCTACAACCGCTCCGTCGACGGCGTGCAGGCCGCCAAGTTCGACGGATTCGACGCCACCACCGACATCGACGAGGCGTTAACGCGGGCCGCGGACAGCAAAGCACTTATCGTGCTTGCCGTTCCAATACCGGCGCTGCCACTGATGTTGGGCCACATCCGCGATACCGCAGCCGATTGCCCGCTGACCGACGTGACCAGCGTGAAAGCCGCTGTACTGCAGGAGGTCCAACAGTTCGGGCTGCTCGACCGCTTCGTCGGCGGGCATCCGATGGCGGGCACCGCGCACTCCGGATGGTCCGCCGGCAACGCCCGGCTGTTTGTCGGTGCGCCATGGGTGATCAGCGTCGACGACCACGTCGACCCCGACGTATGGACGATGGTGATGGACCTCGCGCTGGACTGTGAAGCGGTCGTTGTGCCTGCCCGTTCCGACGAGCACGACGCCGCCGCGGCGACCATTTCGCATCTGCCGCATCTGCTCGCCGAGGCGCTGGCCACCACCGCGGGTGAAGTACCGCTGGCCTACGCACTGGCCGCCGGATCCTTCCGGGACGGC
Organism: uncultured Actinomycetota bacterium; assembly: GCA_963699655.1. Taxonomy (GTDB): domain Bacteria; phylum Actinomycetota; class Actinomycetes; order Mycobacteriales; family Mycobacteriaceae; genus Mycobacterium. The sequence goes on from CAVOUV010000008.1 coordinate 23,067, forward strand.
ACCCGGGTCGCGGGCACGGCCCCGGACCTGGTCCGGGCCATGTGCGAGGCCAACGCCGACCAGTTACTGCCGGTGCTGGAACGGACCATGGACCTGCTCGACCACGCCCGCGAGGCGCTGAAGTCGCAAAAGCCCCTCAGCGATCTCGTCGAGGCCGGGCACGCGGCGCGGATCCGCTACGACAGCCTGAGCAGGCCCGAGATAGTCACGACCGTGATCGGGGCCGAGAATTGGCGCGAGGAACTCGCCGCCGCCGGACGCGCCGGCGGGGTGGTCAGATCCGCGCTGCCAGGCCCGGGTAGTCGAGGATGAACCCGTCGGAGTCGACGGTGATGGTCGTGTCGGCCACCGGCGAATGCAGCTTGATCCCGTCGGCGGCGCTGCTGTAGCTGATGGTCACCGGCTCGACCGTCAGCTCGGGCAGTCGCACGTAGACCACCGGAACCGTCACCGACTCGGTGCGTCGATACAACCCCGTCCGCCGGATCGGCAGTGCGTTGAAGAACGGGCTGAAGATCACGTCGACGTCCAGCGCACCCTCATACGCCGCGCGTTGTGTCTGGCCGGAGTGGTCCTGGATGAGCCACATGTCCTCCTCATCGTGGGCGATGGAGAGCTGCCTTTCGCGCTCGGCAAGGGTGACCGTCAGCGAGAGCCGTTTGGTCACCCCGGACTCATCGGTCACCAGGTCGTAGGAGGCGCTGAACGCCGGGTGCGACGAGGTCGCGGCGGCCACGATCCGGCCATACGCCTTGATCCGGTTGCCGGTCAGCTGCACGCGCGCCGATTCCATGCGCGGAACGTCCTGCGCCCGCCACGTCAGGACCTTGGACCAGTTCGCCTGGCCCTCCTCGCGTGCGGGTGCGCTTTCCGTCGCGTTCGAGCGGCCTGCTTCACTCACCCTTCTACCGTAAGCGAAGGATCCCCTCGTTCGTAGCGGCCTGGAGAACTCGACTTCACCGCAGGGCCAGATTCCAGGGCGACTTCGTCACCCAGTAGCGGTTGAGGCATTCCGCGAAGTCGCTGCAGCCGCCCGGTGCCGGGCACCGACGCCCATACCACGAATGCCAGCGCCGCATCGAGGATCAAGGCCAGGGCCGTCACCATCAGTGCCCCTACCAGCGCGATGTGGAACTGGCGCACCTTGATGCCGTCGATGAGGTAGCGGCCCAGACCCCCGAGGCTGGCGTACGCGGCCACCGTTGCGGTCGCCACTATCTGCAGCGTTGCCGTGCGCAGCCCGCCGAGGATCAGCGGAAGGGCGTTGGGCACCTCGACGCGCAGCAGCACCCTCCGCTCGGTCATTCCCATCGACCGGGCGGCGTCGACGACGGCCGGGTCCACGTTGGCGATGCCCGAGTACGTCCCGGCCAGCAAGGGCGGGATGCCGAGCAGCATCAGCGCGACCGTCGGCGGGATCAGACCGAGCCCCCAGAGCAGGACACCGAGCAAGAGCACGCCGAGGGTGGGCAGCGCGCGGAGGGCGTTCACGGACGTCACGACCAGGAACGTGCCGCGGCCGGTGTGCCCGATGATCATGCCGATCGGCACCGCGATCAGCACCGAGACCACCACGGCGACGACCGTGTATTCGAGGTGTTCACCGATGCGGGCGGCCAGCCCCGCATTGCCGCTCCAGTTCGCCGCGGTGAAGATGTAGGACAGCGCCTGCTGCAGGAAGTTCATCGGGCACCCGCCCTGGCCGCTTTGACCGCCTTGGGTGCCGGGGCGCGGGTCGCGCGGGTCCATGGCGTGAGTAGCCGGCCGCCCAGCATGATGAGCGTGTCGACGACGATGGCCAGCACGAAGATCGCGATGATGCCCGCGATGATCTGATCGCTCTTGTCGGACTGATAGCCCTCGGTGAACCAGGTGCCCAGCCCGCCGATACCGATGACCGAGCCGACCGACACCATGGAGATGTTGGTGACGGCGACCACCCGGAGGCTCGCGATGAGCACCGGAACAGCCAGCGGCAGTTCGACTTTCACCATCCGGGTCAGCGGCCGGTAGCCCACCGCCTCGGCCGCGTCACGCACGGGCGCCGGCACGGCGTCGAGTGCCTCGGGGACGGCACGCACCAGCAGCGCCGTGGTGTAGAGCGTCAGAGCGACGATCACGTTGGCTTCGTCGAGTATCCGGGTCGGAATGATCAGCGGCAGCACCACGAACAGGGCCAGCGACGGGATCGTGAAGATGATGCTGGCGGTGACGGTGGTCAACCGCCGCGCCGTGGTGGTGCGTTGCACCAGCGCGCCGAGCGGCACCGCGATCAGCAGACCGAGCACGATCGGAATCAGCGACAGCTGCAGGTGGATCAGCGTCAGCGCCCACGCGTCGTCGAGATGGGTGAACAGATATCGCACTGCTCAGCCCTTCTCCGCCGCACCGAGTTTCGGTATGGCCTCCCGCCGTTGGGCGTTGAGAGCCGCCAGCACGTCATCGGCCCGCACGCCTCCGACGAGTCGCCCGTTCTCGTCGACCGCCACCCCCAGACCCGACGGCGACGACAGCGCGGCATCGAGCGCCTGGCGCAGCGAGTCGTCGGGACGGAACAGCGATCCGCCCGCGATCGTGCTGTCGTAGAGCGCGCTGCCGCCGCGGTGCAGCGTCACGCCGTCGGCGTTGATCCACGCATACGGCGTCCCGTCCGCCTTGTTGACCACCACCCAGTCGTCGGCCGCCAGGTTCAGGTCGTCGATCTCGGATTCGGCGACGGACCTGATCTCGTGTAGCGGGAGCCCCGTCGCGTGCCGGAACGACAGGCCCCGGTAGCCGCGGTCGGCGCCGATGAAGCCGGCGACGAAATCGCTGGCCGGGTTGGACAGCAGTCGCGACGGCTCGTCGTACTGCTCGAGCACGCCGCCCCGACCGAAGACCGCGACCTTGTCCCCCAGCTTCAGCGCCTCGTCGATGTCATGCGTCACGAAGACAATCGTCTTGTGCAGTTCGCTTTGCAGCCGCAGGATCTCGGCTTGCAGCTCCTCACGCACGACGGGGTCGACGGCGCTGAACGGCTCGTCCATCAACAGAATCGGCGGGTCGGCGGCCAGCGCCCGTGCCACGCCGACACGCTGCTGCTGGCCGCCGGACAGCTGCGCCGGATAGCGGTTGGCCAGGGCGGGGTCCAGGCCGACGCGTTCGAGCACGCCGAGCGCCGCCTTGCGGGCGGATCGTCGCGACTCGCCGCGCAGCACCGGAACGGTGGCGACGTTGTCGACGACCCGTTGGTGCGGCATCAGGCCGGCGCTCTGGATCACGTAGCCGATGCCGAGACGCAGCTTCACCGGATCACCCTTGGTGACGTCGTCGCCGTTGACGGTCAACGTGCCCGAAGTCGGTTCGATCATCCGGTTGATCATCCGCATCGAGGTCGTCTTACCGCAGCCCGACGGGCCGACGAACACCGTCAGCGTGCCGTCGGGTACCTCGAGGGTGAGATCGTCGACGGCCACGGTGCCGTCGGGATACTTCTTGGTGACGCGGTCGAAATCGATCGCCACAGAATCCACCTATCCCTATTGCTGAATCGGTTTGTCAAAACCGTTGTCTTGAACCCATTTTCGTGCGGCTTCGTCCGGGTCGATGCCCGAGTTCCCGGACGTCGCGGTGTTGAGCTCGATCAGGGCCTCGGTGGTCAGTTTCGCGTTGACGGCGTCGAGCACCTTCTTGAGCTCGTCGGACTTCTTCTGCGAGCTCACCAGCGGAACGACGTTGGCCGCCAGGAAGTTGTTCTTCGGATCCTCGAGCACCACCAGGTTGTTCTGCTCGATCGCCGGTGAGGTGCTGAATATGTCGGCGGCCGTGACCGTTCCGTCGAGTAGCGCGCGGACCGTCGCCGGCCCGCCACCGTCACTGATCGCGACGAAGTTGTTGGGCGCGATGTCGAGGCCGTAGTTGGCTTTCAGGCCGGGCAGGCCCTCGGTCCGGTTCAGGAATTCCGACGGCGCACCGAATTTCACCTCGGGGGAATGCGCGGCGAGATCGGCGATGGTCTTGAGATTCCACTTCTGCGCCGTCTCCTTGGTGACCGACACGGTGTCCGTGTCGGCGGCCGGCGACGGAGTGAGAATCGACAGGTCGCCGGGAAGAGTGCGCACCAGCGCGAGCTCGACCTGGTCAGGCGTGGTCACCTTGGTGGTCTTGTCGAAGTACTGCAACAGGTTTCCGGTGTACTCCGGGACCAGGTCGATCGAATGATCACGCACCGCCGGGATGTACGTCTCGCGGCTGCCGATGCCGAACTGCTTGCTGACGGTGAAGCCGTTCGCCTCGAGCGCCTGCGCCCAGATCTCGGCGATGATCTTCGACTCCGGAAAGTCGGCCGAGCCCACGATGATCGCCTTCAGATCATCGGAGATCGAGCCGCCGCCGAGCGGATTCGAGCTGCCACACGCCGCGCACACCAGCGCGATCACGGCCAACAGGAGGGTCAGACTTCGGTAATGCATGCGTCGTCCTGCGGGATTCATGCGAACGTCCTTTCGGCGTCACCTGCCTTGGGCGACGATAACCGCAGGTGTGTGATGTTGCCGTGCTTTAGCTCAGCGAGAGTGCCACGAGTGGTTTCATTCGAAACCGGAAAGGGCAAAGATGGAGCCATGACCAGCGAACCGTCCATGCCCGCCGAGCAGTGGCCGGTGCCGCCACAGGAAATGACCCCCGATGTGCCCGCCGCGACGCCGACCACATCGACCACACCGCAGAATTCGCCGGAATCGGCGGTCAAGTTCACCCGCGCCGCGGCCCTCTGGACGGCGTTGATCGTCGGTTTCCTGATCCTCATCCTGCTGCTGGTGTTCATCCTGCAGAACACGGAGTCGACGACGATCCACCTCTTCGTCTGGCAGTGGAACCTGCCCGTCGGCGTCGCGATTCTGCTGGCCGCGGTGGGGGGCGGTCTGCTGACCGTGCTGGCCGGCACCGTCCGGATGCTGCAACTGCGCCGGGCCGCGAAGAAGAACCTGAAGGCCGGCCTGTAGCGGCTACCGCCCCAGCGCCGTCAGGCCGGCCGCGACCAGCGGACGGACCGCCTCGTCGACCTGGTCGGTGTCCTCGGCGACGCCACCACCCATTCGGGCCCGGAATGCGATCCCCGCGGCGATGATCGCCACCTTGAAATAGCCGAGCGCCATGTAGAAGTCCCAGTTGTCCAGCGCCTGGCCGGCCGCCACCGAATAGCGGTTGGCGAGGTCGTCGACCTCCGGGATGAGCGGTGATGCCCACGCGGAGCTGGCGTGGACCAGATTGAACATCGGATGGCGGTACACGCACATCAGCGCGGCGTCGCTGAGCGGATCGCCGAGTGTGGACATCTCCCAGTCCAGCACCGCGTCCACCTTGGTGGCGTCCTCGGCGTCGATGATCGTGTTGTCGATGCGGTAGTCGCCGTGCACGACCGCGCTGCGACTCTGCGACGGAATCGCCTCCCCCAGAGCGGAATGCAGCCGCTTGACGTCGGTGTCGCACGGATCGTCCTCGCGCCGGACCAGCTCCCACTGTGACCCCCAGCGGCGCACCTGACGTTCCAGGTATCCGCTCGGCTTGCCGAAGTCGCCGAGCCCGACCGCGTCGGGGTCGACGGCATGCAGATCGGCGAGCACCTTGATCAGCGCGTCGACGCAGGCGCTGACCGAGTCCTTGTCCCCCAGCGCCGCCAACTCGTCGGCGTGCCGAACGACGCGGCCCGGCACGTACTCGACCATCTGGAAGGGCGCTCCCGACACCGAGTCGTCGTTACGCATCGTGACCGCGCGCGCCACCGGGACCGGGGTGTCCGCAAGCGCGGCCACCACCTTGTACTCACGCGCCATATCGTGTGCCGAAGGGGTCAGGCCATGCAGCGGCGGCCGGCGCAGCACCCATTTCGCGGCGTCGTCGTACACCAGGAACGTCAGGTTGGAGCGGCCCCCGGAGATGAGCTCGGCCCGCAGCTCACCGGTGCGGTCGATGCCGACGTCGCGCAGGTGCCGGTCCAGGGCGGCGAGGTCCAAACCCTCGAGCGAGGCAGTCACCCGAACTGTCTACCATCGCTGCCTTCTGCTCTTCGCGCGAGCGCTCATCGCTGCCTTCTGCTCTTCGCGCGAGCGCTCATCGCTGCCTTCTGCTCTTCGCGCGAGCGCTCATCGCCGGTTCCGGGGGAGCAGATCCCATACATGCTCGGTGCCGTTGACCGATGCCACATAGAGGTTGCCGTCTCGAGACGACAGCAGCCGCGTGACCCCGACGTAGTCGACGCTGACGCACAGGATCTTCTCGGTGCGCAGGATGCCGTGCAGCAGCCCGTTGATCACCCCGCCGTGGCTGAACACCGCCACCGTGTCCTCGTGCTCGCCGGCCTCGACCAGATCGGTGATCCCGGCCTTGATCCGGGCCAGAAACGCCGCCTCGTCCACGCTGCTGGGCAGGTGACCGCCGGCCAGCCGCTCCAGCTCCTCGGGGAACTCGGCCGCGATCTGCTCGATCGGGATGTAGTGCGCCATGTCGCGGTCGTATTCGGCGAGGCGGTCGTCGACCTCCACCGGCAGCGCCAGCGCCGCGGCCATCGGCTGGGCGGTCTCGACGGCACGGATCTGCGGACTGCTCACCAGCCGGGTGATGGGAAACCGCTTGAGCGCCTCCGGTAGTCGCTGCGCCTGTTCCACGCCCTCCGGCGAGAGGTGCGGATCGGAGCCCTGCCCGGGTTCGCTGCGAAGGGGCAACGCGTGCCGGATCAGAAGCAGCTGCATTTCGGGTTTCCTGTCTTGTCGGGTCACGACTCGGTACACGATAGGGCCCGTGCGAGCATTCGCCTGTCCGGTGTGCCACAGCTTCGCGCCCTTCGAGTCACGGCGATGTCCAACCTGCCGGGCCGAGCTCGGCCTGCACCTGCCGACCGGCTCGATGGTCGCCGTCTCCGACGACGCGGCCGTCGTCGACGGATCACTGTGGGTGCGTTGCACCAAGGCCGTCAGTACGGGGTGCAACTGGCTCGTCCCGGAGGAGCAGGACGAGGGTCCACGCGGACGGTGTCTGGCCGATTCCCTGATCAGGCGTGAACCCGAGGCCGACGACACCATCGCACTGGAGAAGCTCGCGGGTACGACGACGGCGATGCATCGACTGATCCTGCAGCTGCTCGATCTCGGCCTGCCGGTGGATCCGTTCTGGCGCAGCGACGGCGGCCTGGCTTTCGATCTGCTGTCGAGCTACAGCGAAGGCGAGCGAGTCACGATCGGACACGCCAGCGGCGTGATCACCATCGACCTGGTGGAGTCGCTCGACGCGTATCGCGAGTCACTGCGGGTGCGACTCGGCGAGCCGTACCGGACCATGCTCGGCCACTTTCGCCACGAGGTGGGCCATTACTACCAGCACATCCTGGTGGAGACGGGTTCGGGGGCGGCTCGTTACCTCGATGACTGCCGTGCCCTGTTCGGCGACGAGCGCGCTGACTATCAGGCCGAGATCGCGCGGCACTACAAGTTCGGGCCGCCTGCCAACTGGCACGAGTCCCACATCTCTGAATACGCCACCATGCATCCGTGGGAGGACTTCGCGGAATGCTTCGCCCACTATCTGCACATCACCGACTCGATCGACACCGTGCGTGAAGGGGGCCTGGTGCTTCACGCCGACAAGGTGCGCTTCGCAGTGCCGCGCGACATCGTTCCGTTGGAGTCCTACGACGATGCCCCGATCGAACGCCTGCTGTTCGACTGGCAGTGGCTGTCTCTGTTCTTCAACCGGGTCAATACCGCGATGGGCAAGAACCCGTTGTATCCCTTCACGATTCCCCCGCCGGTGGTCGCCAAACTGGGATTCATCCACCGAGTCGTCCGCGAGACGGCCGATCACCCAGGCCACCAGGAGAGCTGACATGGGCTACGCCGACGAATTGTTCGATCTCACCGACCGTGTTGTGCTGGTCACCGGCGGCAGCCGGGGCCTGGGCCGTGAGATGGCCCTCGCCGCCGCGCGGTGCGGCGCGGACGTGATCATCGCCAGCCGCAAGCTGGAATCCTGCGAGGCCACCGCCGCGGAGATCACCGCCGAGACCGGTCGCGCCGCGTTGCCCTACCAGGTGCACGTCGGGCGCTGGGACCAGCTCGACGGGTTGGTCGACGCCGCCTATGACCGGTTCGGCAAGGTGGACGTGCTGATCAACAATGCCGGGATGTCCCCGCTGTACGAGTCGCTGGGCACCGTCACCGAGAAGCTGTTCGACTGCGGTGGTCAACCTCAACCTCAAGGGTCCGTTCCGGCTGTCGGCGCTGGTCGGCGAGCGAATGGTCGCCGACGGCGGCGGTTCGATCATCAACGTCAGCTCCAGCGGGTCGCGCAGGCCGCGGCCCGAGCAGCTGCCGTACTCCGCCGCCAAGGCGGGGCTCAACGCGTTGACCGAAGGGCTCGCGCTGGCCTTCGGGCCGACCGTCCGGGTGAACACCTTGATGCCGGGCCCTTTCCTGACCGATGTCAGCAAGGCATGGGACATCGAGGCGACGACGGCGGCGCACGCGCACTTTGCGCTCAAGCGGCTCGGCCGGCCGCCCGAGATCATCGGCGCCGCTCTGTATCTGGTGTCTGACGCGTCGAGCTACACGAGCGGCTCCGTCGTCCGCGTCGACGGCGGGATCCCCTAGGCCAGGCGTCGTTCGAGACTGAACTTGTGCGCGACATTCGGGCGACCAAAGTCGCGCAAAGTTCAGTTTCGGCGCGGTCACGACCGTTATAACGCCGTCGCGACCGACAACGCTTCCCTAACCATCACGGCGTCACGATGTCGAACTTCGGGTCGGGCCTGTCCAGCACGCCGATGATGGACGACAGAGCGTCGGCGTCGCCGGCGATCTCCAGCCCGGCGAGTCAGTGTCGCCCGCGGCGAAGGTCAAGCAGCCGCAGCTTGTTTGCCAGCTTGACCGTCGCGTTGGCGGTCGCCGCATCGGCGGGCGCCTTGCGGTAGACCAGCACGCCGTTGCGCAGCGTCAGCCGGTAGTTGGTGGCGGTGTCGAGGAACGTCACGTCGATCGCGACGTCGAGATCCCAGGCCCTTGGCCCGTTGACGCTGATCGCGAACGTGTCGAACATCTGCTCCGGGGTCAGCTGACGCCAGCATCGACGGCGAGCGGTCTGGCGTCGGCGTGCCGAAGTTGCCGTCGCGCAGTTCGGTGGCGCCGGAGAGGAAGAAGTTGCGCCAGGCGGCGTTCTCGGCGCCGTACGCGAGCTGCTCGAGGGTGTCGGCATACAGCTCCCGGGCGCCGGCGTGGTTCTCGTCGGTGAAGATCGCGTGGTCGAGAAGCGTTGCTGCCCAGCGGAAATCGCCCCGTCGAACGCGTTCTGCGGGCGATCTCGACGACACGGTCGATCCCGCCCATCGCCTCGACGTAGCGCGGACCGAGCGCTTCCGGCGGATGCGGCCACAGCCGACCCGGGTTGCCGTCGAACCACCCCATGTAGCGCTGGTAGACCGCCTTGACGTTGTGGCTGACCGAGCCGTAGTAGCCGTGGGTGTGCCAGGCCTTCTCCAGCGCGGGCGGCATCTCGAAGGTCTCGGCGATCTCGATGCCGGTGAAGCCCTGGTTGAGCTGCCGCAGGGTCTGGTCGTGCAGGTACGCGTACAGATCCCGTTGCAGCGAAAGGAATTCGACGATGCGGTCCTTGCCCCAGGTCGGCCAGTGGTGCGAGGCGAACACGACGTCGGCGCGGTCGGTGAAGCGGTCGATGGCCTCGGTGAGATAACCCGACCAGCCGTGCGGATCGCGGACCAGCGCGCCACGCAGCGTCAGCAGGTTGTGCAGGTTGTGGGTGGCGTTCTCGGCCATGCACAGCGCGCGGTATTGCGGGAAGTAGAAGTGCATCTCGGCGGGCGCCTCGGTGCCGGGCGCCATCTGGAACTCGATCTCGACGCCGTCGATGGTGTGCGTCTCGCCGGTCTCGCGGATGTCGAGCGTCGGGCACGATCGAGGGCCGACCTCGCCGGTCGACGCGTCTGGCCGAGCCCGCAGCCCACCTGGCCCTGCGGGCCGCGGGCCAGGACGGCGCCGTACATGTAGGCGGCGCGGCGCGCCATCGCCGTTCCGGCGTAGACGTTCTCCTGCACAGCGTGCTCGGTGAAGTGCTCGGGCGCGATGACCGCGACCTTGCCCGCGTCGACGTCGGCCTGCGTCGTCACGCCGAGCACGCCGCCGAAGTGGTCGACGTGGCTGTGGGTGTAGATGACGGCGACGACCGGCCGGTCCCCGCGGTGCGCGCGGTAGAGAGCCAGCGCCGCCGCGGCGGTCTCGGTGGACGACCAGCGGATCGATGACGATGATGCCGGTGTCGCCCTCGATGAAGCTGATGTTGGACAGGTCGAGGCCGCGCACCTGGTAGATGCCCTCGACCACCTCGTAGAGGCCCTGCTTGGCGACCAGCTCGACTGCCGCCACAGGCTGGGGTGCACCGTGGTCGGGGCGTCACCGGCGAGGAAGGCGTAAACGTCGTTGTCCCACACCACCCTTCCGTCGGCGGCCTTGACGACGCACGGCTCCAGCGCGCCGATGAATCCCCGGTCGGCGTCCTCGAAGTCGCTGGTGTCGTCGAATGGCAGGGTGCTCAGGTGTTCGCGGTGGGCGGATTCGATGGTCGCGGTCGGCGGCTTGTGGTCCATGTGCAGAGATTGCCACGCGAGCACGTCGCCGGTGGTTGACTGACGGAATGGATGTACGCCGAGTGGTGACCGGACACGACGAGTCCGGACAAGTCCGTATTCGTCAGCGACGAGACGGTCGGCCGCGGCATGCCGGCACTGATGCCGGGCGCCGAGATTCACCATGTTGTGGGGCGGCGACGACACGCCGCAGTTCCCCGATGACGGATCGATGCCGGACTGGCGGACCTACTTCCCGCCGATCGGCGGCTTCCGGTTCGGCATGTTCACGTTGCCGCCGGGCGCCGCCGGGCCAGGAGCGGACCTTCTCAACGCCGAAGAGGCGCTCGCCGACATGGAGGAGAAGCTGCCCGGACTGCGTCGCGCTACATGGATCCGTCGGATCCCGGCATGCACACCACCGACACCATCGACTTCGAGGTGGTGCTGGAGGGCACGGTGATACTCGAACTCGACGACGGCGCCGAGGTCACCCTCAATCCCGGAGACACCGTGGTGCAGAACGGCACCCGGCATCGCTGGAGGAACCCGGGCGACAAGCCGGCCCGCTTCGCGGTGTTCATGTGCGGTGCGCAGCACGCCGGGGTGGCGGGTCGATAGCCGCCTCATGACCGGCGGGCGCGATCCTCGTACTCGTGGCGCTTGTCCGGATCGGCGTCAGCGAAAACGGCGTCCACACGTAGCGCCCGACGAACTGCCTCGTTGAGGCGTTGCGGCACGAACCGTTGCATCACCGTGGTCAGCATCGCGGTACGGCGCGTGAGGCCCAGCCGCGGTTTCGGCTTCTCGATCAGTCCGATGATGCCCGCGGCGATCTCCTCGGGTTGCGCGTTGCGGAAGCCGGGCACCGTCCCCGTGCCGTCGACCATCGCCGTATTGGTCAGCGTCGGCATCACCGTCGACGCTGTCACACCGGTGCCACGCAATTCCAGCCTCACCGAGTCCGTGTAACCGAGCACCGCGTGCTTCGTGCCGGTGTAGGTCGCGATGCCGGGCATCGGGGTGATGGCGGCGAGGGACGCGATGTTGATGATGTGGCCGCTGCCCCGTTTCACCATGCGCTCGGCGGCGAGCTTGGTGCCCAGGATCACGCCGAAGAGGTTGATGGCGATGGCGCGCGACGTGACCTCGTCCGGTTCGTCGAGGAATCGGCCCGCCGGACAGATACCCGCGTTGTTCACCAGCACGTCGATGGGTCCGAGCTCGCGTTCGACATCGTCGAGAAAGGCCGTGAAGGACTGGCGATCGGTGACGTCGAGCCGGGCGTAGAAGCCGAGGTCGAGGTCGGTTCCGGCCTGCTTGACGGCGGTTTCGTCGACGTCGCCGATCGCGAGCTTCGCGCCGAGATTGTGCAGGGCCGTTGCGGTGGCCAGGCCGATGCCCCGCGCCCCGCCCGTGATGACAATGACTTTCCCGTTGACCGCCGCTCCGGACATGGACCGCACATTAGCCCTCCGCACGTCACCGAGCCTGATGTTCGGCGAGCCAGCGCTCGGCCCGGCGCTTCGACGCCCGCGACAGCCAGGCGTCCTGGATCAACTCTTTCAGCTCGGTCCTGCCGATCTCACGTATTCGACTGCCACGCACCAGGACTGAAAGGTGCCCCTCGAAGCGGTCGGTGGTGAAGAACGGTGAACCCGAATCCTGGACCAGCGCCAGCTTGTCGGCCTCCGATTCCACCCAGATCATGATGACGTCGACGTACCGCTCGCCGGTGTCCGGATCCTCGGCGTCGGGTTGCGGGGTACGGAAGAACACGAACGACTTCGCCCCGACCTGGTAGATGGCATTGCCCTTGGGGCCTTCGATCCGCGTGACGTGCGGCATCGATGCGGCGATGTCGTGCACGTCGCCGACGCGGGCCGGCCGATCACGCATGACGCTCCGACGGGTCCAGCCGGTGCAGCACCACGTCCGTCAGGACGCTGTCGCCGACGATGGCCGTCATGTAGGTGCAGAACGGTTGCCGGCGACGGTCCGTCGGCGAGCCCGGATTCAGCAGGCGCAGACCGGTTTTCGCGGTGGTATCCCACGGGATGTGACTGTGGCCGAACACCAGCACATCGGTGTCGCGATACTGGTCGGCCATCCGCGCCTCGCGGCCCGTGGATGCACCCGTCTCGTGCACCACGGTGAACCGCAGGCCGTCCAGCGTGACGTCGGCGCGTTCGGGCAGGCGCCGGCGCAACTCCGGGCCGTCGTTGTTGCCCCAGCACGCCACCAGCCTCTGCGTCCTGGCTTCGAGCGCGTCGAGCAGCGCCGGTTCGACCCAGTCGCCTGCGTGTATCACCACATCGGCGCGGGCCACCTCGTCCCACACGCGCGCGGGCAGGTCGCGCGCCCGCTTGGGGACATGGGTATCGGCGATCAGCAGCAGCCGCACGGCCCCAATCTAACGGTCCGACGTCACACGGAGCTCGTCGGAGCGAAAACCTCGATTTTGCCGTTGCTTTCACGTACCTGGAACGTCGGCAAAGGCGGCGGCGCCGTGGGCAGCTGATGGGTGAGGGTCTCCCCTTCCAGCGAGAACGACGTCGAGTGGCACGGGCAGCGCAGCCGGCTGTCCGGCGCATCGAGCCACAGTTTGCAGCCCTGGTGGGTGCACACCCCCGAGACCGCCTCGAGCTTCGCGTCCGAGCGGTGCACGAACCCGTTGACGGAGCCCAGGTCGAACGCGAGGGCACCGCCTTCCGGCAGGTCGACGCTCGCGCCGACCGCCCGCCACGTCCCTGAGTTGGGTGCGAGCTCACCTTGGGCCTGCGGCGCCTGGGGTGCCGGCTGGGTCGGGGCGAGCAGGTTGCGTCCCACCAGCAGACCGGCGGCCGCCGACGCCGCGGCGACCGAACCGCCGATCACCACCTCGCGGCGGCGTGGGGCCCAGCGAGGATGGCTGACCGGTGACTGGTCCTCATCCATCGCGTCGGCCAGCCGGCGATGCAGGTCGCTGACGAAGTCCTCGCGCGGTGAATCGCTGCCGAGCCGCGCAGCGCGCAACTCGATGGCCGTCCTCATCTCCAAGGCTTCGTCGTCATCGGGGCGAGCCGATTCGGTGGCCCGCCCGCGCAGCAATCCGTCGACGAAGCGACGTACCGTCCGTCCGCTCACATCGCCTCCTCGACACTCGTCTGGGCGGCCAACCGCAACGCGCGATACTGCAACACCTTCGCGTTCGCGACGCTCACTCCCATCTGGCCGGCGGCCTCCCGCACCGAGAAAGCCTGCAGAAAGCGCAGTTCCAGTATTCGCCGGTAATTGTCCGGCAACCGGTCCAGGACCCGGCGAACCTTGTCGGGGGCGGCGCTGCCGATGTCCTCGGGCTCGTCTGCCTCGGGCACATCATCCTCGATCGCGGTCACCTCGCGGCCCATCCGCTCTTTCCAGTAGGACGCGAGCACGGTGCGCGCCGTCATCCGCAGATACTTACGCACCTCGGGCACGGTGGCCGAGACCCGCAACGGCCGCAGGGCCGTCATGAACACCTCGGCGGTCAGGTCTTCGGCGTCGGGCTGGTTGCCGACCTTTCCGTACATCAGGCGGAAGACCCACGTCACGTTGTCGCGATACACCGCGTCCCAGTTCGGATACGCGGCGTCCGTCACCGGCTGCAGCCCTCCCATCGGGCGCGACGATCGCGCCTGGTCTGGTCGAGCACGGCGCGCCCCATTTTGGCTCGTGATCACTGCTTTCCGTTCCGGAATCGACCTTGGGATTTGCTGTGAGTCCGCGAATTAGACCGCGGCGTCGGCCACACGGGACTCGGCGTGGGCCCGGTTCATCCGGACGTCGAGAGACAGCCCGCCGGAACCGACGAGCAGCAGGAACAGGCTGCCGCACAGCATCGCCACCTCTAGACGACCCTCGTGGAAGAAGTCCCAGAAGCCGGCTTCCTTGGGGTAGAGCGGGGCGTGCCCCCACAGCAGCGGCACCTTCGTGATCACCAGCGCGCCGAGCATGTCGACGATCATCGGCAGGGTGGCCAACCGGGTGAACAGCCCCGCCAGGATCAGCGCACCGCATCCGATCTCGAACGCCCCGTCGAGATAGGCGAAGAAGGTGCCCGCCGGGATTCCGGCCTTGTCGAACCGGCCCGGACCGAGCGCGTCGGCCCGCACGAATTTCAGGACGCCTTCACCGGCGAAGATCAGCCCCACGTACAGACGGATGAGCACCACCGCGCCCGAAGCGCGGGTGGCTGTGAATTGGTTGAGTGTCATGCCCAGAGATAGGTCGCGGGGTTACAGAAACTGCCGATCGGGGTAAACCGGTGCGCCGGTAACAACGCCGGCCCAACCCGCGCAAGCAGGAGATATCCACATGAGCGGCACAGACAAAGCCAAGAACAAGGTCGACGAGATCGCGGGCAAGGCCAAGGAGACACTGGGCAGGGCGACCGGCGACAGGAGCACCGAGAACGAGGGCAAGGCCGATCAGGCGAAGTCGAACCTGAAGGACGCCGGCGAAAAGGTCAAGGACGCGTTCCGCAAATGATCGTTCTCGGCGTCATCCTGATCCTCGTCGGGTACCTCCTACCCGTACCCGGCATCATCGCCACCATCGGATGGATCCTGCTCGTCATCGGCATCGTGCTTCTGGTGCTGGGCCGGACGGGACGCCCGGTCGGCGGTCGCCGCTACTGGTATTGATCCCGAACCCGCCTACCCGACCGGGTTTCCGGCCGGAGCGCTGAGGGCATACGTGTAAGGCGTGGTCGGCAGCCACCTCGACGAGGGGGAGCGTCTGGCGGCGTACGGCTGCCGACCACCACTTATCAACTGCCCGCGGGCACCTGGACGAATCCCGGTTGTCCCCCATCGACAACGGAGTTGAACCGGATCCGAGTCTGGAGATGTGCGCTGATCTCCTGTACCTCGGACTCGGGAAGCGCAGTGACATCGAAGTTCTCGGTGATGCGTCCGGGGTTGACCGATGACGTCAGGACCGCGGTACCGCGCTGAATGCCCCAGGCCAGAAGGACCTGCGCGGGGGTCTTTCCCGCGCGCGCAGCGATGTCGACGATGAAAGGATCGTCGAGCAGTCGGGGTTTCAACGCATGCCCCAGCGGAGCGAATGCCAGCAGGATGATGCCCTCCGAGTGACAATATTCGTGAAGTTCCCACTGCGGGTGATACGGGTGCGACTCGACCTCCACGACAGCCGGCTTGATCCGCGCGGTGTCCACGATCCGCTGGGCGCCCTCGACATCGATGTCCGACAGCCCGATCGCCGCACTAAGTCCTTCGTCGACAAGGGTTTCCATCGCTGACCAGGTTTCGCCCAATGTGACCCCGTCGTCGTAGACGACGGCCCCGTGCAGGTCGCGAGGATCCTGGTCGTCGCCGGGCTCGAACGCGAACGGGGTGTGCACCAGATACAGATCGACGCTGTCCAGTCCGAGCCTGCTCAGACTGGCCTGCAGCGCGGGCTTGACCCGTTCGGGCCGGTGGTTGTTGTTCCAGAGCTTGGTGGTGACGAACAGGTCCTCGCGGCGCACCGTTCCGTCGGCGAACAACTGCTTGAGTGCGGCGCCGACCTCGTCCTCGTTGCGGTACCGCTCGGCACAGTCGAGATGACGGAACCCCACCTCGATCGCGGCCCTGGTCGCGTTACGCGTCTCACTGCTGTCCGAAACCAACGTGCCGAACCCGAGCGCCGGAATCTGCCCGCTGCCGTTGTTCAAGGAGAACCTGCGCTGTCTCGGATCCTGTTCTGATGCCATCTTTTTCGATCTCCTTATCTATCGGTGGGACTCTTTGAGCTGGGCGACAGCCTCGGCCGTAGTCCAGACCGCACTGGCGAGGAATCGGTAGTTCACCAGCGCTGCGAGGTACCCGTCCCCTTCGGGCAGACGTGCGCCCGCCGTGGCGTCCTTGACGACGGCGACCTCGAATCCCTGCTCGACGAGTTCGCGCATGTGGCCCTCGACGCAGAGGTTCGCGGCCATCCCCGCCAGGATCACCTGGTTCACTCCGCGTTTGCGCAACTGGAGCACGAGGTCGTTCGACTCCGGACCGACGATCTTGTGCGGAGACGCGATCACGGTGCGGCCGTCGTGGATGTGGTGACGGTATTCGGGCAGGAAGTCGGCGCCGGAGTCGGCGAAGCCGTCCGTCGTGTACGCGCCCCGCCGCGCGAACATCCCGACGCCACCCATGAACTTCTCGAGCGGATCACCGAACAGCCACTGCTCGTCGGTCGGATAGAAGTAGTGCGGCGACACCGCGACGGCGATCCCCGCGAACTTCGCGGCCTCGAACAGTTCGCCGATGTGAGCGACGGTGTGGTTCTCGCGGATGCTGTCACCGAACACCGCCCACGACACACCGTCGGGGCTGAGGAAATCGATCTGCGGATCGGTGATGACGAGCGCGGCGTGCCCGGGGTCGAGCACGAAGCCGGAATCCGGTAGCGCGGGGTTCTGCGGTTCGTCGTAAATCGTCGGGTCTGTCATGTCCCCAACAATAGATGACCAGTCGTCTATTAATCAACGAATACCGGTGTGATGTGCCTGACCATGGCAGATCAGTGGAGAAGGGCCGGGACGGTGACCGCTTCGAACCGGTCATACGGGGCGCGACTGCGGGTCACTTTCCCGCGAAGGGCCGCGCCCTCCCAGGCTTCGATCAGCAGCGAGGCGAGCTCCGCGGCGTCCAGGTCCGCCCGAATGTCACCAGAGCCGCCCTGGCCGGCACGCACACACGCGGTCAGAGCCTCGTCCCAGCGGTCGAGGATGCGGACCAGCTCGGCGCGAACCGATTCACTCGAACCGCCGAGTTCGAGCGAAAGCTTGCCGATCAAGCAGCCGAGCAGAAAGTCGCCGGCCTCGTGCTCGTCGGCGAGCGCATGGAAGAAGCGGGTGATTCGCTTCTGCGCCAACCCATCCGCATCGAGAAGCGGCAGCAGCCGGGTCTCGATATCGGACCAGTAGTATTCGAGGATCGCCGCGGCGAAGGCCTCTTTGCTGGGGAAATACGCGTAGAACGATCCTTTCGGCACGCCTGCTGCGTCGGTGATGTCCTTGACGCCGCTGGCGGCGAATCCACGCGAATGGACGAGGTCGACGCCGGTTTCCAGCAGTCGTCGGCGCACCTCGGGATTCGATGGTCGCGGCATACTCTCGATAATAGCCGACCGGTCGACTATCTACTGGGCGCTCTGGCCGTGTTCGCGGTTCGGGCCGGCATCACTCAACGCCAAGCGTGTTTGCTGAATCACGACCGAACGCGAGGTGCGTTCGCCAAATGTTTACCTCACGGCCTAAAAATGTCCGCCGGCAGCTGCACGTTGCGTTTGGCGGGGTTACGTTACGTCGGTGAGCGAACCTGTCACGAGTGACCGTGAGGCCGCCCGTGTCGCTGACGCCCGGCAGGCCGCCTACTTCCGCGGCGTTCTCGAAGACAGGCGCAAGCACCTCGACGCCGGCCTTCACCGACTGCGTAAACAGTTAGAGGCAAACGCCCCCTCTGGCGACCGGACCAACACGTTCAGTTTGCGCCGTCAAGTGCGAGGATACGAGTACGAACTCGTGCAATTAGATCGACTGATACGCGGGCTGGACTGCCGTTTCACCGATGAATGGGCTGAACTGGACAGCGAGCTTGGCTAGCTCCTGGCGGGCGCTTCGCTCCACGAACAGCGGCACGAAATCACGGACGGGACGACCGTCAAACCGCGCATGATTCAGGTGGACGACAGTGGCAACCGTGTCCTCCGGCAGCGCGGGATAGCTCTGGGACAACCTGTCGACCACCCGCTTGATCGCAGCTCATTCATTCGCGTCCACCCGGCAGATGTTCGCACTGCGTTCATTAGCTCGTCAACATTTGTGATCAGAGCCTAGGAGTCTTCGTCGGTGACCAGTCGTTCGATCCGTTGCCGACGTCAGACCCTTCGCCATCGTTGCAGTCAGAACCGTCTTCAGCTCACAGCAGAGGAGCAGTGGCTCCCACCGCTTCCTCTTACTCGCGATTCTGTTCTGATCGGATGCGACTCGTCGGTGATGCCATCACTGCACGTGTCGTCAAAGGTGTCGTCAAGAAATCGGAGCGCGCCCGAAGGGATTCGAACCCCTAACCTTCTGATCCGTAGTCAGATGCTCTATCCGTTGAGCTACGGGCGCAAGCGTTCAATGTTCAGTTGTGTGGCTGACGCGGTCAGCCGCGGCGGAGGCGAGAGGATTTGAACCTCCGGTCCCCTGTAAGGGGGACAACTCATTAGCAGTGAGTCCCATTCGGCCGCTCTGGCACGCCTCCATGATTTGTTTACCGCCGATCCGACAGAGTACACAGCCGCGATGGCGGGAGGCAAAGCGCAGTTCGTCGCCCCATAAACTGATCGGGTGACCGCCCGCCTACGCCCCGAACTGGCCGATCTGCCCGCCTACACTCCGGGCAAGACCGTGCCGGGCGCGATCAAGATCGCCAGCAACGAGACCGTGCACGGGCCGCTGCCCAGTGTGCGGGCCGCCATCGAGAAGGCCACCGACAACATCAACCGCTATCCCGACAACGGATACCTCGAACTGCGGGATCACCTGGCCAAATATCTGGACAACGGGGCGTTCGCCCCGGAGCACATCGCGGTCGGCTGTGGCTCGGTCAGCCTCTGCCAGCAGCTGATCCAGATCACCTCGACCGTCGGCGACGAGGTGCTGTTCGGCTGGCGCAGCTTCGAGATCTACCCATTGCAGGTTCGGACCGCCGGCGCCACCCCCGTCCCGGTCGCGCTGACGGACCACACCCACGACCTCGATGCGATGCTTGCCGCGATCACCGACCGAACCCGGCTGATCTTCGTGTGCAATCCCAACAACCCGACCAGCACCGTCGTCGATCCCGACGCGCTGGCGCGGTTCGTCGCGGCCGTCCCGCCCCACATTCTGATCGCCCTGGACGAGGCCTATGTCGAGTACATCCGGGACAACATGCTGCCCGACAGCTTCGGCCTGGTCCGCGCACACAGCAATGTCGTTGTGCTGCGCACGTTCTCGAAGGCCTACGGGCTGGCCGGTCTGCGGATCGGCTATGCCGTGGGCGATCCGGACATCATCACCGCGCTGGGCAAGGTCTACGTCCCGTTCACCGCGACGAGCATCTCGCAGGCGGCCGCGATCGCGTCGGTGAACGCCGCCGACGAACTGCTGGCCCGCACCGACGCCGTCGTCGCCGAACGGGCCCGGGTGACGGCCGCGCTGAAGGAGTCCGGCTACACCGTGCCGCCGTCGCAGGCCAACTTCGTCTGGCTGCCGCTGCCCGGCCGCGCCCAGAAGTTCGCCAATGACTCGGCGAACGATCGCGTCATCGTCCGGCCGTATGGCGATGACGGCGTGCGGGTCACTGTGGCCGCGCCCCACGAGAACGACGCCTTCCTCGACTTCGCCCGCCGCTGGATAGGAGCCCGATGACCGACACGACGGCCCGCAAGCTGTTCACCGAACTCAAGGACCGCACCGGACAGATCCCCGACGCCGAACTCGACGACTTCTGGGCCACACTGGAGCCCGCCTCGATCGAGTTCATGCTGGGCGAGTGGAAGGGCGGCGAGTTCAGCACCGGTCACCTGGCCAACGGTTTCATGGAGCGGCTGAACTGGTTCGGCAAGACCTTCCACTCGGCGGCCGACGCCAAACCCCTGGTGTGTCTTGACGCCGACGGGAACAGGTTCTCCAACACCGAGGCGATGAGCGGCGAGGCCAGCCTCTGGATGGAAGAGTTCCGCGGCGAGGTGACCGCCAGCATGGTCTACGACGGCAAGCCGGTTCACGACCACTTCAAGGTGGTCGACTCCGACGCCGTCATCGGCATCATGAACGGCAAGGGCGCACTCGACGGAGATCGCCATCTGTACTTCTATCTGGAGCGCCTCTAGTCCGTCGGTGTGCGGCCGGTGTAGGCGACCAACCGATCCAGCGCACGGGCATCGGTACGGATGTCGACAGGGTCGTCGAACCCGACTGCTGCGCGGCCCTCTGGCGTGATGATCTTCTTGGCCAGACTCATCACGTAATCGGACAACGAGTCGGGAGCTGTCACCTCACGCCCGGTCGCCATCGCGTAATCCCAGGCGTGGACCAGGAATTCGAGCGACAGGATGCCCACCATCACGTTCGCCGGCGCCTCATTCTGGCCCGCGGTCACCGTGCCCTCCAGGCCTCTTCGATGCCATGCGTCCAGCGCGGGTCGCGCGGCGAGCACGACCTGCCGCTCCACCGAATCGGTGCGATCGCGCTCGGGGAATTGCGCTCCCGCCGCACCGCCGATCACCGTGACGGAGTTCAGCAGGTGATCGGTGAGCGACGCGACGTCGAACTCGCGGCACGGGGTCTGCTTGGACCAGTCGTCGACGGCGATGCGGTGCAGCACGTGCTGCAGCACCCCGAGAGACGCCTCCGCGCTCTCCAGTTCGTCGGTGGGTGGTGAATCGGGTCCCGGGCGCAGGTCGGCGGGCATGCGCCCACGTTACGTCGCGCGGGCGCATATCGTTGCCGAGATGAGGACGCATGTGCGGGTGACAGCTGCGGCGCTGATCCTGTTGGGCGTGATGACCGGCTGCTCTCGGACGACAGAGGGGTCCGTCGCGATGACGACGCAGCCCGGCCCACCGTTGACCTCGACTCCGCCGACATCCGGGACCCTCGCACCGACCATTCCGGGATTACCGAACATCCCGCTGCCCGATATCCCGATCCCCGGTTTCCCGCGGCAAACCGACGTTCCCGTGGTCCCGGCACCGGCCAACTGGAAGACCATGACGTGCAAGGAGTTCACCGGTCTGGACGAGGCTACGCGGCTGGCCGTGATCCGCGCGATCCTGGCCGACAAGAACAACCCGCTCGGCCCCAACGGCGAGAGCGTCGGGCAGGTGCTGGCCGAGGCGGCATGCCAGTTCCTCCCTAGCACCACCGTCAGCGAGGTGCTGATGGGCTCGCCGCCCGGATGAGTGGCTAGCCTGGTTGCCCATGGCCCAGGAAAACAGCGCGTACGAATCCGTCACCGTGGAGGTCAAGGACCACGTCGCCCGGGTGACGCTGATCGGTCCCGGCAAGGGCAACGCGATGGGGCCCGCGTTCTGGGCCGAACTGCCCGCGGTCTTCACCGAACTCGACGCAGATCCCGAAGTGCGGTCGATCGTGCTCACCGGTTCGGGCAAGAACTTCAGCTACGGGCTGGATCTGCCCGCCATGGGTGACACGCTGTCGCCGATACTCGCCGACGGCGCGCTGGCCCGTCCCCGCGCCGACTTCCACGCCCGCCTTAAGCGCATGCAGCACTCGATCACGGCCGTCGCCGACTGCCGGACGCCGACCATCGCCTCGGTGCACGGCTGGTGCATCGGCGGTGGTGTCGACCTGATCTCGGCGGTCGACATCCGGTACGCGAGCGCCGACGCCAAGTTCTCGGTGCGCGAGGTCAAGCTCGCGATCGTCGCCGACGTCGGCAGCCTGGCCCGGCTGCCGCTGATCCTGTCCGACGGGCATCTGCGCGAATTGGCGTTGACGGGCAAGGACATCGACGCGGCGCGGGCCGAGAAAATCGGCCTGGTCAACGATGTCTACGACGACGCCGAGGCGTCGCTGGCCGCCGCGCACCAGACCGCCGCCGAGATCGCCGCCAACCCGCCGCTGGTGGTGCAGGGGGTCAAGGATGTGCTCGACGAGCAGCGCACGGCGGCGGTGTCGGCCAGCCTGCGCTACGTCGCCGCGTGGAATTCGGCGTTTCTGCCGTCGAAGGATCTCACCGAGGGCATCACCGCCATGTTCCAGAAACGCGCACCCGACTTCACCGGGGAATAGGCGTCCAGCCGAGGTCCGCCTTCGCCTTCGCGTTGGACAGCGGAAGCCACGTCGTTCCGAACGCCGTTGCCGGATACGAAGCGACCAGACCCACCACCCGATGCGAAATCGGCAGCGGCCGAGGCCGATGCAGCTTCGCCGACAGCTCGCGGGTGTAATCGCCGAACGACTGCGGTCGGTCGTCGACGATGTTGTACATCTGCCCGCCGCGGCCCTTGTCGAGCGCGTCGGCGGTGGCCTTCGCGACGTCGTCGATGTGCACCCAGGACAGCACCCCGTTCCCGGTCATCGCCGGCATGGCCCACCATTTCGCCATCCGGGTGAACAGGTGCGTGTGCGGCACGCCGGGCCCGTAGAAGACGCCGTAGCGCAACACGATTCCCTCGGTATCGCTGTGCTCACCGGACTCCAGTACGTTGCGCTCCATGTCGCGCAGTGCGGCCAGCATGTCGTCCCCGCCCTTCGGCGGCGGCCCGGGGTAAGGGTCGGTCTCGTCCATGACGGGCGGCCCCGCCGCGGGATAGCCGTAGGCGAAGATCACGGATTCGGCCACCACTCGGCGCACCCGGGCGCGCTGCGCGGCGGCGACCAGGTTCGACGCACCGATGCTCCACAACTTCGTCGCGGGGTCGAAGTCCTTGGGCCGCTTGGGTCCCAGCTTCGGCAGAGTGGTCAGCAGGGATACCACTACCTCGGGTGCCGTGTCGGCGACGACCGCGTCGATCTGCGCGGCATCGAACACGTCGGCCACCACAGGTTTGGCACCGGCCTGCGCGATCTCCGGCGTCTTGCCCGACGATCGAGTGAGACCGACGACGTCGTGCCCGCGAGAATTCAACTCGCGCAGCAGAGGACGGCCCGGCACGCTGGTCGCACCCGCCACCAACACCCGCATCAGCGACCACTCCTCTCGGCAGTGACAGCCGCCCGCAGCGTGATCGCCAGGATCGCGGTGGTGCCCACCAGGCCGCCCGCCTCGAGCCAGCCGATCCCGTCACCCGCGGCGTGGTGCGGGTCGATGAGGTGGCTGAGCGCGTGCAGCGCCCAGTGCGCGGTGGCGAACGCGAGGGCGGGCACCCGCCAGGACGCCCACCGCACCGCCGCCAGCAACAGCAGGCCCTGCGGCACCTCGAACGTCGCGTTGTCGAAGATGTAGTGGTCGTTGCGCACCCCGAAGGCTCCGAGCGTGTCGAAGAAGGCGCCCGGTGCGAACAGCATGAACAACCCGATCCCCAGGGCGTACAGCCCGAACACGATCAGGGTCACCTCGACGAGTCCGGCCCTTGTGCGCGTGGGTGTCCTTGCCATAGGTTTCACGCTAGTTCGATACTGGCTTCAAGTTAGGCACCACTTTGGAAACAGTTTCGGGTACCACTTTTGGTCCAGAGCTACTGGTCGCGCTCGACCGGGCGGGCCTCGAGCCGCTGCACCGGCAGCTCGCCGACGGCCTGCGCGACGCGATCCGCACCGGCCGGCTCGCACCGCAGTCGCGGTTGCCGTCGACGCGGGTGCTGGCCGCGGATCTCGGGGTCTCGCGACGGCTCGTCGTCGACGCGTACAGCCAGCTGGTGGCCGAGGGCTTCCTGTTCAGCCGGCACGGTTCCGGCACGCGGGTGGCCACGGTCGACGCGGTCCGCGCCCCCGAGCGCAGCGGCGAGCCGGTGCGGCGCTTCGACATCGACTTCGCTCCCGGCTCACCCGATCTCGGCAGCTTCCCCCGCCACGCGTGGCTGCGCGCGCTGCGCCAAGGGCTCGCAGAGATCGAGTCGGACGCGTTCGGTTATGTGGCGCCGCAGGGCCTGGCGACCACCCGCATTGCGGTCGCGGAGTATCTGCGTCGCGCCAGGGGCGTCCTCGCCGACCCGGCGCACATCGTGCTGTGTTCGGGAGCCACGCAGGCCATCGCGCTGCTCGCACATGCGCTGCGCGAGCAGCCCGGCCCGCTGGCGATGGAAGACCCCGGTTTCTGGCTGCATCGGATGGTGTTGCGCCACAACGGTGTCGAGCCGATCGCGGTGCCGGTCGATGACGACGGCGTGGATGTCGACGCCTTGTGCGACAGTGGCGCCACGGCCGTGCTGACCACCCCCGCTCACCAGTCGCCGACGGGCGTGGTGTTGTCGGCCGTCCGCCGCACCGCGCTGGTGGCATGGGCACGGACGGACCGTCTCGTCATCGAGGATGACTACGACGCCGAATACCGTTACGGCCGGGCACCCGTTGGCGCACTGCAGGGTATCGCGCCCGACCGCGTGGTGTACGTGGGCTCGACGAGCAAGACGCTCGCACCCGGGCTCAGGATCGGGTGGATGGTGCTGCCGGCTCACCTCGTCGGCGCGGTCACCCTGGCGAAAGGCCTTGCCGACACCGGAAGTTCGGTGATGGACCAGATCGCCTTCGCGCAGCTGCTCGCCTCCGGCGCCTACGACCGCCACCTGCGTCAGATGCGCCGTCGATATCTGGCCCGGCGAAATGCGTTGCTGGGAGCGCTATCTCGGTACCTCCCACAAGCCAGGGTGCTCGGCGCCGCGGCCGGTGTGCACCTGACTGTTGAGTTCCCGTCGGGATACTCCATGAATGAAATGGCGCTCAGGGCGGCCGAGATGCGGGTGCGGGTGGAGCCGCTGGCACCGTGCTACGCCGACCCTGCCACTGCACCACCGGGATTGATGCTGGGCTATGCCAACCTCACTGAATCCCAGATCATCGCCGGCGTCCAGACACTGGCCCGCGCGGTCGAATGAGGAGAATCATCCGCCACAGCCACCGCCACAACCGCCGCCGCCGCAACCACCGCCACCGCAGCTGGCACCCCCACCACAGCTTGACCCACCGGTACAGCCGTCGCTTCCGCCGATGAAGCCTGCGGCGCCGGCTCCCCCTGCGGCGTAATACCCTCCCGCAGTGCCATTTCCGGCTGTCCACCGCTTGCGGCGACGCGTGGCCCGCCGCGAAAACACCACGATCATTCCGACGATCACCACGAGCGGAATCCCCATGCTCAGCAAGGCGAGCATCGCGTCACTCATGCCTGCTCCCCCTTCGTCGACCGTTGCGCCGAGATTACGCCCAGTTACCTAACGGCACATTGTGAAAGTGGGTTGCGCCGCTCTTATTTATCGTCTGACGTCATACCACAGGTTTGTGATTTGACCTGCGTAGGTCACACTCGCCTGCGCGAGTTGCACGGCGCCGCCGCCCGACCGATCGAACCGCCGGGTGCCGTCACCCAGCAACACCGGCAGCACCGATATCGGCACCCGGGCACCGCACCGAGATAGTCAGCCAGCCAAGACCCACAGGCAATTCATCACTGGAATGCAAGATTGCTGGATGTCAGAGCGCTAGTAATCATGGCTGACCGCCTGCGCGACTTTCTGGTAGAAGGATTTCCATGCCACGCTCGACACAGGGTGCCACTCGCTCCCGCCTGATACGTCGGTTCAGCATTCTTGCTTCGTGTACCGCTGTGGCAGCCGCGGCCACAATCACGATGACCGTCGGCGCCGAAGCCGACTCCAGCGCGCCCGCGCCACCATTGCCGGTGTTCACGCCGACACCGACCGACTGGGGACCGAACTTTGCCTTCCCCCACAACATTCACCAGAACCAGGTCACCGACTCCGACATCACCTCCGAACGCGAGATGTGTGAATGGTTCAACGCCCAATTCGACACCCTGATGAATCAGATCAACAGCTTCAACGCCAATCTCGCGAACAACCACGACGACTACTCCGCGCCTGGCATTCAGCAACAAGCCGACGCAGTGACCGCCAACATCGATCAATCCGAGGACTACCTGGCCCCCAGGGCTCGGGCCTACACCCGGATAACCGACTGCGATGACGAAAGCTGCGACACCTACATCCCGATCTTCGAAGGCCAGGACTTCGTCCGGGTCTGGCAACAACAGTCGAACATCAGCACCAGCATCAAGAGCCACAACCCCTCGGGAATCAACAACATCTCCATCGGCCTGACCAACCTGTACGCCAATGGCATCCGAGGCTCCGGGGTGTGCGCCTGACACCCCGTCAAGAGAGCTGAGGGCTACGCGGCGTTCTCGTCGGCGGTCCACAACCGATCGATGGCCTCCAGCGCTCGGGCGAGGCTTTCGGCGGCCAGTGGCCTCAGGTCGGCCATGGCCGGATCCAGTTCGGCCAGCGTGAGCTCTGCGGTGATGAACCGAGGCTGCAACCCGGTCTGCGAAACGGCGTACGACAACCAGGTCTGATGGTCCCAACCTTCGCGCGGGGTGCCCGGGCCGAATCCGTGTCCCCGACTGCTGAGCACGATGAAGTCGGTGCCGCCGAGGAGTCCTGCGCCGGATTCGTGGTCAATCGAAAGGCCGTGCGCGACGATGTGGTCCACCCATGCCTTGACCGTGCTTGGCGCACCGAAGTTGTAGATCGGCAGGCCGAGCAGCACCACATCGGCGTTCTTGACCTCGTCGACCAGGGCGACGTTGCGCGCGAACGCCTCTGCCTGCGCGGGCGTGCGCTGGTCGGCCTGAACCATCCGGGCGGTGACGGTCGCGTTGTCAAAGTGCGGAATCGGGTCAACGGCCAAGTCTCGGTAGGTGACCGTCCCGCCGGGGTGCGTCGCGCGCCACCGCTCGGCGGCGCGGGCGGCCAGCCGCCGGCTGACGGACCCATCACCCCGCACGGACGAGTCAATGTGAAGTAGGTGTGCCATCTCTAGTCCTCCATGAACATCGTGTGAAGCGCAAACCATCCAGCGGACATGGTCATCCCCTACAACGACGCGGCGGCGATAATTAGTGTCATCGCCACTAATGCGAAAATGTGGACGGCGCGGAATCGCACCTCGCGCGACGTGGCACGGCCCCCCAATTCGATGGGCGCCCCGGCCGTGCCAATTTGACAGAGCGGTGGCGGAGGGATTTGAACCCCCGGACGGTGTTAGCCGTCTCTCGCTTTCAAGGCGAGTGCATTAGGCCGCTCTGCCACGCCACCGCCGACAAGAGTAACTGGCCGTCAGACCCGGCCAAGCTTGGCAGGCGGCGTCCCGGCCTTGAGCCCGACGCTGATGCGCCGGCAGTTCTCCCCCATCGCCGCGATCTGCGGCCGCGAAGCCTGCCGAGAAAGTGTGCGCGCACGCCCTGCCCGTACGTCGCCATCGCCTCACGTACGGCGACCCGGCCCTCGTCGGTGATGGTGGCCAGCACGCCCCGGCCGTCGTCGGGGCTGGCATTCCGGCGGACCAGGCCCTGCAGTTCCAGCCGCCGGATCTGCCGCGTCACCCGGCTCGGCAGGGACATCAGCTCATCGGCGAGATCACCCATGCGCGCGGAGCCGGCCGCGGACTTGTCGAGCATGTCGAGCAGCCGAACATCGTTGAGCGTGAGCTGATGCGCGTCCACCAGCGACCGGTTCAGAGTCGCGTACAACCGCAGTGCCGAGTCGAGGAAGTTTTGCCACGATCTCTGTTCGGCGATGTCCAAACCCGGCATATCACTGGCAGTACGCCCGGCGATGATCCCCTCCATCGCGACATCGTAAGTCAGGCGACCATTGCTAGGGGCGGGAACCTCGCCCGCTTTTCGCAGGCTAGTAGCGTTACTTCGAATGCATGCAATCGTGGCCGAATCCGCCGAACGACTGACATGGCGGGCAAGTCGCCGACATCACCCCCTCCGACGGCGAAGTGCTGCATCAAGGTCAGTGCCGCAGGGGTCAACCGCGCGGACCTGCTGCAAGCCGCGGGTAATTATCCGCCGCCGCCGGGAGCCAGCGACGATCCTCGGCCTCGAGGTGGCCGGAGCCATCGCGGATCGGTCGGCGCACGGCGTCACCCACTGGTCCGTCGGGCAACCGGTCTGCGCTTTGCTGGCCGGCGGGGGTTATGCGGAGTTCGTCGTCGGTCCCGGCCGGACAGGTGATGCCGGTACCCGACAGTGTCGAGCTGCATCACGCGGCCGCGCTGCCCGAAGTGGCCTGCACGGTGTGGTCGAACCTGGTGATGACCGCCGGCCTGTCGGCGGGCCAGCTGCTGTTGATCCACGGCGGCGCCAGCGGCATCGGCACGCACGCGATCCAGGTGGCCCGCGCCCTCGGCGGCCGGGTCGCCGTCACCGCGGGTTCGGCGAACAAGCTCGAGCTGTGCGCCGAGCTCGGCGCCGAGATCACCATCAACTACCGCGACGAGGACTTCGTCGAGCGGGTGCGTGCCGAGCCGGCGGCGCGGGTGCCGACGTGATCCTCGACATCATGGGCGCCGCCTACCTCGACCGCAATATCGACGCGCTCGCCACCGACGGCCGGCTGGTCATCATCGGCATGCAGGGCGGCGTCAAGGCCGAACTGAACATCGGCAAGCTGATCGCCAAGCGGGCCGGCGTCATCGGGACGGCGCTGCGGGCCCGGCCTGTCGACCGGGCGCGGCGGCAAGAGCGACATCGTCGCCGAGGTGGTGGCCAATGTGTGGCCGATGATCGCCGACGGCCGGGTGCGCCCGATCATCGGCGCCGAGTTCCCGATCGCAGCAGGCACGCGCGGCACACGAACTACTGGCGTCGGGCGAGGTTTCCGGGAAAGTCCTTCTGCGCGTGTCGGATTGACGTTTCAGCCCAGCGACGCCAGCGCCCGCACCAGCTGGTCCACCTCGGCCGTGGTGGTGTAGTGGGCCAAGCCGACGGTCACCGCGCCGCCAATGTCGTTGACGCCGATGACGTCCAGCACGCGCGAACTGGCGTTGGAGATCGCCAGGATGCCGTTGTCGGCCAGCCGCTGCACCACCCGCTCGGCGGGCACGTCGCTGACCGCGAAGCTCAGCACCGGGATCCGGACTTCGGGGCTGCCGATCACCATGACCAGCGGCAGCGAACGCAGCGACACCAGCAGGTAGTCGAACAACCGGTTCATGTACGACGTCGCCGATTGCATTGACACCGCGAGTCTTTCGCGACGCGTTCCGTGTCGCCGACTCGTCGAGATTGGCCAGGTACTCGATGCTGGCGACCACGCCGCCGAGCAGGCCGAACTGATGCGCACCGATCTCCAGTCGCGCGGGCCCGGTGGCGTACGGGTTCGAGCGACACCGACCCGAACGAGTCGATGACAGCGACGGGTCGCGGAACACCAGCGCGCCGATCGGCGGCCCGCCCCAGGCCAGCGCGTTCACCGCAACCACGTCGGCGTCGATCTCGTCGATGTCGATCAGCCGGTACGGCGCGGCCGCCGAATGGTCGACGACCACCAATCCGCCGACCTCGTGCACCAGCTTGGTCACCGCGCGCAGATCGGTCACCGTCCCCAAAGTCGATGAGGCCGAGGTGATTGCGACCAATCGGGTGGGCCGGGTGATCAGCGCTCTCCCACTGCCAGCGTCGGCAGCTCGCCGGTCTCGATGTCGACCTCGGCCCACTTCACCTTGGCGCCATAGCGGTTCGCCGCGCGCAGCCACGGCGCGATGTTCGCCTCGTCGTCGAGCCGGGTCACCACGATCTCGTAGCCCAGCCCGACCCGGCGACGACGACGCATCGGCCAGCGACGTCAGCAGCACCGCGCGGTCGGCGCCGAGCACCACGCCCGCGCGGATCGGCGTTGACCAGATCGGCCACTGCCTGGCGGGCGGCGTCCAGCACCGCCACGCTGCGCCTGGCGGACGGGTGCGGACCCGTCGGCGTCGGCATCGAACCGCGGAATGCGGTGGACACCGTGGTGGCCACCGAATCGGGCAGCAGCATGCCGTTCTGGGCGTCGAAATGGACCCAACCATCGCCCAGCGACGGGTGCAACCCCCGCACCCGGGCGACGTCGTATGCCATGCCAGCCCACCTTAGAGCGTCAGTGAATTCCCACAAACCGACACGATTCGGTGGATGCCCACCCGCATCGCGCCGTGCCGGACCGGGTCACCTGGGCAGCCATACTAGTCCAGTGAGCTTCGGGTTCGGAGTGCTAATCGCGCTGTTGTTGCTGGTGGTCCCCGGGGCTATCGTCGCGCGAGTCGGTCGCGGCTGCCGTGCCCGCTGCTGTCGCCGTCGGGCCCGGCGCTGACATACGGCGCCGTGGCGCTGGCGATCGTCCCGTTCGGCGCGCTCGGCATCCCGTGGAACGCATGGACGGCGTTGTTTGCCCTGGCCGTCGTGATCGGCGCGGCGGTGGGTTTGCGGGTCGCTGCTCGGCCGCTTCCGCGAGCCCGACGCCGAGACGCGTGCGATGTCGCGCGGGCCCGCGCTGCTGGTGGCCGCCGGGAGTGGTGCTCGGCGCCGCTGCTGATCGGGTTGGCGGCCGTGCGCGGGATGCCGCACTGGCAGTCGATTCCGAGCAACTGGGACGCCGTCTGGCACGCGAACACCATCCGCTTCATCCTCGACACCGGCCAGGCCTCACCGACGCACATGGGTGAGCTGCGCAACATCGAGACCCACGAGGCGCTGTACTACCCGTCGACGTTTCACGCCGCTGGCCGCGGTGTTCGGCCAGCTCACCGGCGCCGCCCCGACCACCGCGTACACCGTCAGCTCGGTGGCCGCGGCGGTCTGGCTGTTCCCCGTCAGCGCCGCGACCCTGACCTGGCAGCTGCTGCGCAGCCGGACCGACGAATGGCGCACCGCCGGCGCGGCGGCCACGGCCGCGGCGCGCTGTCCGCCTCGTTCACCGCGGTCCCCTACGTCGAGTTCGACACCGCGTCGATGCCCAACCTGGCCGCCTACGGCATCGCGGTGCCCGACCATGGTGCTGGTCGTGTCCGCGCTGCGGCACCGCGACCGCATCCCGCTGGCGGTGCTGGCGCTGCTCGGGGTGTTCTCGGTGCACATCACCGGCGGCGTCGTGACGGTGCTGTTCGTGGCGGCATGGTGGCTGTTCGACGCGCTGTGGCATCCGGTGCGCGGGCGGCTCGCCGACTTCGTCACCCTGCTGCTCGTCGGCGGTGCCCGACGGTGCTGCTGCTGCTGCCGCAGTTCCTCGGGGTGCTGCAGCAGGCCGAGATCATCGCCGGGCACGCGTTCGTCACCCACGAGGGCAAGAAGCGGGGGCTGTTCGACGCGGTCGTGCAGCACACCCGCCACCTCAACGACTTTCCCATCCAGTGGGCGCTGATCGTGCTGTGCCGGCGGTCGGCGCGGTGATCCTGCTGGTCGGCGGATCTGGTGGCCGCTGGCGGTGTGGCTGCTGCTGGTCGTGTCGATCGTGCATTCCTCGGCGCCGTTCGGCGGCCCGCTCGGCGCGCTCACCGGCAAGTTCAGCGACCTGTTCTACAGCGACCCGCGCCGGTTGTCGGCGGTGGTGACGATGCTGCTCACCCCGGCGGCGGGCATCGCGCTCGTTCACGCTGGTATCCGCGGCGGTGACCGGCGTCCGCCGGCTGGCCGCGGGCCGGGGCGCCCGCAGGCCTGGCACGGGGCGACGGCGGTGGTCGCTCTCGCCGTCGTGCGTCGGCGCCGCGGTGCACTACTTGCCGCGGCACGGATTCCTGTTCGGCGAGAAGTACGACTCGGTGATCATCGACGCCAAGGACCTCGAGGCGTTCGCCTACCTCGCCACGCTGCCCGGCGCCAGGACACCCTGATCGGCAACGCCAACACCGACGGCACGGCCTGGATGTACGCGGTAGCCGGGCTGCATCCGCTGTGGACCCATTACGACTATCCGGTCCAGCAGGGTCCGGGCTATCACCGGTTCATCTTCTGGGCCTACGCCGACGACGCCGACACCGATCCGCGCGTCGCCGAGGCGGTGAAGGCGCTCAACATCCGCTATGTGGTCACCAGCACGCCGGTGGTGCGCGGGTTCGTCATGCCCGACGGGCTAGTGTCGCTAGATAAATCACGGTCGTGGGAGAAGATCTACGACAACGGCGAGGCCCGCATCTACGAATGGCGCGGAGCAGCCGTAGAGGAGATGCTGGGGACGGATGACAAGCAACACCGACGACGACAACATCGAGATCATCGGCAGGCCGATGCAGACGGCCTGCCGACGCAGGACGCCGACGGCAAGTCGTTGACCGACCTGGTCGAGCAGCCGGCCAAGGTGATGCGGATCGGCACCATGATCAAGCAGCTGCTGGAGGAGGTGCAGGGCGGCACCGCTCGACGACGCCAGCCGCAGCCGGCTGCGCGAGATCCACCGGACCAGCATCCGCGAGCTCGAGGACGGGCTGGCGCCGGAGCTGCGCGAGGAGCTGGAGCGGCTGACGCTGCCGTTCACCGAGGACGCGGTGCCGTCGGACGCCGAGCTGCGGATCGCCCAGGCCCAGCTGGTCGGCTGGCTGGAAGGGCTGTTCCACGGCATCCAGACCGCGCTGTTCGCCCAGCAGATGGCCGCCCGTCAGCAGCTGGAGCAGATGCGCCAGGGCGCGCTGCCGCCCGGCGTCGGCGTGCCCGGGACAGCGCGGCGGACCGGCGGCTCCCGGCACCGGGCAGTACCTGTAAGCCTGGCAATCCATGTGACAGGCCCTCTCACCGCACATCGAGACCCGCAACGCGTGGGTGGAGTTCCCGATCTTCGACGCCAAGACGCGGTCGCTGAAGAAGGCGTTCCTCGGCAAGGCCGGCGGCGCGATCGGACGCAACGAGTCCAACGTCGTGGTCATCGAGGCGCTGCGGGACATCACGATGTCGCTGGAGATGGGCGACCGGGTCGGGCTGGTCGGGCACAACGGCGCGGGCAAGTCGACGCTGCTGCGCCTGCTGTCGGGGATCTACGAGCCCACCCGCGGCGTGGCGACGGTGACCGGGCCGGGTGGCGCCGGTGTTCGATCTCGGCGTCGGCATGGACCCCGAGATCTCCGGCTTCGAGAACATCATCATCCGCGGGCTGTTCCTCGGTCAGACCCGCAAGCAGATGCTGGCCAAGGTCGACGAGATCGCCGAGTTCACCGAGCTCGGCGACTACCTGTCGATGCCGCTGCGCACCTACTCCACCGGCATGCGGGTGCGGCTGGCGATGGGCGTGGTGACCAGCATCGACCCCGAGATCCTGCTGCTCGACGAGGGCATCGGCGCGGTCGACGCCGAGTTCCTGAAGAAGGCGCAGACGCGGCTGCAGAGCCTGGTCGAGCGGTCCGGCATCCTCGTCTTCGCCAGCCACTCCAACGAGTTCCTGGCCCGGTTGTGCAAGACCGCGATGTGGATCGACCACGGCACGATCAAGATGACGGGCGGCATCGAGGACGTCGTCCGCGCCTACGAGGGCGAGGACGCGGCCCGCCACGTGCGCGAGGTGCTCGAGGAGCACCGAGGCGACTGGTCGCCGACAGAGCACGAGCGATGAGCCGTGAGCGCGCGATGACAGAGCAGACGGCTCGGCGCAGACGCGAGTGCCGATGACTGACGCGGTGTCGCCGTCGTCGTCACCCACCGGCGCCCCGACGAACTGGCCAAGTCGCTGGACGCGCTGACGCACCCAGAGCCGCGCGCCGGACCACCTGGTGGTCGTCGACAACGACGACGACGCGCGGGTGCGCGAACTGGTTGCCGGCCAACCGATCCCGACCACCTATCTCGGGTCGCGCCGAAACCTCGGCGGCGCAGGCGGTTTCGCGCTGGGCATGCTGCACGCGCTGGCGCTGGGCGCCGACTGGGTGTGGCTGGCCGACGACGACGGGCGGCCCGAGGGCCCCGACGTGCTCGCCACTCTGCTCGCCTGCGCCGACGAACACGGGCTGGCCGAGGTGTCGCCGATGGTGTGCGACATCGACGACCCGGATCGGCTGGCGTTCCCGCTGCGCCGCGGGCTGGTGTGGCGGCGCCGGGTCAGCGAACTGCGCACCGACGGCGGCGGGACCTGCTGCCCGGCATCGCGTCGCTGTTCAACGGCGCGCTGTTCCGCGCGTCGACGCTGGAGGCCGTTGGCGTGCCGGATCTGCGGCTGTTCGTCCGCGGCGACGAGGTGGAGCTGCACCGTCGGCTGGTGCGGTCCGGGCTGCCGTTCGGCACCTGCCTGAACGCGGTGTACCTGCACCCGCAGGGTGGCGACGAGTTCAAGCCGATCCTCGGCGGCCGGATGCACACCCAGTACCCGGACGACGCGACGAAGCGGTACTTCACCTATCGCAACCGCGGCTACCTGATGTCGCAGCCGGGTCTGCGCAAGCTGCTGCCGCAGGAGTGGCTGCGGTTCGGCTGGTTCTTCCTGGTGTCCCGGCGTGACCCGGCCGGGCTGCGCGAGTGGATCCGGTTGCGGCGCTTGGGCAGGCGCGAAAGGTTCGGCAGGGGCGAGCGAGGGCGACGGGGCGAAAAGTAAGCGATGACGTTCACCGATGCCGCCGCGCAGTCCAGGACGATGGGCCGCGCCTGGGGCGACCTTCGTCGAGGGCTTCGGCAAGCGCGAGCTGTGGCTGCACCTGGGCTGGCAGGACATCAAGCAGCGCTACCGCCGCTCCGTGCTCGGCCCGTTCTGGATCACGATCGCCACCGGCGCCACCGCGGTCGCGATGGGGCGGCTGTACTCGAAGCTGTTCAAGCTCGAACTGGCCGAGCATCTTCCGTACGTCACGCTGGGGCTGATCATCTGGAACCTGATCAACGCCTCCATCCTCGAGGGTGCCGACGTGTTCGTCGCCAACGAGGGCCTGATCAAGCAGCTGCCGACGCCGCTGTCGGTGCACGTCTACCGGCTGGTGTGGCGGCAGATCATCCTGTTCGGCGCACAACATCGATCATCTTCGTGGTCATCGCGATCATCTACCCGAAGCCGTGGTAGTGGACCGATCTCGCGGTGATCCCCGCGCTGGGGCTGATCGTGCTGAACTGCATATGGGTGTCATTGTGTTTCGGCATTCTGGCCACCCGCTACCGCGATATCAGCCCGCTGCTGTTCAGCCTCGTGCAGCTGCTGTTCTTCATGACGCCGATCATCTGGAACGAGTCGACGCTGCAGCAGCAGGGCGCAGGCGCGTGCGCCAAGATCGTCGAGCTCAACCCACTGCTGCACTATCTCGACATCGTGCGGGCGCCGCTGCTGGGCGCCGATCAGGAGGTGCGGCACTGGGTGGTGGTGCTGGTGCTGACGGTCGATCGGCTGGATACTCGCCGCGTTCGCGATGCGTCAGTACCGGGCGCGCGTGCCGTACTGGGTGTAGTCAGGCGGGCTCGGGCCCGAAGACAAAGCGCCGGCCCGTCACCGACGTCGGCGTGATGCGCACGAAGTGCAGCTTGGCGGTGGCGATCCACGGGTACAGACCCGCGGCTTCGGCGCGCTGGATCTCCCCCGAAGTGCCGAGCACGCGCGCGGTGCCCCGCACCACCACGCTCCAGGCCTCGACCACGTTATGGTCATCGACCTCGAACAGAACCTGGTTGTTGACGACGGCGCCCAACAACTTGTTGCCCTCGGCTGTACGGAAGAGGACGCTCCGATTCTGCAGGACGAAATTGACGGGAAAGATCTCGGTGTACCCACCCGTGGTGGTGATCAGCCTGCCGAGCGAGACGCCGGACATGAGCCGCCAGCAATCGGCGTCCTCCAGATTGACGACGGGTTCGATCGATGTCGATGACATGCTTCGAGGATCGTCGCGCCGCTCGTTGCTCTGGAAGGGCACACCGCACTCGGCATCTGTGACAAAAGACCCCTTGGGTTTGGCGTTATCCACAGTGGTGTTTTTGTCCACAGGCTGGGTCGTCGGGTCGGTGGTTTCGTCGTGGGGTTCGCCTAGATTCGTTCGTATGTTCGATGAGTTGGTGGCCGCGGCCAGTGCGTCGGGTGCCGGTGCGGTGGGCGGGTGGGCGCGGGTGGAGAACGCGGCGTGCGCGCGCAAGCTGGCTGCGATGGCCGACGTGTTGCAGCGGCGGCTGGCCGCCGACGGCAGCGCCGAGCGCGAGCAGTGGTGTCTGGACAATTGGGATGCCGTGTGTGCCGAGATCGGCGCGGCGTTCAATGTGTCGTTGGGGGTGGCCTCGCATCAGTTGACGCTGGCCGAGGCGCTGCGCGAGCGGTTGCCGCGGGTGGCCGAGGTGTTCGCCGCCGGACTGATTTCTTCTCGGCTGGTCAACACCATCGTCTACCGCACCGCGTTGATCATTGATGCGGATGCGCGCGGCAAGGTTGATGTCGAGCTCGCCGCCCAGGCCGTGGGGTGGGGGCCGCTGTCGGTGGCCAAGACCGAGCTGGCCCTCGATGAACTGGTGGACCGTCATGACCCGCAGGCGCTGCGCCGGTTGGAGAGCCGGGCCCGGGGCCGCCACTTCGACGTGGTCGACGGCGCGGGTGGGGCCGGGACGGCCGGGGTGGAGGGGGTGTTGTTGGCCCGCGACGCCGCGGTGCTGGATCAGCGCCTGGCCGCGATGGCCGCCGCGGTGTGCGCGGGGGATCCGCGCACCTGCGAGCAGCGCCGCGCCGATGCGATGGGCGCCCTGGGCCGCGGCGCCGACCGGCTCGCATGCCGGTGCGGGGCGACCGAGTGTGGCGCAGACGGTGGCGGCCCGTCGGCGGCGGTGGTGGTGCATGTGATCGCCGAGGCCGACAGCCTGGCCGATGACACCCCGGTCCAGTTGGATGGGGCCGCGCCGGCCCCGGCGGGGGCCGCGACACCGCTGCGCGAGCAGACGATCGCCGAGGCGCTGGCCCCGCCGGCCCCGACCGGGACCGCGACGACGAATCCGGCGGTGATCGTGGGCGGCGGGCTGCTGCCCGCGCCGCTGCTGGCGGCCAAGGTGGCCGCCACCGCCACCCTCCGGCGGCTGGTGCATCCCGGCGACAGGCCGCCCGAACCGCGCTACACCCCGTCGCGGGGGTTGGCCGATTTCGTGCGCTGCCGCGATATGACGATGTCGGTTCCCGGGCTGTGATGAACCCGCGTTCGACTGCGACCTGGACCACACCATCGCCTACCCGGTGGGGCCGACGTGCGCCTCGAACCTGAAATGTTTATGCCGAAAACACCACCTGCTCAAAACCTTCTGGGGCTGGTTGCAGCGACAGCTGCCCGACGGCACCGTGGAATGGACCGCTCCCAGCGGCCAGACCTACACCACCCACCCCGGTAGCCGGCTGCTGTTCCCGACCCTGTGCACACCCACCGCACCCATCAATCCGCGACTCACCGCGCCCGACACAGCGCGCCAATCGCAGGCCTGGCCATGCCCCGACGCACCCGCACCCGGGAACAGAACCGCGCCGACCGCATCACCGCCCAACGCCACCTCAACAACGACCACGCCGCCGAACACAACAAACCACCACCTTTTATCCAGGCACTTCACAGGCTGCTCGGCCGTTATGCGGACTATGAGCATCCCGCCATACGAACCCCCGAAGTCCGCTCCGTCGCCCGGAGGCGGGCAACACGCTGCTGTGTCCGAAGTGCGCAGGTGTCATGAAGACCTACGAACGCAACGGCATCCACCTGGAGCAGTGCGACACCTGCCGGGGCATCTTCCTCGACTTCGGTGAGCTCGAGTCGCTCACCCAGATGGAGAACAGGTTCGTCCAGGCGCCCCGCCGCCACCGCCGCCCGCAGCAGGCACGGGCTACGACTACGGCCCGGGCTGGGGCCACCGCGGCAACAAGCACTACCGCAAGCAGGGCTTCGGCCGGCTGTTCTTCTCCAGCTAGCGCCATCCGGGCGCACGCCGCGACGAGCAGGCCTGCGTCTCGTCTCGGCCTGATGGGCGACGCCGGCCGCGCCGCCTGCACGACGGCTGCGCGCGCGAACGGTTCGAGCACCGGCCACGGGTCGCCGTGCCGGCAAGCGCCGGTCCGCCGGCGTCGCGGTAAGCGTCGAGGAATGCCGTCCAGTCGTCGTCGGGGATCAGGCCCGCCGCCCAGAACCCGGCCGGGCGGGCCAGGTCCCACGCCGGATCGCCGACGCCGAGGTCGTCGACGTCGATGAGCAGCCACGGCGTCGGTCGCGACCGTCGGCCGAGCTGGCCGAGATGCCAGTCGCCGTGCACGAGCGTCGCCGGGCGACCTGGCGAGCCGGCCCGCCACGCCTCGGGCGGGCAGTGCGGCGGCCGCGCGGCGGATGGTGACGGCTCGTGTGCTCCGCAGCGTGCGTCGACGGCCCGCCTCAGCCGGTGCGGCCAGCCGTGCGGCGGCATACGTCGCCGGCGCTTGGCTCGCGGTGCAGCCGGGCCAGCAGCCGGCCCGCCTCGGCCCATGGTACGCATTCCGGCTGCGGCACAACGGTTTCCACCCGCGGCCATCGGGTGCGCCAGCGCGTGCCGACTCGTTCGGGCACGGTGTCGAGCGGTGACAGCAGGGAATCGGACTCCGCCGCGATGCGGAGCCGGATCGCCAGTGCTCTGGGGTCGGTGCCCGGCCGGTGCAGCTTGTAGACCACGTCGCCGTCGACGACGATCTCCGCACCGGACCGGGTCTGCACCCCTCGACCGTATTAGCGCCGCGGCAGCGGCAGCCGGGTGGTCACGCCGATGCGGTTCCAGGCGTTGATGGTCAGCGCCATCGCGATGACCTGGCCGAGCTCCCGCTCGGTGAACGCCGCGGCGGCCCTGGCGTACACCTCGTCGGAGACGTGACGGCGGGTGAGATCGGTCATCTCCTCGGTCAGCGCGAGCGCCGCCTGCTCCTGCTCGGTGAAAAGGTCACCCGCCTCTTCCCAAGCGGGTAATAGCGCCAGTTTCTGCTCACTGATGCCGTGCTTCGCGGGCATCGGTGGTGTGCATGTCGAGGCAGAATGCGCAGTGATTCATCTGCGAGGCACGGATCTTGATCAGCTCGGCCAGATCGGGGTCGATGTCTTTGGCGGCGGCAGTGTTGAGAACGACCATCGGCCTCGTACAGCATCGGGTGAGACCTGGTTCATCTTGATACGGCGAACACGTTCTTTGGTGGTGGTCACGTCGGCTCCTCAGCTCGTCGGTCGGTGGTGATCAGCTCAGCGATCGCGCGGTTCGAGCGAATGGTCACGTTGATGCGGTTCCAGGCGTTGATGGTGACCGCCATCGCGATGACCTGACCGAGCTCGCGTTCGGTGAACACCGCGGCCGCCCTGGCGTACACGTCGTCGGGGACGTGGCCGTCGCCGAGCTCGGTGATCGCCTCGGTCAGCGCCAGCGCGGCCCGCTCGCGCTCGGTGAACAGGTCGCCGGCCTCTTCCCACGCGGCGAGCACGTCGAGCTTCTGCTCGCTGACGCCGTGCTTGCGGGCGTCGCGCGATGTGCATGTCGAGGCAGAACGCGCAGTGGTTGATCTGCGACGCGCGGATCTTGATCAGCTCGCCGAGCTCGGGGTCGATGTCCTTGGCCGCCGCGTTGCTGAGCGCCATCATCGCGTCGTAGCAGCTCGGGCGACGTCTTGTAGATCTTGATGCGGTCGTCCGGTGGTCTTGGGTTTCCAGTGTTTGTGTCATGCCGACGACGTTAGTGCGCTAAAGGCCCATCTACATGGTTCAATCTCGCTCATGACTTCATGGGCCAATTCCGGCAGCCGCGATCTGCACCTCGACCTGCGCGAGGTCATCACGCCGGGCGCGCGGGGCGCGCAGGGAACTGCTGCTCACCGCGCTGCGCGACGCCGTGCGGTCCGGCCGGCTGGCGCCTGGGACCATGCTGCCACCGTCGCGCAGCCTGGCCGCCGACCTGGGATTGGCCCGCAACACCGTCGCCGAGGCGTACGCCGAACTGGTCGCCGAGGGCTGGCTGGCGTCTCGGCAGGGCGCGGGCACCTGGGTGCGTCAACATCCGGCGGAGCCGAGCGGCCCGCCCGGCCGCGCGGCGTGCGCGCGGCGCCGGTCCACAACCTGATGCCCGGCTCACCGGACGTCTCGGAGTTCCCCCGCAGCGAATGGGCGGCCTCCACCCGCCGCGCGCTGTCCACCGCGCCGACCGAGGCGCTGCGCATGGGCGATGCGCGCGGCCGGCCCGAACTGCGCGAGGCGCTCGCCGAGTACCTGGCCCGGGTGCGCGGCGTGCGCACGTCGGCGGAGTCGATCGTCGTCTGCGCGGGCGTCCGCCATGCGCGTCGAACTGCTGGCCCGGGTGTTCCGCGGTGCAGGCCCGATCGCCGTCGAGGCCTACGGGCTCTTCATCTTCCGCGACGCGATCGCGGCGATGGACGTGCCGACGGTGCCGATCGGCGTCGACGAGCGCGGCGCGGTGGTCGACGACCTCGACGGGCTGGAGTCGCCTGCGGTGCTGCTGACACCCGCCCACCACAGCCCGATGGGCATGTCCGCTGCATCCGTCGCGGCGCACCGCCGTCGTCGACTGGGCGCAGCGCACCGGCGGTTACGTCCTCGACGACGACTACGACGGCGAGTTCCGCTACGACCGCCAGCCCATCGGCGCGCTGCAGGCGCTGTGCCCGGACCGGGTCGTCTACCTGGGATCGGCCAGCAAGAGCCTGTCCCAGGCGCTGCGGCTGGGCTGGATGGTGGTGCCCGACGACCTGATCGACGCGGTGCTCGCCGCCGCGGGCGGACAGCAGTTCTACGTCGACGCGGTCGTCGCAGCTGACCATGGCCGACTTCATCAGCAGCGGGCAGCTACGACCAGCCACATCCGCCGGATGCGGATGCGCTACCGCACGTCGGCGCGACACGCTCGTCGACGCCCTGTCCGGATTCGACGTCGGCATCAGCGGACTGTCGGCGGGCGTGAACATCGCTGCTGACCCTGCCCGACGGCGCCGAAGCACGAGGTGCTGCGCCGGGCGGGCGAGGCCGGCATCGCGCTGCAGGGCCTGTCGATGATGCGCCATCCGCTGGCCGGCGACGGAGATCCCGGACCCCGACGGGATCATCGTCGGCTTCGCGGCGCCGGCCGAGCACGCGTTCGCCGCGGCGGTTGATGCGCTTTTGCGGCGTGCTGAGGGCCAGCGGGCTGGCAAGGTAGCGTCGCGCCATGGCTGCCCAGAGCGCCGTCACATGAGCCTCTACGAGCGCGGCCTGGAGAAGTTCGCGCGGACCGCCGTCGGCGACTGGTATATGAAGCGAGATCGCGCCGCGGATCGACCCGCCGCTGCTGCGGCTCACCGGCGGGCGGGTCAGCAGCGTGTACCCGGTGCCGGTCATGCTGCTGACGACGACGGGCGCCAAGACTGGTCTGTCGCGAACGCTTCCGCTGCTGTATGTCGTCGACGGTCGACGGGCTCATTGCTCATCGCGTCGAACTACGGCAAGACGAGCCACCCCGCCTGGTACCGCAACTCGACGGCCAACCCGAGGTCGAGGTGCTCGCCGGGCAAGCACAGCGGCACGGTACACGGCGACCGAGATCACCGACCCCGCCGAGCGCGAGCGGGCGTGGGAGCTGGCCCTCGACACGTACGCCGGCTACGCCGACTACGAGGTCCGGGCGGGCGACCGGACGATCCCGCTGGTCCGGCTGGAGCGCGCAAGCGACTGAATTGCGAAGGGGCCGTGGGCGTTTATCCGGGTCATGAGTCCCCAACGGGTCGACGCGTTGCCGCTGGCGCCGAAGAGTCCATTGCCCTATCGGCGTCGGGCTGCGGCGATCAGGGCTTTTCACACCGGGCCGGAAGAATTGCGCGACGCAGGCGGACCGGTGACCCGGGTCGACTTGGGGCCTCGATGGCTGGTGCCGCCCGTCGTCGTCGTCACGTCGCCGCAAGGAGTCCACGACGTCCTCAGCCGTCCCGACGCGTCCACCGACAGGACCAACGTGCACGCCGAGATGCGTCACCTCATCGGTGACAACGTGTTCGACCTCACCCACGGTCCATGGCTTCCACGCAGGCGGACCCTGCAACCGATCTTCACCAAACAACGCGTACGCGCGTACGGCGGGCACATGGCCGAGGCCGCCGAGGCGATCACGCAGCGCTGGTCCGACGGCGCGATCGTGGACGTTGACGCCGAGTGCCGCAAACTCACGCTGCGCGCGCTGGGCCACTCGGTGTTGGGACTGACCCTCGATGCGCACGCGGACACGATCGGCGAACCCTTGAGCACCGTCGTCACGTACATCGCCGATCGTGGCTTCCGGCCGGTGAACGTGCCGCGATGGCTACCGACGCCCGCGCAGCACAGGGCGCGCACCGCCCGCGCGACTCTCCGCGGAATCGCCAGCGACATCCTGCGCCAGTGTCGCGACGACCCGGACCACGATGCGTCGCTGGTTCAGGCGCTGATCGCCGCGACCGACCCGGAAACCGGACGGTCACTTTCCGACAGCGACATCTGCAGTGAGCTGATGGTGTTCCTCGGTGCCGGGCATGACACCACCGCGACCGCGCTGGCATATTCAGTGTGGGCGCTTGGTCGTCACCCCGAGATACAGGAGCGGGTGCGAGCCGAGGTCGCCGAAATCGGAGATCAGGAACTGACGCCGGATGACGTGCCCCGGCTCGGCTACACAATTCAGGTGCTGCACGAAGCCCTGCGATTGTGCCCACCCGGAGCGGCCGTCGCGAGAGAGACCACTGCCGACATCGAGGTCGGCGGTTACCGGGTACCGGCAGGCACACTGGTCGTCGTCGGGATCTACGCCATGCACCGCGACCCCACGCTCTGGAAGAACCCGTTGGTCTTCGATCCGGACCGCTTCAGCCCGGAGAACTCCAAGGGCCGCAACCGGTGGCAGTACCTGCCGTTCGGCGGCGGGCCGAGGTCCTGCATCGGTGACCACTTCGCCATGCTCGAGACGACCCTGGCGCTGGCCACCATCATCCGACGGACCGAGATCCACTCGGTGAATGACGATTTCCCGATGATCGCACCGTTCACCACGGTCGCCGCCGAGCCCATCCCAGCCCGCGTGAAGTCGCTCGCCGCATCCGCGCCGTAAGCTGCCCGGGTGGCCGAGCCCCCCATGTCGCCGAGCCTGAGCCTGAAAACCCAGGCGTGGCGCTTCATCGTCACCGGCGGCCTCGCGGCGATCGTCGACTACGGGCTCTACGTATTGCTGCATGCACTCGGCCTCGATTTCGATCCGGCCAAGGCGATCAGCTTCGTCGCGGGCACCATCACCGCCTACCTGATCAACCGGCGCTGGACCTTCCAGGCCGAGCCCAGCACTGCTCGCTTCATCGCGGTCATGTTCCTGTACGCACTGACGTTCAGTCGTTCAGGTCGGACTCAACCATCTGTGCCTGCAGATATTCGCGGATCAACCGTGGCGCATGCCAGTGGCGTTCGTCATCGCGCAGGGCACCGCGACGG
Source organism: uncultured Actinomycetota bacterium (assembly GCA_963699655.1). Classification (GTDB taxonomy): domain Bacteria; phylum Actinomycetota; class Actinomycetes; order Mycobacteriales; family Mycobacteriaceae; genus Mycobacterium. The sequence continues at coordinate 66,539 of CAVOUV010000008.1, forward strand.
TGATCAACTTCATCGTGCAGCGGGCAGTCATCTTCCGGCTCCGCTGACCGAACGGCGCCAGGCGGTACCCTCGTCACGATGTTTGCGACCAGTACTCAGCGGCTGACCGGCTGGGGCCGCACCGCCCCGACCGTGGCGCAGGTGCTGTCGACGCCGGATCAGGAGCTGATCGCCGCGGCCGTCGCGCAGGCCGCAACCGGTGGCCGCGGCGTCATCGCCAGGGGCCTCGGGCGCTCGTACGGGGACAACGCGCAGAATGGCGGCGGCCTGGTCGTCGACATGACTCCGCTGAGCCGAGATTCATTCGATCGACGGCGACACCCGCCTGGTGGACCTGGACGCCGGCGTCAGCCTGGACGCCCTGATGAAGGCGGCACTGCCCTTCGGGCTGTGGGTGCCCGTGCTGCCCGGTACCCGGCAGGTCACCGCCGGGGGCGCCATCGCGTGTGACATCCACGGCAAGAACCACCACAGCGCCGGCAGCTTCGGCAACCACGTCCGATCGATGGACCTCCTCACCGCCGACGGCGAGATCCGGACAGCTGACCCCGGACGGCCCGGACTCCGAGTTGTTCTGGGCGACGATCGGCGGCAACGGGCTGACCGGAATCATCCTGCGCGTGACCGTCGAGATGACACCCACCGAGACGGCCTACTTCATCGCCGATGGTGACGTCACCGCGAACCTCGACGAGACCATCGCGATTCACAGCGACGGCAGCGAGGACAACTACACCTATTCCAGCGCGTGGTTCGACGCGATCAGCGCACCCCCGAAGCTGGGCCGCGCCGCGATCAGCCGCGGCTCGCTGGCCCGGCTCGACCAGCTGCCGCCCAAGCTCCAGCGTCAACCCGCTGAAATTCGATGCGCCGCAACTGCTTACCGTCCCCGACATCGTGCCCAACGGGCTGGCCAACAAGTACACCTTCGGCCCGATCGGCGAACTGTGGTACCGCAAGTCGGGGACCTACCGCGGCAAGGTGCAGAACCTGACGCAGTTCTACCACCCGCTGGACATGTTCGGGGAATGGAACCGCGCCTACGGCCCTGCGGGATTCCTGCAGTACCAGTTCGTCGTCCCGACGAGCCGCGGTGGACGAGTTCAAGAGCATCATCGTCGACATCCAGCGTTCCGGCCACTATTCGTTCCTCAACGTGTTCAAGCTTTTCGGGCCGGGAAACCGAGCGCCACTGAGCTTTCCGATTCCGGGCTGGAACGTCTGTGTCGACTTCCCGATCAAACCCGGCCTCAACGAGTTCGTCAACGAACTCGACCGCCGGGTGCTGGAGTTCGGCGGCCGCCTCTACACCGCCAAGGACTCCCGCACCACGGCCGATACCTTCCACGCCATGTACCCGCGCATCGACGAGTGGATCGCCGTGCGCCGCAAGGTCGATCCCGACGGCGTGTTTGCCTCCGACATGGCCCGACGCTTGGAGCTGCTCTAGATGGTGCTAGACGCCGTAGGCAATCCTCAGACCATTCTGCTGCTCGGAGGCACGTCCGAGATCGGGCTGGCCATCTGCGAGCGATATCTGCGCAACGCACCGGCGCGCATCGTGCTGGCCGAACTGGCCGGACACCCGGGCCGCGACAACGCCGTCGCGCAGATGAAGGCGGCGGGCGCCAGGTCCGTCGAGCTGATCGACTTCGACGGGGTCGACACCGCAAGCCATCCCAAGGTGATCGACGCCGCCTTCGCCGGGGGTGATGTAGATGTCGCGATCGTGGCGTTCGGCTTGCTCGGCGACGCCGAGGAGCTGTGGCAGAACCAGCGCAAAGCCGTGCAGATCGCCGAGATCAACTACACCGCAGCGGTTTCGGTCGGGGTGCTGCTCGGCGAGAAGATGCGCGCACAGGGCTTCGGCCAGATCATCGCGATGAGCTCCGCGGCCGGTGAGCGGGTGCGGCGGTCCAACTTCGTCTACGGCTCCACCAAGGCCGGGCTCGACGGCTTCTACCTCGGCCTCGGAGAAGCGCTGCGTGAGTACGGGGTTCGGGTCCTGGTGATCAGGCCCGGGCCAAGTGCGCACCAGGACGACGATCGAGCACTGGAAGGCCACGGGCACCAAGGAAGCGCCGTTCACCGTCGACAAGGAGTACGTCGCCGAGCTGGCGGTCACGGCGTCGGCCAAGGGCAAGGAACTGGTATGGGCGCCGGGGGCGTTCAGGTACGTGATGATGGTGCTGCGGCACATCCCGCGGCCCATCTTCCGCAAGCTCCCGATCTGAGTGGCGGGCGATGCGCGGCGCGCTGGCCGTGCATCGGCCAGATGGCGGTGGCGGCCGTCGTCGCCGTGCATCGCGGCGGTGTCCCTGATCGCGATAGCCCGGGTCGAGTGGCCGGCCTACAACTCGTCGAACCAGTTGCACGCGCTGACCACCGTCGGCCAAATCGTTTGCCTCGCCGGGCTGTTGGCGTGCGGCTGGATGTGGCGGCGCGGTCGCCGCTCGGTCGCACGCTACGGGGCACTGGTGTTCCTGTCCGCGTTCACGGTGGTCACGCTGGCGATGCCGCTGGGCGCCACCAAGCTCTATCTCTTCGGCGTCTCGGTCGACCAGCAGTTCCGCACCGAGTACCTGACCCGGCTCGCCGACAGCGCAGCACTGCACGATATGACGTACTACGGCCTTCCGCCGTTCTACCCGCCCGGCTGGTTCTGGATCGGCGGGCGGCTGGCCGACCTGACCGGCATCCCCGCGTGGGAGATGTTCAAGCCGTGGGCGATCATCTCGATCACCATCGCGGTCGTGTTGGCGTTCGTGTTGTGGGCCAACATGGTTCGCTTCGAATACGCCCTGATCGTCTCGACCGCGACCGCCGCGGCAACCCTGGCGTACTCACCTGCCGAGCCGTACTCGGCAATCATCGCGGTGCTGCTGCCGCCGGTGTTCGTGCTGGCATGGTCGGGATTGCGTGGCGGCACACGGTCGGGCGGATGGGCGGCGGTGATCGGCACCGGCGTCTTCCTCGGCGTCGCCGGGCTGTTCTACACGCTGCTGCTCGCCTACGCCGCGTTCACGCTGGCGATCATGGCGGGGGTGCTCGCGGTTGCCCGCAAACGCGTCGAGCCACTGCTGCGGCTTGCCGTCATCGCCGTCATCGCCGGCGCCATGTTACTGATCGGGTGGGGCCCGTACCTGGTGGCGGCGATGGAGGGCTCGCCCGCCGGATCCGGCACAGCACAGCACTACCTGCCGTCCGATGGCGCCGAGTTGTCCTTCCCGATGCTGCATTTCACGCTCCTCGGCGCGCTGTGCATGCTCGGCACCCTGTGGCTGGTGGTCCGCGCCCGCAGCTCCACGCGCGGCGGGTGCGCTGATCATCGCGGTGCTCGCGGTCTACGCGTGGTCCCTGCTGTCGATGCTGACCACACTGGTCGGCACGACGCTGCTGTCGTTCCGGCTGCAGCCGACGCTCAGCGTGCTGCTGACGGCGGCCGGCGCGTTCGGCTTCATCGAAGCGCGCGGGCATGGCGCCGCGCGGGTCAGGCCCGAGAACACCCGCAGGGTGGTCGCGGCCGCCGCCACACTCGGTGCGATCGGCGCGCTGACATTCAGCCAGGACATTCCCGACGTGCTACGCAGCGACATCACCGTCGCCTACACCGACACCGACGGTGACGGCCTGCGGGCCGACCGGCGACCGCCCGGCGCCGAACAGTACTACCGCGAGATCGACGCCAAGATCCAGGAGTTGACCGGCCGGCCGCGCGACGAGACCGTGGTGCTCACCGCCGACTACAGCTTCCTGTCGTACTACCCGTACTACGGCTTCCAGGGACTGACGTCGCACTACGCCAACCCGTTCGCCCAGTTCGACAAGCGGGCCGCCGCGATCGAGGACTGGGCCACGCTGACCGATGCCGACGCGTTCATCGGCGCGCTGGACAAGCTTCCGTGGCGGCCGCCGACCGTGTTCCTGATGCGCCGCGGCGCCGATGACACCTACACCCTGCGGCTGGCCTCCGACGTCTACCCCAACCAGCCCAACGTCCGCCGTTATCACGTGGCGCTGGACGAGGCGCTGTTCGACGACCCGCGCTTCGACGTCTCGACAGCGTCGGTGCCGTTCGTGCTGGCGATCAGGAAGCCCTGACGGGCAAAGCATCTACCCCCGTGGTCGACCGGCGCGGGCAGCAACCACCGAACCGCGCGCCTCATCGCGATCGTCGCCGGGCTGCTCGGGGCCGCGCTGGCGATCGCCACCCCGCTGTTGCCGGTCACGCAGACGACCGCCGCGCTGAACTGGCCGCAGAACGACGTGCTGCAGAGCGTCAACGCGCCGCTGATCGGCTATGTGGCCACCGACCTGACCATCACCGTGCCGTGCAGCGCGGCGGCCGGGCTGACCGGGCCGGGCAAGACCGTGCTGCTGTCCACGGTGCCCAAGCAGGCCCCGAAGGCGGTGGACCGCGGGCTGCTGATCGAGCGGGTCAACAACGACCTGCTGGTCATCGTCCGCAACACCCCGGTGGTCAGCGCGCCGCTGAGCCAGGTGCTCAGCCCCGCCTGCCAGCGGCTGACGTTCACCGCCCACGCCGACAGGGTGACCGGCGAATTCGTCGGGCCTCGTCGACAGGGACCCGAAGCGATAATCCCGGCGACCCGCTGCGCGGCGAGCGCAGGCGGCTACGACTTCCGCCCTCAGATCGTCGGCGTTTTCACCGATCTCACCGGGCCCGCGCCGCCCGGCCTGCGGTTCTCGGCGACCCTCGACACCCGCTACAGCAGTTCGCCGACGCTGCTGAAGATGCTGGCGATGATCATCGGCGTCGCGATGACGGTCATCGCCCTCGGCGCCCTGCACGTACTGGACACCGCCGACGGCCATGCGGCACAAGCGCTTCCTGCCGCCGCGGTGGTGGTCGGTCGCCCCGCTGGACGGGCTGGTGGCCGCGGTGCTGGTGTGGTGGCACTTCGTCGGCGCCAACACCGCCGACGACGGCTACATCCTGACCATGGCCCGGGTGTCCGAGCACGCCGGCTACATGGCCAACTACTACCGCTGGTTCGGCACCCCGGAGGCGCCGTTCGGCTGGTACTACGACCTGCTGGCGCTGTGGGCGCACGTCAGCACCAACAGCGCCTGGGTGCGGCTGCCCACGCTGGTGATGGCGCTGGCCTGCTGGTGGGTGATCAGCCGCGAAGTGATTCCGCGGCTCGGTCATGCGGTGAAGACCAGCCGGGCCGCCGCGTGGACGGCGGCCGGCATGTTCCTGGCGTTCTGGCTGCCGCTGAACAACGGACTGCGGCCCGAACCGATCATCGCGCTCGGCATCCTGCTCACCTGGTGCTCGGTGGAGCGCGGCGTGGCCACCAGCCGGCTGCTGCCGGTCGCGATCGCGATCATCATCGGCGCGCTGACGCTGTTCTCCGGGCCCACCGGCATCGCGGCGGTCGGTGCGTTGCTGGTCGCCGTCGGGCCGCTGAAAACCATTGTGGCCGCTCATACTTCACGATTCGGCTACCTGGCGCTGCTGGCGCCGATCCTGGCCGCGTGCACCGTCACGATCTTCCTGATCTTCCGCGACCAGACGTTGGTCGGCGAACTCCAGGCCAGCACGTTCAAGTCCGCCGTCGGCCCCAGCCTGAGCTGGTTCGACGAACACATCCGCTACGAGCGGCTCTTCACCACCAGCCCCGACGGCTCGGTGGCGCGCCGGTTCGCGGTGCTCACGCTGCTGCTCGCGCTGGCGGTGTCGGTCGCGATGTCGTTGCGCAAGGGCCGGATTCCCGGCACCGCGCTCGGCCCGAGCCGGCGCATCATCGGCATCACCATCATCTCGTTCCTGGCGATGATGTTCACCCCCACCAAGTGGACCCACCACTTCGGGGTGTTCGCCGGGCTGGCCGGATCGCTCGGTGCGCTGGCCGCGGTGGCCGTCACCGCCGCGGCGATGCGGTCGCGCCGCAACCGGGCGATGTTCGCCGCCGCGGTGCTGTTCGTGATGGCGCTGTCGTTCGCCACCGTCAACGGCTGGTGGTACGTCTCGAACTTCGGCGTGCCGTGGTCGAATCAGTTCCCGGAGTGGCACTTCGGCTTCACCACCATACTGCTCGGGCTGTCGGTGGTCGCGCTGCTGGTGGCGGCGTGGTTCCATTTCTCCGGCCGCGACGTTCACCGCCCGACGGCGGCCGACGCCGCTGGCGGCGGATCGTGCAGTCCCCGTTGGCGATTGCCGCCTGGCTGCTCGTGATCTTCGAGGTGCTGTCGCTGACACTGGCGATGACCGACCAGTACCCGGCGTGGAGCGTGGGCCGGTCCAACCTGGAGGCGCTGACCGGCAAGACCTGCGGCATGGCCGAGGACGTGCTGGTCGAGCAGGACCCCAACGCCGGCCTGCTGTCGCCCGATCGGCGTGCCGGTCGGCGAAGCGCTCGGGGCGGCGACCGCAGAAGGCTTCGGCCCCAACGGAATTCCGTCCGACATCTCTGCCGACCCGGTCATGGAGCAGCCGGGCGCGAGCAACTTCGCCGACACCGACACCAGGACGGTCAACGAGAGCGAGGCGGGCACCGAGGGCGGCACCACCGCCGCGGCGGGCGTCAACGGATCGCGGGCCCGGCTGCCCTACGGCCTCGACCCGGCGCGCACGCCGGTGATGGGCAGCTGGCGCAGTCGGGCACGCAGCAGCCCGCGGTACTGCGGTCGGCGTGGTACCAGCTGCCGCCGCGCGACGAGGCACCGGCCCACTGCTGGTGGTGTCGGCCGCCGGCCGCTTCGACCCGGGCGAGGTGCTCGTGCAGTGGGCCACCGACCAGCAGGCGGCCGAGCCGAGCCGGCGGGGAGTCGGGTTCGCCGATGTCGGCGCGTCGCCGGCCTGGCGCAACCTGCGGGTGCCGCTGTCCGCGATCCCGCGCGAGGCCACCCGGATCCGGCTGGTCGCCACCGACGACGACCTGAACCCGCAGCACTGGATCGCGATCACGCCGCCGCGGATCCCGCAGCTGCGCACCCTGCAGGACGTCGTCGGATCCCAGGAACCGGTGCTGCTGGACTGGCTGGTCGGCATGGCCTTCCCGTGCCAGCGCCCGTTCGGCCACCAGAACGGCGTCGTCGAGGTGCCGAAGTGGCGGATCATGCCCGACAGGTTCGGCGCCGAAGCGAACTCGCCCGTGATGGACAACCTCGGCGGCGGCCCGCTCGGCATCACCGAACTCCTGTTGCGGGCGTCCACCGTCCCCACCTATCTGAAGGACGACTGGTTCCGGGACTGGGGCGCGTTGCAGCAGCTCACGCCGTACTACCCGAATGCGCAGCCGGCACGGCTGGATCTCGGTTCGGCAACTCGTAGCGGACTCTGGAGCCCGGCGCCGCTTCGTCATTAGGTCCGTCGCATAACATCGGGCCTCGTGCCAAGCGATGAACGGAGTCTGCCGCATCGCCAGGCTTGCCGCCGTCATCGCGGGCATCGCCGGGGTGCTGCTCTGTGGCTTGGTGCCGCTGTTGCCGGTCAAACAGACCACCGCGACCATCCAGTGGCCGCAGGCGCCGGGCCCGGACGGGCTGATCACCGATGTGACCGCACCGCTGGTCTCCGGCGCCCCGCAGGCCCTCGACGTGTCGATCCCCTGTCAGGTCGATCGCCACCCTGCCCGCGGCGGGCGGTCTGGTCTTCTCCACCATTCCGCCGGCCGGCATCGCGGCCACCAAGAACGGCCTGTTCGTCACCGCCAACGCCCGGGATGTCGTGGTCGCGTTCCGCGATTCGGTGGCGGCCGTCGCCCCGCGCGCGGCCGTCGCCAACGGCGCCTGCAGCGCGCTGCACATCTGGGCCACCGTCGGCGGGGCGGGCGCCGACTTCGTCGGTATCCCGGGCGCGACGGGCGCCCTGTCCCCGGAGAAGCGGCCACAGGTCACCGGCGTGTTCACCGATCTGAAGGTGGCCGCGCAGCCGGGCCTGTCCGCGCGCATCGACATCGACACCCGGTTCATCACCTCGCCGACCGCGCTGAAACTGCTCGCGATGGTGCTCGGGGTGCTGTGTGTGGTGGCCGCGATCGGGGCGCTGGCCGTGCTGGACCGCCGGAGCCGCCCCGGCGGCGACATCGGCGTCGGGCCGCGGTGCCTGGCGGCGCGTTCTGGCGCGTCGGGCTCGCGACCTGGCTGGCCGACATCGGCGTGATCGGCACGCTGCTGCTGTGGCATGTCATCGGCGCCATCTCGTCGGACGACGGTTACAACCTGGCCATCGCGCGTGTTTCGGGTGAGGCCGGCTACACCGCCAACTACTACCGCTTCTTCGGCGCCACCGAGGCGCCGTTCGACTGGTATCAGTCGGTGCTCGCGCACCTGGCCGCGATCAGCACCGCCGGTGTCTGGATGCGGCTGCCGGCCACCGCCGCGGCCATCGCGACGTGGCTGATCCTGAGCCGGTGCGTGCTGCCGCGGCTCGGCCGGCGGCTGGCCAACAACAGGGTCGCCGTCTGGACCGGCGGCGCCGTATTCCTGGCGGCGTGGCTGCCGTTCAACAACGGACTGCGCCCGGAACCGCTGATCGCGTTCGGCGCCGTCGCGGCCTGGGTGCTCGTGGAAAGGGCTGTGGGAACGCGTCAATTGTGGCCCGCGGCGATCGCGATCATCGTGGCGATGTTCAGCGTCACCCTGGCGCCCCAGGGCCTGATCGCCATCGCCCCGCTGATGGTCGGCGCGCGGGCCATCGCCCGGATCGTCCGCGCCCGGCGCCCGATCGACGGCCTGATCGCACCGCTGGCCACCCTGGCATCTTCATTCGCGCTGATCTTCGTCATCGTGTTCCGCGACCAGACGCTGGCAACCGTCGCCGAATCCGCGCGCATCAAGTACGTCGTCGGCCCGACGATCGCCTGGTATCAGGACTTCCTGCGCTACTACTTCCTCACCGTCGAGGACAGCGCCGACTCGTCGCTGACCCGTCGCTTCGCCGTCCTGGTGCTACTGCTCTGTCTGTTCGGGATGCTCGCCGTGCTGCTCCGGGGCAGCGCCGTCCCCGGGATGGCGAAGGGCCCGGTGTGGCGGTTGATCGGCGCCACCGCCATCGGCCTGCTGCTGTTGACGTTCACGCCGACGAAGTGGGCGGTGCAGTTCGGCGCGTTCGCCGGCCTGGCGGGTGCGCTCGGCGCGGTGACGGCGTTCAGCCTCGCGCGGGTCGGGCTGCACAGCCGGCGGAACCTGGCGCTGTACGTTACCGCACTGCTGTTCGTATTGGCATGGGCCACATCGGGTATCAACGGCTGGTTCTACATCGGCAACTACGGCGTGCCGTGGTTCGACAAGCAACCGGTGATCGTCGGCTTCCCGGTGACGACGATCTTCTTGGTGCTGTCGATCCTGACCGGACTGTTGGCCGCCTGGCTGCACTTCCGGATCGACTACGCGGGACACACCGAGGTCGCCAACAATCGCCGCAACCGCGTGCTGGCGTCCACGCCGCTGCTGGTGGTGGCCTCCATCATGGTCATCCTCGAGGTGGGGTCGATGGCCAAGGGCGCCGCGCAGCGCTACCCCGTCTACACCACCGGCAAGGCGAACATCGAGGCGCTGGCCTCCGGACTCAGTGCCACCAGTTGCGCGATGGCCGACGATGTCCTCGCCGAGCCCGACACCAATGCCGGTCTGCTGCAACCGGTCGCGGGCCAGCGCTTCGGCCGGTACGGCCCCCTCGGCGGGGAGAACCCCGTCGGATTCACCCCCAACGGCGTCAGCGACACACTGGAACCCGCCGAACCCGTCGTCGCCAACCCCGGCACGGTGAACTCCGACGGATCACCCAACGAACCCAACGTCGGCGTCGGCTTCGCGGCGGGCACCGGTGGCGGGTACGGACCCGAGGGCATCAACGGGTCGCGGGTCTTCCTGCCGTTCGGCCTCGACCCGAAACGGACCCCGGTGATGGGCAGCTACGACGAGAACACGGTCGCGGCGAAGGTCACCTCCGCCTGGTACCAACTGCCGCCCCGCACCCCCGACCGGCCGCTGGTCACCGTCGCCGCAGCGGGTGCGATCTGGTACTACGAGGAGGACGGCTCGTTCAACTACGGCCAGTCCCTGAAACTGGAGTGGGGTGTGCACCGGCCCGACGGCAGCTACCAGGCGCTCGGCCAGGTGCAGCCGATCGACATCTTCGCCCAGAAGGCTTGGCGCAACCTGCGATTCCCGCTCGCCTGGGCGCCGCCGGAGGCCAACGTCGCGCGCATCGTCGCCGACGACCCGAACCTGTCCACCGACCAGTGGTTCGCGTTCACCCCGCCGCGGGTGCCGGTGCTCGAGACCGCGCAGCAACTGCTCGGCTCGCAGACACCCGTCCTGATGGACATCGCGACGGCCGCGAACTTCCCGTGCCAGCGCCCGTTCTCCGAACACCTCGGCGTGGCCGAACTCCCGGAGTACCGCATCTTCCCCAATCTCAAGCAGGCCGTGGTGTCGTCGAACCAGTGGGAGTCCGCCGAGGACGGCGGTCCGTTGCTGTTCGTCCAGGCGCTGCTGCGCACCTCGACCGTTCCGACCTATCTGCGCGACGACTGGTATCGCGACTGGGGTTCGATCGAGAGCTACGACCGAGTGGTGCCCGCGACGGATGCGCCTGACGCCGTCATCGACCAGGGTTCGCAGCGGGTGTTCGGTTGGAGCCGTAGCGGACCGATCAGGGCCTTGCCATGAGTCGAGCCACGAACCGAGCCATGAACCGATCTGTCATGAGCAGTGATGTCAAGGCGGCCCGCTGGGTCGCCACGATCGCGGGCCTGATCGGCTTCGTGCTGTCGGTCGCCACCCCGCTGCTGCCGGTCGTGCAGACCACCGCGACGCTGAACTGGCCGCAGGACGGCCAACTCAATTCCGTTACCGCGCCACTGATCTCGCAGGTGCCGGTCACCATGACGGTGACGGTGCCGTGCGCGGTCATCAACTCGATGCCGCCCACCGGGGGCACGGTGCTGTCCACCGCGCCGAAGGACGGCAAACAGGCAGCGCTGAATGCGTTGTTCATCAACGTCAATCGCCAGCGCGTGGACATCACCGACCGCAACGTCGTGATCGCCAGCGTGCCCCGCGAAAGAGTGGCGGGCCCCGGCTGTCAGCGCATCGAGATCACCTCGTCGGAGGCGGGCACCTTCGCCACCTTCGTCGGGCTGACCGACCCCACCACCGGCAAGGAACAGCGGACCGGGTTCGTCGACCCGAACCTGCGGCCCTCGATCGTCGGGATCTTCACGGACCTGACCGGTCCCGCGCCGCCCGGGCTCAGCGTGTCGGCGGTCATCGATACCCGGTTCACCACCAGTCCAACGCTCTTGAAGCTGACCGCCATGCTGGTGGCGATCGCGTCGACCATCGTCGCGCTGCTGGCACTGTGGCGGCTGGACCGGCTCGACGGCCGGCGGATGCAGCGGTGGATCCCGCAGCGCTGGCGCACCTTCAGCGCGACGGACGTCGTCGTGATCGGCGCGTTCCTGCTCTGGCACATCATCGGCGCCAACTCGAGTGACGACGGCTACCAGCTTCAGATGGCCCGGGTGGCCGGTCACGCCGGCTACATGTCGAACTACTTCCGCTGGTTCGGCAGTCCCGAGGACCCGTTCGGCTGGTACTACAACCTGCTGGCGCTGATGACCGGTGTCAGCGACGCCAGCATCTGGATCCGCCTGCCCGACCTGGTGTGCGGAATCGTCTGCTGGCTCTTGCTGTCCCGTGAGGTGCTGCCCCGGCTGGGTCCCGCGGTGGCGTCGTCGCGGGCGGCGGTGTGGGCCGCCGGACTGGTGCTGCTGGGCGCGTGGATGCCCTTCAACAACGGCCTGCGGCCGGAGGGGCAGATCGCCACGGGCGCGCTGGTCACCTACGTGCTGATCGAGCGGGCGATCATCTCCCGCCGCATGACGCCGGCGGCGCTGGCCGTGCTGGTCGCCGCGTTCACGCTCGGTATCCAGCCGACCGGCCTGATCGCCGTGGCGGCACTGCTGGCCGGTGGCCGTCCGATCATCCGAATCGTGGTGCGCAGGCACCGGGTCGTCGGCACCTGGCCGCTGATCGCGCCGATGCTGGCGGCGGGCACCGTCGTGCTGACGGTGGTGTTCGCCGATCAGACGCTGGCGACGGTGCTGGAGGCCACCAGGATTCGCACGGCGATCGGACCCGCGCAGGCGTGGTACACCGAGAACCTGCGCTACTACTACCTGATCCTGCCGACCGTCGACGGATCGCTGTCGCGGCGCTTCGGTTTCATGGTCACCGCTCTGGCGCTTTTCGCCGCCATGTTCATCATGTTGCGGCGCAAGCGCATTCCCGGCATCGCGCGCGGACCGGTGTGGCGCCTGATGGGCATCATCTTCGGCACCATCTTCTTCCTGCAGTTCACCCCGACCAAATGGGTGCATCACTTCGGCCTGTTCGCGGCGGTCGGCGCGGCGATGGCCGCGCTGACCGCCGTGCTGGTGTCCCCCGCGGTGTTGCGCTGGTCGCGTAACCGGATGGCGTTCCTGGCCGCGGTGTTCTTCATGCTGGCGCTGTGCTTCGCCAGCACCAACGGCTGGTGGTATGTGTCCAGCTACGGCGTCCCGTTCAACAACGCGACACCCAAGATCGCCGGAATCACCGTCAGCACAATCTTGTTCGCCCTGTTCGCGGTCACCGCGATCTACGCGGCGTGGCTGCATTTCGCCCCACGCGACAAGGGCGAGGGGCGTATCGCCCGGGCGCTGACCGCCGCCCCCCTCACCGCCGCGGCGGGTTTCATGGTGCTGGTGTTCGTGGCGTCGATGCTGATCGGCGTGGTGCGTCAGTATCCGACGTACTCCAACGCGTGGGCCAACCTGCGCGCGTTCACCGGCGGTTGCGGGCTGGCCGACGACGTGCTCGTCGAACCGGACGCCAACGACGGCTTCCTGAGCGCGCTGCCGGGTGACTACGGCCCGCTCGGACCACTGGGCGGCACCGGGCCGGTGGGCTTCACCCCGAACGGCGTGCCGGACAAGATCGTCGCCGAGACCATCCGGATGTCGCTGCCGATGCCCGGCACCGACTACGACTGGGACGCACCGACCAAGCTCAAGAGCCCGGGCATCAACGGGTCGACGGTGCCGCTGCCCTACGGCCTCGACCCGCTGCGGGTTCCGCTGGCGGGCACGTATGTCGAGGCCGGCCAGCAGCAGAGCCGGCTGACCTCCGCCTGGTACCAACTGCCCCGGCCCGACGATGCGCATCCGCTTGTGGTCGTCACCGCCGCGGGCACCATCACCGGCAACAGCGTGTTCAACGGACGGACCGAAGGCCAGAAGGTCGAACTGGAGTACGCGCGGCCCGGCCCCGGCGGTGCCCCGGTTCCCGCCGGCCGGCTGGTGCCGTATGACCTCGGGCCGATTCCCTCCTGGCGCAACCTGCGGTTCGCGCGATCACAGATTCCGGCGGACGCGGTCGCGGTGCGCATCGTCGCCGAGGATCTGTCGCTGACTCCGGGTGACTGGCTCGCGGTCACGCCCCCGCGGGTGCCCGAACTGCGGTCGGTGCAGGAGTTCGTCGGCTCCGAGCAGCCGGTGTTGATGGACTGGGCGGTGGGCATGGCGTTCCCGTGCCAGCAGCCGATGCTGCACGCCAACGGCGTCACGCAGATTCCGAAGTTCCGGATCACGCCCGACTACAACGCCAAGAAGAAGGACACCGACACGTGGGAGGACGGCCTCAACGGCGGCCTGCTGGGTGTCACGGACCTGCTGCTGCGGGCGCACGTGATGGCGACCTACCTGTCCGACGACTGGGGCCGGGACTGGGGCTCGCTGCGCAAGTTCGACACCACCCCCGACGCCAGCGACGCGCAACCGGCCGAGATCGAACTCGGCACGGCCACCCACAGCGGGCTGTGGAAGCCCGGCAAGATCCGGATCGGGCCGTAGGTGACCGGGCGGCTGCGGTACGGCGGCGCGGACCTGACCCGCGTGGTGGAGTGGACGGTCGACCACCTGTCGCCCGAGCTGTTTCCGGCGACTCCCGCCGAGGCATGGGCCGACGCCGGGCCGGAGTACACCCCCACCTTCTGGGACGACAAGGGCTGGCGCATCGCGCTGCAGACCTGGGTGGTCGAGGTGGACGGGCTGACCGTGCTGGTCGACACCGGCGTGGGCAACGACCGTGACCGCCCCGCGATGCCGCCGTTTCACCGCCTCGACACGGACTTCTTGGAGTCGTTGACACGCACCGGTGTCGACCGCGCCGCCGTCGACGTCGTGATCAACACGCACATCCACTCCGATCACGTCGGGTGGAACACGATGGGCCGGGCCGGCGAGTGGGTGCCGACGTTTCCGAACGCGCGCTATCTGATGCCGGAAGCCGACTACCGGTATTTCCATCCGGACAACGAGGATCAGCGCCCGCCGCCCCGCACCGAGGCGGACGCCGCGCGGCGGGCGGGCATGCGAATCGTGTTCGGGGACAGCATTCTTCCCGTCCAGGACCAGATCGAGTTGTGGTCCGACGACCACGAGATCAGCGCCGCGCTGCACCTGCGCCCCGCACCGGGCCATACCCCGGGTTCGTCGGTGGTGTGGCTGGACGCCGGGCGGCCCGCGGTGTTCGTCGGCGACCTGACGCACTGTCCGGTCCAGTTGCAGCGGCCGACGGACCCCTGCGCGTTCGACGAGGACTTCGCCGCGGCCGGCGCGACGCGCACGCGGGTGCTGACCGAGGCATCGCGTCGGCGCGCCACCGTGATTCCCGCGCACTACCCCGGCCGCGGCGGCGCGACGGTGGTCGCGCGCGGGGACGCGTTCATGGTGGACGACTGGCTGGAGCTACCCGAGATCTGATGCGCGCGTTCAGGAGCCCGGCGTAGCGCTCGGCGCGGTTCCGTTGCCCTGCAGGATGTCGTCGTGGCAGTCCAGCCTGCTCTGGCCGGTCTGTTCCATGCAGACCAGCACGGGCACTTCGCTCTCCGACGGGTAGACCTCGTCACCGGGTCCGGCAGTCATTGTGGGACTGGAGATCTCACCCGGATACAGCGACCAGATGTTGGTGTTCGTCGCGGGCAGGTGCGCACAGTACGCCGGGGCGCCGCCCGCGCTGATGCCCGCGGCCCCGAGGGTCGCACAGTTCGCCCCGACCAGCACCAACGGCAGCGCGGCGGCTCCCGACGGGGCTGCCGCGGTCGTGAACGGCTCGGGAGCAGACGACGGGTGCGGGCCGGGGTCGGCCGAATGGCGGATGCGGCCGATCACCACAAAGGCCACGGCGGCGAGCACGACCGCCGCAAGGACGACGGCTGCGACCACGGCCTGGTGCCGCCGATTTTGCTGTGCGGCACTGCTTCTCGAGTGCCTCGGTCCGGTGGTGGAGATCGCCAGCACCGTGGGCTCCGCATCATCGGCCTCGTCGCCGATGTGGCGCGACAGTGCGCGGGCGAAGTCGATGCACTTGTCGTACCTGTCGTCGGGCGACTTCGAGAGCGCCTTGTCGAAAACCGGGCCCAGGCCCGACAGCTCCGGGCGTCGGGATCCGATCGGCGGCGGCGCGGCCGTCAGGTGCTGGCTGATCACCACCGCAGGATTGGCATGGGAGAACGGTGGCGACCCCGTCAGCAGCTGAAACGCCGTGGCGGCCAGGGCGTACTGGTCGGCCCGCCCGTCGATCTGCTCGCCTCGCAGCTGCTCCGGCGCCGCATACGCCACGGTTCCCAGCGTCATGTTCGTTCCGGTCAGACCGCTGGCATCATCACCCCTGCGGGCGATCCCGAAGTCCGCCAGCAGGATTCGCTCGTCCACGGTGTCCGGATCGGAGATCAGGATGTTGGCGGGTTTGACGTCGCGGTGCGTGAGGTTTCGCTGATGGGCATAGTCGAGCGCATCGGCCACCGCGGTTACGATCCGCACCACCTTGTCGGGCGGCATGCCCTCCGGGTAGTGCTCGACCAGCAGTCGCTGCGCGTCGGTGCCCTCGACATAGTCCATGGCGATCCACAGCTGGCCGTTGACGTCGCCGCGGTCGTGCACCTCGACGATGTGCGGATGCCACAGCGACGCCGCGATGTCGGCCTCGCGGTTGAAGCGCTCCCGGTACTCCGATTCCGCGCAGACCTTCGCGGAGAGCACCTTCAGCGCGTCACGGCGCGGCAGTCGCGGATGCTGGGCCAGATAGACCTCGCCCATGCCACCCGCACCGAGAGATCGCAGAATCGTGTATCCGGCGATCAGCTGGCCATCCGCTAGCGGCATGGGGGAAGTCCTCGACGGTTTAGATCGGCGTCAGGCCATGTTTGCGCTGCACGCGATCGATCTGCTTGTCGCGCAGCAATCGCATGGACTTTCGCAGCAGCAACCGGGTCTCG
Source organism: uncultured Actinomycetota bacterium (assembly GCA_963699655.1). GTDB lineage: Bacteria > Actinomycetota > Actinomycetes > Mycobacteriales > Mycobacteriaceae > Mycobacterium. Next base: position 82,833 of record CAVOUV010000008.1, read on the forward strand.
TGAGGCTGGATCACCGCGTCGATGAACCCGCGCTCGGCGGCGATCCACGGGGTGGCCATGTTGAGGTTGTAGCCCTCGATGAACTCGGCGCGGATCTTCTGCACCTCCGGCGCGGTCGGGTCGGGGAACCGCTTCACCAGCAGCTGTGCCGCACCCTCTGCGCCGATCACCGCGATCCGCGCGGTCGGCCACGCGAAGTTCAGGTCCGCGGACAGCTGCTTCGACCCCATCACGGCATACGCACCGCCGTAGGAC
>CAVOUV010000009.1:0-181837 GCA_963699655.1 uncultured Actinomycetota bacterium
CTATGTGCATTCCTGCTTCGACTGACGTATTGCTAGGCGGTCCAGATCAGCCTGGTCTCGTCGGTCGCCAACGCCTACCTGACCCTGCTCGCCGACGACGAGCAGCTGCGCGTCACGCGCGACACCCTGGCGACGCGCGAGGAATCGACCCGCCTCACCAAGCTGCGCTTCGACAACGGCGCGGCGTCGGAGCTCGACTACCGGCAGGCCGAGTCGCTGCTCGAAGGCGCGAGGGCCGCGCTCGCCCAGTCGCTGCGCCAGCGCGCGCTCGACGAGAACGCGCTGCAGCTGCTGGTCGGCCAGCCGCTGCCGGCCGACCTGCCGCCGCCGCTGCCGCTCGGCGCGGAGCAGATTCCGGCGACGTTCCGCCCGGCCTGCCGTCGGACCTGCTCGAGCGGCGCCCCGACATCCGCGCCGCCGAGCAGCAGCTGCTCGCCGCCAACGCCAACATCGGCGCGGCGCGCGCGGCGTTCTTTCCGCGCATCACGCTGACCGCCAACTTCGGCACCGCGAGCAGCGAGCTCTCGGGCCTGTTCAAGAGCGGCTCGTTCGCGTTCACCGGGACGGCGCAGCTGCTGCAGCCGATCTTCGACGCCGGCCGCAACCAGGCCAACCTCGACGGCGCGCGAGGTCAACCGCGACATCGCGGTGGCGCAGTACGAGAGCTCGATCCAGACGGCGTTCCGCGAGGTCGCCGACGCGCTCGCCGGCCGGGCGACGCTCGGCGAGCAGCTGCGCGCGCAGGCGGCGCAGACCAAGGCGCTGGCGATCACGCTATCGCCTCGCCGACCTGCGCTACCGCGCCGGCGCCGCGAGCTATCTCGACGCGCTCGATGCGCAGCGCTCGCTGTTCGTCGTCGCAGCTGTCGCTGGTGCAGACGCAGGCGCTGCAGCTGCAGAACATGGTGCTCGCTGTACCGCGCGCTCGGCGGCGGCTGGAACGAGAGCGCCGAGGTCAGCGCGGCGTCGAACCCGACGATTCCGCCGATCGCCCGCCGCGCTGAGCGAGCGCGGCGCCGACGGCAGCGCGACCGCGCGCTCGCGAGTCGCGCCGGCGGCCGTCGCACCGTGACCGTGTCGCCGATCTCGATCACCATCAGGTCCTCGCCGAGCTCGAGCGGGCCCGCGTAGGCCTTGCGCGTCGGCGCGATCACGTCCTGCTCGGTCGTCGTCGGGCGGCCGATGTGCGAATAGACCGCGAGCTTGGGCTTGACGCGCGGCGAAGACCTCGCCCGCCTGCTCGGGGCTGTCGTGTGATGCGCCGTGATCGTCGCGGCGACGCGCCGGCGGGATGCCGGCGCGCAGGTGGGTCGCGGGCGCCGCGACCTCGTGGATCAGCAGGTCGACGCCCTCGGCGCGGCGGATCAGGTTCTCGGAAAAGCGCGTGTCGCCCGAGAGCACGACCGAGCGGCCGCGATAGTCGATGCGGTAGCCGAACGCCGGCTCGACCGGCGCGTGGTCGACGTCGAACGGCGTGATCCTGACGCCGTTGCTTTCGTAGGCGAAGCCTTCGGCGACGTCCTCGGCGACGATCAGCGCGCCCGCGGCCGAGGCGCTGCTCGTCGGCCTGGCGGATGGCGATGTCGTATTCGTAGGCCTGGGCGAGGTGCGTGCATCATCTTCTGCGTGCCGCGCGGTCCCCAGACCCGACAGCGGCACGGCGCGTTCGCCGAACAGCCAGCCGGTCAGCCAGAGATCGGGAAAGCCGACGACGTGGTCCGAATGAAGATGGGTGAGAAAGACGCCGGTGACGTCTTCCAGCTCGACCCCGATCTGGGTCAGCCGCTGCATCGCGCCGCGGCCGGCGTCGAACAGGAACTTCTGCTCGCCGGCCTCGACCAGGATGCTCGGGCCGAAGCGGTTCATCACCGGTGCGGGCGTTCCGGTGCCGAGCAGCGTGACGCGGATGTCCTGCGCCGACGCGGTGCCGAGCCGAAGCCGCCAGCAGCCATGCGGCGAGCAGCAGCGGATCGGCGATCGACGTTGCATCGCATGGCGTTCCTTCGTCGTGCCGAGCGGCGATCGCGACGCTAGACCTTGGCTGCCGGGCGTCAGCGGCGCGAACTCGGCGCTGCGCTTCTCCTTCCACGCGGCGATCGCCGTCGCCATCTCGCCGGTGTCGAAGATCGCGCTCTGCAGCAGCGTCATCTGCTGCAGCGCCGACGCGGTCGAGTGGTCGCGCGCGTGGTTGAGCGCGAGCTTGCTGCCGGCGATCGCGAGCGGCGACTTCGGCGGCGATCGTCCGCGGCCAGCGCCATCGCGCGGTCGAGCAGTCGCCGCGGCGTCGGGCAGCACGGCGTTGACGAGGCCGACCGCGAGCGCGCGCTCGGCGCCGAGGCGCTCGCCGGTGTAGGCCATCTCGCGCGCGACGCCCTGCGGCACGATCTTCGGCAGGCGCTGCAGCACGCCGAGGTCGGCGGCCATGCCGATCGTAGATCTCCTGCACGGTGAAGAACGCGTCGGCGCTGCAGACGCGGATGTCGCAGGCGGTCGCGAGGTCGAGGCGCGCCGCCGATGCAGCCGCCCTGGATCGCGCAGATCGATCGGAAAGCGCGCCTCGTCGAGGGCGCTGAAGCAGTCGATCAGCTTGCGCAGCGACTCCTGGAAGGCGAGCCGCTGCGCGCGCCGTCGTCGCTGGCGAGCGCCGCGAAGTTGCCGGCGAAGACGTCGAGCGCCATGCCGGCCGAGAAGTGCTTGCCGGTCGACGAGATCACCAGCGCCCGCGTCTCGCCCTCGTCGCCGAGGCCGCGCACCGCGTCGCGCACGGCCGGGAAGAACGCCGGCGTCATCGTGTTCAGTCGCTCGGGGCGGTTCAGCTGCAGGTGGGCGACGCCGTTGTCGTGCGAGAGTTCGAAGAATTCGGTGGGCGTGTCGGTCATGGCGTGGGGAGGTGAGTCGATGGGACAGGACGATTCGAGACCCGCGACGGACTGGCGCTGGTGCGCCGCGACTGGCCGTCCGCCGGCGCCAGCGGCACGATTGTCATCGTCCACGGCCTCGGCGAGCACATCGGCCGCTACGCGCACGTCGCGGCGCGCCTAACGCGAGCCGGCTGGAGCGTCGTCGGCTACGACCAGCGCGGCCACGGCCGAAGCGCCGGGCGAGCGCGGCCGGCTCGCCGCCGGCGACGACCTGCTCGCCGACCTGGCGCGCGGTCATCGACGCCGTGCGCGCCGAGCAGCCGGCGGCCCGCTGGTGCTGCTCGGCCACAGCCTCGGCGGCCTGGTCGTCGCGCGCTTCGTCGCCGGCGCGCTCGAGTCGCCGCGGCCGGCCTGGTCAGCGCGACGGTCGACGCGCTGGTGCTGTCGTCGCCGGCGCTCGCCATCGGCATGACCGCCGCGCAAGCGCGCTTGCTGGCGACGCTCGGGCCGCTGACGCCGAACCTCGGCATCGGCAACGGCCTCGAAGCCGACTGGCATCTCGCGCGACGCCGGCGGTCGTCGCCGCGTACCGCGCCGATCCGCTGGTCCACGACCGGATCGCGCCGCGGCTGGTCCGCTTCCTCGTCGACGGCGGGCCGGCGCGTGCTCGCGCTCGCGCCGCGCTGGCAGCGTGCCGACGCTGCTGCTCTACGCCGGCAGCGACCGCTGCGTCGTGCCGGCCGGCAGCGCCGCGTTCGCCGCGGCGGCGCCGGCGGCGGTCGTGACGGCGCGCGTCTTTCCGTCGCTCTTCCACGAGATCTTCAACGAGCCCGAGCAGGACGAGGTGTTGCGGCGTGCTGACGGCGTGGCTCGATACACTGAACCGTTTCGCCCACGACCAGGAGCCCGCGATGAACGCACGCGACCCGCTGCTACCGATCCAGAACGACGAGGCCGAGGCGCTCGGCCGCTTCGCCGAGCGCGTCTGGGACGACGAGATCGTCCCGCAGCTCACCAACTACATCGCGGTCCCGGCCAAGAGCCCGATGTTCGACGCCGAGTGGCAGCGAGCACGGCTTCATCGACCGCGTGGTGCGCGACGCCGCCGCCTGGGTCGAGCGCAGAAGGTCGCCGGGCCTGAAGCTCGAGGTGGTCCGCCTCGAAGGCCGCACGCCGGTGATCTTCTTCGACGTGCCGGCCACGCGGCCCGGCGGCAACGACGCCGGCGCCGAGACGATCTGCTGTACGGCCACCTCGACAAGCAGCCCGAGTTCAACGGCTGGCGCAACGACCTCGGCCCGTGGACGCCGCAAGCTACGAGAACGGCCTGCTCTACGGCCGCGGCGGCGCCGACGACGGCTATGCGGTCTACGCCGCGATCACCGCGATCAAGGCGCTCGACGCTGCAGGGCATCGCCGCGGCCGCGCTGCGTCGGCCTGATCGAGACCTGCGAGGAAAGCGGCTCGCTCGACCTGCCGTCCTACGTCGACGCGCTGCGCGCCGCGGCTCGGCGACGTCGGCCTGGTCGTCTGCCTCGACTGCGGCGCCGGCAACTACGACCAGCTCTGGCTCACGACCAGCCTGCGCGGCAACGTCACCGGCACGCTCAAGGTCGAGATCCTGACCGAAGGCGTGCACTCGGGCGACGCCAGCGGCCTGGTGCCGTCGAGCTTTCGCATCCTGCGCCAGGTGCTCGACCGCCTCGAGGACTGCGAAGACCGGGCGCCTGCTGCCCGAGAGCTTCCACTGCGCGATTCCGGCCGAGCGCATCGAGCAGGCGCAAGGCGACCGCGCAGATCCTCGGCGACGAGGTCTGGAAGCGCTTCCCGTGGGCGCTGCGGCGCCGACGGCGGGCCGACGCTTGCCGACGACGACCGACCCGGTCGAGGCGCTGCTCAACCGCACCTGGAAGCCGACGCTGTCGGTCACCGGCGCCGACGGCTTCCCGGCGCTGAAGGACGCCGGCAACGTGCTGCGTCCGTACACCGCGTTCAAGCTCAGCCTGCGCACTGCCGCCGCTGGTCGACGGCGGCGCGGCCGCGCAGGCGCTGAAGACGCTGCTCGAAGACAACGCGCCCTACAACGCCAAGGTCACGTTCCACGCCGACGGCCGCATGGGCGCGCGCGGCGCGACCGGCTGGAACGCGCCCGAGCCTCGCGCCGTGGCTCGAGAGCGCGCTCAACGCCGCCTCGCAGGCGCACTTCGGCGCGCCCTGCGGCTACATCGGCCAGGGCGGCACGATCCCGCTGATGAGCATGCTGCAGCAGGGCTTCCCGAAGGCGCAGATGATGGTCTGCGGCGTGCTCGGCCCGAAGAGCAACGCGCACGGGCCGAACGAGTTCCTGCACGTGCCCTACGCCAAGAAGCTGACGGCCGCGGTGGCGCAGGTGATGGCGGCCTGCGCCTAGTCGTCGGGTCCGGCGCCGCGGATTCGCCGCGTCGCGCTCGCCACTGCCGTGCGACCGCGTCAGCTGCGCTCGAGGCCGCCGAGCATCGCGAGCGCGACCGCTTCGGCGACCTCGATGCCGTCGACGCCGGCCGACAGGATGCCGCCGGCGTAGCCCGCGCCTTCGCCGGCCGGATAGAGGCCGCGCACGTTGAGGCTCTGGCAAGTCGCTCGCCGCGCGTGATGCGCATCGGCGACGAGGTGCGCGTCTCGACGCCGGTCAGCACCGCGTCGTGCATCGCGAAGCCCTTGATCTGGCTGCTCGAACGCCGGCAGCGCTTCGCGGATCGCGTCGATCGCGTAGTCGGGCAGGCTGCGTCGCGCTGCGAGGTCGCCAGGCGCACGCCCGGCTTGTACGACGGCAGCACGCTGCCGAACGCGCGTGCGAGGCGCTGGCCGGCGCAGGAAGTCGCCGACGAGCTGGCCCGGCGCGTCGTAGTCGCCGCCGCCGAGCTCGAAGGCGCGCGACTCCCAGATGCGCTGGAACGCGATGCCGGCGAGCGGGCGCCGTGCGCCGTCGCCGCCGTCCGCGGATAGTCCTCGCGGCGTCGATGCCGACCACGATGCCGGCGTTGGCGTTGCGCTCGTTGCGCGAGTACTGGCTCATGCCGTTGGTGACGACGCGGCCCGGCTCGGAGGTCGCCGCGACCACCGTGCCGCCGGGGCACATGCAGAAGCTGTAGACCGAGCGGCCGTTGCTGCGCGTGGTGCACGAGCTTGTAGTCGGCGGCGCCGAGCAGCGGGTGGCCGGCGTTCGGCGCCGAAGCGCGCGCGGTCGATCAGCGACTGCGGATGCTCGATGCGAAAGCCGATCGAGAACGGCTTGGCCTCGATGAACACGCCGCGCTCGTGCAGCATCGCGAAGGTGTCGCGCGCGCTGTGGCCGAGCGCGAGCACGACGTGGTCGGCGCGCAGCTCGCTGCTCGCCGCTGGCCAGCGTCACGCCGCGCACGCCGCGCACGCTGGCCGTCTTCGATCAGCAGGTCGATCGACGCGCTGCTCGAAGCGGATCTCGCCGCCGAGCGCGCTCGATCTCGGCGCGCATCTTCTCGACCATGCTCGACCAGCCGGAACGTGCCGATGTGCGGCTTGCGCGACGTAGCAGGATCTCCTCGCGGCGCGCCGGCCTTGACGAACTCGTCCAGCACCTTGCGGCCGTGAGGTGGCGCGGGTCCTTGATCTGGCTGTAGAGCTTGCCGTCGGAGAACGTGCCGGCGCCGCCTTCGCCGAACTGCACGTTCGATTCCGGATTGAGCACGCTCTTGCGCCACAGGCCCCAGGTGTCCTTGGTGCGCTCGCGCACGGCCTTGCCGCGCTCGAGCACGATCGGCCGGAAGCCCATCTGCGCCAGCACCAGCGCGGCGAAGAGGCCGCAGGGGCCGAAGCCGACGACGACCGGGCGCGGCGCTGCGCCGCGCGAAGTCGGCCGGCGCGTGCGCGACGAAGCGGTAGCCGTGTCGGGCGCCGGCCGGACGTGCGGATCGCCGGCGATGGCGCGCGAGCACCGCCGCCTCGTCGGCGACGTCGCAGTCGAGCGTGTAGATCGAAGACGATCGCCGCCTTCTTGCGCGCGTCGTAGCCGCGCTTGAAGACGCGTGAAGCCGACGCAGCTCGGCGTCGGCGATGCCGAGCCGCGCGACGATCGCGGCGCGCAGCGCGGCGTCGGCGTGGTCGAGCGGCAGGCGCAGTTCGGTGAGGCGGATCGGAGCGGCGGAGACGGCGGCGTCGATTGTCGCGGCGCGCGCAGCGTCGCCATTCGCGCGCATGAAGGCGCCCGCCTAGTGGAACGCTTCGATGCGTTCGGCGCCCATCAGCGGCTCGAGCAGGCGCGCAGCGGGCGCAGCGCCGAGTAGCGCGCCGCGACCTTGTGCGCGTAGGCGAAGAAGCGCGGCAGGTCGGCGCTGTAGGCCGGCTTGCCGTCGCGGTGCTTGAGGCGGCAGAAGATGCCCAGCACCTTCAGGTGGCGCTGCAGGCCCATCCATTCGAGCGCGCGCCAGAACTCGCCGAAGTCGCGGCCACCGGCAGGCCGGCCTTGCGCGCCGCCTCCCAGTAGCGCACCGCCCAGTCGATCTCCTGCTCTTCGTCCCAGGAGATGAAGGCGTCGCGCAGCAGCGAGGCGACGTCGTAGCCGATCGGCCCGCGCACCGCGTCCTGGAAGTCGAGGATGCCGGGGTTCGGCGTCGCGACCATCAGGTTGCGCGGCATCCAGTCGCGGTGCACGGCGACGCTGCGGCTGCGCCAGCGCGCTCGGCGACGAGCCGGTCGCAGGCGTCGTTCCAGGTCGCGGTCTCGGCGGTCGTCCAGGCGACGCCGCACTCGCGCGTCGACGCACCAGTCGGGAAAGAGCGCGAGCTCGCGGCGCAGCAGCGCGTCGTCGTAGGGCGGCAGCGCCTCGCCGGGGACGCTTGCCCTGCCAGGCGACGAGCGCGGCGATCGCGTCGCGCATCAGGGCATCGGCGCGGCCGTGGTCGCCGCTCGGCCTGGGCGCGTCTGCAGCGCCTCGAGGTAGAGCTCGCTGCCGAGGTCGTCGAGGAGGAGAAAGCCGTGCGTCGCGTCGGCCGCGAGGACGCGCGGCGCGTGCAGGCCGGCGTCGGCGATCAGCCCGGCGACGTGGACGAACGGCCGCACGTCTTCCTGCGGCGGCGGCGCGTCCATGACGATGACGCTGCCGCCGCCCTCGACGATCGGCGCGCAAGTAGCGGCGAAAGCTGGCGTCGCTCGACGCCGGCCGCAGGCTCGCGGCGACGATGCGCGTGCGCGGCGCCGACGCGCGCCGAGCCAGCGCGGCGAAGCGCGCTGCGCGCGCCGGGTCGGCCCAGGCGATGGCCGGAGCAGGCGAGGAAGGCGGGATTCACGGGCGCAGGCGTCGGGGCGTTCGAGGTGCGAGCGCGCGAGCCTCGTGGATAATCGATTCTACAAATCGCATGCCGCGAGTGCGCCCGTCTCGCCACGGCCGCTCGCAGCGCTCACGCATCCTCGCTCGCATCGCCATGAGTCAGCCCTGCCGCCGGTCGCTTGCGCGCGGTCGGCGCGCTGCTCGCACGTCGCTGCCGTCGTGCGCTGCCAGCCGGCGCTCGGCGCGGCCGCGAGCGCTGCATGGCGCCGCCGCGCCCGGCGCCGCCGAGCGCGCCCGGCATCGAGCTGCGCCGCGCCGACGTCGCTGCAGCCGCCGCCGCGCGGCGACGCCGCGCAAGCAGCTGCCGATCATCCTGCAGGCGCGCGAGGTGCGCGGCCGGCCCGACCTCGATGCCGTGGCCGAAGGCGACGTCGAGTTCCGGCGCGGCGCGGTCGTCATCCACGCCGACCGGCTGAGCTACGACCAGGCCGAGGACCTGGCGCGCGCCACCGGCAACGTCGTCATCAGCCGCGACGGCAACGTCTTCAGCGGCCCCGAGCTGCAGCTCAAGGTCGAGCGCTTCGAAGGCTTCTTTCGCACCCCGACCTATCGCTTCGCGCGCACCGGCGCCGGCGGCAAGGCCGAGCTGATCGAGTTCATCGACGACCAGCGCGCCGTCGCCAGCGACGCCACCTACTCGAGCTGCAGCCTCGAGGACGCCCGGGACCCGGCCTGGATCCTGAAGGCCGGGCGAGCATGCGACATCGACAACGAGACCAGCAAGGCATCGCCCGCGACGCGGTGCTGCGCTTCTACGGCGTGCCGATCCTGGCCTCGCCGGTGCTCAGCTTTCCGCTCAACGACGAGCGCAAGTCGGGCTTGCTGCCGCCGAGCTTCGGCCTCGACAGCCGCAGCGGCTTCCAGGTCGGCGATGCCCTACTACTGGAACATCGCGCCCAATCGCGACGCGACCTTCACGCTGCGTCGAGAGCACGCGCCGCGGCCCGGCGGTCGACGGCCGAGTTCCGCTACCTCGAGCCGCGCTACTTCGGGCGAGGCCGACGCTCAGGCTGCTGCCGAACGACCGCGCCTGCGACGGCCATCGCGCTATGCGTTCCGCTGCCGATGCACGAAGGCGCTCCTGCCCGGGCGACGTGCTATGCGCAGGCTGCGCGTGCTGCGCGTCTCCGACGACGACTACTGGAAGGACTTCCCGGGCGACGTCGATCGAGCCTGACGCCGCGCCTGCTGCAGACCGACCTGCTAGCTGACGCCGGCCGTTCGGCGACTGGTCGACCTACGCGCGGGTGCAGCGCTGGCAGGTGCTGCAGACCGCCGACCCGACGACGCGGATCGATCGCCGCCGTACGAGCGGCGCCGCAGGTCGGCGCGCGCTACGCCGCGCCCTGGCGCGGCGGCTTCGACGTCGGCTTCGAGGCCGAGTTCAACCGCTTCGCCAACCCGGACGACCACTATCTCGACGCCGCGCCAGACCGGCGACCGCGTGCACGCGCTCGGCAGCATCAGCCCGGCCGTTCTACTCGCCGGGCTGGACGTTGACGCCGAAGGTCTCGTTCAACGCCGCGTCGTACTCGGTCGACCAGCCGCTGGCCGACGGCCGGCGCAGCGCCTCGCGCGTGATCCCGACCGTGAGCCTCGACAGCGCCTGGGCGCTGGAGCGCGACACCGAGCTGTTCGGCCGCGCGTTCCGCGCAGACGCTCGAGCCGCGCCTGTTCTACGTCAACACGCCGTTCCGGCGCCAGGACGACCTGCCGAACTTCGACTCGGCGCCAAGGACTTCAACTTCGACTCGATCTTCACCGAGAACACGTTCTCCGGCATCGACCGCGTCTCCGATTCGCACCAGCTGACCGCCGGCGTGACCTCGCGGCTGCTCGATCCCGACACCGGCGCCGAGGCGCTGCGCGCTGGGCATCGTGCAGCGCTATCTGCTTCAGCGACCAGCGCGTCACGCCCGACGGCCATGCCGCTGACGCAGCGCTTCTCCGACATGCTGCGTGCTCGGCTCGACCACGCTGGTGCCGAACTGGACCTTCGACGCCGCGGCTGCAGTACAACCCCGACAGCCACCGCATCGAGCGCTCGCTCGCCGGCGTGCGCTATTCGCCCGGGCCGTATCGCACCGTCGGCGCTGACCTACCGGCTGACGCGCGGCCTGTCGGAGCAGGTCGAGGTCGGCTGGCAATGGCCGGTCTACGGCCGGCGCCGGGCGCGGCGAGGGCGAGCGAGCGCTCGGCGGGCGGCAGCGGCTGCAGCGGCACGCTGTACAGCGTCGGCCGCGTCAACTACAGCACCCGCGACAGCCGCCTCACCGATTCGATCGTCGGCCTGGAGTACGACGCCGGCTGCTGGATCGGCCGGGTCGTCGTCGAGCGGCTGTCGACCGGCCGCAGCGAAGCGACGACGCGGCTGCTGCTGCAGCTGGAGCTGGTCGGCCTGTCGCGGATCGGCTCGAATCCGCTGCAGGGTCTTGAAGGACAATGTGCCCGGCTACCAGCTGCTGCGCGAGGAGCGCACGCACGACCTCACCGTTCACTCCCGTATGACTGACTCTGAAACTCCTCTGCCGCCGCGCGCTGGCCGCTCGCGGCGCTGGCGCTCGGCCTGCGCGCGCCGCGCACCTGTGCCGGCCCAGACCGGCGACTACATCGTCGCCGTCGTCAACCAGGAGCTGGTCACGGCGAGCGAGGTGCAGCAGCGGCTGGCGCGCGTGCGCGACGAGGCGACGCGCAGCCAGCGCGACGCTGCCGCCGCCGGCGGCGCTGCGCAAGCAGGTGCTCGACGCGCTGATCGACGAGCGCGTGCTGGTCACCAACGCGCGCGAGAGCGGCACGCGCGATCGACGAGGCCGAGCTCGACCGCGCCGTCGCCAACGTCGCGACCGCAGAACCAGATGACGCTGCCGCAGCTGCGCGAGCGGCTGCGCCAGGAAGGCATCGACTACGCCAAGTTCCGCGCCAACATCCGCGACCAGATCATGGTCGAGCGGGTGCGCGAGCGCGAGGTCGTGAGCCGGATCAAGATCAGCGACGCCGAGATCGACGCGCTGATCGAGAAGCGCCGCACCGCGGCGGCGCACGACGCCGCAGTTCAACATCGCGCAGATCCTGGTGACGGTGCCCGAGGGCGCCGCCGAGGCCGTCGTCGCCGAGCGGCGCGAGCGCGCGCCGAGGCGGCGCTGGCGCGCGTTCGCGGCGGCGAGGACTTCGCGGCGGTCGCCCGCGAGGTCTCGCGAGGACAGCAACCGCGCCACGGGCGGCGAGATCGGCATGCGCCCGGCCGACCGCCTGCCCGACCTGTTCGTCGAGCGCGGTGCAGCCGCTGCAAGCCGGGCGAAGTCGCGCCGGAGCTGCTGCGCAGCGGCGCCGGCTTTCACGTCCTCAAGCTGCGTCGAGCGCAAGGAGTCGGCGGCGTTCACCGTCGACGCAGTCGCGCGCCCGCCACATCCTGCTGCGCCCTTCGGCCGAGCTGACGCGCCGAGGCGGCGGCGCGCCGCCTGCTCCAGTTCAAGCGCGAGATCCTCGCCGCGCACGCGGACCTTCGAGCAGCTGGCGCGCGAGAACTCCGAAGACGGCAGCGCGCGCGCAGGGCGGCGACCTCGGCTGGGCCGCGCCCGGCGCGTTCGTGCCCGAATTCGAGGAGGCGATGAACGCGCTCGCCGGTCGGCGGCATCTCCGATCCGGTGGCGACGCGCTTCGGCGTGCACCTGATCCAGGTCGTCGACCGGCGCCAGATCGACGCTCGACATCCAAGCAGCTGCGCGAGCAGGCGCAGGAACATGCTGCGCGAGCAGAAGTTCGAGGCGGCCTATCGCGACTGGCTGCGCGACCTGCGCGGCCGCGCCTACATCGAGATGCCGCGAGCCGCCGCAGTGAGCGGCGCGCGCGAGCCGCCGCGCGTGAGCGGCCAGCCGTGCAGCACGCCAGGAAGCGCTTCGGGCAGCACTTCCTCGTCGACCGGATCGGTGATCGACGCGATCGTCGACGCGATCGACCCGCGGCCGGGCGAAGCGCTGGTCGAGATCGGGCCGGGCCGCGGCGCGCTGACCGGCCGCTGCTCGAGCGCTGCCGGCGCGCTGACCGTGATCGAGCTCGACCGCGACCTGGCCGCGCGGCTGCGCCGCACGCCGGGCTCGAGGTGATCGAGGCCGACGTGCTGAAGGTCGATTTCGCCGCGCTGGCCGCGCCGCGGCGGCGGCGCGCAAGCTGCGCGTCGTCGGCAACCTGCCCTACAACATCTCGACGCCGATCCTGTTCCACCTGCTCGAGGCGGCCGCGCGCGATCGCCGACCAGCACTTCATGCTGCAGAAGGAAGTCGTCGACCGCATGGCGGCGACGCCCGGCAGCAAGGACTACGGCCGGCTGACGCGTGATGCTGCAGTGGCGCTACGAGATCGAGCACGCTGCTCGACGTGCCGCCGGAAGCGTTCGAGCCGCCGCCGCGCGTCGACTCGGCGGTGGTGCGCATGACGCCGCTGCCGACGCCGCGACGGCGTCGATCCGGCGCTGCTTGCGCGAGCTCGTCACGGTCGCCTTCTCGCAGCGCCGCAAGCTGCTGCGCCACACGCTCGGCCGCTGGCTCGACGCGCGCGGCTGCGAGCCAGCCGTTCGACCTGCAGCGCCGCGCCGAGGAAGTGCCGGTCGACGAATGGATCGCCGCTCGCCGTCGCGCTCAAGAAAGCGACCCCGGAGGGGTCGGCCCCTCCCTCTCGGAGGGAGGGGAGCGCAGCGGGGAGGGAGCAACCCTGAAGGCGCCCGGCATCGCCGGGCGTGCGCGTGCTGAAGCGGCCTACGCCGCGTTCAACCACATCGCCGTGTCGAACGCGCTGCTCATCAGCGGCATGTTCGCGCCGAAGCTGCTGTTCGCCGCCGTCTTGGCGGCTGCCTTGACCGGCTTGTCGCTGCCGTTGACGCTGTGTGCTCCGGGGGCCACTTCCGTCGCCCGCTCCCATGACCCTGATTCTTGGGAGCGGGCTACTGAAAAGAATAGAAGCACCTGAACGGTACTTTGCGCTCCGCCCAGAAGTCGGCCGCGTCGCGGAAGACGTCGAGCAGCTGCTCGCGCGCCTCGCGGTCGAAGCGCGGGTTGTCGGGCAACTGCTCGAGCACGACGACGAAGCCGGGCTGCGGGCCCGCCTTGTGCACCAGGTCGGTCATGCAGTCGTACAGCGCGTCGAGGTTCTTGCCGAAGTGCGCGGGAAAGGTGAACGCCTCGGCGATCGCCTCGAGCACGTCCTGTTTGGACTGCGCCGCGGCCAGGTTGGCGTACAGGAAATGCTGGTCGGCGTGGCGCGCCGCCTGCATAGATCGTCGACGCGGTAGGCCCGGATCGACTGCACGATGTTCGGACGGACTGTCTGCAAGAGCATGTCGCGTTCCTCCTCGTTCATAGAAAAATTCGCTGCTGCGCTCATGGCGTGATCCGGCTGAAAGCTCGCGTAGTGGTCAGCGGTGTAGTAGCAGGCGACGGGCGCCGTCGGCTGCGGCCCGCCGCAGACGATGCGTCGGGCGCCCCGGTCGCGCGCGCCCGGCGTCGGCACGGTGTATTCGCGGTAGTAAGCCGCGCGGCTGCGCCGGGAGCAAGCGCTCGCGATTGCCGAAGACCGATGCCGTCCTTGGCGTAGGCGAAGGGCCCGCCCGCGACGGATCGCGCTGTCGACCGCCTGCGCTTCGGCGGGCAGCTGCGGCGACGGCCACCGTGCCGGCAAGACCGGCGCCTGTTCGCGTGCCTGAACGGCCGACGATCGCCAGCAACCCTGCGACGCCGACGCCCGCTCCCCACCGGAGCAGTGGCCGCCACAGCTGCAGCCGACCTGAGAAAACCACGGGAAATCCCTGAACAACGAATCGCGGGATGTTACCGAATCGGTGCGGAAACCTCAAGCCTCTGCCTCAAATTTGGGCACTAACGGCAGGGATTTAAGTCAGCGCACACACTCGTTGAAAGCAAGTCTGAGACGAGCAGCATGCGCGATAACGGAGTCGTCGATATGCGTGCGCGTCATTCAGCTTAGCGCGCGGCGTTGGCGTCGGCGACGGTCAGCGCCGTCATGTTGACGATCCGGCGCACCGTCGCCGACGGCGTGAGGATGTGCACCGGCTTGCGCCGCGCCGAGCAGCACCGGGCCGATCGCGATGCCGCCGCCGGCCGCGGTCTTGAGCAGGTTGTACGAGATGTTGGCGGCGTCGATGTTGGGCAGGACCAGCAGGTTGGCCTCGCCGGTCAGCGGGCTGTCGCGGCATGATCTCGTGCGCGGTAGTGGCCGTCGAGCGCGGCGTCGCCGTGCATCTCGCCGTCGACCTCGAGCCAGGGCGCCTGCGCGCTGCAGCAGCGCCAGCGCCTCGCGCATCTTCACGCGCCGACGGCTGGTTGCTGGTGCCGAAGTTGCGAGTGCGACAGCAGCGCCGCCTTGGGCTTGATGCCGAAGCGCAGCATCTCCTCGGCCGCCATGACCGTGATCTCGGCGAGCTGCTCGGCGCGTCGGGTCGTAGTTGACGTGGGTGTCGACCAGGATCACCTGGCGGCCCGGGCAGGATCAGCGCGTTCATGCAGGCGTAGGTCTTGGCGCCTTCGCGCAGGCCGATCACCTGGTCGATGTAGCTGCAGGTGCATGCGCCGTGCGTGCCCCAGGTGCCGCAGAGCATGCCGTCGACCTCGCCCGTCTGTGCAGCAGCATCGCGCCGATCAGCGTCAGGCGCCGGCGCATCTCGATCTTGGCGAGCTGCGCCGTCACGCCCTTGCGCTCGCCGTCATGCGGTGGTAGGTCTGCCAGTAGTCGCGGTAGCGGTGGTCGTGCTCGGTGTTGACGAGGTCGTAGTCGCGCTCGGCCTGCAGGCGCAGGCCGAACTTGGCGATGCGCTGCGCGATCACCGTCGGGCCGGCCGATCAGCGTCGGCCGCGCGAGGCTCTCGTCGACCACCACCTGCACCGCGCGCAGCACGCGCTCTTCCTCGCCTTCGGCAGAAGGCGACGCGCTTCTTCTGCGCCGCCTTGGCGAGGTTGAAGATCGGCTTCATCGTCGTGCCCGAGGCGTAGACGAAGGTCTGCAGCTTGTCGCGGTAGGCGTCCATGTCGGCGATCGGGCGCAGCGCGACGCCCGACTGTCGGCCGCCGCCTTGCGCCACCGCCGGCGCGATCCGCATCATCAGGCGCGGATCGAACGGCTTCGGGATCAGGTACTCGGGGCCGAAGCTGAGCTGTCGCGCCGGCGTAGGCCGCGGCCACGACCTCGCTCTGCTCGGCCTGCGCCAGCTCGGCGATCGCGTGCACCGCGGCGATCTCCATCTCGATCGGTGATCGTCGTCGCGCCCGAGTCGAGCGCGCCGCGGAAGATGTACGGGAAGCACAGGACGTTGTTGACCTGGTTCGGGTAGTCGGTGCGGCCGGTGGCGATGATCGCGTCGTTGCGCACCGCGTGCACCTCCTCGGGCAGGATCTCCGGCGTCGGGTTGGCGAGCGCGAAGATCAGCGGCCTGGGCGCCATCTTCGCGACCATCTCGGGCTTGAGCACGCCGCCGGCCGACAGGCCGAGGAAGATGTCGGCGCCGTCGATCACCTCGGCGAGCGTGCGCTGCGGCGTGTCTTCTGCGCGAACGCGATCTTGTCCTCGTCCATCAGCTCGGTGCGGCCCTCGTAGACGACGCCGGCGAGGTCGGTGACCCAGATGTTCTCGCGCGGCATGCCGAGCTTGACCAGCAGGTCCAGGCAGGCGAGCGCCGCGGCGCCGGCGCCGGAGGTGACGAGCTTGACCTCGTCGATCTCCTTGCCGACCACCTTCAGCGCGTTGAGCACGCCGGCGCCGACGATGATCGCGGTGCCGTGCTGGTCGTCGTGGAAGACCGGGATCTTCATGCGCTCGCGCAGCTCGCGCTCGACGTAGAAGCAGTCGGGCGCCTTGATGTCCTCGAGGTTGATGCCGCCGAAGGTCGGCTCGAGCGCGGCGATCATGTCGACCAGCTTGTCGAGGTTCTTCTCGTTGACCTCGATGTCGAAGACGTCGATGCCGGCGAACTTCTTGAACAGCACGCCCTTGCCTTCCATCACCGGCTTGGCGGCCAGCGGGCCGATGTCGCCCAGGCCGAGCACCGCCGTGCCGTTGGTGATGACGGCGACCAGGTTGCCGCGCGCGGTGTAGCGGAAGGCGTTGGCCGGGTCGGCGACGATCTCCTCGCAGGCCGCGGCGACGCCGGGCGAATAGGCGAGCGCCAGGTCGCGCTGGTTGACCAGCTGCTTGGTCGCGGCGATCGCGATCTTGCCCGGGCGTCGGAAACTCGTGGTAGTCGAGCGCGGCGCGGCGCAGTTCGGCGGCTTTCTGTTCGGAGTTCGGCATGATTCGCTCGGGGCGGGCGCGAGGCGCGGCCGCGTGATGACCGGCGGCCATCATTGCAGATCGCGTCGCCGCGGCGACCCGGATGTTCCCCGGGTCGCGAAGCGCTTCGTTCGCGAGAGTCGGCGCCGATAATCGGCCGCCTCCATGCCTGACCTCGGCGAATTCGAACTCATCGAGCGCTACTTCACGCGGCCGGCGCGGCGCGCCACGCTCGGCGTCGGCGACGACTGCGCGCTGCTGCAGCCGACGCCGGGCATGACGCTCGCGGTCTCGACCGACATGCTGGTCGAGGGCCGGCACTTCCTGTCGACCGTCCCGCCCGATCGGCTCGGCCACAAGGCGCTCGCGGTCAACCTGAGCGACCTCGCCGCCTGCGGCGCGCAGCCGCTCGCCTTCACGCTCGCGCTCGCCTTGCCGCGCGCCGACGAGGCCTTCCTCGCCGGCTTCGCGCGCGGCCTGTTCGCGCTCGCCGACGCGCGACGCCTGCGAGCTGGTCGGCGGCGACACGACGCGCGGCCCGCTCGACCATCTGCATCACCGTCTTCGGCGAGGTGCCCGCCGGCGGCGCGCTGCTGCGCTCGGGCGCGCGACGCCGGCGACGATCTCTACGTCAGCGGCACGCTCGGCGACGCGCGCCTGGCGCTCGAAGTGTTCCGCGGCACAGGTCGCGCTCGACGCGGCGACGCCTTCGCGCAGGTGCGCCGGGCGATGGAGATGCCGACGCCGCGCGTCGCGCTCGGCATGCGCGCTGCGCGGCGTCGCGACGAGCGCGATCGACGTCTCCGACGGCCTGGTCGGCGACCTCGGCCACGTGCTGCGCCGCTCCGGCGTCGGTGCCGTCGTCGACGTCGATGCGCTGCCGCGCAGCGCCGTGCTCGCCGCGCAGCCGATGGCGCTGCAGCGCGAGTGCCTGCTCGCCGGCGGCGACGACTACGAGCTGCGTGTTCACCGCGCTGGCCGTCGCGCCGCGACGCCGTCGCCGCCGCCGCCGCGCGGATGCCGGCGATCGCGGTCACGCGCATCGGCCGGATCGACGCCGGCGCCGGGCCTGCGCCTGGTCGACCGCGGCGGCGCGCGACGTCGCGAGCCACGTTCGGCTCGTTCGACCACTTCCGCGCCTGAACCTGGCGACCGCACGCAGCGCCCGATCCATGGCCGCCGAGCCCGCGCTGCATCCGCCGCTCGCCGGCGCCGGCCGCACGCCCGGCTGGCGCTTCCTGCTCGCGCATCCGGCGCACCTGATCGCGCTCGGCTTCGGCAGCGGCCTGTCGCCCGGGCGCCCGGGCACCGATGGGGACGCTTGGGCCTGGCTCGTCTATGCCGTCGCTGCCGCCGTTGCTCGGCGACGGCGCGCGCGGCGCGGCTGATCGTCGCCGCCGCGTTGCTCGGCTGGTGGGCCTGCACCGTGACCGCGCGCCATCTCGACGCAGGCCGATCCGTCGGCGATCGTCTGGGACGAGGTCGATCGCCTTCTGGCTCGTGCTCTGGCTGGTCACGCCGGCGACGGCTTCGTGGCCCAGGCCGTCGCGTTCGTCCTGTTCCGCATCTTCGACGCCGCCAAGCCCGGGCCCGGTGGCGTGGGCCGACCAGCGCTTCAAGCTGCGCCGCGGCGCGCCGATCGGCTGGGCGCAGGGCTTCGGCATCCTCTTCGACGACTTCGTCGCGGCGCTGTGCACGCTGCTCGTGATCGCCGCTCTGGAGGTTCGTGTGAGCGACGCCGAAGCGATCGACGGCCTGGTCGCGCGCCTCGCCGCCGCGCTGCGCGCGCGCGGCGCGACGCTGGCGACGGCCGAGTCGTGCACCGGCGGCCTGATCGCCGCCGCCTGCACCGTCGCTCGCCGGCTCGAGCGACTGGTTCGAGCGCGGCTTCGTCACCTACTCGAACGCCGCCAAGAGCGAGCTGCTCGGCGTCGCGCCGGCGCTGATCGCGCGCGCACGGCGCGGTCAGCGCCGAGGTCGCGCGCGCGATGGCCGAGGGGCTGCTGGCGCGCTCGCGCGGCGCGCTTCGCGGTCGCCGTGACCGGCATCGCCGGGCCGGGCGGCGGCACGCCGGCCAAGCCGGTCGGCACGGTCTGGATCGCGATCGCGGCGCGCGGCGAGGAGGCCGAGGCGACGCTGCTGCAGGCGAGCGGCGATCGCGCCGCGATCCGCGAGCGCGTCGGTCGCTCGCGCGCTCGAGCTGCTGCTCGCGCGGATCGAGGCGACGCCGCCACGGCTGGTCGACCGCGGCGTCGACGGCGGTCAGCGGCGACCGCGCCGCGCTAGGCCGTCAACGCCATGCGCGCGATCGGCTTGCTGCCGACGCGCGCGGTCTGCTCGGCCAGCAGCAGCACCAGGCGCTTCAGCGCCTCCCACGGATCGAGCGGCCAGTCGGGATGCTTCAGCCCCTTGACCAGGCCGTCGCAGACGTGCGCGGCCTCGAGCAGGTGGGCGAGCGCCGACGTCGCTCAGCAGCGGCACGGCGCGCTCGAAGACGCGCTCCTTCGCGCCCCAGACGCGCGCCTCGCGCAGCGCCAGCGGCAGCGGCTTGCCGGCGCCGAGCGCGTCCTTGACGCGCTTCAGGCCGCGGATGTCCTCGGCCAGCGTCCAGTGCACGAGCACCGCGGCCTCGCCTTCGGCCTGCGCAGGCCGTCGAGCATGCGCAGCGCGCGCGCCGCCTGGCCGGCGAGCACCGCCTCGCCGAGCTCGAAGACGTCGTAGCGGGCGACGTTGAGCACCGCCGCCTCGATCTGCTCGAAGCCCAGCTCGCCCGGCCGGATAGAGCAGCGCCGAGCTTCTGGATCTCCTGGTGCGCGGCGAGCAGGTTGCCCTCGACGCGGTCGGCGAAGAAGGCGAGCGTGCGCTGGCCCTCGGCGCCGGCGGCGACGCGCTGGCCCTGCGCCGCCAGGCGCTGCGGCGATCCACGCCGGCAGCGCCTTGCGCTCGACCGGATCGACGCGGATCGTGACGCCGGCGCGGTCGAGCGCGGCGAACCAGGCGCTCGACTGCTGCGATGCGGTCGAGCCGCGGCAGCTGCACCAGCGTGATGACGTCGCGGCCGCCGCCGGCGACCGCGATCTCGCAGTAGCGCTGCAGCGCCTCGGAGCCGTCCTTGCCCGGCTTGCCCGAGGGAATGCGGATCTCGACCAGCTGGCGGTCGGCGAACAGGCTCAGCGCCTGCGCCGCGCCGAGCAGGCTGCTCCAGTCGAAGTGCGCGCCGGCGACGGTGTGCACCTGGCGCTCGCTGCAGCCGGCGGCGCGCGCCGCGGCGCGGATCGCGTCGGCCGGCCTCCTGGGCGAGCAGCGGCTCGTCGCCCCAGACCGTGTAGAGCGGCGCGCAGCCGCGCTGCAGGTGGGCGGCGAGGCGCGTCGGCGCGGAGCTGCATCGTCGTCGACTGGCTCAGACGAGCTGCACCGAGGCGAGCCGGCGCAGCACCTGCGAGACGATGTCGGTCTGCATCGCCCGGTAGAGGAACGCCTCCTCCTGCTCCTTGGCCGAGCGCCGCGGTCTCGGTGTAGGTGAGCGTCGCGCTTGCTGCAGGATCTCGCTCGTCGGGATCAGCTCCTTGCCGCCGACGCGTGCGCACGCGGAAGCGGAAGCGCAGGCGCAGCTCGAACTCGCGGATCTGGTTGGCCGCGGTCTGGGCGACGACGACCTTCTCGCCAGGTGGTGTCGACCGACGCCAGCAACTCCGGGTTGTTGACGAGCGAGACCGTCGGGTCCGACATCAAGGCCATCCGCTTGACGAGCTCTTCCTGCAGCCGTTGGGCGTCCGTCGAGCCGACGCCCAGCACCTGCGCCATGCCGAACAGTGTTGACGGCTCGGTGCCGGCGACCGTGATCATCGACGTGCGCAGCTCGGGCTCCGGCATGTCGGCGCCCTGCGTGATGGTCAGCTTCTGCATCATCATCTGTCCGCGCGCGCCGACGGCCCGGCTCAGGCCGAGCGTCTCGGAACGGATGCTCTCATCGTCGACGCGAACCGATCCGTTGATCGCGTCCTCGGCGGGCAGCAGCAGCAGGGCGTACGCCTGGATCCGGTCACGCAGCCCGATGCTGTTCGACGTGACCTTGTCCATCAACGCTTGACCGCCAACGATGACCGTGGTGACGCCTTTGCGGACGTCCGGCGCCACGTCGGTGCCGGCGAGGCGGCCCTGCAATTCCCGTCGGCTGGCGTCGAATTTGGTCAGCGCGGCCTGGCTATCGCCACCGGTCGAACCGGCCAGCATCGCCCCTTCGAGGGAAGCCATGTAGTCAGCGATCGCCGGGACCATTTCGGCGTGATCCGCGGAGCGACGCAAATCGGCCGCCTCCGTTGCGCTGGCATAGATACGCAATCCGCCGAATGTTCCTGCGAGCACCAGCGGGATCAATACGATTGCGAACACTTTCCAGCGGACCGGCCAATTCGACAGAGACCATCGCGCCGGACGCTTGGGCGACGGCTGCGGCTCGGGTGGTGGCTGGAAGTCGACCAGCGTGCCGTCTGACTGCTTCAACTGCGAGAACGCGGTCATCGGCGCACGCTCGCCCGATCGGGGGCCGGTCCGCATTTCACTAATGGAGCGTCGGTCATCTGGCTTCCTGCTCATTTTCGCCCTCATAAGGGCTGGCGTCCAACGCCTGGCAATTGATCGAGTATGCCAGCCACGCGCGGTCGTTTCCACAATTCTTACTGAACAGACAGAGTTCACCGCCTCACCGTTATCCCGTTTGTTCGTAACCGAGCAAATGGCCGATGCCACACCGGGTTTGCAACTCGGCTGCACTCGACTGCGATCATCATGGAATGTTCCGGCTGATGTTCGTTTCGCCACGGATTGCCCCCAACACCGGCAATGCGATCCGCATGGTCGCCGCCACGGGCTGCGAGTTGCACCTCGTCAAACCACTCGGTTTCGATCTGTCCGAACCCAAGCTGCGCCGCGCCGGCCTCGACTACCACGACCTGGCGTCGGTGACCCTGCACGCCGATCTGCCCGCCGCATGGGTTGCGCTCGAGCCAGAGCGGGTCTACGCGTTCACCGCACATGCCACCGCGTCATTCGCCGACATCGACTACCGCCCGGGCGATGTGCTGATGTTCGGCCCGGAACCGACGGGCCTCGACGCGGCCACGCTGGCCGACCCCAACATCACCGCGCAGGTGCGCATTCCGATGCTGGCGGGCCGACGGTCGCTGAATCTCTCCAACGCCGCGGCCGTCGCCGTCTACGAGGCATGGCGCCAGCAGGGGTTCTCGGGTGCGACGTGAGCGATCGGCTGCAGCCCGTGCCCGGCATTCGCTACGGGCTCACCAGCTGTCCCAGTGGGCGAGCTGCTCGGCAGGCAGCCGCTTGGCCGGCCGGAAGTCGGTGCCCTTGGTGTAGGCGATGGGAAACAGCCCGCCCTGTGAGTATTTGTCGAACGGAATGCCGAGGAGCTCTGCGGCCTGCTTCTCCCCGCCCCCTGGCAGGTGCAGTGAGGTCCACGCCGAACCGAGGCCGCGGGACCGCAGCGCGAGCATGAAGCTCCACACGGCCGGCAACAGTGATCCCCAGAACCCCGCCGTACTGTCCGCGGACGCCCCGTCGGGTCGCCCCTCCAGACACGGAATCAACAGCACCGGCGCTTCCTCGAAGTGCTCATTGAGGTACTTGGCCGAACTGACCACGGCGCCGATTTGTTGGTCGCGGACGTCTCCGCGTTCGGGCTTGGGTTGATCGAGATACGGCGTCGCGTTCGCCCGATAGATGTCGGCAAGCGCCTTCTTCTTCTGCGGATCCTCCACGAACACCCACTGCCAGCCCTGCGCATTCGAACCCGTGGGCGCTTGCAGCGCCAACTCGAGGCACTCCATGATCACCTCGCGTGACACCGGCCGCTCGAAGTCGAGCCGCTTGCGCACTGAGCGCGTGGTGGACAGGAGTTCATCGACGGACAGGTCCAAGGTCATTGCTCCGAGACTACATTCGGTTCATGGCAGTCGATTTCACAGACGAGGTTTCCGAAAGGTTCCGTTCTGACCACTACGGATGGCTGACGACGGTCGCGCAGTCGGGCCAGCCCGTTCCGCGGCTGGTGTGGTTCTACTTCGACGGCACAGATGTGATCGTGCACTCGATGCCGGCGCGGCGAAGGTCAGGCACATCCAGGCACACCCTCGGGTGAGCCTGAACCTCGATTCCGACGGAAACGGCGCGGGGATCATCGTTGTCGGCGGCCCCGCCGCTGTCGACGCGGCCGATGTGGACCCGCGGGAAGACAATGCCTACTGGGGCAAGTACGCGGCCGACGCGGAGCAGTTGGGACTGGCAGAGGCCATGACCGGCTACAACACACGGCTCAAGATCATCATCGACAAGGTCTGGACGACACCCACCTAGGGCTAGCCACATCCGTTCTGCCCGCTGCACCGCTAATGCTCTACGGTGCAACATATTTGGCCGAGCCGACGACACTGGGCGGATGTCCGACCACCAACGGAGGACCGCTCAGCTAATACGATCCGGGATGGTGGTGCCCAGGCGACGGTCAGATGTCCTTTTGCCTGATAGCCTTCGTCGCGATGCGGTCTCACACCGGCCCACGATGGCCTGGCGCATGTCCCATGATCTCCAAATCCGTTGGCAAACGTCACCGCATGTGTGCCTGGCGAGTCCTGCCGTCCCTCTGATCCGCGCGATCCACGGTTGCCGCGAACGACATTCAAGATCGAATTTCTCCACAGCTAGCTTCGAATCTCGAGCCAGCGCACTGATTAGCCGAGTGAGTTGCCCAGGCGGGATTCACTGTTACCGGCTCGTTAATGGTTAGCCGCTGTTATTCACCAGATTTGTCAATCGCCGTTCAGTAGATAATTCTCCGATGTTGTCCATACTCGATTTTACGGCCCTTGAACTGGCTTTATCTCTCGATAGCTCAGCTTCGGCGAATGTAAATCGTCTGCATATAAACGTTGCTAGAACCGCATGACTGCGGCAAATTAAAGACGGCACTCAGTGCCGAAACGAAATAAAAATGCGGTTACCGGGCGGTAATAATGGTTGCGAGCAAAAACTATTTAGGTATTCGGGCAAAAATTAACTGCTGCGTGGGTTAACTTGACTCCCGACACACCGCTGGGTGGCTGACCAATCCAGGACCGAAGGGGAGCGAAACATGAGGCAACGATCCGCCCGCCGCCTACGCCACATCGCGATCGCGACCGTTATTGCGATGGTGCCGCTCGCCATCATGCTGATCGCGATGAGCGATTTGCTCCGCACCAAGCCGATGGTGGTCAGCCTCGATTACGTGCCGGTCGTAGCTATCGACCAGTCATCGACGAATATTGGTATCGCCGACTCTGAGCTCTTCAACATGTCGAACACTGACATCGTCGCGACGTTCAACCAGATGCAGTCCCTCGGCGTCAACACTGTCCGCGTCATCGTTCCGTGGGCCGCTGTCCAGCCGTACGCGCCGAACGTACCCGTGCTGGGTGCCATCCGGGACTGGTCGAAAGTGGACTTCATCGTCAAGCAGGCGAACGACCGCGGCATGTCGGTGCTCGGAGCGATCAACTCGACACCTCTTACCTGGGGTGGGCAGACCGGCAACGGCCTGCCCTTCACCGCCGCGCCGGATCCCCAGTCATTCGCCAACTTCGCCGGCGAGGTGGCCAAACGCTATGGCGACAAGATCTCGGCGTACGAGATATGGAACGAGCCGAACTCGGCTCTGTATTGGAGTCCGGCAGTCGACCCGGTGTCCTACACCAAGATGTTGAGGCTCGCGTACACCGCAATCAAGACAGCCAACGACGTGAATGGCGTTGTCAATCCTAATGATCCGATGGTCGTCGCCGGCGTCTTCACCTCGGTTCTCGACAGCGGCACCGCCTTCATGAGCCCAGTGACCTTCCTCGACAAGATGTATCAAAACGGGGCCAAGGGATTCTTCGACGCCCTGTCGTTCCATCCCTATCACTTCACGACAAAGTTCTCTGCGGGTGCCAACAACGGCTACCCCTACGAGCCGATCGACCAGCTGATCAAGATGCGCCAGATGATGATCGACAAGGGGGACGCCGCTCTGCGGATCTGGGCGACCGAATACGGCCTGCCCACCGGCGGCCCTAAAGGGGTCAGCGACCAGAACCAGGCAAAATTCGTTGACGATTTCCTGCGGACATGGGCGAACCTTCAGAATTTGTACCCCAAACTGGGAGACTTCGCCGGACCCGCATACATCTTCACCACACGCGACCGCGTTCTCGGTGCCGGCACCGAGGACGGCTCTTACGGGCTGTACCGATGGGATGCGGCGACGGCGCAGTGGGTTGAAAAGGGGGCGGCGCAGGTCTGGGATTCGGTGACGCAGGCATGGGTGATGAAGTCGGCGGCCGACATCATAAGGGACTTCATCGCGCAGTACGGGGACGGCGAGCTGCCACCGATTTCGAATCCCGGTGCGCAGAATCCGGGTGCACCTAACGCTGCGGCAGGAGATCCGATCTCCCAACTGATGTCGGCGTTGCAGCAGATGCTCAACGGCTTGGCGCAGGCTTTCCAAAGCGTGTTCGGCTCGATACAAGCCGCGTTCGGTGCCGTAGCGGAGGCGCTTGTCAAAACGATCGTCGGAATTATCAACCCGATGAGCCTGTCCCAGCAACAGGCCCAAGTAGTTCAGGCGGCCAGCTTCGCCGCAGTGTCGTCTGCCGGCGCCTCTCTTGGCGAGGACACGTCGGGAACGGAAGGCATGAGAACACTCTCCGTCGATGACGCGAATACGAAGGACGCAGCGATAGAAGACTCTTCGGAAGACGAGATCAACGAACTCAACGCCGAGGAGAGCGGCCCGATCGAGAACGACGTCGTGGGTGCCGCAGACGTCCAGGGCTCGGAGACCGAAGAGTCGAATGGGACGAATGCATCCGGCGCCGAGGGGACGCCGGCTGGTTCGAACGAGGCAGATCCGCAGATCGAATCGACGGGCAATGACACCGACAACGACACCGACAAGGACGCCATCAAGGGCAACGATGATTCGGGTGCTGTCAATGGGTCAACGGTCACCGTTGAATCGGGCTCGACGACTCTGGCGGTCCAGGCCACGGGCGCAGAGTCGCGAGAGCCGGTTCGACCGGGCTGGTAGCGCGCCCGGGAGAGGTCGGCCCCGATGACTCCGGCGGATCCGGCGGCCCCACCACTGGCAGCACCACCACCGGCACAACAACCGGCAGCACGACCTCCACGTCCACCGACACCGGCACGGCAGGGGGCTCGGGAACTGGTGGCTCAGGTTCAGAGCCCGGTGCAGCGGCGCCCGGCGGATCAGGCTCCGGTGCGGGCGAATCAGGCCCTGGTGAATCAGGCACCAGCGGTGAGGGATCGGGCAGCGCGAGCTAGCGGAAGTCGCGGCTACGGGAGCCGACCGACATGGTCGAGCTTGCCCATCCGGTCGGCGACCACAGTGACCGCCCCGGTGGCGTTCTGCACCTGACCGCGGATCAGCAGCGCCGACGCCGTCTGCGCCAGCTTGCGGTGCCGCGCCCAGACCCCTGGCGAACACAGGACGTTGACCATCCCGGTCTCGTCCTCGAGGTTGATGAACGTGACCCCCTGGGCGGTCGCCGGCCGCTGCCGGTGCGTCACCGCCCCGGCCACCAGCACCCGGGTGCCGTCGGGCACCGCCAGCAGCTGGTCGGCGGGGACCACGCCCATGGCGTCCAGGTCCTCGCGCAGGAACTGGGTGGGATAGCTGTCCGGCGAGATACCGGTCGCCCACACGTCGGCGGCGGCCAGCTCGAGCTCGGTCATGCCGGGCAGCGACGGGACGTGCGACGACGACCCGACTCCCGGCAACCGGTCCGGGCGCTGGGTGGCGGCCGCGCCGGCCGCCCACAACCCCTCCCGCCGGGTGATGCCGAAGCAGCCCAGCGCACCGGCGGTGGCCAGCGCCTCGGTCTGCGGCACGGAGAGCTGCACCCGTCCGGTCAGGTCCAGCAGAGAAGCGAACGGCCCGTTGGCCTTTCGTTCGTCGACGATCCGCTCGGCGAGCTCGTCGCCGATGTGGCGGACACTGCCCAGGCCCAGCCGCACCTTCGAGCCCGGCGTTCTCCAGCGTGGCGTGCGCCAGGCTGGCGTTGACGTCGGGCCCGTGCACGGTGACGCCGTGCCTGCGGGCATCGGCGACCAGCGACTGCGGCGAGTAGAAACCCATCGGCTGCGCCCGCAGCAGCGCCGCGCAGAACGCCGCCGGGTGGTGCAGCTTGAACCAGGACGAATAGAACACCAGCGAGGCGAAGGACAGCGAATGGCTCTCCGGGAAACCGAAATTGGCGAAGGCTTCCAGCTTCTCGTAGATCCGGTCGGCGACCTCGCCGGTGATGCCGTGCCGGTTCGCGCATGCCGTCGTAGAACCGGCCCCGCAGCCGCCGCATCCGCTCGGTCGAGCGCTTGGACCCCATCGCCCGGCGCAGCTGATCGGCCTCGGCGGCGGAGAAGCCGGCGCAGTCGACCGCCAGCTGCATGAGTTGCTCCTGAAACAGCGGGACCCCCAGGGTCTTTCGCAGCGCGGGCTCCATCGACGGGTGGTCGTAGGTGACCGGTTCCTCGCCGTTGCGCCGCCTGATGTACGGGATGCACCGAACCGCCCTGGATCGGGCCGGGCCGGATCAGCGCGACCTCGACCACCAGGTCGTAGAACACCCGCGGCTTCAGCCGCGGCAGGGTGGCCATCTGCGCCCGGGACTCCACCTGGAACACACCGACGGAATCGGCGCGCTGCAGCATCTCGTACACCGCCTGCTCGCTCAGGTCCAGCTTGGCCAGGTCGACCTCGATGCCCTTGTGCTCGGCCACCAGGTCGATGGCGTAGTGCAGCGCCGAGAGCATGCCGAGACCCAGCAGGTCGAACTTCACCAAACCGATTGCCGCGCAGTCGTCTTTGTCCCACTGCAGCACGCTGCGGTTCTCCATCCGCGCCCATTCCACCGGGCACACGTCGGCGATCGGGCGGTCGCAGATCACCATGCCGCCGGAATGGATGCCCATGTGCCGCGGGAGGTTGGAGATCTGCATGGCCAGGTCGATCACCTGTTCCGGGATGTCCTCGACATGCGGCGAGTCGGCCAGGTTCGCCCCACTGGCCGATCTGCTTGCTCCACGCGTCCTGCTGGCCCTGGGAGAACCCCAGCGCGCGGGCCATGTCCCGCACCGCGCTGCGGCCGCGGTAGGTGATGACGTTGGCGACCTGGGCGGCGTAGTCGCGGCCGTAGCGGTCGTAGACGTACTGGATGGCCTTCTCGCGCAGGTCCGATTCGATGTCGATGTCGATGTCCGGCGGCCCGTCCCGCGCCGGCGACAGGAACCGCTCGAACAGCAACTCGTTGGCGACCGGGTCGACGTTGGTGACGCCGAGCGCGTAGCAGACCGCCGAGTTGGCCGCCGATCCCCTGCCCTGGGCCAGGATGCCGTTCTCCCGGCAGAACCGGGTGATGTCGTGCACCACCAGGAAGTAGCCCGGAAATGTCAGCTGCTCAATGATTTTCAGCTCGTGCTCGATCTGCGCGTAGGCCCGCGGCGCCCGCTCCGGCGGCCCGTACCGGTTGCGGGCGCCCGTCATGACCAGGTGCCGCAGCCAGCTGTCCTCGGTGTGCCCGTCCGGCACGTCGAACGGCGGCAGCTGCGGGGCGATCAGCGCCAGCCCGAACGCGCACTGCTCGCCGAGGTCGGCCGCGGCCGTCACCACCTCGGGCCAATGGGCGAACAGCCGCGCCATCTCCTCCCCCGACCGCAGGTGCGAACCGCCCAGCGGCGCAAGGCAACCGGCCGCCTCGTCGATCGAGTTGCGGGCCCGGATCGCCCCCATCGCCATGGCCAGCCTGCCCCGGGACGGCTCGGCGAAGTGCGCGGCGGTGGTGGCGACGAGCGCCGAGGCCGAAGCGGGGCGCCAGCTCGGCCAGCACGGCGTTGCGCTCGTCGTCGAGGGGATGGCCGTGGTGGGTGAGCTCGATGCTGACCCGGTCGCGGCCGAACCGGTCGACCAGGTCGGCCAGCGCCGCCGCGGCCGCATCCGGGCCGCCGTCGGAAAGCGCTTGGCGGACATGGCCTTTACGGCATCCGGTCAGGATGTGCCAGTGCCCGCCTGCCGCCTCGGTCAGCGCGTCGTAGTCGTAGCGCGGGTTGCCCTTCTCGCCACCGGCCAGATGGGCCGCCGCCAACTGACGCGACAGCCGGCGATATCCCTCCGGCCCGCGGGCCAGCACCAGCAGATGCGGTCCCGGCGGATCGGGCTCCTCGGTGCGGGCGCCATTGCCCAGCGACAGTTCGGCGCCGAACACCGTCTGCACGTCCAGTTCCTTGGCGGCCTCGGCGAAGCGCACCACGCCGTAGAGGCCGTCGTGGTCGGTCAGCGCGATGGCCCGCAGATCGAGCCTGGCGGCCTCCTCGACGAGTTCCTCCGGCGTGCTGGCACCGTCGAGGAAGCTGTACGCCGAATGCGCGTGCAGCTCGGCATACGGCACCGACGAAGCCGGCCGGTCGACGTCCGGCGGCTCGTAGGTTCCGCGCTTGCGCGACCAGGCCGGGCTGTCGCCGCCGTCGCCGATCTGCTCGTCGATTGGCCACCCTGCGCGGCGCGGCTTGCCGTGTGAGCACCCGCTCCATTTCCGTCCAGCTCGGCGGCCCGGTATGCCAACCCACTCCCGCAGTGTTATCGAACATATGTTCTATGCGCTATTCGCCCACTACTCGCAGGGCGGGTCAGTCGAAGACGATCACGGCGCGACCGACGACGTCGCCGCGGGCGAACGCCTCAAGTTGGTCGTTGACGTCATCCAACGACACGGAGGTAATGGTGTGCTTGATGAACCCCTCACCCGCAAGCGCGAGCACTTCGGCGAGGTCGTCGTAGTTTCCCCAGAACGAGCCGAAATACGACTTCTCGCCATTCGTGAACGGCAGCAGCGGTAGCACCACTTTTGCCCCATCAGGCCAACCAGGTGAGCGCGCCCTCCCTGGCCAGAATCGACGCCCCCAGCGCCAACGACTCTTCGGCGCCCGCACAGTCGAGGACGGCGTCCACGTCACGTCGGCCCGTCAGGTCCTCGAGGGCATCGGCACCTCGTCCGGCCGACTTGCCGCGGGTGTTGACGGTGTGGTGGGCGCCGTTCTCCTTTGCCAGGGCGAGCTTTTCGTCGCTACGCGCAAAGGCCACCACGGTCGCACCGCCACCCAACAGACGGGCGTACTGGACCCCATAGCTGCCGAGACCACCGATGCCGTTGACGACGACCGTGCCGCCCGCGCCGAGCTTTCCGGCCTGCCGCAGCTTCTTCATCCCGCGGTACGGCGTGAGTCCGGCATCGGTCAGCGGTGCCAGCGTCTCGGGTCGCGCGTCGAGGCGGTCGGGGACGACGATGACATGGCGATACGGAACGGGCATGTACTCCGCAAAACCGCCGGGAGGCCCGAACCCCGCCATCTGCCCATTGCCGCATATCTGTTCGTTGCCTTCACGACACTGCCGACAGGTCCCGTCACCCCAGTTCGGGTTGACCACGACCAGGTCGCCCTCCGACATGCCCGCAGAGCGCGGCACGTCGGCGCCGAGGGCCGCGATCCGTCCCGCGACCTCGTGCCCCGGGGGTGATGGGATCCGTCAACGGGGCGCCTTGCGTGAAGTAGCCCTCGATGAGCTGAACAGTCGCTGCGGCACATGCCTGTCGCCGCAACCTTGACGAGGACGTCGTCCGGCCCGATGTCGGGAACCGGTACCTCCTCCAGCCGCAAAGGCTCGTGGTATCCGTGCATCCGTGCGGCGCGCATCTGCATGTTGTCTCCTCTGCCGGCGAATCGACTCAGGAATACGGTAGTGAGATCCGACCGCACCGCGATGAGTTCGGCGCCAGTCTCTGGTCAACACTGCAGATAGTTATCCGTCCGAGCCCCAGGAGGCACCGTGACCGAGCAGACTGCCACCGCACTACCTCCGGTCGTCGACCGGCAGACCTGGCAGCAAGCGCTCGACGAGCTGCGCACGCGGGAGAAGGCGGCCACCCGTGAACTCGACGCCATCGCTGCGCAGCGGCGCAGGCTACCGATGGTCGAGATGCCGGACTACACGCTGATCGGTGCGGACGGACCCGTCACGCTGGCCGGCGTGTTCGGCGGCCGCGCTCAGCTCATCGTCTACAACCACATGTGGTTCGACGACGCCGAATGGCAGTGCGGCGGCTGCACCGGGTTCACGAGCCAGTTCACCCGGCTCGAGTTTCTCGACAGCTACGACGCGCGGTTCGTCATCGTCACGAACGGGCCCATCGACGAAGCACTGGCCTACAAGACCAAGGTCGGCAACAAAATGGACTGGTACTCGTCGTCGGAGAGTTCCTTTGCCGCCGATGTGGGCGCCCCGCCCGGAGCAGGCTTCGCCGTCAACGTGTTCCTGCGTGCCGGCGACACCGTATATCGGACCTGGCACACCGACGGCCGCGGAACCGAACAGCTCAGCCACAGCTTCGGGCTGATCGACACCCTGCCGTGGGGCCGCCAGGAGGAGTGGCAGGACTCTCCCGACGGTTGGCCGAAGTCGCCTACCTACTCCAACTGGCTCGACTCCCCCGACATCGCCCGGATCTACGGCCCCGACGGACAGCGGTAGATCCGAGTCGAACGATTGTTCGCTCAGCTTCGGTGCGCAAGATGTGAGCATGAACCGAACACTCGACGGAACAGTCGCACTGGTGACGGGCGCCAGCAGCGGGATCGGCGAGGCAACCGCGCTCGCACTCGCCGACCAGGGCGCGACGGTCGCGCTGGTGGCCCGCCGCCGCGACCGACTCGACCATCTCAAGAGCCGCATCGAAGCCTCGGGCGGCGCCGCCTTCGCAATCGACGCCGATGTCGCCGACCGCGCACAGGCCGACGATGCCGTGCAGCGCGTGATCGCCGAACTGGGCCGGCTCGACACCGTGGTCAACAACGCCGGGCTGATGCGGATCGGGCCGGCTGCCGAATCCGATCCGGCGGACTGGGATTCAATGGTGTCGGTCAATGTTCAGGGGCTGCTCTATGTCACCCGGGCATCGCTGCCGCACCTCATCAAGGCGGCCACCGATTCACCGCGTCGGGTGGCCGACATCGTGAACATCAGCTCGACGGCCGGCCGTGTCGCGCGACCCGGAAACGCGGTGTACGCGCTGACGAAGTTCGGCATCGGTGCGTTCTCCGAGTCGGTTCGCCAGGAACTGCTCGGCCAGCGCGTCCGGGTGGGTCTGGTGGAACCCGGGACGGTCCAGACGGAGATCACCACCGCATTGCCCGCCCAGGACCGCGCCGCTCTCGACGAGCGGACCGCGGGCATGGTGAAACTCGAACCCACCGACATCGCCGACGCCGTGGTGTACATGGTCACCCGCGACCGGCACGTCGCCGTCAACGAAATGCTGGTCAGGGCGGCCGAACAAACCTGGTGAGCTATCCGACCGGCGCCTCATCCGATGTGGTGCGGGCGAGCGTCCTGCCCTCGAAGAAACCCGGACTGCGGACGCGCCAGATCACCATCAGTACCGCGCCCAGCAGCAGGATGCCGAAGCCCATGTAGAACACCAGGCCGATCCCGAAGATCGATCCACCGCTGGCGTTTTCCGGGTTCATGCTCTCGCTCACCGAGATCACGAAGACGAGTGCCAACATGATGCCGCCGAGCAACGGGAACAGGAACTTGAACACCATGTTGTGAACGCTGCTGAACAGCTCCCGGCGGAAGAACCAGACACAGGCGAAGGCCGTGATGCCGTAGTACCAACAGATCATGATGCCAAGCGCGGCAATGGTATCCAAAAGTACCTTCTCCGACAGCAGGCTCACCACCGTGTAGAAGACGCCGGTGACCACGCCCGCGACAATGGTGGAATACGTGGGCACCAGGTAGCGCGGACTGACCTTTGAGAACTTCTCGGGAAACGCACCGTAGGCGCCCATGGCCAGCATGGCGCGGGCGGCAGGAAGGAAGGTGGTCTGCAGGCTGGCCACCGAGGACGCCAACACTGCAAGGAACAGCAGCGGCCCGGCCCATGTGCCCAGCACGGGATCGGCCATGGCGCCGAAGACGTTGTCCGCGTTCTCCTCGTTGCCCAGGCCGAGGTCGGCGTCGCCGACGCCGGCGTACATCATCACCGCGACGGCCACCAACAGATAGGTCAGCAGGATGGACATCACACACAGCAGTCCGGCGCGACCGGGCACCTTCGTCGGGTCCTTGGATTCCTCGCCGAGTGTCAGGCAGGTGTCCCAGCCCCAGAACGCGAATATCGAGCCCGTCACACCAATCACGAAGGCGCTCAGCGCAAGCCCGGTGAACGGGTTGAACCAGTCCAGATCGAAGCTCAGCCCGGCCGGTGCGTCCCCGCGACCGACGTGCAGCAGCGCCACCACCGCGAACGCGACCAGGATGATCATCTGAAAGCCGACCAGCACGTACTGTACGTGCTCGCTCGTGGTGATGCCGCGGCTGGCGATCGCCGTGGCGATCGCGATGAACACCAGCGTGGTGACGATGTTCACGAGCTTGTTGCCTGCGAGGTCGGCGATATCGGGGTTGTTGACGATGCGGGCGATGAACAGATAGAAGAACTCGACCGCGATTGCGGCCAGATTGGACAACACGATGATGGTGGCGACCACCATGCCCCACCCGCACATCCAGCCGACGTAGGGCCCGAATGCCTTGGTGGACCAGGTGAATGACGCGCCACAGTCGGGGGCGCGTGAGTTCAATTCGCGATACGCGTAGGCGGTGAGGAACATCGGGATGAAACCCGCGATCAGGATCGCGGGCATCTTCAGACCCACCGCGGCGACGATGAGGCCGATGCTGGCGGTGAGTGTGTATCCCGGCGCAACAGACGAAATGCCAAGCACCGCACCGGAGAATGTACCGACCTTGCCTGTGGCGAGTCCCTTCGAGACGAGACCCGACTCTTCGGCGACCACGGACTGTTTGTCCGCGGTGTCGCTCACGGCAGGTCCTCCATAGCGATCTGGTCTCTCGGCACGACCATCATCGGCACCTCGAGCACGCGCAACATCTTGGCCGCGGTCGAACCGAGGAACAGTCGCCGGGGGGCACTGAGACGGCTGGATCCGACCATGATCAGATCACCGTCGTGCCACTCGAGCTTGCGCGCCGCATCCTCGACCGTGTCGCCGTCGCCGACCATCGATGTGACCGCAGCCCCCTCCGGGAGAGCGGTTTTCGCGGTGTCGAGCGCACGTTCGGCGTGCGCTATGGCGCGCTCGCGCACGGCTTCGTTGTCGCCACGCAACACACCGAATGTCGGGTCCAGCGCGACCAGCGACACCAATCGCAGCGGCGTGCCCGCCGCCCTGCTGAACCGCACGGCCGTGTCGAGCAACAGGTCCGCGCCCGGCCGCTGCCCGATGGCACAGGTCACCTCCCGGACCCGGTCCACCGTCGAGTCGCGGGTACCGCGGGGCGCCACCACCACGGGCACCGGCGCCGAATGCAGCAGCTCGTTGACGACGGAACCCAGTGAGTAGCTGCCGGCCAAACCGCCACCCGACCCGCCGACGACGATGAGATCGGCCTCGACCCGCGACGCCTCACCGATCAGTCCGTCGGCGAACGAGTCATTGAAGCTCACGTGGCTACGTGCGACGACATCGTCGGGCACCGACGCGAGTGCCTCGGCGAGCCACTTCTCCCCCTGCTCGGCGAGCACTTCCTCGTAGCCACCGGTGGTGACGAGCGAGGGCAGCGCACTGTCCGGGTGCAGGACTATGGACACCTCCAGTTCTGCCCCGAGCGTCCTGGCCAGACGCGCCGCGAGTGCCATCGCGTCTGCGCCACCGGGAGTTGCCAGATACCCAACGACCAACTTCATAGCCGAACCACCGCCCATCTCGCACCACGTCGTGCAGACGTTCCTGGGCACATCCTGTCAATCAGACGCGGTGCGCATCAGCGGTTGAACCAAATCGGCCGAACCGAGACGCGGTCAGGCGCTGTACTCGGCCGTGCCGTCCTCGAGCACGAGCCGCGTGTTGGACCCGTCGGGCTCGGCCGCCTCGGTTCTGAACACCGCGCGTCCCGCGTCGGTGTGCCAAATCGACGTGGTCAGCGTCTCGCCCGGGAAGACCGGCGACGTGAACCGGGCGCCGACGGCGCTGACCTTCGTCGCGTCACCACCGCCGAGTTCACTCACCAACGCACGGCCCGCGACCCCATAAGTGCACAGCCCATGAAGGATTGGCTTCGGAAAGCCGGCCAGATTCTGCGCGAACCACGGGTCGCTGTGCAGTGGGTTGCGGTCACCCGACAGGCGGTAGATCAGTGCCTGGTCCTCGCGCGTGGGCAACGCCACCCGCGCATCTGGCTCGCGTTCGGGGATCTCGGGGGCCACCGGCCGCTGCCCCGGCTGGCCGCCGAAGCCGCCTTCGCCGCGGATGACGGCGGTGGTCAGCGTCTCGGCGACCACCGTGGAGGTGTCCGGATCGGTGCCGGTGGCCTTCAGCATGACAATCGCGTTCTTGCCCTCACCCTTGTCCTGGATATCGGCGACCTCGGCGACGACACTGAGCTTGCCTGCTGCGGGCAGTGGTTGGAACAGCCGGATCTCCTGGGATCCGTGCAGGAGCATGGCGAAATTGAAGGTGCCGATCTTGCCGGCCGCGGCGAAGGGCAGGCACGCGATGACCGCATATGTCGGGAGTACCTGCTGTTTGATGTCGTGGCTGTTCTCGGTGGTGAAGGCCAGATCTCGAGTTCCTGCACCGACGCCGAGCGCGTAGAGCAATGTGTCGCGGTCGGTCCACTCGAACAGGTGCGGTTCCGTCTTCGCGCCGATGGCGTTCGGATCGATCGGCATTGATGCTCCCTTCGTCGCTGAGACGGACGATAGCTGGCGCGGGTTGACCTTTGTCCGGTCAGGGGCGACCATGGCTCGCATGCGCTATGTCGTTACCGGCGGTACCGGGTTCATCGGGCGCCGAGTGGTGTCGCGGATCTTGGCCCGCGACGATGACGCCGAGGTGTGGGTCCTGGTCCGGCGGGCATCCCTGGCGACGTTCGAGGGGCTGGCGGCCGGCGGCGGTCAGGCCTGGGGCGAACGTGCGAAACCATTGGTCGGCGACCTCACCGCGGCTGATCTCGGGCTGAGTGCCGATGTCGTCGCCGAACTCGGCGTCGTCGAGCACGTGGTGCACTGCGCCGCGATCTACGACATCACGGCAGGGGATGAGCAGCGCGCCGCCAACGTCGAGGGCACCCGCGCCGTGATAGAGCTGGCCCGTCGGCTCGACGCGACGTTGCACCATGTGTCGTCGATCGCCGTGGCCGGCACCTACCGCGGCGAGTACACCGAGGTCGATTTCGACGTCGCTCAAGATCTTCCGACGCCGTATCACCAGACCAAGTTCGAAGCCGAATTGCTGGTCCGCTCGGCACAGGGGCTGCGGTACCGGGTATACCGACCTTCGGTCGTGGTCGGGGATTCCCGCACCGGCGAGATGGACAAGATCGACGGCCCCTACTACTTCTTCGGCGTCCTGGCCAAGCTGAGGAGGTTGCCCTCGTTCACGCCGATGGTGCTGCCGGACACCGGACGCACCAATATCGTTCCGGTCGACTATGTCGCCGACGCCCTCGTGGTATTGATGCATGCCGACGGGCGCGACGGTCAGACCTTCCATCTCACCGCGCCGAAAACCATTGGATTGCGGGGCATCTACCGTGGCATCGCGAAAGCCGCCGGGCTGCCGCAGCTGCGCGGCTCCCTGCCGCGCTCCGCCGCGACACCGTTCCTGAAGGTCACCGGGCGTGCCAAAGTGTTCCGCGACATGGTGGCCACCCAGCTGGGCGTTCCGGCCGAGATCCTCGATGTGGTGGACCTGATTCCCGTCTTCACCGCCGACAATACGGCAGAAGCGTTGCGCGGCACCGGGTTAGCCGTGCCGGAGTTTGCATCCTACGCCCCGATGCTGTGGGACTACTGGTCCGAACACCTTGACCCGGACCGGGCCAGGCGCGAGGATCCGGCCGGTCCGCTGGTCGGCAGGCACGTGATCATCACGGGCGCCTCCAGCGGCATAGGCCGGGCATCGGCGATCGCGGTCGCAGAACACGGTGCGACAGTTTTCGCATTGGCGCGCAATGCCGATGCGCTCGACGAGCTGATAGCCGAGATCCGTGCAGTCGGCGGGCAGGCATATGCGTTCACCTGTGACGTCACCGACTCCGCATCGGTGGAACACACGGTCAAGGACATCCTCGGCCGATTCGGTCACGTCGACTACCTGGTCAACAACGCGGGCCGGTCCATCCGCCGGTCCGTCGTCGCCTCCACCGATCGGCTGCACGACTACGAGCGGGTGATGGCGGTCAACTATTTCGGCGCCGTCCGCATGGTACTGGCGCTGTTGCCGCACTGGCGGGAACGCCGATTCGGCCACGTGGTGAACGTGTCCAGCGCCGGTGTGCAGGCGCGCAGCCCGAAATACAGCTCGTACCTGCCGACGAAGGCCGCACTCGAGGCGTTCTCCGATGTGGTTTCGACGGAGACGCTCTCGGATCACATCACGTTCACCAACATTCACATGCCGCTCGTGCGTACGCCGATGATCGCACCGTCGCGGCGGTTGAATCCCGTCCCGCCGATCAGCGCCGAGCATGCGGCAGCCATGGTGGTGCGCGGTCTGGTGGAAAAGCCCGCGCGAATCGACACACCGTTGGGCACGCTCGCCGACTTCGGCAACTACCTGACGCCGAAGCTGTCGCGCCGCGTCTTGCATCAGCTCTATCTCGGTTATCCGGATTCTGCTGCAGCACGCGGTGTTTCACCGCCGTCGTCGGCGACAAGCACGACCCCCGTCCGTCGACCCCAGCGACCCTCGCCGGTTGCCCCGTCGCTCCGGATCCCTCGCCCGGTCAAAAGAGCGGTGCGGCTGATACCGGGTGTGCACTGGTGACTCTGGCGATGTTCCCAGAACATTGACAGCAGTTCAGGTGGTTACATCACGAATTCACGTACGGCGAAAGACGGTCAATTCGACCGCCGTTGACCGGGGGTGTTGGCTGCACCACACTTCGCGAGCCATGTTGAACCACCAGCCACCGCTATTTCGTGACTACTCAATGTGAGACATGGTGCAACCAACCCTCGACGCGCACTGACGCAAGCGTCATGCACCTTCGCCGGAGACCTCCGTGATTTGCCTCCCCGAACGGCCAACCGCCGAAAATGAAGGTGTCCCCGCACAGCGTCGCTGACGGTTCAGTGCATGATGGCGCTCCGCACCCACGGACGGTGCTGCACCGTATCGCGCTGGCCGCAACTGCGGCGCCCAAACGAATCATCGCCGTTGCGGCGTTGGTCATGGCTGCCTGCGCGATATTCGGTGCGCCGGTCACCAAGACGCTGTCCGCGGGCGGATTCACCGATCCGGCATCGGAATCGGCCCGGGCAGCCGACATTCTGGCAAACAAATTCGGTCAAAGCCCCGTGCAGTTGCTCATCACCGTGACCGCCGACGGGGGCGTCCGTAGCTCCGGTGCCACGGAGACCGCCGCAGATCTCCTCGCCGAGCTGAAAAGATCCCCGGATGTCATCGGTGTGACCTCGCTGTGGACCGGGCCGCCCGCCGCAGCTCCCGCTCTCACGAGCACCGACGGCAAGACGGGCCTGATCATGGCCGGACTGCGCGGCACGGACGCCGACTATGCCAAGGTTGCACGCAAATTGGTCGACCAGTTCCCGCCCGGACGCCCCGGCGTCGTCGTGCGCGCCGGTGGCGCGTTGACGTACTCCGAGACGTTTGAGCAGACCGAACGCGACCTGGTGCTGATGGAGTCGATCGCGATTCCCGTGAGCTTCGTTGCGCTGGTGTGGGTGTTCGGCGGTGTCATCGCCGCTGCTCTTCCGATCATGATCGGTCTGTTCTCAGTCCTGGGTTCCCTCGCCGTGATCCGCATCGTGACGCTCTTCACCGACGTCTCGGTCTTCGCCTTGAATCTCACCGTCGCGCTGGCTCTGGCCCTGGCGGTGGATTATTCGTTGCTCATCGTGAGCCGCTACCGCGACGAGATCGCCGACGGCGCAACCCCGAATCAGGCCCTCTTGCGGGCGATGAACACCGCGGGCCGCACTGTGGCTTTCTCCGCCCTGACGGTTGCACTCTCGATGACCGCGATGATCCTGTTCCCGGTTTACTTTCTGAGGTCGTTCGCCTTTGCGGGCGTCGCGGCGGTCCTCCTTTCGGCCGGCGCGGCCGTCGTCATCGCACCCGCCGCGATCGTCTTGCTGGGTCCGCGATTGGACGCACTTGATGTGCGCAAGCTGATCCGGCGGGCCCTGCACCGGCCGCCTGCACCGGCAGTGCAGCCGGTGGAGCGCTCGTTCTGGTACCGGACCACGCACTTCGTCATGCGCCACGCCGTCGCTGTCAGCGTGACGCTGATCGCGCTGCTTCTCTTGCTCGGAGCGCCATTCCTCGGCGTCAAGTGGGGCTTTCCCGATGACCGAGTGATGCCGACCACCGCCAGCTCACGGCAGGTGGGCGATTTGGTGCGCAACGAATTCGCGGTGAACCCGGTGAGCAATGTCACCGTGGTCATCCCCAAGATCTCGGCCGACGCCGGCCAGGAGCTGAGTTCCTATGCCGCACAACTGTCCCTGGCACCAGACGTGGCCGCGGTCTCATCGCCGTCCGGCTCGTTCGTGACCGGTCGGTTAGCCGGGCCGCCGACAGCGCCTACCGGATTCACCGACGGCTCGGCCTTTCTCACCGTGCAGAGCCGGGCTGCGCTGTTCTCGGATGCGTCCAACCGCCAGCTCCGGGCACTGCATTCCGTGCCAGGTCCGGCTGGTCAGCCCGTCCTGTTCACGGGAGTCGCGCAGAACAACGTCGACAGCGTCGCGTCCATCACGTCGCGGCTGCCGGCTGTTCTCGGCGTGATCGCGGTCATCACGTTCGTCGTGCTGTTCCTGATTACGGGCAGCATCGTGCTTCCGCTGAAGGCGCTGGTGCTGAACGTCTTTTCGCTCACGGCGACATTTGGGGCCCTCGTGTGGGTGTTTCAGGACGGCCACTTGGGCGCCTTGGGCACCACCCCGACGGGAACGCTGGTGGCCAACTTGCCGGTGCTGATGTTCTGCATCTCGTTCGGTCTTTCGATGGACTACGAAGTGTTTCTGTTGTCGCGCATTCGCGAATACTGGCTGGAGTCCGGCCGCACCGTGCATGACAGCGACGAAAGCGTCGCACGGGGCCTCGCCCGCACGGGACGGGTGGTCACTGCCGCGGCGCTGCTGATGACGATCTCGTTCACAGCCCTACTGACCGCACAGGTTTCGTTCGTGAAGATGTTCGGACTCGGCCTGGCGATCGCC
Source organism: uncultured Actinomycetota bacterium (assembly GCA_963699655.1). Taxonomy (GTDB): domain Bacteria; phylum Actinomycetota; class Actinomycetes; order Mycobacteriales; family Mycobacteriaceae; genus Mycobacterium. The sequence goes on from CAVOUV010000009.1 coordinate 39,855, forward strand.
GTGCTGGTCGATGCCACAGTAGTTCGCACGCTGCTGTTGCCCGCCCTGATGCGGCTACTCGGCCGAGCGAATTGGTGGGCGCCGGCGCCTCTGGCCCGGCTACACCAACGCATCGGGCTCACCGAGGGACCCGACCAGACGGCACGTGACCACACCCTGGAGTACGAGGGCCACCGTGAGTGACACATGTGATGTCCTTGTTGTCGGAGCCGGACCGGTAGGCGCCACGGCGGCGTTGCTCCTGGCCGGCTACGGCCTGGAATGCCTTGTGGTGGAGGCCCGCCGAGAGCCGCAGAGCCATCCCGCTGCGCACGTGCTCTCGACCCGATCGATGGAAATCTGGCGCGAGATCGGGCTGGAAGCTGACATCCGTCGGTTCAGCGCTCCGATCCACGAACTGCGCTGCATCGCCTACTGCACCAGCCTGGCCGGTCCCGAACTCGGGCGAGTGGCACTCGCCGACCTGCCCGAGGCGCAGATGGATGCGATCGAAGCGGTCAGCCCCACCCGCAGCGCACACCTGCCCCAGAATGTTCTCGAGCCATTGCTGTGGAAGAAGCTGCGCGACCATGCCCGCATCGATCTCCGCACCGGTTGGCGGTACTACTCCCACACGAATGGCCCGGACGGTGTCCCGGTCACCATCGCCGACAGCACGGGGACGCGCCGGACAATCGCGGCAGGCTACGTCATCGCCGCGGACGGCGCTGCCAGCACGGTGCGCCAGGCGCTGGGGATCACGATGGACGGTCCCGCCCTGCAGCACATGATCAGCGTGCACTTCTCCGCGAATCTCGAACCCTTTCGCCACCACCGCCGGGGACCGGTGATCTGGACTCATACCGCCAAGGGGCTCGGCACCGTCATCGTGCACCGATCGCCCGACGATCTGGTATTCCAAATCCCGTATTTCCCACCGTTCGAGTCGTTGACGGATTTCTCGCCCGCGGTCTGCCGCGACCGGATCGCCGACGCCATCGGCGATCCCGCCGTCGACGTCGAGATCAAGTCGGTCCAGTCGTGGGCGATGCACGCTCAAGTCGCCACCAGCTACCGGGCGGGCCGGGTCTTCCTGGCGGGTGACGCCGCCCATCGGTTCCCTCCCACCGGCGGTCTGGGCCTCAACACCGGCGCTGCGGACGTCCACAACCTGGCGTGGAAGCTGGCCTGGGTGATCGGTGGCCGCGCCGATGAGACCCTGCTGAACAGCTATGAGCAGGAACGCCGTCCGGTCGGCATCGTCGCCACGGCTGATTCGGTGGCGAACCTCGAGGGGCTCTTCGAGGTCGTGGCGGCGCTGGGACTGCCACGGCGAGCCGTGCGCCTGCTGCCTCACGTCGTCAGCGCTGTCCCGCAATGGGTACCGCGGCGACCGATGCGGGCACTCATCCGCGGTCTGACCACACTGGCGTATCAGCGGCTTCGACTGGCCCAGTCACGGGGCCGGGTCGGTCGGCGGATCCGGCGCAGGGCCGCAACCGCCATCGCCGGACAGGGCGCGCACTACCGCAACTGGGGACGCGACCTCGGAGTGCGTTACCAACGCGGCGCCGTGATAGACGATGGGCTTCCGCCGCCACCCGATGACCCGCAGTTCTACACACCCTGTGTGCGTGCCGGTGGCCGGTTGCCCCACAGCTGGGTTCGGCACCTCGACCGGCGTGTTTCCACGCTGGAGCTGGTCAGTCGCGATGAGCTGACGCTGCTGGTGTCCGCCGACGGCCACAGCGCGTGGTCTCGTGCCGCCCAAGGGCTTCCGATATCGGTCGTGCCACTCGGCGAGGGTGCGCCCAAGGTCTTCCACACCGGCATAGCTGGGGGCGATCCGGATGCCCTGGTGGTCCGTCCGGACGGCCACATCGCCGCTTCGCTGCACTCGGATCGGCATGGCGCCGCTTCCTTGCGGCAAGTGCTCTCAGTTGTCGGCGCGCCCTCACCCACACCGGCGAAAGGGGGACACAGGTGAATGATGTTGCGGCACCGCTCGTCGAACTGCGATTGCTGACGCACCGGCCCGAGGACACGGAGAGCTGGTGGGCCGCAATGCTCGGCGGCACCCCCCGGCGGCTCAGTTCCCGCACGACTGCCATCACCGGCCGGCGCCTGCGACTGGTGATCGAGCGTTCGCAAATCGCCTATGACTATCACCCCGAAGCCAGCGGGGTCACGGCGATCAATCTGATGTTCGACAACGTTTCGGCGGGGCATCGCACCCTGAACAGATTGGCCTGCCTTGGCTCTCAGCCCCATCGGGCAACCCGGGAGACGGGCGTGACGGCACTGTGGCTCCGTGATCCCAACGGCATCGACGTGACGGTGCGCCTGCCCGCACCCATCGTCGGCGCAGGCGTAGAAGCCGACGCACTTCTCGAGGAGCTCGATGTCGACGCGGCGCTCGCCGACATCGCGGGCCGACGATCGGCTACCGATCACGGGCCGCAGAGGCAGACCGATCCTGCGCAGCGCGTCTGTTGCGCCTACATCTGCACCGACGGTTGCGTTGTCACACAGCAGATTTGACAATTCCGATGACCCCTGTAATCGACCAGAAGGACACAAAATGAAGACGGCACCGGTGCCACCCCCGAAATTGGTCCGATTCGTCGAGCGGGCGCGCCATCAGCTCCTGCGCGTTCATCAGCGAACCGTCCCACCGTACGCCGCCATGATGGAGATGATCATGAACGCTTGGACGGCGCAGGCGATTACGGTAGTGGTCGAGCTTGGCATCGCTGATGCGCTCGCCGACGGGCCCCTGCGAGCCGAAGAACTGGCGTCTCGCGTCAACGCCGACCCCGACGCGCTGCGCCGGCTCTTGCGGGCCTTGATCGGCCGGGGTGTTTTCCGCCAGCGGCGGGACGGTCGCTACGAGCTGAACTCGCTGGCGAACACCCTCCGGTTCGGTGCGCCGGTCTCGGCCGCGGGATTCGCCCGGCTCGCCGGCTCACACCAACATCGCGAGCATTGGAGCTATCTGACCGACGCGATAAGAACCGGCAAGGCAGTCATCCCAACCGTGCAGGGCACGGACGCATTCGATTACGTCAGTTCGGATCCCGAAGTCGCGGAAGCCTTCAACCGGGCCATGGCCGAAACCACTGAGGCCAGCATCGGCTATCTGATGGCCGCCTACTCGTTCGAGCCATACCCCACGGTGGTGGATGTCGGCGGCGGGGTGGGAAGGCTGCTGGCCGCGATCCTGACCGAAACACCCACTGCGCGTGGGATCCTCTACGACCTGCCCCACGGCGCCGCCGAAGCGCCGGCACTGATGCGCCGCCACGGAATCCAGGATCGGGTCCGCGTGGAGGAGGGTTCATTCTTCGACAGCGTCCCTGCAGGCGGCGACCTCTACGTTCTGAAAATGGTGATCCATGACTGGGACGACGAGCAGGCGCTGGAGATTCTGCGAAACGTCCACACCGCGGCGAAGGTCGGCACCAAGATCCTGCTGATCGAACTGGTGATACCCGAGCACAAGCGCGAACACCTCGGTCACTGGATCGATCTGGAGATGCTGGTGTGCCAGGCCGGTCGTGATCGCACGGCCGCGGAATATCGCAGCCTGCTCGCGCGTGCCGGTTTCCGGATGACGCGCGTGGTGCCCACCGCCTCGCCGTTCAGCTTCGTCGAGGCGGAAGCCCTCTAGCGAGACCGGCCGGTGTTCACGCCGGCAGCAGGTGACGCGCGTTGCTGCGGCGCAACTTTCCGGATGGCGTCTTCGGCAGCGTGCCGGCCGGGAACACCAGAACGTGGCGCGGAAGGTGGCCCACGTGACGGCTCACCCGAGCACTGATGTCCCGGCTGATTCGCACTCGCGCGTCCTCGTCGTCCGCGTTGCGCACCTCTGCCAACACCGCGAATCCCTCCCCGTCCTCGTCGACACGCAGGGCGATCACGCAGCCCTTCCGCACGCCTTCGACGGTCTCGGCCGCTCGCTCGATATCGTGCGGATACAGGTTTCGGCCCGCCAGCACAATGAGGTCCTTCGACCGGCCGCAGACGTAGAGTCGCCCCTGTTCGTCGGCATAGCCGAGGTCACCGGTGTCGAACCAACCGTCATCGGAGGCCAGCGGCACGACGCCGGTCGCTGTCAGATAGTTCTTTGCGATGGTGGGGCCACGCAATTCGATGGCACCGATCTCCCTGGGCGCCAGCACTTCTGAGTTCCGGGTGATGCGCACCTGCATGCCCGTGACCGGTAGTCCGACGCACACCACGTGCTGCGGGTCCGCGGAGGTGTCGGCGACAGGCAGCGCACGGTGCTGCTCCGCGACCGCATGGTGAGACAGCACATCAACGACAGCGGGTTCGTGCGGTGAGCCCAGCGACACCACCAAAGTGGCTTCTGCGAGCCCATAGGCCGGCATCGGAGCGGTCGGCGGCATCCCGAAGCGAGCCCCGACCGCCGTCAAATCCGCGATATCCCGGTGGTTGATGGGTTCGGCCCCGTTGACCGCCACCCGAAGCGACGAGAGATCAAAGCCTGCCGGATCAGGTCGACCCTGCAATACGCGGGCGAGCACCGAATAGGCGAAGCTGGGCCCCGAGGTGATGGTCGCTCGGTGGCGGGCTATCAGCTCCGCCCAGACCAGCGGTCGCCTGAGGAACTGCTCCGGCGGAACGATGACGGTTTCGAAACCCAACTGCATGGGGACGCAGAGGAAGGCGATCATCCCCATGTCGTGAGACAGCGGCAGCCAGCTCATCAACACGTCGGTGTCGGCATCGGCATCCAACGCGTCATGCAGCGCCGTGGCGCTTGCGGCGAGGTTGCCATGGCTGATCTCGACGGCCTTGGGGTCGCCGGTCGATCCAGAGGTCAACTGCCGCAATGCTATTTCGGCATCGTCGGGCTCCACGTCGCACTCGGTCGGCTCGGCAGCGGTCAACGACTCGACGGTGCACACGGCCAGTTCCTGGGCCGTCAGGTGGTCCAGCGCTGCCAGGAACTGACCGCCGACGACAACCAAGTCAGCCTTGATCAGGTGGATCGCGCGCACCGTGTCGGCCAGCCAGACCGCGAGATCGGTGCGCGGGGTCGGCTGCTGAAGAATCGTCAGCGCGGCTCCACGCAGCCACACCGCCTGTGCCAACGGCGCGACGTCGGCGGCATCGGTGGCCAGTACGGCGACAGAACCGCGACGTCCCACTCCTCTCGCAGCCAGCCCGCCACCGATCCGCCTCGCTCGTTCGTGCACTTCCCGCCAGGTGAGCCGGACGGGGTCGGCCGGCGTACCACCGATCAGGTGCCGTGGCGACGAAGCCGCGGCGGTCAGCATTTCGCGGGTGAAGACACTCAACGCAATCCACTCCTTTGGTATGTCGCGTCCGCGACCACATGAGCAACCGCGGTGACCAATGAGGGGTCCGGCGAACGAAACATGAAATGACCGCCGGGGAACATGCGCACAGGGTGGCTCTGAACCGACAGAGCGGACCAGGCGGCCAGTGCGTCCGGCGGCACCAACGGATCGTCGTAGCCGCCGAAGATGTGCAGTGGGCACGGCAGCGGCGGCTGGGCCGGGGGTCGGAAGGATTGAACGATCCGCAGATCGTCACGCACCGTCGGCATCAGCAGCTCAAGCCATTCCGGACGGCCCAGGACCTCGATCGGCATCCCGCCGTAGTGCGCAAGCTGCGCAGCCAGCTCGTGATCGCCGATGAACTGCAGATCCTGCGGAGGAGCCGGACGGTGCGGGGCCCGGGCTGCTGCGACGATGACCGCCTCCGGTGGACGCCGCCCGCGCGAGATACGTTGCTGCGCGACCGCATACGCAAGCAACGCACCCATGCTGTGACCGAGCAGGACATGGGGTCTGACCAACTGGTCCTCGAGTTCGTCGGCCAATGCCTGCGTACAGCTTTCGGCATCGATGTGGCGTGGCTCGGCGCGACGCGACTCCCGTCCCGGTAGCGTCACCGCGCTGATCGCCGTTTCGGCTCCTGCGTCCGCGAGGGCTCGTCGTAGCGGATGAAATGACGCCGACCCTCCACCGGCATGGTGGAAGCAGACCAGTTCGACGGAGGTCATCGCGTCACGCCGTTCTGGCCAACTCATGCACCACGAAGTCGACGAGATCGCCCACATTGCCGATTCTCGGCAGCACGTCGGTGACGTCAAGTTGCTGCAGCTGTGGGTATTCCGCGCGGAGCCGATCCAGAAGTCGCAGCTGTAACAACGAGTCGTATCCCAAGTCGTCGGCGAGCCGCGTGGATCTTCCGAGCGCGGTGACCGAATAATTGCCGACGTCGGCGATCAGCGCCAGGACTTCGCCCTCGGCGTCATCGCGAGTTTCCTCGGCGTCGGCGCGTGCGGCGGGAGGCGTGGCGGTCCGGTCCTGGCCGGACGACGTCCGCTGCGCGGGGTAGGCGACGGGACCGTCGAACCAGAACCGGCTCGAGTCGTCGAAGACGTACGGCGGGATCCGCTGCAACGTGCCTGCGGGCTCGCCGTACAGCGGGTCCAGATCCGGCGAGTAGCCGTCGCGCATCAACGCCGCCGCCACCCCGAGCAGTTCCGTGCCCGCTGAGTGCGGTCCACTGCACAACGGTAAAGATGCTACCGGCTTTGGCGATTCGCACTGCATGGCGAGGGCGAGTAGTCCCGACCGCGGGCCGGCCTCGGCGAGGTAATCCGCACCCACGGTGGTCATGGCTGCGCCGATGGCGTCATGAAACCGCACCGGGGCGCACAGCTGCTGGGCCCAGTAGTCGGCGGTCAGTTCGCGACCCTCGACGTGTCTCCCGAGCACCGTGGAGAACAGCGGGAAGTCGGCGGGGTGTGGCTCCAGCCCGTCCAATTCGCGGCGGAAGTCCGCGACGATAGGTTCCATCATCGGCGAATGGAAGGCGTGCGACACGGCCAGGCTCACCACCCTGGCTCCGTTCCGCGCAGCGACAGCCTGAATTCGCGCCACGGCGTCGGCCGGTCCGGAAATCGTCACTGAGCGAGGTCCGTTGATGGCCGCGATCGCACAACCGGGGGTATCGGCCACGTACTCCCGTGCCCGTTCGACACTGAGGTCGACCGCAACCATTGCTCCGCCGGAGGGGAGCGACGCCATCAGCCGCCCTCTCACCACGACGAGTTCGGCGGCCGCTTCGACGGTCAGCACGCCCGCCAGGCAGGCGGCGGCGATCTCCCCGACGCTGTGGCCGATCCCGAAGCTCGCCCAGATACCACTCTGCAGCAGTGTCTTTCCCAGTGCATAGGACACCGCGAACAGCCCAGGCTGAGCCAGACCGGTGTCGCGCAGGTGGGAATCGGCACTGAAGATCGCAGCGAGCAGGTCCGAACCCAAATGGTGGCTCAGCGCGTCCGCGACGGTGTTCAGATTCCGGCGGTAGACGGGATTGGCGTCATAGAGCGGGCGGGTCATCCCCGGGTACTGCGCGCCCTGACCGGAGAACAGGAACCCCACGCCGGCCGGGACCTTACGGCGCGCGCCGATGCGCGCGAGATCTCCGTGGGCGCCACCGGCGAACTGCTCGAGGGTCTCGGTGAGAGTGTCGGCGTCGCCCTCGAGCGCGATGCGGTGCCGTAGCGACCGTTTGACGACATTGGTCGACCGACACCAGGCGGCAACCCGGGCTGTGTCGACGGTCCGCAGTGCGGCGGCCATCGATCCGGCGTTGCGCCGCAACGCCTGCGCGGACGGGGCGGAGATTGTCACCACCCCACGTCTGCCGGGGTTGGGTACCGCTGCGGCCGGCGGTGATTCCACGATGGCATGCGCGTTGCCACCACCGAGGCCAAAGGAACTGACCGCGCCCAGCACGCCGTGCCGCGGCAAAACCTGTGGAGCCTCTGCGAGCCGCAGTCCGTTCTCGGCCAGTTGCAGGTCGGGGTTCGCGCCGTCGCCGATCACCGATGGCGGCAGCACGCGTCGATGCAACGCCAGGCAGGTTTTGATGAACGCCGCGATCCCCGCGCTGCCCTCCGTGTGCCCGATGTTCCCTTTGACCGAGCCGATCAGACAGGGCTGGCCACGCCGGGTCTTGTGCACGTCGCCGAGGGCGCTGACCTCGATCATGTCGCCCAAAGTGGTGCCGGTGCCGTGTGCTTCGACGAAGGCGATCTGACCGGCGTCGGCCTCGGCGAGAGCGAGCGCCCGGCGCATCAACGCCGCCTGCGACCGTCGGTTCGGCGCGGTGATCCCGTTGCTGCGCCCATCGTGGTTGGTCACCGAGCTCTTCACGACCGCATAGATCGGCTGTCCCGCGGCCAGCGCGTCGTCGAGCCGGCGCAGCACCACAGCAGCGACGCCTTCACCCCGTCCGATGCCGTCGGCATCGCGCCGAAACGGTTTACAGCGACCGTCCGGCGCGGACAGCCCCGCTTGCGTGTAGAAGATCGAAAGGGCCGGAGTCAAAATGAGATTCACGCCGGCTGCGATAACCGTGTCGGCCTCGCCCGACCGCAGCGCCGCACACCCCTGGTGTACCGCGGTCAACGACGACGAGCAGGCAGTATCGGTCGCCACGCTCGGTCCGGTCAGACCGAGGTGGTAGGAGATACGGTTCGCCGCCATGAAGTAGCCGCTACCCGTGCCATGAAACGCGTTGAGTTCTGCGAAATCGAGCAGCTGGAGGCTACTCCACTCGCTGGACATCACACCGACGAAGACCCCTGTCGATGTGCCGGCCAGAGAGCGTCGGGTCGATCCCGGCATCTTCGACGGCCCGCCACGACGACTGCAGGAGCAGCCGTTGCTGCGGGTCCAGCGCCGCCGCCTCGATCGGCGCAATGCCGAAGAAGTCGTTGTCGAATTCGTCCACGCCGTCGATGAAGTGACCGCGCCGCGTGTTCATGGCGCCGGGACCGCCGTCACGGCGATAATAATCGTCGGCATTCCAACGCTGCGAGGGGATTTCGGTGTCGGCGACGACGCCGTCCATCAAGAGGCGCCAAAACGCGTCCTTGTCTGGTGCGCCGGGAAAGCGGCAGTCTATGCCGACCACAGCGATGGGGATCACGACGCGACTTGCTGTGTGACGAGATGGGCGGCGATCGCGTCGATGGTCCCGTAGTCCCACACGACGGTGGTCTCCACCGCGATGCTCTTCTCGCATTCGAGGTCGGCGCACAGCGCAAGGCTTGCGGCAGAATCGACCCCGTAATCGGCCAGCGGGATCTCGACGTCGATCGTCTCGGGCGCCACATTGAGAGTCCGGGCCACCTTGTCGGTCAGCCAGTCGGACAGCTCCTGGTACGAGGGCTTGTCAACCATTCAGTGATACCTCCTGTCCATCATGCGAACGTCACCCGTTCCGATGTCGGCTGGTCGTAAAGAATTCGGCGGTAAACGAATGCGCGCACTGCCGTGGTGAAACGCTCGCCGCCGACGAGCGCCGCGAATCCGATCAGCGGCAGACCGACGACAATCGCGGTGGCCAGACACACCACGAAGGCAACCAGACTCAGCGCGTGCACGGTCGAGCTGATTCGGCGGGCGGACCTGACCATGCTGCCCCACCGACGAAAAACCCCTCCGGCCAAGAGGTCGGCGGCAGCCAAAGCCGGCACAACGGGAGCCGCGTCCCGCGGGAGGAACCCGTTGTCGGCGATGCGCTGTCCCAGTTGACCGACGCGGGCCAGTTCGTCATCGCCGACACCGGCCCGGCCGTACCACAGGAACGGTTCTCGTTTACCCGTCAGCAGCCACCGCAGCGTCGTCACCAGGGTCGTCGACGAACGACGCGTGTCGGTCGCCGCGACCACCTCGACACGGCGCGCACCCGCGGAACGCAACAGCGCCGATACCTCGACCGCCGCCGAATACCACATGTTGCGGCAGGCGATCACAGACACGACATCGCGTCCGCGGACGGCCTCGGGGTGTGCCTTCAGCAGTGATCTGATCGGTAACGAAGGTGCCAGATACCAGACCTGGTAGCCGAGGATCACCAACTCGTCGGCGGCGGATTCGAAGCCGTCCTCCGGTTCGACGAGTTCGATCAGGGCATTGGGATCCACCGCGTGCGGGAACACCCCGAAAAATCGTCGAATCGGCCATGGAAACGGGAATGCGCGCCGGGGCCGCACCTCTACGGTGCGAATTGTCCAGCCACGCGCCTGAAACGGAGCGGTCAAAGCGTCGGCGACTTCGCGCAGCTGCCCGGTCTGGCTATAGAGATATACGACCGCGCGATGCCACGACCGCCCCGTCGTGGTGGTGGCCGCAGAGGTGTGCGTCACTGCCCGGCGCCGGGCGCCGACGTCCCCGACACCGCAGTCAGGTGCATGAAGGACACCGCATACCGGCCGGACTCTGGAACCATGCACAGCAGGGTGTCGCCATCTCTGATGAGGCCCTGCTGCATCATTTCGTCGAGAATGACGTAGATGGCGGCGCTGCCGATATTCCCGACGCTGGTCAGATTGCTGTACAGAATCTCCGGGCGATCCAGACCGATACCACGCCTCGAAAGTTCGGCCAGTACGAGCTCTTTCATCTTCTCGCTCGAGTAATGGGCTGGAAGCCAGCTCAGCGTCGACGGGTCGAACTTACCCAGCGAACGGAGACGTTCATACTCGTCGACTCCGACCTTCACCAGGTGCGGCAACAGCGACAGGTCCTGCCGCAGAACCATCGCGCCGTTGGCGTCGGCAATCGACGCATTCGGATAGTCACCCCAAGACGTCCCGCAGTCTTTGGAGTTGCTCCCGCCGTACATGCATGCGGTTTCGGTGTTGGCATACGACGTCAGCGATATCCAGTCGATCCGCAGACTCACACCCGTGGCCTTGGGCGCACTTTCGACCACCACGGCGCCTGCACCGTCCGAGAGCATGTAGCGCAAGAACGCGGCCTCCAGCGGCAAGGTTCCCTGTTCCGCGGTCGCACCCATCTCTTCGTACCGGGAGCTCTTGAACCAGCGGGAAGCGAATTCACTGGCGACACTGATCGCGTTGCGCTTCTCACCGATCGCAACCTGGAGGTAGGCGTTCTTCAATGCCATCATGCCGGAGCTGCATACCCCGTGCAGCGTTGCGATCTCGAGCGGCCCGTAGCCGAGCTCACCGTGCACCATACTGGCGTGCCCAGGCGCCAGAACATCGGCAATGGTGGTTGCTGCACAGAGCAATTCGAGATCGTCGGGCCCAAGCCCGGCTCGTTCGGCGGCGACGCGAACGGCACTTGCCGCGATCGCCGCGTTCGACATCAATGTCTGCCGGCTCTTGTCGATCGCGTAATGACGTGTCTTGATTCCGCAGTTCGCCAGGGTGATCGCCTTAAGATCCGAGGTCGACCGCCCCGCTATGCCGATGTAGTCGTCGATCTCCTCGTTGGGCACTGGGCTCCCCGGGAGGAAACTTCCTGTGGCTGTGATGTATGCGCTCATAGACCTCTCCCGCGCGTAGATTTCGACTTCCCTACGGACACGCGGCGCCCGCAGCGTTGGTTCAGCCGATTTCGTATTCGTGTCGCTAATCACAAGCATGGACACCAAAATGAAGATCGTCTGAGCGAAGTCGCTTATTTTTCATACAGTTAATTCAGCGCTCAGATGAACCGTGCTGTAACACAGCCATTTTGATTGAGATTCCCAGGCTTCTCATGGCCGGCCAAGGATGCCGACAGGAAGCGCCGCGCGTAAAATCGATGACTGGTTCGTGGTTCTGTCGCCCCGGCGGCCGTCCGCAAGCTCGTCAACCAGAGCGCTTGGCGCCGTAGCTCTGGATGCCCGACGGACGGGTGTACCAGATGCCGGAGTGGCGAGCGACCAGGGGCGGCATTCTTCGCTCGCCGCCTCCGCCGACCAGTGACGGCCGGCCGCTGCGCGTTACCCGGGTCTGATTTCATCCGAGATGTCAGGAAGCTCACGTACCGGTGAGTATGCGTGCGCCGGTCGCCGGTCGGCCCTATCGTTGGCGGCGTGACCGTCGGTCGTGAAGCGCCGAGGACTCCGCAGCCTGTATTCATCGACGTCGATACCGGCGTGGATGATGCGATGGCGCTGGTGTACCTGTTCGCGAGTGACGATGCCGACCTGGTCGGAATCGCATCGACCGGTGGAAACGTGGGAGTGCAACAGGTTTGCCGCAACAATCTGGGGCTGCTCGAGCTGTGCCGGATGTCCGGCATTCCGGTGTCGCGTGGATCCTCCGAACCCGTCAGCGCCTCACTCCGCACCGCGGAAGACACCCACGGCCCCGAGGGCATCGGGTACGCCCAGCTACCGACGACCGAGCGGCAGCTCACCCCCCACGACGCCGCCGAGGCCTGGGTGCTGGCGGCGCAAGCGCACCCGGGCGAGTTGATCGGTGTCGCCACCGGGCCGCTGACCAACCTGGCGCTGGCGCTCCGCAAGGATCCGTCGTTGCCCAAGCTGCTGCGGCGGCTGGTGATCATGGGCGGTGCGTTCGACTATCGCGGCAACACGACGCCGGTTGCCGAATGGAACATCAGCGTCGACCCCGAAGCGGCGGCCGAAGTGTTCGCCGTGTGGGGTGCAGCATGGGGACTGGAGCGGCCTACCCACATTCCGATCGTGTTGGGACTCAACCTGACCGAGAATGTCGCGATGACGCCGACCATTCTGAGCCGGCTTGCAACCGCGGCGGATTCGTCGTCTGTGCCGATGAGCGTGCTGGACGACCGTGGCACCCGATCAGTGGCGTCGAATCCGCTGATCCAGGTGCTCGAGGACGCGATGCGGTTCTATTTCGAGTTTCATTTCGACGAGGGCGAGGGCTATCTCGCCCATCTCCACGATCCGTTGGCCGCCGCCGTTGCACTCGACCCGGATCTGGTGCAGTGCCGGCGGGCCGCGATCGACGTCGAGCTGACCGGGACGTTGACTCGCGGTATGACGGTGGCGGACTGGCGCGGCCGGTGGGGCCGAGAGCCCAACGCTCTCATCGGTGTCGAGGTCGACGTCAACGTGTTCTTCGAGCGGTTCCTCGCGCGCGTGGGACCGTTCGCGAAGCGGCTCGGCTGACGTTCGCGCGCCGAGTTCAGTCGTCGGTGACGACCAGCTTGACCTCGATGTTGCCCCGGGTGGCGTTGGAGTAGGGACATACGTGGTGTGCCTTCTCGGCCAGTTGCTGTGCCGTGTCGTGGTCGAGGTTGGGCAGAGTGACCTCCAGCTCGACCGCCAGGCCGAATCCACCATCGTCGACCTGTCCTAGCGAGACACGGCGCCCACAGCAGAATCCGTTACCTCGGCCTTCTCCTGGCGGCCGACCAGGCGCAGTGCCGAATGGAAGCAGGCGGCATATCCGATCGCGGAGAGCTGCTCGGGGTTCACTCGTAAATCCCTTCGACGTACCACCTCCGCTGGCGGTAGCACAGCAGCAGCGCCGTCGCCGGGTCACCATCGAGCAGCACCTGCGCCCGAGCGGTGCGGCCGGCCTTGGCTTGTTCGGGATCCCACCAGCGCTCGTCGACCGGCCATGGCCCGGTCCACCAGGACAACCGGTCCTCCCGGCCGGGACCGGTCAGCAGCCACGGGTCGGCCGAGAACAACCCCCGAGAAGTCACCCGTACGGGATTGCCGTCGGCATCAAACAACTCGACCGGGTCGTCGAGCAGTACCGTCGGCGACGGCTCCGGCAGTTGCCCCGGCCAGGGCTGGCCGGGATCGGCCCGCGGGACCAGCTCATCGCCCAGCGGTGTGAGGGTGATGCGTTCGGCGGGTCCGCGGCCCCCGCTGAGCACAGGTACCTGTACCGCCTCCGGCCCGAGAAGACCCTGGATCCGCACCAGCACACGGCGGGCGCGCAACCGATCCTCTTCACCGATCCCGCCCCACAGCGGCAGCTGCAACGCCTCGGCCGACACCGCCTCCACCGGGCGCAGCCGAATCACGGTGACAGCAGCGGTGGGCCGGTCGCTCCGATTGCGTCTGTTGAGCCAGCCGTCCAGCTGCCAGCGCACCCGGTCCGCGGTGGCATCCTCGGTCAGCGGTTCCGCGCAACGCCAAACCCGTTCCAGCTCTTCACCGTTGGCGGTGACGGCGTGAATGGCCAACCGGGTGCATCCAACCCCCGACGCCTCGAGGGTGCGGTGCAAGGTGCTGGCCAGTGACCGTCCCGCGAATGCCGCGGCGTCCACCCGGTCGATGGGCGGGTCGCAGTTCATGACGGCATCGAGCTCAGCCGGTGGCTCACGTCCCGACGGGCCGCGAGCGGGCTCGCCACGAGCGAACCGGTGCGCGACCACCGCATCGGCCCCGAACCGTGAGGCCACATCGCTTCGCGTCAGTGCAGCGAATTGGCCGATGTTGCGGATACCCATGCGCCACAGCAGGTCCGCCAGCTCCTCACGGCCGGCTGCGGCCAGGCTCGGTTCGGTGGCCAGTTGCCGGATCGACAGTGCGGACAAAAACAGCGCATCCTTGCCGGTCTCCACGATCCGACCGGCTCGGGCGGCGAAGACGGCCGTCGACAGTTGGTCGGCGATCCCGACCTGGCATTCGGCCCCGGCCGCGGCCACCGCGTCGACCAGTCGCTCAGCGGCGGCCTGCTCGGATCCGAAGTAACGCGCCGCCCCGCGAACCGCCAGGACCAGCAGACCGGGCCGCAGCACCTCGGCCCGGGGTACCAGGTCGTCCACCGCGGCCGTCACATCTTCGAAATGGCGGGCGTCCCGCGCGGGATCGGCCGTGACGACATGCAGTTCGGGGCACCGTGCCTGTGATTCCCTGCGGCGCAGGCCCCGTCGCACACCGGCCGCCCTGGCCGACGCCGAACAGGCGATGACCCGGTTGGCCAGCGTGACCGCCACCGGGGCCGTCGGGGGCAGGCCCGATGCGGCCAGCGCCGCGACCGCGGGCCAGTCCATGCACCAGATCGCCAGCACCCGCGACGAGCCAGCCATGTCTCATCCGCCTACGGCACGGGCGGCACCGAAGGACCGGCCTCTGGCACGCATGGTCAGCCGCACCCGGCTGATCCGGCCACAGCCCGGAACGGGCTCACTGTCACCGGCGCCGGTCACCTCATAGCCACAGACCCTGGCCTCCAGCCGAGCGGACGCACCCTGCCAGTCACCGTTGACGACCAGCAAGGTGCAGCCCCTCTGCCGGGCACGGGCCACCACCGCTCGCGCCCGGGTGGCAGGCACCGACCGACCGCCAAGGCCGAGCACCACCAGATCCATGCCATCCATCAGCACGGCGGCCACCTCGACCGGATCGGCTCCGGGTTCGGGAATGAGCGCGATCCTGCTCAGATCCGCTCCCATTTCCACGGCCGCCAACAGGCCGACATCGGGCTGGCCGACGATCGCGGCGTGCCCACCCTCGGCCGTCACCGCCGCCACCATGCTCAGCGGCAGCGACCGGGCGCCCGACAGCACAGCGACGGTGCCGCGCGGCAACGAGGTGGGGAGCGATTCGGCCAACACTTCGGGCATCGGCAGCAAAGATTCCGAGGCCGGCAGCAGATCGGCGGACGGGTCGGGGCCCCGATGTCCGCCGCCCACCTTGCCGGACACCGCCGCAATCTTCTGCCGAAGATGTTCTACCTGTTCAGCGCGGTTAAACCGGCGCTGACCCAGAGCGACCGCCGCCGTCACAGCAGTACCTCCCGCACCATCAGAATCACTCTATGTTCGAATGTATGTTCGATACTGCGAGTAAACACCCACCCAACCGACACCGTCAAGCGGGCTTCGATGCCCGAGCTGGGCCCAGCTCGGGCTAGAAAGGCGCTATTCCCACTCGATGGTGCCGGGCGGCTTGCTGGTGACGTCCAGCACCACGCGGTTGACCTCGGCGACCTCGTTGGTGATGCGGGTGGAGATGCGTTCGAGCACCTCGTAGGGCACCCGCGTCCAATCCGCGGTCATGGCGTCCTCGCTCGACACCGGTCGCAGCACGATCGGGTGGCCGTAGGTGCGGCCGTCGCCCTGCACACCCACCGACCGGATGTCGGCCAGCAGCACCACCGGGCACTGCCAGATCTGGTTGTCCAGGCCGGCCGCGGTCAGCTCCTCGCGGGCGATCGCGTCCGCACGCCGCAGCGTGTCCAGTCGCTCCGCGGTGACCTCGCCGACGATCCGAATACCGAGGCCGGGGCCGGGAAAAGGCTGGCGCGCAACGATTTCCTCGGGCAGGCCCAGCTCACGGCCCACCGCGCGCACCTCATCCTTGAACAACAGCCGCAGCGGCTCCACCAGTTTGAACTTCAGATCGTCGGGCAGCCCACCGACATTGTGGTGGCTCTTGATGTTCGCCGCGCCCGAACCACCGCCGGATTCGACGACGTCGGGATACAGGGTGCCCTGCACCAGGAACTCGACATCGGATTCGTCGGCGGCAGCGCCCTTTATGGTGTCTCGAACCGCCCCCTCGAACGCCCGGATGAACTCACGGCCGATGATCTTGCGCTTGCCCTCGGGGTTGGTGACCCCCGCCAGCGCCTCGAGAAACCGGTCGGCCACGTCGACGGTGACCAGGTTGGCACCGGTGGCGGCGACGAAATCGCGTTGCACCTGGCCTCGCTCACCGGCGCGCAGCAGACCGTGATCGACGAACACGCAGGTCAAACGGTCACCGATGGCGCGCTGCACGAGGGCTGCCGCGACCGCCGAGTCCACCCCCCCGGACAGCCCGCAGATCGCCCGGCCGTCGCCGATCTCCTGGCGCACCTGTTCGACCAACGCATCGGCGATGTTCGCGGGCGTCCACGTCGAGTCGATCCCCGCGAACTCGTGCAGAAACCGGCTGAGCACCTGCTGTCCGTGTGGGGTGTGCATCACCTCAGGGTGGTACTGCACCCCGGCCAGCCGACGAGCCCGGTTTTCGAACGCCGCAACCGGGGCGCCCGCACTCGTCGCGACCACCTCGAAACCCTCAGGGGCCGCGGTCACCGCGTCACCGTGGCTCATCCACACCGGCTGAGCGCCGGGCAGATCGGAATGGAGCTGTCCCCCAGCCACTTTCAGTTCCGTTCGACCGTACTCGCTGGTTCCGGTGCGGGCGACGGTGCCACCGAGTGCCTGCGCCATCGCCTGGAACCCGTAGCAGATGCCGAACACCGGGACCCCGAGGTCGAACAGCGCGGGATCCAGCTGCGGGGCGCCATCGGTATACACGCTGGCCGGACCACCGGACAGCACGATCGCCTGCGGGTCCTTGGCCTTGATCTCCTCGACGGTCGCGGTGTGCGGAACGACCTCCGAATACACCCGGGCCTCACGCACCCGTCGCGCGATCAGCTGCGCGTACTGCGCGCCGTAGTCGACTACCAATACAGGGCGGGGAGCTGCGGATTCCACGTAAACAGTCTAGTTGGCGTGGCGACAAACCCGCCCTGTCGGCGTCACCTCAGACATGGAGCGCGGCGAACGGCCCAAACTCCAAGTTGCGCACCACAAACCACACAAGTGTCAGGGTCAGCGCCACCGGGGCCGCCCACCGCAGGTGCTGCCAGCTACGGATCCGCCTGTCGACCAGCCGGCCGTAGGTCCAGGCACCGAAGGCCCACAACATCAGCCCCACCGCCACCAGGCCCAGGGTGTTGTACCTCAGCGCTCCCGTCAGATCGAGGTGCAGCAGGGAGTTGATCATCCGCAGGCTCCCGCAGCCCGGGCAGTCGATGCCGAACAGCGCCTTCGTCGGGCACACCGGGAGAATTCCCCCGGGCACCGCCGGATTGGCCAGCCAGACGACTGCGCAGCCGCCGGCCGCCACCGCGGCCACGGCCAGTGGCATGGCGAGCGGTGCGGCGAGACGAGAAGGCATCACATGTACGAGAATTGGCCACCCATGACGGCGATGATGCCGTAGATGATGCCGACGATCACGCCGGCCACCGCTCCCCAGATCGCCCACTTCTTGGCGTCGTCGGACGCCTTCTGCGCTTCGGCGTAACGGCCCTGCCCCCACAGCCCGGAAACCTTGCTCGCCTGGAAGATCGACACGATGCCAAACGGCAGGCAGCACAGCAGCGTAACGAGAATCCCCCATACCAAGTTGCTGTTGGGTTGCTGTGCGGGCATACCGCCACCGTGAGGGGCGCCGTAAGAGGGAGGCGGAGGCGGTTGGTACGTCATGCTGTGAAGTCCTTATTCTAGAACTCTATGGGCTCCGCAGGTTTGCGAGCACCGATGTGGAGCGAGCTCAATATAGAACACCGGTTTGCTGCATACGGCGCTATGCGGTTCTCGAGATCACGGCTCGCCGTCGGCGCCCAAGTATGCCCACGATCGATAACGGGCATGGTGGAGTAGTACCAACCGAATGCTCCAGTGATGCGAATCGGAGGTTTCGTCGTGCTTGGCCTGCCGGATCAGATCCGCGCCGTTCTGTTCGACCTCGATGGGGTTCTGACGGATACGGCAAGCGTGCACAAGAAGGCCTGGAAGGTCATGTTCGACGACTTCCTCCGCCAGAGGGCCGACCCGTCGGGCGAGGATTTCGTGCCGTTCGACGTCGACGCAGACTATCTCGACTACGTCGACGGCAAGAGACGCGAGGACGGTGTCCGGTCGTTTCTCGCCAGTCGCGATATCAAGCTGTCGGAGGGCGACCCCGGCGACGGGCCCGACGCCGAGACCGTGTACGGGCTCGGCAACCGCAAGAACGAGGCTTTCGTGCAGACCATGCACCGTGACGGGGTCAAGGTGTTCGACGGCTCGCGGCGCTACCTCCAGGCGACCCACGACGCCGGCCTTGGCGTCGCGGTGGTCTCCTCCAGCGCGAACACCAAGGAGGTGCTCGAACTGACCGGACTCGACAAGTTCGTCCAACACCGAGTCGACGGAGTGGTGATGCGTGACGAGAACATTGCCGGCAAGCCCGCTCCCGACTCCTTCCTACGGGGTGCCGAATTGGTCGGTGTCGACCCCGCAGGCGCGGCCGTCTTCGAAGACGCCATCTCGGGCGTGACGGCGGGCCGGGCCGGACACTTCGGCGTCGTCGTCGGCGTCGACCGGGTCGGTCACGCAGAGGCGTTGCGCCGCCACGGCGCCGACATCGTGGTGACCGACCTCGCGGAGTTGTTGGACAAATGATCACCGACGACGCATTTCCCGTCGAACCCTGGCACGTCCGTGAAACCTGGCTCGATCTCGACCTCCTGGCGCAATCCGAGTCGCTGTTCGCATTGTCGAATGGGCACATCGGCATGCGCGGGAATCTCGACGAGGGTGAGCCGCACGGCCTTCCCGGCACCTATCTCAACTCCTTCTACGAGACCCGTCCGCTGCCCTACGCCGAAGCCGGCTACGGCTATCCCGAGGACGGCCAGATCATCGTCGACGTCACCAACGGCAAGCTGCTTCGCCTGCTGGTGGACGACGAGCCGTTCGACGTGCGCTACGGCGAACTACTGGAGCACGAGCGGGTTCTCGATATGCGCGCCGGAACGCTGACCCGCACCGTCCAGTGGCGATCCCCCGCGGGAAAGCAGGTCAAGGTCGTGTCCACCCGGCTGGTTTCGCTGACTCAGCGCGGCGTCGCCGCGATCGAGTACGTGGTCGAGGCACTCGACGAATTCGTCCGAGCCACCGTGCAATCCGAGCTTGTCGCGAACGAGGACCAGCCGTCGGTGTCGCCAGACCCTCGGGTCGCCGCGGCGCTGAAGAACCCCCTGAAAGCAATTGCAGCACGAAAATAACGACCGCGGTGCGCTTCTCGTGCACCGGACCCGGGCCAGCAAGCTGACGATGGCCGCGGCGATGGATCATGACGTCGAGGTTCCCGGACGAGTGGAAGTCGCCACCGAATCCGGCGATGACTGGGCGCGCACCACGGTCATCTGCGGTCTGCGGCCCGGACAGCGTCTGCGGATCGTCAAGTACCTCGCCTACGGCTGGTCGAGTCTGCGCTCGAGGCCGGCCCTGCGCGATCAGGTCGCGGGCGCCCTCAGCGGCGCCCGTTACACCGGGTGGGCCGGACTCCTCGAGGGCCAGCGCGCGTATCTGGATGACTTCTGGGACAGCGCCGATGTGGAGGTCGAAGGCGACCCCGATTGCCAGCAGGCGGTGCGGTTCGGCCTGTTTCACGTACTGCAGGCCAGTGCCCGCGCCGAGCGCCGGGCGATAGCCGGGAAGGGCCTGACGGGTACCGGCTATGACGGCCACGCATTCTGGGACACCGAGGGTTTCGTGCTGCCGGTGCTGACATACACCACACCGCGGGCAGCGGCGGACGCACTGCGGTGGCGGGCGTCGATCCTCGACATCGCCAAGGACAGGGCCACACAGCTCGACCTCGACGGCGCGGCCTACCCGTGGCGCACGATCCGCGGGGAGGAGTGTTCGGCGTACTGGCCCGCCGGTACCGCCGCGTGGCACATCAACGCCGACATCGCGATGGCGTTCGAGCGGTACCGCGATCGTCACCGGCGACCACTCGTTGGAGGAGGAATGTGGGCTCGAGGTGCTCGTCGAGACTGCCCGGCTGTGGCTCTCGCTCGGGCACCACGACCGGCACGGCGTATGGCACATCGACGGCGTCACCGGGCCCGACGAGTACACCGCGATCGTTCGCGACAATGTCTTCACCAACATGATGGCGGCCAACAATCTGCGCGCGGCGGCGGACGCCTGTGTACGCCTCGCCGACGCGGCGTACGCGTTCGGTGTCACGACGGAGGAAACCGCCGCGTGGCGCGACGCGGCCGACGCCGCTCATATTCCGTTCGATCGCGAACTCGGTGTTCATCCACAGTCCGAGGGTTTCACGACCCTCGCCGAATGGAACTTCTCCCACAACACCACCTATCCGCTGTTGCTCAACGAGCCCTACGTGCGGCTGTACCCGGCGCAGGTGCTCAAACAGGCCGATCTGGTGCTGGCCATGCATTGGCAGAGCCATGCGTTCACCGCCGAACAGAAGGCACACAACGTCGACTACTACGAGAGGCGCACCACCCGCGATTCCTCGCTGTCGGCATGCACGCAGGCGGTGATGTGCGCAGAGGTCGGCCATCTCGAACTGGCGCATAACTACACCTACGAGGCGGCCATGATCGACCTTCGGGACCTTCACCACAACACCCGCGATGGCCTGCACATGGCGTCACTGGCCGGATCCTGGACCGCGCTGGTCGCCGGGTTCGGCGGCCTGCGCGACGACAAAGGCGTGCTGTCGCTCGATCCGCAACTGCCCGATGGCATTTCACGCCTTCGCTTCAGGTTGCGCTGGCGCGACTTCCGACTGACGATCGACGTCACACACGCCGATGTGACCTACAGCCTGCGGGACGGACCGGATGCCTGCCTGACGATCTGCCATGCCGGTAAGGACCTGGAGATCAGCTCCAAAGACCCGACCACGATCGCGATCAAGAGACGCCATGCGTTGCTCCCACCGCCGCAGCAGCCGGCCGGTCGCGAGCCATTGCGCCGTCGGCACACCTGACGACGCTCTACAAGAGATCGGTGATGGTCTTGAGGCCGGCCTCGTAGAGCACGCCGGGAAGCATGCCGCCGTCGATCTCGATGGTGGTGCCGTTGATGAAGTCGGCTGCGCCGTTGCACAGGAACACACACGTCCTGCCGACCTCGGCGGGTTCGCCGGCCCTTCGCATCGGTACGTTTCGGAAGTACTCCGCCCCGTCGGGGTCGTTCTTCGGCAGCACGAAACTGCGGAAATTCTCGGTCATCGTGGGGCCAAGGGCCAGGCAGTTGACCCGCACCCGCGGTCCCCACTCCTCGGCGAGGGAACGTGTCAGATGGTTGAGTCCGGCCTTGGCGGCGCCGTAGGACACCAGCGTCGGAGACCCCGCGGGGTGGCCCGCACCGCTGGAGATGTTGACGATCGAACCCGTACCGTCCTGGTCGCGCATCTGCCGGTACACCCGGATGGCGAACCACAGCGGGCTGATCAGGTTCATCTGGATGGCGAACGAGTGGAACAGCACCGTGCGCTCGAAGTCGTCGTCGCTGCGCGGCGTGCCCTGGATCTGCTGCACGAGGGCGGGCACAGCCTCGACATTCGGTGTCGGCACGGTGCCACCGGCGTTGTTCACCAGGATGTCGATGCGGCCATACGTGCCCGCGACCTCGGAAACCATGGCATCGATTGAGTCGTAATCGCCTTGGTCACACACCATTTGCGCGGACCGACCGACCCAGTCGGGCTCGTTGTCGGACCCCGGCAGCGCGTCCAGTTTCGAACGGGAGCAGCCGATCACGGTGGCGCCGGCGCGCAGCAGTTCGTGGGCGATGCCGACCCCGACGCCGCGGCTGGTGCCGGTGACGATTGCGACCTTGCCGTCGAGTGCTCCCATGTCGGCAGAATGATAGAGGCCTTTATCGTCCGTCAGGGCGCAACGGTGCTTCCGAGAGTCACATATGTTGACGGTTGCCGGGCGTGTTGACGGTTGCCGGGCGAAACACCGCTTGCCAACGTCGTGACTAGGCCATCTGCTTCTGGTCAGGCAGACCGCCCGTTGCCTCGAACACCACCCGCCTGCCGATCTCGACGGCATGATCGGCGAAACGCTCGTAGAACCGACCCAGGAGTGCCACGTCAACCGCGGAACAGACCCCGTCCTGCCAGGTGTGGTCCATCGTCATCACAATCAATCGCCGATGCTGGTCGTCCACCGCGTCGTCGGCGTCGCGCAGCTGCGCCGCCACGTACGGATCGCGTGAGGACAGCACCTGCTGCGCCGTCGCGGCCAATCGGACCGCGTCACTCCCCAACTCGGCGAAGCAATCGCGGACGGCGTCGGGTACGGCGCAATCGGGGTGGCGCAGCCGAGCGATCTTCGCAACGTGCAATGCGAGCGCACCCATCCGCTCGGCATCCGCCGCAATGTGCATCGAGCCGACGACCGCTCTCAGATCGCCGGCGACCGGTTGTTGGAGTGCGAGCAGTCTGAAGGCGCCCGCTTCGGCATCCCGCCTCATCGCCGCGAGGTGCTCGTGGTCGGCGAAAACCTGCTCCGCCATCGACAGGTCGGCGTCCAGCAGGGCGTCCGTCGCGTGCTCCATGGCGGTGGCGGCCAACCCGCACATGTCGGCGGTCTGAGCACACAACGCGGTGAGCTCTTCTGTATACGCCGTGCGCATCGCTCGACCTCTCATTCCCGGGGGTACTTGTAGATACCCATGGGCGAGCGACTTCAACCCGCCGAGGTGACCGGTTCGATCGGCAACCGGCGCAGCGCCGCGGGCGCATCCTCGGGAACGACCGGATGCTTCGGCGCGATCGGTGAAAGGCGCTTGTACGGCTGGCCCTGTCCCGGCCGCTGATCGACCTCACCCTTGTTGGGCCACAGCGCCGCCGCCCGCTCGGCCTGTGCGGTGATCGAAAGCGAGGGATTCACACCCAGATTCGCCGATACCGCCGCGCCGTCCATCACCGCCAGCGTCGGATAGCCGTACACCCGCTGATACGGGTCGATCACGCCGGTCTGCGGGCTGTCGCCGATGGCGGCGCCGCCGAGGAAGTGCGCGGTGAGCGGGATGTTGAACAGCTCGCCCCAGGTACCGCCGGCGACGCCGTCGATCTTCTCGGCGATGCGCCGGGTGACCTCGTTGCCCGCAGGAATCCAGGTGGGGTTCGGCTCGCCGTGGCCCTGCTTGCTGTCCAGCATGCGGAAGCCGAACTTCGTCTTCCTGGTGAAGGTGGTGATCGAGTTGTCCAGGTGCTGCATGACCAGCGCGATCATTGTCCGCTCGCTCCACCGCCGCGGGTTGAGCAGCCGCAGCGTGCCCTTGGGGTCGGCTTCCGCGTTCTGGAACAGCTGCTTCCAGCGTGGCACGTCGGTGCCCTGAGGTCCGGCGCCATCGGTCATCAGGGTCTGCAGCAGCCCCATCGCGTTCGAGCCCTTGCCGTACCGCACCGGTTCGACGTGGGTGTCGCTGGTCGGGTGGATCGAGGACGTGATCGCCACGCCCATGGGTCAGATCGAGGTCGTCGCGCACCTGCA
Organism: uncultured Actinomycetota bacterium; assembly: GCA_963699655.1. GTDB lineage: Bacteria > Actinomycetota > Actinomycetes > Mycobacteriales > Mycobacteriaceae > Mycobacterium. Next base: position 63,697 of record CAVOUV010000009.1, read on the forward strand.
GCCGGCCGGCGCCGACGATGGACTCCGAATTGGTCCGGGTCAGCACGCCGAGCTTGTCGGACAGCTTCGGCAGCTTGCCCGCGTCGCGCATCTTGAACATCAGCTTCTGGGTGCCATAGGTACCCGCGGCCAGGATCACGTAACGCGCGGTGAACGTGCGTCGCCGCCTGCGCAGCTTGCTGCCGGTGCGCGCCGTACGCACCTCCCATGTGCCGTCGGCACGCTGTTCGAAGCCGGTCACCGTGGTGAGCGGATGTACTTGTGCGCCAGCCGATTCCGCCAGCCCGAGATAGTTCTTCACCAGCGTGTTCTTGGCGCCGTAGCGGCACCCCGTCATACAGTAGCCGCATTCGATACAACCGGTCCGCGCGGGTCCGGCACCACCGAAGTAGGGGTCCGGCACCGTCTTACCGGCGTCCTTCTTGCCGTCGGACCCGAAGAACACGCCGACCGGCGTGGGGACGAAGGTGTCGCCGACGCCCATGTCGTCGGCGACTTCCTTGATGATCCGATCGGCGTCGGTGAACGTCGGATTGGTGACGACGCCGAGCATCCGCTGCGCCTGGTCGTAGTGCGGCATGAGCTCGGAGCGCCAGTCGGTGATGTTCTTCCACTGCGGGTCGTTGAAGAACGGCTCCGGCGGCACGTACAGCGTGTTGGCGTAGTTGAGCGATCCGCCGCCGACGCCCGCACCCGCCAGGATCATCACGTTGCGGAGCAGATGGATGCGCTGGATGCCATACATTCCGAACTGCGGCGCCCACAGGAACTTGCGCAGGTTCCACGAGGTCTTGGCGAACTCCTCGTCGGCGAATCGCCTGCCGGCCTCGAGCACCCCGACTCGGTAGCCCTTCTCGGTTAGCCGCAGCGCGCTGACGCTGCCGCCGAAGCCCGAACCGATGATCAGGACGTCATAGTCAGGTTCCATCGACTCAGTATCACCTTACTGGCCGGTAACTTGCTAGACAGGCGATCCTAAGTCCGCCGCGTCGGGCGGCGGACCGCGGTCAGAAGAACGTCGGGGTGCGGGGCAGGTACGGCCGCTCCAACTCGTCCATCTCGTCGTCGGTGAGCTCGATGTCGAGGGCGGCGACGGCGTCGGCGAGGTGGTGAGGCTTGGTCGGGCCGACGATCGGCGCGGCGACGACCGGGTTCGTCAGCACCCAGGCGAGCGCGACCTGTGCCATCGGCACGCCGCGGGCCTCGGCGACTGCGCTGGACGGCGTCGACGATCGGCTCGGTCGCTGTCGGCGACGAAGCGCCGTGCCGACAGTCGGGTCCGGTGTCGCCGCCGGCTGCGTCTGCTCACCCCAGGGCCGGGCCAGCCGGCCCTTGGCCAGCGGGCTCCACGGGATGCTGCCGACGCCCTGGTCGGCGAGCAGGCCGAACATCTCCCGCTCCTCTTCGCGCTGCATGCAGGCTGTACTGGTTCTGCATGGAGACGAACCGGGTCCAGCCGTGCAGGTCGGCGGCGTGCTGCATGCGTGGCGAACTGCCACGCCCACATCGACGAGGCGCCGAGGTAGCGGGCCTTGCCGGCCTTGACGACGTCGTGCAGCGCCTCCATCGTCTCCTCGACCGGTACGTCCGGGTCGAAGCGGTGGATCTGGTACAGGTCGACGTAGTCGGTGCCCAGCCGGCGTCAGCGACGCGTCGATCTGCTCCATGATGGCCTTGCGGGACAGGCCGGAACCACCCGGGCCGTCGTGCATCGGCGAAGTACACCTTGGTGGCCAGCACGACGTCCTCGCGCCGGGTGTACTTCGCGGATCGCGCGGCCGACGATCTCCTCGGAGCTGCCGGCCCGTAGACGTTGGCGGTGTCCCAGAACGTGATGCCGAGCTCGACGGCCTGGCGGAAGATCGGCTCGGCGGCCTCGTCGTCCAGCGCCCACTCGGTGACACCCGCGGTTGGTGTCGCCGAAGCTCATGCAGCCCAGCGTGATCCGGCTGACTTTGAGGCCGGAGGACTCCCAGCCGCGTGTAATCCATCGTGTGGATCTCCCTGTTCGTCGGAGGCTGACAACGGCGCGACCACGCCGCCTCTGTCGTCAACGCATCGGCCGGGCAGAGAAGTCCGGAGAGTCAGACCGAGACGGTCAGACCGACCTTCTGGAATTCCTTGAGGTCGCAGTAGCCGGCCTTGGCCATCGACCGACGCAGGCCGCCGACCAGGTTCAGCGAGCCGAACGGGTCATCGGACGGACCCGTCAGCACCTGCTTCAGCGACGGACGCTCACCGATCGCGACCTGCAACAGCGCGCCGCGCGGCAGCGACGGGTGCGCCGCAGCGGCGGGCCAGAACCAGCCGTCGCCCATTGCCTCTGCCGACGTGGCCAGCGGCGTGCCCAGCACCACCGCATCGGCGCCGCAGGCGATCGCCTTGGCCAGATCGCCGGAAGTGTGGATGTCGCCGTCGGCCAGCACGTGCACGTATCGGCCGCCGGTCTCGTCGAGATACTCGCGGCGGGCGGCGGCGGCGTCGGCGATCGCGGTGGCCATCGGCACGCTGATGCCGAGCACCTCGTCGCTGGTGGTGACACCGCTGGTGGAGCCGTAGCCGACGATGACGCCGGCGGCGCCGGTGCGCATCAGGTGCAGCGCGGTGCGGTGGTCGAGCACGCCGCCGGCCACCACCGGGACGTCGAGTTCGGAGATGAACGTCTTGAGGTTCAGCGGCTCGCCGTCCTGGGCGACGCGTTCGGCCGAGATGATGGTGCCCTGGATGACCAGCAGGTCGATCCCGGCCGCGACCAGCGAAGGCGTCAGCGCCTGGGCGTTCTGCGGGCTCACCCGCACGGCCGTGGTGACCCCGGCGTCGCGGATTCGCGCCACCGCTGCGCCCAGCAGATCGGGATCCAGTGGCGCCGAATGCAGTTGCTGCAGCAGCCGGATCGCCGTCGAGGGCTCCGGCTCCTTCTCCGCGGCCTCGACGACCTGGGTGATCTTGTCTCGACGTCGGCGTGCCTGCCGATCAGCCCCTCGCCGTTGAGCACCCCGAGCCCGCCGAGACGGCCCAGTTCGATGGCGAACTCCGGCGAGACCAGGGCGTCGGTCGGGTGGGCGACCACTGGGATCTCGAACCGGTAGGCGTCCATCTGCCAGGCCGTCGACACGTCCTGGGAGGACCGGGTACGCCGCGACGGCACGATGTTGATGTCATCGAGTTCATAAGTGCGGCGGGCGGTTCTGCCCATGCCGATCTCGACCATGTCACGCATGACGATCTCCTCGCGCGAGCGCTTCGGCCTAGGGGCTGTAGTAGTTCGGCGCTTCGACGGTCATCGTGATGTCGTGCGGATGGCTCTCCTTGAGCCCCGCCGCCGTGATCTGGACGAACTGCGCCTGCTGCAACTGCTCGATGGTGCTCGCGCCGGTGTATCCCATGGCCGCGCGCAGCCCGCCGGTCAACTGGTGGATGACCGTCGACAGCGGTCCGCGGAACGGCACCCGTCCCTCGATACCCTCCGGCACCAGCTTGTCCTCCGACAGCGCGTCGTCCTGGAAGTAGCGGTCCTTCGAATAGGACTTCCCTCCGGCACGGCCCTGCATCGCACCCAGCGACCCCATGCCGCGGTAGCTCTTGAACTGCTTGCCGTTGACGAAGATCAAGTCGCCCGGCGATTCGGCCGTACCGGCCAGCAGTGAGCCCAGCATGGCCGTCGACGCCCCTGCGGCAAGCGCTTTCGCGATGTCGCCGGAGTACTGCAGGCCGCCGTCGGCGATGACCGGAATGCCCCTGGGCGCGCAGGCGGCGACCGCCTCCAGGATTGCGGTGATCTGCGGTGCGCCGACGCCGGCGACCACACGGGTGGTGCAGATCGAGCCCGGGCCGACGCCGACTTTCACCGCATCGGCCCCGGCATCGACCAGAGCCGCCGCGGCCGCGCGGGTCGCGACGTTTCCGCCGATCACGTCGACGCGGTCGCTCACCGCCATTTTGACCCGGTGCACCATGTCCAGCACGCCACGGTTGTGTGCGTGCGCCGTGTCGATGATGAGCACGTCCACACCGGCGTCGACAAGCGTCATGGCCCGAGTCCACGCGTCGTCGCCGACACCGACCGCCGCGCCGACCAGCAGGCGGCCGTCGATGTCCTTGGTGGACAGCGGGAACTGTTCGGTTTTGACGAAATCCTTGACGGTGATCAGTCCGGTCAGCGTGCCGTGCCCGTCGACGATCGGCAGCTTCTCGATCTTGTGGCGGCGCAACAGGCCCAGTGCCGCCTCGGCGGAGACACCCTCCTTGGCGGTGATCAGCGGCGCCTTGGTCATCACCTCGGAAACCGGCTTGGACTGGTCGACCTCGAAGCGCATATCGCGGTTGGTGATGATGCCGACCAGCGAGCCGGTGTCGTCGACGACGGGTAAGCCGGAGATGCGGAACCGCGCGCACATCGCGTCGACTTCGGCGAGCGTGTTGTCCGGCGAGCAGGTGACGGGATCGGTGACCATGCCGGCTTCCGACCGCTTGACCGTCTCGACCTGACCGGCCTGTTCGGCCACGGGCAGATTGCGGTGCAGCACGCCCATGCCGCCTGCGCGCGCCATCGCGATCGCCATCCGGGCTTCGGTCACGGTGTCCATCGCCGAGCTGACCAACGGCACTTTCAGCCGGATCCGCTTGGTGAGCTGGCTGGAGGTATCGGCTGTGGCGGGCACCACATCGGACGCGGCGGGCAGCAACAACACGTCGTCGAAGGTGAGACCGAGCATCGCGATCTTGGTCGGGTCATCACCGCCGGTCGGAACCGGAACGGCGATGGGAATGTCGCTTTCAGCGATCGACATGGGTGGGGCCTTCCGTAACCAGACGCGGTCAAGCGCAGTCGCAGAGCTAGATACCTAATCTTATCGGCATCGACCTCGCCGGCTCAGTCCCACACTGCACGCTGGATATGCTGGTGGCACACCGCTCAACGGCTGGCGCGATCCCAGCACTGCTGCGTAATGTGGAGTCGTGCGCGATCACCTCCCACCGGGTTTGCCGCCTGATCCGTTCGCCGATGACCCGTGCGATCCCTCGGCGGCACTCGACGCGATCGAGCCGGGCCAGCCGCTGGACCCGCAGGAACGGACGGCGGTCGAGGCTGATCTGGCCGATCTGGCGGTGTACGAGGCGCTGTTGGCGCATAAGGGCATTCGCGGCTTGGTGGTGTGCTGTGACGAATGCCAGCAGGACCATTATCACGACTGGGACATGCTGCGCGCGAACCTCCTGCAGCTGCTCGTCGACGGCACCGTACGCCCGCACGAGCCGGCCTACGACCCCGAGCCGGATGCCTATGTGACCTGGGATTACTGCCGCGGCTACGCCGACGCCTCACTCAACGAGGCGACGTCGGAGTCCGACGGATATCGCTGAGGGCTGAACTTCATCCGCCGGCTGTCAGCCGGTCCCGCCCGCATTGGGCGCTGGAACGACGATCGTTGTCGTGGCCGGGACGTTCGCCGTGACCGAGCCTTGCGCCGGCGGGCTTTCCGGAGCGCGTGAGCGCGGACTTTCCACGACGGATGCCTGCGCCGGTGCCTGCGGTGGCGTGACCGCCTGCCGGGGTGACTGCGCGGGTGGCGCGGCAGTTGCGGGCGGCGCCGCAGGTGCCACCACTTCCGGACTGTCCGCGGCCGGGCCGCCTGCGGGTGGCCCACCCGCGGCAGGGGCTCCCGCCGCCGACGTCGTGGTCGTAGCCGTCTGCGGTGGAGCGGCGGCCGTGGTCGTCGTCGCACTGGTCGCTGGTGCCGCGCTCGTGGTCGTCGCCGGTGTTGTCGTCGCAGGCGCCGGTTCCTGCGCAGCCGTCGTGGTCGTCGCGGCCGTCGGCGATGTCGGTGACGTCGTCGACGGCGGTGCGGTTGGAGATGTCGATGACGTCCCAGTCGTCGGTGTCGTCGGCGATGTCGCCGTTGTCGGCGAAGTGGGCGACGTCGTTTCGGATGGCGACGTCGTTTCGGACGGCGACGTCGTTTCGGACGGCGGCGTCGTCTCCGACGGCGGGGTGCTGGTCTCCGAGGTTGTCGTCTCCGGAGCGACCACCGCGGGCAGGTCCGGGAAGGTCGGCGCCGGCGCGCCCGGCGGCACAGTCGCGTTCGCGTCCTGGCTCTCCACCTTGACCGTCAGCTCTTGCCACTGCGTGACCAGTTGCTGTTTCTGCTCAACATCATTGACGGTCGCCACTGTGGTGGTAAGTGTCTGCAGCTTGTCCTGGGCGGCCTGCCAGTGCCCCTGATCGATGAGCTGCTGAACCTGCTGCATCTCGCTGGGCGGCCAGGATCACCGCGTCGTCGCGCGTCTGCGGTCTGCTCACCGAACAACATGGTGCGCAGCGCCGTACAGCGCGTCACCCGGGCCCGCACCGGCAACAAGGGCGCCGAAGCCGCCGAGGCACAGCACCGCCGCTGCCGCCGGACCCGACGACCGCAAGGGACAGCCGCGACGGCGCTCCGGCGACGTCACGCCGCCCAGCGCCACCGCCGCGTCACGCGGCGTGACGGCAGCCGTCAGCGGCGGGTCCGAATGTCGTCGCGCCAGCCCGGCCAACAGCTGTGCGAGTTCGGCCTCGCCAGGATCGGTGGCATACACCGGCTGCTGCGATGCAGCGCATCGAGGAACCGGTCGGTGCGGTTGATTTCGTTGAGCGACGGGTCCCCACCGTTGGAATTCCAGCGTCCGAAGTCAGGCATGGTCACGCCCCGTCGCGATGATCTCCGTCTTCAGCCGCGCCAGCGCGCGATGCTGCGCGACGCGGACCGCGCCGGCGGTGCTGCCGACGGCTTCTGCGGTCTCCTCCGCACTCATGCCGACGACGACCCGCAGGATCAGGATCTCCCGTTGCTTCTCGGGCAGGATCTGCAGCAGCGTGTCCATCTGGGCCGACTATTCGGAGTCGATGGCCAGCTGCTCGGGACCCGCCTCGCCGGAGTAGCGCTCCGGGACGACGTCCATGGGATCGGACTTGTTCCGGCCTGCGGCGCGGTGCGCGTCAGCAACCTTGTGCGCGGCGATGCCGTAGACAAAGGCCAGGAACGGTCGACCTTGATCTTTGTAGCGCGGCAGCGCCGTGATGGCAGCCAAGCACACCTCCTGAGCAACGTCATCTGCTGAGAGACCGCTGCGCTCCGTGGTCCCCACCCTCGCCCGGCAATACCGGACGACGATGGGCCGGATGGTCTCCAGCACGTCCCGGAGCGCGTCCCGATCGCCCGCCACAGCCTCAGCAACGACAGCGTCGAGATGTTCTCCCGAAATTGTCATCGTGGGCGATATCTCCAGCGTTACGAATAGGACATATCCCGGCAGGGAGTGTTCAGCTAGCGGGTCGCGGCTCAGCTAAACAATAACGACCAGATAGGGCGCAACGTTACCGCGACGCCACACGCCGCCCCGTCGGATCACGGTTTCGGCGGACCCATCGCGGATTACGGTGATCTCGGCGTGTGGATGCGTCGCGCTGCCGATGTCGGCGAGCAGGCAGGCCACCGCCCACCGCAACGGAATCAGGCCGAACGCGCCGGCCTGGCTAAGCGCTTCGTCCGCCTCCCGGCGCGACCCGGCGATGTCGCCGCTGCTGCACCGCGCGGCCGCCAGGATGACGCGGGATTTGACGGTGTGCCGCGCCGAGCCAGGTCCGCGGCCAGCGCGACGGCACGTTCGGCGTGGGCGACCGCGGACTCGCCGTCGCCGCTGACCATCGCGAGCTCGGCCGACACCCAGGCGAACCGCACGGGCAGCGCGCGCGGTCGCGGCATCCGCGACATGGCCCGCGGCTCGCTGCAGTGCCCGTGCCGACGCGGCGAACCGGCCCACACCCAGCGCATCGGCGGCCAGCCCGATGAGCGCATCGGCGGCGGCGGCCCAGCTCCCGTCGGCCAGCATCATGCCCGCCCGTCGAAGGAGCGGGCACGGTCGTGCCAGCCGAGTTGACGAAGAAAGGACGCCCGTGTGCTGAGCGCCAGCGAAGCCAGCGGGCCGTGCGCTACCAGGCGCTGGAGCCGGTCCAGGTCGGCCAACGCGCTGCCGTATGGCCCTGCCCGCCTGCGGCGACCGCGCGCAACCACAGCTGGTGTGGTGTCATGGCGGGTGGCAGCGGCCAGTGCCCGGGGTCGTTACCGAACGCCGCCTCATTCAGGCCGGTTGCGGCGGGCGTGGTGCTGGATTTCCCATCTGCTGGCGACGTTACCGGCGCCACGAAATGCGTCGCTAGATCCCGTAAGTTAACAGTTGATGGTCGTGATGTTACGTCCATGTCAACCGCCGTACGGCCATCGGTAATTGCGGAATCGACGCTGCGTTAACTGATCAGCCAAAACGTCAGCCGCATTCGCCCGGCGGCCAACTCGTTAGCACCGAACTCGCGGCCCGCGGGTCGCATCGATGAACGTGATGTAAATTCTCCGCCTGCGGATATGTGTTTGAGCACATGTGCGGCTATTGACGGCCTTTCCTAAGCGCTTCTACGTTGTGTGCACGAGTAGTCATCGGCGACTGTGCTCGGATCGGTTCCACGACTCACGCATCCAGGCGTGTCCGAAAAGGGTGTGTAGAGAGGGGTTTTCCAGTGCCACAGCCGCAACAGTTACCCGGACCAAACGCCGACATCTGGGATTGGCAGATGCCTGGCCTTTGCCGAGGAGTCGATTCTGCAATGTTCTTCCATCCCGACGGCGAGCGCGGCCGGGCCCGCTCCCAGCGCGAGATGCGCGCCAAAGAGATGTGCCGGCGCTGCCCGGTGATCGCCCAGTGCCGCACCCACGCGCTGGCCGTCGGCGAGCCCTACGGCATCTGGGGCGGGCCTGTCCGAGTCCGAGCGCGAATACTGCTCAAGCGGGGAATTCGCCGCACCGCCTGACATCAGAAATCCTTCGCGCAAGCGCGCGGGGGCGCGAGAAGGCCCCACCCCAGCAAATCGCGGTGGGGCCTTTTCGTTGCGGTACGGGCGAGCGCGGTTTCAGTCCGCCGGCGATGAAGCCGCGTTGGCCGAGAGACGGCGCCGGGCGATGTGCACGTCGGGACCCAACCGACGCAGATGAGCGCTCAGGTCCTCGACAGCCGCATGTAATTCCGCATCGGTCATCGGGTCGAGCGCGTCCATGATGAACAGCGCGGTGGTGGTGTCGTCACGCAGCTGGGTGCGCCGGGCCTGGCGCCAATTCCAGCGCCGGCAGGTCACCCCGGCGTCGTCACTCCACACCACCTCGCCGGGGTCAGGGTGCTCGATCACCGCGGTGCCGTCGGCGGTCGTGTCGAAGGGTTCGGCACCGGTGGCCCGAATCAGCTGCGGCGCACCCGTATACCGGGACAGATCTTCCCCACCCAGCGGCAGCTGATGCAGCACCGAGACGGCGTTGTAGATGTCGGTGAGCCGGTTGACCCGTGGCAGGCCCGACTCGGCGCGGCGCATCAGGGCTTCCACGCTGTTGCGGGTGCGTTGCGGTTTGGCGCCGAATGCCCGGTAGGCCTCCCGCCACGCCGCGATGTGCGGCAACTGATCCACCGGAGATTCGCGAAGGGCTTGCCGCACTGAGGATTCGGCCGTCTGCAGCAGCGCCTCGCCGGCCCGGTCGCTCGGTCCGGGTACCAATCCGCCGACGGCCAGAAGCAGGGCGCGGTAGTCGGGCCGCAGCTCGAACACCGCGGGATCGACCCGCGCTCCGGCCAGAAACGACTCCAGATGGGCCGGGTCGATCATGGGTTGCCTCCGATCGCTGAGACCACGAATACGACGGCGCGTCCCCCGAACGGCGGTGACATGTTTGCCGTGAGCTGCGCGAACATCGCGGCTTAAGATACGCACGAAACGCCGCGCCGGAAACTTGTGGGTGGCTCGTAGCGGGTGTCGCCGATGCCGGGTACGGCGCGCGGCCGGCGAGTACCGTGCCCGTGGTCAGATGTGAAAACCGGACCACGACCCGTCTCGGTGTATCGAGGAACTCCCGATCAACATCGAGTCGCTCGGCGCCCGGATACCATCTGGCGGCTGGCAGCCACCACGCCCCTGGCGATATTGCCGGCCCACTACCTGGCGGTGCTACCGCACGAGTGCATGCATTCGTTCGTCGCCTGGGCTTCCGGATTCAAGTCCGATCCGTTCGATATCCACTGGGGTGGCGGGAGCCCCGGCAACATCCTGTTGCTGTACAACATCGACGAGAAGGTCGACTACAAGGCGGCATACGCGGCAGGCAAGGGTGCGTCGGTGGCTGCGGCGGTGCTCGCCGGGCCGGGCACCAATGCCGTTCTCTACCTGCTGATCCGATTCGCGGCGCCGTTGTGGCGTACGAGTACGCGACCGCACGTCGCGCATCTGGCGTTCTGGTTCCAGTTCATGCAGCTTGCCAATGTGTATGACTATGTCCCGGTCCGGGTGGCCGCTTCCGACGGAGATGTTGGGCAATGGGTCCGGGCCACGCACATGTCGCCATGGCTCATATACGTGGTTGTCGGTTACCTGGTGCTGTGGGCGATGATCGATCTTGTCCGTGTTCATTGCTCGGACGTCGATGCTCTTGATTCCTGTCATCATCTTGGTGAACTGGCGTCGCATCGTCACCCGGCCCGGCGCACCGGCCACAGCAGCAGCAGTGGAAGCCTCCAGCTGACACAGGTTTTCGTCGACCTCGGCCGGCTTGTCCACCACGGCGAACTCGGTGGTGTTCGATTACGGCGCGCGTGTCGCTGACATCTGCGCCGCAGACCAGCTGGGTGGGCGCTTCTCGATGAAGGCCTGAACACCCTCAAGCGCGCCCGGATCCATCATGTTGCACGCCATCGTCGCGCCTGCGTCCTCATACGCGGCCTCGATGCCGACTTCGATCTGGCGGTAGAACAGTGCCTTCCCCATTGCGATCGCGACACCCGGCTTCGCGACAATGCTCGCGACCAACTCCTCGACCTCGTCGTCCAGGCCTTCTGGCGCCGCCACCCTGTTGACGAGCCCAAGCACGCGGGCCTCCTGAGCAGAGACGAAGTCGCCGGTGACGAGCATCTCGAAGGCGGCTTTGCGTGGCAGGTTCCGCGACAGCGCCACTCCCGGGGTCGCGCAGAACAGCCCCACGTTGACTCCACTGACCGCGAAGCGTGCGTCGTGACTCGCCACCGCGAGGTCGCACATCGCCACCAGCTGGCAGCCCGCAGCAGTCGCGACGCCTTGGACACGCGCGATCACCGGCACCGGCAGGCGCTGGATCGCAAGCATCATGGCGGTGCACTGCGCGAACAGCCCCCGGTAGTACTCGAGCGACGGCTCGGCCCGCATTTCCTTCAGGTCGTGGCCGGCGCAGAAAGCCTTGCCGGACGCCGCGAGCACGATGGCGCGCACCATCTCATCGTTGGCGAGGGCGTCAAGGGCCTCCCCGAGCGCTGCGAGCATCGCCTCGGACATCGCATTGAAGGCCTTGGGGCGGTTCAGCGTCAGCGTGACGACGCCGCGATCATCGCGGTCTTGCAACAGCAGCGGTTCGTCCATCGCGTCGACCTCATTCGATTGCCGCGGCGCTGTTGGCGGGCTCCCGCAGCTGAAACTCTGGATCCGGCCAGCGCATGTCTCGCGACGCTAGCACCGCCCGCAGTCGCGAGTTGGCATTCCAACCGCCACCGCTACCGGATATCGGTTGGAGGCCGCCACATGGCGTAGATGGCCGGGGAATCTGCCACCGTCAGCTCACGCGTCGTTTGAAAACCATGGCGCTCGTATAGCCGCCGATTCTCGGGGCACGACGCCTCAAGATATGCCGGTACCCGGTCACGATCAGCCTGGCTGAGCACCCCCGCCAGCAACCGGGTACCGATACCGCGGCCCTGCGCTGACGGGTCTACACCCATGAATGCCAGATACCAGCAGGCGTCCACCGGGTGGTTGTCGCCGATCATTTGGGAGAGTTGTGCCATTCGCGCAGAAGAGGCATCGTCTCCGGCACTTTCCACGAGTTCACGACCGAACGTCTCAGCCTGTTCGTCGGTGACCAGCTGCTTGCCCGGCGGAACCCACAGCGCCGCGCCGGCTCCATCGCCCGCCGAGTACACCCCGCCGTGCGGCCAGCATGCATCGACGACACGCGAATAGAAGACGGCTGTGCTGCGGCGCCGCTGGGCATCGTCGGGAACCACCCACCGGTAAATCCGGTCATCGAAGAACGCGTTGCACAATGCGGTGACGACCTGGGACCGCTCGTCGGGTGTTGCACGATGTGCTTCCATCGCTTCGGCTGTTGTCATCAGGCCCTCCGTCGCGCTCAGAGCTGCCACAACCGTAGAAGCCGACGCAGCCGATTGTGGAGCATTGATGTGAGGCGTTGATGTGGGGCAGTCTCTGACCCGGAGACGCGAGACGACCGACCCGGCGCCGGCCTTCAAACCGCAACAAGGAGACACGCATGACAACAGACGAGACTGGCGATGACGCAGCGTCCGAGGGCACCGTGACCGTTACCGAGACGGGTGCGGGGCCATATACCCAGCAGATCACCGCCGGGCACCACCGGCTGATCGCCGATGAGCCATCGCCGATTGGCGACGATGCCGGGCCAACACCCTACGATCTGCTACTTTCCGCGCTCGGAGCATGTACGTCCATGACGGTGCGGATGTACGCCGACCGCAAGGGCTGGCCTCTTGAACGGGTTCGAGTGACGTTGCGACACTCGCGCATTCACGCCGAGGACTGCGCCGATTGCGAGACCACCAAGGGATGGGTCAATCAGATTGATCGCGACATCGAGTTGACTGGCGAACTCGACGACACTCAACGGCAGCGGCTGACGCAGATCGCCGAACGTTGTCCCGTTCACCAGACCCTGACCTCGGAGGTTCACATCGCCACATCCCCGCGGTGACACGGCGTCCTAGTCGGCGGAACTGAGCGCCGCGTGCCCGTGGAGCCGTGTCCTGCGGCTGCGGCGGCGAGCCGCAAGGCGGCGCCGCCGAACTTTCCACGAGCTCCATTCGCCCAATGTGACGCCGGCCGCGAGCGCGGTACCGATCGCCATTGCGCCCAACACCGATGCGAACCCGACCGCGTGCTGGTCGTTGAGAATCGCGTAGATGCCATGTAGCAGTGCCAGCCCCGGCAGCAGGGGGACGATGCCCGCGATCGACACCACCAGCGGCGGTGCGAGATTGCGACGTTCCATCAGCCGGCCAACGAGGCCGATCGGCACCGCCGCGGCGAACGACGCCACGACCGCACCCAGGCCCGCGCCCTGGGCCAGAAGGAACACGACGGTGCCTGCCGCGCCGCCGAATGCCGCGGCCATCGCTGCGGAACGCTCGGCGTAGCAGGCCAGGGCGTAGGCCGCAGCGCTCGCCGCGCCGAATGCGACACGCGCGGGCAACTCCGCCAGGGCGGGTGGCGCCTCCGCACTGATCGCGACGAACGGCGCGCCGAAGCGGCTGGCGAGGTGCAGTACCAACGCCACACCGGCGATCGTCGCGGCGGTCATCATGACCAACTCGAAGAAGCGGGCCGCAGCCGTCACCGGGGCGCCCGTGATGACGTCGCCAACCGAGCCCACCAGCGAAAGCCCGGCAAGAAGCACGACGAGGCCTGCTGCGATCGCCACCGTCGGCTCGAATTGCAGCCCCAGTCTGGGGCTCAGCCAGTAGAGCACCAGCGGCGGCGCGGTCGCGATCGCGCCGCCAACCGCGTACTGAAAGAAGAACGGCAGTCCGTGCCTGTTGAGTATCCGGTTGACGCGGTCGATCGTCATCGCGCTCAGCGCGCTGACCAAGCAGGCCAGCAGACCGGCGCCCAGCGTTCCCGCCGTCGCGAAGGCCAACGCACCCCAGGCAAGGGTGGCGATCCACCGCTTGTAGGGATGCGGCGCGGTGATGATGGCGTCGAGCTCGTCGCGGGCTTTCGACGGAGACACATGGCCGGCGCGGATGCGAGCGATCAGACGGTCGACCGCCGCCAGCCGGCTGAAATCCAGCGACCGGGATTGCACGATGTGCAGGGTGCTGGCCGCCGGCGACGTCGGACCAAGGTATGCGGCGACGTGGATCGTCGTGTTGATGACATCGACCTCACAACGGTCGATGCCGTAGGCGGTCGCGATAGCAGTGACCTGGTCCATCGTGGCAGTGGCCGGTGTCCCCGACGCCATCAGAATGGCGCCGATGTTGCCCGCCAGATCGAGCACCTCGCCGACCAGCGCGTAGTACGAGTCGTCGCGTTCCCTGCGCTCTTGATCCGTTATCCGCGGCAGGCTGTCCGTCGGTGGCTCGGTTTCCCGAACGATCCGGTTCAAGATCTCGCGACGACGCGCGCGCCTCTGCTGGCCCGCCCGATCCCGGGTCACCTCCACAACCCTCCCCTCCTTATGTACGACATGTACGACGAACTCAGACACTCGCGACGAGCCTGAAGCTTTGGATTTTTCGCCCGCTTCCCTCAATACCGGGCAGAGTCGACGCCCGCTGACTGCGTGGCGGACTTCTGCGTGCAGTGGGTTACCGGGGTAAGCCGTGCCACTGTCGGTCGATGATGAGGTGTTGAGCAGCAACTCTCATTCTACTCTTAGAAATTTTGCCGAACGGCGTCCGTACCGGTGAGAATGCGCACATTTTGCCCAGCGACAAGCCATTGCATACGCCCTGCACGGTGGGCGTACGCACGTTGTCCGTTCACTACGTTGCCGGCCAGCAGTCCTAGAGGCGCCGCCCGCCCGCTGCTCGCAGGTCCGCAACGGTTGGGAAGCCGTCGATCCAGACGACTGCGCCGATTGCGAGACCACCGAGGATTGGATCGACCACATCGATCGCAACACGGGTCGACCGGCGAACTCGATGACACTCAGCGCAAACTGCTGATGCAGATTACATGGCTCTTCGCCGCGAGTTCCCGGGCGCTACGCGTCGACGAGCGGCCTCAACGCCTCGCCTACCTTGGTGATCACACCGGGGGTGTAGCGGTGCGTCGGAAGATTGATGATCACACCGTCGATACCTACGTCGAGCACGCGGCGTTTGATCTCGTCGGCTACCTGATCGACGGTCCCGCTGAGCGCCCGGCCACCGCGCGCCTCGTCGATGTCTTGCGGCGCGTCGTAACCGTCGACGACGACCGTCAGCAAGCAGCTGGTTTCCAAAGTTGCTGGGTCACGGTCGATTTCGGCGCAGCGCTGCCGGAGTACGTTCAACTTGCCGGGCAGCTCGGCGATGTCGGCGATGATGTTGAGGTGGTCGGCGTACCGGGCGGCCAGTCGGAACGTCTTCTTCTCACCGCTGCCGCCGAGCATGATCGGAATGTGGTCTCGGTACCGGGGCTCATTGATCGCGCTCTCGGTGCGGTACCACTTGCCGGCGAAGGTGGGTCGCTCGCCGTGCAGCATCGGGACGATGATCTGCAGCGCCTCCTCGAGCTTTTCGAACCGCTCGGTGAACGTGTCGAACTCGAAGCCCAGCTGCCGGTGCTCCAGTTCGAACCAGCCCGCCCCGATGCCGAGAATGGCACGCCCCGCGCTGACGACGTCCAACGTCGTCACCGTCTTGGCGAGCAAGGTCGGGTTCCGATAGGTGTTGCCGGTGACCAGGGTGGACAGCTGCACGCGCTCGGTGGCCGTCGCCAAGGCGGCCAGTGCGGTGTAGGCCTCCAGCATGGGTTCGTCGGGTTCGCCCAGCCCAGGCAACTGATAGAAGTGGTCCATCACCAGGACGGTGTCGAAGCCGGCGGCCTCGGCCTCCTCGGCCTGCGCCTTGACGGCGGGAAACAGTTCGGGGACCGATGTGCCGTACGAGAAGTTGGGAATCTGCAATCCGAGTCGAATGGTCACGCAAATGTGTAACCACTCCAGCCGCGGATCATTCCGCCCGTACCGGACCAATGCCGGATCAGAACGAACCACCGGCTTTTCACCATCGCGGTCTCGGTTGTGTTCGTTTGCAGACGAGCGGGCTCTCATGCCGCCCCGGTCATACATCACGCAGGTGGCTGCTCAGTAGTCGGCACCGCGCCTGGGCCGGACTGGCAGCGCGTCGACGAAATCCCAAGGCCGGTCGATCTCAGCCGGCCCGATCGATGCCATCGCCACTGTTGTGACGTCGTGCGATGCAGTACCGGGCTGCGACTGGTATTTGGCAAGCGCCTTGATCCGCTCGGTTGCGGTCACCGCGCCCGCCTCGTCGGCGATATAGGCCGCGCCCGCGAGCAGCATCAGCGCCGCACCGCCGAGCCACGACACCCAGGCCGCGGCGTCGCCGGCGTATCCACCGATCCACGGCGCGATCGTCAACACCAGCCCGACCACCGACATGGCCCAGTGGTCGCGGGTGGGATCGCGCGCGATCAGCGACCATCCGCCATACATCACCGTCATAGCGCCCAGACCCAAGGTGAAACCGGCCCCGACCGGAGTAGCCTGTGCCCACGTCGGCGTCACCGCAATCGCGAGGCCGAGTGCCATTGACATCCATCCCACAGTGGTCTTGCTCATCGACTACCTCCTAAATACTCCAACCAACCTATACGATACGCAACGCGTAGCGTATCGTTAAAATTCCGAAAGAAAGTACTTGGTGTGAGACATCGGACGGCAGAAAGGTAAGGACGTGCCCGCGGACCCACATCAACGCGACGAAGCCATCGCCGACGCTGTCATCGAGCTGCTGCGTGCCCAAGGACCGAAAGCGGTCAACGTCGAGGCGGTCGCTGCACAGGCGGGGATCGCCAAAACAACGATCTACCGTCGCCACCGCAACCGCAAGGAAATGATCGCGGCCGCGTTGACATCGCTGGCCAGTCCGCCGCCGCCACCGGACGCCTCTTCCCCGCAACCGGTGCTTGAATGGGTGATCGAGCAGTCGTTCCAAGCCATCGAATCCGGAGTCGGGCTTGGCGGTGTGGCGGCGCTGCTCACCAACGAAGACGCTCAGTTCACCGAACTGATCCGCAGCCTCCTCGTCGAGCATCGCGCTGCGCTCGCCACGGTCGTCCAAAACGCCGCAGCGACAGGCCAATTGCGAGCTGACGTCGACATCGACACCGTGCTTGATTGCATCGTCGGCGCCTATCTCGCTGAGCATGCACGGAGCGGGAAGGTCGAACCCGGCTGGACGCGACGAATCCTGCGCACACTATGGCCGGCTATCGCCCTTTCTCCTTAGCTGCGTCAGCAGCAGTACGCGCAGAATTCCTCGGGCACCCGAAAAGGGGGGCCAGGCCGGAAAGACCAGCCCGATGACCGTGGCCGTGGTCTTCGTCCCCGGCCGGCTTGTCCACCACCGCGGTCTCGGTGGATCTCATCCTCGCGGCCGCCTAATAGACCGGACCTCCCGCGCGACCGCCCGCGTCAGATCTTGCGAGCGCCATGAACAAAACACCCCCGGTCATCAGACCGGGGGTGTTTCGTACCGATGCTTCTAGTGTGCGTGGCCGTGATGACCGTGGCCGTGGTCTTCGTCCTCGGCCGGCTTGTCCACCACCGCGGTCTCGGTGCTGAGCACCATCCGGGCGACCGACGCCGCGTTCAGCACCGCGGACCGGGTGACCTTGACGGGGTCGACAATGCCGTCGGCAACCAGATCGCTGTAGGCCAGCGTGGCGGCGTTGAATCCCTGACCGGCGGGCAGCTCGGCCACCTTGTTCACCACTACCGCACCGTCCAGCCCGGCGTTGGTGGCGATCCAGTACAGTGGCGCCGACAGCGCAGAGGCGAACACCTCGACGCCGACGGCCTCGTCACCGGTCGACGACTCGCGCAGCGCCTTGAGTGCCGAACGCGCCTGCACCAGTGCTGCGCCGCCGCCGACGACGATGCCCTCTTCCACCGCCGCCTTGGCGGCAGCGACGGCGTCCTCGACGCTTTCCTTGCGCTTCTTGAGCGCAGTCTCGGTGGCCGCCCCGACCTTGATCACGGCAACCCCGCCGGACAGCTTGGCCAGCCGCTCCTCGAGCTTCTCGCGATCCCAGTCCGAATCGGTGTTCTCGATCTCGCCCCGCAGCTGCGCAGAACGGCCGTCGATGGCCTCCTTGCTGCCGCCACCGTCCACGATCGTGGTGCTGTCCTTGGTCACCACCACACGCCGCGCACTGCCAAGCACCTCGAGGCCGACCTCGCGAAGCAGCAGACCGACGTCAGGGTTGACGACCTGGCCGCCAGTGACCACCGCAAGGTCATCGAGGAAGGCCTTGCGCCGGTCCCCGAAGAACGGCGCCTTCACCGCGACGGCCTTGAGCGTCTTACGGATCGCGTTGACCACCAACGTGGAAAGGGCCTCGCCCTCCACGTCCTCGGCAACGATCAGCAGGGGCTTACCACTCTCGGCCACCTTCTCCAGAAGCGGCAGCAGGTCCGGCAGCGAGCTGACCTTCTCGCGGTGAAGCAATACCAGCGCGTCTTCGAGCACGGCTTCCTGCGAGTCGAAGTCGGTGATGAAGTACGCGGAGATGAACCCCTTGTCGAACCCGACGCCGTCGGTGATCTCCAACTCGGTGTTCAGCGTCGACGACTCCTCGACGGAGACGACACCGTCGTGACCGACCTTGGTCATCGCCTCGCCGACCAGCTCACCGATCTCCTCGTCGCGCGACGAGACGGTGGCGACCTGCGCGATGCCGTTCTGGTCCTTGATCGGCGTGGCGGAGGCCAACAGCGCCTCCGAGACCGTGTCGGCGGCCTTGCTGATGCCCAAACCCAGGGCGATCGGGTTGGCGCCCGCGGCGACCTGCCGCAGCCCCGCCTTCACGATCGCCTGCGCCAGTACGGTCGCGGTGGTGGTGCCGTCGCCGGCCACGTCGTTGGTCTTGGTGGCCACCGACTTCACCAGCTGTGCGCCGAGGTTCTCGAACGGGTCTTCCAACTCGATCTCGCGGGCGACCGTGACGCCGTCGTTGGTGACCTGCGGGCCGCCGAACGCCTTGGCCAGCACCACATTGCGGCCACGCGGGCCGAGCGTCACACGCACCGCACCGGCGAGCTTGTCGACACCGGCTTCCATTGCGCGGCGCGCAGTTTCGTTGAACTCGATCTGCTTGCTCATATGTCTATTCCTGACTGATGTTCAGGCACCAAGCATTCCGCCCCGGAAATCACCCGTGACTACGGGGATCTCCGGGGCGGGACACGGGTGCTTACTTGTTGACGATCGCCAGCACGTCGCGCGCGGACAGGATCAGGTACTCCTCGCCGTTGTACTTGATCTCGGTGCCGCCGTACTTGCTGTAGATGACGGTGTCGCCTTCCGACACGTCCAGCGGAATCCGCTTCTCGCCGTCCTCGTCCCAGCGGCCGGGGCCGACGGCGACGACGGTGCCTTCCTGCGGCTTCTCCTTGGCGGTGTCGGGGATGACCAGACCGGACGCGGTCGTGGTCTCGGCCTCGTTGGCCTGAACGAGGATCTTGTCCTCGAGTGGCTTGATGTTCACGCTCGCCACGATGGAGCCCTCCACTTGAGTTCGGGTGTAGGCCCGGGAAAGCCCCGGACCTGGGTTGATTACCAGGTGTTCGGCATTCGTCCGTGCCCGTTGCGCCGTCGTCGCGGGTGCCGGCGCAGGGGGTTGGCCGCCTGCCACCTAGCACTCTATACATGCGAGTGCTAGCACTCAAGGTCACCCCGTGCCTATGCGTCGAAGACCCTCGGATCGACGAGCAAGTGGTCCGACACATTGCCTGCCATTTGGACGACGACTGTGCGCTCGGTGAAGTACCACCCGGAATCATCGCAGCCGAAGGCATCGAAGTACCGGCCGACCGCGATCGGCTGCAACGGCACGGTCTGGGTGTCCTGGATGACGCAGAAGGTCGAGCGCGAGGTCGCCGTGCGCTGCCCGCTCACCTCGACGATCGGATTGAGCACCAGATGACGGGTCCGGGCGTGTTCCATGCTCGGGGTAGCGACGGGTGGTCGCCACGAACAGCTTGGCGATGGCGTCGGCACCCGACACCCCCTGCCCGCTCCCGCCGAACGTGGCCCTGGCCAGAAGCCGGCCCACGCCGTCGAAGTCGCCGGCATCGATCAGCTCCGCATAGCGGTACAGCAGTTCGGTTATGGCCAGCCGGTCTCGGTGGTCCCCCGCGAGCGCGAGTACCCCACTCCCGGCCCTCGGCTCCGGTGCTCATGCCACCTGTCCCTTCACCACCGGCAGACCCGGATCGCTGGCCACGTCCAGCGGCGACGGCGTTGCGCCCGCGGCGATCAGGTGCGCCGCGAACGAGGCGATCATCGCGCCGTTGTCGGTGCACAACCGCGGCCGCGGGATCCGCAGCGTCAGCCCGGCCTCCGCACATCGCTGCTCGGCCAACTCGCGCAGCCGCGAGTTCGCCGCCACCCCGCCGGCGATCAGCAGTGTCGACACCCCGAGCTCGGTGGCGGCGCGGACCGCCTTCATCGTGAGCACGTCGGCCACGGCCTCCTGGAAGCCCGCGGCGACGTCGGCCATGCGACGCGTCCGGATGGCCTCCACATACCGCGCGACCGCGGTCTTCAGCCCGGAGAAGCTGAACGCGTACGGGTCGTCGCGCGGCCCGGTCATCCCGCGCGGAAACACGATCGCATCGCGGTCGCCCGTCGCGCGCCAGATCGTCGAGCACCTTGCCGCCGGGATACCCGAGGCCCAGCAGCCGGGCGACCTTGTCGTAGGCCTCCCCCGCCGCATCGTCGACGGTGCTGCCGAGTTCGACGATCGGCTCGCCCAGCGACCGCACGTGCAGCAGGTTGGTGTGCCCGCCGGACACCAGCAGGCCGATGCTCTCCGGCAGCGGGCCGTGGTCGTAGACGTCGGCGGCGAGGTGACCACCGAGGTGATTGACCGCGTAGAACGGCACCTCCCAGGCGGCCGAATATGCCTTGGCCGCTGCCACTCCCACCAACAGTGCACCGGCCAGCCCGGGCCGATGGTGGCCGCCACGAGTCGGGCTTGTCACACCCGCGGCGTCCAGCGCACGGCGCATGGTCGGGCCCAGCGCCTCCAGATGGGCCCGCGAGGCGATCTCGGGAACCACGCCGCCGAACCGGGCGTGCTCATCGACACTGGAGGCGACCTCGTCGGCAAGCAGCGTCACGCGTCCCGTCTTCGTCGAGTTCGGCGATACCGACTCCTGTTTCATCGCAGGAGCTTTCGATCGCCAGGATGACCGTCATGCCGGCTCCTGGCTCTGCGCCGCATGGTGTAGGCATCGGCACCGCTGGCCCGGTAGTACCGCTTGCGCACACCGACACCGGCGAACCCGACGCTCTCGTAGAGCGCGATCGCGGCCGCGTTGTCGGTTCGGACCTCCAGGAAGATCACGCCGCCGTCGGCGAATGTCGAGCAGACTCGGCCAGCAGCCGCCGGCCGATGCCCTGGCCCTGATACGCGGGGTCGACGCCGATGGTGTGCACCTCGTATTCGAACGGCGCGCTTCCGCCCGAGCCGCGCGATGCCGGCATAGCCGACGAGCGTGCCGTCGGTGCGGGCGGCGACGTAGTGATTGTGCTTGGCCTCGAGTTCGGCCAGAAAGGCCGCGCGCGGGCCACGGGTCGTCGCCGTCGAACAGCTGCGCTTCCAGCTCGGCGCAGCGCGCGGCGTCGGTCCGGTGTCAACGCGTCGATCACGACCGTCATCGGCGCCACCGCCGGTTGCTCCGGCCAGCGGTCTTGGCGTCGGGCCGGCGCAGGTACAGCGGCACCAGCGGCGCCGGCGCTCGCAGCCCAATCGGCGACGGCGCGCACCAGTCCCGCCGCCGTCGGATAGACCGGCGACAGGCGCGGCAGCTCGAACAGCGCCGCGTGATCCGGTGAGCCCGCCACCGCCTCCGCGCCGGCGGGCACGTCGGCCGGGCGCGGCGACACGCCGGCCCGTCGACCCGCACGCCGTCGCGGTAGCGCGCCCAGTACACCTCCCGACGACGGGCGTCGGTGACCACGAGAACATCGCCTGCGGTGGCTCGGTCTCACACCGATGGCGTCCAGGCTGCACACCCCGTACACCGGGATCCCCAAAGCGTGCCCGTAGGCCGCCGCGGTGGCCATCCCGACCCGCAGACCCGGTGAACGGCCCCGGGCCACAACCCACGACGACGGCGTCGAGGTCCGCCATGGTCAGCCCCGCGTCGGCGAGGGCGGCGACCGCATTCGGGGTGAGTTGTTCGGCGTGCGCGCGGGCGTCGACGGTGACGCGTTCGGCGAGCACCTCGACACTGCGCCGTCACGCCGCACGACACCGGCGGTTACCGCCGGGCGTGGCCGTGTCGATGGCCAGGATCAGCTCACTCATTGCCGGCTCCACTGCCAGATCGCGGTGCGCACATCGGAATTCGGCGCCGCGCTCCAGCCGGATGTCGAGGTGAGTGTCGGAGAGTCGCTCCGCGAGCCCTTCCCCCCACTCCACCACGACCACCGCGTCATCGAGGTCGGTGTCGAGATCCAGCGAGTCCAGCTCGGCGAGTAGGTCGACCGATGCGTGGTCGAGCAGCCGGTACAGGTCGACGTGGATCATCGCAGGTGCGCCGGCCCGGCGTGCCCGGTGCACGCGGGCCAGCACGAAGGTCGGCGACGTCACCGGACCCTCGACGTTCAGCCCTTCGGCGATCCCCTTGGCCAGCACGGTCTTTCCCGCACCCAAAGGCCCCGACAGCACGACGACATCACCCGCCAGAAGCCGGCCGCCGAGTCGGGCACCGAGCGCAACCGTGTCCTCGGCGGTCGGCAACTCGGCGGTTCCGGTCCCGACCGGCGGCCGCGGCGGCGGTGTGGTCAGCCATGTCGCCGGGCCCGTTCGCGCACCCGCCGGGTCAGCCTGATCAGCCGCGACGGCGTCGCCCGCTCAACGAGTTGGACCACCGCGTCGTC
Organism: uncultured Actinomycetota bacterium; assembly: GCA_963699655.1. GTDB lineage: Bacteria > Actinomycetota > Actinomycetes > Mycobacteriales > Mycobacteriaceae > Mycobacterium. The sequence goes on from CAVOUV010000009.1 coordinate 86,452, forward strand.
GATGACTTCTGGCTCTTCCAGCTGCACCAGATGGCCTGCGCCACCGACGATCACCAGCTCGGACTTCGGCAGCTCGGCGGCCATGGCCTGCGAGTGCTCCATGGGGGTGAGCAGATCATGGTCACCGCAGGCGATCAGCGTCGGCACCTTCGCGAGGGAGGTCAGGGCGTCGGTCTCGTCGTGCACCTCCAGTGCGTGCAGGAACTCGACGAGCGTCACGATCGGCGTGTCGTGCATCATGTTCTCGGAGAACGCGACGACGCTCGGGCTGACCTTCTCGCCGCCGAACGACGCCGCCCGCAGGATCGGGGCGATCACCGACTTGGCGGCGCCGCGGGTGCGGTGCACGGTCTTCGGGGCATAGCGGACGGCGATGCGGACGGCCTCCAGCGCCGGGTTCTTCAGGATCTCACCCAGCGGCGACCGCGAAACACCCTCGGCCGCAGACGCGATGAGTGCCGCACCCACGACACGGGTCGGGTAGCGCTGGGGGAACTGGCGGGCATGCGACAGCACCGTCATGCCACCCATCGAATGTCCTACCAGAACGACGGGGCCACGCGGCGCCATCACCGCCAGCACGGTTTCGAGGTCCTTGCCCAGCTGCGTCACCGTGTACGAATCCGGTGACGCTTCACCCGACTGGCCGTGGCCGCGTTGGTCGTAGAACACCATCCGCACCTGCGCGCCCCACTGGGCGGTCAGCCTTGCGCGCTGAAAGTGAAACGCTCCCATCCGCAGGCAGAAACCGTGCGCGAACACCACGGTCAACGGTGCATCCTGGGGTCCGACCTCACGGACCGCCAGCGGCACCCCGTCGGGAGTGGTGACGACGGAGCCGCGGTCGGCGTCGAGAAGTTCGAAGTCCTCGTCTGCGTACGGGTCATCGGAGGTGACCCGCCGGCGCAGGGACCGCGCGACGGAGACGCCCGCGGCGGTGCCGACGGCGGTCACCCCGGCAGCACCCGCCAGCCAGCCTGCCATCGGCCTGCGCGCTTTGGACTGTTCGGGCTCCTTCTCGCTCAACGACTTTGGCCCGTCATGCCGCGGTATGTTCGGGTGACCCGGCCGCGCGGACTGGTGACGATTTCGTAGTTGATGGTGCCGAGCAGGTCGGCCCAATCCTGGGCCGTGGCCTCCCCCTGGGTGCCCGGGCCGAAGAGGATGGCGTCATCACCCTCGGCGACGTCGGCGTGATCCGGGCCGAGATCGACCACGAACTGGTCCATGCAGATACGTCCGACGCTGCGGCGCGGCCGGCCGTTGATCAGCACGTCGATACGGTCGCCGAGGTTCCGGAAGACACCGTCGGCATAGCCGATCGGCAACAGCGCCACAGTGGTGTCCCGGTCGGCGATCCAGGTGTGACCGTAGGACACCCCGTCGCCGGCCCGCACCGAGCGAACCAGTGCCACCGAGCATCTCAACGTCATCGCCGGCCGCAACCCCATGTCGCCGCGCTCGGGAATCGGTGTCTGTCCATACACCGCGATGCCGGGCCGGACCATGTCGAAGGCCAGATCGGGCCGCGTCATCACGGACGGCGAGTTCGACAGGTGGGTGACTTCGAAAGCCACACCCTGGTCGTGGGCCTCGGCCAGCATCTCGCGCAATCTTCTCGCCTGGAGATCGTTGAAGGGATGGTCGGGGTCGTCGCCGTGCGCCAGATGCGACATGATGCCGCGCAGCCGGATCTGGCCGTCGGACCGCGCCCGCTTCAACGCGGTGAGCATCGCGGGAAAGTCGGCGGCGGCGACACCGTTGCGGGTCAGCCCGGTGTCGACTTTGACGGTGACGGTCGCGACGCGGCCGGTGCGGGTGACCGCGTCCCTCAGCTCGTCGAGTTGCCCCACCGACGACACCGCGATCTGGACATCGGCCGCTACCGCCGGGGCGAAGTCGGTGCCCGGCGGATGAAGCCACGAGACGACGGGTGCGGTGATGCCGTCGCGGCGCAGAGCCAGCGCCTCGTCGACGGTGGCGACACCGAGCTCGGCGGCACCCGCGGCGAGTGCGGCCCGTCCGACCTGGGTGGCACCGTGTCCATACCCGTCGGCCTTGACGACCACCATCACCTGGGCTGCCCCGGCGTGTTCACGCAACAACCGCACGTTGTGCGCGATGGCGTCGAGGTCCACCACGGCCTCGGCGGCCGCGTTTGACGACGTCGTGAGCTCGGTTGTCTGCATTGTCATGTCACCCCGGCTAATTGTCCCAGAGCGCGGCGGGAGGTTGCTGGCTGGATCCACCGGCCGGGGTGGTGGTGAAACTTCGCGCTCGTGTCGTTTAAGGGAAAGTGGGTCGCCCCAGACGCCAGGTATCGCGTCCCGCAATTCCCTTCGAACCCACTCCAGCGCATTCCCGCCACGCCCGAATTGAGGAAGACACCTGTAATGACCTTGACGGCTGACTCTCCCCGTGTCGTGTTCGATCGTTTGGGCCGGACCGATCTGCCGGCGCACACGTCCGTACTGTTCGACACCGCCTGCGTGCTGGGCGGCAGCATCGCCGGTCTGCTCGCCGCGCGGGTGCTCGCTGATCACGCCCGCACGGTGCTGATCATCGAACGCGATGAGGTGGACACGGACGGAAATTCACGAGCAGGGGTTCCGCAGGATCGTCAGGGGCATGTCCTGCTACCGGGTGGTCGCGCGCAGATCGAACGATGGCTGCCTGGCCTCACCCGCGAGGCGCAGGACCGGGGCGGCGTGCTTGTCGGCCCTGAACAGCAGGCCGTCTACCTGGGCGATCGGCAGCAGATGCAGAATCGCGAGACCCCGTTCCTGGCGGGCACGAGGCCGTTCTTGGAATCCCGAATCCGCAGCCGCGTGCTGGCGCTGCCCAACGTGTCGACCCTGTCGGCTCGGGCGACGGGCCTCGCATTCCGCGACGACACGGTGCACGCCGTGCGATACGCGGCCGACCGCGACGAACAAACGATCGACGTCGATTTCGTGGTGGACGCCATGGGACGGTCCAGCAAGCTGTCGGACTGGGTCGAGCAGGCCGGCTTCCAGCGTCCGCAGCTGCAACGACTCAGAACCGACATCAACTACGCGACCGCGCTGTTCGAACGGCCACAGGACGCGGGTGAGTTGCCACTCGCGTGTGCGCTCGCGCGCTGCGCCGGCCCTTCGGCGCCGGACGGTGTGGCCCTGGGCGGGGTGGTGGCCGTCGAAGGTGACCAATGGATCGTGATGTTGATGGCCTATGAGCCCGATCGGCCACCCGCGTCGATCGAGGCCTTTCGTTCGACGTGCGCCAAGCTGCCGCCCCCCTTCGGGCACGCGGTCACCGGGCCGGTCACCCGCGAGATCCAGACGTACCGACAGGCGGACAGCCGCCGCCGTGACTTCGCTGAACTCACCCGGTTCCCGGCTCGGCTGGTGAGCGTGGGAGATGCGGTGGCGTCATTCAATCCGATTCACGGCCAGGGCATCTCGTCAGCGGCCCTGCACGCAAGCTGCCTGTCCGACTATCTGACCGCTACCCCGCAGCTGGGCCGCGCGGCGACAGAGTTCTTCGAACTGCAGGCGGTGGTGACCGATGCCGCGTGGGACATGTCGGCCGGCGAGGACGCCGCCCGACTGGACGCGATTGGAGGCATCGATGTGCCCGAGGACGTCGCCCGCCAGAGATGGACCCTTGACCAAGTGCTCCAGGCCACCCTCGTCGACCAGTCGATCGCCGAGGCTTTCACCGCCGTCGCGTTCATGCTTGCTCATCCTTCGTCACTGGCCGAACCGGCGCTGGTCGAACGAGCAATCGCCGCCAGTGCGAGCCCACCGTGAATCCAGTCCCGCGGACGTAGTCGCCACGTCGCGCGGGCATAGTCCAATTCCGAGTGCGGCCACTGGGTGACGATTCGGCCGGAGGGAGACCGGTAGTAGCTATCGCATCGCGTCCATATTGTCTGTTCGAGTTGCCCGGTGATCCGGTCGTTGAACCGGCGTTCGACGTCAGGACGTACGTCGAGGAACCCACCTCGACGTGCGAGCCGGCTCACTGCACTCGCGATCAGTCGCGCACCGGCCTCCAGGAGGTAGATGATCGAGTTGGCGCCCTGGTTGGTGTTCGGACCGTACAACATGAAGAAGTTCGGAAAACCGCTGACGGCTGTGCCCAGGAACGCATGGGGATCCGTACCCCACCGGTCGCGCAGACTTTCGCCGTCCACGCCGATCACCTCCAGCCCCGACAGGTAAGTGCTGGTTTGGAATCCCGTTGCCAGCACGATCGCGTCGACTTCGACGTCCTCCAGGTGCGCCGAGAACGCCGGATCGGTCGGTCGGTTGCCGCGCGCATCGACGGTGGACGGGGTGCGCTGAAACACGAGCAGGCGTTTCACCGACCTGGCCAGGTGCGGAACACATTGAATCGCAGTGGCCCCCGTCCCGATGATGCCCACTCGCTTGTCCGCCAACCCGGCCAGATCGGGGCCGGTGTAGTCATAGTCCCACCGGCTCGTGTGGAAGGCGTGCCCGCCGAATGCCGTGATGCCCTCGATGCCGGGCAGTTTGGGCTTCTGCAGATAGCCGTTGGCCATCGCCACAAACCGCGCGCGGATCGCGTCGCCATGGTCGGTCGACACGATCCAGCGGGAACCCGTTGCATCCCACCGAACCTCGGTGACCTCAGTCTGGAGGCAGGCGTCGCGATACAGGTCGTAGTGCTCGGCGATGCGTCGGCAGTGCGCAAAGATCTCGTCGCCCTTGGCGTACTTCTCGGACGGGACGTAGCCCAGCTCCTCCAGAAGCGGCATGTAGACATACGACTCGACGTCACACGCGATGCCCGGGTACCTGTTCCAGTACCAGGTGCCACCCACGTCGGCGGCCTTGTCGATCAGCCGGATGCTTCCCACGCCGAGCTCTCGCAACCGGGCCCCGGTGAGCAAGTCCCCCGAGACCGGCGCCGATGATGACCACGTCGACGTCGTCGGTGAGCGGCGGGCGGGTGAAATTCGGGTCACTCCACGGATCCTTGGCGAACCCGGCGAACGGGCCCGCGATTTCGACGTACTGCGCGATGCCGTCCGGGCGTAGTCGCCGGCCCCGTTCGAAGGCATATTTCTTCCGTAGCGCGTCTACGTCGAATGCCACCTCGGGGTCCACGTCAGAGTCCTCCGGGGGTCCAGCAGCGTCTAGTGCGCGAAGGGCTGCAGCTCGTCGAAGTGGCCGCCGGGCTTGAGTTCGTCGAGGTGGGCCAATGCGGTCGACAAATCATCGCGCAGCGCCCGGGCCATGTCGGCGGAGAACCCTTCCCGCACCACGATGCGCAGCACGGCGATGTCGTTGGCGTTGTCGGGCATGGTGTAGGCGGGCACCTGCCAGCCGAAGGCGCGCAGCGCATACGAGACGTCGAATTCGGTATAGCCGGGATCGCCCGTCAGCCGGAAACTGACCACGGGGATCGCCGAGCCGTCGGTGATCACCTCGAAATGCTCGCCGTTTCGCAGCTCGTCGCCCAGCCACCGCGCGGTTTGCGACAGTGCCCGCATCACCTGCCCGTAACCGGCGCGGCCGAGTCGCAGGAAGTTGTAGTACTGGCCGATCACCTGATTGCCCGGGCGAGAGAAGTTGAGCGTGAAGGTCGGCATATCGCCGCCGAGGTAGTTGACCCGGAAGACCAGGTCCTCGGGCAGGTACTCGTGGCTGCGCCAGACCACGAAGCCGATGCCCGGGTAGGTCAGGCCGTACTTGTGCCCGCTGACGTTGATCGACACCACCCGCGGCAGCCGGAAGTCCCAAATCAGGTCGGGGTGCAGAAACGGCACCACGAAGCCGCCGCTGGCCGCATCGACGTGCACGGGGACGTCGAGTCCGCCGCCCGCCGCCAGCTTGTCGAGCTCGGCGCAGATCTCACCGATGGGTTCGAGCTCGCCGGTGAACGTGGTGCCGAGGATCGCGACCACACCGATCGTGTCCTCGTCGATGTTCTCCATCACCTGTTCCGGCGTGATGACGTAGCGGTCCTTCTCCATCGGCAGGTAGCGCGGCTCGACGTCGAAGTAACGGCAGAACTTCTCCCACACCACCTGGACGTTGGAGCCCATCACCATGTTCGGTGTACGGCCCTTCCAGCCTTTGCCGACCTTCTCGCGCCAGCGCCACTTCATCGCCAGCCCGGCCAGCATCACCGCCTCGCTCGATCCGATCGTCGACACCCCGGTGGCGCTGGCCGGGTCGTCGTCGCGGAGATCCTCGGCGTGGAAGAGGTCGGCGACCATACACACGCACCGTGCCTCGATGGCGGCGGTGGCCGGATACTCGTCCTTGTCGATCATGTTCTTGTCGAACGTCTCCGCCATCAGCTTTTCCGCCTGCGGATCCATCCAGGTGGACACGAACGTGGCCAGGTTCAGCCGGCTGCTGCCGTCCAGCATCAGTTCGTCGTGAATGAACCGATAGGCGGCGTCGGGGTCCATGCACTCGTCGGGCAATCGCAACGAGGGCACCGGCGCCATGGAGAGCCGCCCGGTGTACGCCGGGGCGATCTGCGGTGCGTGAGTGCGCTTGCGCGACATGGCAAGTCCTTTCGGTTGGGTTTTACAGGCCGGCGACGGCGTTGCGGACGTGGGCGAGGATGCGCGACGCCGACGTCGGCGCGGGTCGGGGGCCGGGGTCCTCGGCGGACAGGTTGGCCGCCCGGGCATGCACGAAGGCCGCGGCCGCCGCGGCCTGGCCGGTGGGCAGACCGGCGGCGAGCAGCGCTCCGATGATGCCGGAGAGCACGTCACCGGAACCTGCGGTGGCGGCCCAGGATTGGCCTGCGCGGTTGAGGAAAACCGGTCCACCGGGTTCGGCGATGACGGTGATGTTGCCCTTGAGGAGCACCGTAGCACCGAGTTGATCGGCGAGCCTGCGCGCAGCGGCGACGCGGTCGTCGCCGGGCGGCGATCCGGCCAGCCGGGCGAATTCCCCTGCGTGCGGGGTCAATACAGTCGGCGCTGCGCGGTCGGCGATCAGGTCGGGATGCGCGGCCAGGATGGTCAGGGCGTCGGCGTCGACGATGACGGGCAACGTGGTGTCAAGCGCAAACCACAGCGCCGCCGCCCCGTTGTCGTCGGTGCCGAGACCGGGTCCGACGACCCACGCCTGCACTCGACCCGCAGCGCCCGCATCGGGTGCCGCCACCACCTCCGGCCAGTGTGAAACCACCTCGGCGGCCGCGCTTCCCGCATACCGGACCATTCCCGACGTGGCGGCCACCGCCGCGCCGGTGCACAGGATCGCCGCCCCGGGGTAGGTCGACGACCCGGCGAGGACGCCGGTGACACCCTGGGTGTATTTGTCGTCCGTGGCCCCGGGCACCGGCCAGAGCGCGTCGACGTCCGCCGCGGCCAGACTCAGCATGTCCGAGGGCTGCAGGTCCAGACCGATGTCGACCAGTTCGACGCGGCCGCAGTCGCCCAGCGCATGAACGGGCTTGAGACCGCCGAACGTCACGGTCAGCGTGGCCTTCACGTGTGGGCCGTCGGAGACGCCGGTCCGCACGTCGAGGCCGCTGGGGATGTCGACCGCCACGATCGGGATCCCGGCATCGTCGATACCGGCGAACACCTCGGCCGCGTTTGGCCGCAACGAACCCGAGCCCGAGATGCCGACCACCCCGTCGATCACCAGATCAGTTGCGGCGGGGGGCTTTTGTACCACCCTGCCGCCGGCGCGGACGAATGCGGACAGTGCCTTCTGGTGGGTGCGATCCGGATTGAGCAAGACCGCGGCGACGTTGGCGCCGCGCCTGCGCAGGAACGTCGACGCCCACAGCGCGTCGCCGCCGTTGTCGCCGGAGCCGACGACCGCACACAGGGTCCTGCCCGCCACACCGCCGGTGAGCAGCCTCAGTTCGCGGGCGATCACGGTGGCCAGGCCGTACGCCGCCCGCTGCATCAGCCCGCCGTCGGGCAGCGACGCCAGCAGTGGCGCTTCGGCTTCTCGGATCGCGTCGGCGGAGTAGTAGTACCGCATCAGCTCCCGTTCTGCTCGACGTGCCCGCATCTGACAGGCTACGTGCCGTCGCGCTTCTGTCGTCGGCGATTCGGCCCGCCCTCTAGTGTCTTCCTATGAGGCGACTGCGGGTCGCGCCCTCGATGCTTGCCGTCATCGCCCTGTCGCTGGGCACACTGCTCGGCTGCGCTCCAGTAATGGAACGGTGGGCAGACAGGCCGTTCACAACAAGTTCGGAGGAAACGACTGCTCCTCGAGCCGATCAGGACGTCGACGTCGCCACCGCACGACGCAGCGTCGTGAAGGTTCACACGGAAGCGCATGCCTGTCAGAAGTTGCTCGACGGCACCGGTTTCGTGGTGGCACCCAACCGCGTGCTGACCGTGGCTCACGTCGTCGCCGGCGGCGACAAGGTCTCAGTGGATATCGGCGGCGCGGCGTATGACGCGCATGTGGTCTCGTATGACTCGGCCACCGATGTCGCCGTCGTGGACGTGCCGAGCTTGCCGGCAGCGCCCCTGCCTTTCGCCGACGTCCCCGCAGCGGTCGGCACCGAGGCCTTGTTGATGGGATATCCCGGCGGCGTGTCTCTGGTCGTGACACCGGTGCGGATCGTGGATCGCATCCAACTCGACGGCCCCGACATCTACCGGACGACGAAGACGAGCCGTGAGGTCTACATCATCAGCGGTGGCCCCGACCAAGTCGTGCCGCACGGCGTCAGCGGCGGACCGCTCCTCGATATGACCGGACACGTGCTGGGTGTGGCTTTCGGATCGGAGACCGACGAGCCCAGCACCGGTTTCGCCCTCTCCGCCGCTCAGGTGGAGCCGCACTTGGCGGCAATCGGCACCGGGGACCCGGTCGCCACCGGGCCATGTGTCAGCTGAGCCCGTCGGCGGCGTCCCAGAACCGGCCCGCACGCTCGGCGATCTCCGCCGGATACTCGCCGTTGATGGCGTGCGAGGCATCCGGCCACAGTTCCACGTCCCCGCGACGCAACAGGCGTCGTGCCCGCGCGGCCGCGCGGTCGGCGTCGTGCATCACGCTGCGGCCGCCGATCAGCGCGAGCACCGGCACGTCGATGGCACGCAGCTGGTCGTCTGAGAACATCCTGGGCATCGACTTGCGAAGCACGTAGTCGCTCGACCCGGCGGAGATCAGGGCCGCCTCGGGCACTGAATCGTCGACGTCGGCACCGCCGGAGATCCACCGCAACACCCTGTGCCGCAATGCCTCGGGCACACCCGGCACGAAGAGCCCGAGGGACGAGAACACGGCAGTGACGGGGACACGTGCAAACGTGATCGCCGGGTCGAGGAGTACGAGCGAGGCGACCCGGCCCGGCCGGTGCACGGCGCAGTTGACCGCCGTCCAGCCGCCGATCGAGACGCCCATCAGGTGTGCCCGCTCCAGCCGCAGTTCGGCCATGGCCACGTCCAGCCACTCGGCCTCTCGGCGGCTCCCGTGATCGGCCTGTCTTGCAACGATCCCCGCCTCGCCCAGCAGGTCGAGGGCGATGACGGTGCGGCGGCCAGGGGGGCCACGTTGGCCCGCCACATCGGAGTGGACGCATTGCGGCCGGGAAGCAGCACGACCGGCGGCGCGTCGGACGGGCCGTCAAACCGGTATGCCCGCACCTGCCGAACGATGTTGGCGACGTCGAGCGAGTCAGCGAAGGGCGGCAACTCGGCCATGGCCGCCCGGTAACCGCCAGGAAGTGCCGAATCCGGTGCGCCCGACACTCGACGAAATGGCCGGAAGTGCTGCGCACGCTCCTTGGCGCTTTCCGAACTTCCGGAACGACGAGGTGCACTATTCGACGGTGACGGACTTCGCCAGGTTACGTGGCTTGTCGACGTCGTATCCGCGGGCCTGAGCGACCCCCGCGGCGAACACCTGCAGCGGGATCGTCGACAGCAGAGGCTGGAAAAGCGTTGACACCGCCGGAAGCTCGATCAGATGGTCGGCGTACGGCCGGACGGTGTCGTCGCCCTCCTCGGCGATGACGATGGTGATGCGCACCGCGGGCCTGGATCTCCCGGATGTTCGACAGCAGCTTGGAGTGCAACATCGACGCGTTCTTCGGCGACGGCATCACGACGATCACGGGCAGGTCGTCCTCGATGAACGCGATCGGCCCGTGCTTGAGCTCACCGGCGGCGAACCCCTCGGCGTGCATGTACGCCAATTCCTTGAGCTTGAGCGCACCTTCGAGCGCGACCGGGTAGCCGACATGCCTGCCAAGGAACAGCACGGTCTGCGATTCGGCGAACCGGTGCGCCAGGTCGGCGACGGGGCGGCAGCGTCGTCAGCATCCGCTAGATCAGGTCGGGCATCGCCTCCAGGTCGTGGTACTCCCGCTCGACCTCGTCGGGGTACTTGGTGCCGCGGGCCTGCGCAAGCGCCAGTCCGACAAGGTAATTGGCGGCGATCTGCGCCAGGAACGTCTTCGTGGACGCCACACCGATCTCCGGTCCGGCGCGGGTGTAGAGCACCGCGTCGCACTCGCGCGGGATCTGGCTGCCGTTCGTGTTGCAGATCGCCAGCACCTTGGCCTTCTGCGCCTTGGCGTGCCGAACCGCCTCCAGCGTGTCGGCGGTCTCGCCGGACTGCGAGATCGCGACCACCAGCGTGTGCCGGTCCAGAACCGGGTCGCGGTAACGGAATTCGCTGGCCAGCTCGACCTCGACGGGCAGCCGGGTCCAGTGCTCGATCGCGTACTTGGCCAGCAGCCCGGAGTGATACGCCGTGCCGCAGGCGACGACGAACACCTTGTCGACCTCGCGCAGCTCCTGGTCGCTCAGTCGTTGTTCGTCGAGCACGATGCGGTTGTCGGTGAAGTGCCCGAGCAGGGTGTCGGCGACCGCGGCGGGCTGCTCGGCGATCTCCTTGAGCATGAAGTACTCGTAGCCGCCCTTTTCGGCGGCCGAGATGTCCCAGTCGATATGAAACTCGCGGAAGTCGACGGTCGCCGGTCGCCGTCGAAGTCGGTGATCCGGTAGCCGTCGGCGGTGAGGACGACCGCCTGGTCCTGGCCGAGCTCGACGGCCTCGCGGGTGTGCTCGATGAACGCGGCGACGTCCGAGGCGACGAACATCTCACCGTCGCCGACGCCGAGCACCAACGGCGTGGAGCGTCGGGCGGCGACGATCGTGCCCGGCTCGTCGGCGTGGCGAACACCAAGGTGAAGTGGCCCTCCAGCCGGCGCAGCACCGGCCAACACCGAGCGCCGCGAAGTCGCCGGCGTGCTCGCCGCCCTGGTACTCCCGGGCGACCAGGTGGACCGCGACCTCGGTGTCGGTGTCGCTGGCGAACTCGACGCCTGCGGCCTCGAGCTCGCAGCGCAGCGCGGCGAAGTTCTCGATGATGCCGTTGTGGACGACCGCGATCTTTCCGGCGGCGTCGCGGTGCGGGTGGGCGTTGCGGTCGGTGGGCCGGCCATGGGTGGCCCAGCGGGTGTGGCCGAGGCCCGTCGCTGCCGACGAGGTGGCCGCATCCGTCTCGCTGAGGGCCGCTTCCAGATTGGCCAGTCGACCGCCTGCGGCGCTGACCGTCAGGCCGCCGTGCCGTCGAGCAACGCGACACCGGCCGAGTCGTAGCCGCGGTATTCCATCCGACGAAGGGCATCGACGACAATGCCACAGGCCGGACGCTGCCCGACATAACCGACGATTCCGCACATAGCCCTAGGGTAATGCAGGGATCACGTCACACCCGGTGGGCTACGGTCATCGGGTGGCCAGCACGAAGAAGATCTTCGCCGCGTTGACCCGCCGTGGCCCAAACCGGGTTTTGCGCGGTGACCTGGCCTTCGCTGGGCTTCCCGGGGTCGTATACACGCCCGAATCCGGGCATGAATCTGCCCGGCATCGCGTTCGGTCACGACTGGCTTGCCCGGACCGACCGCTACCACGCCACCCTGGAGCACCTGGCTTCGTGGGGCATCGTCGCGGCGGCGCCCGACACCGAGACCGGGATCGCACCGTCGGTGCTCAACCTGGCCTTCGATCTGGGTACGACACTCGACATCATCTCGGGTGTGCGGCTGGGACCGGGAAAGATCAGCGTGCACCCGGGCAAGCTCGGTGTCGTCGGGCACGGCTTCGGCGCGTCCGCGGCGGTGTTCGCCGCGGCGGGCATGCACCGGCCACGCGCCCAAGGCTGTGGTCGCGATGTTCCCCACGGTGACCAAGCCGCCCGCCGAGGATCCCGCGGCGACGCTGGAGGTGCCCGGTCTGGTCTTGACCGCGCCCGGCGATCCGATGACGCTGCGGTCCAACGCCGTGGAGCTGGGGCGGGTGTGGAAGAGCGCGACGCTGCGGACGATGAACAAGGCCAAGGCCGGCGGCATGGTCGAAGGCCGACGATTGGCCCGGGTGGTCGGGCTGCCCGGCGCGGACCGCAGGCACCCAGAAGGCGGTGCGCGCGATGACGACCGGATACCTGCTGTACCTCCTGGCCGGCGACAAGACCTACCGCGACTTCGCCGACCCCGAAATCGAGCTGGCCAAGGCAAAGGCCATCGATCCGTTCGCCGACGACCCGGTGGACCTCGAAGACAAAGTGATCGCTCTCCTGAAACCCTGAAGGAGTCTCAACCAACTGGTTGGTGTATACATCGATGATGCGGACCGGAATCTTTCTGAGTTACGGACGGCGGCCCTCGAATTTTGCAGAGGCTGCCGACGAGGTTGTCGAGCTGGAGAAGATCGGCGTCGACATCGCACTGGTCGCCGAGGCGTACTCCTACGACGCGATCAGCCAACTCGGCTTCCTGGCCGCGAGGACATCGCGAATCGAGCTGGGCTCCGGCGTGGTGCCGATCTACATCCGGACGCCGTCGCTGCTGGCCATGACCGCCGCCGGGCTGGACTACGTGTCCGACGGCCGCTTCCGGCTGGGCATCGGCACGTCGGGCCCTCAGGTGATGGAGGGCTTCCACGGCGTGCCGTTCGACGCGCCACTGGGCCGCACCCGCGAGGTGGTCGAGATCTGCCGGCAGGTGTGGCGCCGCGAGCGGGTGCAATACGACGGCAAGTATTACCAGATTCCGTTGCCCGCCGACCAGGGCACCGGCCTGGGCAAGCCGCTGCAAGCTGATCAATCACCCTGTCCGGGACGGCATTCCGATCACGATCGCGGCACTCGGACCGAAGAACGTGGAGCTCACCGCCGAGATCGCCGAAGGCTGGCAGCCGGTGTTCTTCTATCCGGAGAAGGCGGACGACGTATGGGGCGAGCGCTTCGTGCCGGCTTCGCCAAACGTGATCCGGCGCTCGGTCCACTGGATGTCATGGTGAGTGCCCGCCTGGCCATCGGTGACAACGTGGACGATCGATTGGCCTGGGCGAAACCGCAATTGGCGCTGTACATCGGCGGCATGGGCGCCCGCGGCCGCAATTTCTACCACAACCTGGCCACCCGCTACGGGTACGGCGATCTCGCCGACCACATCCAGGATCTCTATCTCGCCGGCAAGAAGACCGAGGCCATCGACGCCGTACCCGACGACCTGGTGCGCAACGTGTCGTTGGTGGGTCCGCGCGGCTACGTCAAGGAGCGCATCGCCGCCTATGCCGAGGGCGGAGCCACGACGCTTCTGCTGCAGCCGCTTTCGGGCGATCGCCGCGAGTCCCTGCGGTTCGTGGAGGAGCTGCGCGACCTTCTGCCCTAGTTCCGGGACCTAGACGAGGACGGTGCCGCCGTCCACGGTCAGGATGACGCCGGTCCCGTATTCCTGCTCCATCAGGTAGATGTAGGCCCGCGCGATATCGGCGACCTCGCCGACCCGGCCGAGTGGAAGCCGCTGTGCCGCTTGGTCGTACATCGCCTGTCGATCGGCGTCGCCGAACGTGTCCCACAGCGGGGTGCGCACGACGCCTGGCGCCACGGCGTTGACCCGCAGCGGAGCGAGTTCGACGGCCAGGGCCTTCGTCACTCCGTTCATCGCATTGCAGATGCTCACGGGTAGCACCCCGAAGCCGTACTGTTCACCGGCCGTGCCGCTGGTGAGCGTGGCCGACCCGCCCGTGGCGATGCGCGGCGCGAAAACCCGCACCGCGCTGAGAGCACCGACGTACCGAACGAAGAAGAACCGGTTGATGACCTCTGGAGTGAGGTCTGGCAGGGACGCCATCTCGAGCGCGTCACCCGCGGTGTAGACCAGGTGATCGACCTGCCCGAGGCCTGCGGCCAACCGGTCCAGCGATGCCGGATCGGCGAGGTCGACGGTGGCGCCGTGCGCGCCGTCGGGGAGCTGGGCCAGCGCGCGGTCAACGCTGGATTGGCGCCGCGAAACGACTATCGGTACGGCCCCGCGTTCCGCCGCGGCGGAGGCGACGCCCAGCCCGATGCCGGACGTGCCGCCGATGACAAGGACTCGTGAGTTCTTCAAGCTCATGCCTCCACTGTTCGCGTGAGGCCGTGAGCCGTCCAAGACCCTTTTCGTCGCCGGGCGATACCCTTGGGGTATGACGACAGCGGATCTGGACATGCGCAAGCTCCGCTACTTCGTGACGGTGGCCGAGGAGCTGAACTTCGGCCGGGCCGCCGATCGCCTGCACATCGCGCAGCCGGTGCTGTCCCGCCAGATCCGCTCGTTCGAAGGCGAACTCGGCGTGCAGTTGTTCGACCGGGACTCCCGGGGAACTCGGCTGACCGCCGCGGGCACGCAGCTGCTCGAGGACGCCAGATTCCTGCTTGCCGAGTCGAAGGCGCTGCGGCAGAGGCTCTTTCAGGCGGCAACACCGACGGTCACCGTGACGATCGGGGTGATGCCCGGACTGCTCGCAACGGCCGCCGTACGGCAGTTCGAATCGATCGACACCGCGCACCGCACCGAGGTCGTTCAGGTGTGGTGGGCAGAGCAGGTCACCGTGGTACAGCGGGGTGACGTCGACGTCGTCTACGCGCGGGAGCCCATCGATCACCATGGGCTGGGAACGGTCCCGTTGCTGGAGGAGCCGCGGGACGCGCTGCTCTCGACCGCGGATCCGCTGGCGGACAAGCCGTCGTTGCGGCTGGCCGACCTTGCCTCCCGTCGGCTGCTACAGGACCCTGACACTGTTCCGGAGTGGTACGCGATCGCCGACGCCGACCAGCGCCGCGCTTCCTCGCACAAGACCGTGTCGACCGTCGAGGAGAAACTGGAACTCGTTGCCTCTCAAGAAGGTTTCGCCGTCCTGCCACGGTCGACGACGAAGTTCTACCGGCGGCCGGATGTGCGGGTGATCCCGATCGACGACATCGGGCCGAGCCACGTGACCCTGATCTGGAATGCCGCGGTGAGCAGTCCGGCTCGCGACGCCTTCGTCAGCGCGGCGCTGGCATGCCGGGGCGAGACGATCTGACGTCGGCCCACCGGTTCTTGGCGGCGATCTCGCCGAGCAACGCGACGACCACGCCGAACGTGAAATAGAGGGCCGGCAGCCACGGCCCCACCCCGAACAGGCCGTCGGAGTCGTCGTTGTAGGCGAAGACCCCGACGTCGACGAGCACGATCTCGACGAACGGGCCGACGATCGCCGCGATCACGCCGCCTACCGCCGACGACCTGTCGCCGAGGGCGCACCAGGTGATCGCCGCCATCGCAACGATCAGCGAGGTGCCGGGCACTGTCGGTGCGCTGTGCACGAGCGCGGTGGTGACGTAGATGCCGACGACGGCCGCAACGCCCGCGAGACCCTGGCGGGCGGTGACGGTGATGCGCGGCTCCGGTAGATGCAGCCGGAACTCCGCCAGCGATACGGTTGCTGCACCGACCATCACGGGAAACCAGATCGCGCTGCTCCAGATGAACGGCACCGCATCGGTGAAGTACTCGGTGCCCGTGGCGACGTGGTTGTGATCGCCGATCAGCGACGCCACGGCTCCCAGCAGGAACAAAAAGGCCAGCTCTGGCAAGCGCATCTTCACGGGCCGGAGGCTACCCGGGTGGCTCGCCGACCTGAGGAAGTTCGTCGGCGGCGATCTCGCACGGAGTCTCCGCCGGCTCCACCGACCCCGCCGAACTCGGCGGCGGGATCGGCTCGAATGACGCCTCTGGCGCTGGTGTCGTCGGCGGCTCGGGCACGAACGTGGGAGCCGGCGGAGGTGGTGGCACGGCGCCCGGATCGTCGGCCGCCGGCTCGACGGGCTCTTCGGCAGTGCACGTGTCGGCCGTGGCGTCGCGTTCGAGTTCGTCGTTGGGTTCCTCGGTCAGGTCGTCGTCGGGTTCGTCCTTCGGTTCCTCGTCGGGTTCGTCGTCCGGTTCGTCGTCGATGGTGTCGGACTCGTCGAGCTCCTCGGCATCGGCCGGATCGAGCTCGACCGGTTCCGGCAGCGGGTCGGCGGACGCGTTGTCGAACAAACTCCCGAGGGTGTCGGCGAGCTGCTGGCCGAATCCCGAAAGGCCGCTGCCGATGTCGGGGCTGCCACCGCCGAGGCCACCCGGCGACGGCATCGGTGGCGGGGCCGCGGCGGGTGCATTGGCTGCCGGGTCGAGGCGCGGCGCCGCCGCCGCCCACTCCGAAGGAGCTGAGGGCATCGGCGGGGGCGGCACCGCGGCGGGCGCGCTCCATACCGGCGATCCGGCGCCCGGAAGGGATGCGGGCGTTGCGGCCGCCGGGGCCGTCATTCCCGCGGCCGGTGTGTTCGCGGCGTCGTCGACCCGAGGTGGCATCCACGACGGCCCGAGATCGCCGGGGACGTCGAACACCGCGGTGGCCTCGGAGCCCAGCTCAGAGAGGGCCGCGTGGTAGGCGTCCGTTGTCGCCGCCATCGCTTCGCGCATCGCCGCAAGCCAGTCTGTGCGAATGTCGTTGTCCACGAACGGTTTAACCGACTGGTCGATCACCTCGCTGGCCACTGCGCGATCACCCGCGCCTGTCGCGACGGTCTGCGCGGCCGCCAGCCAATCGGAGCGCTGGGCTTGCGTGCGTTCGTCGATGGTCGTGGCCGCGGCCACCTTTCCGTCGACCGCGTGCCACAGGCTGTCCCGCAGCGTGGTGAGCGCCTCCGCGGCGGTACGCACGGCGGCCGCCACCGTCGCAGATGCCTCGACATGGCGGCGCAGGAATTCTTGTGAGGCCTCCGCACCGAGCCCCTGCCATGCGGTGGCCAGCTCGGCGAGTTGGTCGTCCTGGCGGGCGAGTGCATCCTGCGTCGCGGCCACCGCGGCCTCCAGAGCGGCGCGGTCGGCATCCAGGGCCCGCAGGTCCAGCCCGTCCTCGCTGCCGTACCAGTCGCGCACCTGCGAGGCGTGCAGCGTCAGGTCCGGGTCCTGGTAGCCGAGCAGCTGACAGGCCCACACGTAGTTCTGCACGTTGTCGACGGCGGGACGGCCTTCGGCCAACCGCGAAGCGACATCGAACTTCTCGGCCACCGCTACCCCACTCGGTCGGCCGCGCGGGCGTCGGCATCGGAATAGCGCTGCGCCGATGTCCGTAATACGGCGCCGATCTCGGCGGAGGCCCGCGACCACTGGTGCAGTTGATCGCCGATGTGGTCCACGGCGGCGCGTATCGCGTCACCACGTCCGACGTGGATACGGCCCGCCGTGGCGCCGTTGAATGCCGCACCGGACAGGTGTTGCCGCGCCGCGCTGTCGACGATGTCAGCGACGATCTCGAACTGGCGCGCGATGCCGGACAACGCCGCGATGTCGACCAGGGTGGCCGGTCGTTCTCCCATGCAGGCTAGGACGCCGGCGAGACGCCGCCGGTTCCACCTGGATTTCAGCGCTGGTCGCTGACCGATTCGGCGACCCGAAGCGCGACCTGCCGCGCGGTGTCCACGTCGGCGGCCTCGACCATCACCCGCACGACTTGCTCGGTTCCTGAGGGCCGCAACAGAATTCGTCCGGTGTCGCCGAGTTCGGCCTCGGCCTCGGCGACCGCGGACCGCACGGACGGCGCATCGGCGACGGTCGCCTTGTCGGCCACCTCGACGTTGATCAGCACCTGTGGCAGGGTCTGCATCGGCACGGCCAAATCAGCGAGCTGCGAACGGGTTTGGGCCATCCGCGACATCAACCGCAGGCCGGTGAGGATGCCGTCGCCGGTGGTGCCCAGCGCTGGCATCACGATGTGGCCGGACTGTTCTCCACCGAGCGAGTACTCCCCCGCCCGCAGCTCTTCCAGCACGTAGCGGTCGCCGACACCGGTGGTGCGGACCTCGATGCCCGCCGAGCGCATCGCCAGGTGCAGCCCGAGGTTACTCATCACCGTCGCCACCAACGTGTTGGAGGCCAGCTCGCCGGCTTCCTGCATCGCCAGCGCGAGCACCACCATGATCGAGTCGCCGTCGATGACATTGCCTGCGGCGTCGACGGCCAGGCACCGATCGGCATCGCCGTCGTGGGCCAATCCGAGGTCGGCGCCGTGGGACACCACGGCCGCCTGCAGGGTTTCCATGTGTGTGGAGCCGCAGCCGTCGTTGATGTTCAGGCCGTCCGGCTCGGCGTGGATCGCGATGACGTTCGCCCCGGCGGCGCGGTAGGCCCGCGGCGCGGCGGTCGATGCGGCCCCGTGCGCGCAGTCCACGACGACCGTGAGCTCGTCGAGGCGGGTGGTGAGGGCCTTGCCGACATGGCGTAGGTACCGGTCGATGGCGTCCTCGGCATCGATCACCCGACCGATGGCGGCCCCGGTCGGCCGACTGCCGGGACCGGAGTTGACCAGTTCCTCGATGCGGTCCTCGGTGGCGTCGTCGAGCTTGTGACCGCCGGGGCCGAAGATCTTGATGCCGTTATCGGGCATCGGGTTGTGCGACGCAGAGATCATCACGCCGAAATCGGCGTCGTACGCGCTGGTCAGATAGGCCACCGCGGGGGTCGGCAGGATGCCGACCCGAAGCGCGTCCACACCCTCGCTGGTAATGCCCGCGATCACCGCGGCTTCGAGCATCTCGCCGCTGGCCCTGGGGTCGCGGCCCACCACGGCTACGCGCCGGGCGTGTCCGCCGACGCTGCCCAGCCGTCGGGCTGCGGCCGAACCCAGCGCCAGGGCCAACTCAGCGGTCAGCCCCTGGTTGGCGACACCGCGCACCCCGTCGGTGCCGAACAGTCGAGCCATGCCGACAAACCTCTCATAAATCGATGCCGGAGGGCCAACCAACGGTCTCGCCAACTTTGCCGCCGCCGAATCGGTATGCGCCTGAGACCTGTAGACGGCTCACCGCCCGCACCCGGGCGCGGGTGCGGGCGGTGAGGATCGGGCTCGGGATCAGCTGGGCTGCTCGGACGGGTACATCGGGTTCATCGGGTTGGCCGGATTGACCGGGTTCGTCGGGTTGTTCGGCGTCCCCGCGACCGGGGCCTCGGCGGGCCCGGTTCCGCCGGTGACGGAGCCGGCCTGCGAGAACGTCACGGCGCCGGCGGGCAGGTTGCAGATCGTCTGCGCGCTGCTCGCGGTGCTGGCCTGCTGGGCCAGCGAGTTGGCCTGCGACGTGTTGATGTTGCAGACCGCACCGGCCACCGAGGCGGCGGTGTCGAGGTTGGCGCTCTGCAGGACCTTGACGTTGCCGATGGCCAGGTCGACCAGTCGGCACCGGAAAGCGGCTCGGCGTTGGCCATACCAAGGCCCGCGGTGAACAGCAGCGATCCGCCCAGGACGGCACCCGCAGCGGTATTGCGCATGATCTTGCTCATGGATAGCTCCTTCTCAATTGGGAAAGCAGCGGTCCGGACCCCCAACGAGTGCAAACTCGGTACCGGCGGCAGGAGCGGCCTGCCTACACGCGCCATCGCGCGCGCCACCCGCGCTTCCCGTCCCAGGGCTTCCACGATCCCCCCGACTTCAAACCCCAAGCCGAGAAAACCCAGGTGAGAAACGAAACCGCCGGGCGTGTCGCACACACCCGGCGGTTGTCGTCGATCGATCAGCGCTTGCTGTACTGAGGCGCCTTGCGGGCCTTCTTCAGGCCGTACTTCTTGCGCTCGATGGCACGCGGGTCGCGGGTCAGGAAGCCGGCCTTCTTCAGTGCGGGCCGGTCCTCGGGCTGCACCAGGATCAGCGCCCTGGCGATCGCCAGGCGCAGCGCACCGGCCTGCCCGGACGGGCCACCACCGTCGAGGTGGGCATAGACGTCAAAGCTGTCCACCCGGTCGACGGTCACCAGCGGGGCCTTGATCAGCTGCTGGTGCACCTTGTTCGGGAAGTAGGCCTCCAGGGTGCGGCCATCCAGGTGGAACTGGCCGGTGCCGGGCACCAGGCGCACCCGCACCACGGCCTCCTTGCGGCGGCCGACGGTCTGGATGGGACGGTCCATGATGATCGGCTCGCGCGGGGCGACCTCGGTCTCCGGGGCGGCCACGGTGTCATCGGACGCAGCCGTGACCTCTGCGGCTTCTGTGGTCTCCGTGGTCTCCGTGGTCTCCGGGTTCTGCGGCGTCTGTGGTGTCTGTGGTTTCGGTCACTGGGCCACCTGCTTGATCTCGTACGGAACCGGTTTCTGAGCGGAGTGCGGATGCTCCGGTCCGGCATACACCTTCAGTTTCTTCTGGATCTGCCGGCTGAGCTTGTTATGCGGCAGCATGCCGACGATCGCCTTCTCGACGACGCGGTCGGGATGCTTCTCCAGCAGCTCACCGATCGTGCGCTTGCGCAGACCGCCGGGATAACCCGAGTGGCGGTAGGCGTACTTGTTTGGTCAGCTTGTCACCACTGATGGCGATCTTGTCGGCGTTGATGACGATGACGAAATCGCCGCCGTCGACATTGGGCGTGAATGTCGGCTTGTGCTTGCCGCGCAGCAGATTTGCAGCTACCACGGCGAGCCGGCCGAGCACCACGTCGGTGGCATCGATGACATACCACGAACGTGTGGTGTCACCAGCCTTCGGCGCGTATGTAGGCACAGCGCGTACCTTCTCTCTCAGGTTGGATCCCGGTGACCCGGGTGCCGGTCAGGCGGTGACGGTGGGGATCTTCGGCGACCGACGTTGACCCGAAGCCCCGTGCTTACCGCACGCCAACGCTGCAGCTTACCGGCGGACGTCGTCGCAGGTCAAAACGCCTCCGCCGGTGACCGCCGAACTGCGGCCGACGCGCCCATTTCTGCACCAGGGCTGTCGTCACGACCAATCCGCGACCCTGATGCAGATTTCGAGGCACAGAACTGTGCGGTCCCGTTGGCTCCCCTCCAAGCGGGACCGCACAGGGTCCTGTGGGTAGGGCGTCAGTAGCCCCACGCGTTGGCGGCAGTGCGATCGGTGGCGGCGACATCGTCTGAGCCGTCCCGCACGGCGTTGCCCAGGCTGAACAGGATCTCGTTGAGGCGCCCCGGCGGCCTGCTCCCACCGCGCCTGCTCGACGCGGTACGCCTCCGCGGCGTCGCGCGTCCAGACTTGCTGCAGCGGCGTGATCTGCATCCTCAGCTCATCCAGGGCCGAGTTCAGCCGTGCCGAGGTGGTGTGGATCTCCTGACGGACCGTGTACTCGATCTCGTCGAAGTTGTACGACAGCACGTGATCCATGACATCTCCTTACAGGGTGGTGGCGACGGAACCGATTTGGTGTGAATGCGTTTCACTGGCCTCGCGCAGCGTCTGCTCGTTGTAGCGGATGGTTTCGGCGATGCGTTGCAAAGCGGCGTGAAGCTTCACCGACTCGGCATTCCATCGATCGACGACGTCACGGAATCGCGTTGCCGCCACACCACCCCATACCGACGGCGGCACGCTGGTCATCCGGCCGATGAACGACTGCAGCATCGTGCGGATCTCGTCATTGCGCGCATCGGTCTTCGCTGCGACCGATGTCATGAGATCGAAATCGGTGTTCAGCGAACCGCCCGCCGGTGTTGTCATGAAGATCCCTTCGTATCGTTGCGGCCCTATAGGTAGGTTCGACGCGGCCGACAAGCATTCGGTTCCATCGGCTTTGGCGAATCAGAACACCCGATGCGCGGATCGCACGGCTTGATCGCACGCGCCGCGCACCGCGGATTCCCGACCCGGCGCGCTCTGGCATCCGATCGCGATGCGAAGTGTTCCCTGGACCAAAACGGTCCACAGGATCTGGCGATCGGCGCGTACTTCGCGATATGTCGACGCCGGCCTGCCCGCCACGACGGCGCCCGGGTCGAAATCGACGAAGGCGCCGTCGGGCTGCTCGTTGATCGCGTTCGACAGCGAATCCGCCGCGCTCTTCTCGGTCTGATGCGGCGCCAGACGGGACTGCGTGAGGTGGATCGCGACGTCGTGGGCCCACGGCGAGATGATCTGCAACCGCGCCGAACCCGGACCTGACGTGATGTGCAGGACGGGCCACTGAGCAGGCACCTCGACACCGAGGCCGCCGTCCACCAACAGCACCGACGGCATGTGATCGGCCGGCGGATCCGCGGCCGGAAAAGCCGCCACCGCGATCACGACCGCCACGCAGGACACGAGCGCACCCGCGACCACGGCCGTCCGGCGACCGAGGCGCTGACTCTCCGGCGGGTTCTCCACCCCGCCGAGGGGCGCGGGCCCATCCCGGCCCACCACGGGCAGGATTTCCGTCGCATCGAACGCCCAGTCCGGATCGGGAACGGTGACCACGACACCATCGGCGCGTAGTCGCGCGGCGATCGCCGCACCGAGCGGCACCGCTCCGGCTATGCGGGCGGGAGTATCGACCACGACAGTGGTGGCCGAGCCGACTTCACGCGCCACCGCGAGCGCGACATCCGAGCCATCACAACGCGGCACCACGACCGCGGCGGTGTCCGGTGGCGACACGGTGACGAAGTCGGCAGCGATCTCTGCGACCGTGACCGCTCTGCCGTCGAACCGGCGCCGCATCAGCGATGTCCGGCGTCGCACCGCGATGCCCGTCGCCATGCCTTGCGCGGCCTCGATCACCAGGTCGATCCGGGGCAATGGCCACCACGTCGGAAACACCATGACCAACACCATGACCGCAGTCGGGTCAGAGGATCCGATCACCTCGTGCAGCACTGTCCGCCAGACCTGCGCCAACGGGACCGGGCGTTCGTCGATCAATGCGATCGTGTCATCGATGCATTCGATGGCGGCCGAAACCCATTCCTCCCTGGCATCATTGGGACCCCGGACGGTTCCCGGGCCGATCTCCACGACAACACCGGTCACGGCGGATCCGTCCACGCCACCTGGATGAGTTGATCGGGATGGCCGCGGGTGATCAACGTGCCGCGACCCGGCGGTAGTGCCGATGGCCGGACCGAGCCGAGCAGCACACCCTCCTCCGGGCTCGCACTCATCATCAACCCCATGCAGCCGAGGTCACGCAGGCGGGCCAGCACCGGATCGAACATCGCCCGGGCGGCACCACCCGAGCGGCGAGCCACTATCAGATGGAGTCCGAGATCCTTTGCATGCGGGAGGAAATCGGCGAGCGGTGTCAGCGGGTTGCCGGAAGCGGCGGCGACGAGGTCATAGTCGTCGACGACGAGGTAGATCTCGGGGCCCGACCACCACGACCGACTGCGCAACTGTTGTTGCGTCACGGCGTCGCCGGGCATCCGGTCCGCCAAGCGACCGAGCAGCGCCGCGACGCGCGACACCAGCCCGGCGGGAGACATCGAATAACCGGCGAGATGACCGGTTTCGACGACACCGAGCAGCGTGCGGCGAAAGTCGACGATCTCGAGTTGGGCGCTGTCGGGGCCGTTGTTCCGGATGATTTCGCGGCACAGCAACCGCAGCATCGAGGTCTTGCCGCATTCTCCTTCGCCAAGGATGAGAAGATGCGAATGCTCGGCGAAATCCACCGCCACGCAGTTGAGTTCGCGTTCGCCGACACCGATCAACGGTTCCTTCGATGGCCGCAGGGGGCGGGCGACAAGCGCGTCGTGATCGACCCGCGTGGGTAACAGTTCGATGCGTGGCGCCTGGTCCGCCTGCCATCGGGCTCTCAGACGAGTGACTGCGGCCGCGAACGCTTCGGGGAGCCCGTCGACCGTGGTGCATCCGTCCAGCCGGGGAAGCGCGATCACCATCTCGCGCCCGTCACGGGTGATGCCCCGCCCGGGCGGGGCCTGCGATAGTCGACGGGCTTGCCTGCGGTCCATCTCGGAGTCCGCGGGGTCACCGAGCCGCAGTTCGATTCGGGTACCGATCTGGTCCTTCAACGCCGGGCGAATCTCGGCCCATCGCGAGGCCGAGATGACGACATGAATGCCGAACGAAAGGCCCTGCGCGGCAAGCGCGGTGATCGATCCTTCGAGACCGTCGAAATCCTGCCGCAGTGTTGTCCAGCCGTCGACGATCAGGAACACGTCACCGAACCGGTCATCGGAGACTGCCGGATCTTCCGCCCGCCGAAGTCGGCGATAGTCATCGACCGAATCGATCCCCAGCCGACGGAACCGGGCCTCGCGCGAACGCATCAACGATTCCAGTTCCGCGACCGTCCGGCGGCAGAGGTCGGTGTCACGGCGTCCCGCCACCGCCCCGACATGAGGCAGCCGATCCAGCGACGACAGGGCGCCCCCGCCGAAATCAAGGCAATAGAACTGCACCTCCGCCGCGCCGTGGGCAGCGGCCAGACTCATCACGATCGTGCGCAGCGCCATCGACTTGCCCGACCGTGGGGCGCCGACCACCGCGATGTTTCCTGCCGCGCCGTCCACCTCGGCGACCAACAGATCGCGGCGTTGCTGGTAGGGGCTGTCGATCAGCCCGATCGGAACTGCCAGACCCCCACGCCGGCTGCCGTGCGACATCACGGCGTCGAGAGGAGGTGAACCGGTCAACGGCGGCAGCCACACCTGATGTGCGGAGGCACCGTGACCCTGCAGGCGGTCGACGACGACATCCAGCAGCGTCCCTGTCGAGACGGCACGGTCACCGGCGGTTTCGTGCGGTTCGATGACGTCGCCAACCGGCACGGCCGTGAATACCTGTGCCGCGGTCGGGCCGCTCTGTCCCACCCGGGTGTCACCGGGCAATCGGTATGAGCCGGACACGAACGCGGTTTGGAACCGCACCAACTCCCCGGAGGGAGTCTTGAGAAATGCCGCCCCCGGCGAGCCCGGAAGATGATAGGCATCGGGCACGCCCAACACCGCGCGAGACTCGCTGGCGGAGAACGTCTTCAGACATATCCGGTAGGACAGGTGGGTCTCGAGCCCGCGGAGCCTGCCCTCATCGAGGCGCTGGCTGGCCAGCAGAAGGTGCATCCCCAGCGATCGTCCCAGCCTGCCGATGGCCACGAACAGCTCGGCGAACTCGGGGTGCTGACTGAGCAGTTCGGAGAATTCGTCCACCACGATGAACAGCACGGGCAGCGGCGTCAGCGCGGGGTTACCGGCGCGGGCATCTTCGTAGTCGGCGGTGTTCGTGAAGCTCCCCGCCGCCCTGAGCAACTCCTGCCGCCGGTTCATCTCGCCGGCCAGTGCATCCTGCATGCGCGCGACCAGGTGCGCGTCGCCGGCGAGGTTGGTGATCAGCGCGGCGACATGACGGGTCCGCTCCAGCCCCTGAAACGTCGCGCCACCCTTGAAGTCGACGAGGACGAGGTTGAGGACGTCGGGCGGATGCGTGGCGATCATCCCGAGAGTCAGGGTGCGCAGGAACTCCGACTTGCCGGAGCCTGTTGCGCCCACACACAATCCGTGTGGGCCCATGCCGTCACGGGCCGCCTCCTTGATGTCGAGTTCGACCGGTGACCCGTCGTCCGACAGGCCGATCGGGACCCGCAATCTGGGTCGACCGTCTGCGCTGCGCCAGTGCCCGTCCGGATCGAAACACGCAGGGTCGTTCAGGCCCATCAGCTCCGGCCAGCCCTGCCCGTTCGCCGCCCACGGCGTTCGGCCACTCGACGCATCGGCCGTCCGGTACGCAGCAAGTCGCCGCGCACACTGCAGGGCCTCGGCGGGCGCCAACCTGTCGGCACGGGCGAGCACCCGATCGACGATGCCGCCACGAATCGTCAGCTCGTCGAGGTCGACGTCCAAATCGGGTGAAGCATCCGATGCCCCTGCCCCGCTGCCGCACGACCCCACCACCAGCAGCGTGCCCGCAGTGAAACGCGATTCCGCCAACCGGGTTTCGACGTCCGCCGGGGATATACCGTCGAGGATCACCACCACGTGGGGCGCTTCGCCGTCATCGGTCACCGCCGCCAGGGCCCGCTCCGCTTCGCCCAGCGTGCGATACACCAGCCTGGCCGGTCCCGCACCGTCCACCGCTCGCGGATGTTGGTGATGCGGAAGCCATTTGAGCCAGTCCCACTCGTCGGCAGCGGGCGGACCCACCACAGCGGCGACCTTGACGTGGTCCGGGCTGTGCATGACCACCAGCTGACAGATCATCGCCCGCAGCAGTGCGCGTCCGTCCGCCTCGCCGCCGCGGAGCGTCAGGACCCGGACTGCACGCAGCGCCACCGTCACCGGAACATCCCGCACCACCGATCGTCGCCGGATCAATCCGAGCAGCGCCGACGTCGTGACGGGGTCGCGCTCGTCAGGGGACGGTAGATCCGGTGCCGACAACCTCACGGCCGGCTGTCCTTCACCGAGTCCCGTTCGGACCCGACAGAAATCGTCATCCGACGGTCGGCGTTCCCACATCCGGCGGCCACCTACCAATGACCAGAGAACATCGGGATCGGGGTGGTTCCAGGCCAGCGCCCGGTGTTGCCTGTCGACCATCGACAAGGCGGTGAGGTCGAGGCCGCCGAGGTAGCGAAGGTATGCCCGGCGATCGTGGTTGAGCTCTGCCGTGCGAGTCGTTCCGCGCCCGCCGAAGGCGAACGTCCCGAGCACGGAGGTCAGCATCATGACGGGCATGAACATGAACATCGGACTTCGCATCGCCGAAGCGCCCGAGGTGAAGTAGACGGCCATCATTCCGCCGGTGGCGACCACCACGACGACGGGTAACAGCCGCGCCAGCGGGTTGACCGGGGGCGCCTTCGGTATCTCGGGTGGCGGGTCGACCGAGATCTCACCGTCGTCGAGCGGTGGTGCGGCAAGCCGGGGTTCACAGGCGAATTCCATCAGTGAGTTGACGTCGACGCCGCGAATCTCGTTCCATCCCCAGCCCACTCGATTGCCGCGCCGGCATGCCGTCCGCGCAGGTTAGGTTGACAGCACGCAGAACGGGGGTGATGCGATGCCGGATTCGCTGCGCAGGTTGTCGGTCAAGGCAGGCGACGGATCCGAGAAGGGCTCGGTTGACCTCGCTCTGCCCGCCGATGTCCAGGTCGTCCTGTTGATGCCGTCGATCGTCGACATTGTCATCGGCGATACCGCGACGCAGTCGCGACGATGGCGCCTGTCGCGCATCGGCGGCCGCCCGGTCGACGAGTCGATGACGTTGCTCGAGAATGATGTTCGCGACGGCGAGCTGCTTCTGCTCGCGGTCACGAACCCGCCCGGGCCGCGGTGGTCGGCCGACGATCCGTTTCAGAGCGCCGCGAACTTCACCGATCCGACGCACGAACCCACGGCGCGCAGCGCCGCCGCCGCCTGCGTGTACTCCGCCGGCTGCGGTGCGGCCGCACTGGTGGGATCGCAGCTGGCCGACCGTCACGATCATGCTGTTGTCGCGGCCGCAATCGCGGTCTCGGCAATGGTGGCGGCGGTTGTCATGCGACGCGCGCAGGCCGACGCCACGGCATGCGTCGCGCTGAGCATCGTCGCGGTCGTCTTCAGCGCGGCCGCCGGTTTTCTCGCGGTTCCCGCCGGTCCGCTGGAGGGCAACGTGTTGCTGGCGGCGGCCTCTGTTCTCGCCGCAGCGGTCCTGCTGCTACGCCTCACGGCGTGCGGCACAGTGCCTTTGACGGCGATCGCGACCCTCGCCGCGTTGCTGGCGGCCGCCGCCGGTGGCCGGATGTGGATGTCGACGACCGCGGCGGGTGCGGCGATCTCAGTCCTCTCGGTCGCCGGGCTCGGCATATCGGCGAAGTTGTCGATCTCGATAGCCGGGATCGCGCCGGCCATGCCACGATCCGACGAGGCGTCTTCGACCGTAAACGTATCCGGCGCCGGAACCGCCTTCGCCCAGCACTGTTTGACCGGTATCGTCATCGGGTTGTCGTGCGCTGCGCCGCTCGGCACGGCGCTCGTGGCGTGCGGCGGCCTCCAGAACGGCAGGCGGTGGCCGGTTCTCGCAGCCTTGGCAGCGGCAGTCGGTCTCGTGCTGTTGATGCGGACAGCCACCCATGCCGACCGTCGTCGCCGGATCGCACTCGGCGCCGGGGGGACGGCGAGTATGACGGTGGCACTGGCGATTCTGGTGACCGCGTCGCCCGGGCATGCCGCGTGGGCAAGCGTCGCGGCGACCGCGGCCGGAGTCACCGCGCTGTCCCGGCTCTTCGACGTGACCATCAGTCCCGTCGCGCGTCGCGCCGCCGAAATGGTGGAGTACGCCGCCCTTGCGGCGGTGGTTCCGCTGGCCTGCTGGGCGGGCGATCTCTACGCACTGGTCCGCGGAACGAACCTGATATGACCGCACCGGCGACGCGGGCAGTGCGGTTGGTCTCCGCGGCTGTACTGGCAACTGCCCCGTGGTTGTCGGCCCCGGAAGCCGGGGCCGTGACGCCGCCCCGCATCGACAACACCATGCTGCCTGTGGCCGGCCCGCCGACTCCGCCCCAAGAGACGGAGCGGCAGGACGACTGCGCGGAATTCTCGCGGACCACCCCTGTCGTTCCTGGCGCCAGTCAGTTGCAGCCGGTCGATCTGCAATCGATCTGGAACCTCACCCGGGGAACCGGGCAGACCGTCGCGGTCATCGACACCGGCGTCTCGCGGCACCGGCTTCTGCCGCATCTGGTTCCCGGCGGAGATTACGTGTCCACCGGCGACGGCACCGAGGACTGCGACGGGCACGGAACGATCGTGGCGGGGATCATCGGCGCAACCGCGGACGCGGGCGATCACGACACCTTCGGCGGTATCGCACCCGATGCCACCATTATCGCTATCCGCCAGTCCAGCAACAAATTTCGCGCCATCGTCGATCCTGCCGAATCGGGGTTCGGCGATGTGGACACGCTGGCGATGGCCGTTCGGGCCGCCGCCGACATGGGGGCGACGGTCATCAACGTCTCGACGGTGGCCTGTCTGCCCGCCGAGGGATGGTCTGGACGATCGTGCACTCGGGGCGGCGTTGTCCTACGCCGTGGACGTCAAGAATGTCGTTGTCGTCGCGGCTGCCGGGAATGTCGGAGGGCCGGGCCAATGTCCCGAGCAGAACCCGCTATCCGATCCCACGACGCCGGGACAGCCGAACTGGGCAACGGTGAAAGTCGTCGTCAGCCCGGCCTGGTACGACGACTACGTGTTGACGGTCGGCTCGGTCGGGCCGGACGGCCAACCCTCACGGTTCAGCCTCGCCGGGCCATGGGTCGACGTGGCGGCTCCGGGCGAGGGTGTTGTCTCACTGGATCCGGACGGTGAGGGTCTGGTCGACGCGGTGCCGGGGGTCGGAGGGTCGACCGCGATCGCGGGCACGAGCTACGCCGCGCCGGTCGTCAGCGGAATCGTGGCGTTGCTGCGGTCACGGTTGCCCGAGCTGACCGCGCGACAGGTCATGCAGCGCATCGAGGAGACTGCTCAGCGCCCCTCGGCGGGTTGGGATCCCGTTGTTGGACACGGCGTCGTCGATCCGGTGGCCGCGGTCAGCGGCGGTCCCCCGACAGCGTCGTCGCAGGCCCGTCACGCCGACGGGCCGCCCGCCGTGTCGACGCCGGTGGGGACGCCGGTCGACGATCGCCCACGTCGGGTCGCGCTGCGCGGCGCGGCGATCTGTGTCGGCGTTGCGGTCACCACGATCGCGATGACCGCCTCGGCGGGTCGCCTACGCCGGCGCCCCGACGGCGTCCCGCACGATTGAGGCGCCGTCCTTGCTCAGTTCCGGTCCGCGGGGCAGCCGGGAGAGCACCGGCCACGGCGCCGGTACCGGCGACGTGGCGAGCCCCAGGTGTTTCGCCGTTTCCCCGTCGCGGATGCCGAACACCACCCCGGAGTCACTGACCAGGTACAGGGCTCCGGTGTCCTGTCCCGCGCCGGTCACACCGACGGCACGGACATAGCCGCCCCGACCGCCGGGAACCACCACGGAGTCGATGTTCGGGCCTTCGCCGTCGGCCTGCGCCAGTGTCACCGGTGCGCCGGCGTCCAGAGGAAATGAACCGGATACCAACACCTCGGCGTGGGTCCCTTCGCCGTCGGCGTCCGGCATCCAGCGAACACATGACACGCCTCCGTCGGCCACCCCCGGTCGCTCCGGATACGTTGCGACGGGCAGGATGTCGACCGTGGGGACGGAACCGATCACATGGGGCGCGACGTCGACGATGTTGCGCCCGCTTTGTGGGTTGGTGAACCGGATGAGGTCGGCGGCGACCTCGCCGATGAGCTGAATGCCATCGCGGAGTATGACGTAGTATTCGGGCCCGGCAGCGCGGCGCACCCGCATGACGGTGCCGACCGGGAATGCGCGCAAGGTGAGCGGGCCCGGCATCCCGGCGTCGGGAACGTGCGGCACCGTGATGGGCGGCATCTCGGGAAGCGCATCCAGGGTGGCCCGTGAAACCTCCCGGGGCTCAATACCACTCAGCTGCATCGACCGCACAACGGCCTGATTCCGCAGATCCACCTCGGCCCGCCACCCGCCGTAGAGCAGGTAGGTGGTCGCGGCGCTTTCCGAGCGTGGGGTGACCAGAAGGCTCCGCCCCTGCAGCAGTTGATCCAGATCTGCTCCGACGAATACCGTGGTGGAAGAACCATGCTCGCACAGTGTCCATCTCGACTCACCGGCATCAAGCGGCACGGCTATCGTGGCGGGCGCACCCGGAATGCCGACCAGCGGACCACGTTTCGCCTCGTTGATCGCCGGTTCACCGACGACCTCCGGATTCGCAGGCGTTCCCGCCACCAGTCGGGCTGAGGCGAGGTTCAGCACAGGATGAAGACTGTCTCCGATGCGGACATACAAAGCGCCGGATTCGCGCGACATGACGATCGGTGCATCGCCGAGCGCGCCGTGGGGTCGCATGATGCCGAGTACAACGCCCACCGCGATGACGACGACAGCCAGGATGCAGCCAGCGGTGAACGAAAGTGATTGCGCCCGAATCGGATCGTCCAGCATCCTGACGTCGCCACGCACCAGCGCGTGCTCCATCCGGCGCAGCAGAAATCGATAGCCGCTGACATGCAGCCACGTTGTCGGTTGCCGAGCCATCACTCCCCCTCGCTCAGCCTAACCGCGGCCCGACCGACCGCGGTGCACCGATTTGCCACGGAAGTGGCGTCGAGACTTGATGACCCCGCGCGGCAAACACCTCGCGCGCCAATCAGCCTGACGATTACGTTAATTTTCCCGGGTTTCCCGGCTCACCGGCTGGGAAAAAGGTAGGTTTCTGGCTGTCCGACCTCCATCGAAGGGTCAATCAGGCATGTCCAACCATTTCACCGGCCTCAGCTTGGGACCGCCACTCGGCGACCAGCGCCTCGACCTGTGCGATCTGTATGCCTTCGTTTCACCGGCGGACCCTGACCGCACTGTCTTGATCCTGAACGCGAACCCGAACGCCGATGCGCTGCACCCCGCGGCGATCTACCGGCTTGCGATCGACAACGACGGGGATCTGCAGAACGACATCGCGTTCAGCTATGTGTTCTCCGAACCACGCGACGGTGAGCAGACGGTCGACGTGTACCTCGCGGTGGGCGAGGATGCCCGCTCGGTCGAGGCGGTGGGGGAGAAGATCGTCTCCGGTGTCCCGGTCTCGTTCGGCCCCGCACCGCACATCGCGACGTCGGGCGACTTCACGTTCTTCGCCGGCGCCCGCAGTGACGCGTTCTTCTTCGACTTCGACGGGGTCAAGAACCTCTTCGACACCTCCGGCGGCCGCAACTTCACCGCATCACACCTGGATGGCCAATCCCCTTGGACGGGTGTCGATTCCAACACCGACGCCAACGTGTTCTCCATTGCCATCGAAATGCCCACCGCGTTCGACTGGGCGCCGACCCAGACATCCGGATCTGGGGGCGGTGCAGCGTGCGGCAGGACGGCGAACTGCTCCATGTCGACCGCGCCGGACACCCGTCGGTGAGCAGCTTCTTCAACACCGACGACACCAAGGAGGAGTACAACGCCGGCGAGCCGGTCAACGATCGGACGCGGTGGATCGGCATGTTCATCCACCTGATGGGCCACACCGGCGGCTACACACGTGAGGAGGCGATCGCCGCGATCGACGACGAGGGCACGCTTCCCGACATGCTGCACTTCGACCCGTCGCAGCCTGCCAGGTACCCGAACGGACGGGTCTTCACCGACGACGTCATCGACTACCGGTTGGCGTTCCTCACCAAGGGCGACGCCCCGCCGACCGGACTGACGCCGCACACCGACACCCTGGATCGGTTCCCCTACCTCGGTCCGCCGCACCCAACGAGCTAGTCCCACGCCGAGATCGGCGTTTCGCAGTCGTCCTCCCCCAGTTCTCCTGCGAAACGTCGGTTTCGGCCTCACCAGAGCGCCGACCGGTCACATCGCCCGCAACAGTGCAGTTCTGCCTCTCACGTGAAGCTTCTCGACCGTCGAGTCGCGCAGATCGGCGATACGTTGGCGCATCCGATCGCCCAGCGTGTTCAGCTCGGCTTCACTCATCTCGATCGGCGGCGGGCACAGGTCGCGTTCTTCTTCATTGGCGTGTGCGTCGAGCACCATGACGAAAGAGCGCCACTCGTCGTCATACCCGGGTGCCGACGGCGGTGTCCGCAGCACCACGGTCAGCTGGTCGAAGACCTGTCGGTGTTCGGCATGCGCGATGGCGACCAGTTGCTTGCCGCTTGCACCGCCGGATAGAAGAGAGTCGTCCTCGATGCGCATGTGGTGTCCAGCTCGACGAGTAGCTCATCGAGGGCTGCCTGCCGTTGATGGGAAGTCGGTGGAAGGCGGTGATCTTCTTGCACAGCCCGCGCAGGACGTTGTGATGGTCGAACAAGACGTCGTAGGCATTCATCGTGTTGCTCCGGTCTCTGCCGCGTCCGTTGCCACACCCCGGATTTCGATCACTCCCTGGCGATCCGGGTTGGGTAGCTCGGCAACGGCGCGGTGGCCGGACCGCGCAGCACTTCCCCTGAGCCGCAGTCGAATCGTGAACCGTGCCAGGGGCAGACGACGCGGCCGCGGTCGACCCAGCCGTCCGACATCGGTGCGCCCAGATGCGGGCAGCGGTCTCCCACCGCAAGAACATCGTCACCGTCTCGATGCAAGACCACATCGACACCGTCGACATTCACCCGTTGCGGCTCTCCGTTGAGCGCGGTCACCGGCAGGACCGGCTTCCCAGTCGTCGGTCACCAGCCGCGGGCCGGAACGATCGACTCCCACGCCGGACCTGTAGACCAGCGAGGCACCCAGATATCCACTGCCCAAGGTGATTCCGTAGCCAACCGCAGCGCTGGCCGCACCGCGCAGATGACGGCCACGTCGGCGGTCCCACCACGACATCACATAGAGTCCGGTCGCGGCGGTGTTCAATATGCCGTGGACAAGTCCGACCCGCCGGGACTGCTGCTGAGTGTGTTGCCAGTCGGTCACTCCGGTCACCGCTGCGCCGATGCTTCCGGCGAGACCGACACCCAGCGCGAGCCGGGACAGCGATCGCGACAGGCCCGGAGTGCCCGGGCAGCACGCTGGCCGCATCGAGTGCGACCGCCGTCGCCACCGCTCCGGTCGGCAGCGCCGTCATGACCGGGTGCAGCGGATGACCCAGCCACGTCCCGTGCAGGAAATTGCTCACCCGCTCGCGCCCGCGGCCGAATGACGCGAACACGATCGTGAGGGCATGCTCGAGCCGGTAACTCGGGCGATCGAGCCACTCCTGACGTTCGAGCCTGGATACCACCATCGATGCGGTATGCCGAATGCGGATTCCGCTGCGTACCATTTCTCGTTCACCGCATGTCTCCTAACATTGAGGTCCGCGGGCCTCTCTATGTCGATACGACGCGCAATTCGCGCAAGTTCATCGAATCGTCGAATCCGCACAAGGAAATTCGGCGTGGCCGACGGTGTTACGTCGCCGCGATTTGGGTATGGAAATAATGAGGTTTGGGGCCAGGAGAACCTAGCCGTCCTTTCGAGCGGCGCTCCCGGTAGGCCGCGACGTGCTGGCGGTTGCCGCAGTTGCCGGTGTCGCAGAAGATCCGCGAGCGGTTGCGCGACAGGTCGACCAGCACCGCCTCGCAGTCGGGCGCCGCGCAGATCTTGAGCCGCCGCAGTTCGCCGGCGCGGATCAGGTCGGCCAGCGCCATCGCCATCTCCGCGCCCATCCGCTGCCACAGCGGGTCGTGCATCGACGCCAGGTGCAGATGCCACTCCGGCATCTCCGGGATGCCGCGTCAGCCACGGCGCCGCCCGGGTGTCGCTCAGCAGCGCGTTGACCTGGCCGACCGCGCGCTCCTCGTCGTCGGCGGCGTCCCAGATCTTGCCGAGCCGCTCCCGCAGCCGGTGGACCGACTCCAGCTCGGCGGCGTCATGGTCGCGCCGGCCTGTCCAGCCGAAGCCGTCCAGGTACTCGTCCAGCGCCGCCAGATCGCCGATCTGCTCGCCGTCGACGCGGTCGCTGTTGATCAGCACACACGCGGCCCGCAATGTGAGCTCGGTGTCATGACTAAAAATCATTTGACTCATGACCCCTTCCGGCGGTAGCGTCATGACCAAAGCTGATTTTACTCATTACATGCCCGGAGGTGCCACATGACCGCGACCCACATCGCCGCGCCGTCGACCACTTCCGGCTCGGTCTGCTGTTCGCGGTCGGCTCCGCGTTCGCGTTCGGATCCTCGGGCCCGTTCGCCAAGTCGCTGATGGAGGCCGGCTGGAGCCCGACCGCCGCGGTCACCGCCCGCCTGGCCGGCGGCGCGCTGGTGATGGCGATCTTCGCCACCATCGTCAAGCCCGACTGGTTCCGCGAGGCGCTGCAGCACGCCAGGACCGTCGTCGCCTACGGGCTCATCCCGATCGCCGGCGCGCAGCTGTGCTACTACAACGCGGTCGCGCACCTGTCGGTCGGCGTCGCGCTGCTGCTCGAGTACACCGCGCCGATCCTGGTGGTCGGCTGGCTGTGGGCCACCACTCGCGCGCCGAGCCTAGCT
Organism: uncultured Actinomycetota bacterium; assembly: GCA_963699655.1. Taxonomy (GTDB): domain Bacteria; phylum Actinomycetota; class Actinomycetes; order Mycobacteriales; family Mycobacteriaceae; genus Mycobacterium. The sequence continues at coordinate 121,476 of CAVOUV010000009.1, forward strand.
CTGACGCTGGCCGGCGTCGCCCTGGCGGTGGCCGGAATCATGTTGGTGCTCAACGTCTTCAGCGGCGCCCACATCAACCTCATCGGTGTCGGCTGGGGCCTGGCGGCCGCGGTCTGCGCCGCGTGCTACTTCCTGATGTCCGACCGAGTCGCCGCCGACGGCGAGACGGCCTGAACCCGATCACGCTGGCCACCGGCGGGCTGATCGTCGGCACCGCCGCGGTCGCGCTGCTCGGCGTGACCGGGGTGATGCCGCTGACCTTCACCACCAACGACACCGTCGTCGCGGGGTTGACGACGTCGTGGGTGGTGCCGGTCATCGCGCTGGGCGTGATCCCCACCGCGATCGCCTACACGCTGGGCATCATGGGCATCGCCCGGCTGCGGCCGCGGTTCGCATCGCTGGTCGGCCTGTCCGAGGTGATGTTCGCGGTGCTGGCGGCCTGGGTGCTGCTGGGTGAGGCGATCACCGCGATTCAGGCCATCGGCGGCGCCGTGGTGCTGGCTCGGCCTGGCGCTGGCCCGCCAGGGCGACCGCACCGAGAAACTGCGACGCGTGACGTGGCCGGACGGTACCCGTCGGGAGATGACCCCGTCGCGCGACTGACGCTCGATCCGGATGAGCCCGTCGGAGCTCATCGCGTGAAGATCGATCTTGATAGCCGGCCCCTTCGCTGCGGTCGTGCTCACATTGGCCAGCTCGCTCGCGCGTCATCGTCGGCGGTGCACGCTCGATCGCGCCCGACGGCGTTCCGTCGGCCCACGCTGAGGACTGCCCCGACATCGAGGTGGTGTTCGCGCGCGGCACCGACGACACGCCAGGCCTTGGTCGCGTCGGCTCGGCGTTCGTCGACTCATTGCGCGGCCAGGTCGGCGGCAGGTCGGTCGGCACGTACGCCGTCAACTACCCGGCGACCTTCGACTTCCTGGCCGCCGCCGACGGCGCCAACGACGCCAGCGCCCACATCCAGTACATGGTGGCGAACTGCCCCGACACCCGGCTGGTGCTGGGCGGCTACTCGCAGGGCGCGGCGGTGATCGACGTCATCGCCGCGGTTCCCGTTCCCGGCGGTCGGGTTCAACAGCCCGATGCCGCCCGACGTCGCCGAGCACGTCGCCGCGGTCGCGGTGTTCGGCAATCCCGTCGGCCAAGCTGGGCGCGCCGCTGACCATCAGCCCGGTGTGGGGCTCCAGCGCGATCGACCTGTGCAACGCCGGCGACCCGGTGTGCTCAGACGGCGACAACTTCGCTGCGCACAGCAATTACGTTGCCGCCGGGCTGGCCGGCCAGGCCGCCGGATTCGTCGCGGGGCTGCTCTAGCGACCGCGTCGAGTTAGCCGATGGGATACCTGAGCATCGGCATCAATATGTGAGTATTAGCCGCATGAGCGCAGTTGAAGCTGCCCAAGCGGCTGTGCGGTCGTCCGCAACGCGGCTCTGGTGGCCAGTTCAGCAGCGTTGGTAGATGTGGCCGCCGCCGTGGCCGTGGCAATTGCCCCGCCTGCGGCCGCTCGCGCCGAGGCATGCCCCGACGTCCACGTCGTGTTCGCGCGCGGCACGGGCGAGCCCGCAGGCATCGGAAGCGTCGGCCAGGCCTTCGTGGACGCCCTGAGCGGGCAGGTCGGGAACCGGACCCTCAGCGACCTACGGGGTGAATTATCCGGCGAGCCTACGACTTCGGCGCTCGCGCCGACGGCGCGAACGACGCGTCCGCCTACGTCGTGAACTTCGTCCGAATCCTGTCCGACCTCTCGCATCGTGCTCGGCGGCTATTCACAGGGCGCGGCGGTGGTGGACATGCTGACGGGCATACCGCCACTCGGCAACAGGATCGGCAACCTCGGCGCACCCGCTGCCGGCCGATGTCAGCCCCAAGTCGGCGGCTGTCGCGGCGTTCGGCAATCCCGCGACGAAGTTCGGCAACCCGATCTACATCGGCAAGCCACCTGTTCGCGGGCAGGGCGATCGACCTGTGCAAGGACGGCGACCCGATCTGCTCCGGACGGCCGGAACCCGTTCGCTCACAGCGATTATGTGAGCGCTGGCCTGACAAACCAGGCTGCGGACTTCGTGGCGGGATTGGTTTAGCGAAGCGACGTACGTTACGCGCTGCCTTGTGATCTTTGATCCTGTTCGCCGCTGTGATCGCTGGCGTGTTGGCTGCCGTACTCGCGACCGCCGGCGCCGCCGTCATCACCCCCGCGCCGTGCGCATCCGCCCAGCCCGTGCCCCGACGTCGAGGTCGTGTTCGCCCGCGGGACCAGCGAGCCCGCCGGCGTCGGCCGCGTGGGCCAGGCGCTCGCGGACGCGCTGGCAGCCCCAGACTCGGCGGCCGCAGCCTGGTCGCACGTACGGCATCAACTATCCCGCGAGCTACGACTTCCTGAGCACCGCCGCGGGGCCGCCGACGCGACCGACCACATCGTCGCGATGGCCGCAGCAGTGCCCGGACACCCGGATCGTGCTCGGTGGTTACTCGCAGGGCGCAGCGGTGGTCGACATGCTGGCCGGCGTGCCACCTCTGGGCAACAAGGTCGGCAACATCGGGTCGGCGCCGCCGCTCCCCGGCGGCACTCGCCGGCAACGTCGCCGCAGTCGCGGTGTTCGGGAACCCCGCGACGAAGTTCGGAAACCCGGTATCGGCAGCCGGCTCGTTCGCCGGCAAGGCGATCGACCTGTGCAGCGACGGCGACCCGATCTGCTCGGATGGCCGCAATCCGTTCGCGCACACGCCACTACGAATCCTCGGCCTTCATCCGCCAGGCGGCCGGCTTCGTGGCTGGAGGGTTTAGTCGACCCGGCGCGCAGGCATTCGCGGCGTCTCGCAAGGTTGCTCGGCCGGAAAATTATCACGATCGGCGTCGATTGATTCCGTTACTATCGCGGAGTGAGAAGCGATCTTGAGCTCGCGGTCGGATCCGTCGCGGCTTACGTCGCTCGCTGCGGCGTTCTGCTCGCCGTGGCCGGGTTGCTCGCGCCCAGCCGCGCTGCCTGGTACGACGGGCGCCGTCCCGTCGGCCTCGGCCGCGCCGTGCCCGCAGGTCGAGGTGGTCTTCGCCCGCGGCCGGGTCGAGTCTCCCGGCGCCGGCGGCGATCGGCAACGCGTTCGTCAACGCACTGCGCTCGAAGACCGGCAAGAACATCGGCTCGTACGCGGTGCACTATCCCGCCGACACCGAGGTCGACATCGGCGCCAACGACATGAGCGCGCACATCCAGTACATGGTCGCCAACTGCCCGGACACCCGCTTGGTGCTCGGCGGCTACTCCCTGGGCGCCGCGGTCACCGACGTGGTGCTGGCCGTGCCGTTCGCGTCTTCGGCTTCAAGAACCCGCTGCCGCCGGGCGCGGACCAGCACATCGCCGCGGTCGCACTGTTCGGCAACGGAGCCCAGTGGGTGGGGCCGATCACGAACTTCAACCCGCTCTACAGCGACCGGACCATCGAGATGTGCCACGGCGACGACCCGATCTGCAACCCGACCGACCCGGAAAACTGGGAGGACTACTGGCCCGACCACCTGGCCAAGGCGTACATCAGCGCCGGCATGGTGAACCAGGCCGCCGACTTCGTCGCGGGCAGGATCTAGTCGCGCTGACGATCCAGGCCCGCTCGTGCCGACTGATCAAGTCGCGCAGGTCGCGGGTGACCTTGGTGCGCGCCGCGAGTTGGTCGTCGGGCGGGTAGTCCACGCCGACCAGCGTCAGCCCGCGCGCCGGCGCGGCGGCGAAGTCGCTGGAGCGCCGTGTCGACGTCAACAGCTCTGCACACCAACCGGGTTCGCGGCGATGCTCCCCGACGGCCAGCAGCGCACCGACCAGTGAGCGCACCATCGACCAGCAGAACGCGTCGGCGGTGACATAGGCGGTGATGTGATCGCCGTCGCGCGCCCAGTCCAGCCGCTGCAGATCGCGGATGGTGGTGGCGCCTTCGCGGTGACGGCAGAACGCGGCGAAGTCGTGCAGTCCCAACAGATCCCGCGACGCCGCGGCCATCGCGTCGACGTCCAGCGGGCGCGGCCACGCCGTCACGAAGCGCGCCTGCTGCGGCTCGACCCCGTACGGCGCGGTGGACAACCGGTACACGTAGTGGCGGCGCAGCGCCGAGAACCGGGCGTCGAAACCCGGTGCGGCGCGGCCGATATCGAGGACCCGCACGTCGTCGGGCAGGAACCGCGCCAGCCGGCGTACCAGCGGCAGGAACTCCGCTGTCGCCGGCCGCGCGGTCGTGCGCGGGATAGGCGTGGACCAGCGCGTCGGTGGGAACGTCGACATGGCGCCACCTGACCCGTCGCGTGCACGCCGGCGTCGGTGCGTCCCGCCGCCCGCAGCTGCACCGGCGTGCGGAACACCGTCGACAATGCGTCGTCGAGAACACCGGCGACGGTGCGCTGTCCCGCCTGCACCGCCCAGCCGGCGAATTCGGTTCCGTCGTAGGCGATATCGAGCCGAAGACGAACAAACCCGCCACCGGAATCGATGGCGGGTCCGTTGTTCATGCCACTAGGACTTGCGTCGGCATCCTCGTCGGAATCGGCCTTCTCGTCAGGCCTGTCGCTCGGCGACCTCTTCTTCGGCCTCGGCGGCCTGGGCCTCCTCGATCGCGGCGTCCTCGGCCTTGACCTCCTCGACCGGCTCGACCTCAGCTGTCTGCTCCTCGGCCGTCTGCGTCCTGGGCCGTCGGCTCCTCGGCCGAGGCCTCGTCGGCGGCCGGGCTCCTCGGCCGGGGCCTCCGGCTCGACGGCTGCCTGCGGCGCGGCCGCTGCCGCTACCGGCTGCTCGGCCTTCTTCGACGACGAGGCACGGCGGGCACGGTTGGCCTCCGAGGTCACCGTCTTCTCCCGCACCAGCTCGATGACCGCCATCGGGGCGTTGTCGCCCTTGCGGTCTCGACCTTGATGATGCGGGTGTAGCCGCCGGCGCGGTCGGCGAAGAACGGGCCGATCTCGGCGAACAAGCGTGTGCACCACGTCCTTGTCGCGGATCTTCTTCATCACCTCACGCCGGTTGTGCAGCGTGCCCTTCTTGGCGTGGGTGATCAGCTTCTCCGCGTACGGCCGCAACGCCCGCGCCTTGGGCTCGGTCGTCTTGATCCGGCCGTGCTCGAACAGCGACGTGGCCAGGTTGGCCAGCATCGCCTTCTGGTGCGAGGACGACCCGCCGAGGCGAGGGCCCTTGGTGGGCTTGGGCATTGCGAACTCCTACTGAAACGGTGGTGACTTGAGTTAGAGCTGTTCGGTTTCGGCGTAGTCCTGGTCGTTGTCCAGGTCGTAGCCGGCGTCGCTGTTCCAGGTGCCGGTGGCGACGTCGTAACCGGCGACCTCGGACGGATCAAACGTGGCCGGGCTGTCCTTGAGCGACAGACCGAGCTGATGCAGCTTGATCTTCACCTCGTCGATGGACTTCTGGCCGAAGTTGCGGATGTCCAGCAGGTCGGACTCCGTGCGGGCGACGAGCTCGCCCACCGTGTGCACACCCTCGCGCTTGAGGCAGTTGTACGACCGCACCGTCAGGTCCAGGTCGTCGATCGGCAGCGCGAACGAGGCGATGTGGTCGGCCTCGGCCGGCGACGGGCCGATCTCGATGCCCTCGGCCTCGACGTTGAGTTCCCGTGCCAGACCGAACAACTCGACCAGCGTCTTGCCCGCCGACGCGAGCGCGTCCCGAGCGGTGATCGAGCTCTTGGTCTCGACGTCGAGGATCAGCTTGTCGAAGTCGGTGCGCTGCTCGACACGGGTGGCCTCCACCTTGTAGGTGACCTTCAGCACCGGCGAGTAGATGGAATCGACCGGGATACGGCCGATTTCGGCACCCGACGCCTTGTTCTGCACGGCGGGGACGTAGCCGCGGCCGCGCTCGACGACGAGCTCGACCTCGAGCTTGCCCTTGTCGTTGAGCGTCGCGATGTGCATCTCGGGGTTGTGCACCGTCACGCCGGCAGGCGGAACGATGTCACCCGCGGTGACCTCACCCGGTCCCTGCTTGCGCAGGTACATGGTGACCGGCTCGTCCTCCTCGGAGGACACGACCAGACCCTTGAGGTTCAGGATGATGTCGGTGACGTCTTCCTTGACTCCGGGCACGGTGGTGAACTCGTGCAGCACACCGTCGATGCGAATGCTGGTGACGGCTGCGCCGGGAATGGACGACAGCAGCGTGCGCCGCAGCGAATTGCCAAGGGTGTAACCGAATCCGGGCTCCAGCGGCTCGATGACGAACTGGGAGCGGTTTTCGGCGTTGACCTCTTCGGCCAGTGTGGGTCGCTGAGAAATCAGCATGTGTTTCTTTCCTCCTTCACGGCACCCACTATTTGATGCCGTGTCACCCAACCGCCATCCGGGCGGCATGAGAAGTCTTTACTTCGAGTAGAGCTCGACGATCAGCTGCTCGGTGAGCGGGATGTCGATCTGCGCGCGCTCCGGCAGCTGGTGCACGAGGATGCGCTGACGCTCGCCGACGACCTGCAGCCAGGCCGGGATCGGCCGATCGCCCGCGGTCTCGCGGGCGACCTCGAACGGCAGCGTGTTCAGCGACTTGTCCTTGATGTCGATGATGTCGTACTGCGATACCCGGTAGCTCGGGATGTCGACCTTGACACCGTTGACGGTGAAGTGGCCGTGGCTGACCAGCTGGCGCGCCATCCGGCGGGTGCGGGCCAGGCCGGCGCGGTACACGACGTTGTCCAGCCGGCTCTCCAGGATGCGCAGCAGGTTGTCGCCGGTCTTGCCGGGCAGCCGGTTGGCCTCTTCGTAGTAGCGGCGGAACTGCTTCTCCATCACGCCGTAGGTGAAGCGGGCCTTCTGCTTCTCCTGCAGCTGCTGGCGGTACTCGCTGTCCTTGACCCGCGCGCGGCCGTGCTGGCCGGGCGGGTAGGGACGCTTCTCGAACGACTGATCGCCACCGACGAGGTCGACGCCCAGGCGGCGCGACTTGCGGGTCGCGGGTCCGGTGTAACGAGCCATCGAAGTCTCCCCTTCTGTTCCCGTTAGACCCGGCGCCGCTTCGGCGGACGGCAGCCGTTGTGCGGCTGCGGCGTGACATCGGAAATCGCGCCGACCTCGAGGCCGGCGGCCTGCAGCGAACGGATGGCGGTCTCGCGGCCCGAACCCGGGCCCTTCACGAACACGTCGACCTTCTTCACGCCGTGCTCCTGCGCCTTGCGGGCAGCGTTCTCGGCGGCCAGCTGCGCGGCGAACGGGGTCGACTTACGCGAACCCTTGAAGCCGACGTGGCCCGACGACGCCCAGGCGATGACGTTGCCCTGCGGATCGGTGATCGACACGATCGTGTTGTTGAACGTGCTCTTGATGTGCGCGGCGCCGTGCGGGACGTTCTTCTTTTCCCTGCGGCGGGTCTTCTGCCCCTTCTTGGGAGCAGCGCCTGCTCTTCTTTGCTGGTGGCATCGGGGTTACCTGGCCTTCTTCTTGCCGGCGATGGTGCGCTTCGGGCCCTTGCGGGTGCGCGCATTGGTCTTGGTCCGCTGGCCGCGCACCGGCAGGCCACGGCGGTGCCGCAGGCCCTGGTAGCAGCCGATCTCGATCTTGCGGCGGATGTCGGCCTGCACCTCACGGCGCAGGTCACCCTCCACCTTGAGGTTGCCCTCGATGTAGTCGCGCAACTGGGTGACCTGATCGTCGCTCAGGTCCTTGGTGCGCAGGTCCCGGTCGATGCCGGTGGCGTCCAGGATCTCCTGGGAGCGGGTACGGCCGATGCCGTAGATGTAGGTCAGCGCGATCTCCATGCGCTTGTCGCGCGGGAGGTCGACGCCCACTAGACGTGCCATCAGGCAGTGTTCCTTCTTCTATGCGGAGGTCTGGTCCCAGTCCGTTCCCTCATCGATTGCGGGGTCCGGCCTCCGTGCCGGACGTGGATGAGCGGCCTATCCGCTCAGTGGTGCTGGGATTTCGTCATTCAGTTGTGTAGGTCTTCGGCCAGGCCCTGAGGAAGCCCTGACTAGCCCTGTCTCTGCTTGTGGCGCGGATCGGAGCAGATCACCATGACCCGCCCATGCCGGCGGATCACCCTGCACTTGTCGCAAATGGGCTTGACGCTCGGGTTCACCTTCACGGCTCGTCGATCCTGTTCTTGTCTCGTTGGTCTTCTGTGTTGCTACTGACTCGCGCGAGCGCTCGTCACTTGTACCGGTAAACAATGCGGCCCCGGGACAGGTCGTAGGGAGACAGCTCCACCACGACGCGGTCCTCGGGCAGGATGCGGATGTAGTGCTGCCGCATCTTGCCGCTGATGTGGGCAAGGACCTTGTGACCGTTCTCCAGCTCAATGCGGAACATCGCATTGGGCAGGGGCTCGACCACGCGACCCTCGACCTCGATGGCACCGTCTTTCTTGGCCATTATTTTTCGGAGATCCTCCGTGTCCGTTTAGATCACTTGGCGCCTGCTTCGGCGCAGCTTTCGCTCCGACTACAAAACGTGGGCCGGTAGCCAGAAATTCCAGCAATTCACGGACAGGGCACGCAAGAGTCGGCGCGGATGCCGCACCGTTGGTCCATGATACTCGCTCGCGGCCTGCCCAAAATCGCGGAACCACGAGCTCAGCGATGCCAAATCATCCCGCCCGCTCCGGGGATCGCGCAGTCGGACCGCAGGCAGGAGGCAAACTGCCGCCGAACAGTGCCTTCAGCCTGACGCCGGGTCGGTGCAGGCTGGCCGACATATCCGCTGGACGACGGGCGCATACTTGATAACCGATGACTGGACCCGCCTCCCAGCCCCGTAAGCCCGTGATCCTGACCGTCGACGACGACCCCGCCGTGTCCCGCGCCGTCGCCCGCGACCTTCGCCGCCACTACGGCGAGAACTACCGCATCGTGCGCGCCGAATCCGGACCCGACGCCCTGGAGACGCTCAACGAACTCAAGCTGCGCGGCGACACCGTCGCGGTGTTCGTCGCCGACTACCGGATGCCGCAGATGAGCGGCATCGAGTTCCTCGAAGAGGCGATGGACATCTTCCCGATGGCCCGGCGGGTGCTGCTGACCGCCTACGCCGACACCCACGCCGCCATCGACGCCATCAACGTCGTCGACCTGGACCACTACCTGCTCAAGCCGTGGGACCCGCCCGAGGAGAAGCTCTACCCGGTCATCGACGGGCTGCTCGAGGCGTGGCGCGCCACCGGCGACCGGGCGATCCCGCACACCAAGATCATCGGGCACCCGTGGAACGCCCGGTCCTCGGAGGTGCGCGAGTTCCTGGCCCGAAACCAGGCTCGTACTACACGTGGTTCCGCGCCGACGAGCCAAGGGCGAGCAGCTGCTGGAGGCGGCGGCCAGGACGGGCTGACGCTGCCGGTGGTGATCACCGAACAGGGCGAGACGCTGGTCGACCCCACCGACGCCGAGCTGGCCGCGACGCTCGGGCTGACCACCACGCCCTGCTGGAGACTTCTACGAACTGGTGGTCATCGGCGGCGGACCCGCCGGCCTGGCCGCCGCGGTGTACGGCGCCTCCGAGGGCCTCAAGACCGTGCTGATCGAGCGCACCGCCACCGGCGGGCAGGCCGGCCAGAGCTCCCGGATCGAGAACTACCTGGGCTTCCCCGACGGGCTGTCGGGCGCCCAGCTCGCCAGAGCGGCGCGCCGGCAGGCCGAGAAGTTCGGCGCGGAGGTGATCACCGCCGCCGAGGTCGTCCGAGCTCGAGATCGACGGCATCGGCCCGGACGCATCCGGTTCGGACGGCCGGGCGATCGGCGCCCGGGCGGTGATCCTGGCGATGGGCGTCGAGTACCGCCAGCTGCCCGCCGAGGCTGCTGGGACGACCCGGACACGCGTGCAACTACGCGGGCGCGGCGTCTACTACGGCGCGACGGCGTCGGTAGGCCTCCGAATGCCAGCGACGAGGAGGTCTACGTCATCGGCGGCGCGAACTCGGCCGGCCAGGCCGCGATGTTCTGTCCCGCGACGGCCAAATCGGTGACATCTGGTGCGCGGGCCGCACGCTGGAGGAGTCGATGTCGTACTACCTGATCCAGCAGATCAGGGCGAACGACAAGATCACCGTCCGGACCTGCACCAAGTCGTCGACACGCTCGGCGGAGGACGACCATCTGGACGGCCTGGTGCTGGAAAACACGCAAACCGGCGAGAAGGAAGGTTCAGCTGCGGGCGGCATGTTCATCTTCATCGGCGCCGAACCGCGCACCGACTGGCTCGACGGTGTGGTCGCGCGCGACGACCACGGCTTCATCCTGTCCGGGCCCGACCTGCGGGACGTCTGCGGCTGGACGCTGGACCGTCCGCCGCACCACCTGGAAACAAGCGTGCCCGGTGTGTTTGTTGCAGGAGACGTGCGTGCCGAATCCGCCAAACGGGTGGCGGCCGCCGTCGGCGAAGGGTCGATGGCAGTGATGTTGGTGCACCGCTACCTGGCCGAGGCGTAGGAAGAGCTGATGATGGGCGAGACATGTGCTGCCTGACGAACTGCGGACGCTGTTCCTGTTCGAGGAGCTGACCGACGAGCAGCTGCAGACGCTGTGCGAGAACGGCCACATCGCAGTCCTTCGAGCCGGGCCCGTCTGCATCGAGGGCGATCCGGCGACCTGCTTCTACGTCCTGCTCGACGGCGAGCTGGTGATGTCCAAGCGCTCGGGCGGCGTGGACATCGACACCAGCCGCACCTCCCAGCGCGGCGTCTACTGCGGCGCGTGGTCGGCCTACGTCCCCGGCGAGGAACACGTCTACGAGGCATCGGTGCGGGTGACCAAGCCGTCGCGGTTCTTCGTGCTGGACGCCGACGCGTTCGCCAACTTCATGCAGACGGAGTTCCCGATGGCGGTGCATCTGCTCGAGGGGCACATGGTCGGCGGCCGGCGGCAGCGCCAGATCATCGGCCAGCGCGAGAAGCTGCTGGCGCTCGGCACCATCACGGCCGGCCTCACCCATCAGCTCAACAACCCGGCGGCGGCCACCGCCCGCGCCGTCGCCGACCTGCGCGAGGGTGTCGGCAAGATGCGGCACAAGCTGGCGATGCTGGCCGACGGCAAGTTCACCCCCGAGGCGCTGCGGGTGCTGGTCAGCATCCAGGACGAGGTGGCCGAGCAGGTGGCCAAGTCCAAGGCGCAGGAGCTCACCGCGCTGGAGACGTCCGACCGCGAGGACCAGATCGGCGATTGGCTCGAGGACCACGGCATCGCCGGCGCCTGGGACTTCGCGCCGACGTTCGTCGAGGCCGGCCTGGACATCGACTGGCTGGAGCGCGTCTCGGCATCGGTCGACGAGGTCGACTGCTCGGCGTCGCTGCAGGGCGCCATCGGATGGCTGAAGTACACCATCGACACCGAGCTGCTGATGAACGAGATCGCCGACGCCAGCAAGCGCATCTCGGCGCTGCTGGCCGGGGCCAAGCAGTACTCGCAGATGGACCGTGCGCCCGTACCAGACGGCCGACGTCCACGAGCTGCTGCACAGCACGCTGAAGATGTTCGGCGACAAGATCGGCAAGGACAAGGCCATCAAGCTGGTCAAGGACATGCGACAAGTCGCTGCCCGAAATCTGCTTGCTACCCAGGCGATCTCAACCAGGTCTGGACCAACATCATCGACAACGCCATCCAGGCGATGGACGGCCACGGCACGCTGACGTTGCGCACCATGCGCGAGAACGAGGACATGATTCGCGTCGAGATCGGCGACGACGGTCCCGGCATCCCCGAGGACATCATCGGACCGCATCTTCACTCCGTTCTTCACCACCAAGCCGTTCGGCGAGGGCACCGGGCTCGGTCTGGACCTGGCCTGCCGGATCGTCGTCGAGAAGCACCACGGCGACCTGCGCGTGCAGTCCGAGCCCGGGGACACCCGGTTCATCATCCTGCTGCCGCTGGAGGCGCCCGCGCCCGGAGCACCGACACCGACGGAGCTTCCGGCCGCCGACGGAATAGCCGCGCGCCGCGCCGCGGGTTGCAGAACACATGACTGATGCCGCTCAGAAGCCCAACCTCGGCAGGTTCGGATCGTTCGGACGCGGGGTCAACCCCGGAGCAAGCGAAGGACATCGAGGCGCTGGGTTACGGCGCCGTCTGGGTCGGCGGTTCGCCGCCGGCCGAGTTGGACTGGGTGGAGCCCATCCTCGAGCAGACCACCACGCTGCAGGTGGCCACCGGCATCGTCAACATCTGGACCGCGGACGCCGGGACCCGTCGCGAGTCCTTCCACCGCATCGACAAGGCCTACCCCGGCCGCTTCCTGCTCGGCATCGGCGTCGGCCACCCCGAGGCGCACCAGAGTACCGGAAGCCCTATCGACGCGCTCAACGAATACCTCGACAAGCTCGACGAGTACGGCGTGCCGAAGAACCGCCGCGTGGTGGCCGCCCTCGGACCGCAGGTGCTCAAGCTGTCCGCCCGCCGCAGCGCCGGCGCGCACCCGTACCTGACGACGCCGGAACACACCGCCGCAGGCGCGCGAGCTGATCGGGCCCGGACGCGTTCCTCGCGCCCGAGCACAAGGTGGTGCTGACCACCGATGCCGAGCAGGCCCGCGCCGTCGGCCGCAAGGCGCTCGAGATTTACCTCAACCTGGCGAACTACCTCAACAACTGGAAGCGGCTCGGCTTCACCGACGAAGACGTCGCCAAGCCGGGCAGCGACCGCCTGGTCGACGCCGTCGTCGCCTACGGCACCACCGACGCCATCGCGGCGCGGCTGAAGGAGCATCTCGACGCCGGCGCCGACCACGTGCCCGTGCAGGTGCTGACGGGACCTGACAAGCTGGTGCCTGCACTCGCCGAACTGGCCGGGCCGCTCGGCCTTCAGTGACCCGACTATCGAAGAGGACTTGCATGACTGACGCTGACTTCGCTCAAGCCCGCACCTCGGCCGATTCGGCGTCTGGACAGGCGGGACCGGTCGAAACCCGAGCAGGCGGTCGAGATCGAGAAACTCGGCTACGGCGCGGTGTGGATCGGCGCGTCACCCGCCGGCGACCTCGCGTTCGTCGAGCCGATCCTGGAGCAGCACCGAGACGCTGCAGGTGGCCACCGGCATCGTCAACATGTGGACGCGCCGGCCGAAGCAGGTCGCCGAGTCCTATCACCGCATCGAGAACGCCTACCCGGGCAGGTTCCTGCTCGGCGTCGGCGTCGGACATCCCGAGCACACCGAGGAGTACCGCAAGCCCTACGACGCGCTGGTCGAATACCTCGACGTGCTCGATGCCGCGAAGGTGCCGACCAGCCGGCGGGTCATCGCCGCGCTCGGGCCGAAGGTGCTGCAAGCTGGCGGCGCAACGCAGCGCGGGTGCACACCCGTACCTGACGACACCGGTCCACACCGGTCAGGCCCGCGAATTGCTCGGTCCAACAGTGTTTTCTGGCGCCCGAGCACAAGGTGGTGCTGACCACCGACGCCGAAGAGGCGCGCGAAATCGGCCGCAAGACAGTCGACTTCTACCTCGGGCTGTCAGCAACTACGTGAACAACTGGAAGCGGCTGGGCTTCACCGACGAGGACGTCGCCAAGCCGGGCAGCGACAGGCTGATCGACGCGGTGGTCGCCCACGGCACCGCCGACGAGATCGCCAACGGCTGACCGAGCATCTGGACGCCGGGCGCCGACCACGTCGCGATCCAGGTGCTCGGCGGCGGCGACAAACTGCTGTCGACGCTGACGAGTTGGCGGGACCGCTGGGACTAAGGCTGACCTAGACCGCGCTCGCTAGGGTCTGACCATGCGGTTGCTGGTCACCGGCGGCGCGGGATTCATCGGCGCCAACTTCGTGCACGGCGCGGTGCGCGAACAGGCGGTCGACTCGGTAACGGTGCTCGACGCGCTGACCTACGCCGGCAGCCGAGAGTCGCTGGCCCCGGTGCGAGAACGACATCCGGCTGGTCAGGGCGACATCACCGATGCCGACGTGGTGGCCAAGCCTCGTCGCCGAGGCCGACGCCGTCGTGCATTTCGCCGCGGAGACCCACGTCGACAACGCCCTGGCTGCACCCGAGCCGTTCCTGCGCACCAACGTGATCGGCACCTTCACGATGCTGGAAGCGGTGCGCCGCGCACGGGGTCCGGCTGCATCACGTGTCCACCGACGAGGTGTACGGCGATCTGCCGCTCGACGACCCGCAGCGATTCACCGAGTCGACGCCGTACAACCCGTCGAGCCCGTACTCGTCGACGAAGGCCGCCGCGGACATGCTGGTGCGGGCGTGGGTGCGGTCCTACGGGGTGCGGGCGACGATCTCGAACTGCTCCAACAACTACGGGCCGTATCAGCATGTGGAGAAGTTCATTCCGCGCCAGATCACCAACGTGCTGACCGGACGGCGCCCCAAGCTCTACGGCAGCGGCGCCAATGTGCGCGACTGGATCCACGTCGAAGACCACAACAGCGCGGTCTGGCGCATCCTCGCCGACGGCCAGATCGGCCGCACCTACCTGATCGGCGCCGAAGGCGAACGCGACAACCTGTCGGTGATGCGCACGATCCTGCGGCTGATGGGCCGCGACCCCGACGACTTCGACCATGTCACCGATCGCGTCGGCCACGACCTGCGGTACGCGATCGACCCGTCGGCGCTGTACGACGAACTGGGCTGGGCGCCCAAGCACACCGACTTCGAGGACGGGCTGCGCGCCACCATCGACTGGTACCGCGACAACGAATCATGGTGGCGTCCACTCAAAGACGCGGTCGAGGCCACCTACGCGGAGCGTGGCCAGTGAAGGTCCGCGAGCTCGCCGTGCCCGGCGCATGGGAGATCACGCCCGCAACTGCACGCCGACTCCGCGGGGCGTGTTCTTCGAATGGTTCACCGATGCCGCGTTCACCGACGTTCGCCGGGCACCGGTTCGATCTGCGTCAGGCCAACTGCTCGGTGTCGGCGGCCGGGGTGCTGCGCGGCCTGCACTTCGCGCAGCTGCCGCCGAGCCAGGCCAAGTACGTGACGTGCCTGCACGGCGCGGTGTTCGACGTCGTCGTCGACATCCGGGTCGGCTCACCGACTTTCGGGCGGTGGGATGCGGTGGTGCTCGACGACCGCGCACCGACGGTCGATCTACATCTCCGAGGGTCTCGGCCACGCTTTCCTTGCGCTGGAAGACGATTCGACGGTGATGTACCTGTGCTCGGCGGGCTACAACCCGGCACGCGAGCACACCATCAACGCGCTGCGATCCGGCGCTCGACATCAGCTGGCCCGCCATCGACGGCGAGCCGATCCTGTCGGACCGCGACCGCGAGGCGCCGACGCTCGAGCAGGTGCGGGCCGCCGGTCTGCTGCCGACGTGGGACGAGACCCGCGCGTTCGTCGACGAGCTGCGCGCACCGCGCGTAGCGACAGTGGTCGAGCCTGCGCAGCAGAACCGCGATTCTTTGACACGAATTATTGATCTGCCGCGAGTTTCGCCGAGCCTTGCCGAACGGCCTTCGCCGATTACTAGGATATCCAAGTATCCAGCATCTGGCGAGGGCATCATCATGACCACACAGATTTCTCATTTCATCGACGGCCAGCGCACCGCCGGGCAGTCCAACGCGCACAGCCGACGTGATGAACCCCAACACCGGCGAGGTCCAGGCGACAGGTGCCGATGGCCTCGGCGGCCGATGTCGACGCCGCGGTCGCCGGCGCGGCCGAGGCGCAGAAGGAGTGGGCGGCGCTGGAATCCGCAGCGCCGGGCCCGGGTGATGATGCGCTTCGTCGATCTGGTCAACCAGAACGTCGACGAACTGGCCGAGCTGCTGTCGCTCGAGCACGGCAAGACCGTCGCCGATTCGCAAGGGTGACATCCAGCGCGGCATCGAGGTCATCGAGTTCGCCGTCGGCATCCCGCACCTGCTCAAGGGCGAGTACACCGAGGGCGCGGGCACCGGCATCGACGTCTACTCACTGCGCCAGCCGCTCGGCGTGGTCGCCGGCATCACGCCCGTTCAACTTCCCGGCCATGATCCCGCTGTGGAAGGCCGGGCCCGCGCTGGCGTGCGGCAACGCGTTCATCCTCAAGCCCAGCGAGCGCGACCCGTCGGTGCCGGTGCGACTGGCCGAGCTGTTCCTCGAGGCCGGCCTGCCTCCGGGCGTGTTCCAGGTGGTGCACGGCGACAAGGAAGCGGTCGACGCGATCCTCGAGCACCCGAGTCATCCAGGCCGTCGGCTTCGTCGGGAGCTCCGACATCGCGCAGTACATCTACTCGACCGCCGCGGCGCAACGGGAAGCGCGCGCAGTGCTTCGGCGGCGCGAAGAACCACATGATCGTGATGCCCGACGCCGATCTCGACCAGGCCGTCGACGCGCTGATCGGCGCAGGCTACGGCAGCGCCGGTGAGCGGTGCATGGCGATCAGCGTCGCGGTGCCGGTCGGCGAACAGACCGCAGAACGGCTGCGCGCCAGGCTCGTCGAGAGGGTCAACGAACTCCGCGTGGGCCACAGCCTCGACCCGAAGGCCGACTACGGCCCGCTGGTCACCGAGGCTGCGCTGAAGCGCGTCCGCGACTACATCGACCAGGGCGTGGAGGCCGGCGCCGAGGTCGTCGTCGACGGCCGCGAACGCGCCAGCGACGATCTGCAGTTCGGCGACGCGAACCTCGAGGGCGGCTACTTCATCGGCCCGACGCTGTTCGACCACGTCACCCCCGACATGTCGATCTACACCGACGAGATCTTCGGCCCGGTGCTGTGCATCGTCCGCGCCCAGGACTACGAAGAGGCGCTGCGGCTGCCGACCGAACACGAATACGGCAACGGCGTCGCGGTTTTCACCCGCGACGGCGACACCGCCCGCGACTTCGTGTCCCGGGTCCAGGTCGGCATGGTCGGTGTCAACGTGCCGATCCCGGTACCGGTGGCCTACCACACCTTCGGCGGCTGGAAGCGGTCCGGCTTCGGCGACCTCAACCAGCACGGCCCCGCGTCGATCATCTTCTACACCAAGGTCAAGACGGTGACGCAGCGGTGGCCTCGCGGCGTCAAGCGACGGCGCCGAGTTCGTCATCCCGACGATGAAATAGGCCTCGGACGGCGGCACTGCGATGGACTACTTCGGCCTGGACGACGACGAGCGCGTGATCGCCGAGACGGCGGCCGCGTTCGCCGAGAAACGCCTCGCGCCATACGCGTTGGAGTGGGACGAGAACCACCACTTCCCGACCGACGTGCTGCGCGAGGCAGCCGAGTTGGGCATGGCGGCGATCTACTGTCGCGACGATGTCGGCGGCAGCGGGCTGCGACAGACTGGACGCGGTGCGCATCTTCGAGCAGCTGGCGACGGCGGATCCGACGATCGCGGCGTTCCTGTCCATCCACAACATGTGCGCGTGGATGGTCGACGCGTTCGGCACCCACGAGCAACGCAAGTCGTGGGTGCCGAAGCTGGCGTCCATGGAGTCCATCGCCAGCTACTGCCTGACCGAGCCCGGCGCCGGGTCCGACGCGGGCGCGCTGCGCACCAAGGCCGTCCGCGACGGTGACGACTACGTCATCGACGGCGTCAAGCAGTTCATCTCCGGGGCCGGCACCTCGGACATGTACGTGGTGATGGCCCGCACCGGGAGCGACGGTCCCCGGGGCATCTCGGCGTTCATCGTCGAAAAGGGCACGCCCGGACTCAGTTTCGGTGCCGACGAGCTGAAGATGGGCTGGAATGCCCAGCCCACCGCGCAGGTGATCTTCGAGGGGGTGCGGGTGCCCGCCGAAGCGATGCTCGGCGGCGCCGACGGCGAGGGCACCGGCTTCGCCGTCGCCATGAACGGTCTCAACGGCGGCCGCGTCAACATCGCCGCGTGCTCACTCGGCGGTGCGCAGGCCGCCTATGACAAGGCCAGGGGCTATCTCGCCGACCGGCAGGCGTTCGGCGGCCCGCTTCTCGACGAGCCGACCGTCCGGTTCACGCTCGCCGACATGGCGACCGCGCTGGAGTCATCGCGAACCCTGTTGTGGCGCGCGGCGCGCGCACTCGACGACAACCACCCCGACAAGGTGGAACTGTGCGCGATGGCGAAACGCTATGTCACCGATGCGTGTTTCGACGTCGCCGACAAAGCGCTACAACTCCACGGCGGCTACGGCTATCTTCGTGAGTACGGGTTGGAGAAGATCGTCCGCGATCTGCGGGTGCACCGAATCCTCGAGGGCACCAACGAAATCATGCGCGTGGTCATCGGTCGGGCCGAGGCCGCCAGGGCCCGCGCATCTTGACCGGGAGGCTTCTTAGATGGCGACGATCGCGTTCTTGGGACTGGGAAACATGGGCGGCCCGATGGCGGCCAACCTCGTCGCCGCGGGACATACCGTGCGTGGCTTCGACCCGGTGCCCGCACTCAAGTCGGCCGCCTCGGACAAGGGCGCAACCGTTTTCGACACGGGCGCCGACGCCGTCGCCGACGCCGAGGTGGTGTTCACCTCGCTACCCAACGGCGAGATCGTGAAGGCCTGTTACGCCGAGGTGCTCGGCGCCGCCAAGCCGGGCGCATTGTTCGTCGACACGTCGACCATCTCGGTCGACGATGCCCGCACCATCCATGCCCAGGCCGGGGAACGGGGTTTCGCCCAACTCGACGCACCCGTTTCCGGTGGCGTCAAGGGAGCCACGGCGGGCACTCTGGCGTTCATGGTGGGCGGTGAGGACGACGCCGTCGAGCGGGCGCGGCCGGTACTGGAACCGCTGGCGGGCAAGGTCATTCACTGTGGTGCGTCGGGCACCGGGCAGGCCGCGAAGCTGTGCAACAACATGGTGCTGGCCGTCCAGCAGATCGCGGTCGGTGAGGCCTTCGTCCTCGCCGACAAGCTCGGCCTGTCTGCGCAGTCGCTGTTCGATGTGATCACCGGCGCGACCGGCAACTGCTGGGCGGTTCACACGAATTGCCCGGTGCCCGGACCGGTTCCGACATCACCGGCCAACAACGACTTCAAGCCCGGCTTCGCCACCGCGTTGATGAACAAGGACCTCGGGCTGGCGATGGCCGCGGTGAGCTCGACCGGATCGGCGGCACCACTGGGCAGCCACGCCGCCGAGATCTACGCGGAATTCGCCGCCGACCACGCCGACAAGGACTTCAGCGCTGTCATCGAATTGTTACGCGGCTGATCTCTGGTGTGCGGCCCACCAATGGCCGTGCATGCGTTGGCAATCGGCGATACGCAGCGGTTCGCTGCCGTCGTAACTGGGCCGCACCGCCACCGCGGCGGGGATGGTCGGGGCGCCGTCGCCGGTGATGACTACGGTCGGCAGGCCGGTGGCGGTCGCCGCCCGCAGGCCGGACGCCGAACCGGTGATGGCGAGCGCGTTCTCCGCCGGTATTCCGAGCTCCCACAACGCGTTCTGGTGGGCCTCGCGATCCGGCATGGGCTTCTTCACGTCGTCAGCGGTCACGACGGTTTCGACCAGTCCGTCGCCGACGAGGTGCCGGATCACCGGCTCGGCCCAGCGGCGCGGACCGTTCGTCACCACGCCGACCCAGACACCGGCGGCGAAGGCGTCCATGACCAGGTCGACCAGACCCGGCCGGGGCGCCAGATCGGCATCGCCGATCAGCTCGTCGAACATCATGGTCTTGGTCGCGTGGATCTCGTCGGCCAGCAGTTCGGTCAGCACGTCGCATTCCGTGGCGATACCGCGCTTGCGCAGCTCGGCCGACACCCGCTGCCGCTCGTCGCTGAGCGCCAGGAGCTTGCGGTAGCGGCCGACGGACCACTGGACGTCGAGGCCGTGCGCGGCGAAGGCCGCGTTGAACGCCACCCGGTGTCCCTCGCATTCGATGTCGGCCAGCGCATCGAGGTCGAAGATCACCGCGCGCAGCGGATAGACATGGGGATTCCTCGGAGTGGTGGCGTCCCACCAGAACCGCCCGGCCCGCCAAGTACTGTCCTGTGTAGTCGGCACCCCGATAGAGTGGCGCACATCACAGCCATCGGTCCTCCCCCAATTGGGGGATTGTCCAGGTCAAGTTCATCTACCTCGCGAAACGCCGGTCCTAAGGTGGTGCCATGACGTCCGGGAGCGGCCCTCCGGTGCGCCTGGTGCTGGTCGATGACCACGAGATGGTGATCGAGGGCCTCAAGGCGATGCTTGCCGCGTTCGGCGACCGGGTGACCGTTGTCGGCCAGGCCGTCGGTGCTGAGCGGGCGCTCAGTGTCGTCGCCGACCTCGATCCCGACATCGTGCTGTGCGATGTGCGCATGCAGGGGTCCAGCGGGCTCGACCTGTGCCAGGAACTGCGGGAGCGGGACGACCACCGCAAGGTCGTCATGTTGTCCGTCTACGACGACGAGCAGTACCTCTTTCAGGCGCTCCGGGTCGGTGCGTCCGGATACCTGCTCAAGAGCATCAGCAGCGACGAGCTGGTGCGGCAGCTCGAATTCGTGCAGGGCGGGGAGACCGCGATCGATCCCGGAATGGCGGCCAGGGCGGTGGACACGGCGGCCCGCCTGCAGCGCGACGAGTTCTGGCCCGGCGCCCGTCAGGGTCTGACGCAGCGAGAGAGCGAGATCCTCTCGTACGTGGTCAGCGGCCTGTCCAACCGGGCGATCGCCGGCAAGCTGGTGATCGGCGACGAGACCGTCAAGAGCCATCTGAGCTCGATCT
This sequence comes from uncultured Actinomycetota bacterium, assembly GCA_963699655.1. Lineage (GTDB taxonomy): Bacteria > Actinomycetota > Actinomycetes > Mycobacteriales > Mycobacteriaceae > Mycobacterium. The sequence goes on from CAVOUV010000009.1 coordinate 142,016, forward strand.
ACCGCAAGCTCGGCGTGAGTGACCGCACCGGCGCCGTCGCGACCGCCCTGCGGGAAGGCATCTACCGGTGAAGACAGGAAGACGTCCGGCCAAGGGCGGCGCCAATGCCGTTCGCGATCTCGTCGATGCCGATCGCGAGCTTGCCCTGCTTCGCGAGCTGATCCAGGCCGCGTCGAGTGGACCAGGCGTCGAACCCCTGGCCGCCGCGGCGGCCCGGATGATCACCGCCGCCACCGCGAGCGATGTGTGCTTCGTCCACGTGCTCGACGACACCGACCGGTCGCTGACGCTGGCCGGTGCGACACCGCCGTTCGACTCCGAGGTCGGCAAGATCCGGCTGCCGCTGGGCCAGGGCATCTCCGGGTGGGTGGCCAGCCACCGCGAACCGGTGGTCATCCGCCACGACAAAGAGTCCGATCCCCGCTACATGCCGTTCCAGTCGCTGCGGGGATCGGACTTCACCTCGATGGTGTCGGTTCCGATGGAGACCGATCCCGGCGGGCTGGTCGGCGTGCTGAACGTGCACACCGTCCAGCGACGCGAATTCACCGACCGCGATGTCGAGCTGCTGCTGGTCATCGGGCGACTCATCGCGGGCGCATTGCACCAGGCCCGGCTGCACCGCCAGCTGGTGGCTCGCGAGCGTGCGCACGAGAACTTCGTCGAGCAGGTGATCGAAGCGCAGGAGATCGAGCGGCGGCGGCTGGCCGGCGACATCCACGACGGCATCTCGCAGCGGTTGATCACACTGTCCTACTGGCTGGATGCGGCGAGCCGAGCGGTGCCCGACGACCCGGGTGCCGCCGCCGAACAGCTCGGCAAGGCACGCGAATTGGTCGACCTGACGCTGGCGGAGGCCCGCGCCGCGATCAGCGGGCTGCGACCGCCCGTGCTCGACGACCTCGGACTGGCCGGCGGACTAGCCAGCCTGGCCCGCTCGATCCCGCAGATCGAGATGGACGTCGACCTCGCCGACACCCGGGTGCCCGACCACATCGAGATCGCGCTCTACCGCATCGCCCAGGAATGCCTGCAGAATGTCGTCAAGCACGCCAAGGCCAAGCGCGCCCGGCTGACCTTCGCGGTGGAGGCGGGCGACGCCGGGGATACCGCACGGCTCGAAATCGTCGACGACGGAGTCGGTTTCGATACTCTCGAGCGGCCGCTGGGCAGCGACGAGATGGGCGGCTACGGCCTGCTGTCGATGGCCGAACGCGCGGAGATCGTCGGCGGCCGGCTGAACATCCGGTCGCGGCCCGGGTCGGGAACGGCGGTCACGGCCACCATCCCGCTGCCCTCGCAGCTCGCCGAGACAGAAGGCCGGGCTGCTGACGGCCCGTTTTAGCGACTGCGAATTCCATTTGGGCGAAACTGGGTCAGAAGTCGCCCGCGTGGCGGCGCAGCGTCTCGATGGATTCCGCGAGCGCGCGCGACTCGTCACCGGATATGCCGATGTCCGCGAACACTTCGTTGTTGAGCGTCACGGTGGCATCCTCGACCGTGGACCGGCCCAATTCGGTGATCTGCACCAGCGTAGTGCGGCCGTCGGTCGGATGCGGTGTGCGCTGGACCAACCCGTCCGCTTCCAGTCGACGGATGGCGTGGGTGACGCTGGTGACGTGCACCTGCAGCCGGTCGCTCGCCTTGGTGATCGGCAGCGCGCCGGTGCGGCTGAACGCCAGCAGCCGCAGCAACTCATACCGCGAGAAGCTCAGGTCGTAGGGCCTCAACGAGGACTCGACGCGGGCGAGCAGGATCTGATGCGCCCGCATCACCGAGGTCACCGCGACCATGCCGTCGGCGACCTCGCCCCAGCCCCACCGTTCCCAGTTGGCGCGCGCCGACGCTATCGGATCGCGGTTGTCCGGCCGTGGCGGTTGCGAGGGCACGCCTCTTCATACCGCACCCACGGATGCCGGGGCGACGAACCGCCGCCGATGAGTTCGCGACGGTGGGCAAGTCAGATCCAGTGAGCACAAGGATGCATGAGGAAAGGGAACGTCATTCATGTCGATCGAACACCTGCTGGCCGTGGTGCCGGTCTCCGACCTGGAGAACGGCAACGGCTTCTACGAGAAGCTGTTCGGCCGCCCAGCCGACAACAACCCCATGCCCACGCTCGTCGAGTGGCAGGTCGTGCCCGGCGGCTGGGTTCAAGTGTTCACCGACGAGGAGCGGGCCGGCTCGGGCCTACTGAACTTCGCCGTCGACGACCTCGCGCATCACATCGGCGAGTTGAGGCAACGGGGTCTCGAGCCGGGTGAAATCGACGATGCGAACAAGGGCGTACGGCTGTCCACGCTGGTCGATCCCGACGGCAACACGATCCGGCTCATCGGTGGCTTCCGGGTCGAGTACTGACGACGGCCGCCAAGACGGTGCGGGTGGACTGGCGGCTGCCGACAGAGATCCGCACGCCGCCGTCGGCGTAGTTGCGAACCTTCAACCCGGTGCCGTCGAAGACGTCGCGCCACGGCCGATCGCCCGGCGGGAGGTATACGAAGTTGGCGTGTCCGTCGTAGCTGTACACCCCCATCGACCGCAACCGCATCCGCAGGTAGCGTCGCTCCGCCCCGATCATCCGAATGCGTTGCCGGAGCTGACTTTCGGCGCCGTACGAGGCGGCGACCGCGACCAGACCCGTGATGCCGACGCCGAACGGCGACTGCATGGTCCACAACCGACGGGCCAGATCCGGGGCACAGAATCCATAACCGATCCGGAGGCCGGCCAACCCGTAAGCCTTCGAGAAGGTTCGTACCACCACCACATTCGGGTGCCGCGCGACCAGCGCGGCCGCGTCGATCCGGTGGGCCGGAGGCAGGAACTCGACGTACGCCTCGTCCAGTAACACCACGGTGTCCACCGGGACCCGGTTGAGGAATTGCTCGATGTCGCCGACGGGTTCTATCGTGCCGGTCGGGTTGTGCGGCCGGCAGACGACCACCACCCGCGCGTGCGCAGCCGCGTCGGCCATCGCGTCGAGATCGTGATGGCCGTGCGCATCGAGCGCGACCGTTACACATCTCAGCCGGCTCATGTGCGCGAGGATCGGATACCCGTCGAACGTCGGCGACGTCAGCACGATCGTCTCACCGGGGCTGGTGACCGCTTGCAGCACCTGAAGGATCACACCGGTGGCGCCGGACCCGATCACCACTTGCTCGTCGTCGACGCCGATGTGCGCGGCGATCAACGCACGAAGCCGTTCGGGCAGGAACTCCGGGTACCGGTTGACGGCATCGATCGCGGGGATGAGGGCCGACCGCACGGCGGGCAGTGGCGGGAACGGATTCTCGTTGAGCGACAATGCCATCGGGTCCACGGCGGTGGGCAGCGCATCCACCGCGTCGGTGACGTCGCTCCTCGATGTGGTCATCATCTTCGCCCGCCCCATCTGACCGCGGCGGCACCGGCGAAGTCGCCGGCGTGCGCGAACGCCGCCATCATCACCACGTCGTCCTTCTTCAGCCGGCCGTCGGTGATCGCGCGGTCGAGGTTGATCGGGATGCCCGCGGCGAACAGGTTGCCGCAGTCGTCGAACGTGTCGACATGGCGCTCCCGGGGTAGTTCCAACGCTTCGCGCCAGTTGCGCAGGAACACCCGATTGGGCTGGTTGGTGACCAGCAGGTCAAGATCCTTGGCTTGCACGCCGATTCGGTCGCACACCGCGTACGACACTTCGGGCACCTGCCGGTTGCCCCTCGCCAGCACCTTGGTGATCTTGCTCTCGGTGAAGCCGATGTAGCCCTCCCCCGGCCCAGGCTGCCACCACTTGCGCGGTGGGTTGACGGCTATCGTCATGTCCCCGGCGAACTCACCGTAGGTGCGACACTCGACGTCCAGGATCGGCGACTCATCGGACAGGGTCACCAGCCCCACGGCCGCTCCGTCCCCCGGCACCGACGCCTGGGCCTTACGCCGCACCCCGGGCTGGTCGAAGATCTGACCGCCCGCGTTCTGCGCGACCGCGATGAGCGCGGTCTTTCCCTCCCCGGTGGCGAGCAGATTGCGGGCTACCTTCAGCGCCAGCACAAACGCGGCACACCCACCGTTGTGCAGATCCAGCACCCAATTCGGCTTCATGCCGAGTCGATGAGCCACGCCGCCGCCGCCGCCGTAGAACGGCATGTCCGGCATCTGGGTGTGCGTGATCAGCACGTCGACCCCTGCCACGGTGTCGTGGCCGTGCCGCTCGACCAGGCCCGCCGTGGCGCGCTCCACCATGTCGATGGCAGTCTCGTCCTCGGCCACGTGGTGGCGGAATTTGGGCGCCCGGAACATCAGGTTCTCGCGCAGGTCGTCCGATTCGGCGAATTGCGCGTAGTAGTCGGCGCCGATCGGCTCGCCCGGTAGATACGTCGAGACATCGACGAGACTGACGGGATTCTGTTCGCTCATGCGTCCTCACCTCATCCAGGCAGGTGTCACGGAAAGTCCGTTGTGGTGCCGGTATTCGGCGATCGCCTTGAGATTCTTCAGCTCCAGCAGATGACCGGCGCCGAACATGTCCCAAAAGTCGCCGACCCACACCGGCCGTTCGGGGGGCGCGGTCTCGGGGTAGGGGTTGTGGTCGTAGAACGGGTGATGACAGTTGGTCCACAGCACCACCGACCCTGGCTTGTCGAAGACCACCTGGGCGTCGACGACCCGCATCAGGTAGATCATCCAGAGATGCTTGCCCTGGTCCCATGCGCAGTGGTAGTCGACGGACATCGCGTCTCTGTTGGCGACCGTACGGGTGAATATTTTTGTCTCCGAACCCAATCGGTCATAGGCGAGCCACAGCCCGGGTTCGTCGGTCGGGGTGAACCCCCGCAGGCTGTAGGTCCATTCCTCGAGGCTTCGCGTATCGGTCAGGTACTCGAACAACTCGTCGGGTGGACAGTCGATGAAGCTGTTGACCGTGCAGAACTCGCCGAAGACCTGGTCGTGCGGGTATACCGACCGCATCATCTCCATGATGATCGGGGTGGCCTTTTCCCGGGGCGCGGTCTCGATCCGGACCACGTCCTCGATCGGTTCGGCGGTACCCCGGTGGGTGGTTATGTCAACGAGTGCGGGCAGGGACATCGGATTCCTCCTTGGCAATGGGCGATTTATCAACGGCGGCGCGAGCGGCGCTGCCGAGGAAGTTGGCGAAGGGCGGTATCTCGTCGGCCGAGCACTCGACGCTGATCACCGAAGGGCCGTCGACGCCCAGCGCCGATTCCAGCGCCGCGGGCAGTTCAGCGAGCTCGTCCACATCCACCGACGACAGCCCGGGGAACATCGCCGCGAGACCACTGCCCAGGCGGCTGGGCCCGAATCTGTTGTAGCTGTAGCGGTCCTGGTAAAACAGCTGCTCGCGGGTCACGCACATCGCATGGGCGTGATTGTCGAACAGCAGGAACGTCACGGGCAGCCGGTACTGCAGTGCGGTGTGTATCTCCGTGCCGTGCATGAAGAATGAACCGTCGCCGGCGATGACGATGATCCGACGCCCAGGCTGTTCGCTCTTCGCGGCGAACGCGACGCCGATACCGGCACCGAAGCTGTATCCCATGCCGCCCATCCCGAGCGCCACGATGAACCGGCCATCTCGGCGCACCGGCAGATAGTGGATGGCGGAGGCGCCGATGTTGCCCGCATCCACGACGATGTCGGTGCCGTCGGGCAGCACGTCGTCGAGCACCCGCATCGCATCGCGATAGCGGACCCCCGGCCCGCCGTGCGGCGGCGTTCGTAATTCGCTGTGCGGCACCGTCTCCGGCACACGCTTGCCGGCGGGCCGGCCGTGGCGGGACAGCGTGCTCGTCAACAGCGCCAGCGAACCCCGCAGATCCGCAGTGTGCACGTGGATGCCGCCCACATACGGTGGCACGGACCCGATCGAGTACACCGGAACCGACGCCAGGGCGTCGTCCAGGCCGGCGCGTGAGGTCACCGTCATGCGGGCGCCGACCAGAAGGCACAGTGCGCTGTCGGCGATTGCCGACGCGACGCCGGGATGCCCCATGACGCCGGTAACCCCCAGTGCCGACGAGGACCCCATCCCCGGGGTACCCGCGACGTCTTTCGCATCGGGCACGGTGGCCACCCGGGCCCGCAGCATCGCCCGGAGTTGTTCGAGCTCGACGCGCGCGTCGTCCCGGGCGACCTGCTCCCCGGCGATGATCGTGATCGGCCCGTCGGCGAGGCGAAGCGCGGATGCGATCATGTGTGGGTCGCCGAGCTGTGCCGACACCTGCTCGAATCTGCCAATGCCGCCGTTGACTCCCAGCTCTGCCTGCTGAATGTCCTTGGGCAGCAGCAGAACCGCAGGGCCACCCATTTGCGCGGCTTCCATCGCCGCGGGTAGCGCAGTCCGGATCTCCTCGGGTGTCGTCACCCGGCGACAGAACACCGACACCGAGGAGAACAGCGCGTAGGCGTCCAGCGCGCCATTGCGTCCGCTGGTGTCCTGGAATGCGCCGAGGCCGTCGAGCGTGGTCGGCGGCTGGCCGATCAGCGCGAGCACGGGCACCCGGCTGGCGTACGCCTCACCCAGGCCCGGCACCGTGTTCAGGCACCCGCCTCCGGAGGTTGCGGCCACCACCCCGAGCCCGGCGCCCGACCGGCTGTAGCCGTCGGCCATCGTCGCGGCGGAGAACTCGTGCTTGGCCAGCACCGCGGTGATCTCGTCGCGGAAGAACGCCGCGTCGTAGACGTCCTCGATATTGGCGCCGTCGACACCGAAGATGAATTCGACGCCGGAGGCGGCGAGGTACTCGACGATGTGATCGACAACCCGGTGCCTCATCATCTCACCTGCTTCTCCCGACCCCACCAGTTACACGACGCGCGTCGCGATCGAGTTCACTGGATCGGCGAAATCACAGATTTTTTCGAGCAGCACCTGTCCGTTGTCGGATGAAACCAGTTGCACCGCAGCGATTTCGTCCTTCGGCATCGGGGTATTGCCGCTGGGTAACGCGGTCGCGCCGGACAACCCCAACCACGTCGCGACCTGCGTGTGGCTGCCGTCGCGGCCCACGACCACCATTCCCAGCGACTGGGCAGGCGTGTTGCCACTCTCGCCCCAGTCGCCGTACGAGCAGGCCATGTCGATGCGGGTGCCCCAGCCGTACTCGGTCATCGTGATGCTGGCGTTGATCGGCGTATGGGTTCACATTGGCCATCTCCAAGCCCTGCGCGGTGTTGTCCGGAGTGTTCGTCTGCAGACCAACGATCTCGGGACGAATCCCGATGACCAGTCCGACGGCGAGCAGCGCCGCCGCCACCGCGACCGCAGCCGACGTCAGCAGCCGTGAACGGCGTCGGCGCCACCGGACCTTGTCCAGGACCGAATCGAGCACCTCGGGACGCAGAGGCGGCGTGTCGTCACGTTCCTCTTCGTCGAGAGCCGGACGGTCTCGAGGTCGAGTTTGGCAAGCAGCGCAGGCACTCCGCTGAGTTCGGCGACGCCGGCCCGGCAGCGCATCACAGGTCTCCAGATGTGCTTCGTATTCCCGGCGTTCAGCGCTCGACAGCGATCCCAGGACGTAGGCGGCGTCCCATGTCAAGTAGCGATCGCCGTCCAATAAATCACCGCCTAGGGGAAAACCGAATTGTGTCATCGTGTCACCCCCATTTCCTGCAGATTGAGCCGCAATGCCCGGACCGCGTAATGAAGCCGGGATTTCACCGTGCCCTCCGCAATCTGCAGATCGTTGGCGATCTGCGCCGTGGTCCAGCCCTGGTAATAGGCCCGACGGATCACCGCCCGATGCTCCTCGGACAGCTGACTCAAGGCCGTGCTCAACAGGAGCCGGTCGAGCGCAGAGTCGACTTCGTCGGGTCCGGCGCGGTCGGCGACCTGTTCCATGTCCGGCGTGCCGGCTTCGTTGCGGTATCGAGCGCTGCGGCGCTCGTCGATGATGAGGTTTCGCGCGACCGTGAACAGCCACGCCCGGGCCGACCGCTCCACCTCGTCGGTCACCTCGGGGTGGCGCCAGGCGCGCAGCAACGTCTCCTGCACCACGTCTTCCGCACGCGCCTGGTCGCCCGTCAGCCGCAGGGCATAGCGCCATAATGCTGCGGCGTGCTCGTCGTAAAGCACCCGCATCATGGCGGCCTCTGGATCGTCACTACCAACCTCCGTCTGTGATACGACGTTGGCGGTGATCCGGTTCATTCATATTCCAGCGAAGACGCAGTTCGCTGGGGTTTTGTGAAGATCGCCGGGTGGGCGTGCGCGTGCCTAGCGGTGAGGATTCGCGGGCCGTCGTCGGTCACGGCGACGGTGTGCTCCCAGTGCGCCGCGCGAGACCCGTCGGCGGTGACTACGGTCCATTCGTCTTCGAGGACGATGGTCTTCGCAGTGCCCAGCGTGAGCATGGGTTCGATGGCCAGCACCGAGCCCGGTGCCAGATACGGGCCGCGGCCCGGCGCGCCCTCGTTGGGCAGGAACGGGTCCATGTGCATCTGGCGCCCGATCCCATGGCCGCCGTAGCCCGCGACGATGCCGAATTTGCGGTCGTATCGCGCCTCGGCCGCGTGCGTGCCGGCCTCGATTGCGTGCGACACGTCGGTGAGCCGGTTTCCGGGCACCATCGCGGCGATGCCGGCCTCCATGGATTCCCGGGTCGCCTCCGACAGCGCCTCGTCGACGGCGATCAGTGGGCCGATTCCGACGGTGATCGCCGAGTCGCCGTGCCAGCCGCCGAGGATCGCGCCGCAGTCGATGGACACCAGATCCCCCTGCGCCAGCTTTTCGGCGGCCGATGGGATGCCGTGCACGACGCGGTCGTTCACGGACGCGCAGATACTGGCTGGGAAGCCGTGATAGCCGAGGAATGACGGGATGCCGCCGCCGTCGCGGATCACCGACTCCGCGATCTCGTCGAGCGCGAGGGTCGAGACTCCGGGCACCGCCGCGTTGCGCACGGCAAGCAATGCGGTGGCGACCAGCGACCCGGCCGCGGCCATCGCGTCGAGTTCACCGGCGCTGCGCTGCGCAACCACCTTGCGATTACGCAGCCCTGGCAGGCCGATCATCGACCCCTCGTCGGTTTCACCGACCGAGCGCCTCCAGCGCGCGCCGAAACACCTCGTCGAGCCCACCCACCGCATCAACCCTTTGCAGTTTGTTGCGGCCGTAATACTCGAGGAGCGGCTCCGTCTCGTCGCGGTACACCTGCATCCGGTTGTGAATGACCTCTTCGGTGTCGTCGGCGCGGCCACGCGACTTCAGCCGCTCGAACAGCTCCGCTTCAGACACGGAGAACTCCAGGACCGCGTCGAGTTTGGTGTTGTGGTTCTTGAGCATCTCGTCGAGCGCTTCGGCCTGCTGCACCGAGCGGGGATAGCCGTCGAGAATGAAACCGGCGGCCGCGTCGTCATCTTCGATCCGGTCTTCGACCAGCTTGTTGGTCAACTCCGAGGGCACCAGGTCGCCAGCGTCGAGGTAGCGCTTGGCCTCCACGCCGAGCGGGGTGCCCTCGCTGATGTTCTTGCGGAAAAGGTCCCCGGTTGAGATTTGCGGGATGCCGAGCTTCTCGGACAGTTTCTGTGCCTGCGTGCCCTTGCCCGCGCCGGGCGGTCCGAGTAGAACGACTCTCACTTCAGGAACCCTTCGTAGTTGCGCTGCATCAGCTGGCTCTCGATCTGTTTGACCGTATCCAACCCGACGCCGATCATGATCAGAACCGCTGTTCCACCGAATGGCAGGTTCTGAACGGAGCCGCTGTTGCCGATTTCCAGGAACAGGTTCGGCAGCACGGCGATCACGCCCAGGTAGATCGAGCCCGGGAAGGGTGATCCGGCTCAGCACATAGCGCAGGTAGTCCGCGGTGGGTTTGCCCGGCCGGATGCCGGGGATGAATCCGCCGTACTTCTTCATCTCGTCGGCGCGTTCGTCGGGGTTGAACGTGATCGACACGTAGAAGTAGGTGAAGAAGACGATCAGCCCGAAGTAGATCCCGATGTAGATGGGATCGGCTGGATTGGTCAGGTTGTCGCGATGAACGACTGCCACCAGCCGTTGCCCGGGTCGGTGCGCCCGCTCTGCACCAGCTGGGTGATCAGGTGCGGGATGTAGATCAGCGAGGACGCGAAGATCACGGGGATGACGCCGGCCTGGTTGACCTTCAGCGGCAGATACGTCGACGTGCCGCCGTACATGCGCCGGCCCACCATGCGCTTGGCGTACTGGACGGGGATGCGGCGCTGGCCCTGCTCGACGAACACCACGCCGACGATGATGGCCAGTGCGGCCGCGCAGACCGCCGCGAACACCAGGCCGCCGCGGCTGTCCAGGATGGTCTTGCCCTCGGTGGGGATGCGCGAGGCGATGCTTGCGAAGATCAGCAGCGACATGCCGTTGCCGATGCCCCGCTCGGTCACCAGCTCGCCCATCCACATCACCAGGGCCGCGCCCGCGGTCATCACCACGACGATGACGACGAGCGTGAAGATGTTCAGGCCCTGGCTCTGACCGATGATGATGTCCAGATCGCAGCCCTGCAGCAGCCCGCCGTTGGCGGCCAGCGCGACGAAGCTGGTGGCCTGCAGGATCGACAGCGCCACCGCCAGATAGCGGGTGTACTGCGTCAGCTTGGTCTGGCCCGCCTGCCCCTCCTTGCGCAGCTGTTCGAAGCGTGGGATGACGACGCCGAGCAGCTGCACGATGATGCTGGCCGTGATGTAGGGCATCACGCCGAGGGCGAACACCGACAGATGCAACAGCGCACCGCCGGAGAACAGGTTGATCAGCGAGTAGATCTGCGCCGAATCGCCACTGGTGACCTGTGCGACGCACTTCTGCACATTCGGGTAGTCCACGCCCGGTGACGGAAGCGCGGCGCCGACCCGGTACAGGATCACGATGCCCAGGGTGAACAGGATCTTTCGCCTCAGGTCAACAGTCCGCAGCGATGAGATGAAAGCCGAGAGCACTCTTCCTCCTGCGCAGCCGAGGCGTAGGTCGCGGCGTGCGGATGGGGCTGGTTTTACCAGCGTCTTGGTTAACTCGTGCGCGCCGCCCCGCCAAGCTCGCAGCCTGCGAAGTCACGCATCAAACAGTCTACGAGAGTAACAGTTGAGGTTCCGTTGGCCCGCATCCAATCCGCGCGACCAGCGCGAAGCCGTCCTTAAGATTCGGAGCGTACAGTCAGCGGCGGGTCGTTACATCAACTAACTAACGGCCTGTACTACGGCGATAGGGGTCCACGGGATGGCGCGAACCGATAACGACACATGGGACCTGGCATCGAGTGTCGGTGCGACGGCCACGATGGTTGCCGCGGCCAGAGCGATGGCGAGCAAGGCCCACAATCCGCTCATCGACGACCCCTACGCCGAACCGCTCGTGCGCGCCGTGGGTGTGGACTTCTTCACCCGGCTCGCCACCGGCGACCTGCGGCCCGAAGATCTGGAGACAGCGACACGCCCGGCATGCAGCGGATGACCGACAACATGGCCGTCCGGACGAAGTTCTTCGACGAGTTCTTTCTCGATGCGACCGCGGCAGGCATCCGACAGGTGGTCATCCTGGCGTCGGGACTCGATTCGCGCGCCTACCGGCTGGCGTGGCCCGCGGCGACGACCGTCTACGAGATCGACCAGCCGGAGGTCATCGAGTTCAAGACCACCACGCTGGCCCAGGCCGGCGCCGAGCCCTCCGCGAACCGGCGCACCGTGGCCATGGACCTGCGCTACGACTGGCCCTCGGCATTGATCGAAGAGGGTTTCGACCCGAAGCAACCCGCCGCCTGGAGTGCTGAAGGTCTGCTCGGTTACCTCCCACCCGAGGCTCAGGACCGGTTGCTCGAGCACGATCACCGAGCTGAGCGCGCCCGGCAGCCGAGTGGCCGTGGAGAGCGTGCCCAACATCAACCCGGCCGATCACGAGAAGGCCATCGAGCGCATGCAGGCGGTGTTCCGAGCGGTGGCGCGAGCACGGATTCGACTTGGATTTCGCCGAACTGGTGTACCTCGGTGACCGCAACGAAGCCGCGACCTACCTCGGAAACCACGGCTGGCAGCTCAACCGCAGCAGCGTCAGCGAGTTGTTCGCCGCCAACGGCCTGCCTCCGCTCGAGGCCGAGGATGTGACCAATTTCGGCGAGCTGCAGTATGTCAGCGGCACCCTGGCCAACCGGGACGCTGCATGACCCGTTCCGAAACGGGACAGCTGGGACATCGCGTCCAGCGTGGGCGCCACGGCCACCATGGTCGCCGCCGCGCGGGCGGTGGCGAGCCGAGAGCCCAGCCCGCTGATCGACGACCCCTACGCGGCCCCGCTGGTGCGGGCGGTCGGAATCGAGTTCTTCACCCGGCTCGCCGACGGCGAGCTCAATCTGTGGACGACGCCGACAAGAGCAACGCCGCACGGCTGATGACCACCGTGATGGCGGTACGCACCAAGTTCTTCGACGACTTCTTCACCGACGCCGCGGCCAACGGCATCCGGCAAGCGGTGATCCTGGCCTCGGGCCTGGATTCGCGACCGTACCGGTTGCCCTGGCCCGACGGTACCGTCGTCTACGAGATCGACCAGCCCCAGGTCGTCGAGTTCAAGACGGCGACGATGTCGGCCATCGGCGCGACACCGAGCGCGGAGCGCAGGGCGGTGGCCATCGACCTGCGTCACGACTGGCCTGCCGCGTTGCGGCGCAGCGGCTTCGACGACACCGTGCCGACGGCATGGAGCGCCGAGGGGCTGCTCGTTTATCTGCCGCCTGAGGCTCAGGACAGGCTCTTCGACAACATCGCGGCACTCAGCGCGCCCGGCAGCCGGCTGGCCACCGAGTTCCACCCAGATGCGGGAGCGAGCATCCGTGAGCGCGCCGCCGCGCTGCGGAGCGAATGGCAGGAACACGGATTCGACGTCAACCTGGCCGACCTGTTCTACCCGGGCGAACGCAACAACGTCGTCGACTACCTGCGCCGAGCACGGCTGGCAGGTGTCCGCGCAGCCCCGACCCGAGCTGTTCGTAGAGTATGGCAAGGAGTTTCCCGACACCGACGAGCTTGCGCCGTTGCGCAATTCGCTCGCGGTCATCGCGACACGAAAGTAGGTGTGCGGCATGGCCAGGAACAGACAACGACTCCTGGGACCTGGCGTCCAGTGTCGGTGCGACGGCCACCGCCGTCGCCGCCTCCCGCGCCATCGCGTCCCAGGGACCCGACCCGCTTCTCGACGACCCGTTCGCCGAACCTCTGGTCCGCGCGGTCGGCCTCGAGTCGTTCGTCAGGATGCTCGACGGCGAGGTGGCTCAACGACGACGATCCGTTGATGAACCGCAGGACGATGAGCGAGCAGATCGCCGTCCGGACGCGGTTTTTCGACGACTTCTTCACCGCTGCGTCCGAAGCCGGGATCCGTCAGGCCGTCATTCTGGCGGCCGGCCTGGACACCCGTGGCTACCGGTTGCCGTGGCCTTCGGGCACCGTGGTCTTCGAAGTCGACCAGCCCAAGGTGATCGCCTTCAAGACCGCCACGCTCGACGGACTCGGCGCCGTCCCCAAAGCGCCGCGCCGCACCGTCGCGATCGATCTCCGCGACGACTGGCCGAGCGCGCTGCGCGACGCGGGCTTCGACCCGGCACAGGCCACGGCCTGGATCGCCGAAGGACTGCTGGTCTACCTGCCGCCCGAGGCGCAGGATCGACTGTTCGACAACATCACCGCGCTGTCCGCGCCGGGCAGCAGGCTCGCCACCGAGCACATGGACATGGCGAACATGCCCGACGACTGGGCCGAGAAACTCGACGAACGGTCCCGCCGTGCGGGCACCGACCTCAACCTGTCCGAGCTGTTCTATTCGGGCGAACGCAACACCGCCGGTGAGTACCTGTCGTCACACGGCTGGCGGGTGGCCACCCACTCGACCGCGGAGACATTCGCCGCCAACGGATTCGAGCTGCCCGACGACGAACTCACGAGGCTGATCGGCGACTCCGGCTACCTCACGGCAACCCTGCAGGAGGCGTGATGGCCCGCTCGGACAACGACACCTGGGACCTGGCATCCAGTGTGGGCGCGACGGCCTCCATGGTGGCCGCCCAGCGCGCGATCGCCAACCGCGAAGGCCTGATCGACGACCCGTTCGCCGAACCACTGGTGCGTGCCGTCGGTGTCGAATTCATCACCAAGGCGCTCGACGGCGAGATCGAACTCGACGATGTCGACCCCGAGTTCAACATGCGACGCGCCGCCGAAGGCATGACAGTCCGCACCCGATGGTTCGACACGTTGTTCCTCGACGCCGCCGCGGCCGGGCTCCGGCAGGCGGTGATCCTCGCCGCCGGACTCGACGCGCGCGCCTACCGGTTGCCGTGGCCCGACGGCACCACGGTGTACGAGCTGGACCAGCCGGAGGTCATCGACTTCAAGACGAACACGCTGGACGACATGGGCGCCAAGCCCAAGACCGAACGACACACCATTGCCATCGACCTTCGCAACGACTGGCCGAAAGCGCTGCTGGACAGGGGCTTCGATCCGACCAGGCCTACCGCGTGGATTGCCGAGGGCCTGCTGATCTATCTCCCGCCCGAGGCCCAGGACCTGCTGTTCGACCGGATCGACGGGCTCAGCGCGCCAGGCAGCCGGGTGGCCACCGAACACATTCCGGACATCAGCATGTTCTCTGACGAGCGGTCGCAGCGCATCACCGAGCGGCTCAAGAAGTACGGCCACGACATCGAGATGAAGGACCTCATCTACCACGGTGAACGCAGCCACGTCACCGATTACCTGACCGGACACGGCTGGGATGTCACGGCGAAGACGATGCGGGAAGCCTTCGACGCCAACGGTTTCGAGTTCCCCCAGGATGACACCATCGGCTTCTTCTCCAACCTCAGCTACGTCAGCGCGGTGAAGCGGTAGCGAGTTCGAGGAGCCGCGCGTAGCGCTGGTCGACCGGGCCCGCCCACGCCGCGTCAGGCTCGACGACCCGCGCGGTCGACGCCCACCGCGCGGCGTCGGCGATCGACGACTCGAGACCGGCGGCCATTCTGCCGAGGAACGCGGCGCCCAGCGCCGCCCCCTCGGGTACCGCCGACACCTCCACCGGCCGCCCGGTGGCGTCGGCGAGCGCCTGCATCCACGGCGCGACGCGGGTGCCGCCACCCGTCGCGACGATGCGTGACACCGACGCGCCGCTCATCTCGATGAGCTGGCGCACCACGAAACCCGACGCCTCGTAGGCCGCCCGCCGCACCGCCGCACCGTCGTGCGTGAGGTCCAGCCCGTCGAGCACGGCGCGGCGACCCGGATCGTGGTATGGAGTGCGTTCACCGCGAATGTAGGGCGCCCACACCGGAACTCGGTGCGCGTCGACCGGGGTCGTGCCTGCACCCACCAGACGATCCACCCAGCCGAGAAACAGGCCACCCGCGTTGCTCGGTCCCCCGAGCTGAGCCTTCCCGGGCGCCGGATGTGGCAGCGCCCACAGGCCCGGCACCTCACGGTATTCACCGATGGTCACCCAGACGATGAGGGTGGTGCCGCACAACACCAGCACGTCGCCTACCGAGTCCGCGCCGGCGACCAATTGCTCGCACACGGCGTCGGCCGCCCCGGCGGCCAGCACGGCGCCGGTACCGCGCACCCGGCCCACGGCCTCACCCGTCGACTCGATGCGGGGCATCCGATCGCCGGACGCGCCGCACTCGGCGCACCGCGCTGCGTCCCAGCCGTGGCCGTCGAACAGCGGATAAGTCGTGCTCGCCGTCGCGTTGTCGATGACGGCCTCACCGCCCAGTGCGTGGTTGGCCACCCCCATCGCCGGCCAGTACCCGTGCGCATCGGGGGCTTCGCGGGCCGTCCAGCGCAGGAATTCGACGGTCTCACCGGTCAGGAACGACGAGTGGGCGCCCTCCGCCGTGCGGCCCCTGGCGTCGCCGTACAGCAGGCCCGGCGTGATCGGGCGGCCGGTGTCGTCGACGGCGGTCAGGGACGGCACCATCGCCGTCACCCCGACCGCGGCGGCCCCACCGGCGACATCGGCCAGCTCCGTCAGCGCTGCCTGCGGACCGCGACGCCAGGCCTCGTCCGCGTCGTGTTCCATGCGGTCCGGGGCGGTTATCCGAAGCTGGTGGGGAATTCGTGTGCGAGCCGGCACCCGGCCGTCCTCGTCGGCGGCCACTGCCTTGACGGATGTCGTGCCGATGTCGATGCCGATTGTGACGTCTGTGGCTGACACGCGCGTCACCGTACGCCAGCATGAGCAATCGTGACCCGACTTCGTGCCCTCGTGACCGCTCCCATGCGCGGTCCCGGATTCGACAAGCTGCGGGAGCTGGCCGATGTGGTGTACGACCCGTGGATCGAGCAGAGCCCGCTGCGGATCTACAGCGCCGAGCAGCTGGCCGAGCGGGCGTCCGCTGAGGGTGCGGATGTGCTTGTGGTGGAGAGTGATTCGGTCGCCGGCCCGGTCTATGAGCTGCCGCTGCGGGCCATCGCGGCAACGCGCGGGGACCCCAACAACGTCGACATCGACGGCGCGACCGAGGCCGGCATCCCGGTTCTGTACACGCCGGGGCGCAACGCCGATGGGGTAGCCGAAATGGCGATCGCTCTGCTCTTCGCCACCACCCGCCACCTGTTGACCGCCGACGCCGAGGTCCGGGCCGGCGAGGTGTTCCGCGACGGCACGCTCCCCTACCAGCGCTTCCGGGCCTGGGAGGTGGCCGGCCGGACCGCGGGGTTGATCGGTTTGGGCGCCGTCGCGCGTGCCCTGCGGTGGCGGCTGTCGGGGCTCGGTGTCTCGGTCATCGCCTACGACCCCTACAACGACGAGGCCGACCACAGTCTCGACGATCTTCTCGCCGAGGCCGACATCGTCTCGCTGCACGCACCCGTCACCGATGAGACCGTCGGCATGATCGGCGCGGACCAGTTCGCCGCGATGCGTACCGGCGTCGTCTTCCTCAACACCGCGCGCGCTCAGCTGCACGACACCGACGCCTTGGTCGATGCCCTGCACCGCGGCCAGGTGGGCGCTGCAGGGCTCGACCACTTCGTCGGCGAATGGCTGCCCACCGATCACCCGCTGACGGGTCTGCCCAACGTCGTGCTCACACCTCACATCGGTGGTGCGACATGGAACACCGAGGTCAGGCAGGCGCAGATCGTCGCGGACGGCCTCGCGGCGCTGTTATCGGGTGAAGCGCCGGCCCACATCGTCAACCCGGAGGTGCTGACGTCATGAGATTCGTCGACAACCCGGAGGACGCGGTGCTGGCCGCGGCCAAGGACATGTTGCGGCGCGGCCTCGTCGAGGGCACGGCGGGCAACATCTCGGCCCGGCGCGAGGACGGCAATATCGTCATCACGCCGTCGTCGGTCGACTATGCGGAGATGGCGCTCGACGACCTCGTCCTGCTCGATTCGGGCGGAAACGTGGTCGCGGGCAAGGACGGTCGATCACCGTCGACGGAGATGAAGCTGCACCTGGCGTGCTATCAGGCGTTCGACGACATCGGCAGCGTGATCCACAGCCATCCGGTGTGGGCCACCATGTTCGCCGTCGCCCGGCAGGCCATTCCCGCCTGCATCGACGAGTTCGCCGTGTACTGCGGCGGGGATATCCGCTGCGCCGACTATGCGGCGTCCGGCACACCCGACGTCGGGGCCAACGCGGTGAAGGCTCTGTCGGGCAGGGCGGCCGCGCTGATCGCCAACCACGGCCTGGTCGCGGTCGGCCCCCGCCCCGACAAGGTGCTGCACGTGACCGCGCTGGTCGAACGCACGGCCCAGATTGCCTGGGGGGCAAAGGCTCTGGGCGGTCCGGTGCCGATACCCGACGACGTCAACCAGAACTTCGGCTCGGTGTACACCTACCTGCGCCAGCACCCGATGTGACTTTCGCCGCCGCTGCATAGCCGCCGAAATAAGGTTTCGGTACACAATCCGGCGTTTCGCGTGTCATAACTCCGATCTCGTCACCCCGTCCATGCTGCGCGATCAGGCCGGCCGGGTTGCGCGATAGAACGTGAGTCGTCCGATGATGCGCCGTCGCTGGGCCGCCACCTCGGTGCAGTCGAACCCGGCCGATCGGAGCAGCCGCGGGATCGAATCGCCGAGGTTCCCGGCGACGTGTGGGCTTCGCATCATGTGCCGCCCCGCCAATCCATCGTGAGCCGTCATCTGTCCGCCCATGTCCAGGACATGCAACTCGCCGCCGGGACGCAATACCCGGTGAATCTCGGCCGCCGCGGCGGCCTTCACACCTGCGTACAAGTGGTGCAACATCATCGAGGAGAGCACCCGATCGAATTCGCCATCCACAAACGGCAGCTGTTGCGCGTACGCGCGCTCGAACCGAATTCCCGTCAATCTGCCTGCCTTCCGTTGCGCCCGGGCAAGTGCACGCGGATCCGGATCCGAGCCAATCAGTTCCGCACCAGGATGAGCCCGCTTGGCGCGGATGGTGACGTTGCCGGTGCCGCAGCCGATTTCCAGGACCCGCAGCCCGTCGGAGAGGTGGGCCTGCGTGATCAGCGCATCGTAGGCCCGGTTCATCCCTAGCAGGCGAGTCAGCACGTCGTAACCGGGAAGCAGAAAATCCTTCCCGGCCGCCGGGATGTAGTCGTGTCGACGGTCCATATGTGGATGATATTTAGTCATACGATCCATCGTGGGCCGATACAGATCACCAATGTTGGGTGATCATCGGCAAGAATTGGACTATCTTCGGCCATATGACTGCCCCGTCGCGATTCGTCCGGCTCCGCGACGGCGTGCCTGTTTATCGGTACCCAGCCGACTCCGAGGCGCCTCCGGTGTCCGTGATTCGAGCCGGCGACAATGCCGTCCTGTCGCTCGGCGTCCACATTCACGACTTCCCGATCATGTGGTACGCCGATGCAGCCGGGCTCCTGTTTCTCGTCGCACCGGGCGCTGCGGTCGACCCGGCACAGTTGGCTCACCGCGGAAGCGGCACGGGGGTGTTCTTCGACCCCGCGGCACTCGGCGGCGACGGTCGGTCCCCATGGCCATCGTGGAGTGCCCACCCGCTGCTGTTCCCATTCGTCCATGGACAGTCAAGTGGGCTCTTGCAATTGGAGTTGCCGGCTGCTCGGAGGCCGGTGTGGGCCACGACGATCGACGCCATCGAGCACGAGCTGGCCACACGTCGGGAGGGCTGTCGGCAAGCGGCCCTCGCCCACCTGACGTTGCTCCTGATCGACGTCGCCCGCCTGGCCGACGATGTAGTGGGCGATCTGCGGCGTAGCGGCGAACCGTTGCTCGCCGAGGTGTTCGCGGTAATCGATGAAAACCGCGGCGAGCCTTTGTCGTTGAGCGACGTGGCGGCCAGGGTCGGCATTACGGCGGGCCACCTGACCACCGTCGTCCGCCAGCGCACCGGTCGCACTATCGGCGAATGGATCATCGAACGCCGCATGGCAGAGGCCCGCGGTCTGCTCGCCGACACCCAGCTGCCGGTCGCCGAAGTCGCGCGGCGCGTCGGGATGTCCGACCCCGGATACTTCAGCCGGGTATTCCGCCGTTTCCACGGCGCCTCCCCGCGCGCGTGGCGCGGCGGCTCGACGTAATCAGGCGCGACGTGCCGCTTCTTGCGCAAGCTGCACTCGGGAGCTGAGGCCGAGCTTCGTGTAGACGTGGGTGAGATGTGTCTCCACCGTGCGTGGGGACACGAAAAGCCTTGTGGCGATGTCCTTGTTGGCCAGTCCCTCACTGAAGAGCCGCACGACGTCACACTCGGTCGGGGTGAGCGATGTCCAGCCGCTGGCGGGTCGCTTGCGTTCACCGCGGCCGCGCTGCGCGTAGGCGAATGCCTCCTCGTTGGACATCGCGGCGCTTTCAGCCCACGCTGCTTCAAAGTCTCCCTCGTCCATCGAGTTTCGAGTCGCTGCTACCGAATCCTCGTATCCGGCTCGGTAGATCTGGAAGCGCACCTCACCCGTACGCCCGCGGATGCCGTCCGCCGCGCCGAAGAGCCGGGCCCTTCGCGGTGACTGCCGGCGGCGGCGGCCAGGCCGGCGAGGATTTCCAGAAGGTCCGCAACGCCCAGGAGAACCGCGCCGCCCACGCTGCATGCGAGCGCGTCATGGGCATTCTGCTCGGCTCGTTCCGAGTCGCCCTCCGCGATCGCAACGCGGGTGCGCGTCGTGAGCGCCCACGCCGTGGCCGTTCGACGGCCGGGGAGAATCAGTCGCGGCGGGTGAAGCTCAGCGTCTCCCCGCGCGCCCCGCCCATCCACAGGTCCTGGCAGGCGGCGGCCATCTCGTCGAGCCCTTCGGTGATGGCGCCGAAGACATTGCCCGGTACCCAGCCCTGGTCGCCGTTGATCAGCAGATTGTTCCGGCCGTAGAACAGCGCGAGGTCGACGATGGCCCCGGTTGTCCCTGTGCCCGTGGTGTTTTCGTAGCCGTAAGCCGGATTGCCGAGGTCGTCGGAGTCAAACGAGAACCAGCACAGATCGCCTGGGATCGGCGTGATCGTGGTGTTCTCCTTGCCCGGATCGGCGGGCGCGAACACGGGCAGCAGCGTGTAGATCTCGTTGCGGGCGTACTTGCCGTGGAACACCGGCGCCGACAGCGGCAGCGCATCCCAGACCGCGGCCGATGTCCGCGGCGCCTCGTCGTCCAGCAATCGCGCCACGCAGCTCACGCCGCGCTTGTCCAGCGAGACGGTGATCAGCCTGCTCATCTCGAACCCTCCTCGGAAAGTATTCTTGGTGTGCGCCGGTGCCAGTCGGTGGCGGACTGGTAGGCCTGGCCCACCCGCAGCACCAGCGCATCGGTGTGCCGGGCGCCGACGATCTGCAACCCGATCGGCAGGCCGGCGGTGGTGAACCCGCACGGCACGCTGAGTGCGGGCTGCTGGGTCAGGTTGAACGGATAGGTGTACGGCGTCCAACTCGTCCAGTCCGGCGACGCCGAACCGTCCGGCACATCCTGGCCGACAGGAAACGCGGGTAACGGCAGCGCCGGCGTCACGAGCACGTCGTAGGTCTGGTGGAAGCGACCCATCATCCCGCCCAGCTTCATCCGGACCGCCATGGCGTCCAGGTAGTCCGACGCGGAGTAGGTGGTGCCGATGATCGCGGTGCGGTGCAGTCCGGGGTCGATCCGGTCGGCCAGCGCGTCGAGGGCGCCGTAGGACTGCAGCACCTTGGCTTCGCCGCTGAACCACAGCACGTGGAAGGCGTCGACCGGATCGTCGAATCCCGGATCGACCTCGTCCACGTCGGCGCCGGCGCCCACCAGCACGTCGACCGCGGCCCGGACAGCAGCGTCCACGTCGGGGTCGTTGCGGACGAATCCCAGATCCGGCGAGTAGGCGATGCGCAGGCCGGCCACCCCATCATCGAGTCCGGACAGGAAGGACGACCGCGGAGTCGGCATCGCCGCCCAGTCGCGGGCATCGAAGCCGGTGATCACATCCATCAGCGCGGCGCTGTCGCGCACGGTCCGGGTCATGGGGCCGGCGTGCGACAGCGTCCCGAACGGACTCGGCGGATAGAACGGGATCACACCGTAGGTGGGCTTCAGCGCGACCGTTCCGGTGAACGCCGCGGGGATACGTACGGAGCCGCCGCCGTCCGTGCCGACCGACCACGCCCCCATGCCGAGGCCGACGGCCGTCGCGCTGCCGCCGCTCGATCCGCCCGACGTCTTGGTCGGATCCCACGGGTTGCCCGTCGCGCCGTAGCGCGGCGAGTCCGTGACGCCCTTCCACGAGTACTCGGGTGTGGTGGTCTTGCCGAGGATGACCGCGCCGGTCTCGCGGAGCCGCTGGACGCTGGGCGCGTCCTCCTCCCACGGGCCCGCCGCGTCGATGAGGTGACTGCCGCGCAGGGTTGGCCAGCCGCGGGTCCACAGCGCGTCCTTGATCGAGGTGGGCACTCCGTCGCCGGGGCCGAGCGGCTCGCCGGCCTGCCAGCGGGCCTCCGACTGCTTGGCCGCCGCGAGCGCACCGTCGCGATCGACCAGCACGAAGGCGTTCACCCGGCCGTCGTAGCTGTCGATCGCGTCCAGCGCCGCCTCGGTCGCCTCGACGGGTGAGAGCGTCTTGTTGCGGAAGCCCTCGACGAGTTCCGTCGCCGACGGGATCATCCGCCTGCTCCCGCCGACACGTAGCCGAGCTTCTTGTCCACCACGTTGAGCAGCGGCTGCCCGGCCAGCCAGCGTCGGGCGTTCGTGACGAACTGGGCGGCCAGGGTTTCGCGCCAGCCGACAGCGTCGGCCGACATGTGCGCGGTGATCGTCACGTTCGGCGCGTCCCACAGCGGGTGGCCGGGCGGCAGCGGCTCGATGTCGAAGACGTCGAGGGTCGCCCCGCCGATGCGTCGCTGCGCCAACGCCTCGAGTAGCGCGGATTCGTCGACCATCGGCCCGCGGGCGATGTTGACCAGGTGCGCGTCCGGCTTCATGGCCTCGAGCACCTGCGCGTTCACCAGTCCACGTGTCGCCGGGGTGAGCGGCGCGGCCAGGATCAGGTGATCGCACCAGCCGGCCTCCGCGACGAGGTCGGCGCTCTCGATGATCTCGCCGAAGTCAGGGTCGTCGGCGACGGCCCTGCGGCCCGCGCCGCGGACGTCCAGACCGGCGGCCCGCAAAAGTTTGGCGATCTCACGTCCGATGCCTCCGGTGCCGACCACCAGCGCCGTCGCACCGGTGATGCTGCGAGTCTCGCGGTGGCGCCATTCGTGGCGCCGCTGCAGGTCGAAGCTCGTCAGACCGTCCTTCGCGAACGCGATCACGGCGCCGAGGACGTATTCGGCCAGCGGCCGGTCGAAAACGCCGCGCGCATTCGTCACCAGCACGTCGGAGTCCCGCAGTTCGTCGAACAGCAGCGTGTCCACGCCGGCGGCGGTGATGTGGATCCACTCGAGCCGGTCGGCGTCGGCCCAGACGTCACGCACCGCGGTGGAGAAGAAGTCCCAGAGCAGCAGCGCCTGTGCGCCGTGGACCGCCTCGGCGAGGCCGTCGGCGTCGCAGTAGCGGAAGTCCACGTCCAGCCCTTCGAGGCCGGGTGGGCGGTCGGTCGCCTTCTCGCACAGGACCGCGGCGACCGGTCGTGTTCGAGGCACGGGTCCGAGGCTAGGAACGAAACCGTACGATTGTCAACAATCGGCTTGCAGTCCGCGTGGGGCGCCCCCAGACTGGGGCCATGGCCAATTCGCCGCCGCTGCAGCAGTCCGGGATCGGTGTCATCGTGCCCTACGACTTCGCGCTCGATCGCGAGCTGTGGCGCTGGGTTCCCGAAGACGTCAGCCTGCACCTCACCCGCATGCCGTATGCGCCAATGCCCTCGACCGTGGAGATGGCCGTGCACATCTCGGACCCGGAACTGGTCGCTCAGGGGGTTTCGGATGTGCGCGTGGTCTCGCCGTTGGTGACCGCATATTCGTGCACCTCCGGAAGCTTCATCGGCGGCGTCGCGGGCGAAGCGGCGATGAGGGCCGCGATGGTCGATGCCGGGGCCAGGGCCGCGGTCACCACGAGCGGTGCCCTGCTCTCCGCGCTGCACCACCTCGACGTCCACCGGATCGCCACGGCGACTCCCTACATCGCCGAACTCACCGTCGGCCTGAGCGACTATCTCGCCGAGGCCGGGGTCGAGGTCGTCGCATCCACCGGGCTCGGGTTGACCACCGATATCTGGCTCGTGCCATACGAGGTCACGGCGGGACTGGTCCGCGATATCGATACGCCCGACGCGCAGGCCGTCTTCGTCAGCTGTACCAACCTGCCCACCTATGACGTGATCACCACCCTGGAGCGTGAGCTCGGCAAGCCGGTGCTGACTGCCAACCAGGTCACCATGTGGTCGGCACTCGACGCCATCGGCCGCAAGGCGGTCGGACCGGGCCAACAGCTGCTGGAGCGGTGAGGATGGCCGACCGCGCAGTGATGACGGCCGAGTACGCCACCCGATTGCGACGGGTGCGAGAAGCCATGGCGCAGCGCGGCTTCGGCGCACTTGTGGTGTGCGATCCGGCCAACCTGTTCTATCTCACCGGCTACAACGCGTGGTCGTTCTACACGCCGCAGTGTCTGTTGGTTGCGGCCGAGGGACAGCCGCACCTGTTCGCCAGAGCGATGGACGCTGCGGGAGCGGGCTTCACCGCCGACCTCGATGACGACCACATCCACGGCTACCCGGAGGACTTGGTGCACCGCCCCGATGTGCACCCGTTCGACTGGATCGCCGCCCGGATACGCCGACTCGTACCCGCGGGCGAGGTGATCGGCATCGAAGGCGACTCGCACTTCTTCTCGGCGCGCGGCTACCTGGCGCTCGAGCGCGGGGTGCCGTCGAACCGGCTCGTCGACTCCGCCGAACTGGTCAACTGGGTGCGAGTCGTCAAGTCTCCGTACGAAGTACAGCAGCTGCGTATCGCGGGGACGATCGCCGAGAACGCGATGCGCACCGCTGTCGGCAATGTGCGGGCCGGGCGCCGGCAGTGCGACGTGGTCGCCGAGATCATGGCCGCGCAGGCATGCGGTACACCGACCCACGGTGGCGACTACCCCGCGGTAGTGCCGATGCTGCCGACCGGGGACGCCGCGGGGACACCGCATCTGACATGGACAGAGCGGGTTTTCCGAACCGGTGAAGCCACCACGATCGAACTGGCCGGGGTGTTCGACCGCTATCACGCCCCGCTGGCGCGGACCGTGATGCTGGGCGATCCGCCCATGCGGCTCACCGACACCGCGAAGGTGATCGCCGAGGCCATGGACGCCACACTGGCCGCCATCCACCCCGGCGTCGAGGGCCACACTGTGCACCAGGCGTTCGACCGCGTGATCAAACCCCATGGCCTGGAAAAGACTTCACGTATCGGATATTCGATCGGTATCGGGTATCCGCCCGACTGGGGTGAACGAACCGTGAGCCTGCGCCCTGGCGAGACCACAGAACTGGCCGCGGGCATGGCTTTTCACGTCATCCTCGGCATCTGGATGGACGACTGGGGCTACGAGTTGTCCGAGCCGGTGGTGGTCAGCGACGCCGGGGTGGAACGCCTGACCGACCTGCCTCACGAACTCACCATCTGGAGGTAATCCGTGACAACCTCGACGCTCCCCTATGCCGCGCGCGCCGCCGGGCTGGTCGGATCCGTGATCGACTCCAGCACATCGCTTTTGCACAAACAGACACACGACGTCGTCCGGTTCGCCATGGGCAGCCCCGCGTCCGAGGCCGTGCCGTCGGAGATCCTGTCCGGGATCGCGGCCATCGAGCTGAGCAAGCCCGACGCCTACGACTATGCGGCCACGGAAGGCGATCCGCCGCTGCACGCGGCGCTGCTGGAGACGCTGCGCGGCACCAGCGACGAGACCACCGCTGACCGGCTCACCATCACCGCGGGCGGCATGCAGGGCCTCGACCTGTTCTGCAAGATCTTCGTCGACCCCGGCGATCTCGTCACCGTCGAGTCGCCCACCTACACCAACGGCAGCGCGACCGCGCTGTCCTACGGCGCGACGCTGCTGGAGATCCCCGTCGACGACGACGGCATGGACGTCGACGCGCTCGAGCGCCTGGTCGCCCAGGCGGGACGGACCCCGAAGGCGATCTACACCGTCCCGACGTTCCAGAATCCGTCGGGCGTCACGCTGTCGCTGGAGCGCCGGTTGCGGCTCCTCGAGCTGGCCCGGGCCTGGGGTTCGATGGTGATCGACGACGACCCGTACGGATTGTTGCGCTTCGCGGGTGAGCCACTGCCGACACTGCGCGAGCTCGGCGGCGGCGACCCACTCGTGTTCGCGGTGCGCACGTTCTCCAAGATCGTCGCGCCCGGTTTGCGGGTCGGTTGGGTCGACACCGTCCCCGAGCTTCAGCCGCTGCTGATCAACGCCAAGCAGGCGATGGACACCTGCACCAACCTGCCCGCCCAACGGTTGCTGACCGGCTTTCTGACCGGCGGGCACCTCTCCGATCACCTGACGACGCAGCGGGCCGAGTATCGGCGGCGCAAGGACGCCATGCATGCGGCGTTGCACGAACACTTCGGCGACATCGCCCGCTGGACCGATCCGGAGGGCGGCTTCTTCTGTTGGGTGACCTTCGACAGCGTCGACGCCACAGCGCTTTTCGAGCCCGCCCTGGCCCAGGGAGTCGCATTCATCCCCGGCTCGGCCTTCTCGCCGTCCGGCCGGTTCACCAATGCACTGCGGCTGTGCTTCGCCTCCAACCCGCCCGACCGGATCCGCGAGGGCGTCGCCCGATTGCGCCGGGCCGTCGATCTCACCGCAAAGGACTGACGTGGCCCTGACCACCGCCGAGCGGGCCGTCCTGGACAAGATCGACGAGGATCACCTGGTCGAGCTGACCCGCTCGCTGTTGCGGGCCGAGGGGCAGAATCCGCCCGGTGACGAGGCGGCGACAGTGGCGGTACTCGCCTCCGCGGCCGCCGAATTGGGCCTCGCCGTGTCCGAGGACTCGGTACAGCCAGGCCGCGACAATCTGCAGGTGGTCCTGCGGGGCGGTGACGGGCCCGGCCTGCTGCTGCTGGGGCACACCGACGTGGTGCCCGTCGGTGACGGATGGACGAGGGATCCGTTCGGCGGGGTGATCGAGGACGGCCGGATTTACGGCCGCGGTTCCTCCGACATGAAAGGTGGTCTGGCGGCGTCCCTTTCGGCCATGGCAGCTTTGCGAGGGGCGGGCCTGCGCGGTCCCGTCGAGCTGGCCGCTCTGATCGACGAGGAGGAGACGGGCACGGGCATCCGCGCCTACGTCGGGTCGGCGACCACGTCGGCGTTCCTGGGTTGCATCACCGCGGAACCCACCGACCTGCAGACGATCGTCGGCGCGCGCGGCGACTCGTACCTTCGCGTCGACATCCACGGAACCGCCTGTCACGCAGGCAACCCGGACGACGGCGCGAACGCGATCTACGGCGCAGCGGTGGTGGTGGCGGAGATCGAACGCCTTCACCGCGAGCTCGCAGCCACCCCACACCCGTTGCTGGGCCCGGCGACATGGAGCGTCGGCCAGATCAACGGCGGCACCGGCGGCGCCATCGTGCCCGCCGAATGCACCGTCGTCGCCGATCGGCGCCTACTGCCGGGCGAGTCGACCAAAACGGTGCTGGACGACCTTCGGCTGCACCTCGACGCGTTGCGGCTGGGCGATCGCGGCCTGACCGTCGAGGTGGCGATGCCGATGGAGATGCCTGCCTTCGAGACGCCCGCAGACTCACCGCTGGCCCTCGCCGCCTGCACCGCGGTGACCGATGCGGGCGGACCGGACCTGGCGCCCGGCGGCTGGACGGCCGCGTGCGACGGCGGGTTCATCGCCCGCGACCTCGGCGTGCCCGTCGTGGTGCTGGGACCAGGCTCCGTGACCACTCAGGCGCATCGTTCGGACGAATCGGTGGCGATAGCGGAGCTGGTCATCGCCGCGCGCGCCTACGCGCTGACGGCGCTGCGCCTATTGGCCTGAACGCGCCGTCGGGCCGCTAACGTTGGGGATGGTGACGTAACCGGCCAGAACCGAGGAGAATCGTGGCAACAGCAGCGGAGTTGATGGTCAAGTGCCTTGAATCCGAGGGTGTTTCGGTGATCTTCGGAATCCCCGGCGAGGAGAATATCCGGTTCGTGCAGGCACTGGCCTCCTCACCGATCCGCTATGTGCTGACCCGGCACGAGCAGGCGGCGGCGTTCATGGCCGAGATGTACGGGCGGGTCACCGGACGGGCCGCGGTGGTGTCGGCCACGCTGGGTCCCGGGGCGATAAACCTGCAACTCGGGGTCGCCGACGCCACCACCAACAGCACCCCGATGGTCGCGATATCGGCGCAAGTGGGCCAGGACCGTGAATACAAGGAGTCGCACCAGTCCGTCGACCTCGTGTCGATGTTCGCCCCGATCACCCGGTGGTCGGACGGGGTGCCCACCGCGGCGGCGATCCCGGAGATGTTCCGTAAGGCGTTCAAGCTCGCCGAGACCGAGCGGCCCGCCGCGGTCTACCTGGCCATCCCCGAGCACATCGACGAGGACGAGACCGATTACCCGCTCGCGCCATTGCCGCGCAACGTCGTTCGGGCCGAAGCGCCGTCGGCAGCGCAGGTCGACCGCGCGGTCGAAATCCTGCGCGCGGCCCACAACCCGGTGGTCCTTGCCGGGCACGGCGCGGCCAGGGCGAAGGCGACTGCGGCGCTGACCCGGTTCGCCGAGAGCGCCAATGTCTCGGTGGCCAACACCTTTCACGGTAAGGGGGTGATGCCCGACGACCACCCCAACAGCCGCGGCACCATCGGGTTCATGCGGCGCGACTATGTCAACTTCGGCTTCGACAACGCCGACGTGATCGTCGCGGTCGGATACGAGCTGCAAGAGTTCGATCCCGTGCGCATCAACCCGAATTCCGACAAGCGGATCATCCACATCCACCGCTTCCCCGCTGAGGTGGACATGCACTATCCGGTGGACGTCGGCATCGAGGGCGACATCACCGCGTCTCTGGACGCGCTGACCGAACGCCTGTCCGGAATCACGTTCGACGATCCGCAGGACACACCCAGCAACCACTTGCTTGCGGAGGAAATCGCGCGGGGGCAGCGGGACTCGCGTTATCCGCTGGCCCCACAGCGGGTGGTGGCCGACACCAGGGCCGCGCTGGGCCGCGGCGACGTCGTGCTGGTGGACACCGGCGCGGTCAAGATGTGGATGGGCCGGCTGTATCCGACCTATGAGCCCAACACCTGCCTGATCTCCAACGGGCTGTCCACCATGGCGTTCGCGCTGCCCGGCGCGCTGGGCGTGCACCTGGCCCAACCCGACCGCAAGGTGCTTGCCGTCATGGGCGACGGCGCGTTTCTGATGAACTCGCAGGAGATCGAGACGGCCGTGCGTGAGCGCATCCCGCTCGTCGTGCTGATCTGGGAGGACGGCGGCTACGGCCTGATCGAATGGAAGATGGACCTCGAGCTGGGCACCCACTCGAATGTCACGTTCACCAATCCCGACATCGTCATGTACGCGCAGAGCTTCGGCGCCAAGGGATATCGCATTGCCAGCGCCGACGAACTGCTGCCCACCCTGCGAGCGGCGCTGGCCGGCGACGGCGTGTCGATCATCGCCTGTCCGGTCGACTACTCGGAGAACATGCGCCTCATCGAGGACCTCGGACAACTCGACACCGCCTTGTAGGCCAGCGGGCTGCCCGCGATCGTGCGCAAAGTCCTGGCCCACGACGGCGTGTCGGCCGCAGACACGCACGCTCGCCGGGCTAGCGGTCGAGGCCCTCGGCGAGCAACTCGGCCAGGTGCACCGCCCGCCGCTCGGTGCCGTGGGCGATCTGGGTTCGGCAGCTGAAGCCGTCGGCGAGGACGGCCGTCGTCGGGGCGGCCGCCCGCACGGCGGGTAGCAGCACCCGCTCCCCGACGGCGCGGGACACCTCGTAGTGGCCGCGCTCGAAGCCGAAATTGCCCGCCAGACCACAACATCCGGAATCCGGAATGTCGGCCCGGATCCCGGCCCTGGCCATCAGGGCACGATCGGCGTCGAACCCGAGCACCGCGTGCTGGTGACAGTGCGTCTGCACGAGGGCATCGGTGGCGACCTCGGGTGGTTGCCAGCCGGAGCGGGTGAGGAACTCGGCGAACGTGGAAGTCGACTCGGCCAGCGTCGCTACCCGAGGGTCGTCATGCAGGAGTTCGGCGGCATCGCGGCGCAGCACCGCCGTGCAACTCGGCTCCAGCCCGACGACCGGGGTACCGGCATTCAGATGCGGTGCCAGCACCGCCAACGAGCGCGCGATGCGCCGCTTGGCGGCCCGCAACTGACCGGTGGAGATCAACGTCAGCCCGCAGCACACCGGCCCATCGGGCAGCACGACCTCATATCCGGCGTCCTCCAGCACCGCGACAGCGGCACGACCCACCTGTGGCGCAAGGTAATTGGTAAAGCTGTCCGGCCACAGGACGACAGCACCATGCGGCGCCGGCCGGGCACCGGGACGGCGTCCGCGGAACCACGCCGCGAAGGTCTGCTCGGCGAACGCCGGAACATCCCGCTCGGGCGCGATCCCGCCGAGACGTTTCACCAGCGACGTTCCCGCCACCCTGTTGACCAGTCGGGGTGCCACCGCGGCGATTCGCGACATCTGCGGCAGCCAGCCCATCGACCAGTGCGACAGCGGACGGGCCCACGGCCTGCGGGCGTAGTGGTGGTGGGTGAATTCCGCCTTGTACGTGGCCATATCGACGTTGACCGGACAGTCCGACAGGCATCCCTTGCAGGACAGGCACAAGTCGAGGGCGTCGCGCACCTCGGTCGAGCGCCAGCCGTCGGTGATCAGATCACCCTGCAGCATCTCCCACAGCAGGTGGGCCCGGCCGCGGGTGGAGTGCATCTCGTCGTGGGTGGCCTGGTAGCTCGGGCACATCACGCCGCCGCTGGACTGCCGGCATTTCCCGATGCCGACGCAGCGCCGCTGGGCCTGGGCGAAGTCGTCGTTGTCATCGGGGTAGCTGAAGAGTGTCAACAGCTTTCGGTCCTTCGCCGGGCCGAGGTGCCGGATCCCTTCGTCGAGCGGGGACGGGTCGACGATCACCCCCGGATTCATCCGATGGCCCGGGTCCCAGATGCTTTTCATCTCGGCCATGACCGCCAGCCCGTCGCGACCGTACATGCGGCCCAACAGTTCCGAGCGCGCCCGGCCGTCGCCGTGTTCCCCGGAGACCGAGCCGCCCAGTGAGACGACGAGATCGGTGGCCTCCTCGACGAACGACCGGTAGGCCGCCACGCCGCGCTCGCTGAACAGATCGAAGTCGATCCGCATGTGCATGCAGCCCTCGCCGAAGTGACCGTAGGACGCGCCGGACACGCCGTAGCTGGCCATCAGCTCGTCCAGGCCGCGCAGGTAGTCGGCGAGGCGTTCGGGTGGCACCGCCGCGTCCTCCCAGCCGCCCCACGCCTCGCCGCCGTCGGCGCGACGTGTCGCGAGCCCGGCCGCATCCGTGCGGCAGCGCCACAGTACGGCTTGGGCGGCCGGGTCGGACACCAACGCGGCCGTGGCCGGTGAGCCCGAATCACGCAGTGCGGCAAGGATCAGCTCGGCCGACGCCGTGGCGGCCGCCCGATCCTCCCCACCCACTTCGACGAGCAGCCAGGCGCGTCCGGCGGGGAGGCCGGCCTCGGTTGCGGCGCGGCGCACCTCCCCGGGCAACCGGTCCACCAGGTCGACGTTGATGGACTCCATCGTCAACGGGCCGTGCGGCAGCACCACGGGTATGCACTCGGCCGACGAGACCGAATCGGCGAAACCCAGCGCGCACAGCACCCGCGCCGCCGGCAGTGGGGTCAACGCGACGGTCGCCCGCAGGGTGGCCGCGAACCCGCCTTCACTGCCGCACAGCAGTCCCGCGACGTCGTAGCCGTGTTCGGGCAGCAGCCGGTGCAGCGCATAACCCGAGATCTGGCGGGTGAAGAGTCCGAATCTGCGCTTGATCACGAGGTGGTGCTCGTCGACGAAGGCCTGCAAGGCCCGGTGCAGCTCGCCCTCACGCCCCGGCCTGCTCGCCAGTTCGGCTGGGGCGCCCCGTGATTCGACGGTGCAGCGGGTGCCGTCGGCGAGGATGACGGCAAGCGACCGGACGTTGTCGGCGGTGGTCCCCCACGCCACGGAGTGCGCGCCACAGGCGTTGTTGGCGATCATCCCGCCGATCGTCGCCCGGCTGGCCGAGGACGGATCGGCGCCGAAGGTGAGCCCCAGCGGCCGCGCCGCGCCGAGCAGGTCGGTGAGCACGACGCCGGGTTCCACGACCGCGGTCCTGCTGCCGGTGTCGATGCCCAGAATCTTGTTCACGTGGCGCGAGGCGTCGATCACGACCCCGCCGATCGCGTTACCGGCCATCGAGGTGCCACCGCCACGCATCGTCACCGGCGCCCCGGCCGCGGAGGTGAGCGCCACCGCGGCGGCCAGATCCTCGGCATCGGCCGGCACCACCACGAGATCGGGAACCACGCGGTAGTTCGACCCGTCGACGGCGTACAGGCCCCGGCCTGCACTGTCGTCGCGCACCGCCCCGCGCAGCTCTGCGCGCAGGGCTGCACCGAGCTTGCCTGCGTCGTAGCTCGCGCGGGTTAGCATTGTCAACAATCTACCTATCTCGGTCACGATGATCCAAGGGAGATGAATATGCCAACGGTGGGCCTGCTTTATCCCGGCCACAGCGCCGAGGACGACTTTCCGGCGCTGGAGGAGCGGATCGCCGGCGCGGTCCGCCTGCCGGTCACGATCACCTCGGTCGGCGAGGACGCACATCGCGTCGACGCGCTGCTCGACCTGGGCAGCAACGACCGGTTGGCGGATGGGGCCGCGCAGCTGGCCGCCGAGAAGCCGGACGCGGTGATGTGGGCCTGCACCTCGGGCAGCTTCGTGTTCGGGCCGCAGGGCGCCCAGGACCAGGTGTCAGCCGTGGCCGCCGCGGCGGGCGTGCCCGCCTCGTCCACCTCGATCGCCTTCGTCGACGCGCTGCGGCATCTCGGCATCCGCCGGGTCGCGGTGGCCGCGTCCTATCCCGACGACGTCGCGCAACATTTTGTCGGGTTCCTGACCGCCGGCGGCGCCGAAGTGGTCTCGATGGGCAGCCATGGGATCTACACCGCGGCCGAGGTCGGGACGCTGGAGCCCGACCAGGTGGTCGCCATGGTCGCCGCGGCCGACCACCCCGACGCCGAGGCGGTGCTCGTTCCGGATACGGCGATGCACACGCTGGCGATCGTCGACAAGCTGGAAGCGGCCGTCGGCAAGACCGTGCTGACCGCCAATCAGGTGACGGTCTGGAAAGGCCTGGACCTGCTGGGCCCGGTGCCGCCGCTGCCCGGGCTCGGCACGCTGTTCGGACACCGCCGATGACCAGCTTCATCGAGCCGCTGTCCCGCGAGTCGACGCCGAGCATCATCGCGGACAAGCTGCGCCGGGCCATCGCCCACGGTGAGCTCAAGCCGGGCGCGCAGCTGGGCGAGGCCGACTTGTCCCGCAAGCTCGGGGTCAGCCGGGGACCGCTGCGGGAGGGGATGCAGCGCCTCACGCAGGAGGGGCTGCTGGTCGCGATCCGCAATCGCGGGCTGTTCGTCGTCGAGATGACCCCTGATGACGTTCGCGACATGTACGTCGCCCGCGAAGCGATCGAGCGGGCCGCTGCGCGCAAGATCCTCGACGGCGAGCACGCCGCGGCCGGTGACGAGCTGCTGCTCATCGTGGACCAGATGGCGGCGGCGGGCACGCCGGCCGAGGTCAGCGAGCTCGACATCGCCTTTCACGAGCGCCTGTTGCAGCTGGCCCGCAGCCCGCGGCTGTCCCGGATGCATCAGACCTTCATCACCGAGACCCGGATGTGCATCCATGCGCTCGACGACAGCTACGCGAAGTCCGAGGTGCGCGATCACGAGCACCGGGCGCTGGCGAACGCGATCCGCTCCGGTGATCGCGGACTCACCGACCGGCTGCTGACCGCGCATATGGACGATGCCATCCACCGGCTCACCCACGACAGGAACGCGATCGACGGGGCGGAGCCGGCCGGCGCGTAGCCGCGGTGACCGGGGAGTCAGCGCATCGCGATGCCGATGTACTTCGTCTCCAGGAACTCGTCGATTCCGACGGAGCCGCCCTCGCGGCCGAGACCGGACTGTTTGATGCCGCCGAACGGCGCGGCAGGGTTGGAGACGACGCCCTGGTTCAGCCCGACCATGCCGGTCTCGATCGCCTCGGCGACCCGCAGAGCACGCCGCAGGTCGTTGGTGAAGACATAGGACACCAGGCCGTATTCGGTGTCGTTGGCCGCCGCGATCACCTGTGCCTCCGTCTCGAACGGGGTGAGCGGGGCGACCGGGCCGAAGATCTCCTGGTCGCACATCTCGGCGTCGCGGGGCACGCCCGTGAGCACGGTCGGCGGATAGAAGTAACCATCACCGGCGGGTGCCGAACCGCCGGTCAGCACCGTGGCACCACGGTCGACGGCATCGGCGACCAGCGTTTCGACCTTGCGCAGCGCCGCCGCGTCGATCAGCGGCCCGACGGCGACGCCCGGTTCGGTGCCGCGGCCGACCGGCAGCGTCGCCATCCGGGCGGCCAGCCGCCGTCCGAATTCGTCGATGACGGAGGACTGCACATAGAGCCGGTTGGCCGCCGTGCAGGCCTCGCCCATGTTGCGCATCTTGGCCGCGATCGCCCCCTCGACAGCCTCGTCGAGGTCGGCGTCTTCGAACACGATGAACGGCGCGTTGCCGCCGAGTTCGAGCGAGGTCCGCAGGATCTTCTCCGCGCACTGCTCGAGCAGCAGCCGGCCGACCTGGGTGGAGCCGGTGAACGACAGCTTCCTGGCCAGGCCCGACCGGATCAGTGGTTCC
Organism: uncultured Actinomycetota bacterium; assembly: GCA_963699655.1. Taxonomy (GTDB): domain Bacteria; phylum Actinomycetota; class Actinomycetes; order Mycobacteriales; family Mycobacteriaceae; genus Mycobacterium. The sequence goes on from CAVOUV010000009.1 coordinate 176,332, forward strand.
ATCACCGGACCGGCATCGGTCACCGTGATGCAGTTGACGGCGCCCGCGGGCAGGCCCGCCTCGGAGAGGATGTCCATCAGCGCCAGCATCGACAGCGGCGTCTGGGGCGCCGGCTTGATCACGCTGGTGCAGCCGGCGGCGATGGCCGGACCGAGCTTGCGGGTGCCCATCGCCATCGGGAAGTTCCACGGGGTGATCAACAGGCAGGGGCCAACCGGCTGGCGGGTGACCAGGAAGCGCGATCCCCCGGCGGGCGCGGTCTGATAGCCGCCGTCGATCCGGACGGCTTCCTCGGCGAAATGGCGGAAAAATTCTGCGGCATAGGCGATTTCACCTCTAGCCTCCGCCAGCGGCTTGCCCATCTCCAGGGTCATCAGCAAGGCGAGGTCATCGATCCGCTCGTGAAGCAGTTCGAACGACCGGCCGAGGATGTCGGCACGGTCACGCGGTGACATCGCGGCGAATTCCGGCTGCGCGGCGACGGCGGCGTCGAGTGCGGCCCTGCCGTCCTCCGGGGACGCGTCGGCGACCGCGCACAGCGCCTTGCCGGTGGCGGGGTCGGCGACGTCGAACGTGTGTCCGTTCGATGCGTCGAGCCACTTGCCGTCGATGAACAGTCGCTTCTGGACGGCCCGGACAACCCTGGACTCGCCGGCCTGATCGTGTTCGCTCACCAATACCCCTTCGACGTCGGCGCACGTATAGACAACTCGGACAAGTCAGATACGCTGATTGTTGACAATCTTACGTCTACAGGCAAGGGGAAGGAACGTGGCTGCGTCCGCTCAGCTCTCACAGGTCCTCAAACAAGCGACCGGCGTACTGGCCGCCCGCGGCGAGGGCGTCCTGCTCTATGACGAAGATGATCGCCGATACCTCGACTTCACCGCGGGCATCGGCGTGACCAGCACCGGACACTGCCACCCGCGGGTGGTCGAGGCGGCGCAGCGCCAGGTCGGCACGCTGATCCACGCGCAGTACACCACCGTGATGCACCGCCCGCTGCTCACGCTGGTGGAGCGGTTGGGCGAGGTGCTACCGGCCGGGCTGGACCGGATGTTCTTCGCGAATTCGGGCAGCGAGGCCGTCGAGGCCGCGCTGAGGCTGTCCCGCCAGGCCACCGGCAGGCCCAACGTCATCGTCTTCCACGGCGGGTTCCACGGCCGCACGGTGGCGGCGGCCTCGCTGACGACGTCCGGCACGAAGTTCCGTTCCGGCTTCTCGCCGTTGATGTCGGGCGTGTACGTGGCGCCGTTCCCCGATCCCACCCACTACGGCTGGCCGGTCGAGCAGGCCACCGATTTCGCGCTCGCCCAACTCGACTACGTCCTGCAGACCCTGTCCTCCCCCGCCGACACCGCCGCGTTCATCGTGGAGCCGGTGCTGGGTGAGGGCGGCTACGTGCCCGCCAACGAACGGTTCTTCGCCGGCCTGCGGCAACGCGCGGACGAACACGGCATCCTGTTGGTGGTCGACGAGGTGCAGACCGGCTTCGGCCGCACCGGAAAGTTCTGGGGCGGTGAGCATTTCAACGCCCGGCCAGACATCATCGTCACCGCGAAGGGCCTGGCGTCCGGCTTCCCGTTGTCCGCGATCGCGGCGTCATCGGACCTGATGGCCAGGGCGTGGCCGGGATCGCAGGGCGGCACGTACGGCGCCAACGCAGTGGCGTGCGCAGCGGCGGTGGCCACCTTCGACGTGATCCGCGACGAAGGCCTGGTCGAGAACTCGGCCCAGCGCGGCGCGCAACTCAAGGAGGCGCTGCAGCTGGTCGCGGACAAGCACGACCAGATCACCGATGTCCGCGGCCTCGGCCTGATGATCGGCAACGAGTTCCGGGACGGCGACGGCAAACCCGATCCGGCGACGGCTGCCGCCGCCCAGCAGGAGGCGGCCCGGCGCGGCCTGCTGCTGCTCACCTGCGGGGCGTGGGGTCAGGTGGTGCGGTTCATTCCGGCACTGGTGGTGACCAGCGATCAGGTCGACGAAGCGGCGGGCATCTGGGCCGACGCCGTCGGCGCCGTCGTGGCGCACTGAGAGGTCCGACGCGCGAACGCTCGTTGTCCGTAATGTCCGGATCAGCGGTATGTCTCGATGAGGGTCGCAGTGCGGTCCAGAAGTCGCAGAGTTTCCGATTCTGGTCTGGCGGGAAGCAGGATCGACGCTCGTTCCACGTCGTGCCGGCGATAGGCGTCGAGGAGTGCTGGTTCCGCGTTTGCGGGGACGACGACATCGACCGGGATGTCGGTTGCACCGTCGAGGAGGCTCATCTGGGGGGAAACCATGTCGACGTCTGGGACTGCCATGGGCGTCCAGCCGGCCCGGTGCCGACGGGCGCGGTCCACCGTCGCCGCGGTGAATCCACCGAAGTAGATTGGCGGATGCGGTTTCTGCACAGGCTTGGGCCAGCAGAAGGTTGCGTCGAAGTCAACGTAATCACCGTGAAACTCGGCTTTCTCGTTGGCCCATAGTTCTTTCATCGCGGCCACCTTCTCATCGAGCAGCTTGCCGCGCCGTCTGGGATCGACGTCGTGATCGGCAATTTCTTCGAGGTTCCAGCCCAACCCCAGACCGAGCAGCAACCGGCCTGCCGAGATGTGATCGGCGCTGGCGACCTCCTTCGCCGTTTGGATTGTGTCCCGTTGCGGCAGGAGAAGCACGCCGGTTCCAACGAGGAGTTCGGAGGTCGCGACGGCGGCCGCTGTCAATGCGACGAGCGGGTCATAAGCCCGGTAATACTCGTGGGGTAGCTCGCCGCCCGCCGGGTATGGCGTGGCCCGACTGGCCGGAACGTGCGAGTGCTCAGCCACGACGAGCGAGTCAAACCCGCGTTCTTCCAAGGCTTTGGCCAACACATCCGGAGGAATGCCTTCATCGGTGATGATCGTGCTGATGCCGATCTTCATCTCTGAAGCCTCAGTCTTCGCATCACAATGAGTGCGCAGTCCTGAGGATCTCGCCTGCGCGCTCGCCGACGATCACACAGGGGGCCATGGTGTTGCCCGCCGTGATGCGGGGCAAGATCGACCCGTCAGCGATCCGAAGGCGATCGAGTCCGTACACTTTGAGGTTTCCGTCGACAACGGACATGTCGTCTCGGCCCATCTTGGCCGTACACGTGTGGTGCCAATAGGTTTCGACCCCATTGCGGATGAAGTGCTCGAGGGCGTTACCGGTGAGATCCCCCGGCATGACCTCGCGCTTGACGAAGGGCCGCAGCAATGCCGAGTTGCCGATATCGCGACATAGTTCGACGGCTGCCACCGCCGCTTTCATATCGTCGGGATCGGCGAGCATGTTCGCCTCGATCGCCACCGGGTCGGCCGGGCGGGGACCCGTGAGGCGAACGCGACCGCGACTCTTGGGCCGTATCACGCCGGCGCACAACGACCACCCGTGCTCCGGCATGGCGATAGCTTGCCGCGTTCTCCGCACTGGCGATGGGGAATTCAGCCAGGCAGATCTGCAGATCAGGTGTGTCCAGTGCTGGATCGCTGCGCCAGAAGACCATGGCCTCCGCGCCGTTGTTGCGCGGCAGCGACCGGCTCATTGCATTCCCACACGCAGTCGATCCGCGGGTGGTCCTGAAGTTCTGTCCGACGCCGCGCAGGTGTGCCACCACCGGAATTCCGAAGCGCCGCAGCTCATCCGCGTCGCCAACGCCGGACTGCATGAGCAGCTTCGGGGTGTTGATCGCCCCGAGCGAGACGATCACCTCATATGCCGCGGCTACAGCTGTGGGTGGACCCGCCGTGGGTGAACTCGATACCCGTTGCCGTACTTGCCGCTGAACGTCACCCGGGTCACCGTCGCATCCGTGAGGACGGTGAGATTGGGCCGATCCAGAAGCGGGCGAACATAGGATCCGAACACCGACTGCCGACGGCCGTCACGCGCTCGAAGCTCGACTATCGAGGCGCCACCCTCCCGTTCCGCCATGACGCCGTTGATGGCTCCCGTACGAGGGGATCCCGGCAGGCACGGGCACCTTCGAGAATGGCCGGGGCGATCGGATTCGGGTCTGCCGCGGGTGTGACGTAAACCGGCCCGCCGACGCCGCGGTATCGAGGGTCGCGGATACCGTGCCAGTCCTCGATGCGGCGGTAGATCTCGAGCACGGACTGGTAGCTCCAGGCGTTGTCGTCTGCCTCCGCCGCGAAGTAATCCCAATCGGTCTGGTGCCCACGAGCCCACGCCATGACGTTGATGCTCGACCCACCGCCGAGCACCTTGCCCATGGCCAACTCGATCGAGCGGCCGTTGACATGGGCGCTCGGGCTCCGCGGCAAACGCCCAATCCCGCTCGCTACCCAAGTTGTTGGGCCAGAGGCCGGGTTCCATCGACTTCGGGCGCATCATCGGCGCCGCCGGCTTCGATCAACAGCACACTGACATCCGGATTCTCCGCCGCTCGCGCCGCCACCACCGATCCGGACGACCCGGAGCCACAGACGACGAAGTCGTACTGTGGCGCGATGTTGGCAGGCAGCATGTCGGTCTCCCTCTCGGTTTCGCTGTTCCTCGCATAGTCAGGCGTGACCGCGGTGCACCACCGCTCGCGCCCAGAGGTCACCACACTGTGTTCCGTCAGGGTCCGGATGCGCTTGCACATATCCGCACAGGTTTTGACGTTGTGGCGTTGGCTGCGCCTGTGCGTGACGCCGGCACCGGTCGCGCGTGCACGTCGGGCCTACCCTTGTCCTTATGCCAGCTGAATTGCCGGCACCGCAGAGCCTGCGGTGCGTCGCGACCAAGACGGCGCACCGGTGACCGACGCAACCGCCAGGCGGCCGATGGCGCCGTTCGACGCATTCGAGCAGAAGATCTTGGATGCGTACGGCCCGCTCGCCCTGTCGACCGACGATGTCACGGCCTTTCGCGGACGGATTCGGTCCGGGACTCTCGGCGCACTGCAATGCAGGGTTTTGTCCACCCATCGTGAATATCAGCTGCGAATCTCAACATCTTGGCTGGCAACGGTAGATCGAGTGTGCCGGATTCATAGCCATTGCGAAACGTCAGCTTCCAAACCTTACCAACGAGCGAGCCAGTCAGGGAGTAGCTATCCGCCGGGTGAGCCAGCCTTCCGCGGCGACCTCTGCGTCGCCTCGCCTGTCCACAGGTCTGCCTTTGTGCCAAACCGGATTCGCTTCATCTCTCACCAGTTCAAACTCGTCAGGTTTGACGAATTCCATTTGGTATTCACCTGGATGGGCGCAACAAGCACATCCCCAAACACGACTCGGTAGTAAAAAGCAAGGTTACCCACATTGCCGCCGAGAATAAATGCATTGTCCGAACTTTCATGTCGCTCTCCTTTCGTCACACATGGGGCAGGAACCAACTGTCACCCACCATGAAGCAACTTGTTTGATCATTAGTGTAAATTCGTGAATGGAGCTGAGAGGATCAACGACATAGAAGGCATAGCCGCGACGGGTGGCGGCGAGCGAGCGGGTAAGCGAAGCGACTTTCAAATCCGTGTCTGGAGCCTCGGCAGTTCATT